>JAWKHU010000064.1:0-61041 GCA_041394685.1 Vicinamibacterales bacterium
GCGGGTCGGCGTCCAGCGTCGCGAGGCACGCGCGAAAACGGGCCTCGACCCGATCGTCGTCGACGGAGATGTCGTCCAGTTCGTCGGGGGACGGGTCGCAGCCCAGGCGGTTGGAGTCGCCGGTGCCCCGCTGATCCACGAGGACGATGTCGCGATCGGTCCGGAAGCGCCGGAACCCCGGCAGGAGCTCGGACGCCATCGACGCGGCGGGCTGCCCCGGACCGCCGGCGAGGACGAACAGCGGGTCCGGCGCGGCATCGCGACGAAGCGCGGGGGCGACGACGATCTTCAGCGGAATCTGGCGGCCCTGACGGGACGCGCGGTCCTCGTAGACCGACAGCGTGCCGCAATAGGCGCCCGCGGGCCCCTCGTCGATCGTGCACTCGTGCAGGCGATCGATGGCGAGCGCGTCGGGACTGCCGCACGAGCAGGCGAGGAGCGCGGCGATCACGGCCCACGCGCGTGAGGGCATTCGAGCAATTACACCACAGCCGTGCGGGCCGTCCGGCCCCCGGGCCCGCTCCGCGAGCGGTACTGCGCACGGGCGCGTCGGCCCGGCCAGGGTGAGCGCGGCCTACGCGGCGCCTTCGGTGCGCTTCAGCGGCGGCACCGGGGTGTCCGGCGTGAGCGGCGGACGCTTGGTGTGCCAGTCGGTGGCCTGTTCGTAGGCCCGGGCCAGCGCGAGCACCCGGCCTTCCGAGAAGCGCGGGCCCGCGATCATGAGACCCACGGGCAGTCCGGCCGACGTGAAGCCGCACGGCACCGAGATCGCAGGGATGCCGTAGGTGTTGAAGGCGCCGGTGTTCTCCAGCTCGGGATTGCGCGGGACGTCGGTCTCCTCGCGCTCGATGGACGCGTCCACCGTGCGCGGCGTGTGCCGTCGGGTCGGCAGCACGACGACGTCCACGTCGGTGAAGCTGTCGTCGATGGTGCGCCGCAGCAGGTCGAGCGCCCAGCGGTTGCGGACGTACTCCGACGCCTTGGCCTCGGCGCCGTTCTTGAGGTTCCGGCGCGTGGGGATCTGGTAGCGGCCGGCCATGCGGGAGTACAGCGCCTCGTGGTAGGCGTACATCTCGGCGCCCAGGCCGATCTCGCTCGTCGACGGCAGCACCACGTCGCGGAGGCTGCCGGTCAGCGAGCGGATGACGCCGATCGCCTCTTCGGTGGCGCGGGCGACGTCGTCGTCCAGGTGGTCGAAGAACGGGACGCGCGCGACGCCCACCCGCAGGCCCTTCACCGGAGCCGACAGCGCGGCGACGTAGTTCTCGGCCGGATGCTCGACGCTGGCGATGTCGAGGCGGTCGTAGCCGGCCAGCACCTGCAGCATGACTGCGGCGTCGCTCACCGATCGCACCATCGGCCCGCAGTGGTCGAGCGACACGACCAGCGGGATGATGCCCCGGATCGACACCAGCCCGTAGGTGGGCTTCAGGCCGACGATGCCGCAGTAGGACGAGGGCGTGCGAATCGATCCGCCGGTGTCGGTGCCGAGCGCGCCGTAACAGAGCGCCGTGGCGACCGCGGCGGCGGAGCCCCCCGACGACCCGCCGGGGTTCCTGTCGAGGGCCCACGGATTCCGGACGGGACCGAAGTAGCTCGTGGCCGACGTCCCGCCGTTCGCGAACTCGTGGAGGTTGAGCTTGCCGAGCAGGACCGCCCCCGCGGCCTGCAGGCGGCGCGCCACCTCCGCGTTCTCGGCCGGCACGCGGTCGTCGTAGACGCTGCTCGCCGCGGTGGTGCGGATGCCGGCCGTGTCGATGTTGTCCTTGAGCGCGATGGGGACGCCGTGCAGCGGCCCGCGGAAGGTCCCGGCCCTGGCCTCCGCCTCCAGCCGGCGGGCCTGCTCCATCGCGGCGTCGGCCACGACCGTGATGAAGGCGTTCAGCTTCGGGTTGTAGGTGGCAATCCGGTCCAGGCACGCGGTGGTCAGCTCCACCGGCGAGACCGAGCGCGCCCTCACGAGGTCGGCGGCCTCGGTCAGCGTCAACCACGCCAGGTCGGCGGGCGCGGCCGGACGCTGGGCCAGGGCGCGGCGAGGCCGCGAGGTGAGCGCGGCGCCGGCGACGAGCGACGTGGTGAAGGCGCGGCGGGTCAGCGTGGACATGGCGCCCACGGTACACCAGGGCCGTTCGGCGGCGATAACCCGGCCAACATTCGGAGACAGAGTGAGACACATTTCCGCTTCTGAACTGCTGTATATTGCGCCGCGATTTCGGGAGTTGCTCGTACTCAGGGGAGGTGGACCGTGCTCACTCGTTGGTTGCAGGGGGCCGTAGCCGTCCTGCTCGTGGGGCTGACACCGCCCCTCTCTGGCCAATCCGCCGCTCCGGCCTCCCAGTCCGGAGTATCGGCCTCCCGGTCGGCACTTCGCGTTCCCGGTCTCGGCGCGAACGTCGAGGTGCTGCGGGACCGCTGGGGCATCAACCACATCTACGCGAGCAACGAGCACGACCTGTTCTTCGCGCAAGGGTATGCGGCTGCTCGTGATCGCCTTTTTCAGTTCGAGATCTGGCGGCGACAGGCCACGGGGACGGTGTCGGAGATCCTGGGCCGCAAGGCCCTCAAGCGTGACATCGGAACGAGGCTGCACATGTTCCGTGGCGACCTGGACGCGGAGCTGAACTGGTATCACCCACGGGGCAAAGAGATCGTCACGGCGTTCGTCGAGGGAATCAACGCGTACGTCGACGAGGCCCGCCGACGCCCGGACGAACTCCCAATCGAGTTCAAGATGCTCGGCATCCAGCCGGAGCACTGGACGACGGCAGCCGTCATCTCCCGCCACAACGGCCTGCTCGGCAACCTGGGGCAGGAACTGAACATGGCAAGGGCGGTGCAAGCGATGGGTGCCGATGCCGTCAAGGGCCTGTCGGTGTTCTATGGCGGCGACCCGCGGCTCGAGCTCGATCCCGCCATCGACGCCAGTCTCCTGACGCGCGATGTGATCGAACTGTACAACGCATTCCGTGAGCCCATCGCCTTCACGCCGGACGACGTCCTGCCGCAGTACCGGAGAGTTGGTGCGGCGGCACGCCTGGACGACGCCGTCTATGCGCCAACACCCGAGGACCTCAGCCAACGCCAAGAAGACATCGGCAGCAACAACTGGGTGGTGAGCGGCCGCCTGACTCAGACAGGTAAGCCGCTTCTGATGAATGACCCGCACCGTACTCAAGGAGCCCCATCCCTCAGGTATTGGTCTCACCTCGTTGCGCCGGGCTGGAACGTCATCGGTGGCGGCGAGCCCATGTTGCCTGGTGTGTCGATCGGTCACAACGAGCACGGCGCGTGGGGCTTGACGATCTTCGGCACGGATGGCGAAGACCTCTACGTCTACGACACCAATCCAGCCAATCCGGCGCAGTACATGTACCGCGGCGCGTGGGAAGACATGCGCGTCATCAAGGACTCGATCGCCATCGAAGGCGAAGCGCCGGTGGCGGTCGACCTCAAATACACCCGCCACGGTCCCGTCTTGTACGAGGATTCGAAGAACCACAAGGCGTACGCATTGCGCGCCGCGTGGATGGAGGTAGGTGCCGCTCCGTATCTCGCGAGCTTGCGCATGGATCAGGCCACGACGTGGGAGGAGTTCCGCGATGCGTGTGCGTTCAGCCGCATCCCGGCCGAGAACATGATCTGGGCGGACACGAAAGGCACCATCGGCTATCAGGCCGTCGCGATCACGCCGCTACGCCGGGGATGGAGCGGCCTCGTGCCGGTCCCTGGCGACGGCCGTTTCGAGTGGGACGGATATCTCCCGATCAAGGCCCTTCCGCACACATCCAACCCTGACCAAGGCTATTGGGTCACTGCCAACAACTACCTGTTTCCCAACGACTATCCCTACCCGGAGGCACAACACCACACCGGTACCGATCCGTTTCGTGCCTCCCGCATCGCCGAACTCCTCGCCTCTGGCCAGCTCCACACGGTGGCGGACATGATGCGCCTGCAGAACGACGACCTGTCGCTCCCGGCCCGCGCTCTGGTGCCATTGCTGCGCGATCTGCCGGTCGGTGACGGAGCGGTCGCGAACGCTCAGAGGGCCCTGCTCGACTGGAACCTGGTGCTGGACAAGAACTCGGTGGCTGCCGGCATCTACGAGATGTGGCAGCGCCGGCTGCTCGCGAATGTGCGCGAACGGCTTGTGCCGGCCCCCGCGAGGAGCGCCTTTGGTGCGGTCGGGATGAAGAAGCTGATCGAGCTCATGGTGTCACCCGACGGACGATTCGGCGCGGATCCCCTCGCCACGCGCGACGCCTTGCTGCGCACGAGTCTCGAACAGGCCGTCGCCGAGTTGACCACGAAGCTCGGCCCTGACAGCGCGAGATGGCAATACGGCCAGTCGGCGTATCACCACGCGCTGATCCGGCATCCGCTCAGCAACGCGGTCACCCCCGAAATCCGGGAGCAGCTTGACGTGGGACCCGCACCCAGGGGCGGAGACAGCTATACCGTGACCGCCACTGGCGGCGGCGACAACCAGACGTCTGGCGGCTCGCTGAAGATGATCGCCGACCTTGACGACTGGGACCGCTCGGTGGCGCTCAACAACCCGGGACAGTCTGGCGATCCCCGTAGCTCGCACTATCGCGACCTGTTCGATCTCTGGTCGCGCGGCCGCTACTTCCCGATCTTCTACTCGCGGTCCCGCGTCGAATCCGTCACCGAACAGACGCTCACCCTTCAGCCCGGAGGCGCCGGCACCGCGCAGCGGTGAGGCCACGTCCGCACCAACGGAGGTAGGAATCATGCCACGTCGTTTCCCGTTGACGTTGTCGCCCGCCCTGGTGGCGCTTGCCATCCTCTCGATCCACCCGGCCGCCGTCGTCGCTCAACCGACAGCGCAGGGCGCAGGCGCCCTGCCGGGTATCCGCAGCAGCGAGGCCGACCTCCTGGCGGCAGCAGGCGAAGTCCGCGCCGGTCGAAAGCTGCAAAGAGCCTGGCCAAACGGCGCCAAGGTGGCTGTGTGCATCAGCTTCGACATCGACAACGAATCTCCGCTCATGGCCCGCGACCTGAAACCCCTGCCAGTGCCGATGTCCGAGACGGAATATGGCGCCGTAGAAGCGATGCCGCGCATCCTGGCGCTGCTCGACAGGGAGAAACTGCCAGCGAGCTTCTATGTGCCCGCCGTGAGCGCCATCCTGGCGCCTGACATGGTGCCTGCCATCGTGAAGTCTGGGCGCCACGAGGTCGCGCTCCACGGGTGGATTCACGAGAGCCTGCCCACATTGAACAATGCCGCAGAAGAGGAGCGCCTCCTCAAGCAGTCGCTCGACTACTTCACGAAGGTCACGGGCAAACGGCCCGTCGGCACCCGGGCGGGCGCGTGGGCCTTCAGCCACCATACGATGGACATCCTCCTACGCGCCGGGCTGCTCTACGACAGCAGCATGATGTCGATGGACTCGCCGTACCTCCTCAAGGCGAACGGCAAGGAGACCGGTCTCGTCGAGCTCCCGGTGTCCTGGGTCTTGGACGACGCTCCCTACTTCACCAGGACAGGCGCGCTACCCTCGCCCGAAGCCATCTTCAAGGTCTATCAGGACGAGTTCGACGTGGCGTACCGCGAAGGCGGGATGTTGATGCTCACCTTCCATCCGCACATCTCGGGCCGGCGCTCGCGCATCGTGCACCTCGAGAAGCTCATCGCGTACATGAAGAGCAAGCCCGGCGTCTGGTTCGCCACGGCCGAGCAGATCGCCAATCACGTGAAGCCTGGCGGAGCCGGTTCGAGCCGGTAGCAAGCGTCGTCGTTCCCGGATGTCGTGCGCCGGCCGTCCGGCGCCTGCACGAAAGGCGGACTCCATGCCATGGACTTGTAGAGCTCGATTCCGGAGCCTGTTTGTCGGAACCCTGACGGCGTTGGTCCTCGGCGCAGCCCTGCCGGGCCGCGCAGCCGCGCAGGGCGGAGCCAACATCGGTGGGATCGTCACTGACGACACCAATGCCGCTCTGCCGGGCGTGACCATCACACTCATCAACACCAACAACGGCGCCGAGCAGGTGCTCGTGACTGGACCGGAAGGGAACTACCGCGCGGTCAATCTGCAGCCTGGTCCGTACTCCCTGACCGCCGACCTGCCTGGTTTCGCCCCATCGAAGCACGCGGTGACGCTCTTCGTCGGTGCGAACACGACGCTGAACATCACCCTGGGCGTCGCAACGATCTCCGAGAACGTCATCGTGAGCGGTGAGAGCCCGCTCGTCGAAGTGGCCAAGGCGCAGCCGCAGTCGGTCATCGTGGGAGAACAGCTGCGCGCGCTCCCGGTGCTCGACCGCAATTTCCTCGTACTGGCGCAGCTCCTGCCTGGCGCCGCCCCGCTCACCGGCGTCAACAGCCGGTTCGCCATCACGAAGTTCGGCGGGCTCGCCGACCAGCGCAACGGCTATACCACCGTCATCGACGGCGGCGCCGTCGACGACGCCACATGGGGTAGCCCGGTCATCAATATGAGCCAGGATGCAGTCCAGGAATTCAAGGTGTTCCGCAACCAATTCGACGCTCAGTACGGCGCGGCCCTCAACGCCGTCGTGAACGTCGTGACGAAGTCGGGCGGAAACGCCTTCGGCGGCACCGCCTACTACTTTGGACGCGACAAGTCGCTGAACGCCAGGAACGCCAAGGCCGCCACGGTGCCGCCCTTCAAGCAGTACCGTCTCGGAGGCTCGTTCGGCGGCCCGATCGTGCAGAACCAGACGCACTTCTTCAGCGCCTACGAGTACCTTGGGATTCAGAAAGCGGCCATCGTGGCACTCCCGCCGAGCAACCCGTTCGCGTCGCAGCAGAACGGCAACTATCCCTTCGACCAGGACGAACACCTCGCCGACGCGAGGGTCGATCACCGTTTCACCAACTCGCAATCGGCCTACGTGCGGTACGCGTTCGACCGGCAGTACACGCCCAGCGGCGGCCCCGTCAACGCAGCGAGCTCCATCGTCGACACCAGCATCTCCCACAGCGTCGTCGGCGAACACAACTGGGTGGTGTCACAGAACATGGTGAACTCGGTCCGCGTTCACTACCTGGACCACAATCTCTTCACGGAGCCGGCGAACTTCGATCTGCAGGTTTCTCGGCCATCGTATACCGTTGGCCAGAACGGCGTCGCACCGCAGTACTTCCCTCGCAAGATCGCGAGCCTGTTCGAGACCTTCTACATCAATCTTCCGAGACACGACATCAAGGTTGGCGGCGAGTTCTCGAGAGCGTCCAGCAACTTCGAGGCACACTTCACCGAGCACGGGCAGTTCACGTTCACGACCGACACGCCGTTCAATGCCGCGGACTCCCGCACGTGGCCGTTCACGTTCGTGCAGCAATCGCCCGGGTTCTACAACTACACGTCGAACCAGATCGCCGCCTTCGTCCAGGACGACTGGCGGCTCACGGATCGGCTGCGTCTCAACCTTGGGCTCCGCTACGACCTCGACACGAACCTTCGTCAGAACGACTTCTACCGCGACCTCCTCGCGAATCCGCTGTACGCCGGCATCGAGCGGTTCGTGAGCGCCGATCGAGGCAACGACTACAACAACTTGCAGCCGCGCGCCGGTGCGACTTACGACATCCGTGGCGACGGCACCCTCGTCGCCCGTGCGGCCACAGGCATGTATGTGACGCGAAACCGCCCGTGGTTCCAGGAAACCTCGATGGACAAGACGCTGGGCGCGGCCGTGCGCATCACCGACCCGCAGCTCCTACGTAGTTTTCCCGACATCGACGCGGTGCTGGGCGGCAGGTCGCTCACCGACTACGTGAATGCCGGTGGCGTGCGGTCCCTCTATCTCATCTCCGATGACTACGTGCTCCCCTATTCGGTCAACACGACGGCGGGCATCGGCTGGCAGATCAACGGCGTCACGTCGTTGGACGTGGACTACGTCCACAACGTGGGCAGGAACCAGCTCGGCTCGACCGACGCGAACCTGCCAGTGAGCGGAGCCGTCTCGGCATCCAATCCGCGTCCGGTGCCGCGGTTCAGCCAGGTCGGGATGCTGACGAACTTCTCCAAGTCGTGGTACGACGCGCTCGAAGTGCAGGTCCGGACGCGGGTGCGCGGCACGGACAGCCTGCAGGTATCGTACGCCTACTCGAAGAGCACGCTGGACGGCGTCACGTTCTACAGTACGTACCGCGGCACCGAGCGCACGCCACGCGAGAAGGGGATGAACCCCACCGATACCCCGCACAACCTGAGCGTGTCGGCCTCGACAACACTGCCCTTCGGCTTCCAGTTGAGCGGCGTGTTCCGGGCCATCAGCGGGGGCCCGCTCCCGGTCACCGCCGGCGTCGACCTCGACGGCGATCTCAACACCCAGAACGATCGGCCAGCGGGGCTGACTCCAACCGTCGGGCGGGGCAACGTCGACGAACAGCTCGCCATCATCAACGCGTTCCGCGCCACCAGGAATCAGGCGCCAGTCACGGGGGAGCTACTCAAGCCGAACCCCATCGTCACGACCGACCTGCGCCTCACGAAGAGCTTCTCGGTCGGCGGCGGCCGCCGATTCGAAACGTTTCTCGAGGCCTACAACGCCACCAACTACACGACTCTCACCGGCGGGTCGAGCAACATGAGCGCGGCCGCCTTTCTCATCCGTACGAGCGCGCGCGACGCGCGACAGGTACAGTGGGGCGGACGGTTCACGTTCTGACCGCGGATTGAGGTGACGGCCGGGCTGGATTTCCTCTCCGGCTCGGCTGTCGCCTACAGCCTGATGTCCGACGGGTCGAGCGGCGGGGCGAAGAAATAGCCCTGGCCGTATCCGCACCCGAGCGACGTCAAGTACTCCACCTGCGCCTCGGTCTCGGTGCCTTCGGCGATCACGTCGAGCCCGAGCGTGGACGCCAGCGCGATCACGAGCTGGACGATCTCGCGCTGTCCGCCGCCCTGCCCGAGGCCGATGACGAACGAGCGGTCGATCTTCAGCGCATCCAGCGGGAAGGCCTGCAGGTAGCTCAAGGCGCAATAGCCGGTCCCGAAGTCGTCGATGCTCACGCGCACGCCGAGCTCCCTGAGCTCCGTCAGGACGTGACGGGCGCGCTCGACGTCGTCGATGGCCGTGCTCTCCGTGATCTCGAGGCGCAGCGATGACGGCGGGAAGCCCGTCAGGCGCAGGGCTGCGGCCACCTGCTCGACGAGCGACGCCTGCGCGAAGGACTTGGCCGACAGGTTCACGCTCATCGTCGGCGCGGGCCCGTCGGGGTGGGCCGCCATCAAGGCCACGCCCTGACGGCAGGCCTGGCGCAGGACGAAGTCGTCGATGCCGGCGATGATCCCGACCTCGTCGGCGACGGCCAGGAACTCGCCGGGCGCCAGGAGGCCGCGTTTCGGGTGCTGCCACCGCACGAGCGCCTCGAAGCCGACGGTGCGGCGGTCCTTCAGCGACACGATGGGCTGGTAGCGGACGCGGAACTCGCCGCGCTCCACCGCCCGCCTGAGTTCCGTCTCGAGCCGCAGCCGGCGCACGGCCAGCGCGTGCATCGCGCCGTCGAACACGGCGTAGCCGTTGCCGCCGGCCTGCTTGGCGCGGTACATCGCGAGGTCGGCGTCACGCACGAGGTCGTCGGCCGACTGGTGCGTCGCGGCCGACACCGCGACGCCGATGCTCGAGGTCGCGAACACCTCGTGCCCGCCGATCGCGAGCGGCTGGGCGGACAGCCGCTGGATGCGCTCGGCGACGCGCACGGCGTCGATGGGCGACCGGATGTCGTCGAGCAGCACGACGAACTCGTCGCCGCCGAAGCGGGCCAGCGTGCTCTCGTCGGCGTCGGGCGCGCCCGGGACGCGCATGACCGCGTCGTCGCGCCGCACCGCCGCGGACAGCCGCTCGGCGAAGCGGACGAGCAGCTGGTCGCCGGTCCGGTGGCCCAGGCTGTCGTTCACGTGCTTGAAGCGATCGAGGTCGAGGAAGAGGACGGCGAAGCAGTACTCGGGATGCCGCACCCTCCGCACGAGCGACCGGTCCAGGCGCTCCATGAACAGGACGCGGTTGGGCAGGTGCGTGAGCACGTCGTGCGTCGCGTCGTGCATCAGCCGGTCCCGCGCCGTCCTGAGGCTCGTGCTCATGTCGTTGAACGCGCGGGCGACGACGACGGCCTCCTCGGAGCCGCGCTCGGGCAGCGTCAGCTGCAGGTTCCCGGCGGCCACCTCCGACGCCGCGGCCGCGATGTCGCGCAGCGGCTGGCTCAGGCGATGGCTGTACATCGAGCCGCCCACGAGCGACACGAGCAGCACGGCGATGCCCGCCAGGGCGAAGCGATCGCGGAGCCGGTCGACGAAGTCCTGCGTGGGCTGCCAGTCCGAGAGCAGGAGCAGCCGGCCCGCATCGCCGCCCTGCTCCGGCCCCGCCACGGCGAAGACCCCGGCCACGTACTGGCGGGTGCCGAGCGTCAGCAGGTCCGGCAGCACGGTGGGCACGGCGGACGCCCCGGCCTCGAGGACGCCCGCACCGGCGGCAACGGTGGGGTCCAGGCTGCTCGCCACCACGGCGCCCCCGGCAATCAGCACGGCCTCGCAGCGGGCGCCGCGCGCGAGCTGGCGGGCGACGCCGTCGTTCAGGCGATAGCCGAAGACCAGCCCGCCCAGGATCTCGTCGGCGAAGCGTGCCGGCATCGCCACCACGAGGTACAGCGCGCCGCCGTGGTGGACGATCTGCCCCCCTGGCTCCCCCGCGAGGGCGCGGGTGATGCCGCGCCGCAGCACCGCGTCCGATTCGGCCGGCGCGTCCGTCCAGCCCGGGTGGGCCGCCCACGCGCCGTCCTGGCGGGCGACGACGGCGAACTCGGCGCCGACCTGCGCGCGATACCCGTCGGCCATCGCCGCCACCGTGGCGGCGTCGCCGGCGAGCCTCGCGTCGGTGAGGTGCGCGCGGAAGACCGGCAGTTCCGTGACGAGCTGGGCGGCGCCGAGGGCGGAGGTCACGCGTTCGGCCACCAGGGCGTGGAACGACTGGCTGGCCGCGTCGAGTTCGGCGGCCGCCCGCGCGCGCGACTGCGAGCCCACGGCCCGGGTGGTGGCGAGGAAGATCGCGCCGAGCGCGCCGGCCACGAGCAGGCCCAGCGCCAGCGCGACGCGCGCCTCGAGGCGCGTCGGCCACCACGCGACACCCCCGCTCCGCTCGGGCAGCGTCAGGGCGTCGGCTGGGAGAGATCCCTGCGCAGGGTCCATGTGATACCCACGTCGAACGCGGTGGAACGGCGCTGCGTGCGCTGCCCCTGCTGGCCGGCCACTCCCGCCGAGAGCGCCAGGCCCTGCCACAGGCGCACGCGCGCCGCGGCGGTCGCGCGCTGCGTGCGGAGGGCGAACCGGGACGCCGTGTCGTAGTCGAGCGTCTCGATCCTGGCGAGTGCCGTGACCCGGTTCATGCGCCGCGTGTGGACGATGAGGTCCAGGTACCCGCCGGCGGTCGTCGGGCCGTCGAACGGCTGGCCGTCGAGCCACTCGCCCCGCACCTGCACCCCGCGCACCATGGCGCGCAGATCCACGCCCGTGTATCGGGCGCGGCCGCGGGCGAACGACTCCGGGAGGTACGGCGTGGTGTCCACGCGGCTCGCGCCCACGATCGCCGGACCGAACGTCGCCTCGACGCGCGCGGCGGTCGTCGTTCCGGACCGGCGGATGGCGTCGCCGACGTCGGCCGGGCGGCTGGCGCTCAGCTCGAGGGACACGCGTGAGGCGCCCGCCAGCACGTCCACGCCGTGCTCGAGGTACCCCGCCGAGAGCGCGTAGTACTCGCCGTAGCGGACGAGGGGCGGCCGAAGGAATCCGAGGTAGGCGTGATCGCTCGCGCTCGACAGGCCGAACGGCGTGCGGTACCGGCCGGCGCGGATCGCCCGCAGCCCGCCGCGGCCGCCGACCCACTCGGCATAGGCCTCGATGACGTCGATGCGCCCGCCGTACGGATAGGCGGTGCCGAAGACGTCGGATGGCGTGCGCGTGCGCCGGCCCCACGAGGCCTCGGCGACGAGGCGCACACCCTTCGCCAGCTCGCCCAGCGCCCGGACCTGCGCGCCGGCGAACACGATCGACTCCGTGGAGCCGCCGGCCGACTGCGTGACCTCGACGGCCGCCGTCTGTGCGCGGGCTGCGGCGCACGTCAGCGCCAGCAGCGCCGTCGCGACCGCCAGATCTCGCATGGCGGTCATGGCAGGGCGATGCTGAGGTCGTCGGTCGCGGCGTCCAGCGTCCCCTGGGACGGGTCCGCGCCCGGCCGCCACGTGTGGTACGTGTGCGAGCCGTCGGGCACGGCGTCCATGGAGAAGCGGCCTCGCGTGTCGGTGATCGCGTAGTAGGGCGAGTCCACGACCACCACGTAGGCGGCCATGGTGGGGTGGATGTTGCAGAAGAGACGGCTCACCCCGGGACGATCGAAGGTCACGGACCGCGACTGGCCCACGGGGTACAGCCCGAGGTCGAACACCTTGCCGTCGCGAAACGAGAAGACGTTGTGGAACACCCGGTCGCTGTTGGGCATCTCGACGGTCGTGCCCACCGGCACCACGAGCAGACGCGGGGTGAACCGCATGTTGCGCTGATCGAGCACGACCGCCTGGGCGCCGGCACGCGGGCGCGTGGGCGCGGGCGCGTCGAGCCACACGACGACACCGGCCTGCGGGCGTCCAGAAACGTGGACCACGCCGGCGACGCGGCGGCTCGCGGGCGGCGTGCCGGGTGACGCGGTGCCCGGGTCGGCCGCGTGGACGGGTACGGGGCGCGCGGCGAGGAAGGACAGCAGGGCGACGGCCCCCGCGGCGGCGCTCGAACGGCGTGTCCCTGCTGGCATCGGCCCGGCGAGTCTCCCTTTCGGGTATCGGTCGGACGGCTTGCGAGAGACACGGCCGGATGGCCCGCGTCGCGCGGGCACGAGTGACCGGGTTCGCCCGGCCGTGCACGCCGAAGCGCGGAAGGGCGCCGCGAACGGGGACAGCCGTGACCGCGAGACCGGTCCAGCAGGACCGTCCCCGCGCGCCGCGGCGACCGCGGCCGGCGCGGGAACCGACCAGCCGCTGGGCCGCTACTGCGGCCGGCGGAACAGGCCGACGTACACCGCCTTGCCCAGGATGTGGCCCTGCATCGCGTTGTAGACGGCGGTGCGGGTGGCCCAGGCATCGGCGCCCGGCGCCACGTCGATCGTCGTGTCGAGTGCGAAGAGCTCGAAGGTGTAGTGGTGCATCGGGCCCGACGCCGGGGCGCCGGGGCCGCGGTACACCTCGCCGCTCGCGCTGATCTGGCGGCTGCCGTCCGGGAGCGTGGGCCCCTTCGGCTGGCCCTCGGCCATGCCGGTGGCCGTCCCCGGAATGCCCCACACCAGCCAGTGCACCTGGTCCTCGGTGCCCCGATTGCGCGCCACGTCCGGATCGCGCATGTGCAGGACGAAGCTCATCGTGCCCGGCGGCACGTTGGTCCACGCCAGGGCCGGCGACACCTGCTCGCCGGCCTGCGTGTACTTGGCGGGAATGACCGCGCCGTCGGGAAAGGCGGTGGTGGTCAGGGTGAGCGCCGGGCGCGGCGCAGGCTGTGCGGCCGGGGTCTGCGCGGCCGCCGTCGACGCGGCCGCCGTGAGCAGCGCGGCGAGGGCCGTTCGGGTCGTGTGTCGCATGGCTGGTCCTCCGCCAGGGGCCGCCATCCGGCCCCGGGCCCGGACACATTACCCGATGACTGGAGCGGAACGTGGCTTGCTCCGTGTGGGCGGACGTCGTGGATCCGGGGCGTCGCCTGCGCATCGTGGGCGATCCGGACCGCGGCCCGACGAGGAGCCGGCCGCCGGCTTCCAGATCGTCACGCCCGGCTTCTTCCGCACCAACGGCATTCCCCTGACCGCCCGCGGGCACTCCGGGAAGGGTAGGGCCGAGCCGGGCGGGACGGGAGGCGGGCACGGGTAAGCGGCGGCGCGCGGGAGTCGTATTCCCGGGTGCCCGCACGTTTTTCCCGTCGGGCTGCTAAGCTTTCCGGGCTTCCACACCGCCATGACGTCCACGCCGGCGCCCACCGCCACTTCGTCGTCCGCTGTCGCCCGCGTGCTGAAGCGCGTGGCGAAGGTGGAGCCCGACGAGACCAAGGCCGTCCTCGTCTCGTTCGCCTACTTCGCGCTCCTGATGGGGAGCTACTTCATCGTGCGGCCGGTGCGCGACGCCATGGGCACCGTCTACGGCGTGGCCAACCTCCAGGAGCTCTACACGGGCACCTTCGCCGCCAGCTTCCTGATCGCGCCCGCCTACGCGTATCTGGCCTCCCGCATCAAGCTCGCCACCTTCCTCCCGTGGGTGTACGGCTTCATCGCCGCCACGATGCTGGCGTTCTTCGCCCTCTTCGAGGCCACCGGCACCCAGCAGGACCGCTGGGTCGCGGCGCTGTTCTTCGTGTGGGTGAGCACGTTCAACGTCCTCATCATCTCGGTCTTCTGGAGCCTGATGGCCGACACGTTCTCCCGCACGCAGGCCAAGCGCCTGTTCGGCTTCATCGCGGCGGGCGGCACGGTGGGCACCATCGGCGGACCGGCACTGGCGGCGCTCCTCGTCGGCGTGGTGGGCACGAACATGCTGATGCTGATCTCGGCCGCGGGCTTCGTCGTGACCGCCTGGCTCGTCCGGGTGCTGGAGCACGAGAAGCGGCGGCTCGGCGCCACCTCCGAGGGCCAGGCGACGACCCTCGATCGGCCGCTCAAGGGCAACCCGTTCGAGGGCTTCACGCTGCTCGTGCAGTCGCCGTACCTCGGGATGATCGCGCTCTTCATCCTGCTGATGACGACGATTTCGACCATCATCTACTTCCAGCTCGGCGACCTCATCAGCAAGGCCTTCGAGAGCCGCGAGGCGCGCACGCAGGCCTACGCCACGATCGACCTGGCCGTGAACGGCTCCACCGTCTTCCTGCAGCTCTTCGGCACGGGCCGGATCATCGAGCGCTACGGCGTGACGACCGGCCTGCTCCTGAATCCCGTCATCATGGTCGTGGCCTTCCTGGCGGTGGCCGTCTCCCCCGTGCTGCTCGTGCTCGGGTCCATCCAGGTGGTACGGCGGTTCGCGGAGTACGCGATCGCCAAGCCGAGCCGCGAGATGCTCTTCACGGTGGTGGACCAGGAGAGCAAGTACAAGGCGAAGAACGTGATCGACACCGTCGTCTATCGCTTCGGCGACGTCACCTCGGCCTGGATGAGCGCGGCCGTCCTGCCGTACGGCGTGGCCGGCCTGGCCATCGCCGGCGTGATCATGTCGGCCTGCTGGTTCCCGATCGCATACGCGCTCGGGCGGCGCTACGAGAACGTGCGCGGCGGCCAGCTGACCGGCGAGGCGCCGGCCCTGGCCCCCCGCTAGCCGGCGGCCCCTCGGCCCGCCGGCATGGAGGATCCGTCGTGAGCAACATGACCCGTCGTGACTGGCTGGCGCTGACGGTGGGCGCCGGCGCTTCGCTGTCGCTCGACCCGCGCGTACTCCTCGCGCAGGGCGCGATGAACACCAAGCCCATTCCGTCGAGCGGCGAGCGTCTGCCCGTGATCGGCCTCGGCAGCTCCGCCACCTTCGCGTCGGTGGCGCGCAGCGAGGACCTCTCGGCCCTCCGCGAAGTGTTCAAGGCGCTCGTGGACGGCGGCGGTACCGTGTTCGACACGGCGCCCGGCTACGGCGCGTCGGAGGAGGCGTCGGGCGAGATCGTCAACGAGCTGAAGATCGCCGACCGGCTCTTCTGGGCCACCAAGCTGAACGTCGCCGGCCGCGGCGGAAGCGGCGCCGATCCGGCGGCTGCGCGCCGCCAGGTCGAGACGTCGTTCGCACGCGTCAAGAAGGCCAAGATCGATCTCATCCAGGTCCACAACATGGGCGACGTGGGCGTCCAGATTCCGATCCTGCGGGAGTACAAGCAGCAGGGCCGGGTCCGCTACATCGGGCTGACGACGACGTTCGAGAACCAGTACGACGGCCTCGTCGCCACGATGCGCAAAGAGACGCTGGACACGATCGGCGTGGACTACGCCATCGACAACCGGCACGCGGAGGCGACGATCCTGCCGCTGGCGCACGACCGCGGCATGGGCGTCTTCGCCTACGCGCCGTTCGGGCGCACGCGCCTCTTCAAGCGTGTCGGGAACCGCCCGCTGCCGGACTTCGCGAAGGAGTTCGACGCCACGACGTGGGCGCAGTTCTTCCTGAAGTTCGTCGTGAGCCATCCCTACGTCACGGTCACGACGCCGGCGACGAGCCAGGCGAAGAACATGACCGACAACATCGGCGGCGGGCTGGGACGGCTGCCCGACGAGGCGATGCGCAAGCGGATGGCCGCGTACATCGACGCGCTGCCCGGCGCGTGACGTCCTGCCGCGAGCCGCCAGCCGCTGGCCGCTATCGGGATTCCTCCCTCCCCCCACGCCGCGGCGGCCACGCCTTCGGACGGCCGTACTCGTCCACGACGAGGGAGCGCGTGCCGGGCGGGAGGACGCGGAGGCTCTTCAGGAACTCGACCACGGCGTCCTGTTCGTCGGCCGGAAGGGCGCGGTAGGCGGCGCGGGTGGCGCGGGCCTCGCCGCCGTGCGCCTCGATGGCCTCGCGCAGGGTCGTGAACTGGCCGTGGTGGAAGTAGGCGCCGTCGGCGCCGGTGCCCCAGAGTTTCCGGGTGAGGAAACGGCGGTTGCCCGCGAAGAACGCCGGCGAGCCCGGCGCCTGGTTCATGTCGAGCGGCTCCTCGTTGCCGTCGCCGTCGTCCGTGATGTCGTGCAGCTTCAGATCCGTGAAGGCGGGCACGTTCACGACGCCGCCACGCACGTCGAGGCGCGGGGACGGCAGCCGGCGATCGGTGAGATCCACGGCCAGCGGGGTGACGGTGGACGGGCTCGCGTTGCCGGGCGGGTTGTAGGGGCTGGGTTCGGTGAAGATCCACCCGCGCCGGCGCAGCGCCAGCGAGGGCCGATGGCACGTGGCGCACCCGACGTCGGCGAACCGGCGCTCGCCGAGGAGGACGGCCGCTTCCACGTCGCGGTCGTTCGGCACCATCCGGCCGGGCACGGCCATCGTGGCCTGGAAGAGCGTGGCCGCCGTGACGTCGGCGCGCGTCAGCTCGTTGGCCACGCCGTCGCCGTCCGGATCGGTGTCGACGCCGAAGCGCTCCGTGGACTGGATGCCGTGATGGTGGTTGAAGGCGTTGTTCGTGAACTGCCTGAGCGAGATCACGGCGCCCGCCTGGTGGAACGGCCGCACGAGGAGCGACGGCGGCTGCGCGGGCCCGGAGGTCTGCAGGCTCGGCGCGGGCAGGCCATCGACGCCGCTGGTGTCCCACGATCCGTCCGGACGCCGTGCAAGGGCGCCGAAGTCGACGCCGCTCGCGACCAGCCGGCGCGACGTGCCGGGCGAGGTCGCGTCACGGGCCGCCTGGAGCTCACCCGTCATCTGCCGCGCCAGCATCTCGATGTAGCCCGCACCGAACATGCCGACGGTGATCCGGCTGTTCGCGATGGTCTGGAGCGTGGTGGCCGTGCCGCGCTCGTCGGCCGTGCCGTGCGTCGCCATCGCATCGTTGCCGTCGAAGGACGCGAAGTCGAACCGCTGGCCGAGCACGTACACGTTCGCGACGATGTCGCCGCCGCCGCCCACCAGTCCGAAGGGCGAGTTGTGGCAGCCCGAACAGGCGTTCGAGTCGGGACCGGACACCCGGTTGAACGCGCGCGGGAAGACGAGCGGATTCATCGGATCGGTCAGCGGCGCGCCGGTCCCCTTGGTGAGGGGGCGACCCGCGCCCTCCTGAGTGGTCCACCGCGCATCGAGCAGCAGCCGGCCGTAATCGAGCAGCACGGGCATCGGCACCGTGTACTCTTCGCCGTCGGCGAGATGCCGCGGAACGGCGAGCTCGCGGCCGATGGGTGCGCGGCCCTGGGTGGCGACGGTCACCGCCAGCCAGGTGACGGCCGCGGCGGTGAACGCGAGAGAGGCTCGAACACGCATGGCAGGCTCCGTTGGGGTCAGCGCCGTCCAGCCGCCGCCGGCCTCACCTGGTCGGGCGACGTTCGAACTGCCGGGCGCTCGGCACACGCGCACACCGAGCACCGGAGGGACCGGCGCGTCGATGCTACTCGCGAACCGCCGGTCGGGTGTCACCAGTACCTCACGTAACGGCGCGCGTTTCGCCGAGTTCCTCTCGATCGGAAGAAGAAGGCTGGCTGGGACGCGACATCTGTCGCGCTGCACACCGCCAGCAGCCGCTCTCGGGAATCAACGTGCGGACGTCGTGCGCGGTCCGGAGCGATCCAGCTCGACGGTCGCAGTCTCGCCGTGGACCGTGATGCGCGTCCCCAGCCGCGCCGACAGCGCGTGGATGCGCTCGAGAATCGCGGCGGCCGCGCGGGCGGAGGCGTCGATCGGGATCCCGCGAGTCCCGCGAGCCCTGCGCATCCCCAGGTCGATCGGACGCAGCTCCACGGCGTCCACGCGTCCCCGGGTGATGCGGACGATCGCCGCCGCGCTCTGCCACCACGCGTCGTCGTCGAGGTCGAGCGCCGGCGCGCCGGGCTCGATGGACGACAGGATGCCCGGCGCGGCGTCCTGCGCGACATCGAACGCGCCGGACGTCATCGCCCGTTCGGGGAGGAGATAGGTGCCGAGGCTGTAGAAGATCGGACGTCCTTGGTACACCTCGATACCGCGCAGCCGGTGCGGTCCATGGCCGTGCACGACGTCGGCGCCCGCCTCGATGGCCGCGTGAGCGACGGTCCGTGCGAGGTCGGACACGTCGTCCGCTCCGTTGCCGGGCTCGTGCGCGTGGAGGCTCACGACCACCGCCGCCGCGCGCGCGCGGGCCTCGCGCACCGACGCGGCGAGCGCCTCGAGGTCGCCCGGATCGGCCGCGAGGCGCATGCCGCCCTCCGCGCCCCGTTCGATCGTCAGGCCCATCAGGTCCCACGTCCGGCCGTCGGCGCGCGCGCTGAGGGCGGGCGGCGGAAACGCGCGGACGAGCGCGGCGAAGCGAGTCGCATCGACCACGACGCGGCGCTCGTGGCGCAGCCTGTTCACACCCGGTCGCCCCAGGATGTCGCCCTGGCGCGCCGCGGCCCGCGCCGCCGCCGACCCGGAGACGGTCACGCCGACGAGCGCCACCACGCCGTCTCGCGTGGTCACGTAGACCGGCGCCCGGGCACGGTCGAGATTCGCGCCGGCGCCGGCGTACGCGATGCCCTCGGCCGCCAGGCGCCCCTGCAGCAGGGCCAGGCCGTCCGGGCCGGCGTCCATGACATGGTCGTTCGCCAGCGAGACGGCGCCGATGCCCAGTCGGGCGAGCGCTGGTATCCCGTCGGCCACCCCGTCGGGCTGGCGATGCGCCTCGCCAGGCGCCGGCTGGTCGAGTGCGGCCCGCATCGGCACCGCGAGATTCCCCACCGCCAGCGACCTGTCGGCCGGCGCGAGAGGCCGGGAGGCGTCGTCGAGCGACCGGGCATCCAGGGCGTCCGAGATCGCCAGGTCGCCCGCCAGCGCGAGGACGATCGCGCCTCGAGGAGCGAGCGCCGCCTGTGGGACGCGCCGCGGCGTGGTCAGCCAGGCCGCGAGCGCGGATGCCGCGGTCAGACCCGCGACGAGCGCGAGGCGGCCACGCCGGGACGGGAAGCCGGTCACGCCAGGAGGAGGCGCTGGACGAACCAGTACACGCCCAGGCAGAGCACGGCCGACGAGGCGGCCAGTCCGACGGGCGCGCGCCACCGGCTGGCCATCGCGGACCGCAGCACGGGGAAGGCGAGCGCCACGAACGCCAGCTGGCCGAGCTCGACGCCCAGGTTGAAGGTGAAGAGCGAGGCCGCGAGCGCGGCCTGCGGGAGCGCGAGATCGCGGAGCACGTTCGAGAAGCCGAAGCCGTGGACGAGCCCGAAGGCGAAGGCGAGGCGCCACCGGTGGGCAGGCCGGTCCAGCAGCAGGTTCTCGACGGCCACCCACGCGATGCTGAGCGCGATGAGCGACTCGACGAGTGCGGGCGGGACGGTGACGATGTCGAAGGTCGCGAGACCCAGCGTGAGGCTGTGGGCGAGGGTGAACGCCGTGACGATGCCCACGACGGAGCGAAAGGCCGCGGCGCCGAGCAGGAGGGCCGCCAGGAACGCCAGGTGGTCGTAGCCCGTCACGATGTGCTCCACGCCGAGGGCGGCGAAGCGCCGGGCCGAGGCGAGGACTCCCGGACCGGCGGCGTCGAAGACCGCGTGCGGCGCATTCAGATCCAGCACCGCCTCGGCGGAGGCGCCGCCGCGGACGACGCTGGCCAGATGGCGATGGTCGGACTGCGTCACCTCCGGCAGGGTCGTCCCGAGCGCCAGCGTGCCGACGGTCGCGGCGAACTCGTACGTCAGGTCCATCCGGATCGTGGGCCCGTCGCTCAAGGCGTAGCGATCCAGCAGAACGCTGACAGGCGGGGCGCCATCGGCCGTGATGGCGAGGTGCTGCTTGAGCGCGGCGAACACGCCCGGGATGGCCGCGTCCACCTCGTCGATCGACACGCGCTCGTCGCCGTCGGCGTCCACGACCGGACCCGAGTGGAAGTCACGTGCGCCGATGGTGAAGGTGACGTCCACGCGCCGGCCGTCGACCACCAGCCGCGACGTGCTGCGCGAGAGGTCGTGGGCCTCCACCCCGGCGGTGGCCATCCAGCCGGCGAGCACCAGCCCGCTCACGAGCGCGCATGGCTTCTTCAGGAGTCGGCGCACGGAGGGATCCCTTCGTCCGGCGAAGATGATCGTACAACGTCAGTTGGCGGGGAGCGTCTCAGCAGGACCGAGCCGCTCCCTTGAAGAAGCCGGAGGAAGGGGTCCCTCCGGGCGCCGACTCCGCTGGGGTCCCCTACGACCCCGGCAGCACGACGACGCCGACGCCGTCCTTCAGCTCGATCGTGGTCTTGTAGGGCGCCGAGAACTTCTGCAGGTCCCCGATGATCTTGGTCGACAGCGCCGGATCGGCGAGCACGGGCCGTCCGCGCCGGGACCGCGGCTGGCCGAAGCCGAGCGAGATCGGGTGCAGCGTGAGCGTGGTCATCCGGTCGCCCGAGAAGGTCGGCATGGCGACGACCGACTCGAAGATATAGGGGTCGGCCGGGAAGCCGATGGTGCCGTTCTTCGTGCGCTCGTCGTTGAAGTCGGCCACGCCCGATCCCCGCGGCATGCCGAACGGCTCGTAGTTCTCGGGCGGCTGCCGCAGGAGCGTCTCGTTCTGGAAGATGAAGTCGCCGAGCGAGTAGAAGATCGGCCGGTTCTTGTAGATCTCGATGCCGCGCAGCACGTGCGGTCCGCTCGTGACGACCATGTCGGCGCCGGCGTCGATCATCCGGCGCGCGAAGGTCACGAAGAATTCGGGCGGCACGTAGCGATCGCCGGCGTTCTCGTGCGTGTGCGACGACACGATCACGTAGTCGGCCTGGCGGTCGGCGTTGCTCACCACCGCCGCCATCGCCTCGAGATCCTCCTTGAGGGGCTCGGTCCTGACGCCCGTGCGGTCGCCGACCACGAACGTGCGGCCGAGCGCGGTCATCTCGGTGGCCGAGGCGCCGGCGCCGCCCGTGGACACGCTGGCCCCCTGCAGGGCCGCCCTGAGCGCGTCGAACTGCGGCCGGGTCACGACCTGTGTCGTCGTGTAGCGCAGGGGCGCCAGGCCCGGCCGGGCCTTCGTGTCGCCCCACGAGTCGCCGGCGCGGCTGCCGTCGGGGAACGTCGAGGAGACGGCCACGAGCGCGACGCGCCCTTTCGCCGACTCGTAGAACTTCGCTTCGCGCGCCTCGCGCAGGCTCTCGCCGAACCCGGCGCCGACGAGCCCGGCCTCGCGGACGTATTTCGCCGTGAGCTGCGCGCCGAGCACGCCGTAGTCGCCGGTGTGGTTGTTCGCCTGGCCCACCAGGTCGAAGCCGGCCCAGACGATCTCCTTCGCCAGCGCCGGATCGGCGCGCATGTAGGTGCCGCCGCTCTGGGTGGAGGGATAGGGCTCGTAGTCGTGGAAGAGCATCTCCAGGTTCGTGAACGCCGCGTCGGCGCCGCGCACGAGGTCGATGAGCCTGGTGAACTCGGGTTCCACGTGCGGAGAGAGCGGCTGGACGATGATCGAGTCGCCCGTGAGCGCCAGCGTCATCGGGCCGCGATCGGGGTACGCGTGCGGCTGTGGCGCCGCGCCCTGCGCGGAGGCGCGATCGCCGGCGGCGGACCCCATCCACGTGGCGAGCGCCACGAGCGCGGCGGCGAGCGCGACGGGCCGGGGTCCAGGACGACGTGCCATGGCAGCTCCTTGCGAGCCTCGGAGGCTCGCGGAATCGGGCGCACTCTAACCCAGCGGCCCTGCCCCCGCAACTCCGGCGGATCGCGGCGCGGGCGGGCCGGCCGTCAGGACCGCGGGCGACGCAGGGCGGACTTCGCCCGCGCCACGGCGCGTCGGCGGACCGCCCGCGGCAGCGGCCGGCGGCCCTGCGCCCGGCAGGCTTCCATCAGCGCGCGCAGGCGGCGGGCCGCGCGCCGGCACGGCGCGCACGAGGCCAGGTGCCGGGCCATGGCCGCCGAACGGGCCGCTGGAAGCTCGGCGTCGAGGTAGGCCCAGAGCTCAGCCGCCGCGTGCCCGCACGGATCGGCGGCGCGCGGCGCCGGGGCACGCCCTGCCCTGGCGGGAGCACGGCCGGCCGGTGCCTTCTTCCTGGTCATCGCGCGGGTGCCTCGAGCGCCGCCTGCAGCGACCGGCGCGCCCGGCTGAGCCGGGTCTTCACGTTGTCCTCCGAAATGCCCATGGCGTGGGCCACTTCCCTCGTGGACAGCCCCTGCATCTCGCGCAGGAACACGATGGCGCGGTGGGACGGGGGCAGCGCCTTCAACGCCTCGCGCAGGCGCTCCCTGAGGCGGGCGTTGTCGGCGATCTGCTCGGGATTCCGCCCCGGATCCGCCGGATCCAGGCGGGTCGCCGGTCCGTCGCCCTCGCGGACCACTTCAAGCGACTCGATGCGGGCGGGCTGGTGCACCCGGCGGCGGCGGCTCATGAGGCAGGCGTTCTTCACCGTCCGGTGGAGCCAGGGCCTGAACGACCCGGGCTCGCGGATCTGGGAGGAGTAGCGGTAGGTCCTGAGCAGCGCCTCCTGCATGGCATCTTCGGCGTCGTCGGGGTGGCCGCACACCGCCACGGAGAAGCGCCACGCCACCTCCTGCACCCGTGTGAGCAGCCGCTCCATGGCCGCCGGGTCCCCGTTCGACGCGTCCCGGAGGAGATCGGCGTAGACGTCGGCGGCGGGCGCCAGGGGAGGCACGCCGTCTGGTTTCGCGGGCCGCCGGCCGCGCGTCGCCGGCCGGCGTGTCACCTTTGCCACGGATCTGAATCTCCTGGGCAGGATGATACGACGCCTCTCTGTCTTCGCCCTGCTGCTTGGGCTCACGACGGGCGTGGCGCGCGCGCAGACGCCGCTGACGCTCGCCGACGCCGTCGCCCGGGCCCAGGCCAGGAACCACGACGCCCGCGCGGCCGAGGTGGCCGAACAGCGGGCCGACGCCGAGCTCACAGCGGCGCGCGGCACCTACCTGCCAAACGTGGACGTCACCGAGAGCTGGCAGCGCGGCAACCAGCCCGTCTTCGTGTTCGGGTCGCTCCTGGCGCAGCGCCAGTTCACGGCCGCCAACTTCGCCATCGACGCTCTCAACCATCCGGACCCCGTGAACAACCTCCGGCTGGGGGTCTCGGTGGATCAGGCGGTGTTCGATCCCGTGGCCAGGGCCAACGTCAAGGCGGCCTCGATCGGGCGCGACGTGGCGGCCACGGCGCGCGAGCTCGTCGCCCACGATCTGGCGGTGGCGGTGACGGCCGCCTACGGCCACGTGCTGACGGCTGATGCCGCCGTCCGCTCCGCAGAGGCCGCGGTGGCGTCGGCCGAGGCGGACCTGACGCGGGCACGCAACCGCCGCGACGCCGGGACCGCCACCGAGGCCGACGTGCTGCAGGTGGAAGTGCTGGCCGGGCGTGCGCGCGAGCAGCGAATCCGGAGCGGCGCCGACGCCGCCGTGGCCCGGGCGCGCCTGAACGACCTGATGGGCGAGCCCCTCGACGCGGCCGTGACGCTGGTGGAGACACCGGATCCGCAGGCGCTGGCCGAGACCTCGGTCGCGGCGCTCGAGGCGATGGCCGTGGCGGAGCGCCCGAACGTGAAGCTGGCGGGTCTTCGCGAGCAGCTCGCGCGGGCATCCACCGACGCGGCGCGGGCCTCGTTCCTGCCCCGCCTGTCGGCGCAGGGCGCCTGGGAGGCCAACGGCGACACGTTCACATCCCGGTCGTCCAGCTGGGCCGTGGGGGCCGTCGCCCGCGTGAACCTCTTCCGCGGGCCGGCCGACCACGCGCGCGTGGCGGCGGCGCGGCACGCCCAGACGCTGCGCGCCATCGACAGGGAGAAGGCGGAAGCGGCGGCACGGCTCGACGTTCGGGTGGCCCTGGCGCGGCTCGAGGCGGCTCGCGCCGCCGAGGCCGTGACCCGCACGGCGGTGGCGCAGGCGCACGAGAGCCAGCGGATCATCCGCGACCGCTACGAGAGCGGGCTCGCCGACGTGACGGCGCTGCTCGCCGCCTCCGAGGGGGTGCAGCAGGCCGAGGCCAGGCAGGCCGCCGCCCGCGTGGAGATCACGGTGGCGGCCGCGACTTTGACGAGAGCGATTGGACAGCGATGACGAACCTCACCTCACGACCGACTCGATTCATGGCCACGCTGCTGGCCCTCGGCACGGCCGCGGCGTGCTCCCACGCGCCGGCCGAGGCCGAGCGGGCCGCGCAGGGCGACCCGCTCCACGTGCAGGTGGTCACCGCGGCCGAGGCCGACATCACCGACGCCTCGGAGGCGGGCGGCGTCGTCCAGGCGCGGACGACGGCCACGGTGGCCGCGCGCGTGATGGCGCCGGTGGCCGCCGTGCGCGTGACCCCCGGCGACCGGGTCCACGCCGGCCAGGTGCTGGTCGAGCTCGACGGGCGCGACCTGTCGGCGGCCGCCAGGAGCGCTGCCGCCGGGGCGACCCAGGCGCGCGACGCCGCGACCGCCGCCGCCGCCGAGCAGCGGGCGGCCGACGCGGCGCTGGTCCTGGCCAAGGCGAGTCACGGCCGGATCGCCGCCCTGCACGCGAAGAAATCGGCCACCGCGCAGGAGCTCGACGAGGCCACCGCGGCCCTCGCCGCCGCCGAGGCGCGGAGCGCCGCCGCCGCCGCACAGGCGCAGGCGGCCACCGCGGGCATCGATCGCGCGGCCGCCGCCAGCGACGCCGCGGGAGCCACCGCGAGCTTCCTGCAGGTGACGGCGCCCTTCGACGGCCTCGTCACCGAGAAGCTCGTCGAGCCCGGCAACATGGCGACGCCCGGCCTGCCGCTCGTGCGCGTCGAGGACGTGCGCGGGTTCCGGCTCGAGGTGCGGCTGGACGAGTCGCGTGCGGGCCGGCTGTCGCCGGGCACCGCCGTGGACGTCGAGGTGGACGGTCCGGATGGCGCGCCCGTGGCCGTGAAGGGCACGGTGTCCGAGGTGAGCCGCGCCGTCGACGCGGGGACGCGCTCCTTCCTCGTGAAGATCGATCTCCCGTCGGCCGGCCTGCGCTCCGGCGGCTTCGGGCGGGTGAAGGTTCCCGGCCCGGCGCGCCGCGCGCTCACCGTCCCCGAAGCGGCCCTCGTGCACCAGGGCCAGGTGACGTCCGTGTTCGTGGTGGAGGGCGAGGTGGCGCGTCTGCGGCTGGTCCGCGTGCAGGGCACCGAGGTCCAGGCGGGCCTGCAGGCCGGCGATCACGTGATCCTGTCGCCGCCGCCCGGCCTTGCCGACGGCCGCCGGATCGTGGTGGGAGGCGGGCGATGACACCCCCGCTCGGCGCCGCGGGCCGCATGGCCGGCGCCTTCGTCAACTCGAAGCTGACGCCGCTCGTCATCCTGGCCTCCATGGCGCTCGGCACCCTCGCCGTCGTCGCCCTGCCGCGCGAGGAAGAGCCGCAGATCGTCGTGCCCATGGTGGACGTGTTCGTGGGCATGCCGGGCGCGTCGCCGGCCGAGGTCGAGGAGCGGGTCACGCGTCCGCTCGAACGACTGCTCTGGGAAGTGCCGGGGGTGGAGTACGTCTACTCCACCTCGAGCCCCGGCCAGTCGATGGTGATCGTGCGCTTCCGCGTGGGCGAACCGGAGGAGGAGGCGTTCGTCCGGCTGAGCCAGAAGATCGGCGCCAACATGGACCGGATTCCACCCGGAGCCACGCCGCCGCTCGTGAAGCCCCGCTCGATCGACGACGTGCCGATCCTGGCCGTCACGCTGTCGTCCACGCGCTACGGCGACGACCAGCTGCGGCAGCTCGCCGGGCAGCTCCGCGACGCGGTGGCGCAGGTGACCGACGTGTCGGAGGTGACGCTCATCGGCGGCCGGCCGCGTCAGTTGACGCTCACCATCGACCCGGCCAGGCTCGCCGCCTACGGGCTGGACCCGCTGGCGGTCCAGCGGGCCGTGGGCGGCGCCAACGCGCGCGTCGCGGCGGGGGGCCCGGTGGCCGGCGGCACGGCCACGGCCATCGACGTCGGCGACCGGCTGCTCACGGCCGCGGACGTCGGCAACGTGGTGGTCACCTCGCGCGACGGCCGACCCGTGCTGGTGCGCGACCTGGCCGACGTGGTGGACGGCGACGCCGAGCCGACCAGCTACGTCGTCTTCCGCGCGAAGGGCGAGGGCGCGGAGCCGGCGGTGACGCTGGCCGTGGCCAAGCGCAAGGGCACCAACGCCATCGACGTGGGCCACCGCGTGGCGGCCAAGATCGACACGCTGAAGGGCACGCTCGTGCCCTCGGACGTCCGGCTCACGATCACGCGCGACTACGGCGAGACGGCCGCCGAGAAGAGCAACGAGCTCCTCTGGCACATGTTCCTGGCGGTGCTGTCGGTGTCGGCCCTCATCTGGCTGGCGCTCGGCCGCCGCGAGGCGGCGGTGGTGATGACGGCCATCCCGGTGACGCTGGCCCTCACCCTCTTCATGTTCTTCCTCTACGGCTACACGCTGAACCGGATCACGCTCTTCGCGCTCATCTTCTCCATCGGCATCCTGGTGGACGACGCGATCGTGGTCGTGGAGAACATCGTGCGCCACGCGCGAATGCGGGGCACGTCGAGCCGCGGACTGGTCGCCACCGCGATCGCGGCCGTGGACGAGGTGGGCAACCCCACCATCCTCGCCACGCTGGCCGTCGTGGCCGCCATCCTCCCGATGGCGTTCGTCGGCGGGCTGATGGGCCCCTATATGCGGCCGATTCCCGTCGGCGCCTCGGCGGCGATGGTCTTCTCGCTGGTGGTGGCGTTCATCGTGACGCCGTGGGCGGCCGTCCGGATCCTCAAGCCGGGCGCGCACCACGACCACGGCGAAGAGGACCTCTTCACGCGCCTCTACCGGCGGGTCATGGATCCGCTCATCGGGAGCGGACGCCTGCGGCTCCTCTTCCTGGGCGGCGTGGCCCTGCTGCTCGTGCTGGCGGCCGCGCTCGTGCCGCTCCAGTTCGTCACGGTGAAGATGCTGCCGTTCGACAACAAGAGCGAGTTCCAGGTGGTCATCGACATGCCGGAGGGCACGGCCCTCGAGGAGACCGCGCGGGTCACGTCGCTCCTCTCCACGGCGGTGCTCGAGGATCCCGTGGTCACGGACGTCCAGGAGTACGTGGGCACCTCGGCCCCGTACAACTTCAACGGCCTGGTGCGGCACTACTACCTGCGGCGGGCGCCGCACCTGGCCGACCTGCAGGTGAACCTGGTCGGCAAGGACGAGCGGAGCGAGCAGAGCCACGACGTGGCGCGGCGGGTCCGAGACCGGCTGCTTCCGATCGCGGCGAAGAACGGCGCCACCATCCAGGTGGCCGAGGTGCCGCCCGGCCCGCCCGTGCTGCAGACGATGGTGGCCGAGATCTACGGGCCCGATCCGGTCCGGCGGCAGGCCCTCGCGGCCGACGTCAAGGCGCTGTTCCAGAAGACGCCGGGCGTGGTGGACACCGACTGGTACGTCGAGGCGCCCGCGCCGAAGGCCCGGCTCGTCGTGGATCACGAGAAGGCCGCCGCGGCCGGGGTGGCCGCGGCCGACATCGCCGCGCTCGTGCAGATGGCGGGCGACGGCGCCTCGGCGGGCCTGCTCCACGTCGCGTCCGCGCGCGAGGACGTGCCCATCGTGCTCCGCCTGTCGCGCGCGGCCCGATCGCTCGACACCCTCAGGAGCCTGCGCCTCGGCGGCGTGGCCGTCGGCGAGCTCACGACCGAGGTGGACACGCGCGAGGACCCGAGCCTGTACCACAAGAACCTGCAGCCCGTGACCTACGTGACCGGCGACCTGGCCGGCGAGAACGAGAGCCCCGTCTACGCCATCCTGGCCATGAACGAGACGCTCGATCGGATGGCGCTCCCCGAGGGCTACCAGCTCGAGGTGCTGAACGCGGTGCAGCCGTTCGACACGTCGAGGTACGCCATGAAGTGGGACGGCGAGTGGCACATCACGATCGAGGTCTTCCGCGATCTCGGCCTCGCGTTCGGCGCCGTGCTGATCCTCATCTACGTGCTGGTGGTCGGCTGGTTCCAGTCCTTCACGACGCCCCTCCTCATCATGGCGGCGATTCCCTTCTCGCTCGTGGGCATCCTGCCGGCGCACGCCGCCATGGGCGCGTTCTTCACGGCCACGTCGATGATCGGGTTCATCGCCGGGGCCGGCATCGTCGTGAGGAACTCGATCATCCTGGTGGACTTCATCGAGCTCAGGCTGAGCGAGGGCATGCCGCTCGAGCAGGCGGTGGTGGACGCCGGAGCCGTGCGCTTCCGTCCGATGGCGCTCACGGCCGCCGCCGTCATCGTCGGCGCCGGCGTGATCCTCTTCGATCCGATCTTCCAGGGCCTCGCCATCTCCCTCATGGCCGGCGAGGTGGCCTCGCTGCTCCTGTCGCGGATGGCGGTGCCGGTGCTCTATTACATGGCGCGGCGCCGCCAGCAGGCGGCCGGGGCCGCCGAGGCCGTGCCGGCGGAGGTGGTGTCATGACGTCGCAGGGCGGAGCACGCTGGCAGTGGCCGCCGCGGAACATCGTGGCGGCCGTGGACTTCGAGGACGCGTCGGCCCGCGCGGTGGCGCTCGCCGGCGCGATCGCGGCGGCGCAGGGCGCCTCGCTCCGGGTCCTGCACGCGGAACGGTTCGAGCCGCCGCCGTATTTCACGCTGGAGCAGATTACGCGCCTGGAGGCCGAACGCCGGGACGCGAGCGTGGCGGTGGCGGCCGAGCTGACGCGGTTCGTCCGCGGCGCCACCACGACGCCCGCCGAGGTCGCCGTGATCGACGGCGCGCCCGTGGACGTCGTGCTGACGGCCGCCGAGTCGGCCGACCTGCTGGTGGTGGGCACCCACGGACGGCGCGGGCCGTCGCGGTGGTGGCTGGGATCGGTCGCCGAGCGCATCGTCCGCGGATCGCCCGTGCCGGTGCTCGTGACGCGCGCCGATCGCGCGCCCGCCCCCGAGGTCTTCGCGCGCGTGGTGCTCGTGGGCGCCGGCGACACGCCGGCCGCCGACGCCGTGGCGTGCGCGAGCGGCCTCGCGGCCCTGAACCGCGGCACGCTGGAGCAGATCCCGTCGCTCGCGGCCTGCACGCGGGAGCTGCTCGCGCGGGCCACGCTGGTGGTCGTCGCCGGCGAGGCCCGTCAGTCGGCGTGGGGACTCCCAGACGTGGTCGCCGACACGCTCGGACACTGCCCGCACCCGGTGCTCTTCCTGCCGGGATCGTAGGCGGCCGGCGCGCTTGGCACAAGGAGATGCGGAGATGAACGTCGAACGGATGTTGCGGATGATCGCGGGGGCCTTCGTGATGGCCAGCGTCCTCGCCGGGATGTACGTGCACCCCGGCTTCTACTGGTTCACGGCCTTCGTCGGGCTCAACCTGTTCCAGTCGGCCTTCACGGAGTGGTGTCCGATGATGGCCATCCTCAGGAAGGCGGGCGTGAAGGGCTGAAGGGCTACCCGCCCGCCTGCCAGCGCCGCACGGCGTCGAGCGGGTACAGCAGCATGAGCACGTTCAGCGTCAGGTTGTCGTGGATCACGTACCCGACGCCGAGCTCCATCGCCACCGCGGCGGCGACGACGACCCGGGCGGGCAGGCGCGACGCCAGGACGAACCCCAGGACCATCGCCCACAGGTCGGCCACCGAGTTCAGCACGCTGTCGCCGTAGTAGTCGAGGGCGATCGTGGCCTCGCGGTAGCGGTTGATGACGAGATCCGTGTTCTCGAGGATCTCCCAGCCGCCCTCGAGCACCATCGCCGCGGCGAGCCGCCGGCCCACCGGCCACCGCGGAGCGGCCAGGTGGAACAGCCCGTAGAACAGGAACCCGTGGATCACGTGCGAGAACGTGTACCAGTCCGACACGTGCTGCGAGTTCTCGGAGCTCTTCACGACGCCGTGCCACAGCTTGACCGTCCCGCACCGGCAGATGGGCGTGCGTCCCATGGCCAGCAGCGTCAGCGCCACCGCCGCCGTGATGACGGCCGCCGTCGCGAGCGTCTTCCGGCTGGCGAGACGCGTCATGCGCGGAGCATGAAGTAGATCACCACGCCCGTGACCGAGACGTAGAGCCAGATGGGCAGGAACACCCGGTTCAGCCGCCGGTGACGCGCGAACTGCTTCGTGAAAGCGAAGTAGAGAGCCGTGAGCGCACCGGGCACGACCGTGATCGACAGGAGGATGTGCGAGGCCAGGACGGTCAGGTAGATCGCGCGCCCCGGCCCGGTACCCGGATACGTCGTGTCGCCGTGGACGTAGTGGTAGCTGAGGTATCCGACGAGGAACACCGTCGAGAAGGCCAGCGCCGTCACCATGCACGCGCGGTGCAGCTGGACGGCCTTCCGCCGGATGGCCGCCCACCCCGCGATCAGACAGACGGACGCGAGCGCATTGCAGGTGGCGTTGACGGCCGGCATGAACGACAGATCGATCGTCCCCGTCTCGGGCGACCGCCGGCCCAGGATGTAGGCGATGAACGCCACGGCCGCCGCGGACACCACGGCGTTCCACGCGAAAAAGGTCCGGTCGGCGCGCTCCATCCGGTCCATTGTGGATCGGCCGGCGCCCCGGGCAGGGCGGCCCCGCGGCGGGTCTGACGTTAGAATCGCGCATGGTCTGGGGACTGAACGACACCGACGCCGCGGCGGCGCGGGTGCAGGTGGACCTGCTGCGGCGGGCGTCCCCGGATCGCCGGCTGGAGCTGGCGCTCTCGCTGAGCCGTTCGGTCACGATCCTGACTCGTGCGGCGATCGCCCGCGATCGTCCCGGCGCATCCGAGAGCGACATCGGCCTCGAGTTCGCGGCCAGGGCCTATGGACAGGCGCTGGCCGACGAGATCCGGGCACACCTGGCCGAGCGACACCCGTGATTCAGCCCGAGTTGAGCTCGGCTCTCGTCCCGGTGCTCGACGCGTTCGAGCGCCTGGGTGCGGCGCACTTCGTCTGCGGCTCGATCGCCAGCTCCGCGCACGGTGTGCCTCGCGCCAGCCTCGATGCGGATGTTGTTGCGGACCTGACGGCCGGTCACGCCGACACACTGATCGACGCTCTGGAGAGGGACTTCTACGTGCCCGATCAGCGCATTCGGGATGCGATACGCGAAGGCACCTCTTTCAGCGTGGTTCATCTCGAGACCATGCTCAAGGTCGACGTGTTCGTCGTCGGCGCGTCCGATCTCCGGCGTCGCGAGCTCGGGCGGATCTGGCGAGCCCGTCTCGACACCGGGCGCGAGCTTCCCGTCGCGTCGCCGGAGGATACCGTGCTCGCGAAGCTCGCATGGTTTCGGCGCGGCGGCGAGGTCTCGGAGCGTCAGTGGACCGACGTGATCGGTCTATTGCGGGTGGCCGCCAGGATGGACGCGGAGTATCTGGAGACGGGCGCGACAGCCCACGGCGTTTCAGACCTCTTGCGACGGGCCTTGAGCGAAGCCGACACCCGCTAGCCGCGCGTCAGGCGCGGCCGGCGAACGCGCGCGTCTCGGTGTGCACCTTCACCTTCTCGCCTTCCTTGATGAAGAGCGGCACCTGGATCTCCAGGCCGGTGTCGGTGGTGGCGGCCTTCGTGACGCTGCCGCTGGCGGTGTTGCCGCGGGCGCCCTCCTCCGTCTGGGCGATGACCATCTCGACGATCGCCGGGAACTCCACCGCGATGGGGTTCCCGTTGAACTTCTGGACCTTCACCACCAGGTTGTCGGCGAGCAGGTCCTTGTCGTCGCCCAGCGTGTCGCCCGAGAGCGTCAGCGTCTCGAACGTGGCGTCTTCCATGAAGTGGTAGTTGTCGCCGTCCGAGTACTGGTAGGTCGCCGGCACCTGCACCAGGTCCGGCTCGCCGAACTTCTCGCCCGCCTTGAAGGTCCGGTCGAAGACCGCGCGTGTGAGGAGGTTGCGCATCTTGAGGCGGACCAGCGTCTGGCCGCCGCGGGCGGTGGGCTTGCTCACCTCGACGTCGAGGCAATGGTAGGGCGCGCCCTCGAACTCGAAGAACATCTTGCGCTTGACGTCGATGGCTTCAATCAGGCTGGGCATAGGACAACGGGTCTCGGGTTCCGGGGCTCGGGTCCCGGGCGGGTGACATTGTAGCGAACGGGCCTGATAGGATGGCGCGCGCAATGACGTCGCCCCTTCCCTGGTACCGCCAGGTGTCGGCTCAGCAGTGGAAGGCCTTCATCACCACCTTCTTCGCCTGGGTGCTGGATGCCTTCGATTTCACGATTCTGACCTTCGTCCTCGCCGACATCCAGCAAAGCTTCTCGGTCAACAAGGCGCTGGCGGGCGCGCTCGGCACGGTCACGCTGCTGTTCCGGGTCGTCGGCGGCATCGGCGCGGGCACGCTCGCCGATCGCTACGGGCGCAAGGGGCCCATCCTCTTCTCGATCGCCTGGTACACGGCGTTCGCGCTGCTGAGCGGGGCGTCCACCTCCTACGTGATGCTGTTCGCCTTCCGGGGACTGTTCGGCATCGGCATGGGCGGCATGTGGGCGGCGGGCATGCCACTGGCCCTGGAACACTGGCCCCAGCACCTGCGCGGCATCGCGTCGGGCATCCTGCAGGGCGGCTACTCCACGGGGTTCCTGCTCTCGTCCCTGGTCTTCCAGCTCGGGTACCCCTCCATCAGCCATCGGCCGGAATGGGCCTGGCGGATCATGCTGTGGGCGGGCGTCATCCCTGCGGTCATCGTCTTCGCCGTGATGTGGACCGTGCCGGAGAGCCCCATCTGGCTGGAGCGCAAGCGCCGGCTGACCGCGGAAGGCGTGCGCGACCGGCTGTCGATCGGACGGCTGTTCGACAAGGATCTCATCTGGGTCACCCTTCACACGTCGCTGCTGATGGGCGCCTTCGTGTCCATCTACCAGTCCACGACGTTCTGGTATCCGACGCTGCTCGCGAACTTGACGCTGCCGCCGCTGTGGTACCTGTTGCTCCTGAACGCGGGCGGGCTCCTGGGCGCGGTGGCGCTCGGGGCGTGGTCCGAGACGTGGGGCGGACGCCGCGGATCGGCCACGCTGGGCATGGTCGTGGGCCTGATGTCGGTGCCGCTGTACCTCTTCGCGGGATCGCCGGGCCTGCTGCTCCTGGGCGCGTGGATGATGGGCTTCTTCGCGGCCGGCGCCTGGGGCATGGTGCCGGGCTATCTCTCCGAGCGCTTCCCCACCGAGGCGCGCGGCGTGGGCACCGGTTTCGCCTACCACGCCGGCGTCGGCATCGGCTCCTACGGGCCGTATCTCATCGGACGGCTGCAGGACGGCGGCATGGAGCTCCGCACGGCCATGGCCTACTGCATCGTCACGGCGGGCGTGGCATGCGTGGCGCTCCTGTGGCTGGGCCCGGAAACCCGCGGGCGGCGCTTGGACTAGCGGCCCACCCGTCTCAGGCCGAACCGTGCCTCGCGGAGACGCCGGCCCCGCGGCGGAGGGGGGCGTATGATGCGCGGCATGCGCATCGTGCTTGCCGCCTGCGGGGTCGCCGTCCTGCTCGCTCCGGCTGCCTCCGCCCAGAATCCGGCGCCGCCGCCAGTGGCGGGTCCGCGGCCGGTGCCGACCGCCGTCTGGGCCTCGAAGCCCACGACGCTCCGGCCGTATCCTCCCGGCGTGCGCCCGTGGCTGAAGCTCGCCGACATCAAGGCGCGGCATGCGGGCCAGGCGTCGTGGACCGAGGCGCTCTTCGACGACGGCCGGCTGATGGCCCACTACGTGGCGGCCGCGCCCGGTGAGCGGCAGAGCGCGCGTTTCCATCCCGACACGCGCGAGTGGTTCGCGGTCGTGGAAGGCGAGGTGCGGGTCGAAATCGAAGGCCAGGCGCCGTTCACGGCCACCCGCGGGTCGGTCGTGAACATCCCGCGCCAGACGGTCTTCTCGGTGGAGACGGCGGGGGCCGCGCCGAGCCTCCGCTTCGTGCTGAACGTGGCCAACGCCAAGACCTACTTCGTGGCCGAATCCGCGGCGCCACCGGCCGCGGCGCCGCCCGCCGGCGCGGCGTGGATGCGGACGACCATCAACCGCACGCCCGGCCGTTACGACGAGTTCAACCAGCCGCACGTGAACATTCATGCCGAGGGCGCGACGAACCCGAAGTACACCGGCGGACGCTTCGTGCGCGACGACAAGTCCGAGATGCTGATCATCTACGGCTACGAGAAGAACCTGCCGCCCTTCAACCCGGCGGACAAGGGACACTTCCATGCCGAGAGCGCCGAGGCGTGGCTGGTCTTCACCGGGCAGATCCGGTACGCCTTCGAGGGCCAGCAGCCGTTCGTCGCGAGCGAGGGCGACGTGGTGTACGTGCCGTCGAACACGTGGCACGCCACGCGCTACGTCGGGGAGGCTCCTGCGTGCCGGCTGTCGATCACCGAGTACGTCGGCAACGCGCTGGTCCTGGAACCACGCCCGCCGCAGGACCGCTGATCGGGCGTTCTATCGGCTGCCGGTCGAGTACGTGGAGACGAACCCGTTGGTGCCCGAGTGTTTCCACGTGGCCTTGCTGCTGTGGTGCTCGTGGGAGAGGCTCTTGAACTGCGTGTAGTTCTGGAGCGCCGCGCCCGGCAGGTTCAGGATCTTGATGGCCTGGCCGTTGAAGCCGCGCACGACCTCCATGTCCACCGACGACTCGGGTGTCGAAAACCGCACGCGCGCGTCGGTGATGTCCATGGTGATGGGGACCTTGCTGAACGACAGCATGCCCTTGTGGAAGCCCGCGAACGCGAGCGGCAGCAGCGCTTCCACGGCCCGCTCCTGCGCGGCAGAGACCTTGTCGCTCACGTAGATCTTCGACCAGCTGCCCATCTCGAACGTGACCAGGAACTGCACGCCGGCGAGGTTCGTGTCGCCGTAGTGTCCCGCGTCGATCGAGATCATGCGGTTGCCCTCGCAGGGGTTCCGGTTGGGCTTCCCGCCGAAGTTGCACGGGCACGAGATGGTGCAGCTGCAGCTCTCGGCCACCGTGGCCGTGAGCTGCCACGACGGCGTCTGCGCCCGCATGGGCACGGTGAGAACGAGCAGGCCGATGGTGAGCAGGACGCCGGCGACGCGCATGCGGGACCTCCGGGATGACTGGACAGCGAAGGGTGCGCGATCGAGGCCGGCGTGTCAACGGCACCCGAGGCGAAGAGCGGGGCCGTCGACACGCCGGCCCCGCGCCGAAGGCGCGATGGTGCGCGCGCCCCGACGCGGAAGGAGGCGGGACGGGGTGGCGGTCGTGCGCTAGTTCGCGGTCTTCGCCTGGATCCCCTGCAGGTACGTGACGAGCGCCTTGATGCGGGACTGCACGACGTTGGGGTCGGCCCCGCCCTCGGACCGGGCGAAGACGTCGCCCCAGACCGGCATGTCCGGGCCGCCGTGGCCCTTCACGGGCTGTTTGCCGTCGATGATCCGGTAGACGTCGTCGGCCGGGAACACGCCCTTGTTGCGCTTCGCGATCTCCGTGAGATCGGCCGGGCGTCGTCGCATCGAATCGGCCAGCGGGCCGTCGCCCTTCGCCGAGGTGCCGTGACAGGCGGCGCAGTAGGTGCGGAACAGGTAGTCGCCGGTCATGCCCGACCCGGTCTGCGCGTCGACGCGGGCGGCCAGAACGAGCAGCCCGGCCAACGACAACCCCGCCACCGCGGCGATGCGATAGCCCCGGAACGCTCTCGTGCTGGTCATAGCCCCTCCTCGGCCCTCAGCGGACCTCGATCCGCAACGATCGGCCCTGACGCGACCCTGAGTGGCAGGTCTCGTGCCAAGCCGCGAGTGCGGTGGCGACGGACGGCTCGCCCGCCGGACGGCCGCGGGCCCGGGGACTCGGCCGCACCGATCGGGACCTTTCCCCGAACGGCCCGGCCGCGGCGGGGTAATGTGTCGGGACCATGCCGGTCCGGTTGAACCGCCGCGCGTTCCTGTCCGCCGCGAGCGTCGTGCTGATGGCGCGCCGCCCGTTCGCCCAGGTGCCGCGTACGGCCGAGGTGGTCGTGGTCGGCGGCGACCCGGCCGCGCTCGCGGCCGTATATCGCCTGACCCGCACGGCCGCACTCCGGGTGGTGCTCGTCCACGACTCGCCCGCCGATGTCGCCGACGTGGTCGCCCCGTCGGCGGCCACGCTCGAGCCCTTCGTACGGGGCCACCAGGTGTGCTTCGACAGCTGGCGCGACATGGGCAACCCGGGGTGGGGCTACGAGGACGTGCTGCCCTCGTTCAAGAGGCTCGAGCGCTACGAGGCGGGCGCGTCCGAGTACCGGGGCGGCGACGGACCGATCCCGGTCGTGCACTGCTGGGATCCCCATCCGCTCCACCGCGCGTTCCTGCTCGCGGCCGTCTCGGGCGGCTACCAGCAGGACTCGCGGCACGACTTCAACCGTCCACGGTCCCAGAGCATCGCCGGCTTCTACCAGAAGCGCCTGGACGACGACGGTCCCGTGCCGCTGGAGACGGCCCTCCTGGAACCGGCGAGAACGACACGGAATTTCTCGGAACTGCACGGCACCGTGAGGCGGGTGATCGTGGAGGGTGGACGGGCGGTGGGCGTGGCCGTCGAGCGCGACGGGACGGTCGAGGTCGTAAGGGCAGCGCGTGGGGTGATCGTCGCCGCGGGCGCGGCGCGCGCCGCGCAGCTCCTGATGCTCTCGGGCATCGGGCCGCCCGACGACCTCAGGGCCGCCGGGTTGCCGGTGGTCGCCGCCTGTCCAGGCGTCGGCGCCAACCTCCAGGACCATGTCACGGTGCCCGTCCGGTGGCGCGCGCTCGAGCGCGCGGCCCATCTGCCCGAGTCGAGCGTGAGCGTCGGACTGTACGGGGTGTCGTACAACGCCACGCCGCCCGACCTGCCGATGGACGTCGTCGCTCCGCGGGGAGCGGGCCGCCTCGAACTCGGACTCGACGTGACGCTCGTGCAGGCCGCCACGCGCGGCAGCATCCGCCTCGGGTCGACGGATGCCCGCGACGGCGTCCGGGTGGCGTTCGGCGCGGCGGACACGGCCGCCGACGTGGAGGCCTTGGCGCGCGGCGTGCGGCTGGCGCGGCTCTGCGGGTCGGGTGCGTCGCTGGACGGCTGGCGTGACGGCGAGACCGCCGCGACCGCACGGTCGCTGTCCACGGCGGAGCTCGAGGCGTTCGTTCGCGGTGCCGCCACGCGGCGCGGGCATCTGGCCGGGACGTGCGCGATGGGCCCGGCGGTGGAGGCGGGGGCCGTCGTGAACGCGCGGCTCGCCGTCCACGGCGTGGATGGGTTGTTCGTGGCGGGCGCCTCGGTGATGCCCGTGGTGGTGAACGCACCGCCCGAGGCCGCCGCGCTCATGATCGGCGATCGGGCCGCGGACTTCGTGCTGGCCGCCGGATAGCGGCCGGGCGTCCCTGGGCGCATTCGTCGTCTCCGCGATCGTGCCCGGCGTCGTCGGAATGGCGGCCGTGGCCGGCCCCCTGGCGCTTGCCGCGCGCGCGTTCCGGCACGCGCGGGCCGAAGCGCTCGGGGACGGGGCGGTCGAGCCGTCCGGCGGCTACGTCGAACGGCGTAATCATTACGTATAATGCCGTAATGGCGGTTCCGAGCAACCCGTTCGTCTACGGCGAGATCGTCGGCGCCGACGCGTTCGCCGACCGCGAGGCCGAGCGCGACCGGCTCCGGCGCGACCTGGCCTCCGGCCAGAAGGTGTTCCTCATCTCGCCGCGCCGGTACGGCAAGAGCTCGCTCGTCCGCGACGTGCTCCGCTCGCTCGCCCGCCAGGGCACGCTGACGGTGGAGGTCACGGTGGCGGCGTCGAGCTCCTACGTGGGCTTCCTCGAGGCCTACGCCCGCGCCCTCGTCGCGGCGAACACGCCGGCGAGCCGCCTCGCGCGGTGGGCCGGCGAGCTCCTGCAGGGCCTGCGTCCCGAGCTGCGCTTCGACGCCGGGCCCGCTGGCGAGGCCGGGTTCAGCCTGGCCTTCCCCGCCGTGCGGTCGACCCGTGACGCCGCGCGGCTGGCGGCGGAGGTGTTCGCGCTGCCCGCGCGGATCGCCGCGGCCCGCAAGCAGCCCGTGGCCGTCGCCCTCGACGAGTTCCAGGCGGTGGCCGCCTTCGAGGGCGACACGGCGGAGCAGGCGCTGCGCGCGGCCGTCCAGGATCAACGCGGCGTCGGCTATGTCTTCGCCGGGTCCGAGCCGTCGCTCATGGAGCGGATGGTGAGCCCCAAGCGGCCGTTCTACAAGGCCGGTCCCGTGATGCGGCTCCAGAAGATCGATCCGGGCGAGTTCGCCGACTGGCTGGAGCGGCGCTTCAAGGCAAGCGGCATCAAGGCGGAGCCCGGGCTCGGCGCCGCGATCGTGGACCTGGCCGGCAACGTCCCCTACGACGTCCAGCGGCTGGCGCACGAAACCTGGGACGACGTGCACGACGTCGGCCGCAGGCAGGCGACGCTCGAAGACCTGCACCTCACGCTGACGCGCCTGCTCGGCGAGCAGCACACGATGTACGAGGAAGCCTGGCAGCGCCTGACGCTCTCGCAGCGGGCGGTCCTGCGCGCCATCGTCCTCGAGGACGGCCGCGAGATGCTGTCGGCCGACGTCCGGATGAAGCACCGCCTCGGCGGTCCGTCGAGCGTGCAGTCCTCGCTGGCGGCGCTCGTGAGGAACGACGTGGCGATGAAGGACGGCGCCGCCTACCTCGTCACAGATTCGCTCTTCCGCGAATGGGTCGCGAGGAAGACGTACTAGCGCCTCGGACCGGCTGAACGCAGGGCCCGCGCCGCGGTGTGACGAGCCGTGGGCCGAACGGTAGGACTGCGCGCCCGCGTGGGGCGTCTGAACGTCCCTGAAGGGGGACGTGCCAGTGACGCTGATCATCAACGGGCGCCAGTCCGACGTGGACGTCGATCCGTCGACGCCGCTGCTCTGGGTGTTGCGGGACCATCTCGACCTGGTCGGCACGAAGTTCGGCTGCGGCGGCGGCTTCTGCGGGGCCTGCACGGTGCACCTGGACGGCGTGGCGGCGCGGTCCTGCCAGGTCGCGGTCGGGACGGTGGGCGGCCGGCGCGTCACCACCATCGAGGGCCTGCCCGACGGTCCGCTGCAGCGCGCGTGGCTCGCGGTCGACGTGCCCCAGTGCGGGTACTGCCAGGCCGGCCAGATCATGAGCGCCGCGGCGCTGCTGGCACGGACGCCGAACCCGACCGACGACCATATCGCGGCCGCCATGCGCGGCAACCTCTGCCGGTGCGGCACGTACCTCCGCATACGGGCGGCCGTCCGGATGGCCGCGGGAGGCGGGCAATGAAGAGCCGCCGCGACGTCCTCCACGACAAGAAGGCCGGCGACGACCTGGCTGTCGATTCCGCCTCGTCCAGCCGCCGGGAATTTCTCACCGTCGGGCTCGCCGTCACGGGCGGCTTGCTGGTCGCGATGCGGACCGCCGGCGCGCAGCGCGGCGCGGCGGCAGGTGCGGCGAGCGGCTTCCCGACGGCCTACGTCCAGATCGATCCGGACGGCCGCGTGCGGCTCTGGAGCGCGCAGCCGGAGATGGGCGAGGGCACCAAGACGTCGCTCCAGATGATCGTGGCCGAGGAGCTGGACGCCGACTGGACGCGGGTCGTCGTGGACGACGCCGGCCTCGATCCCGAGCGATACGGCGGCCAGGGCGTCGGCGGCAGCGACGCCATCCGGTCCGACTGGGACAAGCTGCGCCGGATCGGCGCGATCGCGCGGGCGCTGCTGGTGCAGGCGGCGGCCGACACCTGGGGCGTGGAGGCCGCGGGGTGCACGACCGCGCCGCACACGGTGCGGCATCCCGCGAGCGGCCGCGACGCCGCCTACGGAGCGCTGGCCGCACGCGCGGCGACGCTTCGGGCGCCGGAAACGCCGGTGCCGCTGAAGGACCCCGCCGCTTTCCGGATCGTCGGCACGCGCGTCCCCGGCGTCGACAACGCGAAGATCGCGCGCGGCGAGCGCCTGTTCGGCCTCGACGTGAGGCGTCCCGGCCTGCGCTATGCCGCGATCGCGAAGAGCCCGGTGTTCGGCCAGGCGCCGGTGAAGGTCGATGCGGCGGCCGCGCGTGCCGTCCCGGGGGTTCGCGCCGTGATCGAGGTACCCGGCGACAGCAACCCCACCTACCTCCAGCCGGGCGTGGCCGTCGTGGCCGACAGCACGTGGGCCGCCTTCAAAGGTCGGGAGGCGCTGCGCGTCGAGTGGGCGGCGGGCGCCTTCGCGACCGAGAGCGACGCGACGCTTCGGGCGAAGTTCGAGCAGCTCCTGGCCGCGCCGCCGTTCACGCTGCACGACAGCGGACGCGTGGAGGAGGCCCTGGCCGGGGCCGCGCACGTGGTGGACAACACCTACACGTTTCCGTTCGTCTCGCATGCCACCCTGGAGCCCCACAACTGCACGGCGGACGTCGGCGACGGCCGGTGCGACATCGTGGGGCCGCTGCAGATGCCGGCCAGCGCGAGGGCCGTCGTCGCGAGGGTGCTCGGCATCCCGCCCGCCACCGTGCAGGTGACGTCCACGCGCATCGGCGGCGGCTTCGGGCGCCGCCTGATGTCCGATTCGGCGGCCGAGGCCGCGGTCGTGTCGCGCGCCGCCGGCGGCCCCGTGATGGTGGTGGACTCGCGCGAGGGCGACCTGCAGCACGACTACTACCGGCCCGCGGCGATGCAGCGCATCCGGGCCGGCCTCGATGCGGCCGGGCGGCTCGTGGCCTGGGATCACGCGATCGCGAGCGCGTCGCGAGGGGCCTACCGGCGCGAGGACCGCCCTCCGTATTCGACGGAGACCTACGGGGCCTACATCGGCGTCGTCCGGACCACCGACCACGTCGCGCTCGACCTCGTGCCGACGCGCATTCCGCACGCGCGCCTTCGCTACGGCGCGCCGGAGACCGGCGTGCCCACGGGCGCCTGGCGGGCGCCGTCACACGTCGTCAACGCGTTCGCGGTCGAGACGACGATCGACGAGCTCGCGGCGGCGGCGCGCGTGGATCCCGTCGGCATTCGCCGCGCGCTGCTCGGCGATCCGGCCGATCACCCGCCCCAGCCCAACGAGCCGACGCCGTACGATCCGGCGCGGATGCGGCGCGTCATCGACCTGGTGGTGGAGCGGAGCAGGTTCGGCGGCCGGGTCCCCGAAGGCCGGGCGCGCGGGTTCGCCGCCCACCACACGTTCGGGTCCTACTGTGCGCACGTCGTCGAGCTGTCGGTGGACGCGGGCGGCGGTGGTAGGCGTCGCGTGATCGTGCATCGCGTGTGGTCGGTCGCCGACGTGGGCCAGCCGGTGAATCTCTCGATGCTCGAAGCGCAGATGCAGGGCGGCGTGATCGACGGCCTGGGATCGGCGTTCTACGGGGAGGTGCCGATTGCGGAGGGCCGCGCCACCTCCCGGAACTTCGGGGACTACCGCCTGATCCGCCACGACGAGGCGCCGCGCGCGATGGACGTCCATTTCGTGGACAGCCGGGTGCGGCCCACGGGCTTCGGCGAACCTCCGCTGCCGCCCATCGCTCCGGCGGTGGCCAATGCGATCGCCGCCGCGACCGGCGTCCGACTCCGGCGGATGCCGTTCAACGGCGCGGGGTTCGTCCTGGGCTGAGCGGTCGTCCGGGGAGCTGCCTCACGCGTCGGGCGCGCGGAGGCGCGAGGCGAGATCCGCCAGTCCCGCCTGCAGTGGCGCCGCGACCGCGTCGGGCACGCCGTAGAGCGACAGCCACACGCCGAGGGTGTGCGTGTCCTTCATCCCCTCGCGCTCCACGAAGAGGAGGCCGTCGTTCCACGCGGGGACGAGGAAGGCGGTCGTTCGGTCGGGGCGCCGAACGGCCACCGCGGCCTCGACTTCGACGCCGCCGAGTGTGAGGCGGCAGGCGTCGCCGGCCCGGAGCCCGTCGACCGCCGGAGTCACCTGCAGACCCGTCGCGCCGTAGACCGGGTGCACCTGCCCAGGAGGAGCCGACGTCCGAAATCGGGCGGAGAGCTGGCGGCGCGCGATACCGCGGTGCCGTTCGATCGCGTGTTTCAAGTTGAAGAGGAAGTACGTCCAGCCGGCGTCCAGGCCGTCGATGTAGCCGTCCCACGAGGCGCTGTCGTCGAAGCCGGAGTGCACGAGGCGCACCCGCACGCGGCCGCCGTCCAGCGCCTCCAGGTAGTAGTCCACCGCGAGGCGAACCACGCGCCCGCCGTCGGTGGGCATCTCGCTGGCGGTCTGCATCCGGCGCCCGGGCTCCCAGGCCGTGATTGGCTGAGTCCACATTTCGTTCGGGTCCCAGCCCACGCTGACGCTGCCGCCCTCGCCCGGGGTCACCGCGGCGAGCGGGGCGAACCATCGGGCGATGCCTTCGCCAGTCGTCAGGGCCTGCCAGACTTCGTCGAGCGTGGCGTCGATGTCGACGGTGAGGTCGATTGTTCGGTCCTTGCGCGTGGGATCGTCGGTCACGTGGCCTCCATGTCCCTGTCGGCGGCGCCTTCGGGTGCACCCGGGCGCCGGGGCACGGCCGGATACCCGCACGCGAACACCGTGAAGGTGCGTCCCTGCGGCGCTTCCGGCCGGTGATACTTCGCGGCGAGGGTGGTGAGCGTGCTGGTGAGTTCGTCCGCGAACCGGCGCTGGTCCGCGGGAGTCTCGAACCGGATCGCCGTCTCCAGCGTGAGGGTCGGCACGCGCTTGCCCCTGGCGGCGGCCGCGCGGCCGAGGGCGGCGAGGTCGCTCAGGGCGCGACCGGCCACCGCGGAGAGGTAGGCCGACGAGAAGGCGTCGGCGACGGTACGAGGATCCACCGCGACCCCGCCCAGCGTGCTCGGCGCGATGGCGTACGACGTGGCGGTGCGGACGTAGGAGCGATCGATCCGACGCCCCACGGCACCGTGCTCGCGCGCTTCGACCAGGTGGTGGGCCTCGAGCGCGCGCAGGTGGTACAGGACCTTCTGGCGGGGCAATCCCGTCGCCCTGGCGAGCTGCGGCGCCGATTGCGGCTGCTCGAGCAGGTGGAGGAGCCGTAGCCGCAGGGGTTGGAGCGCCGTCCTCACGCGCACGGGGTCGTCGATGATGTCGAGCGGCTGGGCGTTCATACGGACAAAATTAATTGTCGGTAACGGACAGCTTATGTTGTCCGAATACGCCTGTCAACCGGAGCCGAGAGTGAACGAGGCGTGCCCCGGCCGATCGGGGCAGCGCCGGTCCGAGTAACACAAAAGAAACACCGTCGATACACGCCAGAAACGTCGATTTCATACAAGTAACCGGCGTATGACGAGACTCGAGATGTTCTTCGCCGGCTGCCTGGCCATTCCCGCCCTGGCAGGCGCGCAGACGGTGCCGCCTGCCCCGCCCAGCCAGCCGGCCGCACCAGCGGCGCAGCCAGGCCCCGCGCCGGAGTTTCCGGCCGTGCGCATCGGCATGGTGTCGTACCTCCAGTACGACGACGAGATCGAGAACCAGGCGGGGCTCAACGCGTTCGACGTGACGCGGGCCTACGTGAACATCAACGCCCAGGTCAGCCGCAACGTCCGCTTCCGCTTCACGCCCGACGTGCGGCGGGTGACCGACGGCTCGCTGAACGGGACGTTGACCGTGCGCGTGAAATACGCCTTCGCGCAGTTCGACGACACCACGCACGGCGCCTGGCTGCGGGCGGGCATGCACCAGACCCCCTGGCTCGACTTCGAGGAGAGCATCAACCGCTACCGCGTGCAGGGCACGATGTTCGCCGAGCGCGACGGCCTGATTCCCGGGTCCGCGGACTTCGGCGTGAGCTACTTCCGCCCCCTGCCCCACGGCTTCGGCGAGTTCCACGTGGGCGTCTACAACGGCGAAGGCTACGCCCATGCCGAGTCGAACAAGTACAAGAGCGTCGAAGGCCGGCTGACCGTGCGGCCGCTGCCCGCGCGCGGCATCGCCAAGGGTCTGCGCCTCTCGGGGTTCTACAACGCCGGCTGGTACGACCACGACCAGCCGCGGCGGCTGGGCATCGTGATGGCCAGCTTCGAGCATGCGCACCTGGTGGCCACCGTCCAGCACCTGACGGCCAAGGAACATCCCCTGCCCACGGCCACCGACGACACCGATCGCAGCGGCTCGTCCGCCTTTCTCGAAGTCCGCCAGGGCACGCAGGGCTGGGCCGGCCTGGCCCGGTTCGATCACTTCGACCCTGACGGGCAGCGTCCCGGCGACTCGCACGACCGCGCGCTCGCCGGCGGCGCCTACTGGTTCGTCTGGCCGCGGGCCCGCGTGGGCGTGGTGACGACGCTGGAGTACGTGAGCTACGGCGCGGCCGCCGCTCACCTGCGCGAGGGGCGGCTGCTGGCGCAGACCCACGTCGAGTTCTGACACGGCCGACGGGCCGGTCGCGATCGCCGGTGGCGACGTCACCTCGACGGCGATGACGGGCAATCGATGATGGCTATTTCAACTCGATGGCCATGATGCGCGGGCTGCTGCCGCTGACGCCTTGTTCGGCCCGACGGTGCCGCGCCGGACGCAGCGCTCTCGTTTTCGGCGCGAGCTCGCGCGTCTCGGCGGCCATGCCCGGGCCCGACACCTTCACGGTGCCGCCCGGTCACCACCACCTCCACCACGTCGTTGTAGGCGCGCGCCACGGCGGGCGCGCCGGGCGCGAACGTGTAGTCCCACATGCGGATGCGCGGGTTCTCCGAGGACGTTCTTCGCGCCCTCACGCGGCCAGGCGGCGCGTCGCCGGCGTCGATGACCACTGTCGGTCACCGCGTCCTTCAGGTCCACCATGATGGCCAGGCGTTCGGGCTCGCCGGGCCTGCCGTAGCCTCTTCCCGGTGCGATGCGCCCTTCACCTGGAAGTAGGGCCGCGGGCATTGGGAACTCAGGTCCCACCACGTCCTTGCCGTCGAGCCCGTCACCGTGATGTAGGCCCCCAGCGCAGTACACCCCGGCCATGCGTCGTGTACTTGTGGCGGTGGAACGGCTGGGGCGTGCCGTGCAGCCAGTTCACTTCCCACACCGTGACGCGCGTGTTGTCCAGGATCTGCGTCACGCCGGTCCGTGGAAAGGCGTGCGGGTACTCGTCCTTCTGCTGGGCGCCCATCGGTGCCAGGCCAAGACCCACCAGGAGTGCGGCGACGGCGAAGCCAGCGGATCTCATGGGGCGCTCCCTGCGGGGGTCGGGCGTCTATCCCTTGGTGGCCGAGAACGAGCCGCCGGGCCCCGTGCCCTTGATCGTGGTGCCGGACACGCGGCCGGTGTAGCGCGCGCCGTTCACGGTGAAGGCGATGTCGGCGCCCGTCATCTTCGCGTCGCTGATCGCCGCGCCGTCGAGCGTGCCTTCGAGCATCTGGAACTTCTGGGTGAGCGTCAGGAGCTGCGAGCCGATGCGCCACGTGCCGTCGACCTTGGCCGGCACGATCCAGAGGAGCGCCGTGCACCAGCTGACGCAGTCGCCCGAGATCGTCTCGGTGACGTCGGCCTGCCAGTCCTCCATCGTGAACGTGTTGGCCACGATGCGCGTGCCAGGCGGCATCTCGAGAATCTTCGGCCGCAGCTTCATGTTGATGGACGGCAGCAGGAAGAGCGTGACCACGTTGGCCTTGGAGAAGTCCGTCTCGAAGAGATCGGCCTGCACGAAGGTCGCGCGATCGGGCGGGACCTTCGCCGCCGCGGCGTTCCGCCGCGACAGCTCCACCATGTCGGGGTTGTATTCGATGCCGAAGGCCCGGGCCCCGCGCTTGGCGGCCGTGATGACGGTGCGGCCGTCGCCGGACCCCAGGTCGTAGTGCACGTCGCCAGGGCCGATCTTCGCCAGGTCGAGCATCTTCTCGACGAGCGGCTGCGGCGTGGGCACCCACACCACGTCCTTGCCGGCCTGGCCCACCGTCGGCTCGAACGGCTTGCCGGCCTGCTGGGCCTGGAGGCCACCGGAGGCGACGGAGAGGGCGAACAGGACGAACAGCGGAAGGCTGGTTCGACGGACGAAGGCGTTGCGCGGCATGACCCGGAATCATACGCCGGGACGCACCTGGCAAGACATGTCCCGGGGACCCGGCGAGGCCGGTGCCCCGCGGGCCTGGCGCGCGGCGCGCTGGGCGCCCAAGCTCGGCCGGGACCGCTTGACCCGGGGGGCGCTTCTGGCCAGGATCGGCGGGTCCCCGGAGCCGGGAGACTGCCGGCGGGACGGAAAGCGAGACGTGCGAATGGCCTCTCAGGCGAAGCTCGGACGCAATGACCTCTGCGGCTGCGGCAGCGGCAAGAAGTTCAAGCAGTGCTGCGCCGGCAAGACGGAGACCGCACGGACGTCGAAGGTGCTGATCGCGGTGGTGGCCGCGGCCATCATCGGTGGCCTGGCGGCGGGCGTGTTCCGCTACAGCGAGGCATCGTCGGCCGGACCGGCGCCTGGCATGGTGTGGTCGCCCGAGCACGGGCACTATCACTAGAGGGGGCTGGAAGGACCGGGGCTCGGGGACCGGGGCTCGGGGCTCGGATCGAGACCCGGCTATGATGTCGGCGTTCCGCGACGGAGCCGGAAGAACGAGCCGGCGCGGCGAGGAGTGGCGATGACACGGCGGCAACTGACCCTGGTGGTCGCGATCCTCGCGACGGCGGCGCCGGCGCTGGCGCAGACGACGGTCGACCTGGACGCGGCGACGATCCAGCAGCTCGCGGCGGCCATGGACGCGGGGACGCTCACGAGCGAGCGGCTCGTGCAGCTGAGCCTGGCGCGAATCGAGGCCTACGACGACAAGGGGCCGAAGCTGAACGCCGTGCTCACGTTGAACCCGAAGGCGCTCGAGACCGCACGGGCGCTCGACGCGGAGCGGAAGGCGAAGGGCAAGCGGTCGCTGCTGCACGGGATCCCGGTCGTCCTGAAGGACAACTTCGATACGGCCGATCTCCCCACCACCGGCGGTTCGGTGCTGCTCGAGGGATCGATGCCGCCCGACGACGCGTTCGTCGTCAAGAAGCTGCGCGACGCGGGCGCCGTGATCCTGGCCAAGGTCAACCTGTCCGAGTTCGCGTCCGGCGGGGCGTTCAGCTCGCTCGGCGGGCAGACCCGGAACCCGCACAACCCGCTCCGGACGCCGTCGGGGTCGTCGGGCGGCACGGGCGCGTCGATCGCGGCGGCGTATGCCACGCTGGGCCTCGGCACCGACACGGGCGGATCGGTGCGCGGCCCCTCGACGTCGAACGGCATCGTCGGGCTCAAGCCGACGCATGGACTCTTGAGCCGCGATGGCATCATCCCGCTCGCGCTCAGCTTCGACACCGGCGGCCCCATGGCCCGGAACGTGGCCGACGTCGCCGTGGCCCTGGGCCTCATGACCGGCGTCGACGCCGCCGACGCGGCCACGAAGAAGAGCGAGGGCCGCTTCGAAACGGACTACACGAAGTACCTGAACGCCGACGCGCTCAAGGGCGCCCGGATCGGCATCGCGCGCGACTTCCTGGGGCAGGACGCCGAGGTGGACTGGACGGTCGAGGCGTCGATCGCGGCGATGAAGGCGGCCGGCGCCACCGTGGTGGACGTGCGGTTTCCGAAGTGGCTCCTCGACGCCAAGGGCGAGTTCTACACGGCCGTGCGGTATCCCGAGTTCACGGTGCAGATCGCGGAGTACCTGAAGACGCTGAAGCCCGGGTTCCCGAAGACGCTCGACGAGATGATCCGGCGGGCCGACAAGGTGGTCTCCACGCGGCCCGACGGCGCCGGGCCGAATGCGCCGCGGTGGACGCTCTTCAAGCGCGAACTCGCCAGCGGCACCACCGGCGACTACCGTTACACGGCCGTCCACGAACACGGCCTGGCGCTGGTGCGGGCGGTGGTCGAGGGAGTGTTCTCCGCCAACCGGCTGGACGCGATGGTGTATCCCACGTCGTCCAGGCGGCCCGAGCTCATCGAGGCGCCGCCAGACGCGCCCGGGGGCGGATCGGCGTCCGGCTCGAACCTGGCCAACCTCACCGGGTTCCCCGATCTCATCGTGCCCGCGGGATTCACGACCGATCGGTTGCCCGTGGGCATCTCGTTCGTCGGCACCGCCTTCAGCGAAGGCAGGCTGCTCGGCCTCGGCTACTCGTTCGAGCAGGCCACCAAGGCACGGCGGCTTCCGGCGAACACGCCGGCGCTGCCCGGCGAGACGTTGACGATCAAGTAGCGCACGGGACGCGTCGATCCGGACACGAGGCTGCCGTGACCTCCCGCGACGATCGCACGCGGACCGACCCGGCGCCGGCGGGCGCACCGCCGTTGGCGGCGCGGTACGCGGTGGATCTGCCGCCGTGGGTACTCGACGAGACCGCGGGCGCCGCGCTCGCCACCGACGAGGAGAAGATGTCCCTGGCGTGCCGCCTGGCACGCAGGAACGTCCGCGAAGGCACGGGGGGCCCCTTCGCCGCGCTGGTGCTCGACGCCGCGACGGGCGCGCTCCTCTCGGCCGGCGTGAACCTGGTGCTGTCCTCGGGCCTCTCGTCAAGTCACGCCGAGGTCGTGGCGCTCAGCCTCGCGCAGGTGGCGACGGGCGCCTGGGACCTCGGGGCCGGCGGCGCGCGCCGCGAGCTCGTCGTGAACTGGCGTCCGTGCGTGCAGTGCTTCGGCGCCGTGCTGTGGTCGGGCGTGACCCGACTCGTGATCGCGGGGCAGGGGCCCGAGCTCGAGCGCCTGACGGGCTTCGACGAGGGGCCCCTCGTGCCCGACTGGGTGGCGCAGTTCGAGGCGCGAGGGATCGCCGTCGTCGAGGGCGTGCTCAGGGACGAGGCGCTTGCGGTCTTCCGTGACTACGGCGAGTTGGCGGCTGAGGGCAGGGTCACCGTGTACAACGCGCGTGGACGCGGCGCGATCCAGCGCTGACCCTTACCCGACCGATCACGTCGCAGTTCGTCACGTATACACGCCCGTGTAACTCTTTCCGTCGCCCGGCCGACGAGTTCTGCGCGCCTGTTGCCGCTGCACGGCTCGAAGACTCTCTGGTTTCGCACTGGACGGCGCAACCACTCACATGGCAAGCGCATTGCAAACTGGGCGGCGCGCCGTTTCAGGACCCCCGCCTGAAGGGAGCTCTCATGCACATCCGCTGATTCGACACCGTCATGTTCGCTTCTACCGCACTCGACGTGCCGTGGCTGGCCGCAGCCACGACGATGCACCTTGCGCTCGCCGCGCTCCTGAATCACCACCACCAGGGACCGCGGGCGTTCTCGCCACTCGCGCTCGTGTCATTCGCCCTGGCCGGCGCCCCCTGGGCCTTCCCGGCGCCCATGGGCGTGATGGCCGGGATCGGCGTGCACCTCCTGTGGTTCGCCGTCTGCCAGCGGCTCACTCCCGCCGTAGTGCCCGCTCCCGCTTCCAAGACCCCGTCCAAGACCGCTTCGCCCCGTCCCGCGCCGCGCCCGGCCGCCGGTTCGCAGTCCGGAAGTGCTCGTGCCTCCGACGCGCGCCCGAAGGGCTTCGTGCAGGCCCCGATTCTCTCGGTGATCGCCGAGAGCCCCGACATCAAGACCTTCCGAATCGCCAGGCCCGAGGGATTCGAGTTCACACCGGGCCAGTTCCTCACCGTCCGGATGCGGGCCGACGGGGCCGACGTCGTGCGCTGCTACTCGATCAGCTCCGCGCCGGCGGCGCGAGGCTATCTCGAGATCTCGGTGCGCCGTCAGGGCCGCGTGTCGAACACGCTGCACGCCCTGGCGCGTCCAGGCACGGTGCTGAGCGTGCGCGCACCCGCCGGAGCCTTCACCTACCCGGGCGGCGACGACCGGCCCCTCGTGCTGCTCGGCGGCGGCATCGGCGTCACGCCGCTCATGAGCATGGCGCGGCACGCGGTGCTCACGGAACCGACGCGCCCGGTCACGCTCCTCTACTCCGCGAAATCGCTGGGCGACTTCGCGTTTCGTGACGAGCTGCTGACGCTCGCCCGGCGCCACGACCACCTGCAGGTCTGCTTCGCGGCGACGCGCGGCGACGCGCCGCCCGATGTCTACAAGGGCCGGATCGACGAGCGGCTCATCCAGTCGGTGGTGCCCGACGTGCAGCACGCGGTCTCGCTCATCTGCGGGCCGCAGGCGATGATCGACGGCCTCACCGCCGCCCTGATCGGGCTGGGCGTGCCGAAGGATCAGGTGCGGTCCGAGCGCTTCGAGGCGGCAGTGGCCGCGTCGGCGGCCGCCGGAACCCAGGCGCCGGCCGCCGAACCCGAGGCCGCGGCCTCGGAGACCTACCAGATCCGGGAGCGCCGGACGTCGAAGAGCGTGCCCGTCGCCAGCGGCCAGACGCTGCTCGAGGCGTCCGAGGCGCACGGCCTCGAGATTCCCTCCCTGTGCCGGGCCGGCGTCTGCGGCACGTGCCGCACCAGGGTCGTGGAGGGCGACGTCAGCTGCGGCGGCGTGCTCGACGACGACGACCGCGCCCAGGGCTACGTCCTGGCCTGCGTGGCATCCCCGCGCAGCAACTGCGTGATCGAGGTGGCCTGATCATGACGCCGAGCGCGACGCCCGTCGCCCCCGCCCGTGACCTCCGCGGGACCTCACCCGTGCTCTCGGCGGTGCGGCAGCGCCTGATGCCCGTGAGCGCGCTCGTCAACGTGCTCGGCCTGAGCGGAATCGTGAGCCTCGCCGTGGCGGTGTGGGTGCTGGTGGGTCTCGACGGCTGGTCGTACTACACGACGCCGTTCGCCGTGCGCGGCTACAGCCCGGTGCACCGGCTGCTGCGCCCGTCGGGCCCGGTCGGCCAGACCCTGGGCGTCTTCGGGGCGGTGCTGATGCTCGTGCCGTTCGCCTACATGGGCTACAAGCGGCTCTGGCGCTCGCGGACGGGCACGAACCTGAAGCGCCTGCTGGAAGTCCACATCTTCTGCGGCATCGTGGGGCCGGTGCTCATCACGTTCCACACGGCCTTCAAGTTCAACGGCATCGTCTCGGCCGCCTACTGGTCGATGGCGCTCGTCGCCCTGTCGGGATTCGTGGGCCGCTATCTCTACGTCCGCATTCCGCGGACGATTCGCGGCGTCGAGCTGTCCCAGACCGAGCTCGACGACCGCATGACGGCGCTGCGCGAGGAGTTGCAGTGGTCGGCCGGTCCCGACGTGCTCGAGGCCCTCGACCGCCTCGAAGCCGACGTCGACGCGCGGCCGGTGTCGTGGTTCAGCGGGTTGGGCGAAGGCGCCCTCCGCCGGTCCCTGGCCGACCTCGCCTCGCTGCTCGAGAGCCGCACGGGGGCCGGATCGTCGGTCGAACTCCGGGCCGCCGTCGAGGAGCGGCTCAGGCTCGCCCAGCGTCGCCACGCGCTGGCGGCGACGAAGCGGCTGTTCGATCTCTGGCACGTCTTCCACCTGCCGCTCGTGTGGGTGATGTTCGCCATCGTGTCCCTGCACGTCGGCGTGGCCCTGTATCTCGGATATGTGCCGTTCCGATGGTGAACGGCCGCGACGGCCGTGGCGCTCCCTGGCGTGGGCGATCGGGCTCACCCTGGTCGCGGCGTGGACCGGCGCGCCGGAGGCGGAGGCGCGGCAGCTCGGGGCCCTGGTCTCGCCCGGGCGCCTCAGCCAGCCGCACGCCTCGCTCGAGGGCATCCGCAACTGCGAGAAGTGCCATGAGGCCGGCAACCGGATCACGGCGGCCAAGTGCCTGTCGTGCCATCAGCCCGTCGCCGACCGGATCCGCGCCAGGCGCGGCGTGCACCGCCAGGTGCAGAACGGCGAGTGCGTGACCTGCCACGCAGAACACCAGGGCGCGACGGGCGAACTGCGGCCCTTCGACCTGAAGGCGTTCGATCACGGCCGGGACGCCGGCTACCCCCTCGACGGCCGCCATGCCCCCCTGACCGCCAGGTGCGAGGCCTGCCACAAGACGCGGTCGTACCTGAACGTGTCGACGTCGTGCGCGTCGTGCCACCAGGACGTCCACAAGGGCACGCTCGGCGCGGCCTGCCAGACCTGTCACACGACCCAGGTGGCCTTCAAGGAGGGCCGCCAGGGCTTCGACCACTCGAAGGCCGCCTTCAGGCTCGACGGCGCCCACGAGAAGGTCGCCTGCGAGTCCTGCCACAAGAACCAGCAGTACAAGGGCGTGGCGTTCGCCACCTGCGCCTCCTGCCACACCGACCCGCACACGCCGAAGGCCGCCGAGGCCTGCACCGCGTGCCACACGACGGCCACGTGGCGGACGCGTCGGTTCGACCACACGGCCACCAGGTTCCCCCTGCTCGGCAAGCACGAGACCACGGCCTGCGCCGACTGCCACGTGCGGCCCGCGCTCAAGGTGACCCCGCGCTACGACACGTGCGCCGCGTGCCACACCGATCCGCACAAGGGAGCCTTCAAGCAGGACTGCAAGGCCTGCCACAACGAGCAGAGCTTCGCGAAGGCGCCGTTCGACCACACGACGACGGCCTTCCCGCTCACCGGCAAGCATGCGCCCGCCGACTGCGTGGCCTGTCACAAGAACCTGACGCGCGCCGCGACCCGCACCGCCAGGGTGACGCCCGCCGTGGTCGAGTTCGGCGGGCTGAAGCGTGACTGCGCGAGCTGCCACGACGACACGCACAAGGGCGATCTCGGGGCCTCCTGCGAGACGTGCCATACGACCGAGGGCTTCGCGCTCTCCAGCTACACGCACCGCACGAACTCGGCGTTCTTCGCCGGCGCCCACGAACCGGCGAGCTGCGTGGCGTGTCACCTGCGGCCCTCGCCGGCCGCGATGCCCGTGCTGACGGCGGCGAGAGTGGTGCCGCCGCGAGTGGTGCCCGCCGGCAAGCCGGCCACGATCACCCCCGTCCACGGCCCGTTCGGCAATGTCACGTTCACGGCCGCTGCCGAGACCTGCGCGACCTGCCATGCCGACGTCCACCTCGGCCAGGTCGGCGCGGCCTGCGAGACATGCCATGCGGTCGTGCTGCCGAAGTTCGCCGTCACCACGTCGTTCGACCACGCGCGCACGAAGTTCCGACTGGGCGGCAAGCACACGGCCGTCGAGTGCACGAAGTGCCACACGAGCCAGACGGGCGCCTTCCCGGCCGGCACCGGCACGGCCGTGCGATTCACGGGCATCGCGACCACCTGCGTGACCTGCCATACGGACATCCACCTGGGGCAGGTCGGCGCGACGTGCGAGACCTGCCACGACGACCGGGCGTTCAAGATGACCAGCTACGCCCATCGCAATCCCGCGCAGCGCGGGTTCTTCGTGGGCGCGCACCAGAAGGCCGCGTGCTCCACGTGTCACGCCCCCGCGTCCGGCGCCTTCCCCGCGGGCCGCGGGACGGCCGTCCGCTACGCCATCCGCACCGAGTGCACGGACTGCCACCGTGACGTGCACAACGGATCGCTCGGCCCCAAGTGCGGCGACTGCCACAAGCCCGATCGGTTCGCCGGTCTCGCTCCGGCAGCCGGCCGCCTGGGCAGGAGGAACGCCCGATGACCCGCTATGCGTGGCTCCTCACCCTGGCGCTCGCCGTGCTCCTGGGCACCATCGCGACGCGCGCGCAGTTCGAGACGCCGAACCGCGCCTTCCACGGAAACACCAACTTCCCGCTCACGGGCCGTCACCAGACCGTGGCGTGCGAGTCGTGCCACCTGAAGGGCGTGTTCAAGGGCACGCCGACGGCCTGCTACGACTGCCACTGGGTGCGGCGGCAGGACGACAAGTTCCGGACCGAGCTCGGCACCCAGTGCGAGACCTGCCACCGGACCATCAGCTGGGCGGCCGTGCGCTGGGATCACGGCGCCATGACGAACATGCCGCTGAGCGGCGCCCACCGCACCGTCGGCTGCGAGTCGTGTCACACGAACAACCGGTTCGAGACCGCGTCGGTGTCCTGCATCAGCTGCCACCAGGACGACTACGCCGCGACGAAGTCCCCGAATCACGCGTCGGCGGGCTTCCCGACCGCCTGCGAGGCGTGCCACAAGCCGTCGGACGTCTCGTTCACCCAGGCGCGGTTCGACCACAACGCGTCGTTCCCGCTGACAGGCCAGCACGCATCGATCGCCTGCGCCACCTGCCACAGGAACAACGTGTTCAAGGGCACCTCGTCGCAGTGCGCCTCGTGCCACCTGTCCGACTTCCAGCAGACGCAGAATCCCAACCACGTCGCGGCCGGCTTCCCGACGACGTGCGAGACCTGTCACCGGGCGAGCCAGCCGACCTGGCAGACCACGCCGGGCTCGTCCTTCTCGCACTCCACGTTCCCGCTCACCGGGCAGCACGTGCCCGTCACGTGCGTCGCCTGCCACAGGAACAACGTGTTCCAGGGCACGCCCCGGGACTGCGTCGGCTGCCACCGCGCCGAGTACGACCGCACCGCCACGCCGAACCACGCGTCGGCCGGCTTCCCGACCACCTGCGAGACCTGCCACAAGACGACCGATCCCGGCTGGAGGAACGGCGGCTCGGGCTTCAACCACAACCAGTTCTTCACCCTGGTCGGCACGCACCAGGTGCAGACGTGCGCCACGTGCCACAAGAACAACGTGTACAAGGGCACGCCCCGCGAGTGCGCCGGGTGCCACCTGCCCCTCTACCAGCAGACGACGCGGCCCAATCACGCGCAGTCCGGGTTCCCCACGGCGTGTGAGAACTGCCACCGGCCGACCGACGTCAACTGGACGAACGGCTCGTTCAATCACTCGACGATCTTCCCGCTCGCCGGCACCCACGCAACCATCGACTGCGTCGCCTGCCACAAGAACAACGTGACGCGCGGCACGCCCCGCGACTGCGTCGGCTGCCACAAGGCGGACTACGACAGGACGACCGCGCCGAATCACGCGCAGGCGGGCCTGCCCACCACCTGCGAGAACTGCCACCGCGCCAGCGACACGTCGTGGCGGAACGCCAACTTCAACCACAACTCCGTGTTCGCCCTGGTGGGCCGGCATGCCACCGTCGACTGCGCCGTGTGCCACAAGAACGGGGTGTTCAAGGGCACGGCCCGCGACTGCGTGGGCTGCCACCGCACCCAGTACGACCGCACCACGGCGCCCAATCACGCGCAGGCCGGATTCTCCACGCAGTGCGACTCCTGCCACCGTGCCACCGACTCGACGTGGACGGGCGTGACCTTCAACCACAACCAGGTCTTCAACCTGGTGGGGCGCCACGCGGCGGCGCAGTGCGTCGCGTGTCACGTCAACGGCGTCTACAAGGGCACGCCCCGCGACTGCGTCGGCTGCCACCGCACCCAGTACGACCGCACCACCGCGCCGAACCACGCCCAGGCCGGCTTCTCCACCCAGTGCGACTCCTGCCATCGCCCCACCGACTCGACCTGGACGGGCGTCACGTTCAACCACAGTCAGTTCTTCGCGCTGCAGGGGGTCCACGCCTCGCAGACGTGCGTGGCGTGCCACAAGAACGGCGTCTACAAGGGGACGCCGCGCACGTGCGTCGGCTGCCACCAGACCGAGTACAACAACACGCGGAATCCGAACCACGCGCAGTCCGGGTTCCCAACCACCTGCGACAGCTGCCACCGCGCGACCGATACCTCGTGGACCCAGGGCCGGTTCACGCACACGCGCTTCCCGCTCTCGGGCAAGCACAACGTGCCGTGCGCGCAGTGCCATACCAGCCCGCCGCCGGCCTTCAACTGCCTCAACTGCCACACGCGCGCCAAGACCGACGACCAGCACAAGGGGCGGAACGGCTACCGCTATGACTCGGCCGCCTGCTACGCCTGTCATCCGAACGGGCGGAGCAACTGAGATGGAGGTGCTGCGCATGCGCGGACTCATCGCGGCGATCGGACTGGCACTGAGCGTCCTCCCCGCCAGCGCCGCGGCCGGGGGGCGCCAGGGCGGCGCCCCGCGGCTCACGAACGTCGTCGTCACACCTGACGGCGCGTTCGTCCACGTCAGCCTGCGGGCCTCGGGCCCGCTGCCCGCGGTCACGCCGTCACGGACGACCGAAGGTGCGCCGCGGCTGTTCGTGGACCTGCCCGGCGTGCTCGCCGGCACCATCCCACCGCAGATCGGCGGGGCCGGACCGGTGCTCCGCGTGCGCGTGGCGCAGTACACGATCGACCCGCTGGTCACGCGCGTCGTGCTCGACCTGCGTGACGACGTGACGTTCGGCATCGCCCGGACGGACGGGGCGTCCTCGGACGTCACGATCGCCGTCGCCCAGACGGCGGCCTCGGCGGCGCAGCCAGCCGCCGCGGCGGCCGATCCGATGGCGTCCGCCGCCCCGGCCCGGCCGGCGGCGCGCACGATTCCGATCAGCCAAGGCCCGGCCAGCCCCGCCGCGGCCCTCGCGGCGAACCGGGCGGCCAAGGCGCCCTCGGCCCTCGTCGAGGCTGCGGCGACGGTGCCCGCCCCCTCGGCCACGTCAGCGCCTGTCGTGTCACCGGTCGCCGCGGTGTCACGAGCGCCGGCGGCACCCCGCGTCCGCGGCGCGGCGGCCGCCGGCGTGGCGCCGCAGCCCGAGCCGGCGTTCCGGCCGTCCACGAGCGCGACGGCCCCGGCCGTCCCGCACCTGACGGGTGTCACGGTGACGCCGGACGGGGCGTTCGTCCAGGTGCACGTCACCGGGTCGGGCCCCCTGCCGGCCGTCACGCCCGTGCGAACCGATACCCAGGGCGCGTGCCTGATCGTCGACCTCCCGGGCGTGGACGTGGGCGCCCTGCCGGCGCAGCTCGCGGGCGCGGGACCGATCGTCGCGGTGCGCGTGGCGCCGCACCCCACCGACGCCGGCATCACGCGGATCGCGCTCGACCTCTCCGGGGACGTCTCCTTCGGCGTGGCGAGGGCCGACGACACGTCGCGCGACATCATGATCGCGGTGGCGGCTGTCGCCGCCGGGGTACCGGAGGCCGCCACGGCCGTCCCGGCTGCGCCGGCACGCCCGGCGCCGGCCCGACCCGCTCCGACGGCCGCCCGAACGGGCAGCCTCGCCGATCGTCCCGTGGCGGCCACGTCGGCCCCGAAGGCGGCGGCCACCGTGGTCCCGACACCGACGCACCTCACGGCCTTGACGCTGTCGCCCGACGGCGCGTTCGTCCAGGTGGAGCTCCGGGCCTCCGGCGCGCTGCCTCGCATCGCGCCGGTCAGCACCCGCGACGGCCGGCCTCGCCTCGTGGTCGACCTGCCCGGCGTCCGGCCCGGCGCGGTGCCCCCGCGGCTGCCTGGCGCCGGCCCGATCGTCGACGTCCGCCTGACGCCACATCCCGCCGATCCGCTGGCGACGCGCGTCTCGTTCGACCTCACGGGTGACGTCTCGTTCGGCGTCGTGCGGGCGGGGGACACCTCCACGGACGTCACGATCGCCGTGGCGCCGGTCGCCGGCGCGAGCGCGAACGACGGGCCCGCCGTGACGGCGCCGGTGGCCCTCGCCGCAACGGCGACGCCAGCCGCCGCGACCGCACCACCGCCTGACCCGCCGCCGGCCGCCCCGTCCGCGGCGTCCTTGGCTCCGTCGGCGGCACCGGGCACGGCACCCATCGCGCCCGCGCCAATCGCCGCTCCCGCGCCTGAGACGTCGGACACGCCGGCCCCGGCACCGCAGCCGGCCGCGGCGATGGCCGTCGCCTCGGAGACCATCCCGATGGCGGCCGCCATGTCCGCGACGGGCGCCCAGGGCGCTCCCGCCACGATGGCGATGTCCACGGCCGCGGGCGGGGACGGACAGACGGCGACGGCGCCCATGTCCACCGCGCAGGTCCCCATGCCCGCGCCACGGCCGACGTCAGGATTCGGAATGGGCCGGCAGGCCCCGCGGCCCACGGGCCGCGTGTCGGTCTACGCGGGCGGGGCCAGCGCCAGCCAGATGGGCGGCGACGCGATGCGCTACGGCGACATCACGACCGCCGTCACCTATCAGTTCCTGGACCGGGACACCGACGGCGTGGAGTTCGGCCTGGACATGCGCCATTCCGCCTACACGATCGAGGGCCGCGACCCCCGCGTGTCGGTCTACAACGGCTTCGTCGGCGCACGGCTCGCGAACGGCCACGCCACGCTCCGCGCCGGACAGCTGTGGCTCGACGACCTCGGCGGGCTGGGCGCCGTGGCCGGCGGCCAGGTGGAGGCGCGGTCGGGCCCGATCCCGTCCACGGGGCTGGGGCGGTGGCGCGGCGGTCTCTTCGCCGGCCTCGATCCGAACATCTACAAGTTCGGCTACGGCGGGGGCGTGCGGAAGACGGGCGGCTACGTGGTCCTCGAGGGGACGCGCGGGCGCCGCCACGTCACCGGCTACGTGAACATCAAGAACGGCGACATCACCGAGCGGTCGGTGCTCTCGTTCGCGAACTTCGTCCCCGCGGGTCCGCTGTTCGTCTATCAGGTGGCGGAGTACGACCTCTCGCCCATCGCCGGCGGCCTCGGGCACGACGGCCTCACCTACTTCTTCTCGAACGCCCGCCTGATGGTCGGTCCCCGCGCGGAGCTGCAGGGCACGGTGAGCCGCGGCCGCTCAGTCGACGCGCGCGGCCTGAGCGACGACATCCAGGCCGGCCGGCCCGTCACCCAGCAGGCCGTCGACGGGCTGCTCTACGAGTCGGTGGGCGGGCGCGTGACCGGCGAGGTCCTGCCGGGCGTGCGCGTCTACGGCGGCTACTCGCGCGACAAGAACAACCGGGACGACGCGCCGACGAACCGCTGGCTCACGGGCGGCTACGCGAGCAACGTCTTCGACAGCGGCGTGGACCTCACCGTGTCCGACTCGCGCATGATGCGTCCGACCGGCTCCTACCACTCCACGTTCGTGTCGGCGGGCAGGGAGTTCTTGGGCCGCCTCTACGCCACGGCGGAGTTCTCGACCGCGCTCTCGCAGATCCAGTTCGTGCGGGGCGACGGCATCGTCGTGGAGTCGCGGCCCTCCACGAAGCGCTTCGGCATGAACGCGACGATGCAGGTCGGACGCCAGATGTCGAGCTTCCTGTCCGTGGAACGGACGATGGACGGCCCGGACTATCGCGAGTGGCGGGTGCTCGCGGGCCTCACCTACCGGCTGCGCTGAGCGCCCCGTCCCGGCGTTCCGCTACGGCTTCGCCTTGGCGCCGGTCAGTTGCGCCACGCCCGCCAGGGTCGTCTGCGCCGCGTTCAGGCCCAGCCGGAAGTCCTTGTCGGAGAAGGTCGCGAAGACGTCCGTCGGCTGGTGCCAGTGCGGGTCCCAGCCGCTGCCCACCTGCACGCCGCGCTCGTTCTCCCGCAGGCTCACCGACGCGACGTCGTCCATGAACGGCGTGGAGTCGGTGTTGGTCATGTGAGGACCGACCTGCGCGGGGTAGTCCGTGGCGTACTCGGCGTTGGCGGCGTGGAGGAACCAGGCGAGCTTCTGCGAGTCGCCCGCCATCCGCGAGGCACTCTGGAACTCGATGTTCACGTCGGCCTCGGGCCGCTGCTCCGGGCTGACGGTGCCGTCGGCGCGCGGCATCCCATGGTCGAACAGCATCATGTCGTGCTGGATCATGCCGAGCCACCGCGGTTCGGGGTATCGTCCCGAGCCCGGCGGGTCTTCCTTTCCCTGCAGGCCCTTCCGCTGATCGACGTAGGCGCGCGCGCCGTTCAGCCCCGTCTCCTCGTTGTTCCACAGCGCGAAGCGGATCGTGCGCTCGGTCTGCACGTCGGGCATCGAGAAGATGCGCGCCAGTTCCATCACGATGGCCGTGCCCGAGCCGTCGTCGTTCGCGGCCTCGCCCCAGCCGTGGCCGTCCATGTGGGCACCGATGATGTACATCTCGTCCGGACGCGAGGTACCGACCTTCGTGCAGTACACGAGCTCACGCGGACCGTTGGCGGCCGGTTCGCTGTTCAGCTGACGGAGACGCTCGTCGGGCTGCCGCATCGGGTCGTTGTTCACGCCCGTCCGTGCGCGGACGCCACGCGGGCGCCCGCCGCCGACGGCGCGGGCGTTGGGGTTCGGCGCCGGCCGGGCCCCCTGCCCGGTCCGGGGCTGGGGAGGCGGCGGGTCGTAGACGTACTTGATGCGCTCGGTGGGGCAGCCGTAGCTCTTGAGCTGCGCCTCGATCCAGTCCACGGCCTTCCGGTTGCGCTCGGTGCCCTGTCGGCGGTCGCCGAACTGCGTCAGGCCCTTGATCGTGGCCTTGTAGCGCTCGAGGCTCAGCCGGGACACCAGGGCCGTCACGTCGGGCTTCGGGGTGGGTGGCGGAACGGTGGGCCCGGACTGCGCCGAGAGCGACAGCGCACCGGCAGTCACGAGGGCCACGCTGGACAGGACAACACGCATGCTCGGCCTCCGGGGAGGATTCTACTTCTCAGCTCACGCAACCAGTCGAACCCGCGTCCGGACGCCCATCGACGGGTCTCGCCGCGGACGACGGGACGGCGGTATCACCGCAGGGCGCCCATTGCCTCCTGCGCGCCGACCGCAATGAAGAGCGCCAGGATCGCGACGAGCAGCACGTTGGTGGACCAGTGGTTCTTCGGCACCGGCGACGTCCACGCCACCTTGTTGTTGAGATACAGGAGCGTCGCCGCCAGGAACGGGACGAACAGGCTGCCCACGATCGTGTAGGTGACGATGATGAAGATGGGGCGGCCCGTGAACGCCAGCGGCAGGGGAACCAGCGTGATGAAGGCGAGCGCCAGCCGGTACGGCGTGCTCGTGACCTTCGTCACCGCGTCACGCCCCTCGGGGGACAGGCCCTTGAGGATGCCGTACAGGTCGGCATAGAGATACGGCACGCTCTGCCAGACGCCGAGGAGCGAGGCGAAGACGGCGGCCCAGAACCCGATGGAG
>JAWKHU010000065.1:0-60681 GCA_041394685.1 Vicinamibacterales bacterium
GCTCTGCGTCGAGCAGTGCAGGTACAGCTTGCCGTTCTGCCAGTAGGCCATCGCGCTGCGCGTCTCCATGGGGTGGTGCCCCGTGGACGCGATCACCATGGTCTCGTCGACGACGAGATCGGCGGCGGCGAGCGCGGCCTCCACGTCGCCGGTGGACCACTCCTCGGTGGCCCGTCCCATCGGCAGCCGGCCCTCCCCGGCCTCGGCGAAGTCCCCGGCCGTCCACTTCAGCCGCTCGATGGCGGGACGAGCAGGCGGCCCTCCGGGCGCGGGCGCGCCGGGCGCACCCCAGACGTTGCCCTCGAGCCTCGCGTCGGGGCCGTCCGGGCGGAGGCTGTCGAGCGGGTCGATCGCAAAGGGCAGCGGCTCGAGGTCGATCTCGACGCGCTCGATGGCCTCGGCCGCCGTCAGCTCGTCCACGGCCGCAATCGCCAGGATGGGCTCGCCGCCGTACACCGGCTCGTTGGTCAGCGCGCGCTCGGCGCCACCCAGATCCGGCAGGTCGTCGGCCGTGAGCACGGCCCGGACGCCTGGCAGCGCCAGCGCGGCCGAGGTGTCGAGGCGCCGCACGCGCGCGTGTGGCATGGGACTCAGCAGCAGCTTCGCGAACAGCATGCCCTCGGCGCGGTAGTCCTCGGCATACCTGGCACGACCGGTGACCTTGGCCACGATGTCGGGCGTGATGTAGTTGGTGCCGACCAGCTTGTCCGCCACGGCGTCCCTCCCGTTCACGCGCGACTCTACACCACCGTGCGGCACACCGGAGTGTTGGTGTACAACGGAACGCCGCCGCGCGGCACGCTGGCCCGGCTGCCGGCGCGGGCGGCGAGGTGACGGAAACGCCGCATGCCGGACAAGACTCACGACACGGATCGCCCGCAGGTGCGCGGGCTCGAGCGGCTGCTGCAGAAGCAGTCGGCGGTGGACGGCGCGGGCGCGCTGCGCGCCGCGCTCATCGAGGGGCTGCGGTTCCGCCCCACCCGCCCCGTTCCCCACGAGGATGGGACGCTGGCCGAGATCGCACGCGCGGACTGGGGCGAAATCGACGCGCCCATCGTCCACGTCCACGTCACCACCACCGAGCCCGGACGGATCCGCGCCTGGGGCCTGCACCAGCGCAGCACCGATCGCCTGTTCGTGGTGAAGGGGCTCGTGTCCATCGTGGTCTTCGATGGCCGCGTCGGCTCACCCACCGAAGGGACGGTCAACGAGTTCAAGGTGTCCGAACGGAATCCGGGCCTGCTCGTGATCCCGCCGAACCTCTATCACGGCTGGAAGGTCATCGGCACCGACGAGGCCTTCATCGTCAACATGCCCAGCGCGCCCTACGACTACGCGCGTCCCGACGCGCTGGACCTGCCGTACGACAGCCCCGACGCGGCAGCGCTCGTCCCCTGGCGATGGTGACACCGGCGGCGATGGTCGTGATCCCGACCCACGACCACGCGTCGACGCTCGGCCTTGCCGTCGAGAGTGCGCTCGCGCAGACGGTCGTGGATCTCGACGTGGTCGTCATCGGCGACGGCGCCGGAGATCCGACGCGCGCCGTGATGGCCGAGATGTGCGGCCGAGACCGCCGGGTGCGATTCGTGGACCGCCCCAAGGGCGAGAGCCGCAACGAGGTCGCCCGTCACGAGGTGGTGTCGGCGGCCACCGCCCCCGTGGTCACCTACCTCGGCGACGACGACCTGCTGCTGCCGCATCACGTCGAGACGATGATCGCGCTGCTCGCCGAGCACGACTTCGCGCACCCCTTCCCGGTCCTGATCGATGCCAGCGGCGGGCTCGTCGCGCTGCCGACCGACCTCACCGACGCCCGATGTGTGGCCTGGCACCTGCAGCCCCGGCAGAACACCATCAGCCTCACGGGCGCCGCCCACACGGCCGCTCTCTATCGGCGCCTGCCCTGGGGCTGGCGGCCGGCGCCCCACGGGCGCTGGAGCGATCACTACATGTGGGAGCAGATCCTGACGCTCGAAGGAGTGCGGCCGATCACGGCCCGCCGGTCGACGACGATCAAGCCGCCGAACAAGATCCGCGCGCACATGTCCACCGACGCGCGGCGGGTAGAGATGTCGGCGTGGGCCAGCCGCATGCGGGAACCTGGGTTCGTGGCGTGGTGGGACGCCCGGGTGGCGGACGCGGTGAGGCGCGCCGCCGTGGACGCCTATCGCGAGAAGACGGAGCTGGCCGCGGCGCTGGCGGCGCTCGACACGCAATCGACTCCGGGCGGAGCCGACTCCGAGACCTGACACACGGCGCGATCGCCAGGCGGCGGCCGTGAGCTATCGCCCATGCGCCCCTTGTCAGCGCCGGAACAGCATGGCTAGCACGGACAGGATGAGGCTGATCACGATCGAGGTGACGATCGGAAAGTAGAAGCGGACGTGCTCGCGCTCGATGACGATGTCGCCGGGCAGGCGCCCCAGCCACGGAAGCCGTCCCCCCAACGACACGAACGCGCCGACGAGCAGCAGCACGCCGCCGACGACCATCAGCATCCGCCCCGGATCGCTCATCCTTCTGGATTGAATCACATTCCAGAGTCCACCTGGCTGAGGCCCCAGATCACCAGATGGATCGACGCGATCGCACGTGCATCCGATCGATCACCAGCTCATCACTCCGCCAGATCACCAGGTGTACTACTCTTGCTCCGGCTTCTCTGCCTCCAGCAGCGGCACCCCCGCCGAGCCCGGGCCCAGCAGGCCGGTGTCGCGGTACACGCGGAGCTTGTCGCGCGTGTCGATGATGTCGAGGTTCCGCATCGTGAGCTGGCCGATGCGGTCGGCGGGCGTGAAGAACGCCTCGCCCTTCTCCATCGTGAGCCGCTCGGGCTTGTAGGTGAGGTTGGGGCTCGAAGTGTCGACGATCGAGTAGTCGTTGCCTCGGCGCAGTTCGAGCGTCACCTCGCCCGTGACGGCACCGGCCACCCAGCGCTGGGCGGTCTCGCGCAGCATCATCGACTGCGGGTCGAACCAGCGGCCCTGGTACAGCAGGCGCCCCAGCCGGCGGCCATTGTTGCGGTACTGCTCGATGGTGTCCTCGTTGTGGATACCGGTGACGAGGCGCTCGTAGGTCGCGTGCAGGAGGGCCATCCCGGGCGCCTCGTAGATGCCGCGGCTCTTCGCCTCGATGATGCGGTTCTCGATCTGGTCGCACATGCCGAGCCCGTGCCGGCCGCCGATGACGTTCGCCTCGGTGAACATCGAGAGCGCGTCGCTGAAGGTGTGGCCGTTGATGGCCACCGGCTGGCCCTCCTCCCACCGCACCGTGACGGTTTCGGCCTTCACCGGCACGTCGTCGCGCCAGAAGGCCACGCCCATGATGGGCTGGACGATCGAGATGCCCTTGTCGAGGAACTCCAGGTCCTTGGCCTCGTGCGTCGCGCCGAGGATGTTCGAGTCGGTCGAGTAGGCCTTCTCGACGCTCATCTTGTACTCGAAGCCGTGGGCGATCATGTACTCCGACATCTCCTTGCGCCCGCCGAGCTCGTCGATGAACTGCTGGTCGAGCCACGGCTTGTAGATGCGGAGGTTCGGGTTGGCGAGCAGCCCGTAGCGGTAGAAGCGCTCGATGTCGTTGCCCTTGAACGTGCTGCCGTCTCCCCAGATGTTGACGTCGTCCTCGCGCATGGCGACGACCAGCATGGTGCCGGTGACGGCGCGGCCGAGCGGCGTGGTGTTGAAGTAGGTGGCGCCGGCCGTGGAGATGTGGAAGGCACCGCACTGGATGGCGGCCAGGCCTTCGGCCACCAGCTGCGGGCGGCACTCGATCAGGCGCGCGCGCTCGGCGCCGTACGCCATCGCCTTCTTCGGGATGTCGTCGTAGTCCGTCTCGTCGGGCTGGCCGAGGTTGGCGGTGTAGGCGTAGGGGACGGCGCCGCGGGCGCGCATCCAGTGAAGGGCGGCGCTCGTGTCGAGGCCGCCCGAGAACGCGATGCCGACCTTCTCGCCGGCGGGGAGCTGCTGCAGGATGTTGGGCACGTCGGGACTCCGAACCACCGATGATAGTCGGAACCCGGCCGTGCCGCATCCCCCGGCACGCGCGCCGTCACGCGTCGGTGGACATCATCACGTCGTCGACGTCCCGTCGCGGGGTGCGATGCGCGCGCACGCGGGCGTGCCCGAGGCGGAGCGGCTGCAGCGGCACCCAGGTGGGCACGGGCAGCAAGGCAGCCAGGGCGTCGCGCGTCTCCGGCGTCTGCAGCACCTGGCTGACCGGCTGCAGGCTGGAGGCCGCGGAGCGTGGTCTCGAGGTAGAGCCGTTCCAGCACCTGGCCCACGCGGACCTGTGCCTCGCGTGCGCTGGTGTGGGCGCTGATGACCCCGAGCACCGGTGCGCTGGCGATCACGCGATGGTCGCGGGCGGCCACGCGGGCGGGCGTGGCCAGGTGCTCGATGGCGAAGCGCTCGAGCGTCGCCAGCAGCCACGGTGCCCCGAAGCCGCCGTGGCCCACCAGCTCGGCCAGCTCGTGCCGGTAGTCGTCGCGGGCGAGGAGCAGCGCATCGGCGCGCATGACGAGCGCGTCCACGGCCGCCCGTCCCTCGGCGTCCGTGATCCAGTCGAGGCGCAGGCCGGCCTCGAGGCTCAGCTCGGCGAGTGCGGCCAGTTCGGCCTCCGGGATCGGCGTGCCGTCGTACACGCCGTGCTCGGTTCGCCGGCGCAGCATGGCCGCGAAGCGCGGATCGCCCACGGCGGGCGGCGGCACGTCGTGCGAGACGAACCGCACGCGTGCGGCCAGCGTCGGGTGACGGCAGCTGGCCACGATGTCGGCGGCCGTGCGGTAGCCGAAATGACTGGCCGCGATCAGGAGGTTCTCGAGGGCGCACCCGACGCTGATGTACACCTCGCGCTGATCCGCGTCGGCGACGCGCTGCCAGCGCGTCAGGTCCACGTGCACCTCGATGTCGGCGTCGGCGGCCCGAAACCGCCACGGCTGCGTGTTGCGCGTCGAGGGCGCGAGCAGCGCGTAGCCAACGAGGAAGCGCAGCTTCTCCCGGTTCGTTCCCGCTGTGGGAAAGGCGGCCGGATCGATGTCCCAGGGGCTCGGCGGCTGCGGGAGCACATCCATGGCGGACTCCTTTTCTGCGGGCGCGGCCCGGCTAGGCGACGGACACCCCGGCGGCCGCACGCTCCGCGTGCCGCCGGATGAGGGCGAGCAGGCGATGGCGGATCAGCCGGATGCCTGGTGAGACGAATCTCCAGTACCGCCGGAACCGGCGCCGCGCGTCCGCGTCGGTGGCGCACACGCGCGTTTCGGTCACGACGCGCGACGACGCCGGGCCGGTCGGCTGGACGACGAGGGTCCAGGCGATCTTGGTGAACCCGGGGGTCTCGAACGCGACGAACGCCGCCGGATCGAGACCGCGGAACGTGACGTCCGGCAGCCAGGGTTGTGTCACCGCGCCCATCACCAGCGCATGGCCGGGCTCGTCCACCAGCACGCGCCAGCCGAGCGCGCCGAGCGCGTCCAGGAACGGACGGGCCGGAGGCCTCGGACCGGCGTGGCTGCCCATCACCCATTCGCGCGCCGCGAAGATCGCCCGGATGACCGGGGAGGCGCCCAGATCCACCTCGTGCGCCGCGCGCCAGGCGACCGCCGCCGGCGCCGACACCTCGGTCTCGTGGTGCTCGTGTACCTCGTAGGCCGGCAGGAACGGATCCAGCCATGCGCTCGGACGTGCGTCAGGATGCCGCATCGTCGTCCCCGATGGAAACCGGGCGACCCCGCCAGTAGGCGAACGGACCGTCGGCCAGCAGCCACTCGACCACCGCATCGCTCGGCACGAGCGCACCGCCAACGTGCGCCCAGGCGAGGTAGCGGCCCTGCCACGGGTGCATCGACGGTTCGCTGGCGCCGTCGTCGTACAGGCGCGCCGGCACGGACGCCGACGAGACCAGCCCGTCGGCGCCGAAGCGGAACTCCACGCTGGCAGAGGCATGCCCCGCGCGGACGGTGGCGCGGGCGCGGGTGTCGTCGACGGGATCCCACCGGACGCCGTACTCCGGTAAGAGCGCCTCGGGCAGCCACACCGCTTCGGCCAGATAGCGCTGCAGCGACGCCTCGGCGAGTTCGGGCGTGCCGTGACGGTCCGCGACGGTGTAGAGACCGAGCAGGGACGCGCGCATCGAACCCTCCCCCGCCACGAGCGCGTCACGCACCCGCACGGTCAGCCCCGGCGCCATGCGGATGTGCGCGTCCCAGACCATGCCCGGCGCACCCGGAAAGAAGTCCTGTTCCGCGTCGAAGCGCGACCACCGGTCCGCGCCGGGCGTGCCGGTGTTGAACTCGCCCGTCCAGATAATACGGACGTGGCGCAGTTGACGGGGTGGCGTGGGTAATACCCGGTCGAAGTAGCGCGCGACTGGCGGCGGCAGCGTGCGCCGTCGCCCTGGTGCGGCCACCGGAACCGACCCGCCAAGGCGCGTGAGCCGGGCTTGCGTGTCGTCGGTAGACACCCGCCACCGCCACTCGGCAAGGCCGAGCACCGTGCCCAATCCGATGAGCACGAGGATGAGCGTGCGGAAGACGAACGGCATCGACAGTCACCCACCCGTTCGAGCTGCAAGAACGACTCCACGAGCCCGTGCGCCAGTTGCGGCCGAGTTGCGCGATCGCGCGGTCCGCACGCCGGGATTCCGGCAGCTCAGGAATGTCGTGCCATGTCTTCGAAACTGCCCTTTACTAATTTTTCGAAAATATGCAATTGTCTTGGCGAACGCACAACCGTATTACGGCAGTGTCGCGGCGCAGGCCGCACCGGACGACCGGATCGGCGGAGGGTATCCCCCAATGTCCAAGCGGATCCTGATGATCGTTGGTGACTTCGTCGAGGACTACGAGGTGATGGTCCCGTTCCAGGCGCTGCTGGCCGTCGGGCATCGGGTGGACGCGGTCTGCCCCGACAAGGCCGCCGGCGAGTGGGTGCGGACGGCCGTCCACGACTTCGAGGGAGACCAGACCTTCAGCGAGAAGGGGGGCCATCGCTTCCTGCTCAACGCGGACTTCGCCGCGATCCGCGGGGACGATTACGACGCCATCCTGCTGCCGGGCGGCCGCGCGCCCGAATACCTGCGGCTCAACCCGGCCGTCATCGACCTCGTCCGCCATTTCGCGGAGCGGGGCAAGCCCATCGCCGCCATCTGCCACGGTCCGCAGATCCTGGCGGCCGCGTCCGTCATCGCCGGACGGCGCATCTCGGCCTACCCCGCCTGCGCGCCGGAAGTCCGCCAGGCGGGCGCGACCTTTGCCGACCTGAAGGTGGATGGCGCCATCACCGACGGACCGTTCGTGACCGCGCCGGCCTGGCCGGCGCATCCGGCCTTCCTCGCCCAATTCCTGTCGGTGCTGGGGACACGAATCCACCATGACACGGCCGCAGGCGCGTGACCGCTCACGCCATGGCCGACCCAGCGCTCGAGGGCTACCAGCAGTTCACCTTCGCCGCCGCCGGTCCTCCCGAGGCCGGCGAGGCAGCGATCTCGCACCTCGTCTACCATCGCGGCGACGGTCCGGCTGTCCTGATTCTCCACGAGCTGCCGGGCCTGTCGCCGGCGGCGCTCCGCTTCGGCCGCCGCCTGGCGGATCGCGGGTTCCACTGCTACCTGCCGCTGCTGTTCGGTGAGCCCGGCCAGCACCAGTCGATGGCCAGCTATCGCCGGCTCTGCATCTCGAGGGAGTTCGCCCGGCTGCAGTCGGGCGTGTCCGCGCCGATCGTGGACTGGCTCCGACGGCTCGCCGCCGACATCAGCAGCCGGCACGGTGGCGCCAGTATCGGCGCCATCGGCATGTGCCTCACGGGCGCCTTCGCGATCCCGCTGGTGCTCGAGCGCTGCGTGACCGCACCGGTCGTGGCCCAGCCCGGCATTCCGTTCTCCTTCACCTTCTCGGCCGTCGGCATGGGCCGCGGGGCCTGGATGTCGCAGCTCAACATCGCTGACGCCGACCTGGAGGAGGCGGCCGTGCGGGCGCGCACCGACGGCATCACGCTGATGGCGACGCGGTTCCGGCGCGACCGGGTCTGTCCCGCTGCCCGGATCGACCGAGTGGCGCAGGCCTTCGGCGACCACATGGTCCGGCGGGAGCTCGACGGCGGCTCCGCCCTGCGCCCGCCCCATGCGACGTTGACCGAAGAGTACGAGCGCGCCCCAGATGCGCCGACGCACCCGACACGGGTGCTCTTCGAAGAGCTGGTGGCCTTCCTGCACGCGCGCCTCGACCGCGGCCGTGTTCCGGAGGCCCTCTGACACGCGGAGGTTGCGGTGCAGGTGAACGAGCTCGTCACGGATCTCTATCACCACATGGAATGGGCCGATGCGTCCGCCTGGGCCACGGTGCTCCGGCACGACACAGCGCGGCACGATGGCTTGATCCGCGGCACGCTCCATCACATCCACCTCGTCCAGCAGGCGTTTCTCGCCGTCTGGCAGGGCGACCCGATCGATCGGCACGCCGGCGAGGGGCTGGAGGCGGCGGCCCTCGCGGCGTGGGCGCGTCCCTACTACGCGCGCGCCCGCGCACACGTCGCGGCCTCGGCCGGTCCCGCGCTCGATACGCCGCTCACCGTGCCGTGGTCGGGACAGATCGCCGCACATCTCGGGTTCGAACCAGGCCCGACGACGCTCGGTGAGACGATGGTGCAGGTGTACGCGCACACGGGGCACCACCGCGGGCAGGTGCTGTCGCGCCTGCGCGCGCTGGACGTCACGCCGCCGCTCGTGGACTACATCGCGTGGTTGTGGCAGCGTCGTCCGCCCGCGGCGTGGACCTGACGCATGCCCGGTGCCCCCCCGTGCCGCCCGCCATGTCGCCCATCGACCTCGATCGGTCCTACGCGCCCGCGATCCTCGCGATTCTGAACGACGCCATCGCCAACTCGACGGCGCTCTGGGACTATGCCCTCCGGCCGCCCGAGTCCATGGAGGCGTGGTTCGATGCCAAGGCGCGGGGCGGGTATCCCGTCCTCGGCATCACCGACGCGAGCGGGCACCTGGCGGGGTTTGCCAGCTACGGGCCCTTTCGCGCCTGGCCGGCCTACAAGTACACGGTCGAGCACTCGGTCTACGTGCACCGCGATCACCGCGGGCGCGGCGTGGGCCGCGCGCTCGTCGAGGCCGTCGTCGCACGGGCGCGCGCGCAGGGCTACCACAACGTGATCGCGGGCATCGAGGCCTCGAACGCCGCCAGCCGCGCCCTCCACCTCGCGCTCGGCTTCGAGTACTGCGGGGTCGTGCGCCATGCGGGCTTCAAGTTCGGACGCTGGCTCGACCTCGAGTTGTACCAGCGGCTGCTCGACACCCCGCACCAGCCCGCCGACGGGTGAGGCGGCCGCCCCAGACACGGCGACGGGCTGTGGTAGGGTCGTGCGCGCGGGCTGCCCCGCAGGAAGGAGGCACGCATGAGCCTGTCCACACGATCCCCGGCCGAGGTGTACGACGACACGTTCGTGCCCGCGCTCTTCCAGCACTGGAGCACCGTGGTCGCCGACGCCGCCCGCATCGGCCCCGGGCAGCGCGTGCTCGACGTGGCCTGCGGGACCGGCGTGCTGGCCGCCGCAGCCGCCGGACGCGTCGGCAGATCCGGCACGGTCACGGGCCTCGACCCCAGCGAGGAGATGCTCGCCGTCGCACGCAGAAAGCCGTCATCGGTCGACTGGCGCGGTGGCCGGGCCGAAGCCCTCCCGTTCGACGACGGTGCCTTCGACGCCGTCGTCAGCCAGTTCGGGTTCATGTTCTTCGAGAACAAGCCGCGCGCCCTCGCCGAGATGATGCGCGTCCTCAAGCCCGGCGGACGGCTCGCGCTGGCGGTGTGCGACGCCCTCGACCGATCGCCCGGCTACTCCGTGCTGGCCGAACTGCTCCACCGGCTGTTCGGAGGCGAGGTGGCCGAGGCCTTCCGCGCGCCGTTCTCGACCGGCAATCGCGCGGCGCTCCGCGGATGGTGCGCCGAGGCCGGACTCGACGAGGTGGCCGTCACCCGCCGCGACGGCGTCGTGCGGTTCCCGTCGATCGAGGCGCTCGTGTCCGCGGAACGGGCGTGTGCGTGGACCCTCGGCGGCCTGCTGAGCGACGAGCAATTCGAGCGGCTGCGCCTGGAGGCCGAGGAATCGCTGCAGCCCTTCGAGAACGAGGAGGGCGAAGTCGAGCTGCTCATGCCGGTGCTGCTCCTCACCTCGGCCAAGGCCTGAGCCGCCCGCCGTGTCCTACGCCATCAGGCCCGCCACCCGCGGAGACATCGAGACGCTGGTCGCCTTCACGCTGCAGGAAGCCCTGGACGCCGAGGGTCGCCGGCTCGACGAAGGGGCCGCGCGCCGGGACGTCGAGGGCGGGTTCGCCGACCCGCCTCAGGCCCGGTACTGGCTGGCGGACGCGCCGGACGGCTCTGCCGCCGCCAGCACGTCCATCGTCACCGAGTGGAGCAACTTCAACGGCGGCTGCTACTGGTGGGTGCAGAGCCTCTACGTCGTCCCGGAACACCGGGGCACCGGTCTCGTCGAGCGCCTGCTCGACCATCTGGCGGAGACCGCTGCCCGTGACGGCGCGCTCGAGCTGCGACTCTACGCGCATCGCGAGAACGCCCGGGCCCTGCGCGTGTATCGCCGATACGGGTTCGACGAGTCGCCGTACACGATCATGACGCGGGCCACGGCCCGCCCCGCGCCAACGGAGCCGTAGCGCGCAGCCCCGCGCGCGCCGCGCGTGCCGGGCGCGGTGTGTCAGAATTCACGGATGCAGGTCGCAGCCGTGGCGCTGGCCGTGGCCGTGGTGGCCCAGCTTGCGTGCGCCCCGGATTCGAGCGCGCCAGCCTCCACCCCGCCACCCCCGCAAGGTGCGGATCGCGAGCTCCCGCCCGATCCGTGGACGCCCGCGAACGCCGACCTCCTGTTCGTGTCCAACCGCGACGGCAACGACGAGATCTACCTGCGCGCCGGCGGCGTGGACGCCTGGCAGAACCTCACCGCGCACCCGGCCCAGGACAACTGGCCCGAGTGGTCGCCCGACGGCACGCGCATCGCGTTCCAGAGCAACCGCACCGGCAACCTCGACATCTGGGTGATGAATGCCGACGGCTCGGGTCTCGTGCAGCTCACCGACGACCCGGCCGACGACTACCTGCCGACGTGGTCGCCCGACGGCACACGGCTATCGTTCGCGTCGTGGCGGCAGGAACCGGGTGACGGGACCGAGCCCGCCGTGCACCACTACGTCATGCACGCCGACGGCTCGACGCAGTCGCGGCTGTTCGCGGAGTCGCCCGGCACCTCCGCGGCGGCGACATGGGCGCCCGACGGCGACAGCTTCGTCCTCGCCATGCAGGCACCCGGCGGACAGGGCGCAGACGTCTACCGCGTGGACGCCGAGGGTGTCGTCCTGCGACGCTTCACCGAGGACGAGCCCGCTGACGGCTCACCCGTGTTCTCGCCCGATGGCAGCGCCATCGCGTTCCACGCGGATCGGGGCGAGACCTCCGCGCTGGTGCTGCTCGACGCGGACGGCACCCATCGGCGGACACTGCTGGCCGACGGGCAACAGTGGTTCCCGCGCTGGTCGCCGGACGGCCAGTGGCTCGTCTACACCGGCGTCGGCCCCGCAGGCGGCGCCGACCTCGACGTCATGGCCGTGCCGGTGGACGGCGCGGGCGATCCGGTCGTCCTCGCGGGCGGTCCTTCACGGGAGACCGACGGCCGCTGGCGGCCGTAGGCGACGCTCGCTCCATGGACGACATCACCCGGTGGCTCTTCCATCCCATCGTCGGCCGGCTGGTCATCGTCGTCGGCGGGTTGCTGCTGGTGCGCGTGGCCGTGGCGGTCGGCCAGCGGGCGGTGTCGGGCCGGGTCGAGGACCCGGAGCTCCGGTATCGCACGCGCAAGGCCGTGACGCTGGCCGGCTATCTCGCCGCGTTCCTGTTCGCGGCGGCCGTCTTCAGCGATCGTCTCGGCAACTTCACGGTGGCGTTCGGCGTGGCCGGCGCCGGGATCGCCTTCGCGCTGCAGGAAGTCATCGGCAGCATCGCGGGCTGGCTGGCGGTCTCGTTCGCCGACTTCTACCGCCCCGGCGACCGCATCCAGCTGGGCGGCATCCGCGGCGACGTCATCGACGTCGGCGTGCTGCGCACGACGCTCATGGAGTGCGGCGAGTGGGTGGCCGCGGACCAGTACACGGGCCGCATCGTCCGCATCGCGAACAGCTTCGTCTTCAAGGAGCCGGTGTTCAACTACTCGGCCTACTTCCCGTTCGTCTGGGACGAGATCCGGCTGCCGATCAAGTACGGCAGCGACTACCCGCTCGCGCGCACCCTGCTCGCCCGCGTGGCCGACGAGGTCGTCGGCGACTACGCGCGGGAGGCCGAGGGCGCCTGGCGCGAGATCGTGCGGAAGTTCCTGATCGAGGACGCGACCGTCACGCCAACCGTGACCATGGCCGCCAACGAGAACTGGGTGGAGCTGACGCTGCGCTACGCCGTGGGCTACAAGGCGCGCCGCTCCACCAAGGATCGGCTCTTCACCCGGATCCTGGAGGAAGTGGACGCGACGGACGGACGCGTGGGAATCGCCGCGGCCGCACTCAACATCGAGAAGCTCGCGCCGCTGGACGTCCGCCTGCCGGACGGCGTGCGGGTGACGGCGACGGGCGGACCGCCCGTCTGACGACCCGGCCCGCGGGCACGACGGCCGGCGGGTCAGTCGTCCGCGAGCAGATCCTGATAGCGCGGATCGCCGTGGAGCACGCGGCGGGCGAAGCCGCACAGGGGCACCAGACGACGTCCGGTCTGGCGCGCGTAATCGGCAGCGGCATCCACGAGCCGCGCGCCCAGGCCGTGGCCGCGGCGCGCCGGATCGACGTGCACGTAGTCCACGTAGACGATGCCGCTCTCGAGTCGCCAGTCGAGACGCCCGACCGGCGCGTCCGCGTCGGTGAGCGTCATGGCGTGGTCGTCGTGCGACACGCGGTACGGGCTGTCGTGATGACTCGACATCACCTCCGATTCTAGACTGAACGACGCATGACGCCAGTCGGGCCGCGCCTCTACGTCGTTCCGGCCACCCACGCGCCAGTGGCAGCCGTCTTCCGCCGTGGGCCGAGCCGATGGTCTCACGTCGGCCGATGGGATCTGGAGTCCGGACACTACGAACCCGGCGCGTGGTTTGCGGGGCGGCTCTTCCCCCGCCGGTCGGACGTGTCGCCCGACGGCCGATGGCTCTGTTACTTCGCGCACAAGCCCACGGCTGGGTGGGAGCACGGCGACGCCTACGTCGCGATCTCGCGGCTGCCCTGGCTCAACTCGCTGCACGCCTTCGGCACCTGCGGAACGTGGACCCGTGGATACCACTTCACCGAGGAACCCGCGGGCGCGGCGCCCGGCGGTGTCGCCCTTCCCGTGCCCTTCGGGCTGCGTGCCACGCAGCCCGCGCAGTTCGCCACCGAACTCCGGCGGGGCTGGATCGAGGCGCCCGACTCACCACCGCGCGCCGCCGGCGACACGTGGGACAGTGCCCGGCGCGCCCGCATCCGCAAGCCGTCCCCGGGGAGGCGTGGCTCTGCGCCGAGAACGCCGAGTTGACCGGTGGCGGGTCGGCCCACGTGCAGGCCATCGACGGGCTGCGCGTGCACTACTGGCTCGAGATGCCCGCTCGGCAGTTCCTCCTGCCGCTGGATGACCTCCAGTGGGCGGACTGGCACCCGATGGGCCGCGTGCTGGCGGCGACGCGCTCAGGCCGCCTGCAGGTCCGCACGCTCGCCGGCAGCGTGATGTCGATCGAGGTCGATCACGACCTGTCGGCACTGGAGCCGGCGCCGACCCCGGCTCCCGACTGGGCCGGCCAGTGGTGAGCTGACCGGGATCGGCCCCATCGAGGCAGCCGGCTAGCGCCCCGCCGCGGCGCGGCCCACGTCGATGGCCTTGAAGCCCGCGTCGCCCCAGTTCATCACGAAGACGCGGAAGCCCTGCTTCATGCGCATCTCGATGTCGTCGGCATTGGCCGGGTAGCCGCAGGGCACGTCGAACTCCTTGCACGCGGCCAGCACCTGCTGGATGGAGGCTTCCCACGCGGCTTCGTCGAGCACGCGCTTGCCGGATGCGTCGGTGGTCGAGAACACCTGGCGGAGCGTCCCGGCGCCGGGCCACAGCACGCCGATGCCCTTGACCGCCGCAATCTCGCGGACCCGCGCGAGGCCCGCCTTGCTCTCGACGATCGTCCAGTTGATCAGCTCCCCGTCGGGATTGAGCGGCCAGAGGTCGGCCTTCGCCTTGTAGGCCGCCGGGCTCAGCCCCCACATCTCAAAGGCGTGCCCGACATCGTCGCTGCGGGTCCCGCCCTTCGAGGCGAAGCGCATGGCCGCCAGGCCTGTCTTCACCTCGTCGGGGCTCTCGACCCCGACGAACATCACGCCGCTCACGCCCAGGTTGAGCTGCTGGCCGATCTGCTGGCCACCTTGTCCGGCGCGGCCGCGATCTCGGGCGCCTTGACGATGAGCGGATGGTGGAGCCGGCCGTTGGCCCCAATCCCCTGCTGTCCCATGCTGGCGGCGAACGCCGAGAAGGTCGCATAGCCCCGCTCGAAGTTCCCCTCCATGCTCCCGTCGAACACGAAGTCGCTCTTGGCGTAGCCAAGCGCCTCCCTGGCGAGCTGATCCGGCGTCTTGTCGGGCAACTGGACGGCAGGGGCGACGGTCCCGGGCCGCGGCGGGAAGCGCCGGTTGGACGGGGCGTAGAGCCCGAAGACGGGCTTGCCCTGTTCGAGCAGGCCGATGACGGGGTTGAGCCGGGCCGTGCCCGACTGTCCGAGGGCCAGCGTGCCCAGACCGGCCACCAGGGCCCCGACGACGACAATCTGTACCCGCACGCGCGCCTCCTGCAGGAAGAAGTTCAAGAACGAGCCCGGCGAGTATACCGCCAGGCCCCGGCCGACCGTGTCAGCGATAGTCGTCGCGGCTCGGGGCGAAGGTGTCGAGGATGCGGCAGGCCGTGAGCGCCCGGCCGAAGTGCGGCGTGTCCGGGGAATGACGAATACCATCCCCGGCCGAAGCACACAGGGCCGGGCATCCACCACCAGTTCCAGCTCGCCCTCGAGCACGTTGACGATCTGCTCGTGCGGGTGCTGATGGACGGGGAACGCGGCGCCCGCGTCGATGTCGACCCACGAGTGCGTCACGCGGTCGGTGTGGACCAGCCGGGCCCGGAATCCCGGAAAGATCTCCCGGACCGGAAGCGACGAGAGCGAGATGAGCGGCATCCCTCAGCTATATCACCGTCGTCGCGTCTGCGGATACGCCGGGCTCGACGAGACGGCGGCGCTCGATCTTGCCGGCCGCGTTCCGCGGAATGGCCTCGACGAAGTGGACGCGGCCGAGGCGCTTGACGTGCGACACGCGCGCGGCCAGCCAGTCGGCCAGCGCGCCGGGCGCGAGCGACACGTCGCGCCTCACCACCCACGCCACCGGCGTTTCGCCGCGCTCGGCGTCGGGCCGCCCGGCCACCGCCACGTCCGCCACACCGGGGTGCGCGGCGAGCCGGCCCTCCAGTTCCTCCGGAGACACCTGGTAGCCGTGCACCTTGATCAAGTCCTTGAGGCGGCCCGTCACGTGGACGCGCGCGTCGGCGTCCACGTAGCCGAGGTCTCCGGTGCGCAGCCAGCCGTGCGCGTCGAGGGCGGCGGCGGACTCGCCCGGCCTGCCGTAGTACTCCCGTCATCTGCTGCGGGCCCGTCACGAGCAACTCGCCCGCGACGCCGGCCGCGCAGGCCTCGTCCGTGTCCGGGACCACGACCCGCCGCGGGTGCCGGGCAACGGCCGTCCCACCGATCCTGCCGGCGTTCCCTCGTCCCGGTCCGGGATCGCCACGGCGCCGCTCATCTCGGTCAACCCCAGCCCTGGCCGACCACGGCGCGGGGGAAGGCCAGGGACGCCCTGGCCTGCACATCGGGCATCAGCGCGGAACCTCCGGCAAGCACCAGCCGCACCGAGCTGGTCTCCGCGCCATGCACCGCCACGCCGCGCGCAAGCGCGTCCACCATCGACGGCGCACCGATGACCACGGTGACGCCGCGCCGTGCGATGACGTCGAGGGTCGTGCGGGGGTCGAAGCGCGGGAGGGTGACGACCTGCGCGCCGGCCAGCAGCGGCACGGTCAGCGTCCCCGTCAGCCCCAGGATGTGCGAAAAAGGCGGCACCCCGAGCACGACGTCCGCGCGATCGAACCGGAGCCTCGACTGGAGCTGGGCGGCCACGGCTGCAAGCTGCCGGTGCGTGAGCTGCACGGCCTTGGGGCCGCCGGTCGTCCCGCTGGAGTACGGCAGGAGGGCCGTGGCGTCCGGGTCGTCCCGCGATACGGCAAGCGGGGGTGACTCGAGGAGGGACAGGATCGAAACCGCGCCGGCCGCGGGGCCGAGCGACACGATCGTACGGACATCGACGCGGCTCGCGAGCGCGGTCGCGCGTGGCATCAGTCCAGGAGCGGCCACCAGGACGGAGGCGCCGGTCTCGACGAGCTGGCGCTCGACCTCCTCGTCACTGGCCGCGACGCCGATGGGCGTCACCGCCATCCCGGCCGTCCACGCACCGAAGAGCACGCCTGCCCAGGGCGGCATGTTCGGCGCCCACAACGCCAGCACCTGACCGGGTCCATGCCCAAGGGCCTCGAGTCCGCCGGCCACCCGGCGGATCCGCCTGCCGAGGTCCCCAGCGGTCACCCCCAGCTCACGTTCCTCGTCGAGAAGGATGAGCCGGTCTGATGGCTCAGATTCTTGACATGCGACAAGGCACCGCTGCGAAACCGTGACACTGGCCGCAGGGCCGTGAATTGACATGCGTCAATTGACTATCGCAATCAATTGACATATGTCAATACTCATGCCGGAAACGGAAGCCATCTCGACCAGGGACCGGATCCTCGACGCGGCCTGGACACTGGCTGTCGAGGAGGGAGTCGGCGCGGCCTCGATGAACGGGGTGGCGAGGGCGGTAGGCCTGTCCCGGCAGGCCGTCTACCTGCATTTTCCCAATCGAGCCACCCTCCTGGCCGAGACGGCCCGTCGCCATGACGAGCGCTCGGGGTTTGGCGGGCGGGTGGTCGCCGCGCGCGCCCTGCCGCCGGTCGAAGCGCTCGCGGCGCTCATCGGGGAGTGGTTTGCGTACGTGCCGCAGATTGCGCCGGTCGCACGCGGCCTCCTCGCCGCGTTCGAGGCTGGAGACGAAGGCGGGACGGCGTTCTCCGAACGCATGGCCGACCTTCGCCGGGTGCTCCACGCCGCCGTCGAGCGAATAGCCGAGGCCGGCCGCCTGCGCGACGGATGGACGGTGGACGAGGCGACGGACTGGGTGTGGTCGCGCGTCCACTTCACGACGTGGCGTCACCTGGTGGACGAGCGGGGGTGGAGCGCGGAGCTGGCCCTCGAACGCACGCTGCGCTCGCTCGCGAGCGACCTCATCGTCTGAGCGCTTCGTATACTGGCACCCATGCGCCGTCCGGTCATCGCCCTCGTCTTCGTCCTCGCCACCCTCGGCATGCCCGCTGCCGCCGCGGCCCAGAACACCGTGGACGGCCACGTCTGGCTGCAGGTCTTGGCCACCGTGCGGCTGTCCGAGAACTGGCGGCTGCACCTCGAGGAGCAGCCGCGGTGGTTCGAGAACGGTACCGAGTCGTTCCAGATCCTGACGCGCACGGCCCTGGGGCGCCGGATTCACGACCGTGCGACGCTCTGGGGCGGGTATGCGTGGATCGCCAAGCCGCCGGGCCCGGCGTCACGCACGAGCACCGCGCGTGGCAGCAGCTCTCGGCCAGCTTCCCGGACGTCGCACGCTGGGCGCCGTCCATCCGCATCCGCCTCGAGCAGCGGTTCCAGGACAACTGGCAGGGAACGGCGCACCGGCTGCGGACCATGGGGCGCGTCGCATGCCCGCTGGACGACCGCCGTGCGTGGTCCCCGGCTGCCTGGAATGAACTGCTGGTCACGCTGGACGAGACGGTGGACGGCCCCCGGCAGGGCATCGACCAGAACCGCCTCTTTCGCCGGCGTGCTCCGCCAGTTCTCCCCGTCCACGGGCCCGGAGTTCGGCTACCTGTGGACCACGTCCGAACCGCCGGCCTCGGCCCGCACGCACGCCCACGTCGCTTTCGCGTGGCTCAATCTCACCTTCTGAGTCAGTAGTAGAAGTACGGGTCGAGCACCCGCACTTCGGTGATCGCGTCCACCGGCAGGCCGTTGCGCGTGGCGGCCCGGCGGATGGCCTCTGGCGACGGCCCGTCGTAGATGCAGTAGGTCGTGTGCTTGTCCGTTGACACGTACGAATGGACCCAGGTCACTTCATCAGCCATGTTGTGACCCGCAATGCGGCGGCAGGCCGCCGCGCCCTCGTCGGTAGCAGGAACGACGAGTCCATCGGGGAACGTGCGGTGTACGAGGTAGCGGGGCATCGGTCTCTCCCTGAGGCGGACGCCGGTCCATCCGGCGCCCGACCCCTCGCACGATAGCCAGCGCCAGGCGGGCGCCGCATCGGTGGACGCCCCCTATTTTGGCGAACGCGTCACGGGATCCAGCCGGCCTGGCGAGCCCGCTCCACCGCGGCGTCGCGCGTCGGCGCATCCAGCTTGGCCAGGATGGACGACACGTGGTGCTCGACGGTCTTGGGCGACACGAAGAGGCGGGTGGCGATAGCGGCATTCGAGCAGCGTTCTCCCAGCAGCGCCAGGATCTCGGCTTCGCGCACGGTGAGCCCGGCGGGGTGCGACCGGGTGCTGGGCCGGCGCCCGCGTGGCACGGCGGTCACGCCGAGGTGCCGCAGGCGCTGGCGCGCGCGATCCACGGCCGGCGCCGCACCGAGCCGGAGGAACATGTCGAGCGCCTGCCGGACGGCGCCTTCGTCGCCCTCGGCCAGGGCCTCGGCTTCCTCGAAGGGACAGCCCGCCTGCCGCCAGAACTGCGCCGCTCCCTGCCAGTCGCCGTCCATGAGCCGTCGATACGGTCCGTCGTCGGCGACAGCCCGCGGCCGCCCGCCGTCCAGGCGCCAGCGCAGGAAGACGAGCCGATCCGCGGCGTGGCTGGCGTGCGACCCCTCCTGGGCGGCCACGCCCTCCTCGAGCGCGTCCACCGCCTCGTCGCGGCGTCCGGTCTGCATGGCCAGTTCGGCCCGCGCGATCAGCACGGGCACCAGCCGCTGCGCCTCGCCCGTCGGCCGTGCCAGGGCGAGCGCCTCGTCGAGCACGGCCAGGGCCCCCGGGTCGCCGCGCCGCACGCGAACCAGCCCGATTGCGGCCAGCGCCGGAATGCGGCTCACGGCGGCCGTCGCCGATGCGAGCACGGCCTCGGCGTCGTCGCACGCCTGCGCCCAGTCGCCGGTCTCGAGGCCGAGCCTCGCCCGCCAGCCGAGCAGGTAGAGCCGCCACGCGTCGAGATCGCGTTCGAGACAGTAGGCGATTCCGGGGTCCAGCCACTGCCGGGCGTAGGCGTAGTCGCCGATGCCGATCGAGGTGGACGCGAGGTTGGTGTACGCGCGCGCCGCGTGCTCGTGCAGGTCGTCTGCGAGGGCGAGCCGCAGGCTCTCCTCCAGCTCGCCTCGCCCGGCGCGATCGCCCGCGCACAACCGGGCGGCCCCGACGTTGTTGAGCGCGTGGCTGAGCACGTCACGGGCATCGAGCGCGCGCGCCAGCGCGATGGCGCGCCCTCCCCACGCGATGCACGAGGCCTCATCGTCGCCCAGCATGTCGAGCTGCGACCGATTGCTGTAGGCCATGGCCAGTTCCACGCCCGGCGGGAGTGGCTCGAGGAGCGCAATCGCGGCATCGGCCTGACGCGCCGCCTCCGCGCCGTCGCCCAGGAACCACGCCAGCCTCGACAGCCACCGGACGTTGCGGCCGACGGCCACCCCGTCGCCCAGCCGGGTCCACAGCGTCAGGGCCGCGCGCCGCGCATCCTGCGCCGCCTGCATGTCGCTGGTCAGATAGCGCTCGTAGGCGAGCGCCTCGGTGAGCTCCGCGCGAACCGCTTCCGGCGCGGCGTCCGCGTGCGCCAGCGTGCGGCGGTAGTGATCGGCCGCCTCGTGATGCGCCCCCAGCGCCGCCGCCTGCCGGGCGGCGGCCGGGCCGCTCGCCAGGATCGCGGGCACGTCCCCGGACGCCTCGGCGTGATGCACGATGCGCGGCAGCACGTGGTCGCGATCCGGCCGATCGTCCAGCGCCCGCCGCACCCGCTGGTGGAGGTGCCGGACCCGGGAGGCGGGCAGCGCCTCGACGACTGCGAGACGAGCCAGCTCGTGCCGGAACGCAACGAATCGCTGGCTGCAGGTGAGCAGGCCCGCCTGCTCGCAGCGTTCCAGCACGCCGGGCGGCGGTGCGAGCAGGCTGTCCACCAGATCCAGCTCCGTGCGCGCCGGCACCACCGACACCAGGTCCACGATGTCGCGGGCGGCGGGATCGAGCCGCGATCGCCGCGCCAGCACCGCGTCTCGCACGCTGGCGGGCACCTCGTCGCCCTGCTGCTCGGCGATCTCGGTCACGAAGAACGGATTGCCGCCCGTGAGCGCGTGCAGCGCGCGCGCGTCCCTCGCGCGTCCCGCCAGGCGGCCGACGCTCTCCACCGACAGCGGCGCCAGCGCGACGCGGCGGACGGCGCGGCGGGGCCAGCCGCCGAAGACGCGGTGGATGCCGTGGTCGGCGCCGGCCTCCTCGTCGCGCCAGCTCACCACGATCAGCGCCGGAGTGGACCCGAGCCGGTTCCCGAGGTGCTGCACGAGATCGAGCGTCGCTTCGTCGGCCCAGTGGACGTCCTCGAAGACGAGGACGCTCGTGCGCGGCGCGGCGGCGAGGTCGGCGAGGCACGCGGCGAACACCCGGTGCCGCGGCGCACCGGAGTCCAGCGCCCGCTCCGTGGCGCCGCCAAGCATGGGGGCCATGTCCGCGAGCGGTCCCAGCGGCCGCGGCGTGCCAAGCGCCTCGCAGTGGCCCCACGAGACCCGGGCATCGGCGCCGAGCGTGGCGGCGAACGCCTGCAGCAGGGCCGTCTTTCCCACGCCGGCCTCGCCGGCGATCGAGACCAGCTGCCCGCGCGCGCGGGCGGCCTCGAGCGCCTCGCCGAGCACCGCGAGCGGGCCGTCACGCTCGAGCAGCTTCATGACCGTCCGCCATTATCGCCCCGCCCTCGGCCCTCGACGTCAGGGGGCGACGCCGCCAAATTGGGGATCCCTCCCCGATGCGGCCGGACGCGCCCGACCCGTAGCCTGCAGGCGGAGGATTCAATCATGCAGACCGCATCACCCGTCAGGATCACCACGCTCACCCTTGCCCTCGTCGCCGCGGCCACGGCGGCCGGCAGTCAGACCGCCGTCTCGGCCGACGCGCATGCGCATCCCGCTCCCGCACGGCTCGTCCAGCTGGTGCGCGAGGCGACGCGCCCGTTTCTCGACATCACGCAGGCCGGCGCGGCGGGATACGGCCCGTTTCTGGGCTGCGTGAGCGGCCCGCAGTCCGGTGCCATGGGTCAGCACTTCGTCAACCCGTCGCTCGTCGGCGACGGCGCGCTGGATGCCGCACATCCCGAAGCCCTCATCTACGAGTTCAGGGGCGAACGCGCCGAGCTCGTCGGCGTGGAGTACATCGTCGACGCCGCCACGTGGCTGGCGGCACATGACGGTCCGCCCGTGCTGGAGGGGCAGTCGTTCCAACTGGTGGGCAGTCCGAACCGCTACGCGCTGCCCGCCTTCTTCGAGCTCCACGTCTGGGCGTGGCGCGACAATCCGAACGGCACGTTCGCGGACTGGCACGCGCGGGTGCACTGCGACGGGCACCCCGGCATGCCTTGACGAACCGAGACATCCGGTGACGTTTGCCGCATCGTGGAGCGGTCGGGCTGCATGGTATCTTGCCGTCCATGCACAACATGTTCTCCCTGAGGAACTGGATGGCGGCTGGCGCGTGCGCGGCCGTGCTGGCGACGGCCGGCACGGCGCTCACCGGCGCGCAGGCGGCGGCGCCGACCTTCGCGGTCGATCCGGCCTGGCCGCAGGAACTGCCCAATCACTGGATTCTGGGCGCGGTGACGGGCGTCTTCGTGGATGCGACCGATCACGTCTGGATCACGCACCTGCCCGAGACGCTGACCGAGGAGGAAACCTCCGAGATCCAGACCCCGCCGATTGCGAGCTGCTGCAAGCCGGCGCCGCCGGTGCTGGAACTCGACGCCAACGGCAAGCTCGTGCAGGGCTGGGGCCAGGGCTCGATGGACGACACATCCAACTGGCCCCGCAACCCGCACGGCATCTTCGTCGACCACAACAACTTCGTGTGGATCGGCACCTACATGCACCACCGGGTGCAGAAGTTCACGCGCGACGGCAAGCTCGTGATGACGATCGGCGAGTACGACAAGAACGCCGGCAGCAACGACACGTCCCTGCTCGGCGGGCCCTCGGGCATCTGGGTGGACCCGAAGACCAACGAGGTCTTCATCTCCGACGGCTACCGCAATCGCCGCGTCGTGGTCTTCGACGGCGCCACCGGCAAGTACCTCCGCCACTGGGGCGCCTACGGCAAGACGCCCGACGACACCGTCAAGTTCGACCCGAAGACGATGGTCAACGGCGCGCTGCCGACGCAGTTCTCCACGCCGCACGGGATCACGGGATCGAAGGACGGCAAGATCTACGTCGCCGACCGGCGCGGCAACCGCGTGCAGGTGTTCGACCAGAAGGGCACGTTCCTGGCCGAGAAGGTGATCGCCCCGGCGACGCTGGCCTCGGGCTCGGCCTTCGTGCCGGTGCTGTCGCCCGACCCGGAACAGCAGTGGCTCTACGTGGCCGACGGCACGAACCACAAGGTGTGGATCCTGCGCCGCAGCTCGCTCGAGATCGTGGGCGAGTTCGGACGCGGCGGCCGTCAACTGGGCCAGTTCCTGCGGCCGCACGGCATGAGCGTCGACTCGAAGGGCAACCTCTACGTCGGCGAGGCCTCGACGGGCCGCCGCGTGCAGCGCTTCCTGATCAAGGCCGCCGGCCGGTAGCACACCATGCCGGCGCGCGCGGTCGGCCTCCTCGTGGCGATGACGGGCGTGTTCGTCGTCGTCGCCACGTCGGTGGCCGGCGGCGCCTCGCTGGGGCCGTCCCTCGCGTTCGCGGCATGGGCGGCCGTTCCGTACGTGGGCCTGTGGCTCGCCTCGTACCGCATCCCGCGCGCGTGGATCGTGGGCGGGGCGGGCCTGGCCGCCCTCTCCGTCGAGTGCGGCATCCGGGCCGCCGTCTTCCTCGACCCGCGCGGATCGACCGCCGCAGTCGCGCTCGTCGTCTCCCCGGTCTACATCGCCGCGTTCGTCATGCCCATGGGCGGCCTGCTCGGCTGGCTGGTCGGCCGGCTGTGGGCCCGCGGCGCGATCGCGCGGGCGCTGGCCGTGACCGGCGCCTGCGCGCTCGTCGCGCTCACGGTCGTGTCCCTCGCACGACCCGAGCTGACGCCGTGGGCCACCGCGTCGCGTGAGGCGGCGCGCGCGTCCATCGGCCCGCCGCGGCTCGTCAGCGGCGGAGACCGTTTCGATTGGCGGCCGATCACCGATCGGCGCGCCAGCATCCAGGCAGGCGAGTTCGATGGCGCGCCCGGCGACGAGATTGCCCTCGTGGAGCCGGGAGGCATCGAGCTGCTCGACCCGGCAGACCGCTCGTCGCTGGCGCACCTGCCGCTGGCCCCCGACCGGGCGCCGCGATGGAGCTGGAGCTCGCGGCTCGTCCACCTGCACGCCGGGCTGGCCGTGGCGCAGACCGGCGGCGGCTTCCAGGCCACCGAGGTGCGCGGGCTCGACAACCGCCTGCTGTGGGCCTATCAGCCGGACCCCGCGCTGCCGCCGACGGCGATGATGCCGGGCGATCTCGACGCGGACGGTCGCACGGAGTTCTACGCGTCGGCCTCGGACCACGTCGCCCGCCTGGACGAGGACGGCCGCATCCGGTGGCGCGACGACGCGCCCGGCTACACCATCGCCGCGCTCGCCGCCGCCAGGGGGGAGCAGCCGGCGTGGGTGGCGGGGTGGCGGTACGGCTCCGGCGTCCGGGTGTGGAACGCCGACGGATCGGTGCGCGGCTCCGTCTCGGGCAACGGCCGTTCGCTCCTCGGCATCGCCGACTGGCCGTCGGAACGCGTGCTCGTCCTCGCCGACGAGACGGTCGAGGGCGTTGCGCTGGACGGCCGCACGCGGTTCTCGCTGCCCGCGGTCCCCTACATGTCACCGTCGGACATCGCGGTCGCGCACCTCGAGCACGGGCCAGCGCTGCTGGCGATCGTCTACGCCGCGCGGCAGGAGGTGGGCGGCTACCGGTTGCGCGTGTTCGTGCCGGACGGCACCGTCGCGTACGACGAGGTCTTCGCCAGCTACGTACGCGTGCTGGTCGCCCGCGATGCCGCGGGCGGCGAACGCCTCTACCTCGTTGACGCCGAGCTCAGGGAACTGGTGCCGCGAACACAGATGGGCCGCAGATGGGCCGCAGATGGCGCAGAGGACGCAGATGGCGCAGATGGGCCGCAGATGGCGCAGAGGACGCAGATGGCGCAGAGGACGGGGGCCCAAGACAGCGGCCCGTGACGGTGAAGGCGCGGGAGCCGCAGATGGACGTGCGACGGCTCAGAAGGTCAGCCAGAAGGCACACACCCTCGTCCGGGCCGCGGAGCCATGTGGACCGACCGTAGGCTGACAGTGCTTGCGGCCTGAAGGGCCCAGGTACGGCCTGTCGTGTCGAATCGCGTGTGCTACTGTGCGCCCCATCATGTGGCGAGACGCCCCGAGCGCGCTACGCTCGCTACGCAGGGACCCCGGCTTCGCCGCACTGGCGATCACCTTGCTCGCGCTGACCTCCGGCGCCACGACCGCTCTCTTCTCCGTCCTGTACGCCGTCGTCCTGCAGCCCCTGGGGATCGGCGATGCCGACCGGACTGTCGTCATCTGGGAGTACGACAGCGCCCGTTCGACTCCGGTGGTCGAGGTGGGCCTGGGAGAGGCCGAGGACTGGCTCGGTGAAAGCTCGCCGCTGGAGGCCGTGGCCGTCTTCAGTTCGGTGCCCAGCTCGATAGCGGTCATCCGCGGCGAGACGCGCATGCGCGCGAGATCGCGTTCGGTGTCGCGATCCTTCTTCGAAATCGCCGGCGCGCGTCCACGGCTGGGGCGCGCCTTCTCTACCGCCGACCACGCCGAAAGCGCTCCGCAGACGGCCGTCATCAGCGAAGCCTTCTGGCGGCGCGCCTTCGGCGCCGACCCAGCCATCGTCGGACAGACCCTCGAGATCCAACGCGACCGTGACGCGCCGTCAGGAACTGTCGAGATCGTTGGCGTCGTGGCCGATGTCGACCTCCCGGCCAGGCGGACATCTGGCTGCCGGCGGAACCGGTCCTCCGCTCCATCGCGACCGCCGACCCGGGGGACCGCGATGAAGCCCTCGCGTGGTATCTGCGCTACTTCAAGGTCTTCTACGCGCTCGGTCGCGTGCGCACGGAACTCGCAATCGAGTCCGCGGAGCAACACCTGGGAGCGATCGTGCGTCAGCGCGATCTTCCGACGGGTCGCCCGTCCGGCGTCGTCATGACGACCGTGCGCGACTTCCGGCTCGGGTCCACGCAGCCTGTTCTATGGACGATGTGTGCCGGCGCGTTGCTGATGATGCTGCTGGCCTGCAGCAGCGTGGCCGTGCTGCAGGTGTTCCGCCTGGCCCGCCGGGACAGCGCCATGGCCGTGCAGATGGCCCTGGCCTTGAGCGGTGGCGGCTCGCCCGTCAGGCCATGATCGAGTGTGGGTGGCTTGCCGTCGGCGGCGCCGTCGGCGCCATGGCGGCAGCATCGGGCCTCACGCGGATTCTGGTGGCTCTTGCACCGGTAGACGTCCCCCACCTCGAGCACGTCAGCATGAACGGCGCGGTCGAACTGATGGCAACAGCCACCCTCGCCGTGTGCGCGACGCTCATCAGCGGACTCTGGCCCGCCCTCTTCGTCGGGCGGATCGATCCGGGACGCGTGCTGGCCAGCGGCGCGCGAACGGCGATGCAGCCGCGCGAACGCCTCCTGCAGCGAATCGCGGTCGGCGCACAGATTGCGGTGGCGGTCGTGCTCCTCAGTGGCGCGGCGCTCTTCGTCCGCAGCGTGCGGTACCTGCAGCAGACGCCGCTGGGGTTCGATCCGCGCGGACTTGTCTCGGTCGAACTGCAACCGTCGGCGTTGGGGCTGGAGCGTCGGGATCAGTTCTACGCGACGCTGCTGGAACGCCTGGCGCAGCTGCCCTCGGTCGCGCAAGCGGGTGCGGTGGTCCTGCCGCCGCTGCAGGGGCCGATTGGCTACGACGCCATTCCGGTGCTCGAAGGCCAGGAGGGCCTCGGCCCGGATGCCGCCTGGCGGCTGAATCCCCGCGCGAACCTGCAGGCGGTAACACCCGGCTACTTCCGTGCGGTGGGAGCCAGGCTGCTCGCCGGACGCGACTTCACGCACGCCGACGTGAGTGCCGCCGAGAACGTCGTGATCGTGGGTGCGTCGACCGCGCTGCGGCTGTGGCCGGGCGTGACGCCGATCGGCCGGCGCGTACTGGTGCCGACGCAGCGGCAACCCGGCGGACTGGAGACTCCGCGGTGGCAGACTGTGATCGGCGTCGTCGAGGATATCCGGTACCGTGGACTCACCGATCCGCGGCTGGACGTCTACCTGCCGGCCGCGCAGTCAACGATTCCGGTCGCCCACGTCATGGTGCGTGCCGCCCAGTCGCTGTCGTCCGCGGTGGCGGACGTCTCCGCCATCGCCCGCGAGCTCGATCGTGGTGTGCTGGTCGGAGAAATCATGTCGATGACCGATGCCGTGTCGCGCGAGATGGCGCCCTGGCGATTCGCGATGCACGTGCTGGCGGCGTTCGGTACGCTGGCCGGCGGGCTGGCGGCCCTTGCAATGGTCGGCCTCCTGTCGCTGGTAGTGACGCTTGGCCGGCGGGAGCTCGGGATCCGCGCGGCCCTCGGCGCAACCCCCGCGCGCCTTGGTGCCCACGTGCTGCGTGAAGCCGGATGGATCGGCAGCCTGTCGGCCGCCGTTGGCGCCCTCTTCACGGCCGCACTCGGGCGGTGGCTGTCGCCGCTCCTGGTCGGAACCAACCCCTCCGATTCCCTGTCGATCGCGACGGCGACCACAGGTGCACTCCTGCTCGCGCTGGCTGCCTGTCTCCTGCCGGCCCGCCGTGCCGCACACCTCGACCCGCTGGAGGCGATTCGAGACCGCTGAACGGGCCGTGCGTTCCACTCGAGTCCGTGTGCACGTGGGCCATCAGCGGCAGCCCCGTGTCGCCATCTGTACCATCTGAGGCGACGTCGGTTCCGCTTCCGCAGATCTGCGGCTACGTCATCTGCGTCATCTGCGCCATCTGCGTCATCTGCGCCGTCTGCGTCATCTGCGGCGACTGCGCCATCTGCGCCGTCTGCGCCATCTGCGGCGACTGAGCCGTCTGCGCCATCTGCGCCATCTGCGGCCCGTGTTCGATCTCTGCGGCCCGCATCGGGCGCGCGAAGTAGAACCCCTGCGCGTAGCCGCACCCCAGCTCCGCGAGGTACTCGGCCTGCGTCGCCGTCTCGACGCCCTCGGCGACGATCTCGAGCCCCAGCGTCACCGCCAGGCTGACGATCAGGCGGATGATCTCGCCCTGCCCGCGCGAGGGCCCGTCGAGGCGGGCCACGAAGGATCGGTCGATCTTCAGCGTATCCACGGGGAACTGCTGCAGGTAGCTCAGCGAGCAGTAGCCGGTGCCGAAATCGTCGAGCGACACGCGCACGCCCAGCGCGCGCAGCTCGTCCAGCACGACGCGCACGCGCACCGGATCGGCCACGGCCACGCTCTCGGTCACTTCGAGGCGCAGCGCGGACGCCGGAAAGCCCGTCTCGGCGAGCACCGCGGCCACGCGCGCGGCCAGCCCGTCGGCGCCCAGCGCACGCGCCGAGAGGTTTGCGCTCATCGTCACCGGCGACGCGGGATGGGCCTGGTGCCAGGCCGCGCCCTGCCGGCACGCCTCGGCCAGCGCCCAGTCGTCGATCTGCGCGATGACGCCGATCTCCTCGGCCACGCCGAGGAAGGCGCCTGGCTGGAGCAACCCCCGCTCGGGTGCTGCCAGCGCACGAGCGCCTCGTAGCCGGACACCGCCCGCGACGCCAGTGACACGATGGGCTGGTAGGAGAGGCTCAGTTCGCCCCGTTCGAGCGCGCGCCGCAGCTCGGTCTCGAGCCGCAGCCGCTCCACCGCCGCGTCGTGCATGCGCGCGTCGAACACCGCGTAGCCGTTGCCGCCGGCGGCCTTGGCACGGTGCATCGCCAGGTCGGCGTCGCGCATCACGTCGCTTCCGGATCGGTGGTCGGGCGAGCAGACCGTGACGCCGATGCTCGGCGTGGCGAAGATCTCGTGCGCGCCAACCTGGAGGGCCTGGCGCGTCATCTGGTGCACCCGTTCGGCCACGCGGACCGCGTCCACCGGCTCGCGGATGTCGTCGAGGAGCACCACGAACTCGTCGCCGCCGAAGCGCGCCAGCGTGTTCGACTCCGGCGATCCGTCCGAGGCGGGCATGCGCGACACCAGGTCGTCGCGCCTGACCACGGTGCCGAGGCGCCGCGCGAACTCCACGAGCAGCTCGTCGCCCACGGCGTGCCCGAGGCTGTCGTTGACGTGCTTGAACCGATCGAGATCGATGAACAGCACGGCCACGAGCGAGCCCGGGTGCCGCACCCGCCGCGCCATCGCCCGCTCGAGCCGTTCCATGAAGAGCACCCGGTTGGGAAGCTGCGTCAGCGGATCGTGGATGGCGTCGTGCATCAGCCGATCGTGGGCCGTCCGCAGGCTCGCGCTCATGTCGTTGAAGGCCCTGGCCACCGTCACCTCTTCGGCGCTGCCGCGGATGGCCAGCTGCATCGTGAGGTTGCCGCCCGCGACGTCGGCTGCCGCCCCGGCGAGCTCGCGCAGCGGCCGGCTGACGCGCCGGCTCAGGACGAGACCGCCGGCCAGCGCGAGGGCCAGCACCGCAAGCCCGCCGACGAGGAAGCGTTCGCGGAGCTGGTCGACGAACTGCTGCGTGGGTTGCCAGTCCGACAGCAGCACGAGCCGTCCCGAATCGCCGGGCGGCGAGGCGGCCCGTATCGGAAACGCCCCGCCGACATAGCGGTAGTCGCCGATCTGCTGCAGGTCGGACAACACGCCCGTCTCGAGGTGCGCGGCCGCCTCCGCCAGGCGGACGGTGTCGGAGTGTGCGCGCGCACGCAGGCTCGTGGCCGCCACACGGCCGGAGCTGACGAGCAGCACCTCGCACTGCGCCAGCCGCGCCAGTTCCTGCGCCAGCGCGTCGTCCAGGATGAAGCCCACGGCGAGCGCCCCCAGCACCTCGTCAGCGAATCGCGCCGGCAGCGCGACCACGAGGAACAGCGCGCCGCCCCGCTCGATCACCGCCTGCCCCGCATCGCCAGCCAGAGACGAATCGATGGTCCCGGCGAGCGAGGGCGGCGTGGCCCCGCTCGCCTGCCAGCCCGGGCTCGCCAGCCACCGACCGCGGCCGTCGGTGACGACGACGAATGCGGCGCCGAGCTGCCGGCGGTAGGTATCGGCCATCTGGGAGATGGTGGCGCGGTCGGCGGCGAGCCGTGCATCGGTCAGGTGCGCGCGAAAGACCGGCAGTTCGGTCACCAGGCGCGCGAGCGCGGACGCGGACGCCGCCCGGCTGTCGAGGAGGCTGTAGAACGCCGTGCGCGCGCCTTCGAGTCCGGCCTCGGCCCGGTGCCGCGACTCCGAGGACACCAGCCGGATGACCAGGACGAGCACGGCGGTCACCGTGCCGACCACGAGCAGCCCCAGCGCAATCGCCACTCGCGCTTCGAGACGCCGGTGCCAGCGCACCGCGGGTGCGGCGCCATGGGGGGCCATCGGTCAGAACCCCCGCCGCCAGACGCCCGTCAGGCCAATCTCCACGGCCGTGCGCCGCCGCTGCGTCAACTGGCCCGCCTGGTGCACCACGCCCGCCGACACCGCCACCGTCTGCCAGACCCTCACGCGCGCGCCAGCCAGGTAGCGGTGCGAGGCCAGCGCGTGTGGCGGCCGCGCGTCGTAGTCCAGCCGTTCCGCGCGGGCAAAGGCCGTCACCGGCCCCATCGACGGCCGGTGCACGATCGCATCCACGTAGCCGCCGGTCGTCGTCGTTCCGGCAAACGGCTGGCCCGCCAGCCACTCGCCGCGCAGCTGCCAGCCTCCCGCCATCCAGCGGGCATCGGCGCCGGCGAACCGCGCCCGTCCGATCGCGAAGCTCGAGGGCAGGTACGGCGTCGTGTCCACGTAGCTGGCGCCGACGATCAGCGCACCCGCCGCCGCCTGTGCCCTGAACGCCGTGCTCACGCCCGCGCGGCGGACGGCCTCGCCGACGTCGCCCGGCACGCCGAGGCTGGCCTCGACCGACAGCCGCGGCGCTCCGACGACGATGTCGACGCCGTGTTCGAGGTAGCCGCTCGACAGGGCGTAGTAGCCGCCGTACCGGACGAGCGGCGGGCGCAGGAAGCCCATGTAGGCGTGGTCGCTGGCATTCGAGATGCCGAACGGTGTCCGGTAGCGGCCGGCCTTCACGGCACGGAGGCCGCGGCGCCCGGACGCCAGGAACTCCGCGTACGCGTCCATCACGTCCACCCGGCCGCCGTAGGGATAGGCCGTGCCGAACACATCCGACTCGTCGCGGGAGCGCCCGCCCCAGGCGGTCTCGGCCAGCACGCGGACACGCGGCGCGATCTCGCCGAGCACGCGGACCTGCGTGCCGGCCGAGGCGATCGCCTCCGACGACGCCCCGACGCTCTGCGCAACCTCGATGGCCATGCCCTGGGCCGCCGCGGGGCGCGACGCGCCCAGGCAGATGACACCGAGCGCCGCGGCACGGACGTACGCGGTCATGGCCACTCGATCGTCAGGACGCCGCCGCCCACGGTGTAGGGGCCGGTGCGGACCGGCTCGCCGGCGCGCCAGGCGTGATACGTGACCGCCCCTTCGGGGACGTCCGGCATCTCGAAGCGGCCGTCGGCATCCGTCACGGCGAAGAAGTCCGCGTCCACCGCCACGACGTAGCCCGCCATCGCGGGATGAATGTTGCAGAACAGTCGGCTGACGCCCGGGCGATCGAAGGTCACGGACTTCGCCGTGCCCGAGGGGTAGAGCCCGAGGTCGAAGCGCTTGCCGTCCTTGAACGAGAACACGTTGTGGAAGACGCGATCGTTGTTGGGCATCTCCACGCGCGTCCCGACGGCGACGGCCAGCACGTGCGGCAGGAACGCGAGGTTGCGCTGGTCCATGGTCACGACCGCCGGTTCCGGCCGCGCGGTGCGGCGGGCGCCCTCCAGCCAGACCACCACGTCGCGGCGTGGCCGGCCGTCGCCGCGGACGACACCGCGGACGAGGGCGGTGGCCGCGGGTGGCTCGACGGCCAGCGGGGCGGCCGTGCAGGCGCAGGCCAGCACGAGCACGACGGTGCCGATCGGACGACGAGCCAGTTGCCTCACCGCACAGGCGGAATCGGCAACGGCCGCCGCGGGATTAGGAGGCGGCGGCCGGCGGCCTCACGGCACGCGCGACGGCGCCCCGCGGAGCCGCGCGAAGATACTGGGCCGGCCAGTCCGCCGCCACGCCAAGCTCCTGCGCCGCGTGCAGCGGCCAGCATGGGTCCCGCAGCAGCTCACGCGCCAGCAGCACGCAATCGGCGCGGCCCTCGGCGAGGATCGCGTTGGCCTGGCTGGCCGTGGTGATGAGGCCGACGGCACCGGTCGGAATTCGCGCCTCGTGGCGGATCCGCTCGGCGAATTCCACCTGGTAGCCGGGCCCCACGGGAATCGTCGCCGAGGCCACGTTGCCGCCCGACGAGCAGTCCACGAGGTCTACGCCGCGGGCGGCCAGGCGTCGGGCGAGCTCGATCGACTGCTCGATGTCCCATCCACCGTCCGTCCAGTCGGTGGCCGAGATCCGCACGAACACGGGCAGCCTCTCCGGCCACACGGCGCGGACGGCGTCCACCACCTCCAGGCACAGGCGGATGCGCCCCTCGAAGCTGCCGCCGTATGCGTCGGTTCGCGTGTTGGTGAGCGGCGACAGGAACTCGTGCAGCAGGTAGCCGTGCGCGGCGTGCACCTCCGCGACGTCGATGCCAATGGCCCGCGCGCGGACGGCTGCCGCGCGGAACGCCTCGACGATGGCGGCCAGGCCGGCGGCGTCGAGGACCTCGGGCACCGGGTAGTTGGCCGCGAACGCGTCGCCGGTGGGGCCGACCGGCGCCCAGCCTCCCGCGTCGGCGTCCACGGCGCCGGTGCCCTCCCACGGACGGAGCGTGCTGCCCTTGCGGCCGGCGTGGGCGAGTTGCATACCGACCGGACGGTCCTGTTCGTGGATGAAGCGCACGATCGGGGCGAGGCGCTCGGCGTGCGCGTCGCTCCAGATGCCGAGGTCCTGTGGGCTGATACGGCCTTCGGGCGTCACCGCCGTGGCCTCCGTGAAGACCAGACCGGCGCCACCCACCGCCCGCGAGCCCAGGTGCACCGCGTGCCACGGCGTCGCCAGCCCATCGTCGGCGGAATGCTGGCACATGGGGGAGACGACGATCCGGTTGGGCAGGGTGAGGCCGCGGAGGGTGAAGGGCTCGAACAGCGTGGGCATGAGCAATTGTGCACGAGCCGGCACGACCGTGACCGGGCGAGCGGAATTCGAGCGCCGCCCGTCCGCGCCCTGGAGTATTCTGTGGCCCGCAATCGCTGAGGTGGTGGCGGCCCCGAGTTGGTTCCGTGCCTCGCCCGGCACTGAATCGACCGCATGATGGCCGTTTGCCTGGACGTCCTCGTCGTGCTGGTGCTGCCGCTCGTGGCAAGGCAGCGCCACATGCCCTGGTGTATGCGCTCGCACTGGGCGCCCTCGTGCCCCTGCCCGCGGCAGCGCAGGGCGGGCGCGCGGCGCCGCCGGGCCGTCCGGCCCAGCGCTCGGCACCCCGCCAGTTCAACCTGCCCGGCGCGCCGGATCCGCCGGCGCCCGTCGAGCCCGAGGTGATCGTGCGCGGCGAGAACGGACGCGTGGTGGTGCGAGCCATCCACCTGTCGGCGCCGCTGTCGATCGACGGCCAGCTCGACGAACCCCTCTACCGCGAGGTCGCGCCGGTGAGCGACTTCATCCAGACCGTGCCCAACGAGGGCGAGCCCTCGACCGAGCGGACCGAGGCCTGGATCTCGTACGACGACAACAACTTCTACCTGTCGTGCCGCTGCTGGGACTCGGCCCCGCCCGAGGCGTGGACGGCCAACGAGATGCGCCGCGACACGAGCCAGCTGCGGCAGAACGATATCTTCGGCGCGCTCCTCGACACGTTCCACGACCGTCGCAACGGGTTCCACTTCTACGCCAACCCGCTCGGCGCGCGTGCCGATCAGGTGGTGACCAACGAGGGCAACCCGAACAGCGACTGGAACCCGGTGTGGTTCGTGCGGACCGGGCGCTTCGAGGGGGGCTGGACCATGGAAATGGCCATCCCGTTCAAGTCGATCCGCTACGTCTCGGGGCCCAACCAGGAGTGGGGCATCCAGCTGCGGCGCTCCATCCGCCGCAAGAACGAGTGGACGCACCTCACCTTCATTCCCGCCGCGACCGGCGGCGTGACCAGCATCTTCCGCGTGTCCGCGGCGGCGACGCTGGTGGGCCTCGACCTGCCGCCGGCCAGCAAGAACGTCGAGCTCAAGCCGTACGGCATCTCGAAGCTCACCACCGATCGTGTGCGCGCGCCCGCGATCCGCAACGACCTCGAGGCCACCGGCGGGCTCGATGCCAAGTACGGCATCAACGCGAACATGACGGCCGACCTCACCATCAACACCGACTTCGCGCAGGTGGAGGTGGACGAGCAGCAGGTCAACCTGACACGCTTCCCGGTGGTCTTCCCCGAGAAGCGCGACTTCTTCCTGGAGGGCCGCGGCACGTTCGAGTTCGCCCGGTCGTCCGGCCAGTCGGGCTTCAGCGGCCAGACGAGCATCAACAACAACGCGCCGCAGTTGTTCTTCACCCGCCGCATCGGCCTCAACAACGGCCGCGAGGTCCCCATCATCGCCGGCGGCCGCGTCACTGGCACCGTCGGCAAGACCGCCATCGGCGTGATGAACATGGAGACCGGCTACGAGTCGCCGGGCGACGTGGACGCCGCCGACTGCGGGGCCCCGTACTCCACCTGCACGCCGCGGACGAACTTCACCGTGCTGCGCATGCGCCGCGACATCCTGCGGCGCAGCAACATCGGCGTGATCTTCACCAACCGGTCGCACTCGCCCACCGTGGCCGGCGCCAACCAGGCCTACGGGATGGACGCGGCGTTCTCGTTCTTCCAGAACGTGACGGCCAACGCCTACTACGCCCGCAGCGACTCGCCCAACCGGTCGGGCGACGAGGACAGCTACCAGGCGCGCGTCGAGTACGGGGCGGATCGCTACGGGGCGCGGGTCGACTACCTGGACGTCGGCACGAACTACTACCCCGAGATCGGCTTCGTCCAGCGGCGGGGCTTCGGGCGCACGTTCGCCTCGGGCCGCTTCAGCCCGCGCATGCGCTCGAGCCGCGTCGTGCGGCGCTATCTCTTCGAGGGCGCGGCCGAATACGTCGTCAACCGCTCGCACGACATCGAGTCGAGCAGCCGGACCGCGCACTTCCTCACCGAGTTCCAGAACAGCGACCAGTTCACCTTCGACGTGAGCGCCGACTACGAGCTCCTGCTGCGGCCCTTCACCGTGTCGCCCGGGGTGAGCATCGCCCCCGGCGAGTACCCGTTCAACAGCGTCAGCACCAGCTACGCCTTTGGCCAGCAGCGGCGCGCCTCGGGCACCATCGCGCTGCGCGCGGGCGAGTTCTACGACGGGCACCTGACGTCCCTGACGCTCAGCGGCGCGCGCGTCGCCCTCACCAAGCAGTTCTCGGCGGAGCCGTCGCTCACGGTGAACCGCGGCCGGCTGCCCGCCGGCAACTTCACCAACACGCTCTTCCGCACGCGCGTGGACTACGCCTTCACGCCGCTCCGCTTCCTGAGCGCGCTCGTGCAGTACAACTCGAGCGACCACACCTTCAGCAGCAACTTCCGGTTCCGCTGGGAGTATCGCCCCGGCAGCGAGGTCTTCGTCGTCTACACGGACGAGCGCGATACGACGACGGTGGGGTATCCCGGCCTGCGCAACCGGGCGTTCGTCGTCAAGGTGAACCGGCTCTTCCGCTTCTGAGCGGCCGGTGCCGCCCGAGCCATCTCGACCGATACACGGCGTTGACACCTTCGACAGTCCCCCCTAGGATGGCAGTAGGGCTCCGTGCCCCGTTGATGCCATCTCTGATTGCCTTGGTTCGCGAGCGCGCCGGCGCGATCGCGAGCGTCTTCCGCCGCCGGGATCCGGTTCGCCGGGTGGCCGGTGCTCGCCTCCCCACCGAGTTCGGCGCATTCGACATCCACGTGTACGAGGGACCCCGTCCCGCGGAGACGCACGTCGCCCTCGTGCGCGGTGACATCGGCGACGGCGAGAACGTGCTCACGCGCGTCCACTCGTCGTGTGTCACCGGGGACATCTTCCACTCGGCGCGCTGCGACTGCGGCCCGCAGCTGCACGCGGCGCTCAGCCGTATCGCGGCCGAAGGCCGGGGCGTCCTCATCTACCTCAACCAGGAAGGCCGGGGGATCGGGTTGGCCAACAAGATCCGGGCGTACGCGCTCCAGGACGACGGCGCCGATACGGTCGAGGCAAACGAGCGCCTCGGGTTTCCGGCCGATATGCGCGACTATCGCGCCGCGCTCGAGATGCTGCGCGACCTCGGCGTGAAGTCGATCCGCCTGATGAGCAACAACCCCAGGAAGCTCCAGGGCCTGGGCGAAGGGCTGGCCGTCAACGAGCGGCTGCCCATCGAGATCATGGCGACCGCGGCCAGCCAGCACTACCTCAAGACCAAGAAGGACAAGCTCGGGCACATGCTCGAGTCGGTCTGAACCCTCCGCCGGCCCCGCCGGCAGGCCATCACCCCCCACGCCGATGACCACGCCTCGATTCGACCTGCGCTCGTGGCTCCGCTGGCCGGCGCTCGCGGCCGCGCTGGTGGCGCTCAACGCCTCGCTGACCTTCGCCAACGTCTGGCCGACGCCGAAGATCCGCTGGGACAACGCGCTGTCGGTCGAGCTGGCCGCGGTGGTGCTGCTCCTGGCCGTCGCGCACCGCCACGCGCGGCGGCTCGCCAGGGTCGCGCTGCCGGCTGTCTGGGTGATCCTCGTCGCGGGCCACTACCTGGACGTCACCGCCCCGGGCCTCTACGGCCGCGACTTCAACCTCTACTGGGACTCGCAGCACCTCGGTAACGTCACGGCCATGCTGGCGCGTGATGTCCCCCTCTGGCTGATCGCCACCGCCGCGACCGCTCTTTTCACGGTGCTCGCCGTCGTCTGGTTCGGCGCCCGCGTGGCGCTGGGCCAGGTGGCTGCCGCCGTGGCCGACCGCCGCGCGCGGGTGGTCCTCGGCACCTCCGCCCTCCTCCTGGTCGTGGCGTTCGCCGCGGCACCGGCTGCCGGACTCCCCTTCAGCGCACCGGTCACGCACGCCTACGCCCGGCAGGCTCGGTTCGTCCTGGCCATGGCGGGACCGGGGCAGGCGGCCCCGGCGCTGGGCACGAGCCCGGACCTGGACGCGCCCATCGACGGCTTGCACGGGGCCGACGTGCTGGTGATCTTCGTGGAAGCCTACGGCGCCGTGACCTACGACAACCCGGCGTTCGCCGACGCGCTGGCGCCCAGCCGCGACGCGCTCGCCGGCGCGGCGCGCGAGGCCGGCCGGTCGGTGGTGTCCGCGTTCGTCGAGTCGCCCACCTTCGGCGCTTCGTCGTGGCTGGCGCACCTCACGCTGTTGACCGGGGTGGAGGTGCGCGACCAGTACGCCTACGTCGCGTTGATGGCGTCCGGGCGCGACACCCTGCCGCGGGCGTTCCGGCGGCACGGCTACCGCAGCGTGGCCCTGATGCCCGGCATGCGCCAGGCCTGGCCGGAGGGGGCGTTCTACGGGTTCAACGAGATCTACGGCCGCGAGGGGCTGACCTACGCGGGTCCGAGCTTCGGCTGGTGGAGCATCCCCGACCAGTTCGCCCTCGCGCGGCTGGATGCGCTGGAACTGGCCCGCGCCCATCGCACGCCGCGCTTCGTCGTGTTCCCGACCAGCACGACGCACGCGCCGTTCGGCCCGGTCGCGCCCTACGTGGATGACTGGTCCACCGTGCTCACGCCGTCGGCCTTCGACCCCGGGGAGGTCAGCCGCGCGATGGCGCTGACGCCCGACCTGACCAACCTCGCTCCAGCGTATCTGCGGGCCATGTCGTACGAGTTCCGGACCTTCGCCGGCTACGTGCGTGAGCACGCGGGAGACCCGATGGTCGTCGTCTTAGTCGGGGATCACCAGCCGGTCGCCGCCGTCAGCGGCCCGGGCGCGAGCCACGAGGTGCCGGTGCACGTCATCGCCAGCCCGGGGCCCGTGGTGGACCGACTCGTCGCGGCAGGATTCCGTCCGGGCATGGGGCCGCAGCACCCGCCCGTGAGCCCCTTGCACGGTCTCGTGCCGACGCTGCTGCACGCCTTCGCCGCAGATTCAGGAGACGATGGCGCCGCAGCCGCAGACGATGGGGCCGGAGCCGCGGATGTCGCCCGGGCGTCACGGCAGCCGCAGACGCATCGACGCTGAGAGGCTGCCGGCGCGCCGAAGCAGGGCGGCCGCAGATGGCGCAGACGGTCGGGGCCGCGGAGGCCGCAGACGACTGGCCGCAGATGCCGCAGAGCCTGGCCGCAGATGCGCAGATGCCATTTCTGGAATGCGGCGAACCCTATCCACCGTTCCCGTAGCCGCGCAAGCCGTTTGCCGAGAGAAGTGACAGGCACAGGCACAGGTCCGGAGGGTGCGTCCACGCCATTCCTGTGATCCGCGTCATCTGTGGCGTCTGCGCCATCTGCGGCGTTCCGGAGCCGCGGATGGCGCCGGGGCGTCACCGCAGCCGCAGATGCCTAGCCGCAGATGCGCAGATGCCATTCTGGAATGCGGAGGACCCCATCCACCGGTTCCCGTCGCCGCGCATGCCGTTGCGAGAGAGGTGACAGGCACAGGTCCGGAGGGTGCGTCTACGCCATTCCTGTGATCCGCGTCATCTGTGGCCTCTGCGCCATCTGCGGCGGGCCGGAGCCGCGGATGGCGCCGGGGCGTCACCGCAGCCGCAGATGCCTAGCCGCAGAAGCCGCAGATGGCGGGCCGCAGATGCACAGATGCCATTCCTGGAATGCGGAGGACCCCATCCACCGGTTCCCGTCGCCGCGCATGCCGTTGCGAGAGAGGTGACAGGCACAGGTCCGGAGGGTGCGTCTACGCCATTCCTGTGATCCGCGTCATCTGCGGCCTCTGCGCCATCTGCGGCGGGCCGGAGCCGCGGATGGTGCCGGGGCGTAACCGCAGCCGCAGATGCCTAGCCGCAGATGCGCAGATGGCTGGCCGCAGTTGCGCAGATGTCATTCTGGAATGCGGAGGGCCTTATCCACCGGCTCCCGTAGCCGCGCATGCCGTTGCCGAGAGAAGTGACAGGTACAGGTCCGGAGGGTGCGTCCACGCCATTCCGGTGATCCGCGTCATCTGTGGCCTCTGCGCCATCTGCGGCGGGCCGGAGCGCGGATGGCGACGGGGCGTCACCGCAGCCGCAGATTGCGCAGATGGCTGGCCGCAGATGGCGCAGAGCCTGGCCGCAGATGCGCAGATGCCATTCCTGGAATGCGGAGGAACCCTCCACCGGTTCCCGTAGCCGCGCATGCTGTTTCGAGAGAAGTGACAGGCACAGGTCCGGAGAGTGCGTCCACGCCATTCCTGTGATCCGCGTCATCTGCGGCCTCTGCGCCATCTGCGGCGGGCCGGAGCGCGGATGGCGACGGGGCGTCACCGCAGCCGCAGATGCCTGGCCGCAGATGCGCAGATGCCATTTCTGGAATGCGGCGGACCCCATACACCGTTCCCGTAGCCGCGCGTGCGGTTGCCGAGAGAAGTGACAGGTACAGGTCCAGAGGGTGCGTCCACGCCATTCCTGTGATCCGCGTCATCTGCGGCCTCTGCGCCATCTGCGGCGGGCCCCCGCTGCGTCCTCGGCATCCTCGGCGTCATCTGCCTCGGCGTCATCTGCGGCCTCTGCGCCATCTGCGGCCATCTGCGGCCCGTAAGCGGCCCACGTCCACTGCAAACGACCACGTCAGCGTCAGCAGCGCCGTGGCGGCAATCCCGGCGCTCCACGGCCGCGTAACGGCCAGGGCGAGCGCGGCCGCGAGCCCGACGAACTGGACCACCGCCACGGTCTTGCCGCGCAGGGTGGGTGTCAGCGGCCCCGCCATCCACGGCAGGACGATGCGGGCGGCGACGAAGGCGTAGCGCATCAGGCCCGCGGCAAGCACCCAGGCCCCGGCCTTGTCCGTCGTCCACACGAGGGCGGACAGCACCAGGATGAAGAGCGCGTCGGTCTCCATGTCGAACCGGGCGCCGAACGGGCTGGCCAGGCCGCTGCGGCGCGCGAGCCAGCCGTCCACGCCGTCGAGCAGCGCGACGGTGACGGCCACCGCTACCGTGACCCACGCGGCCGCCGGCGGCAGCGGAGACCCGATCAGCCCCCCAGTGAGGGCCACGAGCACCAGCCGGGCGGTGGTGACCGTGTTGGCGGGACCGAATCGGGCAAACGGATGCCCGGCGCCGGCGGCGCCGGCCGCCCACGCGCCCATCGCGCCGAAGATGGCGACCGACAGCATCGGACGCGGCACCCCGTGGAACAGCGCGGTGGCCAGGCCCTGCGCGATGAACCAGGTGAGGACCAGCCCCCCCGTGCCCGCGGCAAGGACGCTGCGGCGGAGCGGGCCTTCGGGAAGGCGCCACGGACGAGTGGGCATGCGGCGATGGACCGGGGCCATTGTATCGACGGCGATCCGGAAACAGAATGGAACGGCATGTCCGACGTGGCGCGTGCGTTCTGGGTGGCCGAGCCAGGACGCGGCGAGATCCGAGAAGAGCCCCTCCCCGCTCCCGGCCCCGACGAGGTCGTGGTGCGCGCCTGTTTCAGCGGCATCAGCCGCGGCACCGAGTCGCTCGTGTTCGCCGGGCGCGTCCCCGAGAGCGAGTGGACGCGGATGCGTGCGCCCTTCCAGGCCGGCGAGTTCCCCGCGCCCGTGAAATACGGCTACATCAACGTCGGCATCGTCGAAGCCGGCGACGCCGCGCTGCGTGGGCGTCCGGTGTTCGTCCTCTACCCGCATCAGACGCGCTATGTGGTCCCCGCCGCATGGGCGACGCCGCTGCCGCCCGACGTCCCGATGGAGCGCGCCGTGCTCGCGGCCAATCTCGAGACCGCCGTGAACGGACTGTGGGACGCGCGGCCGCACGTCGGCGACCGCATCGCGGTCGTCGGCGCGGGGGTCGTCGGCTGCCTGACCGCCTGGCTGGCCGGCCGGGTGCCCGGCTGTCGCGTGGAGCTCGTGGACGTGAACCCCGCCCGGGGGGCCGTCGCCGGGCGGCTGGGGGTCGGGTTCGCTCTTCCCCACGACGCGCAGCGCGATGCCGACGTCGTCATCCACGCCAGCGGTGCGCCCGAGGGTCTCGCGCGGGCGCTCACGATCGCGGGCGAGGAATCCACCATCGTGGACCTGAGCTGGTACGGGGACCGCACGGTGACCTTGCCGCTCGGCGGCCCGTTCCACGCGCGACGCCTGTCGCTCGTGTCGTCCCGTGGGACGCCTCGCCCCGGCGCAGCGGGCCCGCTGGGATCACGCGCGCCGCATGCGGCTGGTGATGGCACTCCTGGCGGACGACACGCTCGATGCGCTCGTCACGGGAGAGTCCGCGTTCGACGACCTGCCGGCCGTCATGGCCACGCTCGCACGAACCCCCGGCGACACGCTCTGCCACCGCATCCGCTACTGACCGTACGACTCAACGAGGACACCCTGCATGTACACCGTCACCGTCCGCGATCACATGATGATCGCGCACAGCTTCAAGGGCGAGGTCTTCGGACCCGCGCAGCGCCTGCACGGCGCCACCTACGTCGTCGACGTCGAATTCCGGCGGCCGGCCCTCGACGACGACGGGATCGTGGTGGACATCGGCCGGGCGGGTGACACGCTCAAGGCCACGCTGGCCGGGCTCGACTTCCAGAACCTCGACGAGCTGCCGGCCTTCGCCGGGCGGAACACCACCACCGAGTTCCTGGCCCGGCATGTGTTCGACGCGATCGTCGCGGCAATCGGGCGAGGCGACCTCGGGCCCGGGGCGGGCGAGGTCGAGAGCCTGCGCGTGACGCTGCACGAGTCGCACGTCGCCTCCGCGGCGTACGAAGGCCCGGTCCCCGGCACCGACTGACATGCCTGTGGTGGTGCTCGCCACGGCGGGCAGGCTGGAGACGCTCACGGGCGGGTCGGTCTACAACCGGCGCATGGCCGAGGCCCTCCGGCGCCTGGCCTGGCGCGTTGACGTCGTCGAGCTCGATGGGACGTTTCCCGAGCCCGACGATGCCGCGCGGGCGGCCGCGGACGCGGCGTTCGCCGCGCTGCCGGACGGCAGCCTCGTGCTGGCCGACGGCCTGGCGCTGAGCGCGCTGCCCGACGTCGTCTCGACGCACGGCGGCCGTCTGCGTGTCGTCGCACTCGTGCACCTGCCCGTGGCGGCGGCACCGGGGCTCGACGCCGCGGCGGCCGCGCGTCTGGCCGAAGCCGAACGCCGTGCGCTGGCTGGCGTCTCCGCGATCGTGGTCACCGGACCGGGTGCGCTGCCGCTGCTGCGCCCGTACGGGATCCAGGCCGCCGACGTCGCGATGGTGGAGCCGGGCGTGGATCCGGCTCCGCCCGCGGGCGGGTCCACCGACGGCGATGTGCACCTGCTGACGGTGGCGACCGTCAACGCCGGCAAGGGGCACGACGTGCTGCTGGACGCCCTCGCGCGAATTGAGCTCGAGCGCGGCGGCGCGGCGCCGCCGTGGCGGCTCACCTGCGTCGGCAGCCTCACGCGCGACGCGGACACCGCCCGGCGCGTGCAGGAGCAGTCCCGACGCCTGGGGCTTCAGGCCCGCGTGACCTTCACGGGTGAGCTGCGCGACGCGGCGCTCGATCGGGCATGGCATGCGGCAGACGTCTTCGTGCTGGCGTCGCGGCGCGAAACCTACGGCATGGCGGTCGCCGAAGCCGTCGCGCGGGCGCTGCCCGTGGTCGGCACCGACACCGGCGCCATCCCGCTGCTGGTCGCCGGGGGGGCCGGGCTCGTCGTGCCGCCGGGAGACGTGGCGGCCCTGGCGGGCGCGCTCGCGCGCGTCGTGACCGACGCGTCGTGTCGCGCGCGGCTCCGCTCGGCCGCGGCGACCATCGCCCGCGGCCTGCCGACATGGGACGAGGCGGCGGCGCGCATGGCGTCGGTGCTGGGAGGCGTGTGAGTATGGACGCATCGCTGGCCGAATGGCTCCGGCTGCGAGAGGCCGCCGACTGGGCGGCGCGCTCAGCGGCGCTCACCGGGACGGTGGCGCGACGGCTGACCGGTCGGCCCGTCACGGTGCTGGACCTCGCGACGGGCACGGGGTCCAACCTGCGCTACCTCCTGCCCCGCCTGCCGTCCCCGCAGCGCTGGCTCCTCGTGGATCGGAGCACCGAACTCCTGACGCTGGTCCGCGCACGGACGGCGGCGTGGGCGGCCGAGACCGGTTACGAGGTCGTGGACGCGGGCGACGGCTTCGGCGTCACGGGCCTTGGCCTGTCGGCCACGATCCAGACCCGCGAGGTGGATCTCGACCTGCCGCTCGACGCCACGCTCTTCGACGGCCGCGACCTGGTCACGGCCTCGGCGCTGCTCGATCTCGTGTCGGTCCCGTGGCTGGACTCGCTCGCGGACCGCTGCCGCGCGGCGCGGGCGTCTGTGCTGTTCGCACTCACCTACGACGGGCGTTCGTCGTTCGCCCCTCCCGATGCGCTCGACGACCGGGTGCGTGACCTGCTGAATGCGCACCAGCTCCGTGACAAGGGGCTGGGCGGTCCGGCGGCCGGACCGGGCGCCCATCGCGCCGCCTGGCTGTCGTTCGCGCGCCGGGTTCGACTGCGAGGAGGCCGCCTCGGACTGGCATCTTTCCTCGTCCGCACCGGCCTTCCGAGGATGCGCTCGCTGACAGGGCTCGCCGGGGCGGCGGCCGAACAGGCGCCGGAGGAGCGCGCGGTGTTCGACGCCTGGCTCGCGCGCCGGCGTGCCTTCCTCGCCACGGGCTCGCACGCCGTCGTCAGCCACGCCGACCTCGCGGCGGCCGCGCGGAGCGTAACAACCGTGGCGCAGTTCGACGTGCGCGACATGCGGGAGTGCGCACGACCGGCAGACGCCCGGCTTCGTGTCGCTCGGCCAGGGCGGCACGGCGGGCCCCATTCACCGCGCCGTCTGGGGGCCGGAGGTGACGACTCGCGAGGAGGCCTTTCACTACGTGGAGGATCGGCTGCTGGAGCTGCTGCCGGCCGTTCCGGTCGAGCCACACGTGCTGGACCTGGGCTGCGGCGTCGGCGGCAGCCTGATCACGATGGCCGAGCGACGGGCGATGCGGGGGACCGGCATCACGCTCAGTCCGGTGCAGGTGCGCCTGGCGGCCGAGCGGATTCGCGCGGCGGGCCTGGGCTCGCGCGTCACCTGCCTCGAGGGTGACTACGCCAACCTGCCGCCGTCCATCGGCGGCGTGACGCTCGCCTTCGCGATCGAGTCCTTCGTCCACGGCCCCACTCCCGAGCGATTCTTCGCCGAGTGTGCGCGCGTGCTCGAACCCGGTGGACAACTCGTCATCGTGGACGACGTCCTGCGCGAGGACCTGCCGGACGACGCGGAGGAGACCGTCGAAGGCGTTTCGTGCGGGCTGGCGGGTCAACACGCGCTCGTCACCGGCGCCGCGCTGCGCCGGATGGCGGCCGGGCAGGGCTCCGGCTGCGTGGCCACTGGAGGACCTCACCGAGTACTGGAGCTGCACCGCCCGCGAGACCTGGCACTGGCCTGGGTCGTCCGGCACGCCGGCCGCCTGCTCGCCCGCACGCGGTTCGCGCACGTGGTCGGCGGCACGGCGCTGCAGTCATTGCCTCGCACGCTAATGGGTCGGCTACGACATGGTGCGCTTCATGCGGCCGGCGTGAGCGCCGGGTCGCGTATCATCTCGTCTGGACACGATGCCGAACCCGTCGAACATCGATGCGCCGATCGTGCTCATCGGCGCCCAGGCCGTTCGGCACCTCGCTGGTGTCGCACCTCTTCGACCTCCACCCCGGGTGCGCGACCGTCGGCGAAACGGCGAACCTGATCTTCGGCCCCTGGCAGGCGGTGGCGCTCTCCTCCTCGTCGATTGCGCCGCTCCGCGACGGCGACCGCTGGGTGGGCGAGGACGAACGCGCGGGCATGGTGGTGCGCCAGTGCTTCCTCACCTGCTTCCCGGACGATCGCGCGCACTGGATGCAGAAGCCCGTCGGGGTGCCCAAGGCGGTCAGCGAGCGGTTCGAGGACGTCACGACGGCCGGGCCGAGGCCTGTGCTGGCACGTGCTGCGCACGGCGTTCCCCGCGCGCGCTACATGGCCATCATGCGACACCCCTGCGACGTCGTGCTCTCCGGGCGATCGAAGTGGGGGTTTGCCGACCGCAGCATGTGGCGGACGCTGTCGGTGCTCGCCGAGGTGCCTACTGCGGACTCGCCCGTGCAGCACGTCGTGCGCTACGAGCGCCTCATCGCCGATCGCGAGGCGACGGTGCGGGCCATGTGCGGCGGCGGGCGTCGGCTTCGATGCGGCGATGCTGTCCGGGTTCGACGCGATCCAGGTGCCGGCGCCCGGCCGGGGATCCGGCACGCTGGGTTCTCGCGGCAGGAGGAGTGGGCCACGCTCGATCCGGGCCAGCTCACCGACGCGCAGCGGCAGGCGATCACGGCCGCCTACGACCGCTTCGGCGGCGGGGTGGAATGGCCCGCCCACTTCGATGCTCCCGCGACCGCTTCGGCGGCGGCAACGCCGGTGCAGACCGAAGTGCAGCGCCTGCTGCAGGTCGCCCAGCTCGGCTCGCGCATCGAGCGCGCCATGTTCGAGCAGGCCGAGGAGCTGAAGCGACGTGACGTCGCGTGGCAGGACCGCGAGCTCGAGTGCGCGGCCCGCGAGGAGAAGCTGACCTCGCTGTGGCACGACCAGCAGAAGGTCATCACCCGGTACCAGGACGAGCGCGCGCAGTTGCTGGAGCAGGTGGCCCTCTGGCAGGCGGCCGCGCAGGTCCGCCGCGAGGGCTCGAGCCTCGTGACGCAGCCGGGTCGGACCAGGACGCCGTCCCCATCGTCCGGCGCATCGCCGCCCGCCGCGCCTTCCCGCTGTTCGTGCGCCGCGGCGCCGCGCGATGCCCGCATGCCGATGGTCGGCTGGTTCGATCCGGACCAGCTCTTCTCCACGGGGCTCAAGAGCCTGCTCTCGTTCGTCGTCGGCGAGCGCGGCGATCGCCGCATCGTGCAGGCCCTCGCGTCCCGCCGGCAGGAGTACTACGACCACGCCATCCACTACCGCGACGGCTCGCGTGGCCCCCAGCCGCGGAAGGACCGCCCGCGCGAGGAGCTGTGGCTGGACTTCATCGCGGACACGGGCGACGGCTGGAACTCGACCTACGCCGTGGCATATGCCGCGGCGCAGCGGGCGCTCCGCGTGTAGAGCAACGACGGGCATCACGACCTGCCGCGCGGAGACGTGCTGGTCTTCGGCGGCGACGAGGTCTACCCCGCGCCCAGCCGGGAGGGTGCCAGCGGCGGCTGGTCTCGCCGCTGACCCACGCCTTCGGAGACGAGGAGCCGGGCGAGCGTCCGCACGCGTACCGTGCCCGGCAATCACGACTGGTGCGACGGCCTGTCGGCGTTCGCGGCTGTTCTGTTCGGACATCGGCGGCCGGCGGCTCGCCGGCTGGTGAACGCGGCAGCGCAGCTACTTCGTGCTGAAACTGCCGCACCGCTGGTGGCTCGTCGCGAGCGACGGCCAGCTCCAGAGCGATCTCGACGTGCCGCAGATCGAGCGCGCTTCCGCGAGATCGCCGTCGGTACATGCACGACGGCGACAACGTCATCCTGTGCCTGTCGCAGCCCGTCTGGGTCACGGCGCCAAGTACGCACCATGGGCCGCGTCCTGGACGAGACCGACCTCATCTACCTCCGGGAAGGTCTTCGCGCGCCGCGGCATTCGCGTGCGCGTGCACCTCCTGAGCGACCTCCACCACTATCGCCGCCACGAGGAGACGCCCGAATCGGCCTCCGGCGCCCCGCCCGTGCACAAGATCATCGCCGGCGGCGGCGGCGCGGCTCCTACATCCAACGCACGAGGAGGACCTGTCGGAGCTGCGCGAGGAGTCCATCGACGAGGACGTGCGGCCCCGGCACTTCACCGAGCGGGCCGTCTACCCGCCGCCGGCCACCTCAGCCCGCCTGGCGTGGGGCAACGTGCTGTTCCTGGGTCGCAATCCCAGGTTCGGCGTGGTGCCCGCCACCGTCTATCTCATGACGGCGTGGCTGGTGGGCGCGTCGGCGGGCGGCGCCGTGCCGGCAACCCGTGGCGCGCGCTGCTGGTCACGACCGGCACCTTCAGCACACCCGGGCTGGCCCTGGTGCGGCGCCATCGTGCTCGCCTTCTTCGCCTTCACCGGCACAGCCGGCCGTATCGCGTGCTGGGGGAGCTCGCGCACGCGGCCGCGCACTTCACCGCCATCTTCTACATCGGCTGGAGCATGCTCGCCCTGGCCTCGCTCTGGCTCGGCGAGGACGGGGTGGTCCGCGCCACGCTCGTCGGCCTCGGCATCTTCGGCGGCGGCTGGGTGGCAGGGGTCCGCGATCGTGGGCCTGTACCTGCTCATCTCCGTGAACGTCTTCGGGCGCCACAGCGAGGCGTTCAGCGCGCGCATCGAGGACTACAAGCACTTCCTGCGGCTCCACGTCGATCCGGGAGGGTGCACTCGCGATCCTGGCCGATCAAGCTGGCGCGGGTGCCGCGCGCGTGGCGCCCGCGGCGCGCCGACGACCTCACGATGTCGCGGACGGTGCCCGACGAGCCGCTGCGGCCCGAGCTCATCGAGCCCCCCATCCGCCTGGGCGCCTGAGCCGCACTACGGACGAGCTCCCTCGCACGCCGCCCGTCGCACGAAGGGGCCGCAACCTGTTACGCTTGTAGGGAGCCCATCGACGCCTTCCCGGGCTGCTCTCGTCCTGTTACCTGATGTCCGCGCCTGATTCGACACCCCGATTCATCCAGCGCGAGGTGGTCCTGCTGGCGATCCTCGCGCTGGTCGCATCGGTGGCGTTCATCCTGACGCGCGAGGTCGCCCAGCGACAGCAGGCGACCAACCTCTCCGACGCCGCGGCCTGGTACGCCATCGGCGAGGCCGCGCTCGACGCCGGGCAGGCGGAGCGGGCCGTGGCCTCCCTGCGCCAGGCCACGAGCCGCAATCGCGACGACCGCCGGTACACGCTGACCCTGGCACGCGCGCTGGCAGCCAACGGCCAGTCCGACGAGGCCCGGGCGGTCCTGCTCGGGCTGCGCGAGGGCGGGCCGGACGACCCCGACGTCAACATCGAGCTGGCCCGTCTCGCCGTCCGCCGCCAGGACGTCAACGAGGCCCTCCGCTTCTACCAGAGCGCCCTCTACGGCATCTGGCCGCCGGGGCGCGAGGGCGAACGCTCGCGGCTGCGCGTGGAGCTGATCCGGATGCTCCTCCAGCGCGAGGAACGCGAGCGTGCGCTCTCCGAGGTCGTTGCCCTCAGCACCAACCTTCCCGACGACGCCCCCTCGCGCATCGAAGCCGGGCGCCTGTTCCTCGCAGCCGGCGATCCCGAGCGGGCGCTGGATCAGTTCGGCCGGGCCCTCCAGCTCACGCCCGGCGACGGCGATGCGCTTGCCGGCGCGGGTGAAGCCGCCTTCGCCCGGGCCGACTACGCGGCCGCCCGCCGCTACCTCTCGCAGGCGCCCGAGCTGCCGGAACGGCTCCAGGACCTGCGCGCCGTCGCGCGTCTGGTGCTCGAGCAGGATCCGCTCGAGCCCCGGCTGCCGCTGGCCACGCGCCGCGCGCGGCTGGTCGCGGCCGTCGAGCGCGCCAGCGCGCGGCTCGAGCAGTGTGCGGCCTCGCGGCCGGCCGCCTCCGCCTCACTCGAGGCGCTGCAGGCCGAGCTCACCGCGCTGGCCCCCACGCTCGAACTGCGGGCGCTGCGGGATCAGCCCGAGCAGATCGATCACGGCCTGGACGTCGTCTACCGCGTCGAGCGCGCGGCCGCCGACAGCTGCGGCGCGCCGACGGCGCCCGAGGATCGCGCCCTGCTGCGCATCGGCGAGCGGCACCGGGGGGCCTCGTGACACGCCTGAAGGTCCCGCTGACCCCGCAGCAGCTCCGGCTCCGCGAAAACCAGATCTTCCTCGCCCTGACCATCGTCATCGGCGTGCTCGCGGGGCTGTCGGCCGTCCTCTTCAGCCTCGCGATCAGTTTCACCACGCGGGCGTTCTTCGGCCTCGAGCCGTCGTGGACGCGGCTGCTCTTCATCCCGCCGGCCGTCAGCCTGGTGACCGGCTTCCTGCTCTATCGCTACTTCCCCGGCGTGCGCGGCAGCGGCGTGCCGCAGACCGAGGCCGCCTTCCACCTGAACGGCGGCGTCATCCCGCCCTCGGTGCCCTTCGGGAAGTTCCTGACCGGCGTGCTCTGCATCAGTTCGGGCCACTCGATGGGGCGGGAAGGGCCCTCGGTGCAGATCGGGGCGGGCATCGCGTCGGTCATCGGCCAGTGGCTGCGCCTGTCGCCCGAACGCGTCAAGGAGCTCGTGCCGGTCGGCGCGGCCGGCGCGCTGTCGGCGGCCTTCAACACACCCGTGGCGGCCGTCATCTTCGCCCTCGAAGAGATCATCGGCGACATGAACGCGACGCTGCTCGGCTCCACCGTCGTCGCCTCGGTGGCCTCGGTCATCGTCGAGCGCTCCCTGCTCGGCAACGAGCCGCTCTTCCACGTGCCCGTCTACCACCTGGTGCACCCGGCGGAGCTGGTGGCCTATGCCGCGCTCGGGGTCGTCGGCGGCATCGTCTCGCTGGGCTTCAGCCAGGGGCTGCTCCGCCTGCGCGCGGCCTTCCGGCGACTGCCGGCGTCAACCCGCGTGATCCAGCCCGCCATGGGCGGCCTCGCGATCGGGATGCTCCTGCTCGTCGTCCCTGCGGTGATGGGGGTCGGCTACGACTCGGTGGACCAGGCCCTCAACGGCGGCATGCTGGCCGGCACGATGGCCATCCTGCTGTCGGCAAAGCTCGTGGGCACGATGATCTCGTATGCGTCGGGGAACGCCGGCGGCATCTTCGCCCCCAGCCTCTACATCGGCGCCATGGTGGGCGGCATCGTCGGCACGGGGGTGCAGTGGCTGTCGCCGTTCCCCACGGCCGACATCGGCGCCTACGCGCTGGTCGGCATGGGCACGCTCTTCGCCGGCATCATCCGCGCGCCGATGACGTCGGTGTTCATGATCTTCGAGATCACGCAGGACTACGAGATCCTGGTGCCGCTGGATGGTGGCCAACCTCCTGGCCTTCACGATCTCGCGCCGCTACCAGCCCACGCCGAAAGTACCACGCGCTCATGCAGCAGGACGACGTGTACCTGCCGTCGGCGGAGGCACGCGGCCCGGTTTGTCCGGACGGCGCGCGACCTCATGGACGCGGAGCTGCCGACGGTGAGCGGCGCGGCGTCGATGGACGAGGGCCTGGGCGCGGCTCGAGGCAGCACGGGCACGGGCCGTGCTGGTGGGAGAGCCCGGCAGTCTGGTCGGCGTGGTGCCGGACGCGCGCTGGAGGCCGCACGGGAGGCTGGCGCCTGGGGCGAGCCGATCCGATCCTCGTGGACGAGTCCGTCCGCACTCGCGCATCACCCCGATCACTCGCTCGACGTCGTCCTGGCGCGGCTGGCGGACAACAGCGGCGTGCTGCCCATCGTCTCGCGGTCCAACGTGCGCCGCGTCGAGGGCGCGGTCACCGCCGACAGCGTCCTTCGCGCCGTCAGCCGCCCGCCCGGCTCTTGAGCGCCGCCGCGCCAACGGCTATCCTCGCTCACCTATGCATCGTGATTACCATCGCTGGTACTCGGGACGGGTCCAGCGCGAGATGGGCGTGGTCGTCTACGGCCACTACGGCATGCCCGTCCTCGCCTTTCCGACCAGCGGCGGCGACGAGTGGGAGCAGGAGGGCCAGGGCATGGTCCGCACCCTGTCGCCGTATCTCGAGCAGGGCCGCATCCGGATATTCAGCGTCAACAGCGTGACGGGCGAGTCCTTCTACAACAAGGGCGCCCACCCCTTCCACCGGAGCTGGATGCAGGCGCAGTACGACAGCTACCTGTCCGAAGAGGTGTTTCCCTTCATCGACGCGCAGTGCCGCACGGCCAACATGCCGATCACGGCGTTCGGGGCGTCGCTGGGGGCCTTTCACGCCGCGAACACGCTCTTCAAGCATCCCGACCGCGTCAAGCGCTGCTACGCGCTGTCCGGCGTGTACGACCTGCGGTCGTTCATGGACGGGCTGTACGACGACAACTTCTACTTCAACAACCCCGTGGACTACATGGCCGGGATGAGCGACCCGTGGTACCTGCACCAGTACCGGTCGTGCGACATCCGCCTGGTGACCGGCTGCGGGCCGTGGGAGCACAGCGGCCCCACCTATCGCATGTCCTCCGTGTCTGGGCGCGGCGTCGCCCACCACGTGGACGACCGGGGCCCGGAGGGCGGCCACGACTGGCCCTACTGGCACCACCAGATGTGGAGCATGTCGGGCAGCATTCGAGACGCCGCGCAGCGTCGGCGCGGCGTCCCGGTCAGCTCACCGTCGGCGGATCCGCCCCGGCCCACAGGTTCATGGTGCTCAGCTCCGAGCGCCCGCAGGCCTTGAGGTAGAGGAACAGCTGCGTGCGGTAGGCGGCGTGCCCGCACAGCACCACGTCCACCAGAAAGGCCCCGCGCGTCTGGCGCTGGCCGAACATCGAGATCTCCTCGCGAAACCACGACTCCGGCACGTCACCGAGCAGGGTGTAAGTACGTGTCGGCCTGCTGGCTCAGCGCGGCGACCGTCTGGTCGAAGTCCCGCCCCTTCGAGGCCCCCTCGGCGACGGTCCACGACGCCGGGTCGAACGCCCCCACCTTCGCCGCCTTCACCAGCTCGGCCCCATCGTGGTCAGTACTGCAGCAGTTCGAGCGTGCTGCGCTGGCCCGTGGTCGGGCGATAGTCGCGGACGCGGGCTCCACCTTTGAGGCCAGGTGCTGCAGGATGTGGACTTCCTTCTTCAGGGCTTCGATCAGCTCGGACTTGGTCAGGACCATCAGGACACCTACTTCCGCTTCAGGTTCGTCTCGAACAGCGCGAGGATGCGTTTTACCGTCGGCCCAGCTCGTCGCCTCGACGAATCCGTGGTCCTCGACGGGATACACCGCCAGCTCCTGGCAGTTCTCCTTCCCCAGTTCGATGAGACGCTGCACCAGCCGCACCGAGTCCTGGAAGTGCACGTTGACGTCCACCATGCCGTGGCAGATGAGGAGCGCCCCCTTGAGCCCTCGGCGAAGTAGATGGGGGAGCTCTTCCGATAGGCCTCCGCGTCGGTCTGCGGCTCGTTGAGGATGTTGGACGTGTAGGGTGATTGTAATGCGCCCAGTCGGTCACGGGACGGAGCGCCGCGCCGGCGGCGAAGGTGTCGGGCGACGTGAACATCGCCATCAGGGTGATGAAGCCCCTGTAGCTGCCGCCGTACACACCGATGTGACGCGGATTGATCTTCTGTGACGCCGCCAGCCACGCAGCGCCGTCCACGACGTCGTTCAGGTCGTGCCCGCCCATCCAGCGGTAGATGGCGGTGCGCCAGTCCCGGCCGTAGCCGGCACTGGCCCGGTAATGGGATCGAGCACCACGTAGCCGCGCGACGCGAGCAGGTGATGGAACATGTATTCCCGGTAGTAGCTGGACCAGTAGCGGTGCGCGTTCTGGGCAGGTAGCCGGCCCCGTGCACGAAGACGACCGCGGGCGCCGAGGGGATGACGCCGCGCCCCCACCATTTCCGGGGTGATGAGCCGCGCGCACCTGGGGCCCCATCGCGGGCCGTGTAGGTGACGACCGTCGGTTCCACCCAGCGCATGACGCCCACTCGCGCATAGCTGGTCGTGACCTTCACCGCCTCGGCGCCCGCGCGATTGGGCATCACGAACACCTCGCGGGCGGGCGGCTGGCGAAGGAGGACACCAGGCCGATCACCTCGCCATCGGGAGACACCACGCCCTCGTGCCCGCCCGGCACGGAGGTCAGGCGCGTGCTTGCGCCGTCGTCCACGGCGACCGCGTAGAGGTGCCGCTCGCCCGGCGATGCCTCCGTGGACTGGATGTAGAAACGGTCGCCGCCAGGGCCCACCCGCACGGCGTCGATCCGGAATGCGCCGGTCGTCAGGGCGGTCCGCGTCGGGGAGGCGGAGGTCGCGTCAACGGTCGAGAGCTGCATCCAGCCGTCGTGCTCGGCCAGGAACCAGACCCGCCGGCTGTCGGGCAGCCAACCCAGGCCGCCGTCGATGCTGGGACGCAGGCCCGATCTCGCGCACCCACGCGTCATCGCATGCGTGATCGAGCACGGTGGTGCGGCCTCGTCGCGGGATCGACGAGCAGCAGCCAGCGATCGGTGTTGTCGGCGGATCGCACCGAGGCCGCCGCGCGTGCCGTCGGGCGAGAGCAGCAGCAGGTCCCCAGGCAGTTCCTGCGGAGGCGCCTTCGGCGGGCTTCGACGAGGAGGCGCTCGACTTCGTGGCCTCCCGTGCGGGGGCGTCGGGATTGAACGGCTCCACCTTCGGGATGGCGACGGGCTCGCTCACTTCTCCAGGCCCGCCCACCAGCCTGCGCCGGTCTCGAGGTTCAGGACGGCGAGGCGCCGGCGATCCCGCGCATCGCCCACCGGTGCGCGCCTCGATCATCTCCGTACGCCTCTTCGTCAACGAACCGGGGCACCTCGGCTCCGCGTGGACTGGGCGCGCTCGCTGACAACCAGTACGCGACGGTTCCGTCGGCGGAGAGCGCGGCATCCACCACCGACTGGCGCTCGGCCAGCCCGAAGCGTGCGCGACCGCGCTCGTCCTGCGCCTCGCGCCGCCGCTGGCGCGGCCTTCTCCTCCTGACCCAGGCGAGGAGATCCGCTTCCTCGCCACGCAGCGTGCGCTGGCTGTCGGTGAGGCGCGGATCCGGCTTCCGCGCCGCCACGTCGGTGAGCTGCGAGGCCTCCCGCGTCATCCCCCCCAATCGGCACCAGGAACAGGTTGTTGTCACGAACGAAGGTGACCGCCGTCCCGCCCTGCGCCCAGCGCGGGCTGTACTCCGCGCCGGTGGTCCGGGTGATCTCGATGCGGCGTCTGGCAACCGTGTCGATGATGACGACGTCGCCGCGGTCGATGCCGAGGATGCGTGTCCGATCGGCGTTCCACTGCCCGCGCGCGAGCGGCGCACGCATCCGCTCCTCGTCGGTCAGCCGCCGCGGCGCGCCGCCGTCGCGGCCCGTCACCCACGTCGCCGGCTCGTCCTCGCCCGGCATGCGCCACTCGAAGTACAGCTCGCGGGCGTCGCCCGACCATCGCAGGTCGCCCGGCGGATAGCCGACGAGCGCCGGTCCGCGCATGATGCTGTCGACGGTGAGCGGAAAGGCGGACGCGGCGGGCTGTTCCGCGGTCGGCGCGGCGGCGGCCAGGACGGCGAGCAGGGCAAGCACGACAGTGAATCGCATGCCGCACACTGTACCCTCTCGCGCGGCGGCCGACGAGGCGGGGCGCCGCGCGGGCGCGGGGCCGGTGGTGGGACCGATGGTTCCGCGTCGCGGCCGCGGCGGCGCACGTCCGCTATGATCGGTCGCCATGCGCACGACACCACTCCTCCCGGACGAGCGTTCCTGGCGACCGGCACGGCACTCGTGGCAGGCCAGCTGCGTCCCGGAATGGACGCACGCGTTCCAGCCGGAGGCTCGCGCCGACGAGCCGGGCCGAAGCCGCCGACGCCGCGCTCGCGCGCGCAAAAGCGCTCGGCGCCAGCTACGCCGACATCCGCGTCAATCGCTACCGCCGCGAGTCGATCGCGACGCGCGAACGCCAGGTGCAGAACGTGTCGCGTCTGGCCACATGGCCTGGCCTCCGCGTCCTGGTCAACGGCGCCTGGGGGTTCGCGGCCACCCACGCCGTCGACCCCGCCTCGGCGCGCACCGTCGCCGAGCAGGCCGTGGCCATCGCGCGCCAATGCCGTGCTCGCCACGGAAGGTGTCCTCGCGCCCGCCGAGCCCGCCGTGGCCGACTGGCAGAACCCCATCGCGCGCGACCCCTTCGAGGTGCCGCTCGACACCAAGCTCGCCTTCCTGATGAAGCTGAACGACACCGCGCTCGGGGTGCCCGGCGTCAGCTTCGTCAGCTCGCAGCTCCTCTTCGTGGACGAGCAGAAGCATTTTCGCCTCGAGCGAGGGGTCGCGCATCACGCAGCGTCTCGTCAGGACCTACCCGCAGTTCAGCGTGACCGCCGCGGATCGGGCCGCCGGCGACTTCCAGACACGCCCCGTCGTCGATCGCGCCAAGCTCCTCGGCTGGGAGTACGTCGAGGACTACCCCTGGTTCCAGGACGCCGAGCGCGCGGGGCACGAGGTGGTGGAGAAGCTGAAGGCCAGACCCGTCTCCCCGGGACGCTATGACGTGGTGGTGGATCCATCGCAGCTGTTCCTCGCCATTCACGAGTCCGTGGGCCACTCCACGGAGCTCGACCGCGCCCTCGGGTGGGAGGCGAACATGGCCGGCACCAGCTTCATCACGCCCACCGACGCCGGATCGCTCCGCTTCGGCTCGCCCATCGTCAACCTGGTCGGCGACCGCACCCAGACGGCGGGCCTGGCCACGACGGGCTACGACGACGAGGGAGTGAAGGCGGAGCGGTGGCACCTGGTGCGGGAGGGCACGTTCGTGGACTGGCAGACCACGCGCGAACTGGCGCCGCTCGTCGGCCAGTCGCGCTCGCACGGCTGCCTGCACGCGGACCACTGGTCCAGCGTCCCGTTCCCGCGGATGCCGAACGTGTCACTCGAGCCTGCCGCCACCGAGGTCACGCTCGACGACCTCTTCAGCGGGATCAAGCGCGGGCTCTTCGTCGAGGGGCGCGGGGTGTCGTCGATCGACCAGCAGCGCTACAACTTCCAGTTCGGCGGCGCCGTCATCCGCGAGATTACGAACGGCCGCCTCGGCGCCATCGTCCGTGACGCGGCGTACCAGTCGCGCACGCCCGACTTCTGGGCCTCGTGCGACGGCGTCGGCGGGCCGGCCACCTACCGGCTGTGGGGAACGTCGGCGGATGGCAAGGGCGAGCCCGGGCAGACCAACGCCGTCAGCCATGGCTGTCCACCCGCGCGCTTCCGCAACGTCACCGTGCTCAACACGGGAGCGGCGTGATGCTGACCAGGGACGAGACGCTCGGCATCTGCGACACCGTGCTCCGGCACGCCAGGACGGCGGGCGCCGAGGACGCGACCGTGTCGGTCCGGAGCACCCTCGAGTCGCACGCGCGCTTCGCCGACAACCGGGTCACGACGAGCGGGCGGTCGGAAGACCTTGGCGTGACGGCGACGGTGTGGGTCGATCGCAAGCGCGGGTCGGCGTCGGGCAGCGACGTCTCTGGCGGCGCGCTGCAGGACCTGGCGGCGGAGGCCGTGCGTATCGCTCGGATCTCTCCCGTCCATCGCGAGTACGTACCGACGCCTGGCGCGCTCACGTATGCCGAGTCGCGGGGCTTTGCCTCCGCCACGGCCGAGGTGGATCTCGACGCCCGCGCCCGGGCGCTCGGCGGCGTCCTCGACGCGTGCCGCACGGCCGGCGTGACCGGCGCCGGCTTCCACAGCGCAACCGCGTCGGCCGCGGGCACCGCCACCGCCAACGGCAACCGGCGATTCTTCCAGTCCAGCGAGGCCGGATTCAGCGTGACCGCCCGCAGCAGCGACGGCACGGGGTCCGGCTACGCGGCGGGCGATCACTTCGACCTCACCAGGCTCGACCCGGCACGTATCGCGAGCCAGGCGGTGCAGAAGGCCATCGACTCCCGCCAGCCCCGCCCGATCGAGCCGGGCGAGTATCCCGTGATCCTCGAGCCGCAGGCGGTGGCGGACCTGGCCGGCTCGCTGGCGCAGGCCTTCGACGCGCGAACGGCCGACGAGGGCCGCAGCGCGTTCTCCGCGCCGGGCGGCAAGACGCGCGTGGGCGAGCGGCTCTTCCACGAACGGCTCGCCATCTACAGCGATCCGATGCATCCCGTGATGCCGGCCGTCCCGGCGACCGACGAGGGCATCCCGGCGAGCCGGCTCTCGCTCGTCAGGGCGGGCGTGCTGGAGAACCTCGAGTATTCCCGGTTCTGGGCGCGCGAGCAGAAGCGCGACCCGACGCCGGGGCCCGTCAACCTGATCATCGAAGGCACGGGCGAGCCCACCACCGTGCCGGCCATGATTGCGGGCATGGAACGCGGGCTCCTCATCTCGCGCTTCTGGTACGTGCGCCTGGTGGACGCGCGCACGCTGATGCTCACCGGGCTGACCCGCGACGGGCTCTGGTGGATCGAGAAGGGGCGGATCCAGCACCCGGTGCGCAACCTGCGGTTCAACCAGAGCGTGCTGGCGATGCTGGCGCCGTGGAACGTGCAGGCCATCGGCGCGCCCGAGCGCCGGTCGCCGCTCCTGGTGCCGGCGCTGAAGCTCTCGGGCTTCACCTTCACCTCGGTCTCCGACGCGGTGTGACGGCAGGGGCGGGCGCCCGCGTTGACAGTTTCTCTTCACGGCCCCACACTACGATGCGGTGGAGTTCGGCCGGGCGATCGCGAAAGGTTGCTCCGGACTCCCGGGAGTCGACATGTCCTTGAGGAGCTGTCTTCGAATCGTGGCCGGCGTGGGTGCCCTGGTGCTTGCAACGGCCGTCCCGGCGCGCGCCCAGCTCAACGCCTGCGCCATCTCCGGTGACTACCTGTTCACCGCCACCCTGCTGAGCCCGCCCGGGCCGGCCCAGGTCGGCGGCACGTTCACCTTCACGCCGCCCGGGACCTGTGTCGACGGCGCCGTCGGCCAGGTCGCCCTGAACCTCACCATCGGCACGGCCGCCGGACCCAGTTCCATCTACCAGGCCGTCCTGCCGTACGTCGTGCAGGGCAGCGCCGTGAACATCGGCGGCGGGTTCCTGCTCGGCGCCGTCAGCGGCGTCGTCGGCGATGCGGTCACGACCATGCCGCTCAACGGCGGCGGCGGGTTGCGGCTCGCCGGCACCCTGCTCAAGCAGACGGTGGCCGGAGTGTCGGGCACCACGGGACCCACGGGCCCCACCGGTCCGACGGGCGATATGGGCCCGGCCGGCCCAGCTGGTCCCACCGGCCCGACCGGCGCGGACGGTGCCGCCGGGGCGACAGGTCCGACGGGCGCCGCCGGGGCCACCGGCCCCACCGGAGCTGACGGCGCGACCGGCCCGACGGGCCCGACCGGGTCCGCGGGCCTCACGGGACCGACCGGCGCGACCGGGGCTACCGGCCCCACGGGCCCCACCGGTACCGGGGTGACCGTCATGTCCGGCGGCACGGGGCAGAACATCACGACCAGCGGCGGCGTGTTCTACTCGGGCCCCGGCGTCGGCGAGTCCGGCCCGGTCGTCCAGAACACCCAGGTGCCCCTGCCCGCCGGCACGCTGCAGAACCTGCGCGTCCACACGAGCCAGGGCAGCTTCGTAGGGACCACCGTGACCGCCACCATCAACATCAACGGCGCGGATACCGGGATCACCTGCGCCATCACCGGCATCTCGAACGCCTGTTCGGACCTCGTCAACACCGTGACGGTGTCGGCCGACGATCTCGTCACCGTCCGGATCGAACAGTCCGGCATCGACGTCTCGACCCGCGTGAACTACTCGTTCGAGTTCGTGCCCTAGCCGCCTCGACTCGCCTGCCGCGCCCATCCGGGCGCGGCGGGCGGCTCTTCCCCGATCTGTCTTCCCTGCCTGCTCCCGCCTATCCGCCGTACGCCGCCAGCGCCGACACGGCGCGGTCGATGTCGTCGCGCGTGTTGTAGTAGTGCGGCGACAGGCGCACCGCCGTGTGCGCCCCCTTGTCCCGCATGTCGAGCACGGCGTTCTCCCGCAGCGACGCGCTCAGGTTGATGCCCTGGCGCCGCAGCGCCGTCACGATGTCGCCGGCCGGGGCGCCCGGGAATTCGGCGGTGACGATCGCGCAGCGCGTGACGCCGCGGTCGAGCACGCGCACACCGGGCAGCGCCGCCAGCCGCGTCCGCGCGTACTCGGCCAGACCCGCGGCGTACGCGCCGGCTGCGTCCACGCCGACACGCCGCGCGTAGGCCGCGGCCGCCCCGAGCCCGACCACCAGCGCGCTGGCGAACTCCCAGTTCTCGAAGCGCCGCGCGTCCGGACGAAGGCGGTAGGCATCGTCGTCGACCCACTCGGCCCCTCGCATGTCGATGAAGAGCGGCCGGCGTCCGGATTCGAGCGCCGCGTCCGAAACGTAGAGGAACCCGACGCCCCTCGGGCCGCGCAGGAACTTGCGTGCCGTGGCCGAGAGGAAGTCGCACCGCAACCGGCCGACGTCGATCGGAAGCTGCCCCACCGCCTGGCAGGCGTCCACGAGGTAGGGAACGCCCGCCTCCGCACAGATCGCGCCGACGGCCTCCACCGGCTGCACGAGCCCGGAGTTGGTCGGGATCCACGTCACGGCCACCAGCGCAGGACGCTCGCGGTGCAGGATGGTGCGAACGGATTCCGGATCCACTCCGCCCTCGGGCGCATCGTCAGCCCGGACCACGCGTACGCCCCGCCGCTCGGCCAGCGAGAGATAGGCGAGCTGGTTCGAGATGTAGTCGTTGCGCGTGGTCAGGACGACGTCGCCCGGGCTGAAGTCGAAGGCTGACAGCGCTTGTGCGAACGCCACGGTGGCGTTCTCCACAATGGCGATGTGACGACCGCTCGCGCCGACGAGCGCGCCGACGGCGTCGTAGGCGGCGGCGAGGTCTGCGGCCCGAAGGTCGGCGGTTTCGTATCCCCCGGTCTCCGCTTCGGCGGCGAGGTAGCCCAGGACCGCATCGATGACGGGCCGCGGCTGCAGCGCCGCGCCGGCGTTGTTCAGGTGAACGCGACCCGACGCGCCGGGGGTGTCGTCGCGCCAGGGCGCCGGGTCGAACACCGGGACGGCCCCGGCGTCAGTAACCAAGACGCAGCATCCCGCTGCGCGCGCCGTCATCGGTGCCGGACTCGAGCCACTCGAGCGACGCGCGGAACATGAGCAGGTGGTTCGATTCCCACATCGCGTTGTGGGACGCGCACGCGAGATCCACGAATACCTTGTCGCTGGCGCCCAGGTCCTCGTAGAGGGTGCGGACGCGATCGATGGGTACCTGCTTGTCGTGCACACCGGCGAAGAGCAGCGTGGGAATGGTCGTCCGGGCGACGACCGCCGTCGTCCACCCCCAGGTCGTCGTCGCCGGCGCGCGGCGCACGCCCGGTCCCCAGGTCGAACCGACGGGATCGCTGGCGAGCATCTCCGTCCAGACCGCCTCGGCGACAGCGGGCTCGTACTGGCCCGGACAGCCGACCTGGCGATCCCAGTTGGCGAGGAAATCCTGCCGCGACTGCTTGCTCATCGGGGTGCCCGGCGCGGGGAGGGCGGGCGGATCGGCGCGGGTGGTGCGGTTGTAGGCCGGCGCCAGGAGGATGAGCCGGGCGACGTGCTCCGGATGCTGGCCCGCATATCCGCCTGCGCGCGGCCCTCCCAGGGACCAGGCCACCAGGCTCACGCGGTCCACGCCGCGCAGCGCCCGCAGGTACTGGACGACGGCGTCGATGTCGGACCAGTCGGAGGCGATCGTCGTGAGCTGGTGCGGGTAGCTGGGCTCGCAGGGCGCCGGTATCAGGCTGGGAACGAACTCGGCCTGCGCATCCTTCGGGAGGTTGCAGGGGTCGTTCATCGCCGCCGGACGCGTCGATCGTCCGTAGCCCTCCGTGTCCATGGAGAACACGTCGTAGCCGGCCTCGGCCAGGTAGCCCATCCAGCTGTAGTCCTGGTAGGGCACGTCGAAGGCCACCTCCGCGGGCGTACCGGCGCCGTGCACGAACAGCACCACGCCCTTGCCGGGGGCGGCGCCGCGCAGGCCGGGCCCGGGCCGCACGCGCTCGCGCACGTAGATCTGGGAGTACTGCCCCTCGATGGCCGGCACGATCGACTTGACCCGCACGTAGTGGTCCACGGTGATCGTGCCGGGAGCGGCCCCCGGCGCGGAGGAGGCGAGGCTGATGGCGAACACGGCGAGGAGGGCGGCGGCTGGTCGCATGCGTGGGGTCTCCGCGGAGAGTCTCGCACGAAACCGCGGCGCAGCCCCGCCACCCCGCGGGCGCCCGGTCAGCTCCTGAGCGTGAACGCCATCTCGATCTCGATCTCCACCGGCGCCGGCCGTCCGCTTCTGCGGCCCGGTTCGAACACCCATTGCCGCACGGCGTCGATCGCCGCGGCATCCAGTCCGTACTCCGCATCGGCGGAGCGCACGACCCTCACCGTCCCGACCGATCCGTCGGCCTCCACGGTGACACCCAGGAGGACGACACCC
>JAWKHU010000066.1:0-58759 GCA_041394685.1 Vicinamibacterales bacterium
CGCCGCAGCAGCCACACCGCGTCGAGCGCTCGGATCTGCTCCTTGAGTTCGGCAAGCAGTGTCGGGTGGCTCCTGAGTTTGACTCCCATGAACTTGGCCCAGGTGTCGTCGGCCTCGAGGAAGACCGGCGCGGACCAGTCAATCCAATCGTTAGCCACAACGCAGTCGAATCGCCACCATGCTGTGTTGTCAACAACCAAGATGCACACTCGCGCATCTCTCCTTGCGCCGAGCTGCCTCGCGGCTTCGAACGCCCTGAACAGCAGGTAGTTTGCCGCGGCGTACGGAGATACCACGTCGGCCGGCGATGCGCCTCCAATGGCTTCAACCACTTGGCTGACGTCAGCGTCTTCGGCACCGATGAACTTGATCTCGAATGCGTGCTCATTGCCAGCGGGGCCGTGTGCTTGAATGTCGGGCCCTGGCCGGAGCGCCTCAAGGCCCGTTATGACCCACCCTTGGTCTTGAAGCCACTTGGCCACCTGCAGCTCGACCAAGCGACCCATGAACATTCGGAACTTCCGATGCCGGTCCAGCGGGGTCGCCGCGTACATCCAGCGCTCCTGAAGATCCTGGCGATACTGCATTCGGACCGCCGGATTCAGCTGGCCCGAGGCTGTCAACAGAAGCGCATGAATAGCGGCGGTGACTGTCGCCAGATGTCCGCGCCGGAAAGCTACGAACGCGACTGATGCGTGGTGGGCGACTTGATCAGGATCTCGGTGCCACGCTTCGAACCGAGACCACTGGTTGTCTGGAATCAGAAGGCGAAGTGCCGGGCACTCCGCCCATACTTGCCCGAACGCATCAATCGTGAGGTCGTTCGCGTCCCGACGTTGACACTCGCAGGTCATTTCCAGACGTCGATGGCGGCCTTGTCGTGCGCCTCACGGCTGAGCTGAGCGACGCGGCCTGAATGGGCTTGGCACCTTATTCCTCACGCGTCCGCTCCAGCGCCGTGTTAGACGTCCGCACCGCTTCGACGATCTGGGCGGCGAAAGATGCGCTCACCTTCGGATTCGACCCGACACCAATCGTCGTAGTGGCGAGATCTTCAAGGTGGGCCGCCAACTGCTCAGTGGTGCAGCCGGCCTCGACCATCGAGACCATGTGCGGAGCGTAGCTGTCGTACTCATCCGCTGGCGCCATCGTACCTGGCTCGACGCCGATAGGGTCCCAGCGACGCAGGATTTCCTCGACGCGACAGATCTGCACACTCTTGCAGCGTTTTTTGCGCATCTTCTGTTCTGGCGATGTCATCGGACAGCCGTCTAACGGCAGCGTTCAGCCGCGCCGCGCTCGCGAAGGATACCACCGAGCGCGGGAGCCGGCGCGCCGCGCACACCGACGCCGCCGGGCGTCAGCTGCAACGCCTCGGCCAAACCTCGTTTACAGAATTCGATCAGAGTCCTGCACCTGTTCCGATAGGAGCTGAATCATGATCGGGAACGAGAACGCTTCGTTCCGATGCCCTGGCGTCGAGAATATCGATCGTGGTGAGTCGACCGGGCCCATTGAGACACCTCGTCAGGTGCCGTCGGGATGGAGCTTGGAAGCCCAGATAGAAGTCGGGGCAAGTCTTGAACGTCAGGCTGTCCTTGAACGTGGCCTTGATTTGAACGAGGCGACCGTCCCGGCACCTTGCATCATGTCCGGGTTCGGACACTGCATTCAATACGAGGTCCGTCATCGAGTTCCGCGATGATCTCCCCGATGTCGCCCACCAGCCTGACGCCATCGATGGTGAATGCTCGGCTCAGGTAAGCTAAGTCTTCAGGCGGTCAATGCCCGAAGATCAGCGCCAATACTTCGCGAATCGGTGGGTGCATTGGTGCGTCTTGGGGCCCAACGGACTGGCGTTCAGCCGCAAGCCGCGCGAGCAAAATGTTTCACTCCGCAAACAACGCGCGCGGCTTGTCGGCTGCAACGTTTCGTTGGGCGGCTTACTCGGAGCAAGCTACCACTCCGAAATGTGCACGCAACCAGACCCCTTTGGCGCGGTCAGCGAATGGTTATTTGCCGAGTTCAATTTTCCGACGCGACCTGGAATTGGCGGTTGCCAACCGGACGGTTCGTTGTCTCCGGTTTCAAGACGCCATGCACGCCAACCGTTTCCTGTAACTTCGACGACCGGCAACAGTTCGGCCCCAGCCATACGGGCATTTCGACCTTTCGCTCGAGCAAACCAGGACAGCTTCGAGCGAGAAGGCGAAACGACTCTATTGGCCCGTTAGCGCTTACCGCTCTCCGTTCCAGCGACCAACTCTCCCTGAGAGCCGACTGGCTCACGCGGCAGTCGTAGATCTCGGCTGACAACAATTCTTATTCTTGGCATGGTTCACGGGGCGGACTGGCGTCCGCCCAACGACTGGCCGCTCGGCCCGCGACGGCAGTACGCTCATGCGAAGGAGTCTAGACCATCCGCCGCTCGTCGGCTGCAGCGGCTGGTTAGACGGCCCGCAGAAGACCACGTCAACCGCAATTTCACGCGCACGGTGCTTCCACCCGAACGCCACGAGGTCCGCGGCTCACTTGCAGAAGGAAGCGTAGAACAGGATCCGTGGCGAGCGCTGCGCGGCGTTTCTTGTAGTCGATTGATGAGAGTGCCGTTTGGAATCGGCGATATCCCTCGTTGAACTGACCAACGGGAGTGCCTAGGAACTCCAAGTAGATTGGGATGTCGTCGACGACCACTAGATTCACGTCGAGCTGATCCAAGGTCGCCAGCACTTCGTTCGCGACGGAATCTTCCTGGTCACCTTCGTAATCATCGAAGTCGACATTCCCCGGGACGAAGAGGCGTTCAGCCCAGTGGTGGACCTGCGCGACGGTTAGCGCTCGGCTTTGCCAGTGGCGAAGGACGGTCGCAATGTCTGCGCGAGAAACCAGCTTGGCCACGACGTCCGTCCGTCTAACGCCCGCGCATCAGCCGCGGCGGTCGGATGCCCCGCATGATGCCACAGCGCCCGACCGCCGTCGGCTGCATGCGCTGGTTAGCCAGCTGTGCCCGGAGGCTCGCTAGGCAGGACAGCGAGATCAACCGTTGGCTCCGAACTCCCGGTAGTCCGCGAACTCCCAACACCAGTGTTGGTCGAGCTGCCGAGCCACGTCGGACCAAGAGTGGCCCTGCGCGGAAGCGAGGCGTTCTGTGATGTGAGTCCGGACACTGGGCCAGTCGAAGCGTTCAACCACCACTCGACCACGACCGGGACTGCTGGCGCTCAATGGTGCGACGACCTCAAAGTCAAATGACTCCTCGCCGCTGCCGTCCTTCGGGCCGATGAGGGCCTGAACCAGAACCACACAATCTGTCGGATCGGGGGGCAGATCGGGTTCCGACAAGTCTGGGCTGTGAATTCGTCTCAGTTCAGCTTTCACCATGTCTTGTCTGGCTAACGGAGTGCGCGCTGAGCCGCGCGCGCTCGCCTCAGCCTACCACCAGCGAGCGCGGAACCGGACGGGACGCGGACGCGGCCCGGGCGGCGTCGGCTCCAGCGCGTTGTTAGACGGCCGTTGGGAATGAGCCGGAGCGCTAAGGTCGAAACCATCGAAGGCTGGCCAGTGCTTCCCAGAATCGCACCCCGAGAGACGCAGACAGAAGCCCGCCCACGATGCTGGCACCGACCCATACGCCAAAAAAGATCACCAGCTCGTTCACGGCGACGACTGCCCGAAATCCGAAGATCGCTCCAACGATGGCGCCTGGGATGAACGCGAGGCATCGCCCTAGCCAACTCTTGTTGGGTTCAAGCACCTAGATACTGCCTTGTCCGTCTAACGACCAGCGCTTAGCTGCCAGCGGCACCGAGATGATGCCGGGAGCAGGCGCCCTCAGATAATACGCCCACCGAATGTTGACACCACCCGGCGGCCCGGGCGCACTTCGGTGGTGGCGGTGCCGCTGGTCGGCTACAGCGCCTTGTTAGCCAGCCGGAAGCGGCGATCGCCGGCCGACGGACCGGGACCGGCACACCAGGTCGACGAGCCCGGGCCACGGCGCGCCGTCTGCGAGGCCCACCGGGCGGGTGGCCGGCCCGTACCGCTCACGCCGGCTCCACGGCCGCCGCGCCCCAAGGCGCGCCGCCGGACGCATCCCAGTGATCGGGCCATGCCCCCACATGCACGACACGCCCGGGTCGTCGGCGGGAGCGAAGACGTCCGCCACGATCTGGAGCGAGGCGAGGACGCAGAGGCAACCCCAGAGCGCGAGCAGCACAAGGACCGCGAGGTCGTCGAGGATCTGACTGGCACGCACGGCGGGCCGGGCCAAGAGGTCGGAGCCGTCGACCCGCCAGCCAAAAGGATTCGTCTTCTGACCCAGACTGGCTAACGACCGCGCATCAGCCGCGGCGGCCGGATGCCTCGCATGATGCCACAATGCCTGACCGCCGTCGGCTGCATGCGCTGGTTAGCCGGCTTCAGGGAATCACCGCCCTGTTCGACCTCACGTCGAAGGCCGAGCAGTTGCCCCAGTTTACGCACCGCCGAGGATTGACTATCTGCACCCCCACTTCGACCTCAACGACCTTCGACAGGTGTAGCTCCGTGAGTGTCTCGCTCCAGGCCAAGGCGCGGCCAGCCTCGATCGCGAACTCGCGCTGACAACCCGGATGATCGACGAGGTCGCTACTGACACCCCCGCCCGAACCCGCTTTGTACCAGACACTCCGTGACGGGCCGAGGCATGCACTTGCGGATTCACTTCCGCCATTCTTCAGCTCGAGTCCGAAGTCGACGGAGCCGGCGACTGTGCTCCGCTTGGTCTCAACGATCGTAAGCTTGAGGTCGCTCTGAACGCGTGAGAACTTGCGATCTGGAATGAACTCGCAACCGAGTCCGGCAACCACGAGTGCCAGACCGGTGGTCACGACGCTGAAACGGCTGGCCGTTCGTAGCATGTCCGTTTAACGTAGTTTAGCCGGCTGTCGACACCAGCACAGGAGCTGACCGAATTTCGACGGCACCTTGGCCAGGTCGGTGCATCCGAATCGAACCCCTAAGCGAAGTCGTGCCTGGCCACACTGAGAACTCCTCCTCGAACTCTCGCGCCTCACCTGGTTTCAACGTCCCGCGCTGGTGACACGGAGCGTCGAGAACGGCACCGAATTCTTTGACCGGAACAACGCCCTGTTCGACCGTCGCGGCGATCGTCACGCCTCCGTCCATCTGGCAGAGTTCGATTGCGACCGAGGAAGTGTTTCGCAAGTAGAACCGTGCCCGCACGCTCGTCCCCGCTCTCAGCTCAGTGGACTCAAGCCGTAGTTCGAGCGCCACTGCCCGATCAAGGGCTATTGGCGTCTTGTGCGTTGCACACCCGAGCACGAGGCCACAGGCGACCGTCAACAAGACCCGCATCGTATGACTTCGTCCGGCTAACGACCGGCGCTCAGCTGCCAGCGGCACCAAGAGCACGCCCGGAGCAAGCACCCCTCGATGATACGCCCACCGACCGGCGGCCGAACCACAATGACGACGCCGGGCTTGAAGATGGCGGTGCCGCTGGTCAGCTGCAGCGCCTGGTTAGCCAGCCGGAAGCGCCGGTCGCCGACCGACGGTCCGGGACCGGCACCCCAAGTCGATGAGCCCGGACCGCGGCGCGCCGTCTGCGACGCCCACCGGGCTGCTGGCCGGCCCGTACCGTTCACGCCGGCTCCACGCTCACCGCGCCCCAAGGCGGGCCGCCAGACGCGCCCCCGTGACCGAGCCAAGCCGCCACATGCACGCCACGCCCCGGTCGTCGCCGTGAGCGGCAATGTCCGCCACGGTCTGGAACGACGCGAGGACGCAGATGCAACCCGCGATCGCGAGCACCACAGCGACCGCGAGATCGTTGCCGCGCTGACCAGCAAGCACGGCGGGCCGGGCCGAAGGTTGGGAGCCGTCGATCAGCCAGCAAAAGGATTGATCCTCTAACTCAGACTGGCTAACGGCTTGGCGTTCAGCCGCGCCGCGCTCGCGCAGGATAGCACCGAGCGCGGGGACCGGCCGGGACGCGCACGCGGCCCGGACGGCGTCGGCTGCAACGCCTTGTTAGCCGGCCACGTTCACCTTTATACAGTGGTCCGTGAAGGGTCGCCATCAGACTGCCGCCCTCCGCGCAGGCCGCCAACTGGAGAACGAGGCCAGGCGGCTTGGTGTATCGGTCGAGGACCTCGCGCGCGCCGCAGTGACCGACCTGTTGGCGGCCCCGGATGCGGCGTTTCGAGTCGGCGCGGCGCATCGGCCAGGACGAGAACTGTATCGCCGCCTCGCGTAGATGCGCCTCACGCTGGGCGAGGTGGTTGCGCTCCACCGGGCCGTTGTGGCCACCACCGGTGGGGCTGACGGTATACGAGATCTCGGTGCTCCTCGAGGTCGGCGCTGGCTGACCCAAAGGCGACTTTCGGCGGCATGTTATGCCCTCCTTGGTGAAGGCCAGCGCGCTGGCCTTTGGCTCTGGCTTCGCCGACCCACCCTGTCGTAGGAACAAACAACCCACGCGGCGATGGCCGTGTTCCTGGATCTGGGCAGGACACCATTGAGGCGACGATCGATGAGCAGGAACAGTTGATGCTAACTGCCGCGGGCCGTATCTCTCGGTCAGAACTCACAGCCCTGGCTGGAAGGCCACGTCTCTACCCGATAGCTGTCCAGCTGTTTGACCGCGGTTCAACCGCGGCGGCCGAAGCACCGGCCGCCGTCGGCTGCAACAAAACGCCACCCTTCGCTGTCGTCCGGCGGATCTATGAACTCGGGCGGCTCTACCGCGGACCCGCAGCGGTGAACGCTGGAATCCGTGAAGCAGCCGGTTGAGCGCGGATGGATTGACGACGAATACTGTGCGCTCTGTCGCGTATCCAGGCGCTCGGATCTTCGCGTTGCGTTGAACCGACGTTGCTCGGATAGTCGACGAGGTCGCCGAAATCGTGCACTCAGTCGGCATGATCTGAAGATCAATTCGCAGCACCCGTCGCAAGGTCGACCGCTTCTGCGGCAACGACTGCATAGTGCAACGTGGCGTTCGTGACAACCACTGGCACGACCACCTCGAGTTCGTGCCCATGCCCAAGACGATCGTCTTCGAACAGATCTCTGGCGGCGCGAATGAGGCCACGCCCAAGATCCTCGACGCTTTTGACAGGACCGTTCTTGGGCACGATGCAGTCCGCCTCGGACTTGGCTCAGCTCAATGTTCCTCTGCCGACAACTGTGAACCTTCTCCGCCAGCTGCAAAGTTCTCTGGAGCCTTCGAATTGAACCATTCCAGACGACTTCTTGTTCGATTCTGAGCGTCAGGATCTGACGTCACGAACACCCCAGGCTGTTCGTCGGTCTTCTTGCATTCGAATACGAAGACAATGTTCTCTCTCCATGCGTAAGTCGTGAATGCGCGCCTGCTGCACCTGCGCGACGCGGATCTTGTGCTTGCCAGCAAGGTCGCGGACTCGCCCCTCAACTGCAAGCTGAAAAGGAATCCCCGACTGATTGAGGAGCTTCAACAGTGGGGTGTGCTCGGGATTCATCGTGTTCGTCTAACAGGTTACTAGTTACCCGGTAGCCTACCCCATCGCTCCTGGAATACAGCGTCCCCGGTCAGCCTTTCAGCCAATCTGCGACGCGCTTTTGACGGCGTTCCTGCAGAGCTCAGGGTTGAGCCGTTCAGCTCTTCCTGAGCGCTTCGCGTCGGTCCTCCGTCAGTCGAACGTCACACCGGAGCGACGGGTCGCTGACGTCTGCGGCGGCTCCGGATGACGTTGGCTCCATCGCCCAGCCGTGGAGCGCCTCAGTCACCAGCGCCTGCGCGTCTGGCCCTGACGCGTTGAGGGTGCGGTGCTGCCTTGTGCCTTGTGCCTTGTGCCTTGTGCCTTGTGCCTTGTGTTCTGGTGACGCCGGACGACGCTCAGGCGACCGCCGTGCGCGCCTTGCGCGGCCACATCTCCCCATGGTCCTCGACGGCCGCCAGACCGGCGGCGTCCACGCCAGCCGTGTCGTCATGCGCTGCGCAGCTCCGCGAACGCGGCGTCACGCATGGCCGTCTGGAATTGCCCGCCCAGCAGGAACTTGATGCTGAGCGGCGACACGCCGATCAGCATCGAGAGGATCGGAGTCGGCACGAGCGCCAGGAAGGGCGCCACGAGGATCCACGTGCCCACCGCGTCGCGCCCACGAGCGTCGCGGCCTTACCACGCTGACGGCATACCAGATGTAGCGCCAGCTCCGTCACCACCAGCACCAGTGCCATGACGGCGACCGTGTCAGACGGATTCGGGCGCGACCGATCAACTGATTAAAGCCACGAGGTGAGAATGCGGGTCACGACGCGATGAAGCTTCGCGTCAGCTGCGTGTCCGCAGCCTGTAGTTGCTCGACCGGTACGCACCCAGCAGAGCCCCCTTGCCGTGCGCTTTCGCCAGCGGTGAGGTTACATGGATATTACCGGTCAATGCTACCCGTGTTACGCCCTGGCTCGCGTCCTGCGTCCTGAGGCACCCCCATTCCGCCGCTCGGCCACGTGCCCACAGCACCCCACACACGGGTCGATGACGTATGCCACCCCGCAGGCCCCAGGGCTGCAGCGCCCGGAAGGCGGGGCGGTGGCACACCGAACTGTCGCGGAAGATCGAGGGCTTCGATGTGCCTCCACCAGGCATCCAGGTCGTCCACCATCAGCTGCAGCATGCAGTTCTCGGCCCACTCCTTCTGGTAGTAGCGCTGGAGGATGAAGCCGCCCGAGCCCGCCGCAAAGATGGCGACCTCGCCGTCCAGGCGCTTCTCGAAGCCCAGCGCCTCGTAGAAGCGCTTCGACAGGTCGAAGTCCCTGGTCGGCACGAAGGGGCGGACCAGTTCGGTCCCGGATGGGATGTCTCGCACGCGGTGTCTCCTCGAGTGACTTGCCCGGCGTCAGGCGCCGACCCGTTCGAACAGGCCGGGATAGCGTGTCACGAGCCCGTGCCGGTCAACGTCCAGCGTCGCCCTGAAGCCGCTGCCGTCGAGGCTCTCGAAGAGGTAGCGCCCCTTCGCCAGCTTCGTGTAGGCCTGGTCCACGGGCTGCACGGTCAACGCGGGCGCCGCAATCCACGCCATCCGGAACTCGCGCCGTTGCCCCACCCGCAGGCGGCTGCGCCAGATGGGGACGCTGTTGGTCAGAGGCGTCGGCCAGATGTCGATGTCGATACAGCCGGCAAGCCTGGGCACGCGGGCCCCGCGGGCGTCGAACCAGGTTCCTCGCCCGTCGCTTCTGAGGCTGAGCGTCCGCCGCGTGCGCCCCTTCGTCACCTCCAGGTCTGCACGCCGGACGGCGAAGGTGCGATCCCACTTGAGCTGATAGGTCAGGCGAAAGGCCGTGCCGTCCTCGTCGATGGCGAGTAGCACGCTGTCCGCGCGCGTCGCTGTCAGGACGACGTGCTCGAGCCCGACGCGTTTGAAGGGCCTGGACCAGGTGGGAACCCAGCAGATGACTTTCGAGCCGCTGGTGAGCATTGAGACTGACGTAGCATTCCGACTGAGGCCTCGCGCGGCGGCCCTTGTCTTCAGTGCAGGAGCATTCCGCCAATCACAAGAGCGATGCCGAGCACACTGCACCACACACATGTCTTGTACCACCACCACCCTCTGGTCGTGTAGTCGGAAGCCTTCTGGAACGTCCCGAGAAAGAGCACCGACCACGACGTTGAGCCAAACAGCATCGCGCACAGCATGGTCGCAAAGCCCAGATAGAAGAGCACCGCCCCCGCAAAGACCATCAGCGTCATCACGCTCGGCCGCACACCCTTCGCTCGGCCGGCAACGGCATATCAGGCATGGTCCGACACCACCCGCGCGAGGCGTATCAGTTCCTGATCGTCGTAGTCATCCGTTTCCACGCCGACATGGCTCCGCCACACCTCCAGCCAAGCGGCTCCCTCCTGAACATTTTTCACGTCGTCGAGAAAGAGAGTGGCCAACGAGTGCGCGATCAGCGAGAGGTTGTGCGTATCGCCGAGCCGCTCCGCGAGGTCGTAGGCGGTTCGCAAGAGGCGTTCTCGCTCGTCTAGTGGTTCCACGAAGTCGGCGCGGGTTGCAAGCAGGCTGGGCCGAGGACCGTACTTCGGTCGAACGCATCGAGAGTTTCGATCAGCTCTCGGTAGGCTCGGTCAGCAGCTGCATCATCGCCGTGCGAGGACGCGCTTACGATGGCGACCGCCAGCAGATGAATCCGATCCCAGTCCGAGGTTTCAACGCCGTCTGAAGTCATCTGGTCTCAGGAGGGTGATTCCGAAGGCCCTTCAGGCCATGAGACATGCCCCAAGAGCGCTGGCTCGGACCACTAGACGACCGGAATATAGACGTCGGTGACCAGGTCGGCCGGCGCCGCCGTCATCGGCGTGTTGCGATAGATCTCGTAACCCGGGCCACTGGCGCGGCGAGGTCCGTGCCCGTCATGATGTACTCCTTGAGCCGCGCCCAGGTGCCGGGAGCGTGTCGCACGGCCCGAGATGACGAGCGTGCACGTAGGAGGCGGCTGACAGGACGCATTCGGTCAGTTCGCGAGGCAGCGGTACTTCGCCCGCGATGATCACCCCGGCGTCCGACCGAAGCTCCGCGGGTGGGACCGTGTTCGGGTCGTCATGGTAGATGGCGATCAGGTGCGGCGAGTTCCCGAAGAGCCCCGCCGCTTCGGCAATGGCGGCAAAACGCGCGAAGGTGGCGCCAATACCGGGGTAGGGCCCACGGTGCCGCAGGCAGGCCGCGCGCAACTGTGGTTGCTGAACAAGAGCAGGCTCCATAGTTTTCCCTTCTGCATTCTGCCTTCTGCCTTTTGCCTTTTGCCTTTTGCCTTTTGCCTTCTCCCAGCCTTCTGAATTCTGAATTCCAAATTCTGAATTCCGCCCCTGTCTTCCCCCCTCACCCCATCGCCACGCGCGCGTTCCGGAACATCCGCATCCACGGGCTGTCCTCGCCCCACCCGTCCGGGTGCCACGACATCTGCACCGTCCGGAACACGCGCTCCGGGTGCGGCATCAGGATCGTCACGCGGCCGTCGGCGGTCGTCAGCGCCGTCAGCCCGTCCGGCGAGCCGTTCGGGTTGAGCGGGTAGGTCGTCGCCAGCCGGCCCTGGTTGTCCACGAACCGTGCCGCCGGGATGACCCGGAACGCATCGTCCGGGTGGTCGAACGTGGCCTGCCCTTCGCCGTGGGCGACGACGATCGGAATGCGGCTGCCGCCCATGCCGCGGAAGAAGATGGAGGGGCTGTCGAGCAGTTCGACCGTGACGAGGCGCGCCTCGAACTGTTCGGACGCGTTCTTGAGGAACCGGGGCCAGGCCTCCGCGCCCGGGATGAGCGACTTCAGCTCCGCCATCATCTGGCAGCCGTTGCACACGCCCAGCGCGAAGCTGTCGGGACGGTCGAAGAAGCGGGCAAAGTCGTCGCGCACGCGCGGGTTGAAGAGCACCGACTTGGCCCACCCGCCGCCGCCGCCCAGGACATCACCGTACGAGAAGCCGCCGCACGCCGCGTAGCCCGCGAAGTCCGCCAGCGACTGCCGCCCGTCCGCCAGGTCGCTCATGTGGACGTCGTAGGCGTCGAATCCCGCGCGCGTGAAGGCGGCCGCCATCTCCACCTGGCCGTTGACGCCCTGCTCGCGCAGGATGGCCACCTTCGGCCGCGCGCCCGTCGCGATGTACGGGGCGGCGACATCGTCCGCCGGGTCGAAGGTGAGCACCGGCGAGATGCCCGGATCCGCTGTGTCGAGCAGGCGGTCGTACTCCTGCTGCGCCAGCACCGGGTTGTCCCGCAGCCGCTGCATGTGGAAGGTCGTCTCGCTCCACGCGCGATGCAGCTCCGCGCGATCCGCGGTGTAGAGGTCGTCGTGCCCACGGCGAACCCGCACCCGGCCGTCGCCGGCAGGCCGCGCCACCGCCGACGCCGGAAGGCCGTGGCGTGCCAGCACGTCAACGACACGCGCGGCATCCGACTCGCGTACCTGCAGGGCGACGCCCAGTTCCTCGGCGAAGAGCCACGCCAGCACGCCGGTGTCACCTTCGGGCGCGCCAGTGGCATCGATGTCGAGCCCCGTGCGACCCGCGAACGCCATCTCCAGCAGCGTCACCAGCAGGCCGCCATCCGACCGGTCGTGGTACGCCAGCACCAGGCCATCCCGACGCAGTTCCGCGAGCGCCGCGTAGAGCGCGGGGATCCGCGACGGATCGTCCAGGTCCGGCGCCTCGTCACCCGTCTGGCCGAACACCTGCGCCAGGATCGACCCGCCCGGGCGCAACCTCCCCGCCGCCAGGTCCACGAGCAGCACCACCGACGCTCCCGCGTCGGTCCTGAGCTGCGGCGTCCATGTGGAGCGCACGTCCGCACACGGCGCGAACGCCGAGACGATGAGGGAGAGCGGGCCAATGACGTCGCCGCTGACGCCGTTTTCGGTCCAGCGCGTGCGCATGGACATGGAGTCCTTGCCCACCGGAATCGACACGCCGAGCGCGGGGCACAGGTCCAGCGCCACGGCCCTCACCGTGTCGAAAAGCGCCGCGTCCTCGCCTGGCGCGCCAGCGGCCGCCATCCAGTTGGCCGAGAGCTTCACGCGGTCCAGTGCATCCACCGGCGCGGCCGCCAGGTTGGTGAGGGCCTCGCCCACCGCCATGCGCCCGGACGCTGGTGCGTCGATCACCGCCAGCGGCGTGCGCTCGCCCATCGCCATGGCCTCGCCGGCGGTGCTGTCGAACGACATCAGCGTGGCCGCGCAATCGGCCACCGGCACCTGCCAGGGCCCCACCATCTGGTCGCGCGAGCACAGGCCGCCCACGGTGCGATCGCCGATGGACACGAGGAACGTCTTGTCCGCCACGGCCGGGTGGCGCAGCACGCGCTGCACGGCCTCGTCGAGCGACACGCCGGACAGGTCCACGGGCGGAAGCGCCGGCGCGACGCGGGCGCCCGTGCGCGTCATGCGCGGCGGCTTGCCGAGCAGCGCCTCCATGTCCATGTCCACCGGCAGGTTGCCGAAGAGGGGATCCCGCACCTCGAGCCGCGGCTCCTCCGTGGCCACGCCAACGACCGCCCAGGGGCAGCGCTCGCGGTCGCAGATGGCGCGAAAGGCGTCCAGTTGATCGGGCGCGATGGCCAGCACATAGCGCTCCTGCGCCTCGTTGGACCACACCTCGCGCGGCGACATGCCCGGCTCCTCATTGGGCGCGGCGCGGAGGTCGATGGCGGCGCCACGGCCGGCGCCGTGGGCCAGTTCCGGCAGCGCGTTGGAGAGCCCTCCTGCACCCACGTCGTGGACGGACAGGATCGGGTTCGCGTCACCCGCCGCCCAGCAGCGGTCGATCACCTCCTGCGCGCGGCGCTGAATCTCGGCGTTGCCGCGCTGCACGGAGTCGAAGTCGAGATCCGCCGTGTTCGCGCCCGTCGCCATGGACGAGGCCGAGCCGCCGCCCATCCCGATCAGCAGGCCGGGTCCGCCCAGCTGGATCAACAGCGCTCCGGCCGGAATGCCCTGCTTGTGTGCGTGGCGATCGCGCACCGCGCCCACGCCGCCCGCAATCATGATCGGCTTGTGGTAGCCGCGGTGGACACCGGCCACCTCCTGCTCGAACGTCCGGAAGTACCCGCCCAGGTTGGGCCGGCCGAACTCGTTGTTGAACGAGGCCGCGCCAATCGGGCCCTCGGTCATGATCGACAGCGCCGACGCGATGCGCGCGGGCCTGGACTCCGGCCCTTCCCACGGACGCTCGGCACCCGGAATGCGCAGGTGCGACACCGAGAAGCCGCACAGCCCCGCCTTGGGCTTCGCGCCTCGACCCGTCGCGCCTTCGTCCCGAATCTCGCCGCCGGATCCGGTGGCCGCGCCCGGAAAGGGCGAGATCGCCGTCGGGTGGTTGTGCGTCTCCACCTTCATCAGCGTGTGCGTGAGGTCGTCGGTGGCGCCGTAGCGGTGCGTCGCCGGATCCGCAAAGAACCGCGGCACGACGCGCCCCTCCATGACAGCGGCGTTGTCGGAGTGCGCCGACACGGTGCCCTGCGGGTTCGCCTTGTGCGTCTCGCGAATCATCCCGAACAGCGACTGCGCCTGCGGCTCCTCGTCTATGACCCACGACGCGTTGAAAATCTTGTGCCGGCAATGCTCCGAGTTCGCCTGCGCGAACATCGTCAATTCCACGTCGGTGGGATTGCGGCCCACCTTCGTGAAGTAGTCCACCAGGTAGTCGATTTCGTCCGGCGCCAGCGCGAGGCCGAAGCGGGCGTTGGCGTCCTCGATGGCCGACCGGCCCTCGCCCATGACGTCCACGTGCGTGAGCGGGGCCGGTTCGACATGACGGAAGAGCGGCGCCGCCTCGTCGAGCGATGCGACGACGGTTTCGGTCATGCGGTCGTGCAGGAGCGGCCAGATCGCGGCCAGGTCGCCCTCGCCCGTCACGTAGTAGGCGGTAGCGCGCTCGACCCGCACGATCATCTCCATGCCGCACCGCCGGACGATGTCGGTGGCCTTGGAGGACCAGGGTGAGATGGTGCCGAAGCGCGGGGTGACGAGGCAGAGACGCGCGTCCGGTGGCGGCGTCGGCGCGGCCGTGCCGTGCGCGAGCAGCCGCTCGAGATCGGCGAGCTCGGCTGACGTGAGCGCACGGGTGGCGTCCACCAGGTGCCAGAAGCACGCGGCGGCCACGCGGAGGGACGGCGAGCCCGAAGCGATCGCCCGATTGAGCTTGTCAACGCGGAACGCGGAGAGCGCGAGGCCTCCGCGAAGGTGCAGGAGGGACATCCGCGGAGAATTGTACTTCGAGCCGGCCAGCCGGCGCGCCGCCGCTACCGCGACCGGATGCGGTACAGGCGCGTCTGCGTGCGCACGTAGAGGCTCTCGGCGTCGGCAGCCGGCGACGCCAGGCTCATCTCGTCGAGGCTGTTGCGCGCGATCTCCTGGTAGGCGTCGGCCGCGCGCAGGACGAAGGTGTCGCCGTCCTCGCTGAGCAGGTAGATGCGTCCCTGGCTGGCCAGCGGCGAGCTCGAGAACGTGTGGCCGCCTCCGCCGATGCGGGCCTTGAACACCTCGCGGCCGGTCTTGGCGTCCGCCACCTGCAGGATGCCGTTGTCGTTCACCGAGTACACGCGCCCGCGGTAGACGAGCGGCGACGGCGTGTAGCCCGAGAAGCGGGGCTGGCGCCAGGCCACGAACGCATTGGCGTCCTCGTCGGCCTTCAGCGAGATGTCGCCGGACGCGCCCGGCCGGATGGCCAGCAGCGGCCGGTTGGCGTCGCCCTGCGAGCCCGAGCCGACGTAGAGCAGGCCGTCGACGGCCACCGGGCTCGGCGTCGCCTGCGTCATGCCGCCGAGGCGCCATAGCTCGCGGCCACCGGTGTCGTAGCTGATGACGTGCCCGCGGCCGATCGTGACGATCTCGGTCCGCCCCTCGTGCGCCCAGACGTAGGGTGTGGCCCAGCCCGACGTCATCGGTGCGGGTTCGCCGCGCCGCACGCGCCAGATCTCCGCGCCGGTCCGCGCATCGAGGGCGGCCAGGAACGACTGGCCGTCGTTGTCGTGCAGCTGGTAGACGCGTCCGTCATGGACCACCGGCGAGGACGCCGTGCCGAAGTCGAGGTAGATGGGCTGGGGCGCCCACGTGCGGGACCACAGCAGCTCGCCGTCGAGGCCGTAGCAGAACAGCCCCACGTTGCCGCCGAACGACACGTACAGCCGCTCGCCGTCGGTCACCGGCGTTTCCGACGCGTAGGTGTTCTTGCGGTGGCGGCCGCCGAACGGGGTCCCGCGGTGCGCTTCGCGCGACCACGCCACGTTCCCGGTTGCCGCATCCAGCGCGTACACCATGTAGCGGATCTCGCCGGACTCGCTCGTCAGCTCGATGTCCCGGTCCACCACCTTCTGCACCACCTGGTCGTCGGACAGCCCCTGCCGCGACAGCTCGGCCGCGTAGTCGTTGCCGTAGATGCCGGTGGATGGCGCCTTGAAGCTGCCCGGCGAGATCGCAGAGGTGACAAAGACGCGGTTGCCCCAGACGATGGGCGACGACCAGCCGCGGCCGGGGACGTCGAAGGCCCAGGCGACGTTGTCGGTCTTCGACCAGTGATCGGGGAGCGACGCGCCGTCGGCCACGCCGGTGCCGCCCGGCCCCCGGAACTGCGGCCAGTGGTGGGGCTCGGCGGCCCCGAGCAGGGCGACCAGGGGCAGCGAGGCCAGCACTCCGGCAGCGGCGGTCGTCGTGCGCATGCGGCCGATCATAGGGCCGGCCGCCGCAGCCGGGATGATCGATGTGACGAAGGGCGCATAATGCGCGCATGTGCGACTTCGGCCATCACCACCCCGATCAGGCGTTCGGCTACCTCGTGGACGTGCCCGCCATCCGCACGCTGATCGCCGAAACCCGCCGGCTCACCGACGAGATCCCCGACGTCGCGGCGCGCGTCGAGGCCCTGAAGCCCGCATTCTCGGCCCTGCTCGCCGCGGACGGCTGGCTGCCCGACGCGTACGGGTCGCCGGATCACGAGAGCGGCATGGGCGGCGGCATCGGCCAGTACGCCCTCTACCGCGCCGAGGACGGCTCGTTGTGCCTGTTCTCCCTGGTCATTCCCGCCGGCGCGGAGACGCCGGTCCACGATCATCTCGCGTGGGGCCTCATCGGCGTGTACCGCGGACGCCAGGACGAAACGGTGTATCGCCGGCTCGACGACGGCAGCCAGGACGGTCAGGCGTCGCTGGAGGTGGCCAGGCGCCAGACGATGGAGACGGGGAGTTCTACGCGCTGCTCCCCCGCGCGACGACATCCACTACGTGAAGACCGTGTCGGACGCACCGTCGGTCTCGATTCATCTGTTGGCCAACGACACGGCGTGCGTGTGGCGTCATCGCTTCGACCCGGAGGCAGGGACGGTGAAGGCGTTCCGGTCGGGGTGACAGCAACGCGGCGTGTCCGGAAGACACGCCTGCGTCCTGACGCGGCCGCGGCGGGCCGCGGCTGGTTGCGCGGCAGCGGCGGGCTTGGGACTTGGGACGTGGGACGTGGTTGCCTGACGCGATGGCGATCGCCGGTCCTGCCCGGCACTCCCGGCGGCGTCAGCCGGACACGGGGCGAGTGGACTTGAGGGCTTGAAGACTTGCAGCCTTGAAGACTTGCGAGCCTGAGGGCTTGTGGGTTCGAGGATTCGCCGCCCAAGCCTCCAAGCCCGCAGGCCCGCTGACGCCGCCGGTTCGCGCCGCCGGAGAGCCGGCCTGCCAGCCCCGGGGCCGGCGGGCTTGAGGACTTGCAGGCCTGAGGACTCGGAGGCGCGAGGACTTGCAGCCCCAAGCCTTCAGGCCCCAAGCCTTCAAGCCCAGTGCCAGCAAGCCCCAGGCCCACTCACGCCTCGCGAACGCGGCGTGCGGCCGGGGCTACCGGAACACGTGCTTGGGAATCTTCCCCACCACCACCTGCGTCAGATCCACCGCCTCGGCCACGTGGAAGTCGCAGGCGATGCTCGCCAGCGCGTAGGCGTCGGCGGGCGTCAGGTGCTTCTCGGTCACCAGGAAATCGATCACCTGCTGCGTCGCCACCCGCATGGCGCGATCGAGGTCCGTGTCGATGCCCATCACCACGTAGTGCGTCGGTGTCTCGGCTCGCGGGAGCGTAATCGTCTTGCCCTTGTGGAGCACGAAACGGAACCGGCCCGTGAGCGAGTGCTCCACCGCCGTACGTTCACCTCGCCGTCGCCCTGCACCGAGTGCGGGTCGCCCACGTAGAACTGCGCGCCCTGGTGGAACACCGGCAGGAACAGCTTCGCGCCCGTCGTCAGGTCCTTGTAGTCCAGGTTGCCGCCGAACGCACCGGGGGCCGCGTGGTCTGGACGCCGTCCACCGTGATGCCGGGCTGGCCAATCGACGGCCGCGGCGGTGCCACGGCCATGATGCCCATGAACGGCTGCAGCGGCACGACGAGCGTCCCTGGTGAGGTAGGCGACGGCGCGGCCATTCTCCGTGCCGGTCGGGATCACGCGCGGAGCGCCCGCAGGCTGCGGATCGCCGTCGCGCGTAGCGGGATACCCGGCGCCCAGCACGCCGCTGGCCGGTCCCGAACTGTTCATGCCGAACGGCGTCCGCAGCGTCAGGTCGAGGATCTCGATCTCGAGCATGTCGCCGGGCATCGCGCCCTCGACGTAGATGGGACCGGTGAGGATGTGGCCGGCGCGGCCCTCGCGCGGGCGCTTCGTGCAGGTGGCCCAGAACGCGGTCGCGTCCTTCAGGACGTCCTCCTGCCGGACGCCCAGCCCCGCCAGGAACGTGGAGGGCTCCTCGTCCTGCGTCGCCCCTGATGCGAGATCGTGTCCACGGTGATGGCGTCGCCCGACTTCACCGTCGCAATCGGCGGCAGGTCGATCGGGATCTCTCCCACACGACGTTCTCCGGGCGCGACGCCGCGTGTGTCTGCGCGGGCGCCGGCACGCTGCCGCAAGGCCCAGGACCAGACCAGGACCGGCACGGCCGGCCCCACGGAACGGAGGACGCGATTCAGCATGGCGGCCCCATGGTCCCTGATCCGGGCCGCTCGGAGGCATGCAAAGACACCATCGCCCGCATGCGGACGGAGATGCCGCGCGAGCACCACCGCCCGCAGGATGCGGGGATTCCAGCCGGATGCAGGAAGCCGGCGACCTCGGCGTCGGTGACGCGGTGCCGGGCCACCTCGCGGCCGTCGATCTCGAGCACGGGGATGTCGTGGCGCAGGCGCATGTAGAGGTCGAGATCCCGCGTGATGTCCACCTCCTCGAGCGCGACGCCGCTGCGCGCCAGTGCGCGCGCCACCAGATCACGCATGTCGTCGCACAGGTGGCAGCCGGGCTTGCCGTAGAGCACCACGCGCAGCACGCGCGCGACTATAGCGCACGGCGCCACGCGTCTCGCGCGGCGGGGTACAATCAACGGGCGTTTCCGTGTACATCCGATGACAAAGCAGATCTGCGACACCATCCTCGACACCATCGGCCACACGCCCCTGGTCCGGATCAATCGCCTCACCAAGGGCGTGGTCGCGGCGGACGTGCTGGCGAAGGTCGAAACGTTCAACCCGGGCAACTCGATCAAGGACCGCATGGCCCTCAAGATGATCGAGGACGCCGAGCGGGACGGCCGGCTGAAACCCGGCGGCACGATCATCGAGGGCACGTCCGGGAACACGGGCATGGGCCTGGCCATCGCGGCCGTGGTGAAGGGCTACAAGTGCATCTTCACCACCACCGACAAGCAGTCCAAGGAGAAGGTGGACGCGCTCCGCGCCTTCGGCGCCGACGTCATCGTCTGCCCCACCGACGTGGACCCCGAGGACCCGCGGTCGTACTACTCGGTCTCGTCGCGCCTCGAGCGCGAAACGCCCAACAGCTGGAAGGCCAACCAGTACGACAACCCGTCCAACGCCCAGGCGCACTACGAGTCCACCGGTCCCGAGATCTGGCAGCAGACGGCCGGCACCGTGGACCACCTCGTCGTCGGCGTCGGCACCGGCGGCACCATCTGCGGCGCCGGACGCTACCTGAAGGAGCAGAAGCCGTCGGTCAAGATCTGGGGCATCGACACCTACGGCTCGATCTTCAAGAAGTACAAGGAGACGGGCGTCCTCGACAAGAACGAGATCTACCCGTACATCACCGAGGGCATCGGCGAGGACTTCCTGCCGCAGAACGTGGACTTCTCGCTGATCGACCACTTCGAGAAGGTGACCGACCGCGACGCCGCCATCATGACCAGCCGCATCGCGCGCGAGGAAGGCATCTTCGCCGGCAACTCCGCGGGCTCCGCCATGGCGGGCCTGCTGCAGCTTGCCGACCGCTTCAAGGCCGGCGAAACCGTCGTCGTCATCTTCCACGACCACGGCACGCGCTATCTCGGGAAGATGTACAACCCGGACTGGATGCGCGAGAAGGGGTTTCTCGACAAGAAGGGGCTCACGGCCAAGCACCTCGTGGCCGACCGCCAGAAGGCGCCGCTCACGACCATTGCCAGGACCGCGCCCGTGTCGGAAGCCGCGCACCTGATGACCGAGCACGCCTACTCGCAGCTGCCGGTCACCGCCGACGGCCGCCTGGTGGGCTCGGTCAGCGAGAGCCACCTCTACGACCAGATCGTCAGGAACCCGGAGCTGCTCAAGGGCCCGGTCGAATCCATCATGGAGCCGGCCATTCCCTTCGCCGACATTTCCACCGGCGTGGACGCGCTGTCCGGCATGCTCACCGACGCCAGCCCCGCGGTCCTCGTGCGCGACTTCAAGAGCGACGAGGCCTACATCATCACGCGCTGGGACGTCATCCGCGCCCTCAGCTAGCCCGTGACCGATCTCGCTCAGCAGTTCGGCGGCATCGACATCTACCTCTTCGACCAGCTGCTCCGCGGCCGGCTCCGGCCCGGGCTGCGGTGGCGTGGACGGAACCTCGTCTACCTCCTCCGCGAGGGTTTCAACGTCTGGGCACCGACGCCAGCGCCGACGCCAAGCTGCGGTGCGCGGGCTGGCCGCGTCGCTCGCGCCATCCCTTCCGGCCGATCGCGTGCGCGTGGAGAGCGTGGAGCACAGCTCGTTCGCCGACGGCAGCTTCGACTTCGTCATTCCAGCGCCGTGCTCCACTTCGCGCGCGACGACGCGCACTTCGAGGCGATGGTCGCGGAATTGTGGCGCGTGCTGGCGCCCGGGGCGTCCTTCGCCCGGCTGGCATCCACGGCCGGCCTCGGCGCCATCCAGCCGCTCGGCGACAGCCGCTTCCGCTCGCCCGACGGCTCGATCGCTACCTGGTGACCATCGAGCAGCTGACGGAGCTCACCTCCGCTCGCGCTGGCACGCTGCTGGATCTCGATCAAGACGACGCTGGTCCACGGTCAACGCTCGATGACCACGTGGGTCGTCGGGAAATCCTGATCGATCGCGCCTCTCCGTCGAACCCACGCGCACTTCCGCGCACCTGACACGCGCCAGCACGCTCGGTCGCGGCCCGATTCCGGGGCTCGATCGAGGCGATTCGGCCGCCGTTCCGCGCTATCCTCTGTCCTGTGGAACGGACGTCGCACAGCCCGAAGTACATCGCGACGCTGGCGCTGGTTTCGTCGGCCATCCTGATCCTCGGCTGGCTGATCCGCCCGCGCGAGATCGCGCAGGGCGCGCCGCCGCTGCCGTCGGAGAGCGAGCTGGCACAGTTGGCCCGCCGCGCGGAGCGCCGATCGCTGGACGGGATGGCCACCTATTTTCGGCACCGCCGACGATGTGGACGCGTCCATCGTGCGCCTGCCCGCCTGGCTGCCAGCGGCGTGGCCTGGGACATGCGCACCATCGTCAGTACGCCGGTGCCCAACCTCACGCGTCCGACCCTGCCGCTCCGCTGGTCGTCAGGAGAGGATGCGGTGCAACCTGATCCTGTGGGGACCGCGGCTGCCGTTGGCGGCGATGTCCACCGGCCGCGGGCTGCCGGGGCTGACCCCCGCGCGCCGCGCGGCCGTGCTCCCGCAACTGGGCTCGTGGGTGGTTGCGGTGTGGCGAGCCGACCGGCAGCGGGCATTCGCGTCCGGGCACGCTGGTGCAGACCTCGCAATCCACGTGTGGCACGTGGCGCGTGCAGGAGATCCTGTCGAGCGTGCCGCTCACCTCCGCGATGGCGGGCGGCGGCCTGTTCGACATCGACGGCGGCCTCCTGGCCGTCATCCTGCCGTGCGGCAACCGCCTGACCGCCGTGGCCACGGGCAGCATCGATCGCGTGCTCGCGGAGGGCAACACGCTGGAGCAGCAGGTGCTGGCGCGCTACGGCGTGGTGCTGCGTCCGCTGCCCGACGCCGCTGGCCCGGTGCTCGCCGCGAACAGTGGCGTGCTGGTACGCGAGGTCTGGCCGGGATACCGGGCCGAGGCCGCAGGCCTCGCGCCCGGCGACGTCATCGTCGAGCTCGCCGGCTCGCCCGTCACCACCATGGAAACCGTGTCGAAGCTCGGCGACGAACCCGGCGACGAGGGGCTGGCGCTCACGGTGCAGCGCGGGGCGAAGCGCGTGTCGCTGACGCTGCGCCAGCGTGGGGCAAAGGCCGATGCACCGTCGAAGGGCGGTGATGCGCCGGGCGTGGTGCTGGCCACGCCCGAGGACGGGTTTGCGATCGAGGCGGTCGCACCAGGCAGCCGGGCGGCCGCGGCAGGACTCGAGGCGGGGGATCGCCTGCTGCGAATCGACCGCGCGGAGCCCGCCAGCCAGGCCGAGGTGCGCCGCGCGCTGGGTGAAATACCACGGCCCCCGCGCTCGAGGTGGCCTGCGAGGGCCGCCGCGTCGCGCTCATCCTGCCCAAGGCCGGCCGTGGAACGAGCTGTTCGACCGGGCTCATCCTGCTGCTGGCGCTCCTGCCGCAACCTCGTGAAGGTGCTGCGGATACCGGAGGTCACGGGCTACATCCTCGCCGGCGTGGCGCTGGGCCGTCGCTGCTGGGATGGCTCAGCCAGGACAGCCTGGCCACGCTGGGCGTGCTCAGCGAGATCGCGCTGCTTCATCCTCTTCTCGGTCGGATCGGTCTTCGAGTTCTCGCTGTTCCGCCGTATCGGGCGCCAGGTCGTGATCGTGACGCTCGTGGAGTTCGCGTCACGCCGTCGCGGTCACGCTCGGCTCGCTGTGGCTCGGACAGCCCTGGCCGGTCGCGCTGCTGCTCGGCTCCATCGCCACGGCCACCGCGCCCGCCTCGACGCCTGCGGTGATCCGCGAATGCGACAGCGCGGGGCCCTCACGAGCAACCTCCTCGGCATCATCGCGGTCAACAACCTCCTCTGCATCACCTTCTACGGCCTCGTCGCCGCGTTCATCGACATGACGGTCGGTCTCGAAGGGCTGAGCACGGCCGACACGCTCTACCGGTCGCTGTTCTGGTTCGTCTGGCAGCTCGTGGGATCCGCGGCGCTCGGCTACCTGGTCGGCCTGCTGCTGGCGGGCTGGGCGTCGCAGGTGACCGAGGGCGGCGAGATGCTCATCCTGCTGGCGGGGTCCATCCTGCTGTGCGTGGGCGCTCGCGGGCGCTCAGCCTCTCGCCGCTGGTGGCCAGCCTGGCCGTCGGCGCGACGATGGTGAACCTCACGACGCGGAGCCGCAACCTGTTCGAGGCGCTGTCGAGCACCGACCCCCCGTTCTACGCGATGTTCTTCGTCATCGCCGGCGCGGAACTGGACGTCACACGCATCCCCGAGATGGGGCTGCTCGGCCTCGTCTACGCGGTTGGCCGCTCCGGCGGCAAGTTCCCGGGCGCGCCGGCGACGCGGCGCCTCGGCCTCTCGAGCCGACCGTGCGGGCGTTCCTCGGGTTTGCGCTGCAGGCGCAGGCGGGCCTGGCCGTCGGCCTGACGCCGGCGGTGAACAGCCGCTACCCGCAGTTCTCCCCGATTGTCACGACCGTCATCCTGGCGTCGGTGGTCGTCTTCGAGATGATCGGGCCGACGAGCACGCGCTTCGCGCTGGTCCGCAGGCGAGGCAGGCCTCGCCAAGCGCCTGCCGCGGCAGGACGTGCTGCCGGCCGAGATGTAGCCGACCGCGGCGGATCCGTCAGCGCACGTCGAGCTCAGTGGCACATCCGGGCAGCAGCCCGGCAGCGGTGGCCATCGTTACCGTGTATCGGCCGGCGGGTCCGGCACCGTCACTGTTCCTGATGCGTGCCACCAGCCGCGTCCCGCCGCAGAGACGGCCGCTGGCGTGCGCGAGGACCATCGGTTCCGTCGAGGCGCCGAACCGCGACCGTCACTGGTGTCCCATCGAACGCCGGCGAGGCCGCGATCGAGCTTCGACCTGCACGGCAGGCTGGCGCCGCGCGCCGATCCGCGATGGCGCGCCCTTCCCCGGAGGCGACATAGACCGCGCCACAGGCTGGCCTGGACGCGCCACGTTCCGGCACGAGCAGGTCGCCGAACACGGTACCGCCACGGCCTTCGGCCTGCACGATGAGACGCACCTCGGGTAGTGGCCACCGGGCAACGACAGGCGCGGGCGGAGCGCGGCGAGCGGGCTCCCGCGTCGAGGCGGCCTGACTCGCGCGCGCATGCGGCCGCGTTCGTCCACGGCCATCACCAGGTAGGTGGCCGGCTGGCTGGCGTCGAGGCCCGCCGTCACCTCGAACGGCAATCTCCACCCAGGGGTTTTCGAGGGCAGGCTCACGAGGGCGGGAGCCATGTGGACGATGAGGAAGGTCGCGGAACGGCAGCGGCGCCGTAATCGGCGCGAGCGGTTCGGCTGGCGTGCGCGCCAGCGGCACGAATCCCGTCCGGTGACGCAGCGTCACCCCGCACGCCGGACGCGAACGTCGATGGCCTGCACGCCACGTTCTCCGGTGGCGTCATCGGCGCAGCTCAACAGGTAATAGGCGCGGGTTCTCGCGGGCGACGGCGTCCAGCTCGCTCTCGACGTCGTTGGTGTTGATGACCGCACGGCCGCCGGTCAGGCGGCCCAGGTCGCGCATGGCATCCAGCCCGCTTCGATCGTCGGGATCCGCGACCAGGCCGCGCGGGTCCACGGATAGATGGCGACGTTGCCTTCGAACGCCGCGCGCAGGATCTGCTGGAGCCCGCCACGCGGCCCGTGCCGCGGCTGGCTGGCATTGGCCACGTCGGCCGGGACGCCCTGGCGAACCACAGCACCGCCTTGCGGCGAGACGGATCGCGCCCAGTCGAGAACGGCCTGCTGGACCATTTCGAGGCCGGCCGCGCATCGAGGTCCGTTCCCCCACGGATACGGGGCCCTGCGTTCGGGTGTCGCGCCTCCGCTGGCGCTGGCGTCGACCGCGTCGAAGATGGAGCTCTCGATGCCGCCTGATCGCCCGCCCGAAGGTGCCGCGGGCAATCGCCACCAGTCGCGAGCGGCCGACGCCGAAGAGCAGCGCGGCGTCCCCGACCGCAGCACCGTACGCGTAGTCGTGCGGCGCCAGATGGTCGAGAAACGAGATTGCCGCGCGCCGGGCGCGAATGGTGGCCTGTGGAGCGCAGGCCTGTCCGTCCAGTACGACCGCGAACACGCCGCCCGGCTGGCCGCGCCTGACGCTGGCCGCCAGTCCGGCAGGTCCGCGTCCGTTACGCCTCGGTGGCATCCACCAGGCGGAACTGCTCGATGGCCACGCGCCGACCGCCAACCGTCAAAGTCGAGGTCGGCGGCCGTGAGGTCACGGACCGGCTGCCCGTCTGGCGCCGTCACCACGGCGTCCACGACGATCAGCGTCGTGCCCGCACGGAACTGGGGCTGGCTTCGCGCGTGCGCACCGAACGCGCAGACGACGAGGGGAAGCGCAACGAGAGCCGGTCGCAGCGCGGCTGCCGGGACATGACGGCTACCCGAGCACACCGCGGGCCAGATACGCGACCGCGATACCGATGTAGTTGCCCGCCGCGCTGCCCAGCATCCCGACGGCGACGCCGGGCAGGATGAGGTCGGATGCCGGCGGCCGCCGCCGACATGGCGGTGGTCGCCCCGCCGACGTTGGCTCGGTGAGGCGACGGACAAAACGTCCATGTTCACGCGCAGCAATCGGCCCGCGCCGAACTGCACGATGCCGTGCACGGCCACGACACCCATGGCGAAGTAGAAGACGGCGGGCCCCACCGACGATCCGCGCGCGATGACGGACTTGGCGCCGTTGTCGTCAGAACATCAGCAGCAGGAAGTTGCCCAGCACGATGCTTCCCGTCAGCGCGCGGACGGCCGGGAGCCAAGGCCACGAGCGCCGTGGTGGTCAGCCAGATCACGCGCGGCACGGCCGGCCACCAGGCGGTCAGCACCTCCGACGCCCACATCGGTCGAAGACGACGACGGCGAGGCCGCCGAAGTCGAAGATGGTCATCGCCCCGCCGCTGCTCTGGAGCAGCGCCGCCGGGGAGTCCTCGTCACGCGCGGTGTCGTCGTCCGCCACCGCGGTGGTGGTTCGCGGCATGAGCTCCGGGATGACGAGACAGGCCACCAGCCAGATGGCGGTGACGATGACGTCGGCGGCGATGCCGGCCGAGAACAGATCGCTCCGCGTCCCGAGTTCCTGCCCGACGGCGGCGAAGTTCATCCCGCCGCCGATGTAGGTGGAGGCGAACTGGCCCGACAGCTTCCAGGTGTCGGCGCCGACGGACCCGCCGAGCAGCGACGCCATGGCCAGGGCGCCCAGGGCCGACCCGGCGGCGCCGAGCGCGAACGCCACGAGCATGGGACGGCCCGCGCGGCTGAGCGAGGACAGGTTCACGCCGAGCAGGACGAGCACGATGCCGGCGATGACGCCCTGCCCCATCAGGAAGTCGTACACGGGCGAGGCGCCGGGAATGACGCCCGTGTTCGAGAGGGCCAGCGCCATCAGGATGGCCGTGGCCGCTGCGCCGAGCTTGCGGAAGGCCGACACCCGGCGTTCGAGCCACAGCGACGCGAGGACCACGAGGGCCATCACGAAGAAAACGAGCGCGGGACTCATGCCGGGCATCGAATCGGTGTCTCGCCGCCGCTCAGTACTTGTCGTAGCCTTCCGTCAGCTCGATATAGGCGCCGCTGGGATCCGTGAAGAACGCGATCTTCAGCCCGATCGCCGGCACCTCCCGGAACGGGACGTCGAAGCGGATCCCGCGCGCCTCCAGCTGCTTGCAGAAGGCGGCGAGGTCGTCCACCTCGAAGCCGATGTGATCGATCACCCGGCCCTTCGTCCCGACGACGGGCGTCCGGCTCGTCTGGAACGACAGGTTCATCGTGCCGGCATCGGCCGTGGTCTTGATGCGGCCGCGCGCGCGGCGCGTGAGCGAGAACGTGTCGACGTACCAGTCGAGCAGCGACTCGAACTCCGGCGTCCACAGGTGGACGTGGTTGGGCACGGCCGGCACGTCGAGCGTGGTGTCCTCCCGCATCTCGATGCGCAGGCCGTCCGGACCCAGCACGTAGGCGTTGGGGAATCCCTCGGCGCCGGTGAACTCGCTCTGCACCTCGTAGCCGGCGGCCTTCAGCGCGGACAGCATCGACGCCATGCTGCGGACGCGGAAGCCGAAGTGGTCCACCACGGTGCCCTGCGACGGGCCGGTCGGCGCGCGCGGCGTGAGGGCAATCAGCATGTTGGGAAACTTGACGGCCGCCAGCGGCCCCTTATCCACGAAGACGCCGCCGAAGGTCTCCACGAAGAGCCGCTTGTGCACCTCCAGGTCCGACACGTTGAGGTGGACGTGGCCGTAGGTGATGCCGGCCGCGTTGGGCGGCGAGAGCTGCGCCAGGGCGGGAACGGCGAGAGCGAGGGCGAGCACGGCGACGAGCGACGGCCTGATCATCGGGTCCTCCTCGCGTCCCGCGCCAACCGGGCCGGAACGCCGCTCACGTGCGCCGCGATGATAGTCGACTTCCGGTGGCCGTGCCGCCCTCGCCTAGAATGATCGGATGACGCACCGCAGCCTCCCTCTGATCTTCGCCGCTGCCCTCGCCGCCTCGGCGCCGGCCCTGGCACAGGAAACACCCACCGAGCGGGAAGCCGCGAAGGACGTGCTCCAGCAGATGGCCACCCTCGAGCAGTCCCTGGCCGTGCCGTCGCTCGTCGATAAGCTCACGGGCCCCAATCCCGGCCGGGACGGCGTGGCCGCCCGCGCGAAGCAGCTCATGGAATCCGAGTTGCTCGCCCTGTCTGACGACATCTGCACGCACCCCGAGGTGGGCTACAAGGAGACGCGCTCGGTCGAGAAGCTGGCCGAGACCCTGCGAAACCACAACTTCAGCGTCGAGATCGGCGCCGGCGGCTTCGACACCGCCTTCCGCGCGCAGTACCGCGGCGGCACGGGCAGCCCACACCTGGGCGTGATCGTCGAGTACGACGCGCTCCGCGGCACCCAGGGCGCGTTCCACGGCGACCAGCACTGCGCGCAGGGCCCCGTCGGCATCGCGGCAGCCGTGGCCGTTGCCGAGTTCCTGCAGAAGCAGGGCCTGCCGGGCACCGTCACCGTCTTCGGCACGCCGGCCGAGGAGATGCTCGAGCCCTCCGCGAAGACGACGATGCACCGGAACAACGCCTTTCAGGGGATGGACGTCATCGTGCGCAGCCACGCCAGCACGTCCACCTCGCGTCCCGCGCCGGGCTTCGGCACGTGCTGCCTGAACATCGACGGCGTGAAGTACACCTTCAGCGGCGCGCCGGCGCACCAGATGACGGCGTGGAACGGCCGCAACGCGCTCACCGCCGTCATGACGCTCTTCAGCAACATCGACAGCGTGCGCAGCAACATCCGGCCCGAGGCGCGGATCCAGGGCATCATCACCGAGGGGGGCGCCGCGCCCAACGTCGTGCCCGACCGCACGCAGGCCGACTTCTACATCCGCTACCCCGACGAGGTGTACCTGAAGCAGGTGCGCCAGTTCGTGGACGATGCGGCGAAGGCGGCGGCGCTGGCGACGGGGACGAAGGTCAAGATCGACAACTACGGCAGCAACCGCGATGGCATCTCGGTCGCCACCCTGGCGGAAGTGGCCTTCGCGTACATGAAGAAGTACGGCGCGGGCAAGGTGCTCGACGCGCCCGGCAAGCCGCAGGGCTACGAGGAGAGCGGCAGCGTCTCGCGCGACATCCCCGGCATCGGCTTCTCGGTACACCTCCGACTGGCCCAACCACACCTACGAGATGGACCAGGACAACCTGAAGCCTGTCGGCCACAACGGCTTCATGGTGCAGGCACAGGCGATGGCCGCGCTGCTCCACGACTTCGCCACCGACGAGACCTACCGCGGACAGGTGCAGAAGGAGTTCTCGGCATCAAGGGCCTGTTCGGCCAGTATCTCGAGGCGCTGGACAGCAGTACCAGGCGCCGACGGTAGCGGAGCCGAAGTAGAGGGACCTGGGGCTTGGGGCGTGGGGCGTGGGACCTGGGACTTGGGGCGGGGCTCCGTCTCATGCGTTGCACGCGCGCCGTGCATCAGCAAGTTGCGTTGGACGCCCGGGGGCAGGCATCGACAATCGCTGACATTCGCGCCGCTGGCGCGAGGGATGGAGGAGTCGATGCCGACCTGTCGTTCCCGGGCGCCACGCCCGCGCCCGCATGCCCTCGACCTGACGTTCGTGCATCCCACCCGCCAGCAGTTCTCCCGCCAGCAGCCGCACGCCTTCCGACAGTTCCTGCAGCGACGCTCGTCGCAGCAGTAGCCTGTTCCACCCGTTCCACCCCGTTCACCCGTTCGACCGCCGCCACCGGCGTCTGGTGCCGACGTGCACCGGCGCAGGCCGACGGCATCAGTCCCTGGCGCATCGGCGTCGGGCCGCAGGAGCACACGAGATGTCGACCCGACGGACGTTTCTGAAGCGCATGGCCCAGGTGGGCGGCGCCCGCGCGGTGTACCTGGGCATGCAGGGACTGGGCCTGACGCCCGCGCAGGCCGCCGCCTCGCCGCTCGCGGGCGCCCCGCTCGCACCCGGCTCCGGCACCGGCGCATCCGTCGTCGTCATCGGCGGAGGCATCGCCGGCCTGGTGTCGGCGTGGGAACTGCAGAAGGCGGGCTACACGGTGACGGTGCTGGAGGCGCGCACGCGACCCGGCGGCCGAAACTGGACGGTGCGCGGCGGTACGACGGTGGCGTTCACCGACGGCACGGCGCAGACGTGCGCCTTCACCGACGGGTACCTGAATGCGGGTCCCGCGCGGATCCCGTCGATCCATCACGCGCTGCTGTCCTACTGCCACGAGCTCGGGGTGCGGCTCGAGGTCGAGGTGAACATGTCGCGGTCGGCGCGGCTGCAGAACGACGACGCGTTCGGCGGACGTCCGGTGGAAATGCGGCAGGCGGTGAACGACACGCGGGGGTGGGTGTCGGAACTGCTGGCCAAGGCCATCGACCATCACGCGCTCGACGCCCAGTTCGCGGCGGCAGACCGGGATCGGCTCGTCGCGTTCCTGCGCGCCTACGGCGACCTGTCGGGCGACCTGTCCTACAAGGGGTCGGGGCGGAGCGGCTTCACCGTGCACCCGGGCGCGGCCGGCCAATCCGCCGAACGCCGGGACCCGCTGCCGCTCGACGAGCTCATCGACTCGGAGTTCGTCGGCCAGATGCTCTTCGACGAGTCGCTCGACATGCAGGCCACGATGTTCCAGCCGGTCGGCGGCATGGACCGCATCCCCTACGCGTTTGCCGACAAGCTGCGCGGCGCCATCCGCTACGGCGCCGTCGTCACCGAGCTGGGCAAGACGGACCACGGCGTGCGCGTGTCCTACAAGGACGGCGAGGGACGGGCGCAGCAGGTCACGGCCGACTACGGCGTCTGCACGATGCCGCCTCCGCACCTGGCCAGGATCAAGACGGACCTGAGCCCCGCGTTCGGCAAGGCCATCGCCGACATCCGCTACGCGTCGGCGTACAAGATCGGCTGGGAGTCGCGCCGGTTCTGGGAACAGGAGGATGGCATCTACGGGGGCATCTCCTTCATCAAGAACCACCCCGTCACGCTCATCTGGTACCCCAGCGACCGCATGCACACCGAGCGCGGCGTGCTGGTGTCGGGCTACTCGGGTGAGACGGGCTCGGGCATGGCGGCCATCTCCACGCTCGACGGCAAGCTGGCCGCATCGCGCGAGGCCGTCGAGAAGGTGCACCCGGGCCGCGGACGGGAACTGCAGAAGCCGGTGTTCGTGTCGTGGGCGCGCGTGCCCTTCAGCGAAGGGTCATGGGTCAACCGAGGACTGGGCCCCGACGGCACGCCCTACTGCGAGGGGCCGTACCTCCAGCTGCAGCAGCCCGACGACCGCATCTTCTTCGCCGGCGACTACCTGGCGCAGGTGGGGGCGTGGCAGGAGGGCGCGGTCCTGTCGGCCCAGCGGACCGTCTCGCTCATCGCCGAGCGGCAGCGGCAGACGTCGATCGCACGCTGAGCCGGCTGCGGCTCCGACACCACGACCGCCGGGCGCCGCCGAGCGCCCGGCGAGGCAATGTGCCCGGCGTAGAATGCGGTGATGATCGCCTATCACCGCCGCATGCTCGCGTTCGACCACTGGGCCAACCTCACCTCGCTCGACGCCGTCGCGCCCCGTGCCGCCGACCTGCCGCGGTCGGTGGCGTGGCTCAATCACATCCTGGGCGCCAAGCGCGTCTGGCTGGCACGCGTGACCGGCGGCGAGATGCCCTTCGGCGTGAACCCGACCTTCCCGGTGACGGAGCTGCCCGCGCAGTTCGAGCTGGCACACGTCACGTGGCTCAACTTCCTCGACACGCAGGCGGACACGGACGTCGATCGCGTCATCCAGTACACCAACCTCAAGGGCGAGCCGTTCGAGAGCCCGCTCGGCGACATCCTCGCCCACCTGCCCGTGCACGGCCAGCACCACCGCGGGCAGGTCAACGCCGATTTGCGCGCCGCGGGCATTGCCCCGCCGGCCATCGATTTCATCCACGCGGCGCGGGCGGGGAAGATCTAGGGGCCTGGGGCGTGGGGCTTGGGGCGTGGGGCTTGGGGACGGCAGGCCTGGGGGCCTGCGGGCTTGGCGGCTTGATTGGGGCATTGGGGAATGGAGCAATGGGGCAATGGGCGCTTGGGCGTTCTCCGGCGCTACTCGAGCTCCCGGCCCTGCGTCTCCGGCCCCAGCCACAGCAGGATGAGCACGACCACGCCCGCCGTGCCGATGCACCAGAGCATGGCGCTGCGCAGGTCGGTGCCGCCGTCCTGGAGCGCGCCGATGAGATACGGCCCGTAGGAGCCGATGCCGACGCCCACGTGATAGGCGAAGCCCGTGCCGACGCCTCGGGCATCCGTTGGAAAGCGCTCCGAGAGGTAGCCGGGGACGATGCCCCAGGCGCCGGAAGCGAAGAAGCCGATGAGCCACGCGCCGAGGAGCAGGCCGCCGCTCGACTCCGAGAAGAGGAACACCGGCGCGGAGGCCAGGCCGAGCACCACGCCCAGCGTGGCGGCGCCGCGGCGGCCGCCCCAGCGTTCGGACAGCGCGCCGAGCGCGATGGAACCGATGAGCCCGCCCGCATTCAACAGCAGCAGGAACGCCAGGGGTTGCTGCTTGAGCTGCCCGAGCAGCGTCGGGTACCAGAAGGTGGTGCTCTGGTACATGGAGACGAAGCCGCCCATCAGGATCGACGTGTGGATCGTCACCCACAGCAGGTCGCGGTCGAACAGCCGGCCCAGTGAGAGCCGGCCCGCGCGGCCCGAGGCACGCAGTTCGCGCTGGCGCTCCACCCACACTGGGCTCTCGGGGACGCGCCGCATCAGGGCGAAGATCGCCATGCCGGGGATGACGCCGGCCCAGAGCATGATGCGCCACGCCCACTCCGGCCGATCGCTGATGTAGGGATAGCCGAGCTGGTAGACCAGCGACGACAGCAGGAAGCCGAGGGAATAGCCGCCCTGCAGGATGCCCGACGCCACGCCGCGATAGCGGGCGGGCCAGTGCTCGAGCGCCAGCGGCATGCCCGCCGCCCACATCCCGCCCATCCCGATGCCGAAGAGGCCGCGGAAGGCGAAGAGCATCACGTAGGTAGTGGACAGGCCGCTCAGCAGCGCGAATACCGTGTACCAGCCGATCGAGAAGAGGATGGGCCCCTTGCGGCCGAAGCGATCCGCGAGCGTCCCCGCGCCGATCCCGCCGACGACCCGGAAGAGCAGCGTCACCGTTCCCAGCGCGCCCGCCAGGGCGCGGTTCACCGAGAAGCTCGACTGGATGTCGAGGAGCACGAAGGTGAGGATGGTGAAGTCGAAGGCGTCCAGCGTCCACGCCGCGAAGGTGGTGAGGAACGTCTTCCACTGCTGGGCCGAGACCTGGCGATACCAGGGCAGGTCGGTCGATGCGGTCATCCGGGGGGCCTCCTCGCGTGCGGCCGGACCAGCCCGGACGCCGACGGCGAACGTGCCCGGATGCACGACCGGGCGCTCAAGTGTACTCGGGTAGAATCGCCCGCATGACGCTCTGGCGCCTGATTCTCGCATTCATCGCGCTGAGCTATGCGGGCTTCGGTTTCGCGTTCATCTCGAAACCCGATGCGATGGCGGCCATGATATCGATCGTGCCTGCGGACGCGGCCGGCCGCACCGACTTTCGCGCCACCTACGGCGGCCTCGAGTTCGGTCTCGGCGTGTTCCTGCTGCTCTGCGCCTTCCGCGGCGAGTTCGTCCGCGTCGGGCTGTTTGCCGCGGCGTGCGCCCTCCTGGCGATGGCCACGGCCCGGACGATGGGCCTCGTGCTCGACGGTTTCGCCTTCCTGCAGCTCGTCATCGCGATGAGCGAGTGGGCGGGCGGCGCTCTCGCGGCCTGGGGCGCACTGCTGGCCCGGCCGGCGCCCGACGCGCTGCCGCCGCCCCTGGAGGATCCGACACCCGATGACGCTCCCCTGCCACCCGCTGCCTGACGCGCCGCCACGTCGCGGTGCCCGCACCACCCGCTCTGCCGCGCGGCTGACGGTGCAGGCCCTGGCCCTCACCTGCGCGCTCGGGGTCACCTCGACCGCGCAAGCGCCCACGACGCACCGCCTCCAGGCCTCGCCGTCCACGGTCGCCTACGGCTACTACTGGTCCGAGGCCAAGCCCGTGCTGCGCATCCGCTCGGGCGACGCCATCGACGTGGACACCATGCTCACCTCGACGCCCGAGCGTCTCGAGCGTGCGGGCATCAAGCCGGACGAGGTCCAGGCGTCGCTGCGGGCCATCGTGGACCAGGTGACGGACCGCGGACCGGGCGGCCACATCCTCACCGGACCCGTCTACGTGGACGGCGCAGAGCCGGGCGACGCGCTCCAGGTGGACATCGTCTCCATCGACCTGCCCATCGCCTACGGCTACAACGGCTGCAGCGGGTTCATCCGCGAGAACTGCGAACAGGGCCGGGGCATGACCATCATTCCCCTCGACCGGCAGCGGATGATCGGCACCTTCCGGCCGGGCATCGAGATTCCGCTGAAGCCGTTCTTCGGCAGCATGGGCGTGGCCCCGCCGCCGTCCGCGGGCCGCATCTCGAGCAACCCGCCCGGTATCCACGCCGGGAACCTCGACAACAAGGAACTCGTCGCCGGCACGACGCTGTTCATTCCCGTCCACGTCCCGGGCGCGCTGTTCGAGATCGGCGACGGCCACGCGGCGCAGGGAGACGGCGAGGTGGACCAGACCGCCATCGAAACCTCGCTCCGCGGCACGGTGCGCCTCACGGTCCGCAAGGGCATGACCCTCGCCTGGCCGAGGGCCGAAACCCCCACCGACTACATCAGCATGGGCACCGACGTGGACCTCACCGCGGCCACGCGAATCGCCATCCAGGAGATGGTCAACTGGATGGCGGAGATGAAGGGACTGGATCGCCACGCCGCCTACCAGCTCACGAGCCTGGCCGGCAACGTCGCCATCACGCAGCTGGTGGACGGCACGATGGGCGTGCACGTGCGCATGCCGAAGGGAATCTTCAAATGAGGCGACGAACCACCGTCGCGTGCGGCCTGGCGCTGATGCTGTCCGCCTGTTCGCCACCCGCTCCCGCGCCGGCACCGGCGGCAGAGCCGGCCGCGCCGCCCGCGGACTCGCAGCACGCGGGCATCACCGAACCCCACGGCGACCACACCGCCCATCACGGCGGCATGGTGCTCATGAACGGCGACGTGCACTACGAGGTCGTGATGTCGCCCGACGGCAGCTACGCGCTGTGGTTCAGCGACGCGGTTCGCGAGCTGCCGGCCTCGATCGCCCGCAACGTGCGCGTCGAGGTCACGCGGCCCGACGGTCCCGTCGAGACCCTGACGCTCGCCATCGACGACTCGGGCGAAAGCTGGGTGGGCAAGGGCAAGCCCCTGTCGGACAACACCATCGTCAAGGTGACGTACGACCTGATGGGCGTGCCCAGCGAGGTCGAGATCCCGTACGTCCCGGCACGCCCCACGTCCTGATCGGGCAACGCGCCACGCGCACACGCGCGCGCGTCCCCCGGTGTGGGGCCAGCGTGACGCGTCAGAGCACGACGCGCCCGACCTCTCCCGTCCACTGGACGGCCGCGTTCCACGGTTTCGACAGGCGGCCGAAGTCGGAGACGATGCGTTCGGCGTCGGCGGGCGAAGCCGTCACCGGCGTGCCGCGGTCGTGCAGGGGGTGCTCCATGCCCAGGGTGACGGGATGCACCTCGATGGCGGTCAGCTCGTCCCCCTCCCACCGGAGCCGCGGCACCACGGTCTCCCAGAGCTGGCGTCCGCCGCGCAGCGGGATCTTGTCGACGACGGCGCTCGGCGGGGTGTGCAGCGGCTCGAGCCCGTACGCCTGGTACGAGTCCGCGCCGAGCGCCTCGAACGTGTGGTACTGGAACACGAAGTCGCCGAGGCCGTAGAAGATGGGCCGCCCCTTGTAGAGTTCCATGCCGGTCATGTAGTGACTGCCGTGCACGGCGAAGACGTCGGCGCCGGCGTCGATGGCCGCGTGCGCCAGAACCGGGAGGAAGGGATCCGGCGTGGTGAGGTCCTTGTAGATTTCGTGGGCGTGGATCGAGACCACCACGATGCGGGCGGAGTCCCGGGCGGCCTGCACGGCGTCCACGATGCGGGTCACGTCCGCGGTGTGCGGCCGGCTCACGAGATCGGCCGGCCCCTCGACGAACGAGTTGCCCATGAAGCTGACGCCCGGCGGCGGCGGGAAGTTGGCGCCGCTGAACTGGACGGGCGCGAGGGCCTCGGCCGCGCGGCTGACCGCCTCCAGCAGCGGGGCCGGAAGCTGGTACTGCCTGACCAGGCGAACGGTGTTGGTCCCGGGCACGCCCGGATAGTCGCCGCGCTCGAGGACGGCCGGGGCATGCGGGGCTACCGTGGACGCGCAGCCAATCAGGGCCACGCGGCCGCCGGCGGTCTCGGCAAAGCGTGGCGCCGACGCTTCCTGCAGGTTGACGCCGGTGCCCGCGCCCACGATGCCGACGCGATCGAGGTGCGCGAGGGTGGCGGTCACGCCGCCCGCACCGTAGTCGAGCGTGTGGTTGTTGGCCGTGCCCATCAGGTCGTAGCCCAGCCAGCGGAGCTCGTCGGCGATGCCCGATCGCACGACCGAGCTGAGGCTGCGTCCGGCCGCGGACGGGACGCCCTCGTGACGGTCGGCAATCACCATCTCGCAGTTGCCGAACGCGCAGTCGGCGCCGGTCAGCAGCGCGCGCACGGCTTGGAAGCGATCGTCGGCGAGGGCCGACACCCGGCGCGTCAGGATGACGTCGCCGGTGAGCGCCATCGAGAGCGAGGCGCGCGCCTGGGCGGCCGCGGCCCGGGCCCGGGAGGCCAGCCCGGTGCCCACCAGCGCGCGGCCCGAGTACTCGAGGAAGCGGCGCCGATCCACTACTCGTAACGGAGCGAGGTGATGGGATCCAGCCGGGACGCGCGGCGGGCCGGGTAGTAGCCGAAGGCGATGCCCACGAACGCCGCGATGCCGAAGGCGGCCGCGATGGTGGCGGCCGTCACGTCGGTCTGCCACTCGAGCACGGCCGTCAGGCCGCGCGCGGTCATCACGCCCACCACGACGCCGATGGTGCCGCCGATGAGGCTCATCACGACGGCTTCGACCAGGAACTGCAGCATGACGTCGCGGCGCCGTGCGCCGACAGCCAGCCGCAACCCGATCTCCTGCGTCCGCTCGGTCACCGACACCAGCATGATGTTCATGATGCCGATGCCGCCGACGATGAGGGCGATGCCCGCGATGCTGCCGAGCAGCGCCGTCATGGTGCCACCGGCGCGGGCGAGCGTCCCGGACATCTCCTGCATCGTCACCTCGTCGAGCTTGGGCATGTTGGCCAGCGCGAAGGCGGCGACGGACGTATAGAGGCCCTTGGTGACGTTGGCGGCGGCCAGCGTCTTGACGGTGAAGTCGTCCACGACCGAGAGCGTGCCCGGCCCCTGCAGCCCGCCGAGGCCGGTCCGCACGACCTGCTGGCGCCCCTTCGAGTGCCGCTCGCGCAGGATGTTGGTGATCTCGTCGGCGACGCGCGTGGCCTCGCCCGCCTGCTCCACCGACACGGTGATCGTGTGGAGGTGCGCGGCCTTGACGACCTGCTGGCCGGCGGGCAGCGTGACGAACACCGTCTCGTCCTGCTCGGCGTCGTTGGTGCGGACCACGCCGGTGACGGTGAAGGTCTGGTCGCCGATGGTGAGCGTCTCGCCTTCCGCGTCGAACCCTTCGCCGAAGAGCTCCGGCCGCGGCCGTGCGCCCGACGACGGCGGCGCCCGGCTCGTCGTCGAACTGGCCCTCGACGAAGGTCCAGCCGTGGATGCCGGCTGTGCTCGGGTCGGTGCCCCGCACCGGCCGAAGAACTTGCGGTGGGCGGCGGCCACCAGGCCCGCGTGCGCACGCCCGCCGCGGCGGCCGTCACGCCCTGGATGCCGCGGATGGCGTCGCGATCGCCTTCGGTGAGCGTGCTGGCCGAGCCAGGCCGGTGGCGATGTTCATGGACTCGCCGCCGCGCGTGAGTTGCCCGCGCTCACCAGGATGATGTTCGTGCCCGCCGACTTCAGCGAGCGCTCGACCGAGGCGCGGGCGCCGCTGCCGAGGGCGACCATCGCAATCACGGCGGCCACGCCGATGATCACGCCGAGCATGGTCAGGACCGTGCGCAGGCGGTTGCGCGCCAGCGCACGAACCGCGATGTGGGTGCAGGAGAGCAGGCGGAGCAGCATGGGCGTGCGGCGGTCCTCGGGTTACTCGCGGCGCAGGGCGACGATCGGGTCGAGCATCGACGCGCGCTTGGCCGGATACCAGCCAAAGAAGACGCCCACGGCGCCGGCCACGCCGAACGCCAGCAGGACGGACATCGGCGACACGACCGTGGACCAGTTGAGCGTGCGCGCGATGAGCGACGCCGCGACGACGCCGACGAGGATGCCCGCGATGCCGCCGGCGAGGCTGATGGCGACGGCCTCGATGAGGAACTGCTTCATGACGTCCTTGCCGCGCGCGCCCACCGCCATGCGGAGGCCGATCTCGCGCGTGCGCTCGGTGACCGACAGCAGCGTGATGTTCATGATGCCGATGCCGCCGACCACCAGGGACACGGCGGCCACCGCCGCGAGCAGCCACGTCATGGTGCGGCTGGCACGCTCGAGCGTGGTGGCCAGCTGTTCGAGCGTGACCTTCTCGAGCTCGGCGACGTTGCCGGCGACGGCACGGGCCACGCTCGGCGGCAGGCCGCCGGTGGTGAGCGCCCGGGTCGCCTGGGTGGACACGGTGAAGTCGTCGGCTGCATCGTCACCGATGCCGTGCCGCTGGCGCAGCAGCTTCGTGATCTCACGCGCCAGCCGCGTGACGTCGCCCGAAGACGCAGCGGTGATCGTGATGTCGTTGAGCTTCGACAGGTTCAGCAGCCGGTGCGTCGTGGTGTAGGGCATGTAGACGGCGTCGAACTGGTCGTCGCCGGGCGCCGGCCGCACCACCCACGTGGCGCTGGTGACGACGCCGACCACGGTGAACGGCTGGTTCCACAGCGTCACCTCCTTGCCCACGGGCGAGACGCCCTCGCCGAAGAGCTTGTCGGACACGACCTGGCCCAGCACCATCACCTGCGCGGCGTCCTCCTGCTCGTCGCGGTCGAAGAAGCGGCCCTCGGCCAGCATCCAGCCGCGCTTGATGGAGGGCATGTCCACGTCGGTGCCGTGCATGCGGGTGAACCAGCGCTTGTCGTCCAGGTGCACGCGCGCGTTCTCGTGAACGCCGCCGGCCACGTACTGCACGCCGGGCAAGTCCTGGATGGCGAGCGCGTCGGCAAACGACAGCGTGGCCGCCGACCCCAGCCCCGCCTCGAGGTCGCCGAGGCGCTGGCGTGCGAGGGGGTGGTCGTGCTTCTCCATCGGATCGTCTTCCGGATGGAAGGCGATGGGGAGGGCGTCGGCCCTGCGGGACCGGGAGCCGGGAGTCGGCCCGCCGCCGCTCGGCCGCGAGTCGAGTGCCGAGCCATGGCGGGTGCCGTTCAGCTCCGGGACCGGCAGCGTCAGCGAGTCGCGGGCGTCGCCCTGGTGCGCGATCGCCTCGCCGTAGTTTTCCGCTGCCGGCTTCCAGTTGCCGGCGCGCACGGTGAGCTGGTTGAGCCCCGCCGCGCGCACCTGCTGTTCGATGGACTGTTGCGCCCCGGAGCCGACGGCCATCATGGCCAGCACCGTGGCCACGCCCACCGTCATGCCGAGCATGGTCAGCCCGGTCTGCAGGCGGTTGCGGCCAAGGGCCTTCAGGGCGAGATCAACGAGAGGATGGCTGAGCCAGCGCTTCATCATGGATGACATCCGCCATGACAACGCCGTCGCGGAAGTCGATGGTCCTCGACCCGTAGGCGGCAATGTCCCGTTCGTGGGTGATCACGACTATCGTAAGCCCACGCTCGCGCCGCAGGCGCGCAAAGATTTCCATCACCTCGTGGCTGGTCGCCGTGTCGAGGTTGCCCGTCGGCTCGTCGGCGATGAGGAGCGCGGGCTCGTGGACGAGTGCCCGCGCGATGGCCGCCCGCTGCATCTCGCCTCCCGACACCTCCTGCGGGTAGTGGCGGAGCCGGTGACCGATGCCCACCCGGTCGGCGAGCGCGGCGGCCCGGCGGTCGGCCTCGGCGCCCGCCATCCCGCCGAGGAGGCAGGGAAGCGCGATGTTGTCGCCGAGGGTGAGCGTGGGCAGCAGGTTGAAGAACTGGAACACGAAGCCAATCCGTTCCCGCCGCAGGCGCGTCAGCGCATCGTCGGCGAGTGCGGCGAGGTCCTGGCCTTCGAGGACGAGGCGGCCGGACGTCGGCCGGTCCATGGCGCCGGCGATGTGGAGGAGGGTGGACTTGCCGCAGCCCGAGGGCCCGACCAGCGCCGCGAAGTCGCCGCGCGTCGATGGTGAGCGACACGCCGCGGAGCGCGTGGACGATGTGATCGCCCACGCGGTACTCCTTGGTGAGGTCGCGAGTCTCGAGCAGCGGCATCTCTGTCGCGTTCCCGGACCCTACTTGGTCGTCGTCGCCGGCGCCGGCGGGAGCTGCCCGCCGAAGGCGTAGGCCATGGCCGCCACCGTCTTCTCGGCGCCCGCCATGCCGTACCTTGCCCGCACCTTCGATGACGTAGTACTCGTTGGCCGCGTGGCCGGCCGCCGTTGCCGCCGCCACCGGACACGATCGGGATGCCGGCGTACGGCGACACCTTCTCGCCGACCTCACCGTTGCCGAAGAGGTACGCGGGCCAGTAGCCGCCCGCGGCCGCGCCGCCGCCGCCGATGCCCCAGTCCTCACGCAGCTCGCCGTGCGGGATGTTCATCACCTCGTAGGCGCGCTTCATGGCGCGGCCCGCGTCGTTGTCGGAGTTCATCTTGGCCCACGGCACGTCGCCGATCAGCTTCACTTCGACGTCCTTGAATCCGTTCTTGTCCAGCTGCTTGCGCAGCTTCTCCACGATGGCGGGGCCCGTCATGTTGGGCACGTAGCGGAAGTTGTGCTTGGACGTGATCTTGTTCGGCAGGATGGCGCCCGCGCCGCCCGCATACATGTTGCCGCCCCAGATGCCGTCGAGATTGAACGACGTGCCGTAGTTCTGCATCTTGAGCATCGTGTACGGGTCCTCGGAGATGAACCGCGCCACGCCCAGGTTCTCGGCGGCGATCGTCAGGTCGGTTCGCTCGGCCGATCCGCGCAGGCTCGCCTCCTGCCACTCCGTCAGCGGCTGGATGCCGTCGAAGAAGCCGTCGATGAGCGGCGTGTTGCCGTCCTCGGACACCAGCGACGCCAGCATCTTGATGTGGCGCCACGCCGGGCTGTCCACGCTGCGCTTGTTGCTCCCGTGGATGTCCGACACCGTCGGCCCCCGGCCCCAGCTCGTGCCGCTCGTCGTCAGCTCGACGTACACGCAGCCTTCCGAGCCGCCGCCGAAGCCGCCGTTGCCGCTGTTGGACTGGCTGCCGAAGCGCAGCATCCCGTCGGCACCCTCGAGCAGCTCGGGGTGATCCTTGACGAACTGCCGCAGGCCGATGTCCATGCGCTCCTCGTCGCCTTCGGCGATGAAGATCAGGTTGACCGGCAGCTTGCCGTGCACGGCCTTGATGGCGCGGAAGGCGTTCAGCTGCGACATCTGCGGGCCCTTGGAGTTGGTGGCGCCGCGGCCGATCAGCACCTTCTTGTAGGGCGCCTGCTCCACGATGCGGCCCTCGAAGGGCGGCACCATCCACGCGTCGGGCTGCGTCACCGGCATCGTGTCGTACATCCAGTAGACGATGAGCGTCTTCTCGGCGCCCTCGTCGCACTTCGCATAGACGACGGGGTTGCCGGGCGTGCCGTACTCGGTGACGCCCACGTCGAAGATCTGCGTCTGCTGGCAGCCGAGCTCGTCGAAGAAGCCCTTCACCATCTCGGCCGACTCCGGAATGCCCTCGCCCGAGTTCGAGATGCTCGGCTGGCGGATCCACTTCTGCAGGTTCTCGACGTGCTCGTCGATGTGCGTGTCGATGTAGTCGAACACCTGCTTGAGCTCAGGCGTCACCTGGTTGGGATCCGGCGAGATCTCGGTCTCGCCCTGCGGGCTGACATTGAGGGCTTCGGCGGGTGCCGCGGCACCGGCCGGCGGCGCGCTCGGCGGCTGCTGCGAGCAACCGGCCGCAAGGGCCACGACCATCCCGAACACGTACAGTCGACGCATCACACTCACTCCTTCGATCCGGTATCCGGTTTCCGGCTTCGCACGGCCCAGGGACGGTGGCGGGGGCACCGCACGGGCCCGGCCGATCTGCCACCAGCCGGACACAGTGGTGACTGCGGTTCTACAGGTTCTCCGGCTCCGGGTCAACAGTGCTGTAATGCCCAGAGTGAAGCCGAGAGCGCAAACATGGTTCGCATGCGCGTGGTTGATGCTCGGGGGGGTGGCGTGCGTCGCACCGACACCGCCGCCGGACCTCGATACGATTGCATCGCGTTACATTCAGCGCACCCGTGACCTGGCCCGCCACGACCCCTCGCTGGTCGATCACTGGCTGCGTGAGCCGCCGCCGCCGACCGCACCGCGCCGCCCGGTGCGCGATCTCGCCGACGAGATCCGCGTGCTGTCCGCCGATGCGGACCGGGCGTGGGCGGCAGCCGCGGACGATGCCGCGCGCGAGCGGGCGGCGCACCTGCAGCGGCAGCTCACCGCGCTCACGCTGGCGGCGCGGCGGCTGCTGGGCGAGTCGCCGCCCTTCGACGAGGAGGCGCGCCTCGGCTTCGGCCTCGACCCGATTGCACTCGAGGAGACGCCTCTCCGGACCGCGCGCGAGGCGCTGGACCGCGAGGTGCCCGGCGCCGGATCCCTGGCCACGCGGGTGGACGCGTTCCGCGCGTCGTTCCGCGTCCCGGACGATCGGCGCGACCTCGTCATGCGCCTGGCGCTGGATGCGTGCCGCACGGCCACGGCCGCCGCGTTCCACCTTCCGTCCGACGAATCGGTGGAGCTGCGCTTCGTCGCCGGGCTGCCGTGGGATGCGCACGCGGAGTACCTCGGGGCACACCGGACGCGCATCGAGATCAACGCCGCGCCACTCGATCTCTCGCGCGCGCTCCGCCTGGCCTGCCACGAAGGCTACGCCGGACATCACGCGCAGTACATCTGGCTCGACGACGAAGTGCTCGGGACGCGGGGCTGGAGCGAGTTCGCCCTGGTGCCGGGCTTTGGCCCCGACCTGCTCGCCGCGGAAGGGACGGCGGAAGCGGGCACGGACCTCGCGATGCCGCCCGACGCGCGCCTGCGCGTCTACCGCGAGGCGCTGGCGCCAGCCGCCGGGATCGCGGCCGCGGACCTGGACCGCCTGGTCCGCGTCGAGGGTCTGCTCGCGGCGCTCGAGCCCGCCATCGGCGACATCGCCCGCGCGTACCTGGACAACCGCATCAACGCCTCGACGGCCGCGGAGCGCCTGACCGACGAGGTCCTCATGGCGGACAGCGCCGGGTTCGTCACGTTCATCGAACGCCGCCGATCACGCCTTCTCGCCTACGCCGAGGGCGGGCGTCGCGCGCTGGCCGCGGTCCGGACGCACGGCGGCCTCGCGGCGCTCCGGCCGCTGATGGTGAGCTTGGCCTGCCGCGCCGAGCGCCGCCCTGCGTAGAACGAGCGCCGCAGATGAGCACGGATGGCCCTGGAGGAAGAGCGCTGCCGCAGATGGGCGCGGATGACGCAGAGGAAGAGGCCGCCGCAGATCAACGCAGATCCGTGGTTGCTTGGCTATCTGCGTCATCCGCGGCCCGGCGCCACCTGCGGCTTCTGCATCATCTGCGGCCCGTGCACCTGCCGGAGCCCGCACCGCCGCAGAACGAGCGCCGCACATGAGCGTGGATGGCCCTGGAGGAAGAGCGCTGCCGCAGATAGAGCGCGATGGCGAAGAGAAGAGGGCGCCGCAGATGACGCAGATTCCCTTGGTTACATGACTATCTGCGTCATCCGCGTCATCTGCGGCCCGCGCCACCTGCGTCATCTGCGGCCCGTGCGGCTTCTGCGGCCTCAGTTGGTCGCCGACGAAGCCGGCGGCAGCTGGCCGGCGAAGGCGCACATCATTGCGGCGACCACCTTTTCGGCACCCGCCATGCCCGTACTTGCCCGCGCCCTCGATGACGTAATACTCGTTCGCCGCGTGCGCGCAGCCGCCGTTGCCGCCGCCACCGGACACGATCGGGATGCCGGCGTGCGGCGACACCTTCTCGCCGACCTCACCGTTGCCGAAGTACGCGGGCCAGTAGCCGCCCGCGGCCGCGCCTGCCGCCGATGCCCAGTCCTCGCGCAGCTGCCCGTGCGGGATGTTCATCACCTCATGCACGCTTCCAGGGCGCGGCCCGCGTCGTTGTCGAGTTCATCTTGGCCCACGGCACGTCGCCGATCAGCTTCACTTCGACGTCCTTGAATCCGTTCTTGTCCAGCTGCTTGCGCAGCTTCTCACGATGGCGGGGCCCGTCATGTTGGGCACGTAGCGGAAGTTGTGCTTGGACGTGATCTTGTTCGGCAGGATGGCGCCCGCGCCGCCCGCATACATGTTGCCGCCCCAGATGCCGTCGAGATTGAACGACGTGCCGTAGTTCTGCATCTTGAGCATCGTGTGGGTCCTCGGAGATGAACCGCGCCACGCCCAGGTTCTCGGCGGCGATCGTCAGGTCGGTTCGCTCGGCCGATCCGCGCAGGCTCGCCTCCTGCCACTCCGTCAGCGGCTGGATGCCGTCGAAGAAGCCGTCGATGAGCGGCGTGTTGCCGTCCTCGGACACCAGCGACGCCAGCATCTTGATGTGCCGCCGCCGGGCTGTCCACGCTGCGCTTGTTGCTCCCGTGGATGTCCGACACCGTCGGCCCCGGCCCCAGCTCGTGCCGCTCGTCGTCAGCTCGACATCCGCAGCCTTCGAGCCGCCGCCGAAGCCGCCGTTGCCGCTGTTGGACTGGCTGCCGAAGCGCAGCATCCCGTCGGCACCCTCGAGCAGCTCGGGGTGATCCTTGACGAACTGCCGCAGGCCGATGTCCATGCGCTCCTCGTCGCCTTCGGCGATGAAGATCAGGTTGACCGGCAGCTTGCCGTGCACGGCCTTGATGGCGCGGAAGGCGTTCAACTGCGACATCTGCGGGCCCTTGGAGTTGGTGGCGCCGCGGCAATCAGCACCTTCTTGTAGGGCGCCTGCTCCACGATGCGGCCCTCGAAGGGCGGCGCGATCCACGCGTCGGGCTGCGTCACCGGCATCGTGTCGTACATCCAGTAGATCATCACCGTCTTCTCGGCGCCCTCGTCGCACTTCGCATAGACGACGGGGTTGCCGGGCGTGCCATCCTCGGTGACGCCCACGTCGAAGATCTGCGTCTGCTGGCAGCCGAGCTCGTCGAAGAAGCCCTTCACCATCTCGGCCGACTCCGGGATGCCCTCGCCCGAGTTCGAGATGCTCGGCTGGCGGATCCACTTCTGCAGGTTCTCGACGTGCTCGTCGATGTGCTCGTCGATGTGGTCGAACACCTGCTTGAGCTCCGGCGTCACCTGGTCGAGGTCGGGGGCGATCTCGGTGTCGCCCTGTGGACGAACGTCGAGGGCGGCGGTGCCGGTGGAGGTCGCCGCGGGTGGCGCCGTCGGCGCAGGTTGGGAGCACGCGGCCAGCGCGAGCAGGGAACGAACAGGCAGAGTCGACGCATCGAAATCCTCCTTCGGGCGCCGGTCCGCGCGCGAGCGGGACCGGCCGTCGCGCCGGGCCAGAAACAATCGTGTGGGGGCACCGCGCAGCGTCCGACAACCGGACCTGCCGATGTGCGGTTCTACCGGTTCTGGGCCGCCGGTCATCCACTCGTCACCGGAACCGGTCGCGGTCGCGTGGATTGAACCTGCTACAGTGGCCGCATGAGCTGGTCCCGGCTGATGACCGTCGCCGCCGCGGCGGTCGTCGCGATTGTCGTCCTCAACGTCCTGTCGGCGCTGCAGCAGGAGCGCGCGTCCAAGCGTGCGTACCTGCTGGTGCAGGTCGAGGTCACCCATCAGGAGCGGTACGCCGCCTTCGCCGACCTCGCACCCGACGTGGTCCGGCAGTACGGCGGGCGATACCTCGCGCGGGGCGGCGCGAGCCGCACCCTGGAGGGGCCGCCGGCCCCCGGCCGCGTGGTCGTCATCGAGTTCCCCAGCGTCGAGGCCGCGGAGCGCTTTTACGGCTCTCCCGAGTACGCCGAGGCTCGCCGGCTGCGCGAGGGCGTCGCGCGCGCGCAGATCGTGCTGGTCGAGGCGCTCTGATCGCGTCGCGCCACCACATGCGCACCCGGCTGACCGCCTCCCTCGTCGTCACCCTGTCGCTCCTGGTGGGCCACGCCGGCACGGCGGAGGCGCACCCGGCGCCGTTCTCCTTCCTCGACCTGCACCTCGATGCCACGGGCCTGCACGGCTCGATCGTCCTGCACGACCTGGACGTCGCGCACGACCTGCAGATCGAGCCGCCGGACGCGCTGCTCGAGCCCGCGGTCGCCGAACGCGAGCGGCCGCGCATCGCGGCGCTGCTCGACGCCCGCCTGCGCCTGGCCGGCGGCGGCACGCCGCGGACGCTGACGTGGACGGACATCACCATCGAGCGCGAGCGCTTCGGGCTTCGGCTCTCGTTCACCGCCGGCCCGCGGCCGGACGCGGTGGACGTGCACGCCGTCGTGTTCCCCTACGACCCCATCCACCAGACCTTCGTCAACGTGTACGAGGACGGGGCGCTGCGCCAGCAGAACATCCTCACCGCCGATCAACCCTCGATGCGCTTCTACGCCGGCACCGCGCAGGGCCGGCTGGCCGTCGTCCGGACGTTCGTGGCGTCGGGCATCGAGCACATCCTGATCGGCCCGGACCACATCCTGTTCCTCGTCGGCCTCCTCCTCCTCGGCGGCACGCTGCCGCGCCTCGCGGCCATCGTCACGGCCTTCACCGTGGGGCACAGCGTCACCCTGACACTGGCGGCCCTCGACATCGTGAGCCCGCCCGCGCGGATCGTGGAGCCGCTCATCGCGCTCACCATCGTGATCGTCGGGACCGACAACCTCTTCGTGCTGTACGAGCGGAGCCGTCATGGCACGCGCGAGCGGCCGGCCCGCGACGCCCGGCCGCTGTTCGCCGGCTTCTTCGGCCTGGTCCACGGGTTCGGGTTCGCGTCGGTGCTGCGGTCGTTCGGGCTGCCACAGGGCGCGCTGGCCTGGTCGCTCGTGTCGTTCAACGTCGGCGTCGAGCTGGGCCAGCTCCTCATCGTCGTGCTGGCGGCTGGCGCCCTCGCCGTGGTGGCCCGCGCCTCCGCGAGGTCGGCGGCGCAAGTCGCGTGGTGGGGGTCCATTGGCGTTATCCTTGCCGGCGGTTACTGGTTCGTAACCCGGCTGTTCGGAACGGGAGGATGAGCATGCGTCGAGCAAGCGTTCTCGGAGCAATACTGGCGGCCGGCGTGGTCGCCCTGGCCGCGGCGCCCCGCGCCGCACAACAGGGCTCCGGCCCGAACGTGGCGCAGATCGAGAAGGTCAAGGACAACCTCTACGTGATCACCGGCGGCGGCGGCAACACGGCCGCCTTCGTCACGGGTGGCGGCGTCGTGCTGGTGGACACCAAGCTGGCCAACTGGGGCCAGGCCATCCTCGACAAGGTGCGGACGGTCACCGACAAGCCGATCTCGCACATCATCAACACGCACACCCACGGCGACCATGTGGGCAGCAACACCTTCTTCGACGCGAAGGTGGAGGTCGTTGCCCAGGCCAACACCGAAGCCAACATGAAGCGCATGGACGTCTTCAAGGAGGCGGGCAACGCGCACGGCCTGCCGGACACGACGTTCACCGACAAGCGGACGCTGCTCTCGGGCCCCGACGCCATCGACCTCTACTACTTCGGCCCCGCGCACACCAACGGCGACGCGTTCGTCGTCTTCCGCGCGCTGCGCACGATGCACAGCGGCGACGCCTTTGCGGGCACCTCGGCTCCGATCCTCGACACCAACAACGGCGGGTCTGGCGTGCAGTATCCGTCCACCCTGGCCAAGGCCGCGGCCGGCATCACGGGCGTCGAGACCGTCATCCCCGGGCACAGCGCCGTGACCACGTGGCAGGCGTTCCTGGACTACGGGGAGTTCATCAAGAGCTTCGTGGACTCCGTGAGCGCCGCCGCCAAGGCGGGCAAGACCCAGGAGGAGGCGCTGGCCGGCTTCACACCCGCCGCCAGGTTCAAGGCGTACACGATGCAGCGGGGGCAGGCGGACGTGGGCTTGATCTACAAGGAGCTCGGGAAGTAGCGGGCGCGGCGGCTCCGTGCGGAAACTGATCCTCAGGAATTTTCAGTCCCCCGGCGACATCGTCATGCTGACGGCGGCGGTGCGAGACCTGCACCGCTGCCATCCTGGCGAGTTCGTGACCGACGTCCGCACGTCGTGTCCCGACCTGTGGCTGCACAACCCCCTCCTCACCCCACTGTCCGAGGAGGACGCGGACGTGCAGGTCGTGGACTGCCACTACCCGCTCATCCACCGCAGCAATCGCGAGCCCCGCCACTTCCTCGACGGCTTCGTCGAGTTCCTCAACGAGACGCTCGGTCTCCGCATCCGCGTCACCGATTTCAAGGGCGACGTCTACATCTCGGACGAGGAGAAGGCGTGGTTCCGGGACGTGGAGCTGAAGGAGGGGGCGAGCTTCCCGTTCTGGCTCTTCGCCTCGGGCGGGAAGTTCGACTACACGGCGAAGTGGTGGTCGGCCGAGCGATACCAGCAGGTCGTGGACCACTTCCGCGGGCGCGTGACGTTCGTGCAGGTCGGCGAGTCGCACCACCACCACCCGCCGATCGAGGGCGCGGTGGACCTGCGCGGCCGCACGACGCTCAGGGAGCTGATGCGGCTGATGTACCACGCCCAGGGCGCGATTTCGGCCGTGAGCCTCCTGATGCATCTGGCCGCCGCCGTCGAGGTGAAGCCGGGGATGCCCAAGAACCGGCCGTGCGTGGTCGTCGCCGGCGGGCGCGAGCCCCCGCATTTCACCGCCTACCCGCACCATCAGTTCATGCACACGGTCGGCGCCCTGGCCTGCTGCGACAACGGTGGATGCTGGAAATCGCGTGTAATTCCGCTCGGCGACGGCGACGCGAAGGACCGGCCCGAGGATCTGTGCGTGGACCCGATCGGTCCCCTGCCCCGCTGCATGGACCTCATCACGGCGGAGGACGTCATCCGACGGGTTGAGCTATACTTCGCGGGAGGAGCGTTGCCGCCAATTCCGCCGGCGCCAACGGTCGATCGGTCTCGCTCCTGAGTCCCCAGCAACCGCATGCCGTCCGCCCAGAGAGGCGGCGTATGCCTTTGAGGAGGAATCATGGACCCCATCGACCGTTCAGAGGCGCCGGCCACGACTACCGACACCGAGCTCAGCCGCCGGCGCGAGTTCCTGCTCCTGCTCTCCGGCGCACCGGCCGCGGCCCTGGCCGCGGGCCTCGCCGGGTGCACGTCGACCCCGACCAGCCCCGACCCGTCCTCGTCCAGCTCCAGTTCGTCCCCGGCGCCGAGCCCCTCGAGCTCGTCGTCGAGCAGCAGCGCCTCGTCCAGCAGTGCGTCGTCGTCGAGCAGCGCGTCGTCGTCGAGCAGTGCTTCCTCTTCGAGCAGCGCGTCCTCGAGTTCGTCGTCCAGCAGCGCCTCGTCGAGCAGTTCGGCGTCCAGCTCGTCCTCGAGCAGCTCGTCGTCGACGTCGTCGTCTTCCAGCTCCTCGTCCTCGAGCAGCGGGTCGTCGTCGAGCAGTTCGCGGTCGAGCTCGTCGTCGAGTTCGTCGGGCGGGGCCTGACGCCACCGCCGGCACGAGGCCGGGCACCGTGGGTTCGGGGCGCGCGTGTTTCCGGTGACGAGCCGTCGCGGGATGGTGACCGGCGTATCGCGCGCCGTGGCCGCGCGGGGCTACACTGCCGTCGATGCGCACTCTCCTGCTGACCTGTGGCGCCGGCATCGTGGCTCTTGCCGCCGCGCTGACGGCCGTCGATCTGTCCGCCCAGCGCGCCGACATTCCGCCGGCGCTTGCGGCCATGGCCGACGCGGAGCGCGCGTTCTCCGCACACGCGGCCGAGACCAACTGGCGTGATGCGTTCATCGAGTTCTTCGCCGACGAAGCGGTGAACTTCCAGCCCGATCCCGGGCCGGCCCGCGAGCGGCTGCGGACGCTGCCGGCCCCGAAGCCGGGCACGCCCACCTTCCAGTGGGAGCCGCGCACCGGCGACGTCGCCGCGAGCGGCGACCTGGCTACCTGACCGGCCCCGTGCGCTACCCGCCGGGGCCGGACGGCGCGCCCCGGCACGGGCTATGCTTCTCCGTCTGGAAGAAGCAGGCCGACGGACGGTTCCGGGTGATTCTCGATGCGGGCGTGCAGCCGCCGGGAGAAGTGCCGTTCGCGCCCGGCTTCGTGCGCGCTCCGGGCCGGGCGGCCGAAGTTCCGGCCGGCAGCCGCGAAGACGCCGAGCGCTCGCTGCTCGACGCCGACCGCGCGCTCGCCGCGGCCATGGCGAGGGACGGGGCCGCGGACGCGTTCGCGGCCGTGCTGCACGCCGGCGCCCGCCTGCACCGCAACGGCGTGCTGCCACCCACCTCGCGTGACGCGGCGGTGGCCTGGCTGCGCGCACACGTGGCGTCGCAAACGAGCGAACCGCGGAAGAGCGAAACCGGGGCGTCGGGCGACCTCGGGACACCTGGGGCAAGACGAGCGTGACCGGCGCCGACGGGAAGCGGGCCGACGGCTTCTACATCCGTGTCTGGACGCGCGGCGCCTCCGGCTGGCAGCTCGTCGCCGACATCACGCCGGCCTGAGGGCCGGGCGCCGGGCGCTCAGCGCCCGTTCTGGTGCGGCAGCAGCACGGTGCTGATGAACGTGTGAATCGGCACCGGGACGCCGCTCTCGGCTCCCATGCGGGCGACGGCCCCGCTCAGCCACGGCAGCTCCAGGCGCCGGCCGTGCTCCAGATCGACGAGCAGCGACGACTTGGACTCCGGCGGGAAGTTGCGCGCCATCTTCTGCGTCCCTTCCACCACGTCCTCGGGGAAGTCGATGCCCCGCGCGCGGCCCACCGCCATGGCTTCGTCGAGCGCCCGGTCCATCAGCGCGAGCAGTTCGGGGTGCTGGCGGATGGCGCCCATCGACGACCGGGTCACCGAGGTGATGCCGCTCCACGTGCTGAGCCGCACGAACTTCACCCACAGCTCCACGTCCACGCGCGGCGAGAGCTCCGCGACGTACCCCGCCCGCTGACCGGCCTCCTGAAACGCCGCCAGGCGCGGCGAGAGCCGGCCATCCGTCTCGCCGAACACCAGGCGGTCGGCCGTCGTGTGCACGATGTGGCCGGGCTCGGTGATGGAGGCGACGACGTACGCGGACCCGGGCGCGACGTGCTCGGCGCCCACGTAGCGGCTCACCATCCCCGCCGCCTCGACGCCGTTCTGCAGCGTGACGACGACGGTGTCCGGCCCGATCAGGGGGGCCAGGCGGACGGCGGCGGCGTCGAGGTCGTACAGCTTCACCGTGAGGAGCACGACGTCAACCGGCCCGATCGTGGACGGATCGTCGGTGGCGGTGACCGGCACCGCGAAGTTACCCTTGGGACTGGTGACGCGCAGCCCGCCGGACTGCAGGGCGGCCAGGTGCGTGCCGCGCGCGATGAACGAGACGTCCTCGCCCGCCGCCAGCAGGCGCCCGCCAAAGTAGCCGCCGACCGCTCCGGTTCCGAACACTGCAATACGCATGGCTCTCCTGGATCTGGGACCGGGCACGGCCGGTCGTGCGGGCTAGAGTTTGACGGCGTCGAGGCTGACGACGGGCTCGTCGCCCATCACCGTGGCGCTGTGCACCGCCCCGCGCGGGACCTCGATCCAGTCACCGGGACCGAGCAGGGCCATGTGGCCGCCGACCACGAGACGGAACCGCCCCGAGATCACCGCATCGACCTTGTCCACGCCGTGCGTGTGGTCCGGAAACACCGTCCCCGGCCCATACGTGTACCGCGCCACGCGATACCCCATCGACTCCAGCTTGGCCCGAAGCGCCGCCTCGCTCAGAGGCCCGTCGAGCGTGTCGTTCCAGCGGTGAAGGGGCATAGGGGGCCTGGGACCTGGGGCGTGGGACCTGGGGCTTCTGAATTCTGAATTCAGAATTCTGAATTGAGAATCTCCCCTACCCATTCCCCCCTGCCGGTTCGGCGGGCATGCCGGGCATGCTGCCGCTGGCCAGCTCCTGGTCGATCATCAGCAGGCCGACGCCCGTGTTGCCCGCGAGGCGGATGCGGCCCAGGACGGCGCGCGCGGCGGCCTCCTCTTCCATCTGCTCGTTGACGAACCACTGCAGCATCACCGTGGCCGGGCGATCCTTGGCCTGTTCGGCCATGGCGTAGAGGTTGTTGATGGAGGCGGTGACCTCCTGCTCGTTCTCCAGCACGTGCGCGCACAGGGCTTCGGCCGACGGCCAGTCGCCCGGGGGGGCGGCAATGGCCGGCAGCGTGACCTTCTGGTCGCGCTCGACGAGGTGGTCGATGATGCGCTGCGCGTGCATCCGCTCGTCGCTCGACTGCTTGGTCATCCACTTCGCAAAGCCTGGCAGGTCGTGCTCGGCGAGCCAGATGGCCATGGCGAGGTACTCGTGGGCGGCGCGGAACTCGAGCGTGAGGTGCTGGTTGAGTCCCTGGAGCAGGTCGGCGGTCATCGAGGTTCCTTTGGGGTCAGGCCGAGCGCCGGCGCGCCAGTTCGAAGGCGACGCCGCCCAGCAACACGAACAGGCCGGCCCCCGTCATGGCCAGCGGGAGATTGCCCGTCCCGCCGAAGTACACGCCGGCGGCCATGGAGACGAGCGCGCCGGCCACGCAGGCCAGGACCAGGCCTGCCGGAGGCTTCGCTGGGGACGGCATAACCCGACCATTGTAAAGGAGGTGCCGGGACGGTGCCCGCGGCGGAGGCGGGAGTGGGCGCCTAGAGCCCGATGCGGTCGGCGAGCTGCCCGACCGCCAGCGCGTAGGCGTGCGCGCAGTTGTAGTCCAGCAGGACCTCGTAGTTGCGGTACACGAGGTAGGCGCGCGTGCCGCCACGCACCAGCGACGCGTCACGGTCCACGCGGGGCAGCGGCCCGCCGTCGGCCGCCCGCACCCCCATTGCCTGCCAGTCGGCCAGCTTGCGAGGCACGGTCATGTCGCGTTCGGCACGACACCCTCCTCGCGCAGGCCCACGCGCCGGGCCAGGGCGTCGGCACCCTCGCGCGGGACGCGCACCTCGCGCCCCCACGTCTCGCCGTCCTGCCAGCCGTAGGCGTTCAGGTAGTTGGCGATCGACGCCAGGACGTCCGGCGTGGAGCGCCAGATGTCGCGATGCCCGTCGCCATCGAAGTCGGCGGCGTGCTTCAGGTAGCTGGACGGCATGAACTGCGTCTGCCCCATCGCACCCGCCCACGACCCCTTCATGACCGCCAGGTCGATGTCGCCGCGGTCCACGATGGTCAGGGCCATCATCAGCTCTTCGCGGAAGAAGGCGCCGCGCCGCCCGTCCCACGCCAGCGTCGCCAGCGCCTGGACCACGGGCCGCACGCCGCTGAAGCGGCCGAAGTTCGACTCGAGCCCCCAGACGGCGACCAGGTACCGGGGATTGATGTTGTAGTGCGTGCCGACCTGCCTGAGGGTGCGGCGCTCTGCCGCCGCCTTCTGGTTCGCCGTTCGCACGAAGCGCGTGGTCAGACGCCGCCGCACGTACTCGTCCACGGTGAGGACCGCCTCGGCCTGGTTGCGGTCGCGCTCGACGACGACCTCGAGCGGCGTGAGCCCGTCCAGGGCGCGGGATACGACGCCCGCGGAGATGCCACGGTCGAGCGCGTCCTGCTTCAGTTGCGCGACGAAGTCGTCGAAGGCCGGACGTGGGGCCGGCTCCTGCGCACGAGGGACGGCCGCGGCCAGGCCGGCCGCCAGGGCGGCTGCCAGGCCGAGGTGTGTGAGGACCGCGCACCAACCACGCACTGAACGCACGCGGCCATTGTACCAAGCGTGTCCACGCGCGGCGCGCCGGGCGCGCACGCACGTGGACGCCGTGGACCTCAGAGGGACGTGCCCGCCGCGCCGTCCACGAACAGGCCCTGACCCGAGATGTAGCTCGCCTTCGCGGAGGCGAGGAAGACGACGAGGTTGGCGAACTCCTCGGGGTCGCCGAGCCGGCCGAGCGGGATGGAGGCGACCGACGCCTTCCGGATCTCGTCGACGGGCTTGCCGGTACGCGTGGACGCGGCCTGGTCCAGCTCCTCGATGCGCTCGGTGGAGATGCGCCCGGGCGCCACCACGTTCACCAGGATGCCCTGCGGCGCCAGCTCCTGCGACATCGTCTTGGCGAGGCCCCAGACGCCGGCGCGGAATGCGTTCGAGAGGACGAGGTTCGGAATGGGCTGCTTGATCGAGGACGAGGCAATCGTGATGACGCGCCCGTAGCCCGCCTTCTTCATTTCCGGCACGGCGGCCGTCACGATGCGGACGAAGCTCATCAGGTTCTGTTCGAACGCCTGCTTCCACTGCACCTCGTTGACGGCCGAGAACCCGCCTGCCGGCGGACCGCCGGCGTTGTGGACGAGCACCTCGAGGCCGCCGTACGCGGACACGGCTGCCGCCACCAGCCGCTCGGCCTCGGCCGGGCTGCTGACGTCGGCGGCCAGCGCCTCGACGCGCGCGCCGGTGTCCTTCCGGATGGCCTCGGCGGCCGCCGTGATGCGCGCCTCGTCGCGGCTGCAGATGACCAGATGGCAGCCCTCCTGCGCCAGCCCGCGGGCGCAGGCATATCCCAGTCCCCGGCTCGCCGCGAGGACGAGCGCACGCTTCCCCTTCAGTCCCAGATCCATCAGTGCAAGTCCAGTCTCCGGAGAATGTCGTCGAGATCCGCCAGGGTCTCCGCATCCACTGGCGCGAACGGCGCACGCGCGCGCGGCGACGCAATCGCGCCGCGGCGGTGGTAGATGTGCTTGCGGATCGCGAGGTTGATCCGCGGCTGGTTCTCGAAACGAATGAGCGGCAGGTAGCGGTAGAACACCGCCGTCGCCCCGTCCACGTCGCCGGAGGTGAACTTCCGGTGGATGTCCACGAGGATCTCGGGATACGCGAAGCCCGTCATCGTGCCGTGGGCGCCGTGGCGCAGCTCCTCGAGGAACATCATGCCGCCCAGGCCGCCGAAGATGACGGTGTCGGGGCTGGCCGCACGCACCTGGCTGACCTTCATCGGCGACGGTTCGTCCTCGAGCTTCAGGTAGCGGGCGCGCGGCGACGCGGCCCCGATGCGGGCGATGAGCTCGACGCTCATGAGGATGCCGCCGACCACGGGCGGGAAGTCCTGCACCACCACGGGAATCTCGACGGCGGCCGCCACCGCGGCGTAGTGCCGCTCGAGCGCCGCATCGTTGGCGCGCGCCATCCGCGGCGGCGCCACCATCACCGCACGGGCGCCCAGCTCCTGGGCCCGCCGGCTCAACGCGATGCACCCATCCGTCCCCGCATGCGTGGTTCCCACACAGATGGGAAACGTCGGGCCTGCGGCGTCCAGGGTCGTGCGGATCACGAGATCGCGCTCGGCCTCGGTCAGCTTGTCGGCCTCCCCAAGGACGCCGAGAATCGTCATGCCGTCAACGCCGCGGTCGCGCGTGAACGCGGTCAGGCGACGCAGGCTCTCGACATCGACCGCGCCATCGTCAGTGAAAGGGGTGGGTGTGATGTTGTAGACGCCGCTCAGTGACACAGCTGACAACGATACCGCAGACTCCTTTCTGAATTCTGACTTCAGCATTCTGAATTCAGAACTCCCACCCCCCTACAGCGGTCCCGCACCCCAGAGCGCGCCCGCAATCGGGCGGCCGCCGTCCACCTCGAGGTTCGGCTGCTGGAACCGTCCGTGCCCGGGTGCGCCCACCACCTCGCCGTCCCGGAACACGGTGACGCCGCGCACCAGCGTCGCGACCACGGCGCCTCTCAGCCGGAAGCCGTCCCACAGCCGCATGTTGGCGCGCGCGCGCGTCCGTGCCCGCGAGGCGTCGAAGCGCCAGCGGCGCCGGAGGTCCACGATGGTGAAGTCCGCATCGGCGCCAGGCACCAGCCGGCCCTTGTTGGGCAGCCGGAAGACGTAGGCGGGGTTCTCGGAGCAGACCGCGACCACCTGCGGCAGCGTGATGCGGCGCTGGTGCACGGCCGTCAGCATGAGGGGCACGTAGATGTCGAGGCCCGCGATGCCGGGCGGCGCCTTGAAGATGTCGTCGCCGTGGCGCTCCTTGTCCTCGGCCGTGAACGGCGAGTGATCGGTGCCCACGTATTCGATCGTGCCCGACTGGATGCCGTGCCAGAGGTCGTCCCGCATCTCGGCGGTCCGGAGCGGCGGGTTGCACTTGGCGTACGGGCCGAGGCGATCCAGTGCCGCCGCCGTCCAGAACAGGTAGGGGGTGCAGGCCTCGACGGCCACGTTCATGCCCTTGAGGCGCGCGTCCGACGCCAGTTCCGCCGACTGCGGGCTCGAGCAGTGGACGATGCCGATCGGCAGGGGGCGTTCGGCGGCTCGGGCCAGCACGATGGCGACCGAGATCTCCTCGCACGCGGGTGGGCGGCTGTCGGCGTGCGCCCGCCCGCGCGTCCGGCCGCGCTCCTCGAGGCGGCCGCGAAGCGGCTCGTAGAGCCCGGGCTCCTCGCAGTGGAAGCAGTGTCGCAGGCCGGTCGTCCGCACCGCGTCCATCACGGCGCGGACCTCGTCGTGCCGGCACCACAGCCCGCGGAACTCGTCCTCGCGGCCGGCCGGCGGCGGCTGCAGGAACGTCTTGAAGGCGATGGCGCCGGCCTCGGCCTGCTCGAGGATGGTCCCGAGGTTGTCGCGCCCCGCACCGCCGCACAACGCGAAGTCCACGTAGGCCTGCGGCGCCATCGACGCGACGCGCATGCGGAGGTTGGCGGCGCTGTTGGTCGGCACCGTCGAGATGGGCATCTCGAAGATCGTCGTCACCCCGCCGGCCGCGGCCGCCGACGTCCCCGTCGCGAAGTCCTCACGGGCCTCGCCGCCGGGATGACGGGTGTGGACGTGCGGATCGACGACGCCGGGCAGGACGTGCAGGCTGCGCGCGTCGAACACCTCGGCGGCCGGCGGACGCTCGCCCGGCGCCAGGATGTCGGCGATGCGGCCGTCGCGAATGCCGACCGTGCCCTTGCGGGGGTGTCCGGCGAACACCAGCGTGCCGCCGCTGATCAGGAGATCGTAGGCGCGGGCCGCCACGGCGCCCTATCCTAGCCGAGCCGGGACGGAGGCACCATCGGTCGCGGGGCGTGAGGCGGCGGGCTCAGTGCGCGGGCGCCGCGTCGGGGAAGTGGTTGACGCGGTGCACCACGGGCTTGAGCGACCGCAGGTAGGCGTAGATGGCGCCGAGGTCGTCGCGGGTCATGCCGGCATAGTCGCGCCACGGCATCACGCTGTTCTGGCGCTGCTCGTCGCGGGTCAGCTCGTGCGTGTCGGGCGTCTCCATGGCCTTGAACTTCTCGACGAACTGCTCGGACGTCCACTGGCCGATGCCCGAGTCGGCATCCGGCGTGATGTTGGCGGTGACCACACGGAAACCGCTCGGATTCCGGAGCTCGAAGCCGCCGGCGAAGTCCATCCCCGGCAGCGGCTGCCCGCGGGAGTCCGTGGGCGTATGGCAGTCGGCGCAGCTGGCAGCCGTCACCAGGTGCACTTCCGTACGCGACCCGGTCGTCGGGCGACGGCCGGGTGCCGAAGGTGGCCTCGCGCGGGATGATGCGCACGATGAGGTTCATCGGGAACGCGAGGCGCGTCGGCGGCGGCTGATTCTCGATCGGCGCCAGCGTCCGGACGTATGCGAGCGACGCCAGCACGTCGTCCTCGGCGAGCTGGCCGAAGTTGAGATACGGCATGATCGGGAACAGGGCGTGGCCGTCCCGCGAGATGCCGTCCACCACCGCGCGCAGGAGCTCCCCGTCGGTCCACGACCCGATGGCGGCCGGGGTGATGTTGGGCGCGTAGAGCTGGCCGAGGCCGGACCCTCGTCGCTGAAGGGTTCCCCGCCCTTGCCGAAGCTGCCCGGCTTGAGCGGACCGGCAGAGCGCGAGAAGTCGCGCTCGGAGTGGCAGGCCACGCATCCCACGACGTGGCGCGTGAGGTACTCCCCGCGCGCCAGGGCGTCGGGCGAGCTGGGCAGCGTGACGGCCCGCGGCTCTGGCACCTGCGGGTAGCGGGACACGAAATACAGGAGCCCCACGCCCGCAATCACGAGCACCAGGGCGAGGAGCAGGCCGACGAACTTGATCAGGAGTCGCATGGCGGTTGGGGGATGGGCGCGACGAGGATACCTCAGTCCGCCGCCCGGCTCTCGAGACGTTCCCGTAACCCGGCGAGCTGCTGTCGTGCGTCGGTGAGCTCGCGGCCCGCCGTCTCGAGCCGATCGTGCTCGGCCCGGACGAATCGGCTGTAGGGCGCGACGGCATCGCGCACGCGATCGACGCTGCGCGCCACTTCCCGGTCGAACTGGCCGGTCAACGCCTCCATCAACTGCTGCCGCATCTGCTCGATGCGCGTGCGCATCGCGGCCTTCGATTGCCGGCGCTTCAGGGGGATGACGAACAGGCCCATCACCGCCAGCGCGCCCGCGGCGAGGATGCCGGTGACGTCGGCGAAGGTGGTCGTGGCCAGCGCCGTGACCGCGGCGCCGAGGCCAAGGGCGCCGACCTGCGCGAGGGCCGTCCCCGCGACCGCGAGCCGGACGGATTCGGCCATCTGGTCGGTCTCGCGCGCGTGGTCGTAGCCCTCGACGGTGCGCGCGGCCGCGCGGCCCACCGTATCAAGGAGCTGCGCGCGGTCGTAGGCGAACTTCCCGTCCACCGCGCCAGACAGCCGGTCCGGATGCGCCGCCCGTCGCGACTCGAGGCGCGCCATCACCGCCTGCCACTGCCGGAGGTCGCTCTCGACCATCCAGTCGATGATGCCGTGGACCTCGCGCTCGATCTGGCCCGGCATGTCCTGGACGACGTCGCGCTCGAACTCCGCCTTGAGCCGGCTCTTGTTCAGCAGGTCGAAGACGCGGGCCAGGCGGAGGGTATCGTCGAAGAACGCGACGCCGCGGCGCTCGAAGGCGTGCAGGATGTTGTCCACCGACGAAAGGCGATGCCGGAAGTCGCGGCCCATGTCCTCGCGGTAGAGGTCGAGGTGCCGCTCGATGGCGTCGATGGCGGCGCGATCGTCGGCGACCAGCGTGTGGGCGGCGGCGACGGTGGCCCCCGCGCGCCCGGCCACGCGTTCGGCCACGCCGATGGGGTTGAGCAGCTTGAGGCGCAGGCGTTCGCGCTCGTCGAGCGTCGCGGTCAGGAACCGCTCGAGCGCGCCGAACGGCGCCGCGGCGTCCGAGGGCTCGCCCGACAGGCGCGCACGCAGCGCCGCACGCGCCGACAGGGAGAAGATGGCAGGCTCCA
>JAWKHU010000067.1:0-51143 GCA_041394685.1 Vicinamibacterales bacterium
GTCCGCCAGGATGCCGCGGATGGCGGCGCCGGGCGTGAGCTGTTCAAGTGTTGCCATGGGGGAGGCATGACCTTAAGTCGTGGGGGCGCTGTAGGATACCGCGCCTGAACGACCCGTCCAAGAGCGGGCTGCGCGACCGGCTCGGCAGTTGATGTTCATCGAGGCTTGCACTGGTAGCAGACGTAGTCGGAGGCCATGGCCAGCTCGTTGCCACAGCTGCACCGGCGGCGGACGCCGCTAGAACTTGGCGGTTCGGGTGGACCTGGTTTGGTTGTTGCGCGACGAGGGGCCCGCGGCTTGGGTTGGCGATGCGGCCGGGGCAATGGCGGTCGTGTCACGGGAGGCGCGAACGATTCGGGTCCCGCGGGAGCGATGTCCTCGGGCCGCAAGGGACCGCTGGAGTCCTGAGGCGCCGGCAGGCTTCGACGGAGCTCGTCGGCGATTTCGCGCATCTCGTCGAGATCGCTTCGGCGCCTGGCCTGCTGGATGCGACTGACCTGCGCGCTACCGCTGCCAAAGCGCCGCAGCGCGACCTTCTCGCACTGCTGTAGCCGGCGGATAAGCTCGTTGACCTGGGCTGGGCGTGTCACCTGGGCACGTAGGCTGGCCAGGGCACCCTGCATCTGGTCCACGTCGCAGCTGCCCATCGCACTATGAAGGACGCGCATCTGGTCGCTGCTCTCGCCAAACACGGACGCCACTTCTCCCCACAACGCTCGAAGATCAGCGGCCAAACGATCTACCTGCTGGCGCCGTGCCCGCCGTCGGGTCTCGTCGTCGGTCATGCGATACCTTGCGTCTGTGTATCGAACGAGTGCGACACATCAGGTCACGCGACGCACGGCCTGTCAACCGTCGCTCGCGAACGCGCGCAATTCTGACGCCGCCCAGACTTTCACCGGGTCGACTCGGGGCCAGGCGACCGGAATGGGGTAGGCTTCGTCGCAACTTCCCCGATGAGTCGTCGCGCCATCAGCATCCGCCAGCCGTGGGTCGAGATGATCCTGCGGGGACTCAAGAAGAACGAGTTCCGCAGCGTGCCCACCAATGTCCGCGGCCGGGTCTACATCTACGCGAGCCTACGCCCTGATGAAAGGGAGCCATGGGCGTGGACCCGCCTGCGCACGTTCCCGGACCGCCTTCCAGTTGGCAAGATCGTCGGCACCGTGGAGATCGTGGGTTGCCGCTGGGACCGCCGAAAGGGCTGGGGGGCCTACGCACTGGCGCGCCCCAAGCGTCTACGCAGGCCGCGGGTCGCGAGGAACCAGCCGAATCCGATCTGGTGGATTCCGGAGTTCTGAGTGGCCGGGGCTCGTCGCGATGACCTGGGGCTACTTTCCGCCGAAGGACGTGCACCCGCTCGACCGCGGTGGCCGACGCAAGCCGGCGAAGTTCGTCGGCCGCACCACGCGAATGGGCGTCGAGCAGTATCAGGACTACACGCTCTGGCTGAATGACGACCGGGATGGACGACCGGGCCGGTATCTGACCGACGAGGAACTCTGTGAGGACTGGCAAGCCGAGTTCCCAGAAGCGGTGACCTTCACGCCGTTCCACGTGCGAGGTGTCCGCCGCGACTTTGTGAAGGGCACGGCTCGGGACGGCACGGGCGCCGGCTCCGCTCATGGTGTCCGCGATGCCAATGGCGCCGTGATCGGCGGGGCGTCGTCGAAACAATATCGGTGACTACTCGGTGATCTCGGCGGGAAGCCCCTCAATCGGCGATTCGCTCGCCACCTGAAGGCGCAGGGGGCGATCGCCGGGAATCCTGGCGGGAACCCTGATGCCCGGCTGGAGCATCGCGCGAATCGCCTCGTTGCCGTGCCCTCGGCACCATCTACAGATCGCGCCCTCGACCCGGTCGAGTTCAGACTGTTTGAGTGCGACCGGAGCCACGTGGAACTGCACAGCGCGCAGGAGTTGCGCCGTATTCGACGCGAGCGCTGGCAGGTTCCTGAGCACGGTGGGCAAGTTGTCGGGCCACATTCCCTTGACGTCAACCCCCGACGGCCTGCGATGGCGCCCTTCCGTGAGCGCCGCCGGGTCTACGGGCGGGTATTGCCCGGACAGATAGCTTGCGATGTGCTCGCCCATGCGCAGCGCGAAGGAGCGACGCGTCTGTCCGACGTACCACACGTAGCGTGAACCTCGGTACTCGATCGTCCACAGGTAGATCCCCGAGCGCTGCCCCATCGGGTCCTCGAACAGACATCGCTCGCCGTCTCCGGAGTAGGCGGAGAACGGCCCTTCGAACGCAAGCGCGAGTTCCAGCGGCGAACCGGACGGCGCTGCGGCCGCTTCAGTCAGGCCGTAGTTCACGGGCATGCCGTACAGGGCGTTCAGCACCGGACGGTACCTGGCCTCCTGAAGTCGTGCAACGTCCCAGCCGAGGGGCGCAATCGACTGCGCCAGAGCCGCGCGGGCCTCTGGCGACAGGTACTGTGTCCAGGGGTCCGCGCTGAACCCACCCGAGCCGTGGCCAACGAACACGTCAAAGGTCGTGCGGCCGGACAGGCGATACCCGCCGGCGATGGCCTCGCACGTTGCTTCTCCGGCGGAGAGCTTGCCAGAAATGGGAATGGCCATAAGGCTGTCGTCTTCACCGAGGGCCTGGTTGGCCACCGACAGCAGGAGTGCATCGAACGCGCGATATCGTCCCACGTAGCCGGCGGCGGCCTCGAACAGCGCCCGTCGCAGGCTTCGCAGGGCGTCAGGCGTGAGGGCCCACTGGAACTCGACTTCGCGATTCCGGCCCTTTCGAGCGAGCTTCACGAGTTGAGGCAGATCGTCGTAGTTCTGAGGGTGAAGAGGATCGCCCGTCCAGCGGCTGGTGCTGAGTGATTCCATGTTCATGTCGGGTGCCGTGATCACAGTCGAGGGGGCCTCAACCTACCACTTCAACTGGTTCCGGCCCCTTTGCCTCGAGCACCACGGTGCGTCCTTGGATGCGGCCGGGGAGATGAGTCGCCCGCCAAGCATCTCCCTGGTTCCATCGGCCACCAACGCGGTCTTCAATCGGGTCGATCACGACGACGCGCGTCCCGTCAGCGACGCCAGGCGGGAGAAGGTACGCCGCGATGGGCGATCGCTGATAGTACGGATAGAAGTATCGAAACGGCGTCTGTTGATGCACGCCTTCGGGGAAGCCGGACCGGTAGTCGCCGGTGACTGTGACATGGCCGGTCTGCGGGTGCTGACCGACCGCCCACTTCGACTTGAGAACCTTCGTCTTGGGGACTACCCACCGTACGTCGGGCCAGTAGCCCATGCCGGCGGCTCGGTTGATGGCGGCCACGCTGCGGGCCGTGCGGATGCGGAGGGAGCCGGTGGAGTCCACCCGCTGCTCTGCCGTCCGTGGGAGGCGGCGACGGTCACGGAGGAACACGACGCGGCCGCCAGCGGCGGACGCGTACACGCACGGCGACACCGGTTCGCCCGGCCCGAACGCGCGAAGCACCGCCTCCGCTGGCGCGACATCCAGATTCAAGACGCGATGCCCACATGCCTCGCAACCGCGAGAGCGGTCGTGTGGGTCGTCAGCGATGAGCTGGTTCCAGTCCTTGGCCTTTGGGCAATGAATGCGCTTCAGAAAGCGTCCGTCCGGTGCAAACAGGCGACTGGTGCGCTCGTCGTAGATGAAGCGCTCAGACATGGCACTGGAGTCTCTCATGGACTGGAGACCAAGGAGACTGGCGGCAGTGCGAGCACACCGCACGGCTACGTCCGGACTCGATGGGCTTGCTGTCGCAGGCAAGCGATCTGGCTCACAGGTCGCGCGGGTAGGCTTCAGGGGCCCTGCGGGTGGCTTTCAGCATGTGGCGGGGCGTCGTGGAGGACCACGGCGACCTGCGTCAGCGGGAGCGCGACCAGGTCCAAGCACCCGCCGAACCTCCCCACAGAGCCCGCGGGCCCACCGTCGGCACCCTCCGGGCCTGCCTACGGAGGCGGCGGACCGACAGTCGGCACCTTCCGGGCCTGCGTGCGGAACCCGCGGACCTACTGTTAGCACCCGGCCAACCTGCTGCAACAGTTGCGCGGACCTGCAAGTAATTGACTGGGCTGCAGTTAGGCGAGGCCAAAAGTGCGTCCCCGCGTACCGCTGAAGGACCCCGCGATTCTGATTCGCAGCCCTGCGATGTCCTGAGGCCGGTCGGGCCTTCCGTCACGTAGCTCCGCTCGACGCGCCGGGAGTCCCGGGGCTCGCGTCGGTAGGTCCGCGCGACTGCGCCGGGAGGGCCGCCGGGCAGCTGAACGAGGGCCGCAGCCTCCTTGGGTGGGTCTGGCGAGTGGTGCGGGGCGTCCGCGGGCGGGCGTCACTGAGCCTGCGTGGTGGTTCAGGAGGTTCAGCGTCCGCTGCGGTGACCGTCGCGCGCGTGGCGGTGAGCGTGGAAGCTACTCCCGGCGAAATGCCGGGGCGATGACGCGTTCCAGCCTCGGCACGCGCTCAGGCGCGGTCAGGAGGCGAGAGCGACATGCGCCAGCGATTCCAGGATGGCCTGACGCCGCCAGGCGTTCGTGCCGCGCTCCACGGCGCGCCGCGTCACCAGGTCCACCTCGCGTCCAAAAATCGCGCGCAGCTCGTCTTCCATGTGCACGAGGTCGAACAGGCTGTGGCGGGCGGCTGGGGCGAACGACACCAGCACGTCCACGTCGCTCTCCGGTCCGAAGTCGTCGCGCAGGACCGAGCCGAAGAGGGCGAACTCCGTCACCTGCCACTTGCGGCAGAAATCGGCGATGGCGGCCTCGGGAATGGGCAGGCGGGGCGTCATGGCTCGGGTGTGACCGATTGTCGCTCCGATCGCGGCGCACCCACAACGGCCGGCTTGCAGGGCGGGCCATCCCCCGGCCTATCATCCCAGCCGCATCGTGACTTCCCCACTCACTAACCACATCCTCCGTCGCCTCACCTCCACGGGCGCAGACGCGCACGCGTGGTCGTTCGTGGTGCTCGCAGCCCTCGAAGGCGATGCCGCGCTGGCGGCGTTTCTTTCCGGCGCGGGTGCGCCTGCCAGGCCCGAGCCGAAGGTCGTCGCGGCGCCGGCGTCTGTCGTGGAACCGCCGGGGGCGTTCTTGGGGGGCATCACCGTGGCGGGCTTCCGGGGCGTGGGGTCGTCCACCAGGCTGCCGCTGCACGCGGGTCCCGGGCTCACGCTGGTGGTGGGACGGAATGGGTCGGGCAAGTCGAGCTTCGCCGAGGGGCTGGAGCTGCTGCTCACGGGCGACAGCTTGCGCTGGAAGGGGCGGACGCAGCCGTGGAAGCTGGGGTGGCGCAACCTGCATCACGCGGGTGCCACGTCGCTGGAGGCCGAGCTCGTGGTGGAGGGGCGGGGGCCGGTCACGGCGTCGCGGACGTGGGCGGCGGGTGCGGAGCTGACGGCGGGTGAAGCGCTGGTGAGGGCGAAGGGCAAGGCGGCGCCGCTGGCCTCGCTGGGCTGGGCGCAGGCGCTCGTCACGTTCCGGCCGTTCCTGTCCTACAACGAGCTGGGCTCGATGCTCGAGGAGGGGCAGGCGAAGCTGTACGACGCCCTCAGCACGGTGCTGGGGATGGACGACTTCGTGCGGGTGCAGGAACGGCTCACCGGGGCGCGCAAGGGGCTCGACGAGCAGGTGAAGACCGCGAAGGCTGGCGCAGCCGATCTGGCGACGGCCGCGGAGCAGGTCGGGGCGCAGAGTCGCGAGGCGCGGGCCGTGCATCTGGCGGCGAAGCTCAAGGCGCGGGCGTGGAATCTCGCGGAGCTGCAGGCGCTGGCCGAGGGCGTCAGCGAGGTCACGCGGGAGGTGCTCGACTCGCTCCGTCGGCTCGCCACGCTGGTGCCGCCAGACACGGAGGCGGTGCAAGCGGCCGTGCTGCGTCTGCGGGCGGCGGCTGCCGCGATGGCCGCGCACCAGGGCACGAATGCGGCGCGGAGCCTGGCGCGTGCACGTCTGCTGGAGAAGGCCGTGCAGTTCCACGAGGCGCACGCGGGCGGCGATGCCTCCTGCCCGGTGTGCGGGACGTCCGGGACGTGCGATGCGGCGTGGCTGGCGTCGTGCCGGACCGAGATCGCGGCGCTCACGTCGGAGGCCGCGGCTGTGCAGGCCGCCGAGGACGAGGCGAAGGCCGCCCTTCGGACCGCCCGCGGACTCGTGGTCGAAGTCACGAAGGTGCCCCCTGCGGCCGCGGGGCAGCTGCCGTCGATGCATCACCTGCGGCTGGCGCAGGCGCAGTGGCTGAAGGCGCAGACCATCGATGACCTCGCGGCGCTTGCCGACCATCTGGAATGGTCCGTGCTGGATCTGCATCTGGCCGTGACGGACCTGTCGGCGGAGGCGGCCGAAGAACTCGCGCGCCGCGAGGATGTGTGGCGGCCCCTGGCGCAGCAGCTCGCCGGCTGGCTGCCCCTGGCCGAACGGGCCGAGCGGGCGAAGGCGCAGCTCGACGACGTGAAGAGCGCCGAGACGTGGTGGAAGGACGCCATGCAGGCTATCCGCGACGAGCGCTTCGCGCCCATCGCCGAGCGCGCCATCGCCATCTGGCGGCAGCTCCGGCTGCAGAGCAACGTGGACCTGGGCGGCGTGGAGCTGGAAGGCACGGCCACCCGGCGGCGGGTCACGCTCACGGTCACGGTGGACGGCACGCCCGCCGAAGCCCTCGGCGTCATGAGTCAGGGCGAGCTGCACTCCCTGGCGCTCAGCCTGTTCCTGCCGAGAGCCACGCTGCCCGACAGCCCGTTTCGGTTCCTGTGCGTGGACGACCCGGTGCAGTCCATGGATCCGGCGCGCGTGGAGGGCCTGGCGCGCGTGCTGCGCGACACGGCGAAGACGCGGCAGGTGATCGTCTTCTCGCACGACGACCGGCTGCCCGAGGCCGTGCGGCGGCTGGGCCTTCCGGCGCGCATCCTCCGGGTGACGCGCCGGGCGAACTCGGTGGTGGAGGTCCAGGAGGCGCTGGATCCGGTGCACGGCTATCTCGACGATGCCCGCGCCGTGTTGAAGACCGACGACCTCCGATCCGACGTGAAGGCGCGCGTGGTGCCGGGCTTCTGCCGGATGGCGCTCGAAGCGGCGTGCGTTGCCGCCATCAGGGACAAGCGGCTGCGCGGAGGCGCGAACCACCAGGCGCTCGACGACCTCCTGGCCGAGCACGTGAAGCTCTATCCGCTGGCGGCCCTGGCGCTCTTCGACGATGCCGCGAAGACGAACGACGTCTTGCCGCGGCTGAATCGCATGGGCGGCTGGGCGGGCACGGCGTTCAAGGCCTGCAACCAGGGCGCGCACGAGTCGTTCGATGGGGACCTGGAGGCGCTGGTGCAGGATACGAGCCGGCTGGCGAAGTCGCTGCTGCAGGGCGGGAAGTGATCGTGCCGGCATCCTCGTCCCCGGACACACCGGCCCGGCAGCTCCTGGCGGAGGTGGACGAACTGCTGGCGCAAGCGTCCCGCGGGACGGCCGGCCTGTGGCCGCGCGCGGCGGCGCTCCTCACGCGCCAGGCGCTGGAGGTGGCGATTGCCACGTTCTGGAGCACGGTGGCGCCGGGCGTGGAGTCCTGCTCGCGCAAGGCGCAGCTCCTGTGCCTTGGGCGCTACCTGGGCGACGAGGCGCTGGCGCAGCGGGCGCACGTGATCTGGAGCGCGCTGAGCGGCGGCTGCCACTATCACGTCTACGAGCTGGCGCCCACGCGGGAGGAGCTGCAGGCGTGGCGGGAAGGCGTGGGCGAGGTGGTGGAGCAAACCGAGCGGGCATGGCGCTGACGCGCCTGAGCGGCCATGCGGTTGGCCTCTGGTTCCGTCGTATCATGGCCACATGACTGCTGAGTTCACCGCCGTGTTCCAGCAAGTGCCCGAAGGCTACATCGCTTTCGTGGAGGAGCTGCCAGGCGCCAACAGCCAGGGGCGCACGCTGGACGAGGCTCGACGCAATCTGAAGGAAGCTGTCGAGCTGGTGCTCGAGGCGAATCGTGAACTCAGTGGCGAAACCATCGAAGGCCAGGTGGTGATCCGGGAGCCGATCAGGATCACGGCTTGAAGCGGCGCGCGCTCGTCCGCCATCTCGAGGAACACGGCTGCGAACTCCTCCGAGAAGGCGCCAGCCACTCGGTGTTCGTGAACCGCCCGAATCGGCGAATATCCACAGTTCCCCGTCACGCTGAGATCAACGAGCACCTGGCCCGGAAGATCTGCAAGGACCTCGGCGTTCCGGTTCCGTAGGAACGCTCCGCCGGCTGTGAGCCGCATCCCGGACAGGCATGCCGCGTGCGGTGCCCCCGATCCGGAGGGTGAATCGCGTGGAGCCAGATCAGATCCATAATGGCGCCATGCCTGTCACGTTGTCGGTGAAGAACGTGCCTGCGAAGCTCGCCGAGCGCCTGCGGCAGCGGGCGGCGGCCAACCACCGGTCGCTGCAGGGGGAGCTGATGGCCATTCTCGAGGAAGCGGCCGAGCGGTCGCTCTCCGTGGACGAACTGGCCGAGATCGTGAAGAAGCTGGGGTTGAAGGGGCCGTCGGAATCCGCGGCCATGGTTCGTGCGGATCGTGACGGGCGTCGTCGTTGATGCATCGGCGCTGGCCGCGGTGCTGTTCGACGAGCCAGAGGCGGCCGACGTGCGCCGCAGGCTCCGCGGCCACACGCTGCACGCCACGACGCTCATCGACTACGAACTCGCAAACACTGCGTTGAAGAAGATGCGACGCGAGCCTGAGCGGAGTGCGGCATTTCTTGCCGCCCTGCACGCCGGGCGACGGCTGCGGCTGCATCGTGTGCGACCGGACATGCTCCAGGTGCTGACGCTGGCGGCGCTCTCGCGCCTGACAGCCTACGACGCCAGCTCCCTGTGGCTCGCCCGCCAGCGCGGCCTGCCGCTGGTCACGCTCGACGCGGCCCTCGCGCGGGCCGCCGCGGCGCTGTAGCGCGGGGTTCGGTTCGCACGGGACGGCGATCAACGCACGGTCGCCGCCCTCACCCGGCTGTGGCGACGTCCATACGCGGCGTAGATCACCAGTCCCCCGCCCATCCACACGAGCAGGCGCAGCCACGTGTCCGGCGGGAGGCCCGACATCAGGTAGGCGCACGTGGCCACGCCCAGGAGCGGGACCACGGGTGATCCCGGCGTGCGGAACGGGCGCGGGAGGTCGGGGCGGGTGCGGCGCAGGATGACGATGCCCGCGCAGACGATCACGAAGATGAGCAGCGTGCCCATGCTCACGAGTTCGCCCAGGACCGAGATGGGCGTCACGGCCGCCATCAGCGCGACGGCCAGGCCGGTGACGAGCGTGGTGAGGTGCGGCGTGCGCGAGCGGGGATGGATGCGGGCCACCCACGGGGGCAGGAGGCCGTCGTTGGCCATGGTGTAGAAGATGCGCGTCTGCGCCAGCATGCCCACGAGCACCACGGTGCTCAGGCCGCAGATGGCGCCGAGCTTGATGAGGGGCGAGAGCCAGGTGAGGCCGGTGGCGTCGATGCCGACGGCGATCGGATCGGGCACGTTCAGCTGCGTGTACGGGACCACGCCCGTGAGCACCACGGCCACCAGCACGTAGAGCACGGTGCAGCCGGCCAGCGAGCCCATGATGCCGATGGGCAGATCGCGCTGCGGGTTCTTGGCCTCCTGCGCCGCGGCGGTCACGGAGTCGAATCCCATGAAGGCGAAGAACACCACGGCGGCGCCGCGCAGGATGCCCGAGTAGCCGTAGCGGCCCACCTCGCCCGTGTTGGGCGGGAGGAAGGGCGTCCAGTTGGCCGTCTGCACGAAAGCGGCGCAGGCGCCGATGAACACCACGATCACGGACACCTTCACGACGACGATGGCGGCGTTGACGCGGGCGGATTCCTGGATGCCCACCAGGAGGATGGCCGTCATCACGAGCACGATGAGCGCGGCCAGTCCGTTGAAGAGCGCGGTCTCGTGCGGAAGCGTCGTGGGGTCGATGCCCTGCGCCACGAGGCGATCGGCCACGTTCGACAGGACTTCCCACCGGCTCGGCGCGGTTTCCACGAGCACCGTGCCCGGCGGAGCCGTGAACATCGGCGGCGCGGCGATGCCGAAGTCGCGCAGCAGGCTCGAGACGTAGCCGGACCAGCCCACGGCCACGGCGGCCGGTCCCACCGCGAACTCCAGCGTGAGGGCGCAGCCGATGATCCACGCCGCCAGCTCGCCCAGCGTGGCGTAGGCGTAGGTGTAGGCGGAGCCGGACACGGGCAGCATCGCCGCGAACTCGGAATAGCAGAGGGCGGCGAAGCTGCAGGCCACGGCCGCCAGGAGGAACGACAGCAGGATGGCGGGGCCCGCGTACTGGGCCGCGGCCACGCCCGCCATCACGAAGATGCCGGCGCCGATGATGTCGCCGATGCCCAGGGCAATGAGCTGTCCGGGGCCGAGCACGCGCTTCAGCGCGTGGTGGCCGCCGTGGGCGGCGTCGGCGCCGTGCCCGGCCTGGCCGGCCTCGGCCTTCAGCTCTTCGATCGACTTGGTGGCGACGAGCGGAGCCAGCCAGCGCATGTGGGCGCTCACACTATCACCGTCTGAGAGCAGCCCGCGGCGGAATGCTGTCGGGACCGTCACCCCGGGCTGCTATGCTGCGCGCCATGTCCGTGGAGGCCGTCGCGCCGCTCGACCTGCCGTTCGTCCGGGCGCAGTTCCCGTCGCTCTCGGGCGATTTCGTGTTCCTGGACAACGCCGGCGGCTCGCAGGCGCTGGGGCGGGTCATCGACCGCATCGCGGACTACCTGCGCACCACGAACGTGCAGCTCGGGGCCAGCTACGCGGTCTCCGAGCAGGCCGGCGCGCGCATGCAGGACGCCCAGCGGCGGATGGCCACCTTCGTGAACGCCAGCCGCCCCGAGGAAGTCGTGATGGGGCCGACGTCCACGCTGCTCGTGCAGCTCCTGGCGCGGGCCATGGCGCACCAGTTCTCGCCGGGCGACGAGGTGGTGGTGACGCGCGCGGACCACGAGTCGAACATCGGCGCCTGGGTGGGGCTGGAGGCCGTGGGCGTGGTGCCGCGGTTCTGGGAGTTCGATCCCGAGTCGCGCCGGCTCGAGCTCGACGGCCTGGCGCGCGTGATGTCGCCGCGCACGAAGCTCGTGGCCTTCACGCACGCCTCGAACATCTTCGGCACGATTCACCCCGTGGCCGAGATCACGCGGTTCGTGCACAACCACGGCGCGAAGGTGTGCGTGGACGGCGTGGCCTACGCGCCCCACCGCCTCGTGGACGTGGCCGCGTGGGACGTGGACTACTACGTGCTGAGCCTCTACAAGGTCTACGGGCCGCACCACGCCCTGCTCTACGGCAAGTACGCGCACCTCCTGGAGCTGGCGAACCTGTATCACTACTTCATCGCGAACGACCGCATTCCCTACAAGCTGCAGCCGGGCAACCCGAATTACGAGCTGTCGTGGAGCTCGGTGGGCATCGTGGACTACGCGGAGGAGCTTGGTGCGCGCGCCGGAACGGCGGCCGCGTCGCCACGGTCGCGCATGGAGACGGCCTTCGCGTCGATGGCCGCGCACGAGGAGGTGCTGGCCCGGCGCCTGCTGGATTACCTGGCCACGAAGCCGCGTGTGCGGGTCATCGGCGAGGCCACGGCGGACCGGGCCGTGCGCGTGCCCACCATCAGCTTCACGGTGGACGGGACGGCGGCGCCGGACATCGTGCGCCGGATCGATCCGCTCGGGATCGGCATCCGCTACGGCGACTTCCACTCGCGCCGGCTCGTGGACCACCTGGGGCTCCAGGCCGCAGGCGGCGTCGTCCGCGTGTCGATGGTGCACTACAACACGGTGGACGAAATCGACCGCCTGATCGCGGGGCTGGACGCGGCGATCGGCTAGCGGCGGCTCGATCGCGGCCTCCCTGGGGCGGGTCCAGCTCGACCGTTCCTGACGCCGAGCTGCCCGATGACAGGTTCCGGCCGGCTTCGACGCAAGGAGGGGGTGAGGACGGCGCGTGGCCGTCGAGCTACGGAAGGAGCAGCAGCGATGTCTCTCTGGCGAACCCTGGTCTCGGCTCACCCCCTGGCGGTCCTGGCGTCGGCCGCGGTCCTGGCCACCCCGGCCGTGGTTGCCGCGCAGTCGAAGGACAAGAAGGGCGAGCCGGAGGTCGCGACGTGCGCGATGCCCTACGGCACCGTCGCCATCAACGAGCCGCACGAGCAGTCGATGGTGTGGCTGCGCACCTACCAGCTCGGGTCGCCGTCGTCGCTGCTACGGACCTTCGCCCAGCGGTCCAACTGCTTCGTGGTCGTCGAGCGCGGCGTGGGCATGCAGAACATCCAGCAGGAGCGCCAGCTGCAGGCGGCGGGCGAGCTGCAGGGCGACCAGAACATGGGCAAGGGACAGATCGTGGCGGCCGACTTCCTGCTGACCCCGTCCATCCAGAGCTCCAACAACAACGCTGGCGGCATCGGCGGCCTGGGCGGGCTCCTCGGCCGGCGCGCGGGCGCGATCATCGGCGGCGGCCTGAAGTTCAAGGAAGCCACCACCAGCATCACCGTGGCTTCGGCGCGGACCAGCGTCCAGATCGCGGCCAACGAAGGGCAGGCCCGCAAGCGGGACTTCGGCCTGGGCGGCATCTTCCGCGCCAGCGGGCTCCTGGGCGGCGCGGGCGCCTATTCCAACACGGCCGAGGGCAAGGTGATCGCGGCCAGCCTGCTCGACAACTTCAACGCCGTGGTCGCCGACCTGCAGGGGAACGTCAACCTGAAGCCGATGACGGCCGAGCGTCTGGCGAAGCTGCAGTCGGGTGAATCCGAAGCCGAGGGCGGGTCGGGATCGGCGGCCAACGCTGGCGACGTGATGGCCCCCAAGATCGGCGGCGTGAAGATCATGAAGACCGCCGCGGACTCGGCGGCCGTGGTCGCCACGCTGCAGCGCGGCGAGGAAGTGGTCTACCTCGGCGAGGAGACCGACGGCTTCTACAAGGTGCAGGGCGCCAACGGCGAAGGCTGGGTGAAGAAGGCCCTGATGAACGTCAACCGGCAGTACTAGCGCACCGGCGCTCCGGGACCAGGTGGGCCGGCCGCGTCACGACCGCGGCGGCCACACGCCGCGATGCCCGGCGGCGTCCTCCAGGGCGACAACCACGCGATCCAGCTCGTCGACCAGCCGGGGGTGATGCCCCGTCGTGCGATACGCGGTCACAAGACCGCGGTAGTAGCCAATCACGCCCGGCATGCCCGCCGCCGGATTGAAGCGCTTCCACACGTCGTGCCCCACCACGTGGAAGTCCGACAGGATGGCGCTGACGTTGTGCAGCTTGTCGGAGGCCGACACGAGCACCGTCGACGCCGGCAGTGACGGCACGTGCGCCACGTAGGCCCGCTTGCGCGCCAGCCAGGGCGGCTTCGTGCGCTCGTCCGTGTCCGTGCACCCCTCCACGATGTCCAGCACGCGCGGCCCGAATTCCTCCGCGATGAGCGTCCGGACACCCGCGGCGCCCCGATCCTCCGGCGCGTCCTCGATGGCGTCGTGCAGCAGCGCGGCGATGGCTTCGTCCTCGTCCGCGCCGTGGTGCAGCGCAATGGACGTCGCGCCGAGCAGATGCGCGATGTAGGGAATGCGGCCGCCCTTCTTCACCTGCCCGGCGTGGATCTCGTGAGCGACGGCGACGGCGTTGGTGAACCGGCGAGTAAGCATCGGCGTCTCCATGCGAGTCACGACGGCTCTCGCGCTGAACTGGTCTCGGATCGTCTCATGGACGCGGCCGCCGACCGCAGTTGGCGCACGGGATGATCCCTTCGTCACATCGGTTCGGGGCACGTGCGTCTCCTCCAGAAAGCGGGTGGCGCCCAGCCGGGGGCCCCCCGCCGCGCGGAGCCACTCCCGTCGACGCGGGCGAGCACGGTGGGGGTGGTGGGCGACAGGACCCGCGATCAGGTCAGCGCACGTGGGTCTACGCCTTGGCGGCCAGCGTCCCTACGATCTTCGCGATGCGCCGCTCACGCGTCTCCGGCGCCTTAGCCTCCTCAACGCCGCGCACCCACTCCTTGCGGTTCGTGTAGGACGCCGCCTCGAACGCCTTCAGCACCTTGCCCTTCGCGAGCGCCGCCTTCAGGTCCTTGGGCACGGCCACCTCGCGCGGGGCGCTGTCGAGCTCGAGCGTCACCTTCACCGTCTCGCCGTCCTTCGCGCCCGAGCCCTCGCGGTGGACCTTCGCGAGCGGCAACAGGAACTTGCCACCCATCACCGCCACCGTCGAGCGGTACGTGTAGCCCTTCAGTGTGACCGTCACCGGCGGGCGCTTGCCGGGTCCCAGGGCTTCGACGGACTCGGGCGGCACCACGATCCCCATCACGTCCTTGCTGGTGCCCTTCCTGAGCGTGGTCGTGAACGTCGTCCGCGGCATCCGTTTCCCCCACCGGGAGTGTACCGGACGGTGAGGCGCGCGGAGCCTCCGCGCGCCTTCGTTGGCCCTATCTCCGCGTCACTCCGCTCAACCTGGACACCACCACCGCGACGCCGGGAATCCCGCCGATGCTCGCGTTGTAGGTGAAGGTACCGGTCATGGACGATCCGGAGACGGTCGTGGACCACGACGACAGCTGCGCGGTCAGCGTCCCGCTCGTCGCCGTGCCCTGCAGCACCAGCGTGCCGCCGGCGTTGACGGTGCCGTTGGCCACGCCCGTCACCTGGCCCAGGGAGAAGGTGCCCGTCACCGACGACCCGTTCTGCGTGAGGCTCAGCGCGATGGGCAGGCTGGTCCCTGGCGGGAACACGCCGCGGGCGCTGCAGAAGTAGTCCTGCACGGAGCCTGTCCCGTCGCACCGATCGACGATGTAGCGTCCGCTCCAGACGCCGTCCAGCGGCGGCGCGGTGGCCATGGCCGAAATGGGCACGGTGTTGCTGCCGCCCGTCTGGTCGCCGTTCACGGTCACCACGCCGCTGAAGGCCCCGGAGGCCGTCGGGCTGAACCGGACGCTGACGGTCTGCGAGGCGCCGGGGGCGATGGTGCCGCGGGTCCACGACGCGGTGAGATACGACGACAGCCCTCCCGACACGGTCGTGCCCGTCACCGTGAGCGTCGCGTTGCCGGAGTTGGTGATGGTGTAGCTCAGGTCGCGCTGGCCGCCGACGGGCACGTCGCCGAACGCCAGGTTGCCGCTCACGGCGATGATGCGGGTGGGCGTGCTCGTGGACGTGGTGCTCGACGGGCCGGTGGGCGACGAGCCCTTGCCGCAGCCGGCGACGACCGACAACAGCACCAGGGACAGCAGGCGAAGCGGGGAGCGCATGGACGTGTCCTCCTGAGCGCGCCGGGGGCGGGCGGCTCGATTGCAGGAGGAGTGTCCGTGGCGTGTGTGACAGGGGAGGTCACGGCTGCGGAACTCCGGCGGCGCCACTTGCATTGGGGGACCGCAGGAGTATGCTGGGCCTTCGCGGGCACGCCCATGACCCTGGACGTGGAGTGTTACGCCGGCTACCGCGGCGAGGAAGAGCCCCTCGCCTTCGCCATCGACGGCGAGTGGCTGGAGGTCACGGCGGTGGCGAACCGCTGGACCGGCCCGGACCACCGGTACTTCAAGGTGATGGCCACCGACGGCCACACCTACGTCCTGCGCCACGACGAGCACCACGACGTGTGGACGCTCAGTCCGTTCATGGCGCACTGACGCCCTTCGCGACCCCCACGATCCCGATCCGCCCCCGGCCGCGTGTCCAGAGCCCGACCTCCCGCGTGACTCCGATGAGCACCCTGCTCTACCTCGTCGTCATCGTCGCCGTGCTGTTCGCCGTCAGCCGCATCGTGCGCAAGCCTGTGGACGCCCGGCGAGCCCAGATCGCGGGCATCGCCGCGCAGCTCGGGCTCGGCGGCCACACAACCGATGCCCTGGGGCGTTCGACGCCCGGCCCCGGCGCGCACGAATCGACCCGTTCCGGCGACTCGGTAGCGGCGGATGCGCTCACCGCGGCATGGGGCGCCCGAACCTCGTTTCACGGGCAGTGGAACGGGCGCGCCGTCAGTCTGGGCGCCTTACCGACATCGCGCTACCGCGTATCGATCGGCGCGCAGTGCCGCCTGCCCGTGGACGTCCACCTGTTCGCCCGATCGCCAAAGGCCTCGGTTGGCGGACCGCCGACGCCGCTCCCCGCCGTCACGTCCGGCGACGAGGCGTTCGATCGCGCGGTGGAAGTGTCGGCGAAGGACGGTGCCCGAGCACGCGACCTCGTGGCCCGTGCCGCCGTGCGCGACGCGCTTCGTGCGATCACGACCGGCGCGCACGACCCGCGCGTCCTCGACGACTGGGTGTACGTGGTGCCCTACGACACGGAGGTGCCCGACGCGGACACGGCCCGCCGGATGCTCGACGAGGTCGTGACAATGGCCGACCGCCTCGACGCGGCACTCGGCTAGCGCTTCTGTTATCGTCGGCCCATGCGGACTCCCCTGTGGAGGACCCGGCCACGGGTTCGTGTGGTGCTCTGGCCGGCGGCGGTGCTGGTCGGCGCGATCGCGGCAGCCCCGTCATGGGCGCAGGCACCGGCGCCCGCTCCGGCGTCCGCGCAGACCCAGCCGCCGACGGGCACCGCGGTGCCACCAGATCCGACGCCCGTCTCCCGCACCTCCGACGACGCCTCGCGCGTCATCTCCGACTACACGCTGCCGCCGGACGAGCTCGCGCGCTCCGAGGCGCTCTACACGACGCACGTCGCGATGCTGGTCGTCGGCACGATCTACGGCTTCGCGACGCTCCTCCTCGTGCTGTATGGGCGCGTCGCTCCCCGCTACCGCGACCTGGCCGAACGGACCAGCGACACACGGTTCACGCGCCTCCTGGTGTTCGCGCCGCTCTTCCTGCTGACGATGGACCTCATCGGGCTGCCGCTCGGCATCTACGGGCATCACCTGGACCTGTCCTACGGCCTGTCGGTGCAGAGCTGGGGCTCGTGGTTCTGGGACTGGACGAAGGGCGAGATCATCAGCCTGGTGCTGGGCACGCTGCTCGTGTGGGGGCTGTACGTCCTGCTACGGCGCTCTCCCACGCGCTGGTGGTTCTACGGCTGGCTGGGGCTCATCCCGATCATCCTGCTGCTCATCCTGATCGGGCCGATCTTCATCGCGCCGTTGTTCAACACGTTCACGCCGCTGGAGGAGAAGCAGCCGCAGCTCGTGCCCGAGCTGGAGAAGGTGATGGCGCGCGGCGGGCTTGCGATCGAACGCTCGCGCATGTTCGAGATGCAGGCGAGCGAGAAGGTCACGACCTACAACGCCTACGTGACCGGCATCGGCGCCAGCAAGCGCGTCGTCGTGTGGGACAACACCGCGCGCGAGATGACGGTGCCCGAGACCATGTTCGTGTTCGGCCACGAGATGGGGCACTACGTGCTGCAGCACGTGTGGCTGTCGCTCGGCGTGGCGATCGGGGCGCTCCTGGTCCAGCTGTACCTGGCCCACCTGATGCTGGGCGGCATCCTGGCGCGGTGGGGTCCGCGCTGGGACATCCGGGACGTGGCGGACTTCGCGTCCCTGCCGGTGCTGATCCTGCTCCTGAGCCTGTTCTCGCTCATCGCGCAGCCGGCCGCGGCGGCCTACTCGCGCTACCTGGAGCATCAGGCCGACATCTACGGCCTGGAGGTGACGCACGGCCTGTCCGCCGACTCGTCGCAGGCGGCGGCGCACGCGTTCCAGAAGCTGGGCGAGAAGGCGCTCACCTACCCCACGCCGAACCCGTGGTACGTGTTCTGGGCGTTCGATCACCCGCCGGTCAACGAGCGCGTGCGCTTCGCCCTGGACTATCGCCCCTGGGACCGCGGCGGGCGCGCGAAGTACGTGCAACCCTGACGGAGGTCGCGGCTCACGCGCGCGGCGACCGGGCCAGGCCGTCCCAGACGCGGTCCAGGAGCACCGCGACGAGCGCGTCGAGGGGCACGTCTTTCCGGCCGAGCTGACCGTCGATGGCCAGCATGGCCAGGCCGTGCGTGCTGGCCCACACGTAGACCCCGAGCGCCATGGGGTCGCCGGCGCGGACCAGACCTTGCCCCTGCAACTCGGTGATGGCGCCCGCGAGCACGCCGAAGGCGTCGCCGGCCTCGGCCTCGAGGCCCGGGTCGCAGGCCGCCTTCGTCACGAAACCGCCGAACATCACGCGGTAGTGGGACGGGTGCGCCAGCGCGAAGCGGAAGTACGCCCGGCCCATGCCGATGAAGCCCGCGCGTCCGCGGCCGCCGTGGTCCCAGCCCTCCTGCAGCGCGTCACGGAACGCGCGGAAGCCCTGCGCCGCGACGGCCGCGAGGAGCGCCGTCTTGTCGGCGAAGTGGCGATAGAGCGCCGTCCGCGACACGCGCAGGCTGGCGCCCACCTCGCGCAGCGTGAGCGCCTCCACGCCGCGCGCCCCGATCGTGGCCACGGCCTGGTCCACGAGCGCCTGCCGCAGGTTGCCGTGGTGGTAGGCGTTCCTGGCCTTCTTCGCGGGAGCGGGGACGGATTCGCCGGCCGCGGGGCGTTGCCGGGAGGCCGACGAGGCGGGAGGGGCCCCCGCGGGGCCCGCGGGGGACCGGCGGCGCCCTCGTGGGGGACGCCGTCCCGCGCTGGAGGCCGGGAACTGGCTCACGGAGGCCAGCGTATCTCCCAGGTGTTGACAATGTCAACATCTCGCACTAGCGTATGTTGACGTCGTTCACATCTGACGTCCATGGCGGCACGCACTGCCGGCCCGGGGCGTCCTGGAGACCAGGCATGACCGTCCCCGACACTCCGCGCTATCGCTCGCTCGAACGGCTCGGTTGGGCCACGGCGGCGCTCGCCATCCCGTTCGGGATCGGCCTGCTGGTGGATCCCCGCCTGGTGGACGGCGCGCCGGTGTGGCTCAAGCCCGCGAAGTTCGCCGTCTCCATCGCCATCTACTCGTTCACGCTGGCCTGGATCCTGCCGCGCCTCACGGCCTGGCCGAGGCTCGCGCGCACCGCCGCCCGCACCACCACGGTCACGCTGGCCCTGGAACTCGTCCTCATCGGCGCGCAGGCGGCGCGCGGAACCGCCAGCCACTTCAACATCGCCACGCCCGTCGACGCCGTCGTCTTCGCCGCGATGGGCATCGCCATCCTCGTGCAGACGCTCGTGAGCCTGGCCGTGGCCGTCGCACTCTGGCGGCAGCCCTTCGAGGACCGCGCGCTGGCCAGGGCGCTCAGGTTCGGGATGGCGCTCGCGGTGGCCGGCGCCTCGGTCGGCGGGCTGATGACACAGCCCACGCGCGCGCAGCTGGCGCAGGCGGAAGCGACGGGCACGATCGCGCGCGCCGGACAACACACGGTCGGCGCCGAGGACGGCGGGCCGGGCCTCCCGGGCACGGGATGGAGCGTGGCGCACGGCGACCTGCGCGTGCCCCACTTCGTCGGCCTGCATGCGCTGCAGGTGCTCGGCGTGCTGGGGGTGCTGCTCGCCCGCCGGCGCGCCCGCACCGCGGACGTCCGCCTGGCGGAGCGGCTCGCGGGCGAGGACGCCCGGCTGGTCGCGGCTGCCTCCGCGAGCTACGCCGGGCTCTTCGTCGTGCTCCTGGGGCAGGCGCTGGCCGGGCAGTCCGTGACGGCGCCCGCAGGGAGCATCCTGGCGGCCTTCGGCGTGTGGGCGCTTGGGTCGGTGATCGCGCTCGCGTGGGGGCTCGCGCGCCGGGCGCGCGTGTTTCACTCGCCGGCACACGCCGTGGAGGTCGCATGACGCCCGACGCCGTCTTCTCGGCCGCCGGCGCGGTCGCGACGCTGTCGTGGCTGCTCCTGGCGGTGCGTCCCCGCGCGGCGTGGGTGCGGCGCATCACCGGCACCCTCGTGCCGCTGGGCTTCGCGCTCGTCTACGTGGCCATCCTGTCGATGCGGCTCGGCCGCGGGTCCGGCGACTTCAACTCGCTGGCGGGCGTCGCGGCGCTCTTCAGCGATCCGTGGACGCTCCTGGCCGGCTGGATCCACTACCTGGCGTTCGACCTGCTGACGGGCGTGTGGGAAACGCGCGACGCCGCCGCGCGGGGCGTGCCGCACTGGATGGTGGTGCCGTGCCTGCTGCTGACGTTCCTGTTCGGGCCGGCGGGGTGGATGCTGTATCTCGGCGTGCGCGCGTCACGGGGGAGCGCACGCGCGTAGGGGCTAGGGGCTAGGGGCTAGGGGCTAGGGGCTAGGGGCTAGCGGGTCACGCTGCCACTGCAACGCTGTCGCGCTGTCGCGCTGCCACACTGCGACGCTGTCGCGCCGTCACGCTGCTAGCGATTGGCGTCCTTGCAGACGCGGAAGCCGGCGGAGCGTTGGCCGGCGCGGCAGCTGCGGCACCAGGTGGCGCGGGGGTCGGGCTCCGCGGGCGGGGCGTGGGCGGCGGCACTCGCGTCCGCGACGGGTTCGGGTGCCGGAGGCGCGTCGAATTCCCGCGCGGGGAGGAGCACGTGCTGGCGGCCGTGCTTCGACGAGCATTCCGGGCAGGACCGCCACTCGCCGTTGGTGGAGGTGACAACCTCCCGAAGATCCGTGCCGCAGTGCACGCACGGCGTGCGCCGCACGGGCGCGGGCCCGGCGGCCACGCGCGCGGGCGGCGTCCAGGCGGCGCCGGTGTCCGGCATCAGGTGCTGCTCCGCGCCCGCGGCCGTCAGCAGGACGTCGCCGGCCCGGCCCGTGAACTTGACGAGCACTTTGCCTTCGGTGGTCTGGCCGGTGACGCGGCCCACGCCCCATTCGGGCTTCGACTTGTGACGGACGAGATCGCCGGACTTGAACATCGCCTCCACAGGGTACAGCGACCGCCGAACAAACCTGCGATGGGGGGGCAACCGTGGTCGGGCAGAATCTGCGACGAATAAGCGGTCGCTCGTCCGTTTGGGCCAGATTCAGGGTTCGCGGGACCCGGCACGGACGACGCATGGCACGTCGGCATGTTCCGCGCTACATTTGGCGCATGGACGGGACGCCGCAGATGCCCAGCAGCCCCGCGTCAGACACCCGCCTCACCGTGGACGACCTGCTGCTCTGGCCGGACGACGGCAAGCGGCACGAGCTCATCGACGGTGTCCACTACGTGAGCGCCTCCCCGTCCACGCGGCACCAGGCGATCAGCGGCCGGCTGTTCCTGTCCCTGGGCAACTTCTTCGTGGCGCACCCGGCGCTCGGCCGGGTGTTCTATGCGCCGTGCGACGTCGTCTTCACGCGCTGGGATCTCGTGGTGCCGGACTTGCTGGTGATCGCGGCCGACCAGCTCGACATCCTGACGGCGAAGAACATCCAGGGCCCGCCGGCCATCGTCATCGAGATCCTGTCGCCCAGCACGCGCAAGGTGGACGAGCAGATCAAGCGCCGCCTGTTCGAACGCGGTGACGTCCGCGAGTACTGGGTGGCCGATCCCGAATTGGATCTGATCAAGGTGTACCGCCGCGCCGCCGACGGCGGGTTCCCACGCGTGGCCGAGCTCACCCGCGAGGGCGGCGACACGCTGACCACGCCGCTCCTCCCGGGCTGGTCCCTGGCGCTCGACGCCATCTTCACGGACGCGCTCTAGTCCCGCGCGGCAGTTGAGTTGGCGGGGTGTTCTGTCGGCGAGCGACCATGAGTCGTCGTCGCTCGGAGGGCCGACACTTGCACCGGGAGTGCGGGCGACACGCACCATAAGGGATGGGGGACCCCGTACAATGCCGGCCATGCGCCAGCGCTCCCCGCTCTTCCCCGCCCGCGTCGCGATCTTCGGCCTTGTCTTGGGCATCGCCCTCGTGGCCGCCCCCACGGCGCAGACGCCGGCCGTCACCGTGATCCGGGGCGCGACGCTCATCGACGGATCGGGGCGCGATCCGGTGCCCGATACGGTGATCGTGATCAAGGGCGACCGCATCGCCGCCATCGGGCCCCGGGCGTCCACGACCGTCCCCGCCGGCGCGACAGTGATCGAGGCGGCCGGCCGCTACGTGATGCCGGGGATGGTCGACACCAACGTGCACCTGTCGCTCTACGGCGGCGTCAACGAGCGCTACGAGACGATGGTGCGGTACAACCACCGCCAGGCCGAGATCGTGCTGGAGGGCGCGCAGCTGCAGCTGAAGCACGGCATCACCACCGTGCGCGACAGCTACGGCGTGCTGCCGGCGCTCGTGGCCACGCGGGACCGGATCGCGCGGGGCGAGGCGACGGGCGCGCGCATCCTGGCCGCCGGAAACATCGTGGGCTGGGGCGGGCCGTACTCCGTGTCGTTCAGCCTGATCCGCGAGGCGGGGCTGACGCTCTTCCAGGAGCAGATGAACGACCAGCTCGCGCAGGGCGCGGGCGAGGACCTGGTGGACATGACGCCCGAAGAGCTGCGCGTCGCCATCGACGCGTATCTCGACAAGGGGCCGGACTTCATCAAATTCGGCGGCTCGGCCCACTTCGCGCGCCCGGCCTTCATCGGCTTCTCGCCCGAGGCGCAGCGCGTGATGGTGGAGGAGGCGCACAAGCGCGGCAAGAAGGCCGAGACGCACTCCACCACGCCCGACAGCCTCCGGATCTCGGTGGAGGCCGGCATCGACGGCATCCAGCATCCCGAGCTCCTCGGGCCGCGCGAGCTCCCCGACGCGCTCGTCAAGGCCATCGTGGACAGCCGCCTCTACTGCAGCATGCTCGTGAACACGATCACGGGCGAGGCCTGGAAGACGCACGTGAAGGAGCGTGAGGCCGCGCAGAAGAAGCTCAAGGAGAACGCGGACAAGATGGCCAAGGCCGGGATCACCCGCGCGAAGTCGTCGGCCGAACTCAGGAAGGAAGCTGCCGATACGGGCGAAGAGATGGAGATGCGGCGGACGAACGCGAAGAAGCTCGTCGCGGCCGGCGCCGTCGTCACCGTGGGCACCGACAACTACTGGGCGGCCGCCCCCGAGCTCGCGCGCGCGCCGAAGGTGGAGACGCAGGACCACGGCATCGGCACGGTGCTGGGCATCGAGGGCCTGGTGGAGCTGGGCATGACGCCGATGCAGGCCGTGGTGGCGGCCACGAAGAACGGCGCGTTCGCCGCCGGGCGCGAGAAGGACCTGGGCACGCTCGAGCCGGGCAAGATCGCGGACCTCCTGGTACTCGGCGCCAACCCGGCCGCCGACATCACGGCCATTCGCGACATCCAGGTGTTGATGGTGGGCGGCACGATCGTGAAGCGGGACAGCCTGCCCGAGGTGCGCGTCCTGTCGCGGCCGTAGCCGGCGTCGAGTCGCGCCGATCGCGGGTCCTGGCGCCGACCCGGGGTCCCCAACGCGGCAGCCGCGTTGGGGTGGCGTGCACCCCCACCGTGCTCGCCCATGTCGTCACGTGCGGCTCCGCGCGGCGGGGGGCCCCCGGCTCGGCGCCACCCGCTCTGGGGGAGCGACTCAAGAGCGCTCCGGCCGCTACAATGCCCGGCGTGCGTTCGCTGGTGATGATCGCCGTCGGGCTGGCGTGTGCCGGCGCTGTCGTCAGCGCGCGCCAGGCGGCCCCCGCGGCCCAGCCCGTGGCGTCGCATGCACCGGCGGGCGCCGCGGTTTCGCCGCGGGCGTTCGTCGACCAGCACTGCGTGGCCTGCCACAACGACCGCGCGAAGGCGTCGGGGCTGAGCCTGGACCACGCGCCGGCCGACGTCACCGCCGACGCCGAGCTCTGGGAGAAGGTCCTCCACAAGATCCGAAGCGGCCAGATGCCGCCGGCCGGACGCCCGCGGCCCGACCCGGGTACCGCGCGGGCGGTCGTGGCCGCCATCGGGACCGCGCTCGATCGCGCGGCGGAAACGACGCCGCGTCCCGGCCGCGTCGGCGCGCACCGGCTGAACCGCACCGAGTACGCCAACGCGGTCCGCGACGTCCTGGCCCTGGACGTGGACGCGAGCGCGCTGCTGCTGCCGGACGAAGCCGACGACGGCTTCGACAACATCGCCGCCAGCCTGGCGCTCTCGCCCGCGCACCTGGAGCGCTACCTCGCGGCGGCCACCCAGATCGCGCGCCTCGCCGTCGGCGACCGGACGCTGGCCGAGGCGCCGGCCTCCGCTCAGTACACCGTGCCGAAGCTCCTCGAGCAGGACGTCCGGCTCGGCGAGGACCTGCCGTTCGGGTCGCGCGGCGGCGTGGCCGTCCGCCACTTCTTCCCCGTCGCCGGGGACTACGTGCTGAAGGTCAGGCTGCGGCGGCAGGTCTACGACTACATCATCGGGATGGGGCACCCGCAGGACCTCGATCTGCGCATCGACGGCGTGCGCGTGAAGCGCTTCACGGTCGGCGGCGAGGCCACGGGCATGCCCGGGCCGCTCACGTGGAACGGCGAAATCGTGGGCGAGACGCCGTACGAGCTCTACATGCACGCGGCCGACGACGCCCTGGAACTGCGGACGCCGGTCGCCGCCGGCACGCACCTGGTGTCCGCCTCCTTCGTCGCCTCGCCCTGGGAGTTCGAGGGCGTGAGCCAGCCGCTGCCCGTGGACTTCGCGCGGGGCGCCGACGAGATGTACGAGGGCTACGCGGCCGTGGACACGCTCACCATCCAGGGACCGTTCACCGCGGGCGCGCTCGGCGCGGGATCGAGCAGCACGGCCAGCCGCCAGGCCATCTTCACCTGTACGCCGCCGAAGGGCGCCAGCCGCGCGACCGAGCGTGGCTGTGCGCGCCGCATCCTCACCCGGCTCGCCACGCGCGCCTATCGACGGCCGGCCACGCCCGGCGACGTGGACACGCTCCTGGGCTTCTACGACACGGCCCGCGGCGCGGGCGACTTCGACGCCGGCATCCAGGCGGCCCTGGAGCGGATGCTGGTCAGCTTCAACTTCCTGTTTCGCGTCGAGCGTCCGCCGGCGGCGGCCGCCGCCGGCCGCGCCTACCGGCTGCCCGATCTCGAGCTGGCGTCGCGCCTCTCCTTCTTCCTGTGGAACAGCGTGCCGGACGACACGCTGCGCGACCTCGCGGTCCAGGGGCGGCTGCACGAGCCGGCCACGCTCGACGCCCAGGTCCAGCGCATGCTGGCCGACCCGCGCGCGCGGGGTCTCACCACGAGCTTCGCCGCGCAGTGGCTCACGCTGCGCAAGGCCACGTCGTGGCTGCCCGATCCGAACTACTTCCCGGAGTTCGACGAGAACCTGCGCCGGGACTTCATCCAGGAGACGACGCGCTTCCTCGACGACCAGCGCGCGGCGGACCGGAGCATCCTGGACCTCATCACCGCCGACTACTCGTTCCTGAACGCGCGGCTCGCCGAGCACTACGGCGTGGACGGCGTGGTGGGCGACCGCTACCGCAAGGTGGCGTTCAGCGACGGTGTCCGCGGCGGACTCCTGGGCCAGGGCAGCGTGCTGATGGTCACGTCCTACCCGGACCGCACGGCGCCCGTCGTGCGCGGGTCGTGGGTGCTCGAGAACCTGCTGGGCATGCCTCCGCCGCCGCCACCGCCCAACGTGCCGCAGCTCGTCGCGACCGACGGCGCCGGCAAGCCCCGGACGATGCGCGAGCAGATGGAGGTGCACCGGAAGAACCCCGCGTGCGCCACCTGCCACGTGCGCATGGACCCGCTGGGCTTCTCGCTGGAACACTTCGACGCCATCGGCCGCTGGCGCGCGGGCGATGCCGGCGGCCCCATCGACGCGAACGCCGTCTTCGCCGACGGCACGCCCATCGACGGCGTTGCCGGCCTGCGCCGCTTCCTGCTCCTCCACCGGGACGACTACGTGGAGACGTTCGTCTCGAAGATGCTCACCTATGCCCTGGGCCGGCACGTGGACTACCACGACATGCCCGCCATCCGTAGAATCGTCCGGGACGCGGCGCCCGACTACCGCTGGACGTCCATCGTCCTGGGGGTCGTCAGGAGCACGCCCTTCCAGATGGGAGCCACGGCGCCATGATCGTCACGAAGAAGGCCCTCTCCAGGCGGACGGCGCTCAAGGCGCTCGGCGTGGCGCTGCCGCTGCCGTTCCTCGACGCGATGGTGCCGGCCCTCACGGCGCAGTCGCAGACGGCCGCCCGGCCGCGCCTGCGCTTCGGCGCCGTCTACACGCCGAACGGCGTCATCCCCGGGCAGTGGTTTCCCTCGGCCACGGGCACAGACTTCGCGTTCTCGCCGTCGCTCCAGCCGCTGGAGGCGTTCCGCCGGCACCTCACGGTCTACAGCGGGCTCGACAGCGTGCCGCCGCCGCCGCCCGGCGAGCGCCAGTACAACAACCACGCGGACGCCAGCACGCGCTTCCTGACGGACGTCACGCCGAGCCGGTCGCTGAAGGCGGGCGTGTCCGTGGATCAGATCGCGGCGAAGGTGCTGAGCGAGGACAACGTCCTGCCCTCCATCGAGCTGGCGCTGGAGTCGGTGGACTCGGGCTCGTCGTGCGACTTCGGCCGGAGCTGCGTCTACACGGGCACCATCGCCTGGGCCGGCCCCACGCAGCCGCTGCCGATGGAGCACGACCCGAGCGCCGTCTTCACGCGCCTCTTCGGTGACGGGGCGGGTGTGGACGCGGCCACCCGGCGCGCACGCGTCGAGCGCAAGGGCTCCATCCTCGACTCGCTGCTCTCGGAAGTGGCGACGCTGCGCGAGGCCGTGGCCCCCGGCGATCGCACCACGCTCGGCCACTACCTGGAGAGCGTCCGCGACGTGGAGCGCCGCATCCAGAAGGCCCGCGCCTACAACGCGGAGATGCCGTCGTTCACGCGGCCGGCCGGGGTGCCGGAGGCGTTCGCCGATCACGCGAAGCTCATGTTCGACCTGCAGCTCCTGGCCTTCCAGGGCGATGTGACGCGCGTAGGCACCTTCATGATCGGCCGCGAGTTCAGCGGACGGACGTATCCCGAGATCGGCGTGCCCGACGCGCACCACCCCATCTCGCACCACCAGCGCGACCCGGTGCGGATGGAGAAGTGCGCGAAGATCAACCGCTACCACGCCGAGCTTTTCGGCTACTTCCTGGAGCGGCTGCAGGCGACGCCGGACGGCGACGGGTCGCTGCTGGATCACGTGGCGCTCGTGTACGGCGCGGGCATGAGCGAGGGCAACGGCCACGTGCCCTTCAACCTGCCCATCATCCTGGCCGGTGGCGGCGCGGGCCGGCTCACCGGCGGACGCCACGTCCAGTATCCGAAGGGCACGCCGCTGGCGAACTTCCACCTGGCGCTGCTCGACATGCTGGGCGTGCCCGTGGAGACGCTGGGCAACAGCACGGGCCGCGTGAGCCTCGACGGATGACGACGGCGGGCCCGACCGCGCACCGCGGGCGCCCGTGGTCGGCCGCGTGGGCCAGACTCGCCGCCCGGGCCGTCGCCGCGCTGTTCGTGACCGTCGCGGCTGCGCCCGCGAACGCCGGACCGCTCACCGACGCCGTGCGGCGGCGGGCGCTGGACGAGGTGAAGGCGCTCCTGGCCGACCAGGTGGACGTGAACCAGCGCGAGGGCGACGGCGCCACGGCCCTGCACTGGGCGGTGAGCGTGGACGATCCCGCGATCGTGGATCTCCTGCTCGCGGCCGGCGCCCGGCCGGACCTGGCGAACGATCTCGGCGTGACGCCGCTCCACCTGGCCGCCGCGAACGCCAGTCCGGTCATTGCCGCTCACCTGATCGAGCGCGGGGCCGCGGTGGATGCGGCCACGCCGGCCGGCGTCACGCCGCTGATGGAAGCCGCGCGGGTCGGCCAGGTGGAGATCGTGAAGGCACTCCTGGCCAGGGGCGCGTCGCCGTCGGCGCATGAGCGGGCGCGCCGGCAGTCGGCGCTGATGTGGGCCGTGTCGCGGCGCCACACCGACGTCGCCCGCGCGCTCGTCGAGGCGGGTGCGGATCTCGGGGCGCGCACGGTCGCCCGGACCGTCAGCGTGATGCTGGACCGCGGCCCGGGCCGCGAGGCGAAGACGTCCATGCAGCACGGCGCGCAGGTGCAGCAGGGCGGCTTCACGGCCCTCCACTTCGCCGCGCAGTCGGGCGATGCCGGCAGCGCCGCGCTGCTGGCCGACGCGGGCGCGCCGCTCGACGACCGGGCCGCCGACGGCAACACGCCGCTCGTGCTCGCCGCCTTCTCGGGCCACGGCGAGGTGGCGCGCCTGCTCCTGGAGAAGGGCGCGGACCCGAACGCGGATGGCGCCGGCTACACCGCCCTTCACGCCGCGACGCTCCGGGCGGACCTGGCGACCGTCCAGGCGCTCCTGGCCAACGGCGCCGATCCGAACGCGCGGCTCGCGAAGGGCAGCCCGGTTCGCCGGTTCGCGTCACAGTGGGCGCTGCCGCGTCCTTTCATGGGCGCCACCCCGCTCTTCGTGGCCGCCGCGTATCAGGAATCGGCCATCGTCCGCGAGCTGCTCGCGTGGGGCGCGGCCGTGGACACGCCGAACGACGCCGGGCTCACGCCGCTCTTCGTGGCCGTGGACACCTCGTTCGAGAAGGAAGTGCGGCCCACGGATCTGGAGCGCTGGCACCTCGTGGACTCCGACTTCCCCGAGGTGCCCACGGACGAAGCCGACGTCGTGGCCACGCTGAGCCCGCTCGCTGAGGCCGGCGCCGACGTGAACGCCACGAACGCCAGCGGCTCCGCCGCGCTCCATCTAGCCGCGTCACAGGGCTGGACGAAGGTCATCCAGCTCCTGGCCGACCGCGGCGCCGCGCTGGACCGCCCGAACACGGCGGGCAGGACGCCGCTGGATCTGGCCACGCCGCGCGATACCGGCCGCGGCGGCACGCTGGGGTCCGCCGAGGCCGAGGCGCTGATGAAGCGTCTGCTCGCCGCGCGCCCGTAGGACACAGCGAAGGGCCCCCGAGCCCGGCGGGACCGCAGTTGCGCTGGCAGGGCGGTCAGTCGTCGGCTCCGATGAGTCGCGTCGGACACTCGCACCTCCCGGCGGCTTGTCCTGCCGTCCAAAGCATTTCTGGGGACCCCCAGCCCCTACCCTGCGTGTCGCCCGCACCCCCGGTGCGAGTGTCGGCTCTCCGTGCGACGACGACTCATAGTCGCCCGCCGACCGAACACCCTGCCAACGCAACTGCGCCCGTGCGTGCGCCGGTCACGCGTTGGCGTCTGGGGTGATCCCTTCGTCCGGCGGAGATGATCGTACAGCGTCAGTTGGCGGGTAGCGTCTCAGCAAGACTGAGCCGCTACCTGGCGAAGCCGGAGGAAGGGATCGCCCCGGACGCCAACGCCGGCCGCCTCAGCAGATCCGCGGAAGCTGCTCGCCGCTCAGGAGGTCCATCACGCGCGTGGCGCCGATGCGGCTCGTGAGCGTCACCAGGCCGTGCGGGTCGGCCTCGACGTGGCCGATCCGGACCGCCGCGCTCGACACCTCGATCCCCTGGAGCACCCGAAGGGCGCGGTCCGCGTCGGCCTCGGGGACGATCGCGATGAAACGGCCCTCGTTCGCGACGTAGCACGGGTCGAAGCCCAGCACCTCGCACGCGCCAGCGACGTCCTCGCGGACGGGAATCGCCTCCTCGACGAGGTGCAGGTGCAGGCCGGACGTGGTGGCGATCTCGACCACGGCGCTCGCCAGGCCGCCGCGCGTCAGGTCCCGCAGGCAGTGCACGTCGAGCCCGGCGTCGATGAGGGCCAGCGCGGCGTCGTTCACGGGGGCGCAGTCGCTCTCGATGGCCGACTCGAACTCCAGTCCCTCGCGGGCCGCCATCACGGCCATGCCGTGGCGCCCGATGTCGCCCGAGACGATCACGACATCCCCGGGGCGGACGCTCGACGGCGCGATCGTCAGGTCGTGGTCGATCACGCCGACGCCGGCCGTGTTCACGTAGAGGCCGTCGCCCTTGCCCCGGTCCACCACCTTGGTGTCGCCCGTCACGATCGACACGCCCGCGGCGTCGGCGGACGCGCGCATGGACCGCACCACCCGCCACAGGGTCTCCATCGGGAGCCCTTCCTCGATGATGAAGCCGCACGACAGGAACCGCGGCCGCGCGCCGCACATCGCCAGGTCGTTCACGGTGCCGTTCACGGCCAGGGCGCCGATGTCGCTGCCCGGGAAGAAGAGCGGGCGCACCACGTAGGAGTCGGTGGTGAAGGCGAGCCGTCCGTGCCCCAGGTCCAGGCGCGCGCCGTCGTGGCGCTGGGCCAGCGCCGGCGATCCGAACGCCGGGATGAACAGGTCCTCGATGAGCTGTCCGGTCAGGCGGCCCCCGCCGCCGTGCGCGAGCTGCACGTCGGGGTAGCGCGCGATCGGAATCGGGCAGGTCTGGCCGGCGAAGTCGCTAGCCACGGGCCACCTCCTGGCGCGCGGGCACGCCCAGGCGTCGATACCGGAAATACGCCGCGCAGGCGCCCTCGGAGGACACCATCGTGGCGCCGAGCGGGTGCTCGGGCGTGCACGTCGTGCCGAACGCCGGACACTCGGGCGGCTTGATGAGCCCCTGCATGATGCGCCCGCTCTGGCACTCGGCGGGCTCGTCGGCCTTGCGGTCGGCCACGCCGAAGCGCACCTCCGCGTCGTAGTCGCGGTACAGGTCCGCCAGTCCCAGGCCGCTCTGCGGGATCTCGCCCACGCCCCGCCACTTCCGGGGCACCACCTGGAACACCTGGGCGACCAGATCCTGTGCGGGCTGGTTGCCCTCGCGGCGGACGGCCCGCGTGTACTGGTTCTCCACCTCGGCGCGGCCCTCCTCCAGCTGCTTCACGCACATGTAGACGCCCTGGAGGATGTCCAGCGGCTCGAACCCGGTGACGACCACGGGGACACGGTAGCGCGCGGCGATCGGCTCGTACTCCGAGAAGCCCATCACCGTGCAGACGTGGCCGGCCGCCAGGAAGCCCTGCACCTTGCAGACGGGCGACGAGAGGATGGCCTCCATGGCCGGCGGCACCAGCACGTGCGACATCAGCACCGAGAAGTTCGTGAGGCCCTCGCGCGCCGCCTGGTACACGGCCATGGCGTTGGCGGGCGCCGTCGTCTCGAATCCCACGGCGAAGAAGACGACCTGGCGCGTGGGGTTCGCACGCGCCAGGGCGACCGCGTCCAGGGGCGAGTAGACGATCCGGACGTCGCCGCCCCGCGCCTTCACGGCCAGGAGATCGGTGGTCCGGCCGGGCACGCGCAGCATGTCCCCGAACGAGCAGAAGATGACCTCGGGCCTGGCCGCGATCTCGAGCGCCTTCTCGATGATCTCGAGCGGCGTCACGCACACCGGGCAGCCGGGGCCGTGCACGAGCGTCACCTGGGGCGGCAGCAGGGTGTCCACGCCGAACTTGACGATGGCGTGCGTCTGGCCGCCGCACACTTCCATGAGGGTCCAGGGCCGCGTGGTGATGCGGGCCAGCGCCTTCGCGTACTGCTCGGCCGCCGCGGCGTCGCGGTACTCGTCCACGAACCTCATGACGCCGTCTCCTCGTCCAGTTCCGCCAGGTCGCCCATCTCGGAGAGGTAGGCGAAGACCTGCCGGGCCTCGGCTTCGTCCACGGTCGAGATCGCGAAGCCGACGTGCACGAGCACGTAGTCGCCGACCTTCGCCTCCGGCACGTAGCTGAGGTTCACGCGCTTGACGATACCGGCGAAATCCACGCGGCCGGCCCGCAGGATCGGGTCGTCGCCCTCGATGCTCAGGATGCGTCCAGGTACGGCCAGGCACATGGCAGGGTCCTCACAGCTTCGGGAAACGGCGTCAGGCCGGCACGCGCACGACCTGGCGCGCGTCCGACGCCACGGCTGGCTGCCGCGCCCTGAGCCAGGCCGCGACCTGGCCGGCGGAGATGCCGCCGTCGTTCGGAGGCAGGCGCTGGTGCCAGTACGGGCGGACGGCCGCCGCCGTCAGGCGCGTGATGGCCGCTTCGGTCAACACGCGGTTCTGGAAGCAGCCGCCGGTGAGCAGGAGCCGCGTCTCGCCCAGCGCGCGGGCCACGGCCACGAGCATCTCGGCGAGCGCGTTGTGGAAGCGGGCCGCGATGACACCGGTCGGCGTGCCGGTCTCCACGTCGTCGAGGACGGCGGTGACGAGCGGCCCCCAGTCCACGACGAGCGGCGGCGGATTCCAGCCGTCCATCCGCCACGCCGGGTCCGGCGGACCGAGATGGAAGGGGTAGGCGTCGGGCACGGTGGAATCGACGGCCTGCTCCAGGAGCATCGCTGCCTGGCCCTCGAAGCGCATCACGTCGCGCACGCCCGCCAGGCCGGCGACGGCGTCCACCAGGCGGCCCATGCTGGTCGAGACGGGCGCGTTGAGGCCGTGGGCGACGGCCCGCCGCAGGATCCGCCACTCTTCCTCCGAGAACGCGTCGGGACGGCGCGTGTGCCACCGCTCGGCGACGTCCCCGCCCATGGCCAGGAGAAGGCCCAGCGCCGACCGGCGAGGCTCGCGCGCGGCCCGGTCGCCCCCGGGCAGGCGGAACGGCCGGAGCGTGGCGACGCGCGAGTAGCCGTCGGGGGTGGCGCGCAGGAACTCGCCGCCCCACACGGTGCCGTCGTCGCCGTAGCCGGTGCCGTCCCACACCGCACCGACCACGCCGGCGCCGAGATCGTTGTCGAGCATGCACGCCGCCAGGTGCGCGTAGTGGTGCTGCACCGCCGTGATGGGCACGGCCAGCCGGCGGCCGAACTCGGTCGAGAGATAGTCGGGATGGAGGTCCACCGCGACCGCGCGTGGCGTGGTCCGGTACAGCCGGAACAGGCTCGCGAGCGCCGCGTGGAACGCCTGGCCGGCGGCGGAGGACTCCAGATCGCCGATGTGCTGGCTGACGACCACGCCGGCCCCCGCCGTGATCGCCACCGTGTTCTTGAGGTGCGCGCCCACGCCCACCACCGGCGGCGCGGACGCCGGCAGCGGGAGCGGAAGCGGCGCCCAGCCGCGGGCACGCCGGAGCAGCAGCTCGCGCCCGGCCACGACCCGCACGACCGAGTCGTCCACGTGGCGCGCGATGGGCCGATCGTGCACGAGGAAGACGTCGGCGATGCCGTCGAGCGCGGCCACGGCCTCGCGCTCGTCGATGCACATCGGCTCCTCGGCGTGGTTCCCGCTCGTGGCCACGACGGGCCGCCGGAGGTCGCGCATGAGGAGCACGTGGAGGGGCGTGTAGGGCAGCATCACGCCGAGCTGGCGCATGCCGGGCGCCACGGCCGGCGAGAGGCCGCGGACGCGCGTGCCCGTCCGCGCCGCCACCAGGACGATCGGCGCCTCCGGGCCGGCCATGAGCCGCGCCTCGTCGGGCGAGGGATGGGCGTACTCGGCCGCGCAGTCCAGGTCGGTGCACATCAGCGCGAACGGCTTCTCGTCGCGGTGCTTCCGCTCGCGCAGGCGGCGCACGGCGAGATCGTTGGTGGCGTCCACCACGAGCTGGAAGCCGCCCAGGCCCTTGAGCGCCAGGATCTGGCCGGCCCGCACGGCGTTGGCGGCGGCGATGAGGGCGCTCTCCCGCTCGGCCACCTGATGGCCACGGGCGTCCCAGAACGCCACGCGCGGCCCGCACACCGGGCACGCGTTGGGCTCGGCGTGGAAGCGCCGGTCGCGCGGGTCCTGGTACTCCTGCCAGCACGCCGGGCACATGGTGAAGCGGCGCATCGTGGTGTTGGCGCGGTCGTACGGCAGGTCCTCGATGATGCTGAACCGCGGGCCGCAGTTGGTGCAGTTGATGAACGGGTAGCGGTAACGCCGGTTCGTGGGGTCCAGCAGCTCGCCGCGGCACGACACGCAGAGCGCCAGGTCCGGCATCACGACGGCGCTCGGCGACTCGCCGGGGTCGCTGCCGAGGATGGCGAAGGGCCCCAGCCCCGCGGGGTCGAGCCACGACTGCTCGCAGCTCAGGATCGACGCGCGCTCCGGACGCTCGCGGTCCAGCGCGGCGCGGAAGCCCTCGAGTGCCGGCCGGTCGCCCTCCACCTCGACGAGCACGCCCTGGGCCGTGTTGCGGCACCAGCCGCGGAGGCCCCGCTCGATGGCCGCGCGGTACAGGAACGGACGGAATCCCACGCCCTGCACCGCGCCGCGCAGCGCCAGGCGGAGGCGTTCAGGCACGGCGACGCTCTGCCTGCACGGCGAGCCAGTCGGCCCACTCGGCGATGCCCTCGCCCGTGCGGCAGGACGTCTCGAAGATCTGGAGATCCGGATTGGCCAGGCGCGCGTGACGGCGGATGGCCGAGACGTCCGCGTCCGTGTACGGCACCAGGTCGATCTTGTTGATGACGAGCACCGAGGCGCGCTGGAACATGGCCGGGTACTTGAGCGGCTTGTCGTCCCCTTCGGTCACGCTCAACACCACGACCTTCAGGTCCTCGCCAAGGTCGAAGTTGGCCGGGCACACCAGGTTGCCGACGTTCTCGATCACGAGGACCTCGGTGTCGCGCAGGTCCAGCTGGGACAGCGCATCCCGGACGAGGCGGGCTTCGAGATGGCAGCCGCCGTTGGTCACGATCTGCACCACCGGGACGCCGTAGCGGGACACGCGCTGGGCATCCAGGTCCGTCTGGACGTCGCCCTCCACCACCGCCACCTTCACGCGACCGTCCAGCGCGGCCAGCGTGCGCTCCAGGAGCGTGGTCTTGCCGGCGCCGGGCGAGCTCACCATGTTGATGGCGAACACGCCCTGGCGCACGAGCGCGTCGCGCGTGGCCGCCGCCAGCTCGTCGTTCTTCTCGAGCACCTTCCGTTCGATGGTGACGACGCTCATGGCTGCACCGCCTCTCCCGCCACCGTGGACGCCGGCACCGTCTCGGCCACGGGCGCCTCGGCCTCGTCGTCCAGATCCACCGCGTCCACGTGCAGCTCGCCACCCGACACCATCCGGACGGCGCTCCCGCCGCAGGTGGGACAGCCGGCACCCGGCGACTGGGTGGTGAACACGGCGCCGCAGCCGAAGCAGGCAGCCCGCGCGGGCACCTGTTCCACGGCCAGCGAGGCGGCCTGCCACGGCGTGCCGGTCACGATGGCCTCGAAGCAGAAGTCCAGGGACGGCACGACGACGCCGGCCAGGTCGCCCACGCGCACGCGGATGGTGCGCACGGCGTGCGCGCGCTCGTCGGGCACGTGTCGCTTGACGAGCGCCAGGATCTCGTGCGCGAGGGCCAGTTCATGCATGGGGGGCTCCGCTGGCGGAGGCCGCGGCCACGAGGGACGACGGACCGGCGGGCGTGAGCGCGCGCTGGCGGGCCAGCGCCTCCACCACGGCCTCGCGCACGGCCGGGAGCGCCGAGGCCACGGCCGGAGACAGGGTCATGTCCATGGCCCGGATCTCGTCGATCGACACCGTGATGAGCGCGACGTCCGGCAGCGCGCCCGTGATCTGGGCCGCTTCCATCAGGTCGCGGAGGCCGATGTCGTGCGCCGAGAGCGCCCGCGGGAAGTCGCAGGCGTAGCGCGGGCGCAGCGTCCGGACCGTGCCCGCGGGCTCCCCGTCCATCGTCGCGTCGATCATCACGAGGGGCGCGTCGGCCGACAGGACGTCCAGCAGGTGGAAGCCGCCCGTGCCGCCGTCCAGCAGGTTGACGTCGTCGGGCAGCCCCGCGCCGCGCAGGTACTCGATGGCGTGGACGCCTACGCCCTCGTCGCCCATCAGCAGGTTCCCGATGCCGAGCACCAGACGGTCAGCCACGGGCGTGCTCCTCGTGGTGCTCGACGAAGCGCGAGCCCCCGATCATCGACGACAGCTCGCCGCGCGCCTCGACCACGTCGTGATAGAGCACCAGGTAGACGTGGATGGCCGCGAAGACGAGGAAGGCCCACGTGGCGGCGTGGTGCCAGATGCGGACGTTGGCATCGCCGCCCATGAGGGGCGTGACCCACGCGAACATGGCCGGGACCCAGCTGGCGCTCATCGGCGTGTAGAGGGCGAACCCGGTGGCGATCTGGAACGCCGTCAGCAGGAAGATGAAGAAGTAGGTCGTCGCCGCCAGCGGGTTGTGCCCGACGAAGTCGAGCGGCGGCTTCCTGAGCTGCAGGATGTCGGTCCGCACCACGTCCCACAGGTCGCGCAGGAAGCGGACCGGGTGCTGGACCGGCACGAACGCCGACCAGCGCGCATGGCGGTTCCCCACGAACAGCCAGTAGACGCGCAGCACGAAGGCGAAGAAGAAGAGGTACGCCGCCGCGAAGTGCAGGAAGCGGACGGTCCCGAACCAGTAGCCGGCCGACGCGTCGCCCGTCGTCATGAACGCGACGGGCGCGCCGATGAGGAGCCCGGTGGCCGCCAGCACCGCCACGGCGGCCGCCGTGATCCAGTGGTAGATGCGCACGGGCCACTCCCAGAGGTAGAGGCGCCGGAAGATGTGCTTCGACATGGCCCGCCTCCCCTCAGAAGGTCTCGAGCCGGTGCACCGTGGAGCCGTGCTCGTCGTGGAGGTGGACGGCACAGGCCAGGCACGGATCGAAGGAGTGGATCGTGCGCAGCACCTCCACGGGCTGCTCGGTGTTGGCGATGGGCGTCCCGACGAGCGACGCCTCGTACGCGGACCGCTGGCCCTTCGTGTCCCGAGGCGAGGCGTTCCACGTGCTGGGCACCACGAGCTGGTAGTTGGCGATTTTCTCGTCCTTGATGACGATCCAGTGCGCCAGCGCGCCGCGCGGCGCCTCGGTGAGGCCCACGCCCTTGGCGTCGGCCGGCCACGAGGCCGGCTCCCACCGGGTGGTGTTGGCCGTGCTCACCTCGCCGACCTTCAGGTTCGCCAGGAGCTGGCCGTAGAACTCCTTGGCCCACCCGGCGACGAGCTTGGTCTCGAGGCCCCGCGCGGCGGTCCGGCCCAGCGTGGAGAAGAGGGCGGCGACGGGCACGTCGAGCTGCTTCAGGGTGGCGTCCACGACCTCCTTCACCTCGGCACTGCCCGACGCGTAGGCGACGAGCATCCGGGCGAGCGGGCCCACTTCCATGGGCTCGCCTTTCCACCGCGGCGTCTTGAGCCACGAGTACTTCCTCGTGACGTCCAGCTCCTCGTACGGCGGCGTGGGGCCGGTGTAGTGCAGGGCCGTCTCGCCGTCCCACGGGTGCAGGCCCGTCTGGTCGCCGGCCGCGTAGTCGTACCAGGAGTTGTTGACGAACTCCTGGACCTCCATCGGGTCCTTGCCGTCCACCGGCAGCACCTCGGCGAGGTTCCTGTTCAGGATGACGCCGCGCGGGAACTTGAAGCTCGACGTGTCGCCGTAGCCCTTCACCGGCAGGTCGCCGTAGGCGAGGTAGTTCGACAGCCCGCCGCCAATCGCCCCCCAGTCCTTGTAGAAGCCGGCGATGGCCAGGAGATCCGGGATGTACACCTGCTCCACGAACGTCTGCGCGTCGTCGAACAGCTTGCCGACGAACGCGAGGCGTTCGGCGTTGATCGAGTTGGCCTCGTCGATGTTCAGCGAGCACGGCACGCCGCCCACCAGGTAGTTCGGGTGCGGGTTCTTGCCGCCGAAGATCGTGTGGACCTTCACGATCTCCTTCTGCCACTCGAGGGCCTCGAGGTAGTGCGCCACGCCAATCAGGTTGACCTCCGCCGGCAGCTTGTACGCCGAGTGGCCCCAGTAGGCGTTGGCGAAGATGCCCAGCTGGCCGCTGTCCACGAACGTCTTGAGGCGCTTCTGGAGGTCCGAGAAGTACCCGGGCGAGGACTTCGGCCAGTTCGACAGGCTCTGGGCCAGCTCCGAGGTCTTCTTCGGGTCCGCCGAGAGCGCGCTGACCACGTCCACCCAGTCGAGCGCGTGCAGGTGGTAGAAGTGCACCACGTGGTCCTGCAGGTACTGGGCGCAGAACATCAGGTTCCGGATGAGGTCCGCGTTGGGCGGCACGGTGATGCCCAGCGCGTCCTCCACGGCGCGGACCGACGCCAGGGCGTGGACGGTCGTGCAGACGCCGCACGCCCGCTCCACGAACGCCCAGGCATCGCGGGGATCGCGGCCCTTCAGGATCAGCTCGAAGCCCCGCACCATCGTGCCGGAACTGTAGGCGTCGGACACGACGCCGTCCTTGACCTCGATTTCGATGCGCAGGTGGCCCTCGATGCGGGTCACCGGGTCGATCACGATACGGCTGGCCATGGGGCGCCTCCTACGCTTCCTTCGCGTCGCGTTCCTGCTCGCCGATCACGCCGCTCTTGCGCGCGGCGGTGAGACCGGCATGCGCCACGATGCCGGCCGCCGTGACGGCCCCGGCCACCAGGCCCACCCGGTCGGCCGTGGACTCGATGCCGAACCCTGGCAGGTTGGTGAGGCGGCTGTAGAAGGGCCCGTTGTCCCAGAAGTTCTCCTCCGAGCAGCCGATGCAGCCGTGGCCGCTCCGGATCGGGAAGCTGACGCCGCCGTTCCACTGGGTGACGGCGCACGCGTTGTAGGTGGACGGGCCCCGGCAGCCCATCTTGTAGAGGCAGTAGCCCTTGCGCGCGTTGCCGTCGTCCCACGACTCCACGAAGAGCCCCGCGTCGTAGTTGGGGCGGCGGTAGCAGGTGTCGTGCACGCGGCGGGAGTAGAACGCCAGCGGCCGGCCGACCCGGTCCAGCGACGGGATCGTCTCGAAGGCCAGGAGGTGGACGACGGTGGCGGCCATCACCTCGCCGATGGGCGGGCAGCCCGGCACCTTGATGATCGGCTTGCCGGTGATGAGCTTGTGGATGGGCGTGGCGCCGGTGGGGTTCGGCCTGGCCGCCTGGATGCAGCCGTTCGATGCGCAGCTTCCCCAGGCCACGATGGCCTTGGCGCCCTCGGCCGCCTCGCGGCAGATGTCCAGGGCCGTCCGTCCGCCGATGCAGCAGTAGACGCCGCCGGCCTCGGTCGGAATCGATCCCTCGACCAGCATCAGGTACTGGCCGTGGTACTTCTTCATCGTCTCGTGGAGGGCAGCCTCGGCCTGGTGGCCGGCCGCCGCCTGCAGGGTCTCGGTGTAGTCGAGCGAGATCTTGTCGAGGATCACGTCCGAGACGATGGGGTGCGACGAGCGAATGAACGACTCGCTGCAGCAGGTGCATTCCTGGAAGTGGAACCAGACCACGGGGAGCCGGGGCTTGGTTTCGAGGGCGTGGACCACCTGGCCCACCTGTGACGACTCGAGGCCGGCGGCAGCCGCCAGCCACGCGCAGAACTTGAGGAAGTCGCGCCGTGAGTGCCCGAGGAGGGCGGCGTGCTCCCAGATGGTGAGCGGCTTGCTCATGGGACCTCCGTCGTGGTGGCGCAGGACCGGACGCTCGTGCGCAGAGCTACGTCATCACTGAGGGCGCGGTGGAGCACAGCGCGTGCCACGGACGAGCCCGTCAACCCGGCACGTTCGGCCGGGGCGCCGGGCGGCGGCCGGGGGCGGCGCAGCGGATTTCCCCGGGCTCGGTCCCGGGAGAAGTTCGCGGCGGCGCGCCGCGGCGGCCGTGGGGCCGCACATGGCCGGCCGCAGTCCCATGCCCCTCAGGCACACCTCGTGCACCTGACGATGTCAGCCGGCGTCGGAGCGCCGGCGAGGAGTCGTCACCATGTCTTCGAAGGTCTTTGCCGTGTGTGTGGCGCTGGCCGTGGCCGGGTTCGGGACGCGGCTGGCCGGCCAGGCGCCCGTCAGGGAACCCATTCAGCCCATCGCGCCGGCGGTCGTGAAGAACCCGGCGCTCGTCGACCTGGGCAAGAAGCTGTACTTCGACCCGCGCCTGTCCCGGTCTGGCTTCATCAGCTGCAACTCGTGCCACAACCTGAGCATGGGCGGGTCGGACAACCTCAAGACGTCGATCGGCCACAACTGGCAGAAGGGGCCGATCAACGCGCCGACCGTCCTGAACTCCGGCATGAACGTGGCCCAGTTCTGGGACGGCCGCGCGGCCACGCTGAAGGCGCAGGCCGGCGGGCCCATCGCCAACCCGGGCGAGATGGCCTTCACCCACGAACTGGCCGTGGAGATGCTGGCCACCATTCCCGGCTACGTGGCCGAGTTCAAGGCGGCGTTCGGCACCAAGGCCATCGACATCGATCGCGTCACCGAGGCCATCGCGGCGTTCGAGGAGACACTGGTCACGCCGCACTCTCGGTTCGACAAGTGGCTGGCTGGCGACACCGCGGCGCTCACGTCCGACGAGCGCGCCGGCTACGAGATCTTCAAGGCGAGTGGCTGCACGGCCTGCCACAACGGCCCGGCCGCCGGCGGCGCGTCCTTCAAGAAGATGGGCATCGTCGAAGCCTACAAGACGGACAACCCGGCCGAGGGCCGGAGCGCCGTGACCGGCAAGGACGCCGATCGCTTCAACTTCAAGGTGCCGACGCTCAGGAACGTCGAGCTCACCTACCCGTACTTCCACGACGGCGCCGCCGACACGCTGGGCGAGTCGGTGGAGATCATGGGCCGCATCCAGCTCGGACGGCGCTACAGCGCGGAGGAGACGGCGAAGATCGTGGCGTTCCTGAAGACGCTGACGGGCGAGCAGCCGCAGTTCACGATGCCGCTCCTGCCGCCGTCGTCGGACCGCACGCCGCGGCCGGAGCCGTTCACCAAGTAGGCGATCCCGCTGCTTCCGCGAGTCGGTGCACGGGTGATCCCTTCGTCCGGCGGAGATGATCGTACAGCGTCAGTTGGCGGGTCGCGGCTCAGCAAGACTGAGGCGCGACCTGGGAAGCCGGAGGAAGGGATCGCCCGGGCGCCGACTCACGGAGCGGCCGGGTCGGCGAGGTCTTTCAGGTCCTCGACGTCGACGAAGACGAGCGACTCGGAGTTGACGCAGTGCCGCTGGCCCGTCGGCCGCGGGCCGTCGGGGAAGACGTGGCCGAGGTGGCAGTCGCAGCGGGCGCACAGGATCTCCACGCGCGTCATGCCGTAGCTGCGATCCACTTCCGTCGCCACGTTCTCGTCGGCGATCGGCTGGAAGAAGCTCGGCCAGCCCGTGCCCGAGTCGAACTTGGCGTTGGAGGCGAAGAGCGGCAGGCCGCAGCAGACGCACGCGTAGACGCCCTGCGCCTTGTTGTCCAGGAGCGTGCCGCAGAAGGGGCGCTCGGTGCCGTGCCGCCGCGCCACCTGGTACTGCTCGTCGGTCAGGTGCGCGCGCCACTCGGCGTCGGACTTCTCCACCCTCGGGACGTCAACCGGGCCGACGAGCCGCCCGTCGGCATCGAACACCTTCACGGAAACCTTGGAGGCCATGCGTCCTATGATGCCGTGCCGCCGCCTGGCGCGTCGCCCCCGCCCTCCCGGGCGGGCCCGGACGGCGCGGGATACAATCCGGCGTGCCCGCTCCGCGACTCCTGACGGCTGGCGAGGCGTTCGAGGACCTGGTGTTCGTCGGCCTCGAGCGGCTCCCGGCGCCCGGTGAGGAGATCAAGACCGACCGCTTCCACGCGACCATCGGCGGGGGCGCCGTGATCACGGCGGTCGGCGCCTCGCGGCTCGGCATCCCGACGGCCATCGTGAGCGCGCTCGGCGACGGCGCCGCCGGCCGGCTCACGCGCGAGCGTGTGCGGGTCACGAACCTGCGCCGCCCCGGTGAGCCGCACGCGATCACGGCCGCGCTCTCGACGGCCACCGAGCGGACCTTCGTCACCTTCAACGGCGTCAACGCCGCGCTCGACGGGCGGCTCCGGCGCGCGCTGCCGGCCGCCGCCGCCCGCGCCACCCACGTCCATCTCGCCCTGTGCCCGGCCGATCTCGGCGCGTGGACGCGGCTCGTGGCGCGTCTCCGGCGTCAGGGGCTGACGGTGTCGTGGGATCCGGGCTGGAACCCGCCGCTGGCGGCGGACCCGGCGCTGCCGGGCCTCGTGGACGCGCTGGACCTCGTGCTCCTCAACGAGCTCGAGGCCCCGCTCTACGCGGGGACGACCGCGCTCACCGACGCCTACCCGCGCCTTCGGACAGAGCGCTCCAACGTGGTCGTGAAGCTCGGCGATCAGGGCAGCCGCTGGCTGCGCGCCGACGGCGACGTCATGATGCCGGCCCCGGCCGTGGACGCCGTGGACACGACGGGCGCCGGCGACGCCTTCAACGCCGGGTTCCTGGCGGCGTGGCTCCGTGGGGCGCCCCCGGCCACGTGCCTCGCCACCGGCAACAGCGTGGGGGCCGCGTCCACGCTGGCCGCGGGTGGCCTCGACGCCCTTCCCACCGCCCGGCAGCTGCCCCACCTGCTGCGCCCGGCCGCGAGGCCGCGGCGGGCGGCGCGCCGGCCGCGTCCGGCACGGAGATCCTCGTGAAGCTCGCCATCATCGGCGGCGCCGGCGTCCGGGTGCCGCTCCTCGTCGGAGGCTTCGCGCGCTCGACGCTGACGCTCGACCGCGTGGACCTCTACGACACCGATCAGCAGCGGCTGGGCGTCGTCGCCGACCTGGCGCGCCGGATGGCGCCTGGGACGCCCGTCCAGGCGCGGGCGTCGGCGGAGGCGGCCGTCGCCGGCGCGGACTTCGTCATCACCAGCATCCGCGTCGGCGGGATCGCCCAGCGGGCGGCCGACGAGGCTGCCTGCATCGCGCTCGGTATCGTCGGCCAGGAGACGGTGGGGCCGGCGGGCTTCGCCATGGCGGTCCGGACCATCCCGGCCATGCTCGACTACGGCCGGCTCGTGGCGCGGGTGGCGCCGTCGGCGTGGCTGGTGAACTTCACCAACCCCGTCAGCATCATCTCGCAGGCGCTCACCGCCCACACCGGCGCCCGGAGCATCGGCATCTGCGACACGCCGGCCGAGATCTTCGAGGACGCGGCTCACGCGCTCGGCCTGCCGCCGGCGGCCTGCGACTACGACTATTTCGGGTTAAATCACCTGGGCTGGCTGCGCGAGGTCACGTTCCAGGGCGAACCGCAGATGGCCCGGCTGTGGGACGACGACGCGCGGCTCGACGCCGTCTACCGGTCGCCGCTCTTCGAGCGCGAACGGCTGCGGGACCTGCGCCTCCTGCCGACCGAGTATCTCTACTACTACTACCGGCCGGAGGTCGCGCTGGCGCACCTGGAGCGCGCGGGCACGAGCCGGGGCCGGGTGGTGGCGGCGCTGACCGACGCGCTCTTCGCCGATCTGGCGCGCGGAGTGGACGACCCGATCGCGCGCTACCAGCAGTACCTGGCGGCGCGCGACGCCAGCTACATGCAGCTGGAATCGGGCAGCGCCACGCCGAGGGTCAAGCCGGACTGGGCCGAGCTCTCCGGCTACGACAAGATCGCCCTCATGACGATCTCGGCCATCGCCGGGAACACCGGCGCCGTCATCCCCCTGAACGTACCGAACCGCGGCGTGCTGCCGTTCCTGGCCGACGACGACGTGATCGAGACGCCCTGCGTGGTGGATGCCGCCGGACCGCACGCCCGCCAGGTGGCGCGCGTGCCCAATCACGCGCGGGCGCTCATCGCCGCCGTGAAGGAGTACGAGCAGGCCACGGTGCAGGCCGCGATCAGCGGCGACCGCGCCGACTACGTGGCCGCGCTGGCCATGAACCCGATCGTGCAGTCCCGCGAGCTCGCCGAGCGGCTCGTGGACACGCTCCTGCCCGTATGACCACCGACGCCCCGAACACGCCGCCCACCCTGGACCGCGCCATCGGCCTCCTGCAGGCCACGGCCACCAACGTCATCAGCATGGTGGGGGTCGGGCCGTTCCTGACGATCCCCTTCATGGTGGCGGCCATGAACGGCCCGCACGTGATCTACGCGTGGCTGGCGGGCCTCGTGCTGGCGCTGGCCGACGGCATGGTCTACGCGCAGCTCGGCGCGGCGCTGCCGGGGAGCGGTGGCGGCTACGTGTACCTGCGCGAGGCGTTCCAGCCGTTCGGGTTGGGACGGCTCATGTCGTTCCTGTTCATCTTCCAGACCCTGCTCGTCGCGCCGCTCTCGATCGCGAGCGGCGGCGTGGGCTTCGCCGACTACCTGCAGTTCCTGTGGACGACGATGTCGCCGCTGCAGCACAACCTCGTGGCGGCCGGCGTGTGCGTGGCGTCGACGGCGCTCCTCTGGCGCCACATCAGCGGCATCGGCCGGCTGGCCGTGGTGATGCTGGTCGTGGTGCTCGCCACCGTGGGCTGGGTGATCGTGGCCGGGCTCTTCAGCTTCTCGCCGGCCCAGGCGTTCGACTTCCCGCCCGAGGCGTACGCCTTCGACGGCCGCCTGTTCAGGAGCATCGGCGCCGCCGCCATCCTGGCGATGTACAGCTACGGTGGCTACAACCAGGTCTGCAACCTCGGCGACGAGGTGAAGGACCCGGGCCGGACGATTCCCCGGTCCATCGTGCTCTCGACGCTGCTCGTGGCCGCCGTCTACATCGTGATGACGACCGTGATCGTGGGCATGATTCCGTGGACGGAGGTCCGGGAATCGCGGACGATCGCGTCGCTCTTCATCCAGCGGACGTTCGACGATCCGGAGTCGGGCCGCCTGGCCGGCATCGTCATGACGGGGCTCATCCTGTTCGTGTCGGCCTCGTCGCTCTACGCGCTCATCCTGGGGTATTCGCGGATCCCGTACGCGGCCGCCAAGGACGGCAACTTCTTCGCCGTCTTCCGCCACGTGCACCCGACCAAGCACTTCCCGGACGTGTCGCTGGCGACGATCGGCCTCGTCGCCATCCCGTTCTGCTTCTTCTCGCTCGGGCAGATCGTGAGCTGGCTGGTGCAGGTGCAGGTGCTGCTGCAGTTCGTCTGGCAGTGCGCGGCCGTCGTGCTGCTGCGCCGCTACCGGCCCGACGTGCCGCAGCCCTTCACGATGGCCCTCTATCCCTGGCCGGCCGTGCTGTCAGGCACGCTGTGGCTCTTCATCTTCTTCACCGGCCCCCGCGATGGCATCGTGTTCGCCTTCGCGTTCCTGCTGGTGGGCGTCGTCGCCTACCGCGTCTTCGCGCGCGACAACGCCTGAGCGGCGGAAGGTAATCCCCCGCCACACACCACCGAACACCCCGTCGACCAGAGCGGCTCGTGAGGTCAACGGTGCAGCTACGCGCCCACACGGTCGAACGTGTCGGTCCAGCCCACGAGGTGCGCGTCGCACTCGGCGTCGGACTCGAAGCGCGAGTGGGACACGGTGAGGAGCGTGCCCCCGGGAACGGCCGCGAAGCCGAGTTCCACCAGCGTCTCGACGCGCGAGAGCGGCCCCTCGACCCACCGCCAGGTGTAGGCCAAGCGGCCCGGCGGGTCCACCTCGAGGAACTGACCCTCGTGCGCCCAGCGGCTGCCGTCCGGGGCCCGCAGCGTCACGCGGTAGGTGGCGCCGACGACGGCCGGGAAGTCGATGGCCTCGATGCGGAAGTCACGGGGCCCCCACCACTGGCGCAGCGCCTCGGCATCGGTGAAGGCGCGGAAGAGCGTGGCCGGCTCGTCGGGAAACCGGCGGGTCAGCGTCACGCCCTGACTGGCGAATGGAGGCCGGCCGGCCGTCGGGTCCGTCACGAGCGTTGGCTCCGCTGCGCCTTCAGGTAGCGCTCCAGGGAGTCGAGCTATGGTCCCACAGGCCCCGCAGGTCCTCCAGCCACGACATGCCGCCCCAGAGGGGGCCGGGATTCAGCCGCGTCCTGAGGAACCGCCCCTGGCGTTCCTGCGTGATGAGCCCCGCCCGTTCCAGCACGCGGAGGTGCTTCGAGAGCGTCGCGGCGGCCCGGGGCGCGGGCAGGCCGAGCCGGCCCACCGTGGTCTCTCCATTTGCCAGTTGACGAATGATGGCGCGGCGCGTCGGGTCCGACAGCGCGAAGAACACTTCGTCCAGATCGATGGATTTCGTCCCAGCCACTGGCCCATCATATGCGAACCGCCCGTCTTGACAGCCCGGGGCGCCGGATCAATATTTCGCCGTATGGCGAATTTACTGATCGCGCGCGGCGGCGTGGCCCTTTGGCTCGGCACGGCGCTGCTCCTGGCGGCCCCGCCGGCGGGGCTGGCCCAGGAGGGGCCCACGGTCGTCTTCCCGCGGACGAACCCCTCGGCCACGATCACCCAGCGCATCGGCGTCACCGACGTCACGGTGAAGTACAACAGGCCGTCGGTGAAGGGGCGCGCCGTGTTCGGGGCGCTCGTGCCGTACGGCCGCGTCTGGCGGACCGGCTCGGACGAGGCCACGACGATCACGGTGGACACGGCCTTCACCCTCAACGGTCAGCCGGTGGCCGCCGGCACCTACGCGCTCTTCACGATTCCGGGCCCGGAGGCCTGGACCGTGATCCTCGACCGGACGGCCGCGCAGTGGGGCTCCTATTCCCATCGCGACGCCGACGAGGTGCTGCGCGTGAGCGCGACGCCGATGCGGCTGGACCGTCCGGTGGAGTCGCTGACGATGGGGTTCGACGACGTGACCGCGGGCGCGGCGGTCCTCCACGTGACCTGGGAGCGGACGAGGGTGCCCGTCACGATCGGCGTGGACGTGGTGGGGCTGGCCGTGCCGCGGATCGAGGCGGCGATGCGCGGGACCGACCGGAAGCCGTACTTCCTGGCGGCGATGTTCTACTTCGAGAACGGCCTGGATCTGGACAAGGCGGCTGCGTGGATCGCGGCGGCCCTGGCCGAATCGCCCGGCCACGTCGGCATGCTCTACCGGCAGGCGCTCATCCTGGAGAAGAAGGGCGACCTCGACGGTGCCAGGACCGCGGCGCGGCAGTCGCTCGCGGGTGCCGCGACGGCCGCGGACGAGCTGAAGGCCGAGTACACGCGCCTCAACGCCACGCTGCTGGCACGGCTCGACCGCCGCTGACGGCCGACCGCCAACCTTTCAGGCCGGCCAGGACGTCCAATGGCCGCATGCCGCAATCCCTGCGGCTGGCGCTGCGCCGCCTGGCGGCCAGCCCCGGCTTCGCCGCCGTCGCCATCGGGACGCTCGCGCTCGGCATCGGCGCCAACGCCGCCATGTTCAGCGTGGTCCGGGCCGTCCTGCTGGCGCCGCTGCCGTTCCCCGAGCCCGATCGCCTGATCCGGCTCGTGGGCCAGGACGCGGAGGACGACGCCCCCGACAACCTGTCGCCGGCCGACTTCCTCGACTTCCAGCGGGACGCACGATCGCTCCAACGGGTCGGGGCGCATGGCAGCGTGTCGTCGGCCACCATCAGCGGACTCGACGATGGCGCCGAGCGCATCGGGATGATCCGCGTGACCGAGGGCTTCTTCCGGCGCTGGGCGTCCGTCCGCTGCTCGGTCGCGTCTTCACGGCCGACGAGGATCGGCCGGGCGCGCCGCGTGGTGGCCGTCCTCGGCCACGGCTTCGGCAGCGCCGGTTCGCCGGGCGCCGTGACGTCGTCGGCCAGGAGATCCGCCTGAACGCAGAGCCGTACACCGTGATCGGCGTCCTGCCGTCCGAGTACCGCCACATCGAGGAGGACCCGGATCGCGCGGCGGACGTCTTCCTCGCGTGGAACTTCGATCCGGCCGACGCGAATCGAGGAGGTCATTTCATCCGGGCGGTCGCGAGGCTGGCGCCGGGCGCGACCCTTGACCAGGCACGGGCCGAGCTGGTTGCCATCGCCGCGCGCCTCGAGCGCGACTTCCCCACGAGCAACCACGGCATGTCCGTCGAGGTGGCGCCGCTACTGGACGCGCTGGTCTCCGACGTGCGCCGCAGCCTCCTGGTCCTGGCCGCCTCGGTCGGCCTCGTGCTGCTCATCGCCTGTGCCAATCTCGCCAACCTGCTGCTCGCCGCCGGCACCGGCCGTCAGCGGGAATTCGCCGTCCGGACGTCGCTCGGCGCCGACCGCCGCCGCCTGGTGCAGCAGTTGCTGGTCGAAAGCCTGGTGCTGAGCGCGCTCGGGGCTGCGGCCGGCCTCGGGCTCGCGTCCTGGGTCACGCGCGCGGCGTCGCTGCTCGCCGCCGCCTCGATTCCCCGCTCGACCGACGTCCGAGTGGACGGCACCGTCCTCGCCTTCGCGGCGATCGCCGCGGTCGTCTCGGCGATCCCTTGGGCTGGCGCCTGCCCTGCATCTCTGCACGGCATCGCCGAACGAAACCCGGAAAGAGGAGGCCGCATTCGACGGGCAGTGCCGCGCCGCGCCCGCGACCTGTTCATGGCCGCGCAAGGTGGCCCTGGCCCTCGTGCTCCTGGTGGGCGCCAGCCTGCTGGGACGGAGCCTCGGGAAGCTGGAGTGACGCCGCCCGGCTTCTCGCAGGCCCGCGTCACGGCCATGAACGTCTCGCTGCCCATGGGCCGTACGAGGAGGGCCAGCAGATCCCCTTCTACGAGCGTTCGAGGCGCGCCGTCCGACGCTTCCTCGGCGTGGAACGGGGTCGGCGATCAACATCCTGCCGCTCAGCATGGACTACGACAGCCGCGGCATCCAGGTCGAGGACCGGCCGCTGCCCGACGGCCAGGGCCCCTCGCCCCAGGCGCGGTCCGTGACCCCTGGCTACTTCGCCACGATGGGCGTGCCCCTCATCCGGGGCCGGCTGTTCGACCAGCGCGACACCGGCACCTCCCCGCTGGTGGTCGTCATCAGCGAGTCGATGGCCCGCCAGCACTGGCCGGGGCAGGATCCGGTGGGGCGCTCGGATCACGTTCATCAGCGGCATCCCACGCGCGGCGCAGCAGGTCGTCGGCGGTCCGGGCTCGCGCGAAGTGATCGGCATCGTCGGCGACGTCCACCACCTGGGGCTCGACGAGGGGGCGGTGCCGATGTTCTACACGCCGCACGCCCAGCAGCCCTCGTACCACACGATGACGCTGGTGGTGCGGACCGCCATCGATGCGGCCGCGATGGCCGCATCGGTGCGCGCCGAGCTCACGCAGATGGACCAGGGCGTGCCCCTGTACCTCGTGCGGACGGTCGAGCAGGTACTGGACCGCGCCGTGGCACAGCCGCGACTGCGGACCAGCCTGCTGGCCCTCTTCGCCCTGCTCGCCGCAGGCCTGGCGGTGCTCGGCGTCTTCGGCGTCGTCAGCTACGCGGTGCAGCAGCGCACGCCCGAGATCGGCGTCCGCCTGGCGCTCGGCGCCAGCCGGGGCGACGTGGTGGCGCTGGTGGTCGGCGAGGGCGTCAGGCCAGTGCTCGCCGGCGTGGTCGCCGGCCTGGTGGGCGGCTCATCCTGGAGAAGAAGGGCGATCTCGAGGGCGCCCGCTCCGCCGCCCGGCAGTCGCTCGCGGGTGCGGCATCGGCCGGGGACGAGCTGAAGGCCGAGTACACCCGCCTCAACACGGCGCTGCTGGCGCGCCTCGACCCGCGCTGACGGGACGGCGGCGGCCGTCCGACGCGAGCCGCGCTCAGCGTCCCGCGGGCGGAGTCTTGCCGAGGGCCAGCAGGTTGGCCGTGATGCGATAGGCGCCGGCCACGCCGTACGGCAGCTGGCGGTGCAGGGCGTAGGCGAAGTAGGTCCACGTGCCCTTGCCGTGCTTCGCCGTGAGCCAGCCGCCCTGCTGCGGCGCCTGGCCCTTGTCGAACGTGGAGATCATGGGCGTGTAGGCCGTGTCCCACGTGCTGAAGAACTTCGAGCCGCGCTGCTCCACCCAGCCGTCGAAGTCGGCGGCCGTGATGGCGTTGGGCCATCGGAACACCTGGTGGGTGGGCGCCAGGATGGTGACGGGCGAGTCCTCCTCGGACACCTCTTCGGAGTTGCGCGGGTTGTCGGCCGGGAAGGGCGCGAAGCGGTTCGGCACGAACTCGGCGGTGTTGTAGAGGACGATCATGTTGCCGCCGGCCGCCACGTAGTCCAGCAGCCGCTGGTTGTAGGTCTTGAGGTCCTCGCGCACGGCGTAGGCGCGCGTGCCGGTCATGATGGCGTCGAACTGCGAGAGATCCGCGGACGCCAGGTCGCGCTCGCCGAGGAGCGTCACCTCGGCGCCGAGCTGCCAGAGACCCTGTGGCACCTGGTCGCCGATGCCCATGACGTAGCCCACCTTGAGGTCGGACAGGACGGTGACGTCGATGCCGCGCACCTCCACCGTCGACGGCCGGTACAGGTAGCGCACCTCCAGATCGCGTTCGTCGATGACCTCGTAGCCCTCGCGGTACGTCCGCCCGGCCGCGGTGGCCACGGCCTCGATGCGGTACGGCTTCGGATCGAGGGCGGGCGCGCGCACGGTGAAGCGGTAGCTGGCCCGTTCGCCGGCCCGCGCGAACGTGAACGGCTGCTCGGCGGGCGTCGCGGTCCAGCCCTGGGGCAGCGTGAGCGTCACGGCGCCGCTCGTCGCCTCCTCGGCGTTGTGGACGACGTCCACGGTGAGCTCCACCGCCCTGGTGGCCGCGGCCCGGGGAATCACGGCCGTCCCTGGCGACACGGTGACGCCCAGCCTGGGCACGCTGCGCACCTCATACAGGGCGTCGCCGTAGGGCAGCTTCGGCTCACGCCGGCGGACGACCTCCCGCACCGTCACGGGCGAGCCGTCCACCACGTAGCGGGCGACCGCGACGAGCGGCGGCGCCGAGGCCGGCCGTCCGAAGGCGGCGGGGTCGTCGAGCGCGTAGCGGCTCTCCTGCAGTCCCTGGCGGTGGAAGTAGGGTCGCGTGGACAGGGGGGCATCCGCCGCCACCGCGACGCTGAAGCGGCGCGGCAGCACCTGATGGCCGGCCACCGCCGGGGCGATGCCGGCGTCGCCGAGCGGCGTGGCCGTCCAGCCGCGCGCGGCCTCCAGCGTGATCTCGGCGGGGGCCACCGTCATCGTCCCGCGGTTGGCGAGCCGGGCCCGCACCTCGAAGGTCTGGCCGGGCACGGGTGCCGCCATCGAGGCGGGCGCCGCGAAGGCGGCGAACGGCCCCGTGGGTTCGGGCAGGCCGGCCGGCTGCGCCGTGGCCGTCAGGTCGAGGCCCAGGCACGCGGTGATGGCCGCCTCGGTCTGCCGCTCCTTGATGCGCAGCACGAACAGCGCCTCGTCCTCGCCGGCGCTCTTGGCGATCGCCTCGCGGATGAACTGCAGCGCGGCCGCGAGCCCGGGCACGGCCTTCGACGGGTCGGTCATCGTGAAGTCGGCGGCCGCGCGTCCGAACGCGCCGTCCACGCGCGCGAGCTGATCGGCCGCGCCCTCCGGCGAGCGGCGTCCCAGCGTGGCGAAGAGGCCCGAGTAGCTCAGGTTGAGGCCATCGAAGATCGACCCCTCCTTCTCCGGGGCCGAGGCCAGGCGGGTGCCGACGCGGGAGTAGTACCCGTAGTTCGGGCCGGCGCCGGGGACGAAGCGGCCGCTGTTCTGCGAGCGCTGGAAGCTCAGGCCGAAGCGGGCGACGTTGTCGAAGGAGTCGCCGAGATACGGGCTGTACTCGCCGCTGTCGATGCGCACGGTCCAGTCCTCGTTCTCGCGCACGCCGCCGATGTAGACCTTGAAGGGCTGCCAGGGCCGCAGGCCCTCCTGGATCTGCTCCGGGTAGGCCTTGGGATCGCCGGCCATCTGGAACGCCAGCTGGGTCACGAGCCCCGCCGTCTGGTGGTTGCCGTGGCCGTCGCGCTGGTTCCCCTGAAAGCGCGAGAGCAGCACCCAGGGACGGCTGATCCGGATGACGCGGACGACGTCGCGGAGCACGGCGTCCCGGCCCCACTTCTCGAACGCCTCCTCG
>JAWKHU010000068.1:0-50455 GCA_041394685.1 Vicinamibacterales bacterium
CGCGAGCTGGATCGGCCCGCCTGGGTGCGCGAACAGGTGGCGCTGGGGACCGCCACCGATCCGTATCAGCCCATCGAGGGGACGTACAAGCTGTCGCGCGGATGCCTGGAGCAGCTGGCGCGCGCCGCCACGCCCGTGGGGCTCGTCACCAAGGGACCCATGGTGGTGCGCGACCGCGACGTGCTGCAGGACCTGTCCGCGCGCGCGGAGTGCCGCGTCTACCTGAGCGTGCCCTCGGTGGACGAGGACGCGTGGCGGCGGCTCGAGCCGGGCACCGCCCATCCGCTGCAGCGACTCCGCGCGGTGCGCGAGCTGGTGGATGCGGGCATCGAGGCCGGCGTGCTGATGGCGCCGCTGGTCCCCGGCATCACGACGCACCCCGCGAAGATCGAGCGGACCATGCAGGCGATTGCCGACTCGGGGGCGCGGTCGGTGGGCGCGATGGTGATGCACCTCGAGGCCGGGACGCGCGACCACTTCATGGCCGTCCTCTCACGGGAGTATCCGGCCCTGGCCGATCGCTACGAGCACCTGTACGCGGCCAAATACGCGCCCGCCGACTACGTGAAGCGGGTGCAGGACGTGGTGGGGCTGCTGAAGGCCCGCTACGGGCTGCCGCTCAGGAGGCGCGGGTCAGACGATGCAGCAGACCCGCGATGAGGGCGGCGCGGGGTACCAGCGCGGCAAGCTCGACGTGTTCGTGCAGCGCGTGGGCACCGTCGCCGATCGCGCCAAGGCCGTCGAGTGTCGGCACACCGAGGGCGGCCGTGAAGTTGCCGTCGGAGCCGCCTCCGGTGGCGCCTTCCTCGAGCGCAACGCCCATGTCCCCGGCCACCGCGCGCGCCAGCTCGAACAGGCGCACCACGCCCGCGCTGCGCTCCATCGGCGGGCGGTTGAAGCCGCCCGTCACCTCGAGCCGCGCCCCCTCCCCCATGGCCCGCAGCGCCCGCATCTTCCGGTCCACCTCGTCGGCGTCCGCCATGGTGGCGGCGCGGACGTCCACGGTCGCCGTCGCGTAGTCGGGCACCACGTTGGCGCGCGAGCCGCCGGCTACCAGGCCGACGTTGACCGAGATCCCGCGATCCAGGTCCCGCACCGCGTCCACGGCCAGCACCTGGTGCGCCAGCTCGCGGATGGCGTTGACGCCCTTGCGCGGGTCCACGCCGGCGTGGGCGGACACGCCGTGGACGATCAGCTCGTACTGCCCGCAGCCCTTGCGGGCGGTCTTGAGCGCGCCGTGCGCCAGTGAGGGCTCGAGGACCAGCACGGCGTCCGAGTGCGCGGCCTCGGTCTCGATGAGGGCGCGGGACGTGTGGCTGCCGGTTTCCTCGTCCGTGGTCCAGAGCATGGCAATCGCCACGTCCTCGGGCGGCGCCACGGCCAGGAGCGCGCGCGTGGCGAGCATGGCGAGCGAGATGCCGGCCTTCATGTCGAAGACGCCCGGGCCGTGGAGCCGTCCGTCCTCGCGCCTGAGCGGCATGCGGGCGAGCTGGCCGATGGGCCACACCGTGTCGAAGTGGCCGAGCAGCAGGATCTGCCGGGCGCCGGTCCCGACGCGGGCCACCAGGTGATCACCGGCCGTCGAGCTTTCGACGCGGGAGACCGTGGCGCCGATGTCCTCGAGGCGCGCGGCCAGGGTGTGCCCGCAGCGGTCCACGGCGGCCTTGTCGTCGGTGGGCGATTCGATGGCCGTCAGCGTCTCGATGAGCTCCAGCAGCCATCCCTCGTGCGTGCGGCAATACTCCAGCAGGCGCGTCGTCATGCGGGTGCCTATAATACCGATCATGCGAGGCTTGATCGGACTGCTGTGCTTTGCCTGCGCCGCCACGCTGGCCGCCCAGACACCGCAGCCCTTCCCGACGCCGCGCGGCAGCACGCCGCCACCGCCGCAGACACCCGCGCCGCGGCAGCCGGCCGGGCAGCCGGCGCCCCAACCGGCGAGTACCGCGGTTCAGACGCCGCCGGCGGCCCCCGCCGCCGCACCGGCGCGCGCGCCCGGCGAACCTGACCTGGGCGAGGTGCCGATGTATCCCTCGGCCGTCTACCTCACGTCGTTCGACGCGGGCCGAGGCCAGCGGTTCTACCTCTACGGCGTGCCGCTGCCCTACTCCGACGCCGTGGCCTACTACCGCGCGGCGCTCAAGCAGCGCGGGGATGAGTTGTACGAGCAGCCGCCCACGCACCAGTTCGATCTGGCGCGGTTCCGCGACAACGAGATGGCGTTTCCACCGAGCGTGACGGTGAAGGACTACACGTGGGGCGGGGGCACCGGCTTCATCAACCCGGTCCCCGGCGCCACGCCCGACCGCTTCCCGACCATCGTGCAGGTGGTGCTGCCGCCAGGCGTCCAGTGACGCCGGCGGAGCGGACGGGCCGGCCGGCGCCGGCCGTCAGTCCGTCTTGACGTAGATCTCGCCCGCCTTCTTGAACTCCTCGGACTTGGCCGCCATGCCCTGCTGCGCCTCGGCGCGCAGCTGCTGCGTGAGCTCCATGCTGCAGAACTTGGGCCCGCACATGGAACAGAAGTGCGCGACCTTCGCGCCGTCGGCGGGCAGCGTCTCGTCGTGGTACGCGCGCGCCGTGACCGGGTCCACCGACAGGTTGAACTGGTCTTCCCACCGGAACTCGAACCTGGCCTTCGACAGCGCATCGTCCCACGCGCGCGCCCGGGGGTGGCCCTTGGCCAGGTCCGCCGCGTGTGCCGCGATCTTGTAGGCGATGACGCCCGCCTTGACGTCGTCGCGGTTCGGCAGCCCGAGGTGCTCCTTGGGCGTCACGTAGCAGAGCATGGCCGTGCCGTACCAGCCGATCATGGCGGCGCCGATGGCCGAGGTGATGTGGTCGTAGCCGGGCGCGACGTCGGTGGTGAGCGGGCCGAGCGTGTAGAACGGCGCCTCGCTGCACCACTCCAGCTGCTTCTCCATGTTCTCGCGGATCAGGTGCATCGGGACGTGGCCCGGGCCCTCGTTCATCACCTGGACGTCGTACTCCCACGCGATGCGCGTCAGCTCGCCCTGGGTCTGCAGCTCGGCGAACTGCGGTTCGTCGTTGGCGTCCGCGATGGAGCCGGGGCGCAGGCCGTCGCCGAGCGAGAACGACACGTCGTAGGCGCGCATGATCTCGCACAGCTCGCGGAAGTGCGTGTAGAGGAAGTTCTCCTGGTGGTGCGCGAGGCACCACTTCGCGATGATGGAGCCGCCGCGCGAGACGATGCCCGTGACGCGGCGGGCTGTGAGCGGGATGTAACGCAGCAGCACGCCCGCGTGGACGGTGAAGTAGTCCACGCCCTGCTCGCACTGCTCGACGATGGTGTCGCGATAGACCTCCCAGGTGAGGTCCTCGGGACGCCCGCCAACCTTCTCGAGCGCCTGGTAGATGGGCACGGTGCCGATCGGTACGGGCGAGTTGCGCAGAATCCACTCCCGCGTCTCGTGAATCTGCTTGCCGGTCGAGAGGTCCATGGCGGTGTCGGCGCCCCAGAGCGTCGCCCAGCGGAGCTTCTCGACCTCCTCGTCAATCGACGAGGAGACTACCGAGTTACCGATGTTGGCGTTGATCTTCACCAGGAAGTTGCGCCCGATGATCATGGGCTCCAGCTCCGGGTGGTTGATGTTGGCGGGGATGATGGCGCGGCCTCGGGCGACCTCGCTGCGCACGAACTCGGCCGGCAGCCCCTCGCGCACCGCGATGAACGCCATCTCCGGCGTGATCTCGCCGCGACGCGCGTAGTGGAGCTGCGTGACGACGGACTGGCCGCGCCGGGCGGCGACCCAGGGTTCGCGGAGCTTCGGCAGTCCCTCGCGCGGGTCGTGCCCCTGCGGTCCACTGGTGTCGTAGAGCCGGACCGCCGCCTCTCCGCCGGTCAGCGACACCTCGCGCATGGGCACGCGAATCGGCATGGGGCCCGACGCGGTCTCCACCTGGTGCTCGTCGTAGATCTTGGTCGAAGCCGGGAACGCGTCGCCGTACGTGCCGGCCGCACTCGGGGTGTTTCGTGACTGCATGGCCGCTCTCCCTCCGCCGGTATGAACCGGATCAGGTTCCAGGGACTCTCTCAATCGCGCTGGCGCCCTGCTGACGCACCCGCGGATACCCCTGGCGGTAAGGCCCCATCATACCCGCCATCCCGCGACTCCCGACTCCCGACTCCCGACTCCCGACTCCCGACGATGATGCTCCCCCCTCCCTACGTCCGCTGATCCACCTCGTCGGCAAGCGCCCGGATCGTCGGGCTGATGGCCACGGCGTAGGGGGACGGCACGTCGAGGCGGCGCAGGGCGTCTGGCAGGGTGGCCAGCGAGGCGCGTGCGCGCCGGCGGGCGTCGCCGAGCGTGTCGGCAAAGACCCGCCGACCGTTGCGCATCACCGGCACGAGCATCACGTCACCCTCGTGCTCGTCGTCCACGAGGCCCAGGGTGTCGCCCGCCATGCGGCGGTCCTCGTCGAGGCGCCGCCAGACCTGCTTGCGCCCCGGCCAGGTCTCCTTCTCGGCCGAACGCTTGCGGCGCGCCTCGCCCTCGCATCTCCGGAGCTTGTAGGCGCAGTCCAGGTAGGGACGATCGGCGGACGTGTTCATCCGCGTGCCGATCCCGAACCCGTCGATGGCGCCTCCGAGGCCACCAGCTCGCGCAGCCGGAACTCGTCAGGCTGCCGCTCGCGAAGATGGTGATGGCCTGGCAGCCGCCCTCGTCGAGGATGCCGCGGACCCGGCTCGCCAGGGCAGCCAGATCTCCGCTATCGATCCGCACGCCCTTGATGGTGATGCCGTCCGCTGCCAGGCGCCCGGCCAGCTCGACGACGCGCTGGGCGCCGCGCTCCGTGTCGTAGGTGTCGATCAGGAGCACCGCGTTCTCCGGCTGCGATCGGGCGAAGCGCTCGAAGGCGTCGCGCTCGTCGGCGTGGGCCTGCACGTAGGAGTGCGCCATCGTCCCGTAGAGGGGGATGCCGAACTGGCGTCCCGCCTCGACGGTGGCGGTGCCGGAGAAGCCCGCCAGCCAGCTCGCCCTTGCGGAGAACAGCCCGGCCTCGGCGCCGTGGGCCCGGCGGAGGCCGAAGTCCACCAGCACCCGCTCGGGTGCGGCCAGCACCGCACGCGCCGCCTTGCTGGCGATCATCGACTGGAAGTGCAGCAGGTTCATCACCCGGCTCTCGACCAGCTGCGCCTCCGGCAGCGGCGCAATCACGCGGAGGATCGGCTCGTCGCCGAAGAACACGCTGCCCTCTGGCATCGCATCGACGTCACCCGTGAAGCGCAGGCCGGCCAGCGAATCGACGAACGCGGGCTTGAAGCGGCCCGAGGCACGCAGCCATCCCAGTTCCTCGTCGGTCATGTGCACCGACGACAGGTAGTCGAGCACCTGCTCGAGGCCGGCAGCCACCAGGAAGTTGCGCTGGTCCGGCAGGTCGCGGACGAAGAACTCGAAGACGGCGCGTCCGAGCATGCCGTGCTCGAAGTACGCCTGCATCATGGTCAGTTCGTAGAAGTCGGTGAGCAGGGCGGGCTGCATGGAATCAGGGTCCGGGTGGCGCGTCGGCTGCGGTGTGGGTGAGATCGGAGACGTCCGCGAACCGCGCGCCGGCCTCGCGCATCGCGGCTTCGGCACGGGCGCCGTCGCCCTCGCCGACGTTCACGGCGCGGATCGCGTCGGCGAGCACCACGACGTCGAAGCCGAGCCGCACGGCGTCGATCACGGTGTTGAGCACGCAGTAGTCCGTGGCGAGGCCGCCCACGAACACGCGCGTGACGCCGCGCGCGCGCAGGTCGTCGGCCAGCGTCGTGCCCTCGAAGCCGGAGTAGGCGTCCAGGCCCGATGCCGTCGCCTTGCGGATGTGCAGGGTGTCGGCCGGCAGGTCGAGGCCGGACACGTAGTCGGCCCCGGCGGTGCCCGCCACGCAGTGCGGAGGCCACGGTCCGCCCTGCTCGCGGAACGACACGTGGTCGGCCGGATGCCAGTCGCGCGTGGCGGCCACCGGCAGGCCGCGGCCCGCAAAGAGCGCGGCCGCGTGCACCAGCGGGCCGACGACGACGCGCCCGTCCGGAACGGCGAGGCTGCCGGTGACGAAGTCGTTCTGCACGTCGACGATCACCAGCGCATCCCCGGCGCGCGGTTCGAGCTCCCCCATCGGCATCGGCCACGGGTATCGTAGCGTAGTGCCGACGCGTCCGCCGCTGCCGATCGACGACCATCTCGACGCAGTGCGCGCGGCGCTCGACAGACGACGCGCCGCGGTGCTCGTCGCGGCGCCCGGCGCCGGCAAGACCACCCGCGTGCCGCCCGCCCTGGCACAACCGGGACGCGTCGTCGTCCTGCAGCCCCGGCGCGTGGCGGCGCGCGCCGTGGCGCGGCGGATGGCGGCGGAGTCCGGCTGGACGATCGGTCGCGAGGTCGGCTGGCACATCCGCTTCGAGCGGCGCTGCACCGCCGAGACGCGGGTGGTGGTGGTCACCGAGGGCATGCTCACCGCATACCTCGACGAGGATCCCCTGCTGCAGGACACCGCCACCGTCGTGCTCGACGAGTTCCACGAGCGGAGCCTGCACGCGGACCTGGGCCTCGCCCTCGTGAAGCAGGCGTGGCGGGCGCGGGACGACCTGCGGGTGCTGGTGATGTCGGCCACCATCGACCCCGGCCCCGTTTCCGCCTTCCTGGACGACTGTCCGGTCGTCACCGTGCCTGGCACGACCCATCCGCTGCGCGTGGAGTACGCCCCCGGGCAGTCGGTGGCGGGCGCGCTCGCCGACCTGCTGCCGGCCACCACCAGCGGCACCATCCTGGCGTTCCTGCCGGGCGCGGGAGAGATCGAGCGCGCCGCCCGCGAGGCCGCGGAGGTGGCCGCGCGTCACGATGCCGGGATCGTCCCGCTGCACGGGTCCCTCGATGCCGACGCGCAGGATCGCGCCATCGGGCCCTCGGCCGGCCGGCGGGTCGTGCTCGCGACCAACATCGCCGAGACGTCCTTGACCGTGCCGGGTGTGGCGACAGTGGTGGACACCGGCCTGCAGAAGGTGGCGCGCTACGACGCCGAACGCGCGATCGACGCGCTCGTGCTCGAGCGCGTCACGCGCGACAGTGCCGATCAACGGGCGGGGCGCGCCGCGCCTGGGGCCCGGCCTCGTCCGCCGCCTCTGGGACGAGCGCGACCGGCTGCGGCCGCGCGCGAGCCCGAGATCCGGCGCGTGGACTTGTGCGCAACCGTGCTCGGCGTGCTGGCGGCGGGCGATCGTCTCGAGTCCTTCGAGTGGTTCGAGGCACCCGACAGCGACCGGCTCGACGCAGCCATGACGCTGCTCCGCCGCCTCGGCGCCATCGACGATGGCCGCGTCACGCGACTGGGCCATGCCCTGCGCCGCCTGCCGCTGCACCCACGGCTCGGGCGCGTATCGGCCGGCGGCGGGGCGTTCGAGGTCGCGGCCGCGTGCGCCTGGCTATCGGAACGCGGCATCCCGGTCCCGCGCGTCGGCTCGACGACCTGCGACCTGCTGCCCGTGCTCGATCGCTGGGGCGAGTCTCCCCGCACGCCAGGCAGGTGGCCCGGCAGCTCCAGCAGCTCGCGGCCGATGCCCTGGGCGAAAGGGTCACGGCACATGCCGACGAGGCCGCGTTGAGGCGGTCGCTGCTCGAGGGCTACCCGGACCGCGTGGCACGACGGCGCCCGCGCGATCCGTCGCTGGTCGTCCTCGCGTCGGGGCGCGGCGCACGCATGGGCCGCGAGTCGCAGGTGACGACCGGAGACTGGATGATCGCGCTGGAGGTCACCTCCGGACCGGATCAGGACGCGCAGGTGCGCGTGGCCTCGGTCGTGGACGAGGCGTGGCTGACGCCGACGGCCACCACGACCGAACATCGCGTCGACGACGCGACGGGAACGGTGAAGGCGGTCGTGGTCCGGCGCTACGACGCCATCGTCATGGACGAGCGGGCCGTCGCCCCCGATCCCGACGAACGGCCCGCGTCCTCGCCGAGCGATGGCTGCACGGCGGAGCCGCAACCGCAGAGCCGCTCGTTGCGCGGGCACGCTTCGCCGGGGTGGACGTGGATCTGCAGGCGCTCGCCCGGGAGGCTGCCCGCTCAGCCCGGTCGCTGTCCGACCTGGATGTCGAGGCCGCGCTGCCATGGGACGTCAGGCGGCGGCTGGACGCTGCGGCGCCGCCGGACCTCCGTGTGCCCAGCGGCCGCTCCGTGAAGCTCAGCTACCACGCCGACGGGCGCGTCACCGCCGCGGTGAAGCTGCAGGAGCTCTTCGGCCTCGCGGACACGCCGCGCCTGGGGCCCCGAGCCGAGCCCGTGATCTTCGAGCTGCTGGCGCCCAACGGACGGCCGGTGCAGACCACCCGGGATCTGCGGAGCTTCTGGGAACGGACCTATCCCGAGGTCCGGAAGGAACTGCGCGGCCGCTATCCCCGGCACCCCTGGCCCGAAGACCCCTGGACGGCCACGCCGACGCACCGAACCACCCGGCGCTAGGCGCAACCGGCCTTATCATCGGGGCATGCGCTTTCTCGTCCGTGCGTTCTTCGTCCTCCTGTTCCTGGCCGCCATCGTCGCCGGGGTCGCCTGGTGGCTGGCCGGCCGGGAGCCCGGTCCGGTGATTGCGGTGTCCTCGCCGGAGGGGTTCATCGGACAGTCGGGCTCGCTCGCGTTCACGGTGGAGTCGCCGGGCGGCGACGTGTCGCGCCTCGACGTCTCGCTGGAACAGAACGGGCAGGCCATCCCCGTCGCGTCGCTCGCCGACCTCGGTGAGGACGTCGTCCGCGAGGGAGACCGGATCTCGATCACGCGGCCCCTCGGCAAGAAGGCCCAGCCCGCGCTGGTCAACGGCCCCGCGCGCATCGTCATCGTCGCGGCGCGGCCGGTGCTGTACGGGATGCGGACGGCCGAGACCACCGAGGCGCGCGACGTCCAGGTGCGCCTGGATCCGCCGCGGGTGGCCGTGCTCTCCATCCACCACTTCATCAACCTCGGTGGGGCGGAGTTCGTGGTCCTCCGCGCGACGCCCGAGGACGTCGATGCCGGCATCCGCGTCGGCGACGCGGAGTATCCGGCGTTCCCCGGATCGTCGGTCGGCATCCCGGACCCGGCGGTGCGGGTCGCCTTTTTCGCCTTGCGCCACGATCAGGACGTGTCGGCGACCATCTCGGCCTTCGCTCGCGACGCCGCCGGCAACCAGGCCACCACTCCCGTGGACCATCGTCCGTTCACCAAGCAGTTCGTGCAGTCGCGCATCCCGATCGACCAGAACTTCCTGGACAAGGTCGTACCTGCCATCGCCGCCGAGACGCCGTCGCTGGACGTGGACGTGTCCACACCCGAAGGGCGCTTGAAGGGCTTCCTGACGATGAACGGCAACCTGCGGGCGGCCAACGCCGAGACCATCCGCAGCATGGCGGCCAAAACCAGGCCGGAGATGCTCTGGCGCGAGTCCTTCGCCCAGCTGGGGAACACGCAGGTGGAGTCGCGGTTTGCCGACCGCCGTACCTATTTCTTCAACGGCGAGGAGATCGACCGGCAGGTCCACCTGGGCTTCGACCTCGCCTCGGTCCAGCACGCCCCCGTGCACGCGGCCAACACCGGCGTCGTGGTGTTCGCCGAGTTCATGGGCATCTACGGCAACTGCATCATCCTCGACCACGGCCTCGGCGTGCAGTCGCTCTACGCGCACCTGTCGTCGATGGCGGTCACGCCCGGCGACACGGTCGAAAAGGGGGCCGAACTCGGACGCACGGGCGTAACGGGCCTGGCCGGCGGCGACCACCTGCACTTCACCATGCTCGTCAACGGCACCCCCGTGAACCCCGTCGAATGGTGGGACGGCCACTGGATGGAAGACCGCGTCTTCCGCAAGATTCGGGAGGCGGGGGGAGCGCGGTAGCAGAAAGCAAGAAAAGGCGAAAGGCACAAGGCACAAAGGCTTCCAGGCCGCGCGCATGCAGCGGCGTAGAGATGTATCGGCCTGGCTATCGCGCCTGTCCTCGCTGGTTGTCCACCAGATCCTTCTGCCTTTTGCCTTTTGCCTTTTGCCTTTTAGTTGTGCCGCATTCTGCCCCAGCCCCGTTGACACCCCCGTCCGGATGAGTCAGGCTGTCGGTCTACTTACCCGAGGGAGGGGCCCCAATGCGGACCACGGCTGCGCTCGTCTCGCTGTGCCTGATCGCGCTGATCGTCCCGTCGCGGGCGCAGACGCCCGACTGGCACCTCACGGCCACCGTCGCCGAGAGCTGCAGCTGCACGATCGCCTGCCCCTGTAACTTCGGCGGGGATCCCAACCGCATGCCCTGCGAGGGCAACCGCATCATTTCGATCGAGCAGGGGCACTACGGCGACACGGATCTCGCCGGCGTGCAGTTCCTCGTCACCTTCGAGATGCGGACCTGGTCCAAGATCTACATCAGTGACAAGGTGAGCGAGCGCCAGAAGGCGGCCGTCGAGGCACTGCTGCCGATTGCGTTCGCGGGCTTCCATCGCGGGATGCTCTCGTTCACCAGCGCGCCGATCACCATGGAGGTGACCGACGACCGCGTCCGGTTCTCCGGCCCCGAGTCGGCGGTGGACATGGAAGTGATGCGGGGGTTCAACGGCCGGGCGGTGAAGATCCTGAACCTGCCCAATCCCGCCTACCAGGACTACACGCAGTTCAAGTCGGTCTCGCACACGCATACGAGCAGCGACCACTCGTGGACGCACTCGGGCACCAACGGGTTCGTTTCGAAGATGGACGTCGGCAGCCAGCGCTGAGCGCGGGCGCCGGGAAGCGCAAGGCCATGGAACACGACTCCTCCCCCGAGTCACCTGGGCCCGCCGCGGACACGCCGCCGCGGTGGATCGACTCGCTGCTCGATCGCTTGAAGGAATTCGGGCTCAGCCCGCACCTTCTCGAGCGCTTCGTCCACTGGTGGCGCCATTTCGGCCTCCTCAAGTCCACGGCGCTCATGCTGGCGGTGCTCGGGCCGCTGCTTCGCTTCGAGATCCTTCCCGCCGCGACCTCGTCGCTCGCCGAGTCGGTGGCCGAGGCGCAGGGCCTGCGGCTGCATGTCGAGGACTGGCGCCTGTCGCTCACCGACTTCTCGGCCACCGCGTACGGCGTGGTCATCGAGACCGGCGGCCGCTATCGCGAGCCGTTCCTCTTCCGCGCGGACGCGGTGGAGATCGACGCCAGCCTCTGGCAGAACGTCGGCGCGGGCGTCGCGCGCCTGCCGCGGCGGGTGGGCAATGCCTTCCGGTGGGTCGCGGGCCGTCCGCGCGTGCCGCTCCCGCCAGCGCCCATCGGACGGTCCGTCACCGTCTCCGGCGGCGAGCTCTACCTCGAACGCCTCATGTCCGGCCGGGGCAACTGGGACGACGCCGTCGCGCGCACCGTCGCGCCGGGCCTGGAGTCCGACGACGAGAGCGACCCCTATTACCTGCCGGAGCTCGAGCTCAACGACTTCAAGATCACCTATCTCGAGCACCTGCCGGCCGAGCCCGGCAGTGGCCTCGAACAGTCCCTCACCTCCACCCTGCACCTGGACGAAGGGACGTTGACCATCGGCGACTTCATCGGGCCGGACGACACGCGCGACGACCCGACGGACTTCGCGCTCGACGGCCGCGTCGGCGACGGGCGCGTGTCCATCAACGGCGCGTTCAACCTCTGGGCCGCGAGCTTCGGCGTTGACATCTCGCTCAACAACGTCGGCGCGGCCACGCTCGGCGTCCTCTCGTCGGAGGCCTCGGTCGTGCCGGCGGCCGGCACCATGACGGGGCACATCGCGCTGGCCGTCCGAGACGATCAGCTGCGCGAGTGCGACGTGAACGTCACCTTCGCCGACGTCCGCTACCGCGTGAACCCCCGGTCGCCGTTCATCAAGAGCCGCCAGGCGCTGGTGGCGCGCGACCTCGAGACCGTGAACGTGAGCGGGCCGATCGAGTCGGTGTGCTCGGGCAACTGGAGCGACCCCGAGTTCCGCCCCATGTGGGCCGTGCAGTCCACGATGACGGCGCGCGCGCTGGCGGGAGCGCCGGCATCGGTGCAGTCGGCGGCGCTGTTCGACCCGCGCCGCTTCTCCCAGGGGTTGACTGGCGAGACGATGCAAGCCGAGCTGCAGCGTGTGGCCGACGAAATGACGCGCCAGATCGGGCAGCAGGTCGGCGAGCAGACGGGCAACGCCATGTCGCGCGGGCTCAAGAGCGTCGGTCGCGGCATCGGACGCCTGTTCGGGCGCAAGCCGAAGTAGGGCGTCAGCGCACCGAGCGCGCCAGCCACGACAGCATGACGACGAGCGCGCCGAACGTGAGCAGCGTCGGCGCGTGTCCGGGCCCGGGCTTCCCCGTCACCGTCCGGTAGAGCGCCACGATCCCCACCAGCCACAGGATCCCGACGCCAGTCAGCGTGACTGCAACGCCCACCACCCCCAGCACGGCCCATCGTTCGGTGTGCGAGAGCGCATCGAACGCGCGCGCCATCCAGCTGCCACACCGGAATCAGGTTGAACAGGTTGATGAGGCCTGTCAGGAGGCGATGGCGAACCAGATGTCGGAGCCGGTCGCCGCGTGGACAGCCCAGGCGGCAATGGCTGCGCCCAGTCCCCAGACCGGACCCGCAAGCCCGATGCGCGCGTTGACGATCGGTCCGCGATGCGTTCCCGGAGCAGCACCATGGCACCCACACCCGGGATGAAGAGCGGCGCCTCGGCGTGGATGCCCAGGCGGCGCAGCATCGCCACGTGCCCCATCTCGTGGACGTAGATGCCGGCGGCGAGTCCGACGGCGAGCGGCCAGCCGTAGATCGACCAGTAGACGGCGATGAAGCCGAACATCGAGCCGAGCGTCCCGATCTTGGTCAGACCGAGCAGCAGGAACTTGAACTTGGTGACGAGGAAGAGTCCCGCGGCCGCCGCCGCGCCAATGAGGCCCGTGCGCCGGGCCGTCAGCAGCTCTCTCCGCGTCCGGCGCGACGCCGTCTTCCAGCGCGGACAAGCGGTCGCAGATGAGACGGTGCTGCGGCGACGACGGGGCAGGAGCGCGAGCGCGTCGGTCCACAGCGCGCGGGCGGTCGCGCGGTCGCCCATTTCGGTGGCCGCGGTGGCGCGGCGCGCCAGGTCCTCGAGCCGCGTGCGATGCACGACCGCCCCGCACGACGGGCAGGCCAGCGCATGGGGCGCGAGCTCGGTGGCGCAGCAGGGACAGACGCGTGCCCGCGCGTCGTCCTGGTCGAGCATCAGCACGTCAGGCCGCGTCCTGCCCGGGCGCCACGCGATAGGGACCGGAAATCTGCAGTGCGGCCACGCCCGTCATCTTCCAGGCCTGCAGCAGGCCGAATCCGATGATAGCGGCGCTCAGCAGCCCTCCGGGCAAGGTGTTCACGATCAGCAGGACCGGCAGGGTGAACGTCAACATCAGCATGCCGGACGCCAGGCCTGCCTGGCTCGGCGCCACGGGCGGCCCGGCCTCCGGGGACGGTGCGAGCGACGGTCCGGACGCCGAGGCGGGCTGGCCCGGGGAGCCGCCAGCGGAGACGTGCTCGCCTGCTCGCGGGCCGCTTCCTGCTCGATGGCCGCGCTGATGACCATGGGCACATAGCCGAGACCGACGGCCCAGTAAGTCAGGACGACCGCCAGCACCTGGAGTCGGCGTCCGCCCCGGCCTCCCGCCCCACGCCGCACGCTGTAGCCCACCATATAGCCGATGGCAATGGCCACGAGGCCGATCTCCAGGCCCGAGATGGCGAAGTCGGCGTAATACAGGACGGCGCCGAGCACGGCCGCCGCCAGTCCGGCGAGCCCGGCCAGCAGGACCGGCACGAGGCCCACCGCCGGCTGGCCGAGCACGCGGATGCGGTCGTGGCACGACGCGCAGACGGACTGGCCGTTGACGTCGAAATGCTCGCCGGCGATGACATCGTGGCAGTTCGTCACGCCATACCGGCGATACCGCCGGAATCCGGTTCGACGACGGTTTCGAACTGCAGGCTTCCGGAGGTATCCATGGCGGGGCATTATCGCATCCGACAGCAGTCGGTAATACACATTCGACGGTCATCTGCGTAAGACCATGCACTACTGGACGGACGCCGGCCGTCTATTACCCCGCTCCTGCCATTCCAGCAAGGCGACGGCGGAAGGTTCGTCGAACCCCGGTCGGACGAACGCGCGTGCGCGGGGGAACAGGCGCTCGAGGTCGTCCCGGAGCGACGCCGCCTCCCTCAGCAGTCGTGCGGTGTCCACATCGTCGAGCACCGCGGCCTCCGCCAGGGTCACCAGGCTCGACTCGAGCTCGTCGAGTGCCAGCGGGGCGGCTTTGGCCGACCCGTTGGCGTCGTAGTCCGCGTCCACGTCGCCGACGTCCTCCAGCCCGATGAGCGCGCGATGCACCTTCGGCCCGAGGAAGTAGCCGAAGTGGCCGATCGCCCGCAGCGGCGGTGGTCTTCGCATCCCGCGTCGGCGTGCCCGGAATGCGGCAGTCCAGGAGCATCTGCCCGAGGAGCCGCGCCCGTCGGTCCACCGCCTCCGACGCGGGCCCCAGCAGCGGCAGGCACGGTTCGGCGCGCAGTGCTGTTGCCAGTGTCGGCGTGACAGGGGCGGCGGACTCGGCCAGCACATCCGGCGACACGCCTGGTACGGGCGCGTGTCCGAGCCCCTGCTCCTCGAGCTGGCCGTCAACGTAGACGTGGCACCGGACGGCCAGCCGGCACCGTTCGCACCACCGATCGCAGTAGTTGTAGACCCCGATGATGAACCCGTCGCGCGATTCCATGCGTGCGCTCCTTTCGTGGCGGAGGAGAGCAAGCGCGGAGCCAGGCGAAATGCGGGGGAATTCGTCAGCGCGCGCCCTCGGGTACGCAGGAATCGCGTTCAGCCAGGTTCTCCACCGTGGCAACTCCTGCACGCCCTGGCGGTTGGCGGTAGGATGGGCGCGAGGTCACCCATGCACCAGTCCCTGCGCGTCTCACTGGCGGTCATGCTCCGGGCCGGCGCGCCGCTCGTCCTGCATGCCGGGCAGGGCGCCCCGTCGAGTCCGCTGACGATCGACGCCTTGATGGCGGCCCCGTTTCCACCGACCGTCGCGCTCCCGTGGGGGCGCCGTGGCCTGGTGGCCAGCACGAACGGCGTGCACAACGTCTGGACGGCGGCTCCACCCGCGCACCAGGCTCGCCAGGTCACCGCGTATACCGGCGACGAGGGTTGTGGATCACGAACTCTCCCGGACGTCGGATGGCACGCACACGGTGTACGTGCGCGGTGACGGGCCGAACCGGCAGGGCCAGTCGCCGAACCCCGCCAGTTGCAGGACGGCACGGATCAGGCCGTCTTTGCGGTGCCCGTGGCCGGCAGGGCGCCGCAGCCTGGGCGTCGGGGCGCGCCCGCACCCGCGCCCGCGGGCCAGCGCATCGCCTGGGTCTCGCGCGGACAGATCTGGAGCGTGGACCGGGACAGGCCGACGCAAAGGGAGCGCAGCTCGTGAACGCACGCGGCAACGCGGGCGGCCTGGCGTGGTCACCGGACGGCTCGGCTCTCGCCTTCGTCAGCAACCGCGGCACGCACAGCTTCATCGGCGTCTTCACCCTGGCGTCGAAGGCGCTGCGCTACGTGGACCCCTCGCTCGACCGCGACGTGAACCCGGTGTGGTCGCCCGACGGCACGCGCGTGGCCTGGATTCGGCAGGGTGCCGCGCCGCGTCCGCGCATGTTCTCCCCGCACCGCACGGCGGACGAGCCCTGGTCCCTGCGCGTGGCCGAGGTCGCCGGCGGCCAGGGCCGGCAGGTGTGGAAGGCCGACGAAGGATACGGCAGCGCGTTCCAGGGTGTGGTCGCAGAGTCGCAGCTCTACTGGGGCGCCGGCGACCGGCTCGTGTTTCCCTGGGAGAAGGACGGCTGGCTCCACCTCTACTCCGTGCCTGCGTCCGGCGGGACCGCCACGCTGCTCACACCCGGCGAGTTCGAGGTGGAGTACGTCACGATCGCGCCCGATCGTTCGCGCATCGTCTACAACTCGAACCAGGATGACATCGACAAGCGCCGTGTCTGGTCGGTCGCGTCCGACGGCTCCGCGCGGCCGTCAGCGCTGACGAGCAGCGGTATCAGCTGGCAGCCGGCGGTGACGGCGACCGGCGCCACGGCCGTTCTTTACTCGGACGCCCGCACGCCGCCATCGGTCCGCGTGATTCCGCAGGGCGGCGAGCCGGTGGCGGTGAACGGGACCGTGCCGGCGGACTTCCCCGCGCAGGCGCTCGTCGAGCCCGAGCCGGTCCTGCTGACCGCCACCGACGGCATGGTCATCCACGCGCAGCTCTTCAAGCCGCGCGATCTCGCGCCGGGCGACAAGCGGCCCGGCCTCATCTTCTTCCATGGCGGCTCACGCCGGCAGATGCTGCTCGGCTGGCACTACAACTACTACTACCGGAATGCCTACGCGATGAACCAGTGGCTGGCGAGCCAGGGCTACGTCGTGCTCGCCGTCAACTATCGCAGCGGCATCGGCTACGGACTCGAGTTCCGCGAGGCGCTCAACTACGGCGCCACCGGCGGCGCCGAGTTCAACGACGTGATGGGCGCGGGCCTCTACATGAAAGGGCGGCCGGACGTGGACCCGCAGCGCATCGGGCTGTGGGGCGGTTCCTACGGCGGCTACCTCACCGCGATGGGCCTCTCACGCGCGTCGGACCTGTTCGCCGCGGGCGTGGACTTTCACGGCGTCCACGACTGGAACCAGGGAATCCGCACGTTCGTCCCCGACTACAGCGTGCACGACGACCCGGAGTTCTCGCGTGGGGCCTTCGACGCCTCGCCCCTCGCACGCGTGGACACGTGGACCTCGCCCGTGCTCCTCATCCACGGCGACGACGACCGCAACGTCTCGTTCGTCGAGTCCATCAATCTCATCGTCGAACTGCGGAAGCGGGGCGTCGAGGTGGAGCAGCTCGTGTTCCCTGACGAGGTGCACGACTTCCTCCAGGCACGAGAACTGGGTGCGCGGTTACAAGGCCGCGTCGGACTTCTTCGCGCGGAAGCTGAAGGTGGGAGCGGCGCAGGAGTCCGGGCGCGGGCGGAGGTAGGGGGGCCTGGGGCGTGGGGCTTGGGGCTTGGGGCTTGGGGCTTGGGAACCAGAGGTACGAGAACGTGCCGGACATCGGCATGACCATCAGAGACCCTCTTCCATCGCGACCAGCACGCTGAGGCCCGCTACCTCGCGTTCAGGAGGTCCGCCTGGGCTGACCCTCACGTCAACCGCTCGAGCCGACCCTTGCGGCGCACCAGGTTCTTGTAGTCCCACTGGACGTCGCGTGCCTCCGCCAGCCACCGCTGCATCTTCTTCGCGTCAACCTGGTCGGCAGCGGTGAACCGCGCTTCGGCGGCCTTGAACGTGCCTTCCTTCGTCAGCCCGCCCTCGTCGAAGGACTGGCCGCTCCAGAACAGCAGCCGCACGCAGTCCTTCAGCGTGCTGTATCCGACGATGGGGTTGCCATCGAGGAACCACACGGGATGGGCGTGCCAGATCTTGTTCTCGGCCTCGGGCAGGTGGAGATCGATCTGCTCTGCCAGGAGCTGGCAGATGGCGCGATCCGCAGGCGGGAGGGCAGCGTTGTATGTCCTGGTGTCCGAGTGCATCGCTGTCTCCTGGGGGCTTGAGGGCTTGGGGCTTGGGCGTGGGGCCGGGCTTGAGGACTTGAAGACCTGGGGACTTGGAGCTTCACCTGCAAGCCTTCAAGCCCGCAGACCTGCAAGCCCGCAGGCCCTCAGGTCTGCAAGCCCCCAGGTCCGCAAGCCCCAAGCCCCACGCCCCAAGTCCCACGCCCCAGGCCCCCTACCTCGCGATCAACACGTACTCCTGGCTCGCCGGTCCCACTCCCGCGGCGTTCACCGCACGGACGCGGACGTAGTGCGTGCTCCCGAAGGCGACCGTCGCCGGTCCGAAGCTCGTGCCGCTCACGACCACCCGCGCCACGTCGCTCGCGCCCGGCGTCGAGCCCGCTTCGAGGATGTAGGCGGTGGCGCCCGCGATGGCCGTCCACTGGACCGTGTAGGTGGGCGCCGTGCCAGCCACGCTGACCTCCGGCGCCGCGGGCAGCGCTGCGCCGCCGACGGTCATCCAGATGTCGGGCGACGCGGCGCTGGCGCCGCACGCGTTCTCGGACCGCACGCGGACGTAGTAGGTAGCGGGCGGCGCATCCACCTCGAACCCGGACTGCGAGCCCGGCACGCCGATGCGCGCCAGGTTTGCCAGGCCGGGACCCGCCCCCGCCTCGATGACGTACCGCGTGACGGCCGCAAACGGCGGCGGTTCCCAGGTGAGGCTGACGTGCAGGCCGGTCACCGCCGCGGCCAGCCGGGTCGGGGCCGGTGGCGGCGCCGTGCAGCCGACTCGGACCGCAATCTCGTTCGTGGGAGCGGCCGCGGGCGTCCCCGCCACGGCACCGGCCGCGCGCACCCGCACGAAGTAGGTCCCCGCCGGCGCCAGCGCCTGGAGGGCCGGCAGGCTGCCACCCGTGTCCTGCACCAGCACGTTCGATCCGCCCGGCGTGCTGCCGACCTCCAGCACGTGCGACACCACCCCCGGCTGCGCGGCCGCCCACGACAGCGTCACGAGGTTGTCCAGGGTGGTGGCCTCCAGCGTTGCCGGCGCCTCGGACGGCTGCCGCGCGAACACCGCCACGCCGTGCACCGGCGCCGCGTCATCGGCGAGCTGGACGCCGCTCACCACGATGTCCGTGCCGGTGACCACGATACGCGGGTCGACGGGTTGATCGACCTCGGTCGGCGCCATACCGGGATTCCACGCCGACGGCGTGCCATCCGGCCGCGTCGCGGTGAGGAAGGGTACCGGCGGCGGCGGAAACAGCATGGAGTAGGGGATTCGGCCCGCGGTGACGAGCAGCCCGTCTGCAGCGCCCATGGAGGAGACGACGTGCGGCGGCCGAATCGACGTGACGCCGCGACCGCTCTCGAGATCGACGGCGGACATGAAGCTGCTACTCAGCAGGGACGTCCAGGTGTAGTGCAGGTACATCGTGCGTCCCATCAACGCAGCCGCCGTGATACTGGGCGAGCCCTCTGGGAAGGTGAACGGGAACAGCTCGTTGTAGCCGGGCATCCAGGGGCCGACCGTGCCGCTGACCAGGTCCACGGCGCCCGCATCGCCGAACCGGGTGAGGTAGCCGAAGAAATAGCCGGTCGTGGCCTTTCGCAGCAGGAGGGACGGGGCATGGGCGAATCGCCAGGACGGGTCGACCGTCCCGGTCAAGAGGTCGACCCGAAGCAGGAGCGCATCGATCCATAGCCCCTGGGACACGTAACCGTAGCCGTCGAACGCACCAAGCAGGTTGAGCGTGAAGTCTGGCAGCGCCCACGCCGGCGCGCCGCTGGCCGCATCGAAAGCGGCAACGCGGGGTGTCGGGTTCGACTGGCTCGGGGTGGGGCGATCGAGTTCGGCCAGCACCACCGGACCGTCCACCGCGATCCGCGCGACGGACTCGTTCACCACGGGCGCCCACGACAGCACGTCATCCGCCGCCAGGTCGAACGCCGCAAGGTTCGTGCGCGGCATTCCGCCCGCCACGGCGGCCGACCCGCCGGCGATGAGCGTGTTGCCGGTTGCGTGGAAGGTCCAGACATCGGTGGAGTACGCCTGCGCAGTCCACGCCGACACGACGCCGGCGACGTCGATCTCGGCCAGCCCCTCGCGAGTCACGCCGCCAACCGTCTGGAAGCCTCCCGCGATGTACAGGGAGGCCCCGGCCGAGGGCGCCATATCGCGAACGATCCCGTCGATCGCTGGTGCCCACCCCGTCACGATGCCGGTGGCCAGGTCGACAGCAGCCGCGTTGGCGCGCGGCTGCCCACCAAACGCCGCAAAGCGGCCGCCGACATACACCGTCGATCCGATGGCCGTCACCGCCCAGACGTCGGCCGACGCGAACGTCGTCGGATCCACCTGCGTAGGCGTCCACGACAGATCGATCGCGCCAGTCGCGGGATCCAGGCTTGCCAGCGAACTGGGGCCGGACGGGATCGAGCTCCGGAACGAACCCGCCACGATCAGGCGGCCGCCAGCCAGAACGCCGTCACGAACGCCGCCGAGACCCATCGGCCGGCTCCAGGCGACGCCGCCGCTGGCGGGGTCCACGGAGAGCACGGTGGGATGGATGCCGCTGGCATCCGAGCCGAATACGACGAGGTGGCCGCCGTTGAGGAACATGCGCTCGGCTTCGAACCCCGGCGGCGCCGCGACCGGGAAGGCCGTGGGTGCGCCGCTTGCCGCGTCGAGCGCAACCAGCCCGAATCTCAGGGTCGTTTGGATACTCCCGCCAGCGAATAACGTCGTCCCGAACCTCGCGAGGCTCCGAACCTCGGCGCCGGGCAAGCGTCCATGACTGTCAAAGGCGGGAGCCCGCAGGTCCGGGACGAACGCGGGATCGACGCTGCCATCCGCCAGCACGTGCGCAAGCGACGTCCGCGCCACGCCGCCGATGCGCTGGAAGCGGCCGCCGACGTAATAGCCACCCGCCCCGTCTGGCTCGATGGCGAAGACCGGACCGTCCGCGAGCGCCATCCTCGGCAGCGGCGCGCCCGTCGTCGTGGACACGCCGAACCACGGCCCCAGGAAGTTCGCGGCCGGCGCCACCCGCGTAAAGCTGCCGCCGATATAGACGGCCTGGTCCTGCGCGGCCACGGCGCGCACGGTGCCGTTGGTCACCCAGTGCAGGCGCGACACCGGCGCGGGATCAGCGGCGGCCGGTAATGTGGAGAGAGCGAGTAACAGGAAAGCGACTACGGACGTGCGGACGCGCATTGGGGGACATATTACCAAGCGGGCTTGGGGGCGGGGCGTGGGCGTTTCAGGCTTGCAGACTTGGGGACTTGCAGTCTTGGAGACTTCAAGTCCTCAAGCCCTCAGGCCAGTAAGCCTCCAAGTCCGCAGGCTCCAACGCCCGAATCACCCGCGCCGGGTTGCCCCCAACCAGGACATTCGGCGGCACGTCCCGGGTGACGACGGCGCCGGCGGCAATCACCGCGTTCTCGCCGACGGTCACGCCGCCGATGACGATGGCGCCGGCACCGATCCAGACGTTCCGTTCGAGCACGATCGGCTTCGCGACGACGGCCGCGCGGCGCCGGCCGGGCTCGAGTGGATGGCCCGAGGTGATGAGGCTCACGTTCGGGCCAATCATCACGTCGTCGGCGATGTCGAGGCCGCCGAGGTCGTAGAACGCAGTTCTGGTTCACGAACACGTTGCGGCCCACGCGGGTATCGGCGCCACCGGTCGCAAAGAACGGTGGGAGCACCACGACGCTCTCGTCCACGGTCGTACCGATGAGCTCGCTGAAGAGCGCCCGGACCTCGGCCACGTCGTCGAAGGTCAGGCGATTGATGCGGGCGGTGATCGCCATCGCGCGCCTGAGCTCGGACTGCATTGCCGCGGACTCGGGCGAGCGTCTCTGGATGACCTTCATCTGGTCACGGGCCACGACCGGGCAGGATACCACCCGGGCGGGCGGAGCGACGACGTCGATCATGACCTTTCCGGACCGTACTTCAGTTCACGGTGCGCGCCGGAAGCGCTGCCGATACTCGACCTCACCCTTCTCGTCGGTCAGCGTTGCGTGGAGTACCAGTTCGTCAGGCACCTCTCCCTGCGAGAGCACGAAGCGCATGTGGAAGTCCGTCGGCCGTGGCTGCACATCGGCCGGCGCGGCCGATCGCCACCAGCCGGTGTATGTCGTCGCCGTCAACTCGAGCGTGGCGCCGGTCCACTCCGCCATCGTGCGGCTGTTCGTCCACCACTCACCCCGGTCGACGACATGGTCAGAGGGCGCGGCTGCCATGGCAAAGCCTGGAACGGTCAGCATGTTCGTCTCCCCGCCTGGGAAGGCAATGACGACCTGGTCCGCCTCCTGGGTGACGGCGATCTCATAGAGCGGCTTCCGCGTCAGTGCCTCGATGAACGGACGCCAGCCACGCGCCGCCCCAGTGCCGGGCGTGAGCCGAATGACCTCCACATCCTCGGCGGGCCGGCTCGTCCAGGTGCCGGACCAGTTCGGAGGCTGCAACGCGGGGGGCACCACGATGTGAAGGAGGAAGATGGTCGCGAGAACCAGGGGTGTTGTCATCGTGCGCTCCGGCCATCGAAGGCTAATGGCACTCCAACAGGTACCAGTCAACGAACTGCCACGTATCCGCTCCGGAGCGCTCGAACCGAGCACCGCCCCGACAGCAGCACAGGCTGACCCAGCCTGGACGGGGTGCGACCACTTCCACCCCGAGCCAGACCTGCCCACGATCGCCATCGATCTCTGGCGTGTCCACGGCAATGAAGTACACGGGGCGACGGACCCGATCGGCGTATACCTGGAGGTCCTCGACGGACATCAGGGCGAACCGGCGTCCGGTGGGAAGCGCCGCCTGGGTGAGGGCGGCGCGCGCGGCGGGCATCTCGGAACGGATGATGATCGGATCCTCGGAACGCAACAGGCTGTGATCAGGGAAGTCGTTGGCGGCGATCCGATCGCTCAGCGCGGCACGGACGAAACGCTGGACGGCAGCCGGCGCGGCCGGGTGTGAGAGCCCGCTGGAACGCTCAGCGGTGAGCCCGCCGGGTACCGGTGATTGCGCCGACGCGGCGATCGCAATGCCCACGAGCGACAGGGCCAGGGCCAGACGTTGACCGCGCGTTCGAGACGAAATGCTCACCACCCCAGGAGCGCTCAAGCCCCCAAGCCCCAAGCCTTCAAGCCCGCCGTCGCCGTCGTCGAGCCTCAGAAACAGGCCTGCACCACGCCGCCGTCGACGCGCAGGGCGGCGCCGTTGGTCGCCGACGACAGCGGGCTGCAGACATAGGTCACCAGGTTGGCCACTTCATCTACGGTGGCGAAGCGTTTGATCAGCGACGTCGGCCGCACATCGCGGAAGAACTCCGCTTCGAACTCCTCGAATGGCCGGCCGCCGCTCAGCGCCGCGACGAACGTATCGACGCCGTCCGAGTGCGTCGGGCCTGGCAGCACCGCGTTGACCGTCACGCCGGTGCCGGCACAGCTCTGGGCCGTGCCCCGCGACACGGCCAGTTGCGCCGTCTTGGTCATCCTGTAATGAATCATCCGGTCGACCTGGATTCCGCTCTCGCTGCTGATGAAGACGATGCGGCCCCAGTCACGGGCCTTCATGCCGCCGACGACCATCCGGCTGAGGCGCACGCCGCTGAGGACGTTCACCTCGAAGAAGCGCCGCCACTCATCGTCGGAAATCTGCTCGAACGGGACCGGCGCGAAGATGCCGAGGTTGTTGACCAGGATGTCCGGCTCTGGGAACGCGCGTACGAGTGCCTCGGCGGCTTCGGCGGTGGCGAGGTCGCCCGCGAAGGGATGGAGTGTGGCGTGCGGAATGTCGGCACGGATGGCGTCGATGGCCTCACCCACCGACGCCTCACTCCGGCCGTTGACGACGACGTGCGCGCCTTCGCGCGCGAGGCCGGCGGCGATGGCGCGGCCGATGCCCTTGCTGGAACCAGTGACGATGGCGAGCTTGTCGCGCAGTTGGAGATCCATGTGCTTCATTGTCCGCCATGCGGCGGCGACGACACATCATCAGGCTGATTGACGCGATGTGTGCGAAGTCTCTGTCCTCAGCAAGGATTCACCTTGTATCGAGTGAGGGGAACCGGCGATGCACACCCCATGCGAGGATCGCGAGGAGGCCGAGGAGAGGCGCGCTCGCGTAGAACCCGTCCTCGCCGCCCGAAAGCCAGGCCGGTCCCCGACCCCTCGTACCACGCGGCCACCATTGTGGGCACCAGCACGGCCAGCCACAACCCCCAGTGCCGCGCCGCGGCCAGGGCGGCAGGTTCCTGCAGCAGTCCACGCGCCGACAGCCAGTTGGCGGGAATCAGGGCCACCGGGAACAGAACCAGCACCCCAGCCATGAACAGCAGCGCCTTCCACTTCGCGGCCACGCCCATCGTGGCAGACCGTGGGACCGGCAGATGCCCGGGCGCGGTGTGCGCGTGGCTGGGTGCGTCGCTCATGCGTTCAACCCGACGGCAATGCGCGTTGCTTGGATGCTAACGCTGACTCGACTCTTCCACGACTCCGAATCGGGCGAACACGATGAACATCATGACGAGGCCAATGATGGATGCCACGACGTCATTGGGGTCGTAGACATTGCGCCCGCCAAGATTGTGAACCTTCACTTCCTGCAGCACGACATACGCACCCGTGATCGCGACCGACAGCAGGTAGATACCCATGTAGCCGCGCCTGTCGATCGCCATCCTCGCTTGCGCCTCCGGAACCCTTGGCAAGGGCCATTGGTCGCACGACAAACCTGTTGGCAGCCATGGTCACGAGCACGGCGATGAACGCGTACTGCAAGTACCGTCTACTTCGCACGCATCTCCTTGCAACGCTGACGTCCGCGGTTCAGCACGACAATGCCCGGGCTGCCGAACACCCGCCCCGCCGGGACGGACGACAGGCGGGCCTCGTCGTATCACATGGAAGACGCACCGGGATGGATTCGTGGCCTCGTTGCGCGAGTTCACGCGCCTTCAGCGGTATCTCCGAGGTGCGGCGGACGCGGCGCCTCATTCCACATGTCGATGACATTGCGCCAGGATCCGTCTGGCTCTCTGCGCCAGACCGTGACGACGTTCCCGTGCGACGTGATCGGTCGGCCCTCGGCGTCGTCAATCGTGGTCACATTGCGCTCGATCATGTACGCGAGGTCGCCAGCCTGGGACATGGAGACGCTCTCGGGTTCCCAGCGAATCTGAAATCCTGGGATCTTCGTCGCGGACTCCACATACGCTCGAATGGCCGCCTTTCCACGAATGGGCGCCATCCCTGGCGGCATCATCACGGCGTCGTCCGCCCAGAAGTCGATCCAGTCATCAATGGGAGCCGTCGCAACCATCGCCGACCAGTCTCGGCTCAGCTTCATCAGCGCATCGCATTCAGCGTCTCGGTTCATACGCGACTCCAGATCTGGAACAGGCGACGAGTCCCATGATGGCCACCGAACGAACGCGGTTCCGCCTCCGTGCGCCCAGGATGCACGAGCGCGCCGTCGGCTGCAACTGCCGGTTGGGCCACAGGATGTCACGCAGGCCGAGCTCACGCCGGCTTGTCCGGTCCGGACTGCGGAGGCACCTGCAGCACCTCGGTGACCCGAAGCCTGCCGACCACCAGTTCATCGATCTCAACGCGACGGATCCTGGCGCGGCCTATCGCCAGGCGGCCAATGGCCACTGCGCCAAGCGCCACGGCGCCGATTGCCAACGCGCCGATGCCGCATGCTCCCAGCGCCAGCACTCCCATGGCAGACGCGCCAGTTGCGCGAGCAGGCACGGCGGTCGACTCAGCTCGGCCGAACGACCGTGACGCATGTTGCGATTCGTTCACATCGCCAGACCGGTGGCGCATGACAGGACACTCCGTAGTCTGAGGATCGGGCGGCCTCACGTCGCCGTGTCAGACACGGCGCGCGGGCAGGATACCACCGAGCGCCGGCACCGGCTGGGAAGCGCGCGCGGATCTCGCGCGCCTCGGTCACCGACCTGCTTCCGACGTTGGTCGGCTGCCTGCACGCTCGCTCACCTTCAGGAGCACGAATGTCTGCTCCTGACACGGCTCGCCGCGAAAGATTGTCGCCGTCGTCCGCTCATGCCTGAACCCCACACGCCGCAGGAGCGCCGCCGCTGCGATGTTGCGCGTGTCCGTCACCGCTACGAGCGACCGAACGCCGGCCTGGTTCAGCAGTATCTCGGTCATGGCAGTGAGCGCTTCCGTTGCGTACCCGAACCCCTGCGCCGACCGTGCCATGGTCACGCCGATCTCGACGGCGCCCTCGCTCTCGTCGGTGAGGCAGAGCCCAAGGTCCCCGATGACCTGGCCCGACTCGCGCAGTGTGACGGCTACCTGCAGCCATTGCCCGGCCGTGTCCAGCGTTCGGTGCGTCTGCGCGGCCAGAAACGACGACGCCTGTGCGACCGACATCGGTTCCCACTCTTGATACCGCGCGAGCACCGGATCGGACCGATAGGCCTGAAATGCGTCGAGGTCCGCCGGTTGGAACCAACGGAGCAGGAGCCGAGCGGTCGGAAGGGGAAGCAGGTCCATCACCCGATTTCGCCAACTACCACGTCAGGACGCGTCGCGCGTCGTCGTCTCGGCGCGAACGCCCGTCCAGTGCGTGCTGCGAGAGATGAGAACGCCGGCCGGTCGAAGGGAGCGCGATCACCATTCGTTCGCCTTCGATTTGAGCAGCGTCCGGATCCCGGCCTTTCCTGCGAGGGGCTCTTCGCGAAAACGTGGAATCACGTGGAGGTGAGCGTGCATGACTTCCTGGCCAGCGACCGCCCCGCAGTTCCAGCCAAGATTGTAGCCAGCAGGCGACACGGCTACGTCGAGCCACGCTTTTACCTCGCGTAGCAATTCGAACGTCGCGAGCCACTCGTCCTTGGTCAGATCGAACGCCGTCGCTCTGTGCGCCTTGGGGATGATGATCCCTGAGTGCTTCAATGCGCCTTGGTACTTTGGGTTCCGAGCGAACAGCACGAGGCCCCGCTCGAAGACGACCTCGGTATCAGGGTCTGTGATTGGGCAGTAGGGACAGGTGGTAGACATTGGCTCGACGCATAACGACCGCGGTTCAGCCGGAGCGGTTCAGGATCCCAGCAGCCGCCGTCCGCCGCAACCGCTGGTTGGGCGGCTGGCATGCTAGCATATTGCTAGCAGTGAGGTCTTGATGCCAACGATCACGGTTCGCAATGTGCCCCTCAAGGTCGTGCAGTCGCTGAAGGCGCTCGCCAAGCGACACAACCGTTCTATGGAGCAGGAGGTGCGTGAACTCCTCGAAGGCTACGTCGCCGAGCGCCGGGCGGTGCTGGACCAGATTGAGGCCGGCTGGCAGGCGCAGACCCGTCGGCCAACCGCAGCGGAGGTGGATGCCTGGATGGCCGTCGGCCGACCATGAAGGCCGTTGTCGACACCAACGTCGTCGCTTATTTGCTGCTTGGAACGGAGGCTTTCATCGACGAAGCCCGGTGGTGTTTTGAGCACGTCGCAACTCCGCTCGCGCCCGCGCACTGGGAGGCCGAACTGACGAACGTCGTCTGGATGGCGACACGCGCGGGCGTCTTGGCCCCGAATGACGCGCCCGCGCGCCTCGGACTTGCGCGCCGACTCGGCATCGAGTCAGTCGCCACCGCCACCCTCTGCCAGGGCGCGCTGCTCCGATCGATCGATTCCGGAGTGAGCGTCTACGACACCATCTTCGTCGAACTCGCCGCCCGCACGGCCTGCCCACTCGTCACGTTAGACAAGGCCGTGCTGAAGGCGTTTCCAGAGATCGCCTGCCGCCCTCGCGAATTGCCCCGTCGTTGATTTGGTCCGCCCAACGCTCCGGTTCAGCGGTGGGCCGCGCAGCGGACCGTCCGATGCAACCGGTTGTTCGGCGGCCCAGCCCGCTTCCCCTGGTAGGCAGCGGCGCTCATCTCAACTCCGCGTCGGAATGAATCCGGCCCTGCCAGTAGTCGTGCCTGTAAACCGAATCCTCGTGATCTGCTGGATCTCGGCCAAGTCATCCGGCGGCTCCTCGTTCTCCAGGACGATTGCCTGGAGCGAAGCAAAGGCGGTGGCGAGGTCTTGGAACAACGCTCGCTTCACGTCAGCCGAGAGATTTAGGTCGTCAGCATCCGGCTCTCGGTAGACGACAAGCGGAGAAATCCATGACAGATAAATCCGGGATGCGGCAATTGGCGTCGTTCGCAATAGCAAGCAGGGCGGTCGTGAATGCGGCGTGTGTGACAGCACGCATGCCCTTTCCGTGGCTCGTGCGACGACGACCGAAATGATTGATGTCCCAGGCCGTTTCGCTAAACGTCACTCGGTCCAAGCCCGGGAAATCTCCAGCCTGCAATCTCCGCTCTGCCTCCTGTGCAAAGTCTTCCGCGTCGCCCGCAGAGATATCCGCCGGAGGCTACGCCGGATAACGGCGCCTCACCGTCGAGCCCATCCGCGATCGCTTCGACCTGTTCGAGTTGAAGTACAGGTCGAGTGCCCGCCGAACGCGATCCCGCGTGTCACGAGTGGTGCGCATCACTTCCGTGAGTTCGCGTGCTGCTTGGGGCCCGAGATTCGCGGCGAGCGTAGAGGCCAAAGCCGACACCGCACCTTCAAGCGTCCCCTTCTCAGAAATGAGGCGATCGGATTCATCCGACAGTTCTCCGCGTGTTGTATCCAAGTCGGACATCAACGAACGAATGCGTGCCGCTTCGGAAGCAGACGCTTCCACGACCGAATTTGGTCCGACTCGACTGGAGCGATGTGTCTCGTCGTGGTTCCGGCGCAGCGCCACAGACAGGGCACCGCTCCACTCCTAGCTCATCAAGTCGATGTCCGGCCTCCGCTACCGCTTCGAGACGCTGCAGATCAGAGATTTACTGCGCCCGGAGAAGTCCAAATCGCTCCGACAGAGCTCGAAGTACCTCCACGCGGGAGTCAATTGTCCGAAGCCGCATCCAGGCGTCCCGACGACGTGATTCCACTTCATTAACGGACGATCCCAACGAGGCCAATCGAGACTCTGCATCCGCGTACGCGTTGTCAAGTCGACCGAGCTGATCGCGTAGCGCCGGCGCGTCAGCATCAAGTGCGAGCTCAGCGCGCTGGGATCGTGCTTGACTCGCCAGGTGCTGGAAGGATTTCTTCTGCGTCGATCCTGCCCGTGAGACTCGCGGCTCTTCGGAAGCGACTACCGCAGAATCATCAACGCCGGACAGCAGGAGTCGAAACACGGACTTCTCAGCGGTTCGCGTCGCATCGCCCCGACAGCACGGGCGACTGCGCGCGAATAATCTCTTCCTCCGAGATGATAATCAGATGCGCGAGATCGCGAAAGCTCAGCGGGCGCGTTTGGCCGCGTGCGTTCGTGCGGACGCGTTTTCCGGCCAGACCCACGAGGTCCAGAAGGAACTGGGATACGGTATCGTCGCGATCCGCGGCATGTCGTTCGGCGAGCACCGCCTCCGAACCGTCTGGGCGGCGGAGCCGAACGCCCCACCTCGGAGACCGCGCGACAGCACGTACGGGCATATCGTCGGCGAGGGCGACGATCTCCAAAATCGCCGTGTCACCCGTGCATCTCAGGGATGTCCTCGGCGTGTCTCGACCGCCGAGCATGAAGTCGATGCACTGCAGGATAAATGTCTTGCCAGTATCTGAGGGGCCGCTGATCAGATTCAGTCCCCGGTTAAAGCGCACCTCTGCATCGGCGACATGCGCACCGGTGAGGACAAGTCGCACGAGATGGAAGCCACACTCGCTCAACGTGTGTCCTCCGACCACAGAACAGAGTCCATCTCAAACTCTGCGCCCCATTTTCCGAGGTGCTCCTTGACGTACAGGTCCAGCTGGTCGTCGTTCAGAGTCGAGAAACGCGTCTTGACCCACTCGGCGCGGTTTCGGAGAGCTGTCACATACTCCGACCTCAGGACGTCAAGAAAGGAGGCCGTCCGCTCCGTGGCGGCGTAGGCTAACCCTGAGCCGAGGTACAAGTCATGGATCAACCCACGGCTCATGTACAGAATGATGCCCCGATGCAGCGTCTCTCTTCTGACGAGTAACTCACCGCTGCGATAAGGCGTCTTGGGGTGAAGCCCCGGCGGCCCATCAGGAACGTCGTCCGAATGGATCAGCAAGTAGTCGAACACGACCAAGCGTTGCAGAGACGACGCTGTCGGGAACAGCGAGTAGAGCAGTACGGACGCGCGCAGCCCGCTTTCCACCGGACTGTTGAACGGGGACAGGGTGTGATCTGTACCGTTGGTCATCGTTGAACCCACTGAACGTCATCACGATCATTCGCGAGTTGATGACAAACGCCGCCGCGGTCTCGAATGTGCATCCGGGGTACCAAGGGATGGCTCGTGAGCTGGAGCGCACGGGCCGACCCAACGACGGCTAGCAGTCGTTGGAAACCGTTGGTGTGGTTTCTTCTAAGTGTGTCCCGGATGCCAGAGTGGATCTCGTCTTGGAGTTGCTCGAACGATCCGGTTGGCAGTGTGTCGCGCGAAAACCCACGGAGAGACTCAGCGCTGTAGAACTCCAAGCGGCTATCGGAGTAGTGGCCTGAGTACTGCGGTTCAGCTGAAATGTCGGCGAATCGAGAGACCGCGTTCCCGCGAGCGTCCGAGTAGGCCTCGAAGAGCTTATGCAGATAGACCGCCTCGTTTTCGGCGGGCTCCATCGGCGGGGTCGCGGCATCCGGCCTTGGCGGCAGGCCGCCACCGAAGCGGGCAATGTGCCAGGGGGTTGCCCGGTGTTCATCGATGAGTTTCAGAGGCGGGATGTACCGGAAGATGGAGTAGTCGATCGAGTTCAGATGGGTCAGGAGTTCTGGCGAGAGCGGCACTTCGCCGGTTTGTGTGATCGAGAGGCGACACTTCGCGTCCCAATTCTCGATGAGCCCAGTTTTTAGGTCCTCTGGTTTCTCGAAGAGCTTGCTTAGCGTTGACCCTGCACCCTGAGGAGCCACGAACCTGTACGCTCGGGGCACGGTGAACTCGCCGAGATGTTAGTGTAGTAGACCAGCTTGCCCAACTCAAGCCAAATGTCCGAAGGCATCAGGGGATGGTCATAGTGCTTACATTGGTAGTTTTCCCAGACGCTTGGGTCGGTCTCATTAGGGGTAGCGACAACGTCTCGGCCCATGTCGCCTGCACCGCCGCATCGCTCGACGCGTGCATAGAGAGCACAAAGCGAGTGCGCCCATTCGAGCATAAATTCCTCCCACTGCCGCGGGCTGAAGAGCCGGATTCGCTCGATCGCCGGAATGGCAGGGCCTGACGTCACCGTATCTGCACTGGGCGAAGCGGTGGCTGGCGGATCAGGAAGAGGCACGGTCGTGCTCACACGGCCACCTCCGCCGACATCGGACAGGGATTCATTGGATTGCTTTCCACTTTGATCGCCGTGCCCTTCGCAATACCCGACAGTCGGAGCCACTCGCGCGATGCCGTCCTGGCAATGACCTCAAGGAAGCTTCACCAATTCCCGAATGTGCCGCTTCAGCCGAGGTGGCTCAGGATCGCATCGGCCGCCGTCGGCTGCAAGCGGAGGTTAGACCGCAGTCATTTCCGAATGGGCTTCTTCGGGCCCCGTATTTCCGTCGGCGGCTTCGGTTGCGATGAGGGCTTCGGCCATGATGTTTAGCTCTCTGACTGGCAGACCCATGAACAATGCTGCGCCACACTGTCCAACTCTGGGAACACCGCGATTCGTCCGAGTCCGATACCTGAAGCTCCTCCCACAGATGGCAAACGCTCGACCGATCCAGGGCGACGCGTGCGAGCCTCAGTACGTCAGATGCTCCGGCGAGGTCATCAAGAGCGGTTCGGTCATGACCGTGTAGTGTGAAGACGCCCTGCTGAGCGGCGATTCGCTCGTTGGTTCGCGGCGGTAGGATTGCGATCGGATGTTGATTGCCGTCGGTCTCACAAGATGCGAGGTCGTCCGGCAAGTAGCCTCTCGTCCGCGGACCGCCTGGCACGAGAATGATGTCCTCGCCGCATGACAGCTTGTTCAACGTGCCGGCATCCAAGACCCACACGCACGGTGACTCATTGTCGTAGACAGGCTGCGCCCGCTCGCACGATATTTCGCGCTCGACGTCTAACCGGCTCCGGTCCTTCAGATGTTCTGCCAGCGCGAAGAACGTTGCCACCAACAGACTTTCAGACCAGTCGAGAAGACGACTGGGCAGGCCATGATGGCGCGCCAAGAGTTTAATGCCAGTCCCACTGACCTGCCATCGCACGCCTGACATGAGGCGCACCGAGTGCTTGGAAGCGCTCGAATAAATTCGACTCCATCGTAGTGAAACTTGAGATTGTCGACTCTCATATAGCGCAGGCAACAGGGTGTGGCGCCCGCACTTCTCGCCGCGGAACCAAATCTCGCTCGGGTCAGCGATCGACGGCGTCCATTTCCGGCAGATTCGCTGAACTTCGCCCAGCAGGCCGCCTATCGATGAAGCCTCTCCCGTTTCAATCATGCGCCTCCCGGTTGTCTTGTCGGTCTAACGTAGTGTAGACGGGATTCTACCTTTGCTCTCGTCTGCCAAGCCTGTCCGGCCAGACAGGCCCAACATCGCCACGCAAATTCGCGGCCGGCGCACATTCTCCAGGGCAGCTCGCCAGCGTCAACTCGCGAGGCAACGGCCAGTTGGGCGCTCCTTTGGGAGGATGCGACGTCAACTCCGGACGTCGGGTCAGTACGACGTAATCGGGTTGGACGGCGTGCGCGTTCTGACGGTCCCGCAAGCGGCCGGGGCATGTCGCTTCAGGCGGGAACGGATGTTGCCTCCGACCCCAACCAGGTCCACATGCGCGACACCGAGTCCACCCTCCAGCAGTTTGCCGAGTTTCTCCTCAAGATGCAGTTCGTCAAGGAGAACACCGCGCCCTTCTGCGCACGCTACGTGCGCCAGTTCCTGGCTGAACCGGCCACCAACCAATCGCTCGCCGATCGAGGTACGCAGGTTCTGCGAGACCCTGGAGCGCTCGGGGGCGCAGGATTGGCAGGTGAGCCAGGCCGAGCACGCCCTGCGGCTCTACTTCGAACACTTCCTGCAGCGCACCGACTGGCATCGGGCGCCAGCGAGCGCCGCCATCGACGCGGAGGGACGGGTGACGCCGCTGTCCGTGCTCGACGAGCTCCGGTTGCGCCTGCGGTCGCGCCACTACGCCCTCGGACCGAGGACAGCGACATCTACTGGACCCGCCGCTTCCTCGACCACCTGGCACGACGCCGGGGCAGCCGCGGCCGCGTGTGGACGCGGCTGCCGTCCGCGACTACGCCACGCACCTGGCCGTCCACCAGCGCGTCTCCGCCAGCACCCATAACCAGGCCGTCAGCGCCCTGCTCTTCATGTGCCGCGAGGTGCTGCGCCTGCCGGTGTCCGACCTCGACCTGTCGGCCCGGGCCCGCCGCGGGAGTCGGCTTCCGGTCGTCCTGAGCATGCCCGAAACCGCCGCCCTGCTCGACGCCCTCCGCGGCACGGCTCGCCTGATGGCGACGATGATCTACGGCGGCGGCCTCCGCCTGTCGGAGTGCTGCGAGCTGCGTGTGAAGGACCTGGACTTCGACCAGGACTCGTCGACACCCACGTCGTCAGGGATCTCCGCAGTCCGGCCGAGAGCCCGCTGGACGTGCTGCAGCGTCGCGCGGCGCGGTCTCCCGCACGCATTACGGCTGAAGACGTCTACTTACCGCTCCACCCGGGCAATCGGCTCGCCTGGCGGATCCACGCGCGCAGCTGCCGCGTGTCCAGCCGCTCGCCTTCGTGGAGGTGGACGTAGCGCGTGCCCTCGTTCTTCGACGACACCGGCGGCTGCGGGCGCAGCGCTGTGCCTCGAAAGAACGCCACCTTGATGTACTTGGCGAACACATGGAAGATGAGGAACCAGCCCTTGCCCTCCATGCCGTAGAAGGGCGAGTTCCACTTGACCGCCTTCCGCACGTTCGGAACCACGGCGGTGATGAGCGCGTCGAGCTCACGGCCCGTGTCGCGCGTCCAGCCCGGCATGGCGGCGATGAACGCCTGGACAGGTGCGTCGCCGTCGGCTTTGGCGATCTGCGGATTACCACCGGCAAGAAGGCGCGGCTTCTTCGAGGGTGCGGCCGCACGGGCCGCACGCGATCGTGTGGCCGCGTGTGCGCCTTCGAGGCGCCGCGAGCGCGGTCGCGTCGAACCGCGAACACGAGCCATGGACGCCAGCGCCGCGGCGGCGGCCAGCTTGTGCGCCGCCTGCCACGGCGGGCCCATCGCCCGGCCCATGGCCGTGAGCGCGTCGTCGATGTCGGCCACCTTCAGCACCCTCGCGGCGTCCGCCGTGACGTCATCACGGTCGTACCAGTGCACCCGCCATCCCCGCGCCTCGGCCGCCGACGCGAGCGCGTCCCGGTACATGACCGAATCCGCCATCGTCTGCACGCGATGGTCGGTGATGCGCGCCTCGGTGGTCGGCGGCATCGGCGGATAGGCCCGGATGGCGATGCCCGTGATGGGATCGGACGAGTCCGCCGCGAGCGCCTCGAGCGCGGTCCGTGCGCCCCGCTCCGCCGCGGCGCGAACCCGGTCCACGAGCGCCACCGCCTCCGCCAGCGACAGCCGCCTGGCTCCAGGCGTGTTCAGGTATCGGCCCACGGCCCACGATCCCTCGTGGTGATACGGGTGCGTCGGCAGGCCCGGTTCGGTCAGGACGACCCGGCGCCGATCCAACAGCTGTCCTCCAGGCCCGACCGTGACCAGCACCGCGGCGTTCCCCTGCTCGACGACGCCGACAATGGCTGCTTTGCTGGTGCGTGACGATGACACGGGGTCAGTATCGCTTGTAACACGGAGAACACGGAGGGCACGAAGAGCACGAAGAACACGAAGGCACGAAGGGCACGAAGGGCACGGAGGAAAGCGGGTCGGCAGAACCATGGCGGAAGGTACCCGGGCTAAGTTACCCAGAAGGCAACGGCGCGACGGAAAGTTACCGGAGGCGCACGAGCCTTGTTACCCGCGGCTAGGTGTGTGGGTAGCCACCCCTCCCGCGGCCGTTCCGTCCGGCGCCATCGATCGAGCCCCTCGAGCCGGATCTGCAGGGCGCGCGAGAGGATGTCCCGGAGGAAGCCGGCCCGGTCGGCGGGGGAGATGACGACGTAGGGGCCCGGGCTGGCCAGGACCTCGATCCGGTTCAGCGACAGCGCGGGCGAGGCCAGGAGGGTGCAGCTCGCACGAAGGGTGCGGATCGCCACGGAGGGCAACGACCGTGCGAAGCGGTCCGGCCCATGCGACGAGCGAATCGGAGCGTCAGGGTGTAGGCCGTGGTCGCCGCCAGCCAGGCGAGACTGCCCAGCACGAGCACCGCCGCCACGCCCTGCACCACCGGCACGGGCCGCCCGAGACGAGGACGGACAACACCGGCCACCCGAGACGCCAGACGAGCACGGCATACACCACGACGAACGGCCACCCGATCCCGGTGCGATAGCGCGTCATCGGCCACCCCCTCGACCACCAGATTGCTCGCCCGCCCAGATCACCAGATAGAATCACCACCTCACCAGCTAGATCACCCGATCGCCAACTAGATCCCAAGATCCTTCGATCTCACATCGATCTCCAGATCTCCAGATCACCACCTCGCCAGATTCGCCGCTACCTGGTCACCTTCTCCAACGCCTCTGCCGCCTGCTGCACCTGCTGCGCCAGCGCGTTCACCGCCGCCGACACGGTGCGCACGCCGCCCTGCGCCTCGTCGTAGCGGTTCTCCTCCAACCCCTCGCGGATCTGGGGCATCGTCTTCACGCCGTAGCCGGTGTAGAAGCCCGGTGCGTAGATCTGGTGCTTGAACCAGTCGCGTCGCGGGAGGCCGTCGCCGTTGCCCAGCTTGCGCTCGGACTGCAGCAGCAGCGTGTTGAGCGCGCGGAGCTCGGGACGGCCGACGAGCGCCGTGGAGCTGGCGCCGTCCACGCGGCCGTAGGCGCGTTCGTAGGCTTTGGCCCGCCTTGCGCAGCGCCTCGACGGCCGCGCGCACGGGCGCGATGTTCACCTTGGCATCCTTGCGGTCGGCGGCCAGCTTCTCCAGTTCGACGACATAGCGCATGAGCGTGTCAGCCGTGTCGCTGAACTGGAACGGCAGCACCGGCGCATCCGCCGAGGCGGAGCAGCAGCGTGCCGGTGAGCTGGGCGAGCGTCCGTCCGTAGGTGTAGTCGCCGTCGGAGAACTTCTCGTACCAGGTCAGGCTGTCGTAGATCGAGTGGTAGATGCCGCCGTCGCTCTCGCCGCCGAAGCCGACGTTCAGCGACGACAGGGTGAGGTGCTGCAGGAAGGGCGTGAAGTCGGAGCCCGAGCCGAGGGGCGCCAGCCACAGCCCACTGGTCCTTGTCGCGCGTCGCGCGGTCGGCCAGGGCGTGTTCATCACCTGCCGGCGGCGCGACTCCTCAGCGACCGGCTTGCCGGTCCCGCGGGTCCATCACCTCGCGCGCCACCTCGCTCATGAACTGCTGGAGGCCGTGCGAGCCGCCGACGTTGAGCCAGCCTTTCCCGGTGCTGTCGGAGTTGATGTAGACGGCGGCCTTGTCGCGGAGCTCCGCGGCGTGCTTCTCCGCCCATTCCGTCGAGCCCAGCAGGCCCCACTCCTCGCCGTCCCACAGCGCGAGGATGATCGTGCGCTTCGGCTTCCAGCCGGTCTTCAGCAGCTCCGACAGACCGCGGGCCGTCTCCATCAGCGCCACGGCGCCGCTGGTCGGATCGTCGGCACCGTTCACCCACGCATCATGGTGATTGCCGAAGATGATCCACTCGTCGGGGAACGTCGTGCCCTCGATCCGCACGATGACGTCGTGCAGCGGGCGGGACTGCCAGTCGAAGGCCAGCTTGATGCGCGCCTGCGCCAGGCCGGGCCCGATGTGGTAGGTCAGGGGCAGCGCGCCGCGCCAGCCCTGCGGTGCGACCGGCCCGTTCAGCGCCTCGAGCAGCGGCTGCGCGTCAGCGTAGGAGATCGGCGGCACCGGAATCTTCAGCACCGTGGTGGCGTCGGCCTGCGCCAGCTTCCGCGCGCCAGGCTCCGACGCCCACCCGGGGCTCAGCGGGTCGCCCGGGTAGACGGGCATGTCCATCACGCTGCCGCGCTGCACGCCCTGCTCCGGACGGAACGGGCCCTCCGGGTGCACATCCCCTCGAAGTACCTATCGTCCCGCGGGTCGGAGTAGATCAGGCAGCCGATGGCCCCGTGCTCCAGGCCACCTTCGGCTTGATCCGCGCCAGCCGGCGCCGTAGCGGGCCAGTGCGATCTTGCCCTTGACGCTAATGCCCTGCTTGTCCAGCTCCTCGTAGTCGGCGGGCATGCCGTAGTTGACGTAGACGACCTCGCCGGTCACGTCGCCATCTGCCGAGTAGGCGTTGAACGTCGGCGTCTGGTCGGCGTCGTTGGAGTCGGGGTCCTGCGGAATCGCCGGCTCCTTCAGCGTCATCGTCTTGCGCGTGGGCGCGACCATTTCCACGACGCGCTCGGTGGGCGAGGAGCATGAGCGCCTCGAAGGTCTCGATCTTCGCGTCGAGGCCCCAGGAGGTGAACTTCTCCAGCGCGTACTCCGCCACCTTCCGCGAACCGGGCCGCCCGGCGACGTGCGGCTCGCCCGCCATCACCGTGATGTACTCCTTCAGCCTTGCGGCATCCGGCACCTTCCGGAACTGCTCCTCCCGCTGGCGCTGCGCCTGGGCGAGTCGGACGGGAAGCCACGGATGGCCTGGGACTGCGCCCCCGGCGCAGCCGTGCAGAGCGCGGCCAGGAGGAAGACGAAGAGCGGGCGGACGGCGTTCGACATGGGATGGTCCTTCACGCGAGTTTCCGGAGGATGAAGCACTTCAGGTAATAGGTCTCGGGGACGCCCAGGAGCACGGGATGATCGCGGCCCTGCATCCGCTTCTCGACGACGGTGACCGGTGCGTGGCTGTCAACGGACGCCTCGTACAGCACCTGGCCGAAGGTGGCCTCGTCGACGTTGTACGAACAACTGCACGTGACGAGATACCCGCCCGGCTGCAGCAGGCGCAGCGCCCGCAGGTTGATCTCCTTGTACCCGGCCAGCGCCTTCGGCACCGACGCCTTGTTCTTGGCGAAAGCCGGCGGGTCGAGCACGATCATGTCGTACCGGGAGCCGTCCCGTTCGAGGCGCCGCAGCTCGTCGAAGACGTTGGCCTCGCGGGCCTCGACGTTGGCGCAGCCGTTGGCGGACGCGTTGCGCGCGATGCGGGCCACCGCCTCGGCCGAGCTGTCGAGCGCCTCCACCCGTTCTGCCAGCGGGGCCAGGCGCAGGGCGAAGCCGCCGTTGTAGCTGAAGCAGTCGAGCACGCGGCCCGTCGCGTAGCGCGCGGCCGCTTCCCGATTCTCACGCTGATCCAGGAAGAGCCCCGTCTTCTGACCGTGCCACGGGTCGACGTCGTAGGTGACGCCTCCCTCGCGCACGGCGACCGACTCCGGCACCTCGCCGTGCAGCGCGGCGACCGTCTGCTCCAGTCCCTCGAGCAGCCGCACCTTCGGGTCGTTGCGCGCGAGCACGGCGCGGCAGCCGGTGAGCTCCACCAGCATGGGGACCAGCGTCGGGACGAGCCGGTCCATACCCTGCGACAGCGCCTGCAGCACCAGCACGTCGGCGTAGCGGTCAACGATGAGCGATGGCAGCAGGTCGGCTTCCCCGTGGATCAGCCGGTAGGTGGTGGCATCGATCCGCAACGCCTCGCGAAAGCGCACGGCCGCCGCCAGCCGCGCGCGCCAGAACGCGTCGTCGACGAGCGTATCGCCGCGCGAGACCATCCGCAGCGCGATCTGCGAGCGGTCGCTGAAGAGGGCGTGGCCCAGCAGGCGGTCCTTGGGGCCGAGGACGCGCACGACGGCCCCCGGGCCCGCATCGACGAGGCGCACGTCGGTCCGGTAGATCCAGGGATGGCCTGCGCGGAGGCGGTCTTCGCCTCGCGGTGAGATGCGAACGGTGTCTGTCACGGGCGGTCTCGACACTATAGCCCGGCAGCCACCGTGTATGATGACGGCCACCTCGATGACCAGCGCCGCCCCCGTTCGTGTCGGTGTCCTGGGCGCCGGCGCGTGGGCGAACTTCGCGCACCTGCCTGGCTTCGCCCGCGACCCTCGCTGCACCCTCGTCGCCATTGCCGATCCCCAGCGGGCGCTCGCCCAGGCCGCCGCGGATCGCTTCGGCATTCCGGCCGTCCTCGACGACCACCAGGCGCTCATCGCGCGCGACGACATCGACCTCGTGGACGTCTGCACGCCCAGCCACACGCACTTCGAGCTCTCGTGGGCCGCCCTCCAGGCCGGCAAGCACGTGCTGTGCGAGAAGCCGGTGGCCTACGACTTCCACGACACCCGCCGCGCCGCGGCGCTGGCGCGCGAGAAGGGCCTGAAGACCAAGCTCGGCTTCACGTTCCGCTATGCGCCCGCCCTGCGCTACATGCGCGAGCTGGTCAGGGACGGCTTCATCGGCCAGCCCTTCATCTTCAACGGCTACGAGCAGAACTCGCAGTGGCTCGACCCGCAGACGCCGCTGCGCCAGGTGGACCACGAGGCCGACCAGTCCGTGCTGCACGTCTCATCGCTCGAGGGCTACGGCGCGCCCATCATCGACATCGGCCACCTCCTCGTGGGGTCGGACCTCTCGCAGGTCGTCGGCACCATGCGCAACTTCATCCCCGAGCGCGTCGTCCGCGCCACGGGCCGGATGATGCGCATGAACATCGACGACGGCGACATCTTCATGGGCGAGTTCGCCAACGGCGCGCTGTGCTCCATCCAGACCAGCTTCGTCACGGTCGGCAACTATCCCGGCATCGAGGCCCGCATCTACGGCTCGAAGGGGGCGCTCATCTGCCGCCTCGTGGAAGAGGCCGGTATCTGCGAGCGGCTGTGGTCCGCCACGCCGGACCGGTGGAGTTCCGCGAGCTGACGGTCCCCGACCGTTTCTATCCGCCTGGCGGCACGCGCGAGGAGTCGTGGCGGTCGCTCTTCTACGCCAACCTCGTCTCGAGCTTCATCAGCGAGATCCGCGGCGAGGTGGACGGCAACGAAGGCAACTTCGACGACGGCGCGTGGGTGCAGGAGACGATCAACGCGGTGGAACAGTCGTTCCGGGAGCGCCGATGGGTGACGCTGCCGCTCGCCTGACGCCGGACGCGGCGCTGGATCGCTTCTTCGCCGCCTACTACGCGCGCCGCCCCGTCACCGCGACGTTCACCGGCGTTCACGATCACGACACCCGGCTGCCCGACTGGGCGCCGGACGGGCTGGCTGCCGCCGCGGACGAGATGCGCGCGCTCCGGGACGACCTTGCACGAGCGGGTCGCGTGCCGGACGCCGAGGTATCCGCCTTCCCCCACGAGGTTGACCTCGCGCTCGCGGACGCGTTCCTGGCCATCCAGCTCGCCGAGCACGAGGGCGGACACTTCTACCGCTCGAACCCGGCGCTGTGGACGGGTGAGGCCGTCTTCTCCGTCGTCGCGCTGGTCACGCGCGAGTTCGCGCCGCTCGACCAGCGCCTGGAGTCCGCCGCCGCCCGCCTGCGCGCCATCCCCGCCTTCTTCGAGGACGCACGCCGGACGCTGAGGGCGGCGCCGGCGGCCTGGCGCGACAAGGCGCTTCGCGAGTGCGACGCCGCAGCCATCCTGTTCGGCCGCAGCCTCCCGGCCTGGGCGGCCGCCTCGACGAGCGCGGCGGCAACGGCATTCGTGGATGCGTGCACCACCGCCCACACGGCCTTCGCGGGCTTCCGAGCCTGGCTGAGCACGGACCTCCCAGCCGCCGGCAGCGACCGGCAACAGGCGGGCGACGAGCTCATGCGGCTGCTCGTCCGCCGCGGCCACTGGTGCCAGACGCCGCTCGATGGCCTGCTCGACGAGGCGAACGCCGCGCTCGACGAGGCCCATGCGGGACTGCAGTCCCAGCTCCGCGCGCTCGGGCTCGGCTCCTGGAGTGACGCGCAGGCGCGGCTGGCGGCCGAGCGGCCGACGGCCGACGACTACCTGCCCCGCTTCGAGCGCACGTGGCAACGGTGTTACGAGGCCGCAATGGCCGCCGACGTGGTGACCTGGCCGGATCGGCCCATCCGCTACGTCCCGATTCCGACGCACACCCGCGAGGCGGCGCCGCTTCTCTACTATCTCTTCTACCGCTCGCCCGCCGCGTTCGACCGCCTTCCCGTCCACGACTACGTGGTGACGCCCATCGACGGCTTCCCGCCCGACGAGGTGGACCGCCGGCTCGCCGCCGCGAACGACAGCACGATCCTGCTGAACCACGTGGTGCATCACGGCGGGCTCGGGCATCACGTCCAGAACGCGCACGCCTACGCGTCCCGCTCCCGGATCGGCCAGATCGCCGCCATCGACGCGGCCAGCCGCATCGCCATGTTCTCGGGCGGCACGGTTGCCGAGGGATGGGCGTGTTACGTGTGCGACCTCGCCGAGGACCTGGGGGTGCTGACGCCGCTGGACCAGCTGGCGCAGCAGCACACGCGCGTTCGCCTCGCCGCGCGCGCCGTGGCGGACCTGTCGCTCCATACGCGCCGGACCACCGTTGACGAGACCGCGGCGTTCTACGAGACGCGCGGGATGATGCCGCCGGCGGCGCGCGCGCCAGGCCGTGAAGAACGCCATGTTCCCGGGCGCGGCCGTGATGTGCTGGCTGGGCACCCGGGGCATCCATCGCCTGCGCGCGGAGGTGTCGCGGCGGGAGGGTGACGGGTTCTCCCTGAAGGGGTTCCACGATCGCTTCCTGTCCCACGGCGCGATCCCGGTGCCCCTCATCACGCGTCTCATGATCGGGGAGGATCTGTCCTGATGATGCGAGCCGCACTCCTGGTCGCCGTGGCCGCGCTGACCGGCGCCTGCAACCGGGCGCCGGCAGGCCCCGCGCCCTCCAACGACCTGCTGATCGTCGGCTACGACCGCGAGCCGGACACCCTCAACCGGTTCAGCACGCACATCCTCGAGGACATCCAGACGTGCGTCATCGAGGGTCTCACCATCACCGACGACCACATGAACATCCAGCCGCTGCTGGCTGCCGAGGTGCCCACGCTGGCCAACGGCGGGGTGACGCTCGGTCAGGACGGCAGCATGGACGTCACGTGGAGGCTTCGGCCCGAAGTCGCGTGGCACGACGGCACGGCCGTGACCTCGGCCGACATCAAGTTCACGGTGGACGCCATCAACGATCCCGCCTGGAACCCCGAGAGCACGGACGGCTTCGATCGCATCGCCTCCGTCGATACGCCGGACGCGCAGACGGCCGTGGTCCACTACCGCGAGGTGTATGCACCCTACGCGCTGCAGTTCCAGCGCGGGCTGCTGCCGAAGCACGTGCTCGAGGGCCGGGACATCGAACGCGCGTCCGACTACAACCGCTCCCCGCTCGGCACGGGCCCGTACCGCGTGGCCGAGTGGCGCAGCGGCGAGTTCATCCGCCTCGAACGCGTGCCCAACTACTGGCGCGGCAGCCAGTATCCGCACATCCGCGAGCTGCTCTTCCGCTTCGTCCCCAACACCAACACCCGCATCAACCAGTTGAAGAGCGGCGAGGTGCACCTGGTCGCGATGTTCCCGTGGGACAAGTTCCGCGAGGTCGAGGCCATTCCGGGCGTGACGGTGCACCGGACGCCGGGCAACGCCTACGAGCACGTCACGCTCAACCAACGCCGCATCGAGGCCTTCCGCGACGTGAACGTCCGCCGGGCGCTGCTGCACGCCATCGACCGCGACATGATCGCGGCCTCCATCCTCGACGGGCTGGCGCCGGTGACCCACGGCGCCATCCAGCCGGTCTCGTGGGCCTTTACCAGCGACACCGCCACCTACCCCTTCGACCCGGACCGCGCGCGATCGCTCCTCGACACGGCTGGGTGGACCGACGCCAACGGCGACGGCATCCGCGAGAAGAACGGCCAGCCGCTGGCGTTCACCCTGATCACGCAGGCGGGCTTCACCGTGCGCGAGGGCGTGGCGCAGGTGCTGCAGAAGCAGTGGCGCGACGTCGGCGTGGACATGCGCGTGCAGCTCGTGGACGGCACGAGCATCAGCGGCCTCTGGTTCGAGGGCAACTTCGACGCCATGCTGCACTGGTGGCAGATGCCGGCGGACCCGAGCTGACGCTGTTCTTCGCGGCCGATCGCATCCCGCCGCGCGGCGCAACATCAACTACTTCGAGGACGAGGAGGTGACCCGGCTGGTCTACGCCGCCGACCGCACGGTGGACCAGGCCGCGCGGACACGCCTGCTCGGCGACGCGCAGCGCCGCATCGCCGATCTCCTGCCGGAACTGCCCCTCTGCTCGATCACCAGCTCGACGCCGTGCCATCGACGCTGCGGGGTTCACGGGGAATCCCACCAACACCGGCGTCTTCTGGAACGTGCACGAATGGCAGGTGCGCTGATCCGGCGCCTGGCGGCCTCGGTGCCGCTGCTGCTGGCCATCTCCGCCGGGGTCTTCGGCCTGCTGCACCTGGTGCCGGGCGGGCCGCTCGCCGTGTACCTCTCCAACCCGGACGTGCGCCCCGAGGATCTCGAACGGCTGCGCCGCGCCCTGGCCTCGATCAGCCGGTCTGGCAGCAATGCATCCACTGGCTCGGCGGGTTCCTGTCCGGCGACTGGGGCTACAGCTACAGCGACGGACGACCCGTCATCGAGCGCGTCTGGGAACGCCTGCCCGCCACCCTGGAGCTCGTCGTGTCGTCGCTCCTCCTCGCGACGCTGGCCACGCTACCCCTGGGTCTGCTGCCCGCCGTCGCGCCCGCGCGTTGGTCCGGGCGGCTGGCGTCCACCCGGCCTCCGCCGGCGTCGCGCTGCCCGTCTTCTGGTTCGGCCTGGTCCTGCAACTGGTGTTCGCCCTCGGCCGGGCTGGCTCCCTCGTCCGGCCGCACGACCCCCGGCTACGGCGACCTCGCCGACCGGCTCGCGCACCTCGTCCTGCCGGCGACAATGCTGGCCGCCGTGCACGCGGCGGCGTGGTCCCGCTACCTGCGCGCCTCGGTGAGCGACACACTGCGGCAGCCGTTCGTGGCCGCCGCCCGCGCCGCGGCGCCGGCTCGCGGCTGGTGCTGTGGCAGCACGCCGTGCGGCCCGCACTGCTGCCCGTCGTGACCATCGTCTTTCTGGACGCCGCGCTGATGGTGGCCGGCACGGTGGTGACCGAGAGCGTGTTCGCGTGGCCGGGACTCGGCAGCCTCTTCACCGAAGGGCTCGCGCGGCGCGACTACCCGGTCCTGATGTCGCTGCTCATGCTGGCCTCGGCGGCCGTCGTCGTGTGCAACATGGCCGCGGATTTGGTCTACCCGCTCCTCGACCCGCGGGTGCGCGCGTGAAGGGCCGCCGCGCAGCGGCCAGGTGCTCGCCGCACTGGTCGTGTCGGCAGCGCTGGCGCCGTGGCTGGCGCCGTATGGCCCCGAGGCCATCGACCTGGCCAACCGCCGGGCGGCGCCCTCGGCCTCGCACTGGTTCGGCACCGACGACCTCGGCCGCGACCTGTTCGCGCGCGTGCTGTTCGGCGGGCGCGTGTCGCTGGCCGTCGGCTTCCTGTCGGCGCTCGTCGCGGGCGGCATCGGCGCCGGGATGGGGCGTCAGCGGCTACCTCGGGGGCGTCGTGGACACCGCCCTCATGCGGCTGACCGACGCCGTGTTGTCCGTGCCGCGGCTGCTGCTCCTGATGGTCGCCTCGGCCGTGCTCGCGCCGTCGATTCCGCTCCTGGTCACGCTCATCGGGCTGGTGGGGTGGATGGAAACCGCACGCGTCACGCGAGCCGAGGTCCTCTCGACCCGCGAACGCGAGTTCGTCCAGCCGCGCAGTCCTCGGGCGCCTCGCCGTGGCGCATCGTGCTGCGCCACCTGCTGCCGGTGGGCGCGCCGGCCATCGCCGTGGCGGCCACGCTCGCCGTGGGTCGCGCCATCCTCATGGAATCCGCGCTCAGCTTCTTCGGCGTCGGCGTGCAGCCGCCGGCCGCCAGCTGGGGGACGATGCTCTACCAGGCGCAGTCGGCGATGAGCACCGAGCCGTGGCTCGCCCTGTTCCCCGGCATGTTCATCTTTGCCACCGTGCTGGCGATCAACGCGCTGGGCCACACGGTGTCCGCCCCGGCCTCCGTCGCGCGACGCTAGACGCCGCTCACGCGTCGCGGAGGGCGGTCAGCGGATCCACGCGCGTGCTCGCCCGCGCCGGCAGGTAACAGGCCGCCACGGCCACGGCCAGCAGCACGACGGCGACGATGGCGTACACGGACAGGTCGTGCGCGCCGACGCCGAAGAGCTGACTCTCGAGATAGCGGGTCACCGCCCAGGCGCCCGCAAGGCCCGCGACGATGCCCACGCCCGCCATCCGGACGCCCTGCGTCAGCACCTGCGTGAGGATGGAGCCGCGATCGGCGCCCAGCGCCTGCCGGATGCCGAACTCCCGCGTCCGCTGCGCCACGCCGAAGGCGAGCACGCCGTAGATGCCGATGGCCGAGAGCGCCAGGGCGACGGCGCCGAAGAGGGCGAGCAGCACGGTGGGCGCCTGCCGCGTCTGCAGCGACCGCGCAATCCACTGATCCATGGTGCGGACGTCGGCGACCGGTTGCGCGGGATCGATGTCGCGGAGTGCGGCACGCGTCGGCCACGAGCGACTGGGGGGCGATGGCGGTTTTCACGACCAGCCCCATCGCCGCCGGCGTCAGCTGCGCCACCGGGAAGTAGAGGCGTTCCTTCTCCACGGGCTGTCCGAGATCGATCGTGTTGATGGTGCCCACCACACCCACGATGGTCACCGCCGGCGAGTCCGGGCCGCCGCGCTGGATCTGCCGGCCAATGGGATCCGAGTCTGGAAAGTAGCGGCGCACCAGGTACTCGTCCACGACCGCCACCATGGGCGCGTCGGCGATGTCGGCGTCGGTGAAGACGCGGCCGCGCACCAGCGGAATGCCCATCGCGCGGAAGTAGTCCCCGCCGACCACCTCCAGCCGCGCGTGCGGAGACGCCTCGCCCGGGGGCGGGGTGTAGCCGACGATCCGGTACGAGCCCGAGCCCACCATCCCGTTGAAGGGCACGTTCGACGTCAGACCCGCCGACGTGGCGCCGGGCAGGCTGCCGAGCGCGTCCGAGAGCCGGCGCCAGAAGGCCAGGCGCGCCTGAGGATCCGGGTAGCCCGCAGCCGGCAGGGAGATCTGTGCGGTGAGCACGTTGTCGGAGGCGAATCCGGGGTCGACCTGCTGGAGCCGCGCCAGGCTCTTGAGGAGCAGCCCCGCTCCCACCAGCAGCATGACGGCCAGCGCCACCTCGGAGACGACCAGCGCCGAGCGCGCGAGCCCCGTGCCGCGTGACGCGGACGTGCGGCCGCCCTCTTCGCGGAGTGCGGCCTCCACGTCCATGTCGCGCGAGGACCACGCCGGCACCAGGCCGAACACCAGCCCCGTGGCGGCGGCCACGAGCACCGTGAAGCCGAGCACCGGCAGGTTCAGCGCGGCCTCCGGCGTCCCCGGCAGGCGCGGTCCGGCCAGCGCGATCAGCGCGCGGACCCCAACGAACCCGATCGCGAGCCCGCCCGCGGCGCCAAGCCCCGCGAGCACGAGGCCCTCGGTGAGGAGCTGCCGGACCAGGTGCACGCGCCCCGCGCCGATGGCGGTACGGATGGCCAGTTCCCGGTGGCGGCCCGTCGCGCGCATCAGCAGCAGGTTGGCGACGTTGGCGCAAGCGATGAGCAGCACCAGCGCGACCCCAATCTGCAGCAGCATCAGCGGGGTCCGCACGTCGCCCACGAGCTCGTCCCTGATCGGCACCGCGTACCCGGTGAACCCGCTGGTCTCGATGAACGGACGCCGCTCCGGCAGGCGCGCCGCCACGCGCTGCACGATGGCGTCCATCTGGGCGTTGAGCTGCTCCACCGTCGCACCGGGCGCGAGGCGCCCGATCATGGCGCTGTACTCGTTGCCGCGCGCCTCGTCGGAACGGTCCCGCGCCGTGAACGAGAACGGCACCAGGAGCGCGATGTCGCGCGCCGGAAGGTCGAAGTCCGCCGGCAGCACGCCGACGACGCGGTGCGGGACGCCGTCGATGCGCACGTCCCGCCCGATCACGGACGGGTCGGCCGCGAAGCGTGTGTTCCAGAGACCGTAGGTCAGGATGGCGAAGAAGTCGGCGCCGGGCTCGGCGTCGGCCTCGCTGAAGCTCCGGCCGAGCTGCGGCGTGCGGCCGAGCGTGGAGAAGAACGAGGGCGTGACCCGCAGCGCGCGCACCTGCTCCGGCTGCCCGCCCTCGGCCAGCGTGACGCTGCGCTGGGCAAAGAGCGTCGCGTCGGCCAGCGCCGGCGCCTCGGCCCTGCGGTCGAGGTAGTCGGGCACGGCAACGCTGGCCTGCGCCAGGCCGGTGCGCGGGTAGCTGTTCCAGATGAAGACCAGGCGATCGGGCTCGCCGTAGGGCAGCGGCGCCAGCAGGACCCGGTACAACAGGCTGAAGATGGCCGTGTTGGCGCCAATGCCCACGGCCAGTGTGAGGGCCGCCACCGTCGTGAAGAGCGGCTGCCTCGAGAGGGAGCGGACCGCGTATCGGATCTCGCGCATGCGCCCTTTGACGGTGGCCGGCCTCCGGACGTTCGAACGGCGGTTCACCGGTCACGCCGTCCATCCCAGCAATCCGGCGCGGGAGACGGTCGCGCTATCATCGGGATCTCATGCGGCAGCGCGCGGTCGCCGTCGGACTGGCCCTGCTGTGCGTTGCCGTCCTCGGGCACGTCCATCTCGGCTTCGAACGCCTCCGCATCCGCGTCGTCACCTCGGCCGTTCAGGCCGGCGGACGGTCCATCACCATCCGATCGTCACGACTCGGCCGCCTGACCGGCGCGCACGCCGCCGTCGTGGCACGCGTGCGCGGCGGCGACTCGCCGGCCCGGATCCGGCTGTCGATCGACGGCGGGCCCGCCACGGAGATCGCGGTGGACGCCGGCGGCTCGACGCGAGTGGACCAGTCGGCACTGATCGCGGACGTGCCGTCGCACGTGCTCACCCTGGAGAGCGACGCGCCCGGCTGGTGGCTCGAGTACCTCGAGGTCGCCAACGTGCACGGCTACACGGACGGCCTCGTCAGTTTCGACGTCGTGCCGGCGGTCGCCACCTGGTACCCCGCGGTGCCGTGGTGGCTCCGATGGACGTTCGGGCTCGAGCTCATCGCGCTGGGTCTGCTCCGCCGGCGCATCGAGTGGCGGGCGGCACGAGTGGCCACGCACGTCGCCGGCGCTGCCGTCGTCGCGTTCTTTGCCGTTGCCCTCGCGGCGCCGCTGGCAACGCCGTTCGCGCTGGTGCTCTCCCCGCTGACGTTCCTGCTCGGCGTCGCCGTGCTCTACGGCGAGCCGCTGGCCAGCGGGCTGCACAACATGTTCCGGCAGGCGCGCGCGCGCGCGGCCCTTCGCTACGTCCCGCATCTGCTGCTGGTGCTGCTGGTGCTCGGCGGCATCTCGACCTTCCACGACCCGAGGACCGGATTCACGAGCCTGCCGCTCTTCGGGCACGAGTTCGCGCCGACACGCGTGCCGGCGCTCCGAGGTCTGCCCATCGCCGAAGAGCCGGCCTACGGCTACGACGGACAGTTCTACGCGCAACTGGCCATCGACCCGCTTCTGCGGGATCCGGCGACGGCGCGTGCGCTGGATTCGCCCGCCTATCGCGCGCGACGGATCCTGCTGCCGGCGGTCGCCCACGTGCTGGGGGCGGGCGATGCGTGGCTCACCCTCCAGGTCTACGCGCTGCTCAACGTCGTGTGCTGGCTCGTGCTCGGCTGGCTGCTCCTGAGGTGGCTGCCGGCGAGCAGCCCGGCGGCGACGCTGTCGTGGGTGGGGGCGATGGCCTGCCACGGGCTGCTGGTGTCGCTGCGGCTCGCGCTGTCGGACGGCCCCGCGGCGCTCGTCATCGTCCTGGCGCTCGTGGCGCTCGGATCGGAACGCCGCTGGCTGACGGCGGTGCTGCTGGGCGCGGCGGGGCTGGCCAAGGAGACGAGCCTCATCGCCGGCTCCGTGCTGCTGCCGCCCGCGCGCGAGTGGCGGCACCGGGCGCTTGCACTCGCGGCGCAGGGCGCGCTGGTGGCGGCGCCGTTCGCGCTGTGGCTGGCATACCTCTGGATGCGCGGCTTCCCGGGAGACACGGCGGGTGCGCGCAACTTCGCGTGGCCGCTGGCCGCCTTCCAGGCCAAGTGGATGACTGTGTACCACGTCATGGCCGCACCCGACACGCCAGGACGCTGGGAGAACCTGACGACGATGGTGGCGCTGACCACGCAGGCGGTCGTCCTGCTGTGGCGCCGTGACTGGTCGAGCCCGTGGTGGCGCGTGGGCATCGGCTACGTCGCGCTGATGGCCGTGGCGGGCCCGGCCGTCTGGGAAGGGATTCCCGGGTCGATCACCCGGGTGCTGCTGCCGATGACGCTCGCGTTCAACGTGCTGTTGCCGGGCCGCCCGTGGTTCATCCCCCTCTGGGTGATGGGCAACGCCAACGTGCTGCACGCGCTCGCGGCGGTCGGCGTGCCCTGGCCGATCTGAAGCGCCCGCATCGGCGCTGCCCTATCATGCGGGAGCATGGTCCGCGTCACCTCCGCGCTCGCCCGCCGGCTGCACCAGCAGGCCGGTGCCGATCGCTGGCGTGTGACGATCGACGCCTTCGCGGCCGTGCTCGAGCGAAGCGCGCGCAAGGCGCCGGGGGACGACGAGCCCGCGCTGGAGCGGTATCTCTCGTCGCTGCACCTCGAGGACCTGGCATTGGCGGCCGCGTGCGAGTCCGGCGACGAATCCGCGTGGGAGCACTTCATCCTCGAGTTCCGCCCCGCCCTCTACCGCGCGGCCACGGCCATGGCTGGCGAATCCGGCCGCGAGCTGGCGGATTCTCTGTATGCCGACCTCTTCGGACTGAAGGAGAAGGACGGCGTCCGCCAGTCCTTGTTCCGGTACTTCCACGGGCGTAGCAGCCTGGCGACGTGGCTGAGAGCGGTGCTCGCGCAGCGGCACGTGGACGGCATCCGCTCGGGCCGCCGGCTCGAGCCGCTTCCGGAGGACGAGAGCCCGCACGCCCTGGGTCACGCCGACGCCGCCGCGGAGACACGCGCGGAGCGGCAGGGACTGGTGGCACGGCTCCAGCTGGTGCTCGCGGCCGCGCTGGGCCGGCTCGCCCCTCGCGATCGGCTGCGCCTTGGCTGGTACTATGGCCAGGAGATGACGCTCGCCCAGATCGGCCGGATGACGGGCGAACACGAGGCCACGGTCTCGCGTCACCTGAGCCGCACGCGCAAGGTCCTGCGGGCGGACGTGGAGCAGGAGCTGGCTGCAGCGGGCATGACGCCGGCGCAGATCGACGAGTGCTTTGCGGAGGCATCGCGGGATCCGGGTCCGCTGGATCTGGCTGAGCTGCTCGACGAGGGCGAGCGCAAGGAACCCGTGCTGGATCGTTCCAGGAGCGAGGACGTGTCGTGACCCCGCCAGACGCCCGCGATCGTGGCCTCGAAGCCGTGCTTCGCCGCCAGGCGCATGCGGCGGCCCAGGCGTCCGACGACTGTCTCGACGCCGAGACGCTGGCGGCGTGGGCCGACGACGGGCTCGACCCGGCCTCCCGCGCGGCTGCGGAGGCCCACGCGGCGGACTGCGCCCGGTGCCAGGCCATGCTCGCCGCCATCGTGCGGACGACGCCGGAACCGGCGCCGTCGGCTGCGCCGACGCTCTGGGAGCGCCTGGGCGTGCGCTGGCTCGTCCCGCTCACCGCCGCCGCGGCTGCCGTCGTGCTGTGGATCGTCGTCCCGCCTGCCGGGGATCGTCCGGCGGACACGCTGGCGGAATCACCAACGGCGTCGGCCCCGGCGCCCGAGGACACGCTGTCCAAGCAGGCCGAACCGCCTCCGCCTCCGGCCGCTGCCCTGCCGCCGGCTCGCGCGCT
>JAWKHU010000069.1:0-49625 GCA_041394685.1 Vicinamibacterales bacterium
GAGCCGCCCTGCAGCCAGCCGCCCTCGCTGACGATGCCGGCGGTCTGTGCCAGGACGACGCCGGGGGCGTAGTCCACCTCGTAGCCGCGCGCCTTCAGCAGCGCGACGGTGTCCGGCGAGATGCCGCGCTCGAGTGACAGCCGGTCGGGCTGCCACTGGTGGTGCACGCGCGGGGCGTCGATGGCGTCCTGGATGTTCATGCCGTGATCGATCACGTTCAGGATCACCTGGAGCACCGCGGTCGAGATTCGCGATCCGCCCGGGGCGCCGATCGTCATGAACAACGCCCCGTCCTTCTCGAGGATCGTCGGCGTCATGGACGAGAGGGGGCGCTTGCCGGGGGCGATGGCGTTCACCTCGCCCTGCACCAGGCCGAACATGTTCGGCGTTCCCGGCTTGGCCGCAAAGTCGTCCATCTCGTTGTTCAGCAGGAAGCCCAGTCCGGGCACCGTGATGCCGTTGCCGTAGCCGCCGTTGAGCGTGTAGGTGACGGCGACGGCATTGCCCTGGCTGTCCACGGTCGAGAAGTGCGTGGTCTCCATCCGCTCGGTGCCGGCAGGCCGGCCCGGGCGCACCTCGGTGCTCGGCGTCGCGCGCTCGGGATCGATCGTCGAACGGAGGCGGGCGAGGTAGGCGGGATCGAGGAGCCCCGCAATCGGCACCTTCACGAAGTCGGGATCGCCGACGTACTCGTTCCGGTCCGCGTACGCGCGGCGCATCGACTCCGCCAGGTAGTGGATGGAGGACGCGGACCCGAACCCGGCCTCCTCGTAGTGCGTGCCTTCGAGGATCCCCAGCATCTCGAGCAGCGCGATGCCCCCGGAGCTGGACGGCGGGGCCGTGATGACGGTGTAGCCCTTGTAGGTGCCGCGGAGCGGCTGGCGCTCGACGGCGCGATAGTCCCGGAGGTCCGCAGCGGCGATGACTCCGCCGTGGCCGGCCATCTCGGCGGCGAAGCGGGTGGCTGTTTCACCGGTGTAGAACTCGTCGGCGCCGTGATCCGCGATGCGCTGCAGCGTCCGTCCCAGCTCGGGCTGCATGAGCGTCTCGCCCATCTCGTAGAAGCGGCCGTCGCGCTGGAAGATCCGCTTCGACTCCGGATCGCGCGCGAGGCTTCGCGACCCGCGCAGGCCCTCGGCCAGCGGGTACGACACCTCGAACCCGCCGGTCGCCAGTTCGACCGCCGGCGCCAGCGTGCTGGCCCACGACCGCGTCCCGTAGCTGGAGAGCGCCAGCTCGAAGCCAGCACCGTGCCCGGCACGCCCGACGATCGCCAGCCCTCGACGCTGTCGCGCGTGAGGTTGCCCTGCGCGTCGAGCCATATTCACGTCGCCCGTCCCGGCGCCCGCTCGCGGAAGTCGATGAAGGTGGACCGTCCGTCGGCCATCCGGATCAGCATGTAGCCGCCGCCGCCGATGTTGCCCGCGAAGGGATGGGTGACGGCCAGCGCGAAGCCGACGGCGACCGCCGCTCAACGGCGTTTCCGCCGTCCCTGAGGACGGACGCCGACGTCGGTGGCAATGGCCTCCATGGCCACGACCATGCCGATGCCGCGCACGAACCGGCTGGCGGGCCGCGCCCAGGACGACGAGCGCGAGGAGGCAGGACGGTGAGGGTGCGTCGCATGGGCGCCATTCTGGAGGCACGAAGGGCACGAAGGCAAACACGAAGGGCACGAAGGGGGGGCACGGAGGGCACGAAGACGCGCACCAGGCGCCCGGCCGGCCACCAAGGCCGGGCGCTAGCCGGCGACCAGCACCGATCGCATGAGCTGCGGGTTGTAGGAAATCCTCCACCGACAGGGTGTAGTAGAGGGTGAGCTCGCGCGTCGAGCGGTCGAATCGCGTCCACCGCGGGATCGCGTAGGGTGCGTAGGGCACCGTCAGGCGGTCGGCATCGGCGTGCGGCAGCATCACGAAGCGCTGGCCAGGGAGCTGGTTCCCGGCGTCGCGGGTCGGATCGGCGCCGTCGAAGATCACCACCGGTGCCGACCAGGGCCGGTCGGGCGCCGTGCGGTGCGGATGACGACCTGCACGCCCTGCGTGTGGTTCATGATCAGCGGCGCATCACGGGGTGGTAGCGCACCGACGGCTCGGCGACATGGCCCGGCGGCGGGAGTTCAGGAGGGGCGTCGGCGACTGTCCGGCCGGAATCGTCAGCGCGGGCACCCAGCGCGTGGGGGCGTCGGCCTTGTAGAAGCGCCACAGCGACGGGTGCGGCGGCACCTGCCCCGGCGTCAGCGGTGTCCACGCGAGATACACGTCGCTGGCCTGGTAGGCTCGTGCCGAACAGCCTGGAACCCATCACCGGTCGCCGACGGCAGGTCAGCCAGTCCGCGTTCCGCACCACGGTCGGCGCAACGTGGATGAGCCACGCTCCCGCCGGGGCATTCGCCCCATCGTCCAGCGTGGACGCAACCTTATGCAACTCCTGCAAGCCCGCGTTCAGGTCCTGCGCGGGCAGGCGCGTGACGGCCAGGTGGGAGGTCTGCATGCGGCCATCGACCTTCTCCCGTGCGACGAACAGGAACAGCCGTCCCATGCGCAAAGCCGCCCGTCGGCACCTCGAAGTTGCCCAGCGCCGGGGCCAGATCACACCGAGCCGATTGAAGACGCCGTCGTCGTTGAGCAGCCAGTGCAGCGGGACACCTGCGGGTTTCGGGACTCGCCGCCGCCGTCCAGCCGATGGGATCCCCATCGGCGTCGCTGTCCTCCACCTTCGCGGCAGTCGCCGAAGAAGTATAACCGACCGGCGTGCTCGATGGGGATGCCAAGGTCGGTGCCCAGCACGTCCACCGACGTCGTGTTGAACGTGCGCGGCGGGTTCAGCGGACCCGATCCGGACAACTGGCACAGCCGATACGTGCTGCCGCTGGCGTCCGGACCGTCTGGTCGCCCGTCTTGACGATGCGGCTTGGCGGCGACTGGCGGCCGCAGGACGCTGGCGCACGCGCATGCCCGAGTCCGGTCCGAGCGGCGGCACGGCCACGCTCGCCGTGGCCCAGGTTGCCGGCCGCCAGCCTTCAGCCACGACGCCGTGTCCGGTGGCGCATCGGGCCCAGTCACCCGCTCGACATCCACGATGGCGCGAGGACGACACCACGCACCTCGATGGTCCCTCCGGCGTCGTCGAGCGGCTCCCGCGATCTCACAGGCGCGCCGAGGCGTTCTGGCGCGGGCAGCACGAAGACGCGCTCGGCCCGCGACTGGAACGTCCCGCACGCAATCGTCTCGAGATGGAGCTCGTCTCCCGGCATGGTGGGAAACAGCAGCGGGACGTCAACGAAGCGATCTCCGTTGGCGGTGGCCGCGCCGACCGGCCCCTGCCACGCCCGTGAGATCACGCGCAGGCGCGTGCCCGCCACCGCGCCGCTGACCGCCACGGCCGTCGCGCATGCCACCACCGGTGCCTCGATGACCGGGTCTCCGCCATCGCCCGCAGGCACCAGGTCGGCTGCCGCGAGCTCGCTCCAGGGGCCGAAGTCGCAGAGCGTCTGCCGCACGGCCACACGGGACGCCCCGAGCATCGACGGGACGTTGAAGCGGAACGGCGGCTCTCCGGCGTCCGCCTGCACGAACGGCTCGGGCGCCGCGTCGAGGAAGGCTGCACGTGGGCGCCCGGCACCAGGCCGGTCACCTCGATCTGCCGGTCGCCGGCGCAGACCGGCCACGGCCAGCCAGGCGTCGGCGGCACGGGCTCGGTGGCGCGATACTCCGCTTCTCCGCTCCGGACTTCGCAGCGTTCCAATTGCTGCCGGAGGAGCACGCGTCCACCAAGATCAGGCGGACGCGCGAGCCAGTAAATCGCCGTCTCGCTCCCGAAACAGACGGTGTTCGACGAGCCGTCGTGCTCGATCGTCATCGTGGCGCCCAGGAGCGGGTGCACGCGCAGCATCGCGTTGACAGACGAACAGAGGCTCGTCAACCGTCGGCGCAGGCAGGGCCGTGTCGGGTCGAGCGCGTAGCGCAGCGCGGGCGGCAGGGACACCCACGGCTGACCCCGCAGGCCGTCTGCCGCACCTGCACGATGGCTCCGGCCCCCGAGGATGGGAGATCGACGTGCACGGCCGTCCAGTCGGCCACGACGGACAGCGTGGGGCCGCCGCTCTGCACCGTCACGGTCGCTCCCGGAACGATGCCTTCGAGCCACAGGCAGACACCGCACTGCAGCAGCCGCTTGCGGACACGATGCCGCCGAGCATGGCGGCTGTCGGCGTTGCCAGCACGGTCGCCGCGTCGCCCGAGGCGTGTTTCCGCTCGATTCACCGCCGCGCCGCTGGGTCGCGTGACGCGGCGTCCCGCCGCCGCGGCGTGACGCCCGCACGGAGGTCGATGAACGAGACGGCGCCCGCGGCGCGTGCCGCGACCGACCTCGGTCCCGTCCTCCAGGATGAAGACGTCGGCGCCCGAGCGCGTGTGGTTGACCTTGACCTTCCGGGTGCAGGGCGTCAGCGGCGCGAGCACGAGCGGCGCGTTCAGCATGGCGGGCCCTCAGGCGATCGGTGCGTCGTCGTAAGCCGTCAGAAGTAGCGTAGCAGGATGAGCTGCATCGCGTACGCGTGCGCGGCCAGTGGGGCCGCGTACCACAGCCACCAGGGCCAGGTGGTCAGGGCAGCCGTGCTCCATGCCGGGATGAGCAGCAGCACGTACCATCCCACGAGGAAGCGGCCGTAGAGTTCGTACTCGAGCGCGTAGGCGCCCGCGGCGGCCGCGGCGAGACCTGCCACGAGCGCGAAGAGCAGGACACCCATCGCGGCGGCCCGCCGGCCCGTGCGCTCCTCGGCCGCCAGCCAGCGCATCCAGGCCACCATCAGCGCTGTCGCGGGCCAGCAGCGCCAGCATCCACTCAGGCACGACGACGTCTACCCAGCCGAAGCCGCTCCAGAAGAACGTCGACAGCATCTGGTCGAGGTGACCCGTCCGGAGAGGACGAGCATGGACTGCAGGACGGCGCGCATGCTCGCCGAGCGTGACGTGCGCCACCGACACGCCGTTCACCGTCGGCAGGACCACCCAGCGCGCTGCGAGCGCGTGACCGGCAGGGCGATGGCAACCAGCGCTGCACAGCCAGCGCCACCCGTGGGCGCCCAGCGGCCTGCGCGCGCGCCACCGCGCAGTCAGCACGTCCATCAGCGGAAGCGCCGCGAGGACGAGCACCGCCGACCACGGGCGTGCGAGCAGCGCGGCGTCACCCGCCGCGGCCAGTACTGGGACATGCTCGGCCGAAGCGGTGCCGGCACGCCCGCAGGCTCTCCAGCGTCATCGCCCACGCGAGACCGGGCATGAGGACGGCCAGGACGCCGGCCCAGAACAGCAGCCGGTGCCGCCGCGACTCTCCGCGGCGTCCACGCACGCGCGGCCGACCAGTACGACCATCGACGCGATCACCAGCGGCCACGCCCGGCGGCCGCTCAGGATGGCGAGCGTCATCGTCAATCCGATGGGGATGCCCGCCATCCAGGCTCGCGGCGCCGCCATCACGACCGGCGCCAGCGCGGCCCCGAGCAGCATGGCGGCCGCGAGAATCACGGGCGAGTCGGACCAGAACATCCCGTAGAAGGGCAAGGTGGGCGCGGCCAGCAGGCCGAGTGCGAGCAGGGCGCGGCGGCCCGGCAGGAGCCACGCGAGCAGCACGGCCGCGAGCAGGGCGGCCAGCCCGGTCAGCACCGCATCGGCCGCGCGCATGCGCCAGAGCACCGCTTCGAGCGGCCCGTCGCTGAGGCGTCGGGGCAGCGTCGTCCACCACCACGCCGTCAAGGGGCTCCGCCCTTCCACCGCGACAGGTTCCACGGCGGCGGACCACGCCTGCGGCCACGGCGTGTCGATGTCGAGGACGCGCGGAAGTGCTGATCGCCGCGATGGCGGATGCGCTCGAAGTGCACGCGGCGCGCGAAGACGGCGGCCTCGGCAGGCCAGTGACTCCGGCCCGTGGCCGGGCGAACGACAGGATGTGAACGGGCTCGTCGGGCGCACGGAGCGGGGGCACCAGCACCGCGTGCCCGAGCGCCAGCCCGAGGAAGAGCTGCCGAACCCGGCGCCGGCGAATGCGGTCGCGAGCACCCGACCGGTGACCACGCCGGTGTGCGCGACGAGCAGCAGTCCCGCCAGCACGAGCCCCGCCGCCGCCGCCGCGCGGGTCAGACCGTGCGCGGGGACACCGCCCACATGGCGGCCAGCAAATCGGCGCGCGTCGCGGCGGAGGTTTGCGGCACGCGCTCCGACCAGCCGCGCACGGCGAACCGGCGTCCGTCCGTGCCAACGGCCGCCAGCAACGACGCGCCCGTCGGCGCCTCGAGCGTCCAGAGCGCCGCGCGTCCCGAGCCCGGCACGATCCGCACCTCGAGCAGGCCCTCCGCCGTCGGCGCACGGCACGTCTCGCGCTCCAGCACCAGCGTCGCGTTGTCGGCCAGCGCGGCCGTGCTGGGCGCCACGAAGCGGCAGGCCGCGCCAAACGTCATCGAGGCGCCAATCAACTCGGGGGCCGTGCCGTACGTGCCGAGCACGATCTCCACGCGATCGATGCGGGCGAGCGCGGCCGGCGACTCGGTCTCGATCGGGATGCGCAGGAGCGTCTCGTTGCCGGCCGCAGCCGGGGCCTCCAGCGGAAGCGGTCGCGCCGCGTACGGCGACGGCTCCTCGATGAGCCAGGACCGAAGCGGGAACTGCGGGGGCACGGCCGACAACCGGTACGCGGAGGGGGCGAGCACCAGCAGCGCCAGCATCACCGCCGCCAGGGCGGGCCAGCCAGACCATGCATCGGAACGAGCGGGCATCGATGGGAGCGTGTATTGTATGCGGATGCCCCAGTCGGCGAAGCCGAGGCCGCTTCACGTCGACGGTGGCAGCTTCGACGAGTACTACTTCCGGCACTGCTGCGGCCGCCCCTACGGGTTCGACGAACACTGGACGGCCTTCTTCGGCCGCATCGCCGACGTCATCGTGCGCGACATCCGGCCGCGCCGCGTGCTCGACGCCGGCTGCGCCATGGGCATCCTCGTGCAGGCGCTCCGCGAGCGCGGCGTCGAGGCCTGGGGCGTGGACCTGTCACCCTACGCCATCTCCCGGTGCCCGGAGGCCGTCCGCCCGTACTGCCGGGTCGGGTCGATTGCCGACGCGTTCGACGCGCGCTTCGACCTCATCTGCTGCATCGAAGTGGTGGAGCACATGCCGGCATCCGAGGGCGAGCGCGCCATTGCCAACCTGTGCGCGCACGCCGGCGACGTGCTCTTCTCCTCGTCCCCCGACGACTTCACCGAGCCCACGCACATCAACGTGCAGCCGGCGGAGTACTGGGCCCGGCTGTTCGCGCAGCACGGGTTCTATCGCGACACGGCGTTCTCCGCCGAGTGCGTCGCACCGTGGGCCGTGCGCCTCCGCCACTCGCACGCCCCCTTCCCCGCCATCGTCGGCGACTACGAGCGGGGCCTGGCGGGGCTGCATCGCGCCAATGTGGAGCTCCGCGCGTCCCTGCTCGACGCGCAGCGCCGGCTCGCCGCCGCCGAGCGTCGCCTCGAGGAGACCGAGACCACCCTGGGCCGGCAGATCGACGACCTCCGCGCCCACGTCGCCGCGCTCGAACCGGCGGCCGCGCGGGCCGACGAAGCCAGCCGTGAGTACGAGCGCGCGATGGGCACCATCCGCAACATGGAACGCAGCGTGTTCTGGAAGGCGCGCCGCTGGTTCGGGCGGCGCTGAGCGGCACGACCGGTCAGCCGGGCCGCACCGAGTCGTAGACACGCGCGAGGACGGCGGCGGTCACGCGTGCGTCGAAGGTGCGGCGCGCGAAGGCGCGGCCGTTCGCAGCGAGCCGCGCGCGGCGCTGCGGATCCGCAGCAGCGCCGCGATGGCGGCGGCCAGCCGTCCGTTCCCCGGCTCCACCAGCACGCCGGTCTCGTCGTCGATGACGGCCTCGGGCACGCCGTTGGTGCGCGTGGCCGACGCCACCGCCGAGCGCCATCGCCTCGACGATCGCGAGCGGCAGGCCTTCCTCGAGGCTCGGCAGCACGAAGCCGCGTCGCGGACCTCCGCGAGCAACGCGACGCGCGTCTGGCCGCCCGCCCCAGACACCCGCCACGCGAACCGGTCGCCAGGCCCATGCCCGCAATCCGCCGCTGCTCGTCGGCCGAGGGCGCCGCCGGGCACAGCCAGGTCACGCGGCACGGCACGCCGCGGCCATCGAGCGCGCGCAGCGCCTCGAGCAGCACCCACGGGCCCTTGCGCGCGATGAACTGCCCCACGGTCACGAGGCGCGGCGTTGCATCGGGCTGCGCGTCCCGAGCGGCCGGCACGGCCTCGATCTCCTCGAGTGCCACGGGTGAGTACCCCACCGGAACGGCCTGCCGCCAGGCCTCGGGCACGTATCCGGCCAGGCTGTCGCGCACGTGCGCGCTCGCGGCCACCAGACGGAAGCGGGGATGACGCGCCAGCACGTGCAGCTTGCGCGTCCAGGACCACCGCCGGACCCGGCCAGGTACCGGCATCCGCGTGTGCAGGGTCACGACCACGGGGCCGTGCGCCAGGAGGGAACGGACGGTCCAGAAGCTGGTCCACGGCGCGAGATCGAGGATGGCAGGCCGCCACGGGCCCGGCGTCTCGCACCGCCTGCCGAATCGCCCACTCGGTCCGCCACTGCCGCCAGCGGCGCAACACGCGATCCCATCCCGACACCTGCGGCCGGTCGTCGGCCGACGCCGCGATCTCGACGCAGTTGGCGCCAATGTCGCGCCAGTACCGGGCAAGCGCCGGCGACGTCGCCGCCGGCATCACGGCCGTGGCCGCGTAGCGTTCACGGAGCGCGGCAGCCACCTGCAGGCAGGTGTACCTGCGATCCGCCGAGGCCGCCGTAGGGCCACGCATACACGATGCGCGGCCGGGCATCGCTCACGCGGGCACTCCCGCCGCCTCCCGCAGCGCCGCTTCGAGGCGCGCCGGGGCGTCATCGCTGCGTGCGTGGGCGTCGGCCACCGCCCGTGCGCCCGCCGACCAGGCCGTATAGGCCGTCGCGTCCATGGCCACGATCCCGGTGATGACGTCGGACCACGCGTCGGGGTCGTCGAGCGGCACGTCCCACCCGGCCCGGCGTGCCGCCAGGTCGCGCCACGGCGTTTCGGGGCTGACCAGGACCGGCCGCCCGGCGGCGAACGCCTCGAGGATCGCGAAGCCGAAGTTCTCTCCCCGTGTGGGCAGCACGAGCGCGTGGGCCTGCGACAGCCACGCGTGCACGTCCGCGGGCGCCACCTCGCCGTGGACCGTGACGGTGACCGGCGGCCGCAGGTGCGCGGCTCACGCTCGCGCGCCAGTAGGCGTCGTCGTCAACTGCACCGACGATGTCCAGTGCACGGGCAGGGACGGTCGCGCAGCCGTTCGAGCAGGAAGTGGAGGTTCTTCTTCGGGGTCACCCGCGACACGTAGGCCAGCCGCGCGAAGCCCGCGCGCTTGTCGTGAGCCGCGGGATGGGGGTCGGCGGCCGGGACGATGACGGGAGCCATCGCGATGGCGGCGTCGGGCCCTGTCGCCTGGCGGATGTGGGCGGCCTCCTCGGCATCCGACGCCCGCCACGTCACCCCGCGCCACAGCGACAGCATCCGGGCCATGTGCATGTACGCGCTTGCGCCACGGCCCGCACGGCGAGGCGCCGGGGTGGAACTCCCCTTCCGGCCCCAGCAGGATCGGTGTGCGCGGAATCAGGCCGCGCCGCCGGAGCGTGAGGATCCGGATGGCGAGGGGCGAGAACACGCTGTTCATGAGGATGACCTGCGGCCGTGCCTCGTGAATGGCCGCGGCGAGCGGGCGTGAGCGCCGGGCGCTGCGCGTGGCGTAGAACACCCGGGCGCCGCGGCGATCGATCCAGCGATCGAGGGGCAGCGCGTACGGCGCCGGAGCGCCGATGTCCCGGTCGGCCGTGAGGACCCAGAACGCGAGGCGGTCGCCGAGGCGCGCGACGGTGTTGTTCATGTGCCGCACGCCGCCGCCGCGAAACCCTGGCGCGTACGCATCCGAGACGGCGAGCACGCGGAGGCTCACGCCACGACCCCGAGTACGCCGGCCAGCGCGTGCCACACCCGATCGACGTCGAGCCCGTGCATGCAGGGATGGCCGTTCACGGGGCACTCGGGCAGGAGGCAGCCCTCGCAGGGCACCATGTGGCGGAGCACCACCGGATTGCCGCCGGCGGGCCCATTGTCCGCGCGGGGCGCGACCACTGTCGAGCACCACCGTGCGGCAGCCGACGGCCGCCGCCAGGTGCGCCGCACCGGAGTCCACACCGACGTACGCCTGGCACGCCGCCAGCAGCGCCGCGCTGTCCTCGAGGCCGTGCACCCGGCCGAGGCGAGTCCCTTCCCCCAGGCAGAGACCATGGCCTCCGCGCTGGCACGCTCCGATGCGCCGCCCATCACCACGGGGACATGCCCTGAGGCGACCAGCCGCGCGCCGATCTCGATGAACCGGTTCGCCGGCCACAGCTTCGACCGCATGCGCGTCCCGATGCCGATCGCGACCAGCCGCCCGGGCGTCTCGCCGCGGGCGGTCAGCCGTGCCTCCACGCGACGACTCGCGCCGTCGTCCACTGGCAGGAGCGGCGCGGCGAGCGCATCGGCGCGATCCACCGCGATCCCATCGTCCTCGAGCCGGCGCAGCTTGCGCAGCGCCTCGTGCTCGCCTGGCAGGGGCTCGATCGCGTGGAACCCCACGAGTCCACGCACGCCGGCGGAGCCGAGGATGCGCCGATCGCGCCTGATGGCTGACGCGCTGCGCTCGCTGGGTCCCACGAACACGGCCGCGGAGGCGTGAAGTGCACGAATCGCGCGCCAGGTACGCGCGGTCTCGAACGCCAGCGCCCAGTTAGGGAGGTGGCGCCGATATGGCAGGAAGCCGTCCACCAGGCCGGTCGCGCGGAGAACCTCCTCGGGGCCCACCGCCGTCTCCCGCCGGGGCGTTATGCAGCATCACGACGCGCGGCCGGCCAGTGACGGCGCACGGCGCGCAGGACGGGAATCGTGACGATCGTGTCGCCCAGCGAGCCCAGGTGGAAGACCAGGACCGTCATCGGCGCACGGGATCGGGCCACGCCGGCTACGTCCCGCCCAGGCGGGTCGTCTTCAGCGCCAGGCGGCCGACGTAGACGCCGAAGGCAGTCAGTGCCTGCAGCCGCGTCGGCGCCGTGGCCCAGCGCCCCGCCAACTGGACCGGCAGGTTGAGCGGGTGCCGCCGATCGCGGAGCAGGATCTGCATGACCTTCGAGATTGGCAGGGTCCGCAGCGGGCGCGGCAGCGTGTTGGGCTGGCACCAGACCATCGCACGCGGCTCGACGAGCAGGCGCCAGCCCGCCCGCCCAGTCGAAGGAAGAGGTCAGCTCGGCGTCTCCCCACCAGCGCGGAAAGCGACGGGCATCGATGAGGCCATGCGCGCGCAGCGCCTCCGCCGGAAAGAGCACGCAGTTGCCGACGATGGCTTCGACCTCGAAGGGCTCGCGCGGGAGGTCGAACGCCGACAGGTGCTGCGGCATGCGCCAGCCCCCGTACCACGTGTCCCATTGCTGCCCGACCTGGAACCCGCGGTGCGGCTCGGCCCACGACAGGAGCAGCGCCCCGACCACGGCCCGCGGATGGGCGCGGGCGCACGCCACGAGACGCTGCACGAACGCCTCGTGGAAGATCGCGTCGTCGTTGGCGGCGATGACGTAGTCGCACTGGGATCGAGCGCGTGCGCCATGGCGAGGTTGGTGCCGGCGGCGTAGTCGAGCGAACCGTCGCCGTCGAGCACGGTGACGGCAGGGAACGCCCGGCGGACGGCGTCTCCGGTGCCGTCGGTGGACCCGTCGTCCACGATGATGACGCGCAGGTCGAGACCGCTGACGTCGGCCCGCGCGATCGTGCGGAGCGCGCGCAGGGTGAGCTCCCGCCGATTGTGTACGGGAATGGCGAGCGCGACACGCATGAGACGACCCGGAAGCGTTGCGGCGCCGGCGCTGCGCCGAAGTCGAAGCATGCTAGCATACGGCCCTCGGCCAGCCTCCGCTCCGACGTCCTCCGGCGCCGTTACATGCGATTGCTGATTCTCGGTGGCACCGGCCTCCTCAGCCACATGGTGTGGCGGCGTGCGTACGCGCGGGGACTGGACGTCGTCGCGACCGTCCGCACGCGTCCCGATGTCCCCGGCATTCCGGCCGGCGCGCGCGCGATCGACGCCGTGGACGTGCGGCAGGACGGCGTCCTCGACAGGGTGCTCGACCGCGCGGCACCCGACGTCGTGATCAACGCCGTGGGCGTCACCAAGGCGCTCGTCCCTGTCGTGGGCGAGGCCGACACGCGCCGGATCAACGCCGGGTTTCCGCACGCGCTCGCCTCGGCCTCGGCGCGCCGGGGCTGCCGCGTCATCCAAGTGAGCACCGACTGCGTGTTCTCCGGGAGCCGCGGGTCGTACACGGAGGCGGACGCCCCGGACCCGGTGGACGTCTACGGCCAGTCGAAGCTCGACGGCGAGATTGCGGACCCGCACGTGCTCACCATCCGCACGTCTATGGTCGGCCCCGAGCTGGCTGGGCAGACCGGCCTCCTCGCGTGGTTCCTGGCGCAACGCGGCGGCCGCGTGGCGGGCTTCACCCACGCGCGGTTCTCCGGCCTCTCGACACCGGTGCTGGCCGATGCGCTGCTGGACGAGGCGCTGCGCGCGCCCGGCCTGCGCGGGCTGTATCACCTCGCGGGACCGCCCATCGACAAGTGCTCGTTGCTGCGGCTCCTCGACGACGCGTTCGAGGCGGGCGTGACGATCGACCCGCGGGTCGAGCCTCGCATCGATCGGACGCTGGACGGGAGCCGGTTCGCGGCCGCAACGGGCTTCGTGCCGCCATCGTGGCGGGACATGGTGTCGGGACTGCGGGCCGCGCACGACGCGCGCGAGCTCAGGAGGGTGCAGGCGTGAATCTCGACGGCAAACGGGTGCTCGTCACCGGAGGCACCGGATCGCTCGGCCAGCACGTCGTGCGGCGGCTGTTGAGCGGCGGCGCCGGTGCGCCGGCGCGGGTCGTGGTCCTCTCGCGCGACGAAGCCAAGCAGCACGACATGCGCCTCGGCACGCTGGGCCCCGCCGTGGCCACCGACGACGTCATCTTCGAGCAGCGGCGCTCTCGCCTCGGCTTCCGCATTGGCGACGTCCGCGACCTCCCCACGATGATGGACGCCGTCCGCGAAAGCGACGTCGTCATCCACGCCGCCGCGCTCAAGCAGGTACCCACCTGCGAGTACTTCCCGCGAGAGGCCGTGTTCACCAACGTGCTCGGCGCCGACACGCTGGTGCGGGCGGTCCAGGCCGTGGGCGCGCACGTCGAGGCCGTGGTCGGCATCTCGACCGACAAGGCGTGCAAGCCCGTCAACGTCATGGGCATGACCAAGTCGCTGATGGAGCGCATCTTCGTGGCGGCCAACGTCGCGGGCCTGCCCACCCGCTTCATGTGCGTGCGCTACGGCAACGTCATCGCCTCGCGCGGGTCGGTGTTCCCGCTGTTCGAACAGCAGGCGGCCTCCGGCGGGCCCGTGACCGTCACCTCCTTCGACATGACGCGGTTCCTGCTGACGCTCGAGCAGGCCACCGACGTCATCTTCGCCGCGCTCGAGCACGGCCGGGCGGGCGAGATCATCGTGCCGCGCGCGCCGGCGGCGCGCGTGGTGGACATCGCCCGCGCCATCATCGGCGACCGGGCCATCCCCGTCCGCGAGATCGGCATCCGTCCCGGGGAGAAGATCCACGAGATCATGGTCTCGGAGGAGGAGTGCGCCCGCACCTCGGAACGCGCCGGCTTCTACGCCATCGCCCCGATGCTGCCCGAACTGCGCGAGGCGGTGCCCGCGCCGGCAGGCCTCGAGGGCGAGTACTCGTCGGCCGAGGTCACCCTCGACGCCAGCGGCGTCCGTGCGCTCATCGACGAGGCGCCGGTCCGCATCTGATGGCGGGGCGCGTCCTCACCGTCCTCGGCACCCGGCCCGAGATCATCCGTCTGTCCCGCCTCATCCCCCGGCTCGACACGTCCTGCACGCACACCGTCCTCTACACCGGGCAGAACGCCGACCCCCGGCTGAGTACGGTCTTCTTCGACGAGCTCGCCGTCAGGCCCGCCGACATCGTGCTCGAGTGCCAGCGCCCCGGCCTGGGCCGCCAGCTCGCCTGTATCTTCGAAGGCGCCGCCGACGCGATCGATCGCGTCCGGCCGGATCGCGTCGTCATCCTCGGAGACACGAACTCGGGCCTCGCCGCGCTCGTCGCCGCACGGGCGGGCGTTCCCGTGGTGCACCTGGAGGCCGGCAACCGCTGCTTCAGCTGGGCGTCGCCCGAGGAGGTCAACCGGCGCGCCATCGATCACGTGAGCACGTGGCTGCTCCCCTACACGGCGCTCAGCGCAGGCCATCTCGCCCGCGAAGGGATCACCGACGATCGCATCGTCGTGGTGGGCAACCCCATCTTCGAAGTGCTCACCGCGCACCGTGACGCCATCGACCGCAGCGGCGCGACCGGTGCGTGCGGCGTGCACGCCGGCGCGTTCGTCCTGCTCACGCTCCACCGCGCCGAGACCGTGGACGTCCCGCACCACCTGGCCGAGGTCCTCGGCGCCGCCGACGCCGCCGGCGCACGCCTCGACGTGCCAGTGGTCTTCCCCGTGCATCCCCGCACCCGCGAACGGCTGTCTCGATCCGGCGGTTCCATGCCGGAGCGGATACACCTCGTGGATCCGCTCGGCTTCGCGGATTTCGTGCGCCTCGAGCGCGACGCCCGCCTGGTGCTCTCCGACAGCGGCACGGTCCGGGAGGAATGCGCCATCCTCGGCACACCCTGCGTCGTCACGCGCGACTACACCGAGCGCATGGAGACGATCGAAAGCGGGGCATCTGAGCTCGGCGGCCGCACCCGCGCCTCGCTCGAATCGGCGGTGTCCCGTGCGCTCGCGCGTGCGTCGGCGCCTCCCCACCGCCCGAGTATGTCGTCCCCGACGTGGCAGCCACGGTGGAGCGCATCGTCCTGGGGCCGCTGCCGCCCTCCGTGAAGGGCCTGGAGCGCGCGTAGGCACCGTCAGGGAACCGCGCGGCAGCAGACCACCACGCCATCGGCCAGGTGCGGCCACAGCGTCACCAGCGCGTCGTTGACCCAGCGGACGTGGACGCGCGTGTAGGGCCAGTGCTCGACACCAAGGTCGTAGAAGTCCACCGAGTCGATGGCGAAGCGCTCACGCGCCAGCAGCCCCGTGAGGGTCGCGTAGGAGTAGTAGGCCACGTGATCGGGATGGACCGGCTCCTGCCGGCCGCCGCGGCCGCGGAGCGCGTACTGCGCCATCCGGAAGCCGCAGTACGCATTGACGGTCGTCAGCAGCAGCACCGTCGGTCGTCCATCAGCCGCCGCACGCCGCGCAGGAACAGGCCGGGGTTCGACAGGTGCTCGATGATCTCGCCGGCGACGATGACGTCGAAGGGGCCGTCGAGGGCCGTCTCGTCGAGCCGTTCGAGATCGCCGAGGTGCAGGTGAGGAACGCCGTGCGCGGCCAGCACGTCGAGCCCCTCGCGGTCGCTGTCCAGGCCGTGGAGCTCGGCCGCGCGAGCCATCAGGCGCAGGTGAAGCAGGGACCCGTCGCGGATGACGGTCTCGGTGTAGGGCCAGTTCGTGCACCCCAGGTGGAGGACCCGCTTACCGGCGCAGGCCTCCTCGATGAACGCAACCCGCTGCACCAGCCGCGGTGGGCGCGCCGGCATCGCGTTCACGAGGCGTCCTCCATGCGCAGCCATCGCGCCTCACGCGCCACCGAATCCGTCCACGGCACGCGCGACGCGGGACCGAATGCCGCCTCGTAGCGGCGGGCGTCCTGCACGTCCTCGGAGAGCCACGCGCCGAGGCGCGCGCGTGCGGTGCGGACGGGCGCGAGCGCCCCCAGCGGCCGCGCCGCGGCCAGCGCGACGTGCGCAACGGGCTCGGGCACGCGCAGCCGCGAGGGACGCACATCGAGTTCACGCGCGAGGGCGTGCACGAGGTCGGCCAGCGTGACGCAGCACCCTCCGGTGTTGAAGGTGGCCGTCGCCGCCGGTCCGCCATCCACCTGCGCCAGGCACGCGCGCGCCAGGTCGTCCACGTCGATCAGCATCTTCCTCGTCCGGCCCGCTCCGACCCAGACGAATCGACCTCGCGCCAGCAACCGGCCCAGCGCGGCGATCGATCCCGGATCGCCGGGACCCACGACGACCGGCGGACGAAGGACGACGAGCCGCATGCCGGTGCGGGCGGCGACGTCCTCGGCCTCGCGCTCGGCGGCCAGCTTGCTGCAGGCATAGGCGGACACCGGACGGGGCGGCGCGTCTTCCGACGGCGCTTCACGATTGGGGCCGTACACGGCCGCGGTGCTGATGAGGACGAATCGCTCCACCCCCGCGCGCGCGGCGGCCTCCGCGACCGTGCGGGTGCCGTCCGTGTTCACCTGCGCGTAGAGGTGCGGCGCTCGAAGCCCGGCGGCATGGGCGAGCCCGGCCGCATGCACCACCGCATCGGCGCCTTCCACGGCACGACGGACCGACGCGTCGTCGCCGAGGTGTCCGACGATGGTCCTCGCGCCGGCGACGGTCGTGGCGCGGCGTACGAAGGCGGTGCACGGGCGCCCGGCCTCGACCAGTTGCCGCACGACAGCGCGCCCGACGACACCCGACGCGCCCGTCACCGTGACACCGCCCGTCTGCCCGCTCATTGCGCCGGACCCGCATCGAGCAGCGGCTCGAGCAGTGCGGCATACGCGGCGAGGGACGCACGGCCGTCGTACGCTGTCTCCGCGGCCGCCCTCGCGCGAGCCCCCATCGCCTGCAGCCGCGCAGGGTCGCTCGCGGCATCCAAGAGCACCGTCACCAGGGCTTCAGCATCGTGCGGCGGCGTCACCCAGCCCGTCCCGGTCTCCGTGATGACGAGGTCCACCTCCGAACCTGGCTCCACGATGCCGACGATCGGTTTGCCCGCGGCCATGAAGTTGTAGAGACGGCTCGGCACGGCGGCGCCCCACATGCCGCCGACGAACGGCACGACGGCGAGGTCGCACGCGTTGAGGAACGCCTCCTGCTCCGCTCGCGGGCGTGGTCCCAGCAGCACGATGCTGTCCAGCCCGCGTGTCCGAACCGTCGTCTGCAGCCAGGGCACCTTGGCCCCCGAGCCGACGAACACGAAGCGGAAGCGCCCGTCGGCCCGCAGCCGCGCGGCCGCCTCCACCAGGCTCTCCAGGTCGTTGGGCCGGCCGAGGTTGCCCGCGTACATCACGACGAACCGCCCGTCGAGCCCGTGTTCGGCGCGCAGCGCACGCCCCGCCGTCGCGCACGGCCGGATCGTGCCGGTCTCGCCCCAGTTGGGTATCACGACGATCCGTGCCTCCACGTCGGGATGATGCGACGCCAGCCGCCGCGCCATGTCGCGCCCCACGACGACGATGTGCGACGCACGGGCGAAGAGCCAGGCGGTCACCCGCCGCCAGGCGCGCACGACGAGCGCCCGCTCGGTGGCCGTAGTCACGGCCACGAGCGTGTCCGGGTACAGGTCGTGCACCAGGACGACGAGCCGGGCGCCACGCCACGCGCACGCGACCGCGGCCAGCAGCGGAAGCGTCGGCGGGTTGGTCAGGACCAGGACGACGTCGCCGGAGCGCACGCGGCGAAGCAGCACGGCCAGTGCCGACACGCTGAACGAGAGCATGTTGAGCAGGCGGCCGGCCAGTCGGTTCTTGTCGAAGGTGGTGCCGCGAACGCGGCGAATCGTGACACCCTCCCAGGCTTCCTCGGCTGGCGCCCGCGTGCCTCGGGCGGCGTAGGTGGGCTGCGCGCAGACGACGTCCACGGACGCGCGTTCCGCCATCGCCCGCGCGATCGCCGACACGTAGTACCCGGTGGAGGTCAACTCCGGATACATCAGCTCGGACGCCAGCCAGAGGCGGTGACGGCCGGGCGGCACGGATCGGTCGCGTAGAATGGCCGGACTCACCGCGCTCCGCTCATGTGGGACCTGCCGCGCCCCTGGCTCCTTCCCTGGATTGCCCTGCTGGCCCTGGTGGCCGCCATTCCGCTCCTCGTGTGGCCGCCGCGCGACCGCCGCGCGTGGTTCTCACCGGTCGCCTACGCGGCGTGGTTCCACATTCTCCCATCGTTCGTGGCAGGCGCCCTGGTGCTCGCGGCCGGCTTCACGCCGTCCTTCTTCCCGCGCATCCCGGTACCCGACGAAACGGTGCCGTGGGCCATGGGGCTCGTCGCCGCCGGCTTCCTCGCGCTCTACGCCGGCTACGCGGCCCCGGTCGCCCTCCGCGCGGGGCAGGCCTTGAGTGCATGGCTGCCCAACCCGCACTGGCCGGACCGCGCCCTCGCTCCGGTGGCCCTCGCCGCGCTGGCCACGGCCGCGATCATCAACGCCGCGGCGTTTCGACTCGGCCTCATCGGCTTCCAGGCATCGACCGCCGCATCGTCCTTTGCCGCGGCCGGGACGATGCTGGCGGGCGTGTCGGCGGCCACGGCCACGCTGCTGCTGATGCAGGTGGTGCTCCGCCGCGAGGCGGGACGATGGCGGATGGCGGCAGCCGCCGCGCTTGCGGCGTGGGTGCTGATCGACACGCTGGCCAGCGGCCGTCGCGGGGCGCTGGTCCAGTTCGTCGTGCTGGGCATCGGCACCTGGATTCTCGCGGGCGGGCGCTCGGCGCGGGTCACGCCGCGCCGGCTGGTCACGATCGGCAGCCTGGGCGCGGCCGCCATCGTGGTCGGCATGATGTACGGCACCACGCTGCGCGCGGTACTCGGCTCGGACGAAGCCGCCCGAACGCCGGAGCAGTACGCCACCGCTGCCGTCGAGGCGGTTCGCATCGTGGCCGACCGCGGCGTGACCGGCAACCTCGCGTTCGCCATGGGCCGCTTTGCCGAGCGTCTCGAGATCGTCAGCTCCGTCGCCCTCATCGTCGGGAACGCCGACCGGCTGGCGCCCTTCGAGGCCGCATACGGGCTCACCGACAACATCCGCTCCTCGGCCGTCTCGGCGCTGGTGCCGCGAGTGGTGTGGCCCGACAAGCCGACGGTGTCCGACCCGCGCGCCGTGGGCGAGCTCTACTTCGGCTATCGCAACTCGTACGCCATCACGCCTGTGGCAGATCTCGTCCGCAACTTCGGGCCGTGGGGGGTGCCGGTGGGGATGGCGCTCCTCGGTGCGCTGCTCCGCGTGCTGTATGCGGCGCTCATCGAAGGGCGGCAGCCGTCCGCGGGCCGGATCACCACCTACATCGTGCTGATGACCGCCGTGTCCTACGAGGGCTTCTACGGCTCGATCCTCCCGGTGCTGCTGCGAACGGCGTTGATCCTCGCCGTCCTGCTCACGGGCGTGCACGTGGCCGTGCGACTGGTTCAGCGCGCCTGGCCGGCGAGCGCCCGCACGTAGAGCACCGCGAGCGCAGCGCCCAGCACCAGGGCACCCGCCAGCAGCGCCTGCATGACCACGCGCTTGCCGAGCGGGCGGTCGGGAGCCACGGCGGGCGCCAGCACGGCGAGCTCGGCGCTCCGGTTGGCCACCTGCAGGCGCGCGCCCTCGAACTCGGTGGCCGCCTGCTCGTAGCTCTTGCGGCTGATCGCCACGTCCAGCTCGCGATCGGCCAGCTGACGCTCGGCCGCGTACAGCGCGTCGAGGGCCTTCGACTGCGGACCGGTCAGCCCCGAGCGCTTGAGCCCCGCCAGCCGCTCCTCGAGTGCCGCGACCTCGCCCCGCGCCTGGGCGCGATCGGTGTCGATGGCGGCGTAGGTTTCGTTGACGGCCTGGTCCGACAGCGAGAGGCCGAGTGGCGGCGGGCCACCCGAGGCACCCTGTGCGGCCGCCATCATCGCGGGATCGCGGTCGATGGTCCGGGTCAGCGTGTCGATGCGCGGCCTGGCGGCAGCCTCCTGGTCCAGGCGCGCGAGCCGCGCGCGCTCGCCCGCGAGCTCGAGGGTGAGCTTCAGCAGCGACTCACGCTCGGCGAGCAGGCCCTCCGCGTCCTTGCGCAGGAGATCGACGCGCGACTCCCGGCGGAACGCCTCGAGGGCCGCCTGGGCGGTCTCGTACCGGTGGCGGGCCTCGGTTCGGAGATCCTGCATGCGGTCCCGGGCATCCACCGCTTCCTGCTGGCTGAGCGCCTGTGCCTGATCCACCGCGCGCGCCCCCACCTCGTTGGCCGCCCGTGCGGCGAGCGCGGCGTCGGGCAGCCGCACCCGGACCGCGATGAGCGGCGCGCCGCCCACGGGGTTCACCCGCAGCGCGTCGCGCACGAAGGTGTCGGCCGTCATGCCGTCCAGCCCGAGCGAGGTGACGACCTGCTGCGCGGTGCTGAGGCTGCTGACGAGGGGCGTGAAGATGGCGGCCTGCGCCGGGCTGGCCGGCGCCATCTGCGACTCGCCGCGCGGCGGTCGGACGACCAGCATGGCTTCGGCTTCGTAGATGGTCGGGCCGGACGCGGCCCAGATGGCGGTCACGACCGCCGCGGCCAGCGCCACGCCGAGCGCGGCCAGCAGCGCGCCGCGTCCCAGCTCGGGGAGTACCGGCCCCACCGGCGCGTCGTCGCTCACCGCACCTCCGGCCGCGGCCCGTCGGCGCGCGCCGACAGCACCGGTCTCATTGGCTCGAACCGCACGGCCTCGCGCTGCTGTCTCAGCCGGACGACACCGACCAGCAGCGCCGCGCCGCCGCCGGTGGCAGCCACGACGGCCTCGACCGGCAGCACGCCCGCCGCCGCGGCCATGCCGGATGCCGCACATACCGCCGCCCACAGCCCGTACCAGGACCGCGACCTGCGCATGCGACCAGCCCAGGCGCACGAGGCGCTGGTAGTAGTGGCGCTGGTGGCCCGACGCGAGGACTTCACCGGTCGGCAGGCGGAACACGAGCGTCACGGTCGCATCGAAGACGAAAGGCCAGAGGGCGAGCAGCCCGCAGGCGGACACCGCCGGGCTCCCGCCGAGCACGGGCAGCACGGCCAGCCAGAAGCCGACCGCGGTGGCGCCGGCGTCTCCCATGAAGATCCGGGCCGGCGACCAGTTGTGCCGCAGGAACCCGGCCGCGACGCCCACGAGCACGACACCCACCCAGCCACCCAGGCGACGTGCCCGAGCCAGGCGAGGGCCACCCACGCGGCGCCGGCGGCCGCGAGGCTCCGCGCCGGCGATGCCGTCGATCCCGTCCATGAAGTTGAACGCGTTGACGAACCAGGCGATCCACAGGGCCGTGATCGGTCCCGCGACCGGCGCCAGGTACGGCGCAAGCGGCCCGCTCGTGAGCAGCGGCAGCGGGCCAGCCACCCACACCGCGAGGCCGCCGGCCAGTGCAGTGCACGATGAGGCGCGGCGTCGCGGGCAGGCCACCCAGGTCGTCGGCCAGGCCGATCGCGGCCACCAGGAGCGAAACCGCTGCCAGTCCACTGAAGGTCGCGGGCAGCGCACCGGACCACGCGCCCGCGCTCATCGCCACCGCAATGACGAGGACCAGGGGCACGCCGCCGAGGCGGGGCACGGGAGTCACGTGAGCGCTGCGCGCGCACGGGACGTCCAGCCACATGCGGCTGACCGCGAGCCGCCGCACCCGTTCGACCGACCACCACGACGACGCAGGCGGCTGCCGCCAGCACGAGCAGTTGCATGCGAACGCGGGAATTATACGTCCGGCCTCACCGCACCCGCGGCAGCAGCAGCCGCGCGCGCTGGAGCCAGTGGGCAAGCGCCATCCGGTCCGCATCGTCGATCGCGGTGCGCCAGCTGACGGCCGCAAACGCGGCCCATCCGGTGAGGCAGACCATCACCAGTGCCGCCCACGAGGGTCCCGTCACCTCGAGTGCGCCGGAGAGCGCGGCCGCGAGCGCCACCCCGAGCGGCACCAGTCTCACGACGACCGTGCGCCAGGGGCCGTGGAGTACGGGCGTGACCGCCCGCTCCATCGCCCGGATGTACACGGGCGCGAGGGCCATCGCCGCCACGCGCGCGACGCCCGCTCCCGCCATGCCCCAGATCGGCGAAAGGGCCGCCAGCGCGGCGAGTCCGATGGCCGCCGCGCACATCGAGGCCACCAGGTTGTGGCGCTGCAGCCCCAGCCCCTCACCCACGAACCACGGCGCCGTGGTCACGCCGTTGATGCCGAACGCCACGGCCAGCGCAACCACGGCGGGAGCGGCGGCGGCGGCGATGTCGGCCCCCATCCAGACGTCCAGGAACGTCCGGCCGGCGCCCGCAATCGTCGCCGCGCCGATCGTGCAGAGCACCGCAATGCCCATCGACGCGCGCGCATAGAGCTGCTGGAGCGCGACGTGCGAGCCCGGCCCGGAGGCGCGGTTTGCGTAGGGCGTCAGCACCTGTGCCGCCGCGGTGACCGCGGCCTGCAGATACGCGCCGAGCATGAGCGTGATGACGTAGGCGGTAAGCGCCAGCGGTCCGAGTACGCGGCTCACCATGACGCGCTCGGCCAGCACCCACAGCGCCACGACGAGTTGCGTGCCGAACACCAGGCTTCCCAGGCGTCCCAGCGCCGTCGCGGCCCGCATCGTCGGCAGCCCCAGTCGGCCTCCGACGACGGCGCCCGCGGTCACGACCGACGCGGCAGCCAGCAGCGCCGACACGCCGATGACCCACAGCACGACCGTGTCCGGGCCGGCACCGCTCCAGGCAAACGCCGCCGCGCCGGCGCTGGTGGCCAGCGCGGCGGCCACCGACAGCCGGGCGAAGAGGTCCCATCGCCCGACGCCCTGCAGGATGGCCAGCGCCACCTGCGCGATCGATGCCGGAATCGCGCCGAGCGCGGCCCATCGCAGCGCGGGCGCCTCGCGCGCCACCTCGCCGGCCGCCGCACGCACGATGCTGCCGGCGCCGGCAGCCAGCGCGGCCGCCATCAGCGCGCCGACCGCTGCCGAGAGCCAGAGCCCCGTGGACGCGACGTCGCGCCGATGTCGCGCAGACACCACACCGTCCGGGTGCGAGATCTCGCGGACGACCGCCCGGCCGATCCCGAGGGAGGTGGAGAAGCCGATATAGGCGGTCGCGAGCGCGTAGGTGGCAAAGCCCTCGGCGCCAAGGCCGCGGGCGAGGATGGGTGCGGTGACGAGCGCGGTGGCCGCCGGGAGCCCCCAGGCCCAGATGCCCCGCGCAGCGGAGGCGAGCACGGCATCCGACGTCCGGGCCGGCTCTGGGGTATCGGGCACCGGTGCAGTGGCGAGAGATGCGGTGGGAACGAAACGAGGCGGCGATTTGACGTCCCGCGGCGCGGGAGCGAGTCGACGGACCGGGCGCGCAAGCGCCCGGCCCGTCTGAATGTCAGTGCGTGTTGAAGTTGGCCAGCGGGTAGTCGCCGTTGGCGCCGAACGGGCGCACGACCACACCGGAGTCGCTGGACCGGATGTACCAGAACGCACTCTGGCCGGGTGTGGCACTGGTGCGCCAGATGCCGATGTCGGTCCGGCCGTCGCCATCGTAGTCCGCCGCCGATGGGAAGTCCGTCGCCGAGGCGCCGAACGGTACCGCGTAGCGGACGGCGAGGTTGCTGCTCTGCCGGATGAACCAGCTGATGGTGCCGCCGGAACCCCGTATGACGGCGAGGTCGGTGCGGCCGTCGCCGTCGTAGTCGCCGGGCACGATCACGTCGGTTGGCAGGCCGAAGGGCACGGTGGCGAATCCCGACGTGGACTGCAGCATGAAGAAGACGCCCTGGCCGCCGACGTTGCGTTGAATGGCGAAGTCGCTGCGGCCGTCGCCGTCGTAGTCGCCGGGCGCCGGGAAGTCGCCGTTCACGCCGAAGGGGACGTAGGTGATGTTGCCACCGGGGTTGGACAGGCTTCCACGATAGAACCAGAAGCTCTGCGCGCCAGCGCTGGCGCCCGCACGGTAGACAGCGGGGTCTGCGCGACCGTCGCCATCGTAGTCGGCCACCACCGTCGGGTCGTCGCCCGTCTGGCCGAACACCTCGACGCGCAGCGTCGAAGTGGAGCTCTGCAGGATGTAGAACGCGGCGACGCCGGCCGCGCCCGACCGCCAGACGGCCACGTCGGTGATGTTGTCGCCGTCGTAGTCCGCGGGCACGAAGAAGTCGCTGGCGATGCCCCAGTCAACGGCTGAGGACGTCGCTCCATCCACCAGATACCAGCGGACCTGGCCCGACGAACCGCCGCCGACGTTGCGCACGACGGCCAGGTCGGAGATCCCGTTCCCGTTGAAGTCGACTTCGGTTTCCAGCGGCAGGGCGCTGGCGGCCGCGACGGCCGCGGCGATACCCACGGCCACGGCCGTGCCTTTACGCCACCCTCTCATGCAACCTCCTCCACGCCATGCAGCCGGCCGGCACGGCCGCCCGTGCGCAATGGCGCGACAGGATAGCACGCGTGCAGGACGCCTCAGCGCAGGGGAGCGGGCAATTCCTTTTCGAGCTGCGCTTCGAATGCCCGAACCTGCACGCGCTTCGCGTCGAGGTCGCGCTCGAGGTCGGCGATGCGCTGGCGAATGAGCGCGGCGGCGTTCTCGGCGTCCGCCTGCGCGCCGAGCGCGTTGGTCTCCTCCTGCTGGAGCAGCGGCGCGTTGGCGCCCCCGCGATCGAAGCCCGCCATGCTCCGGGCCGACTGTACGCGGCCGCGGGACTGATCGACGAGGCGCTCGTGCTCGGCCAGCTCCGTGCGGGCGGCCCGCAGCTCGGCGCCGAGGTTGGCCGCCTGCTGTTCGGCGACTTCGATGCGCCGCAGCAGCACCGAGGCGCGTTCGCGGCGGCCGGACTCCGCGAGGAACTGCTTCATGACCGTCACCAGATCCTCGACGCTCCGGCGCACCGCCTGCATGTCCTGCCGCATCGCCGACAGTTCGTCCGGCGCGGGCGCGCGGTCCTGCGCCACGGCGAGGCCTGGAAGGGCGGCGACCAGCGAGACGGCCGCCACCACGCGCGCGAGTCGGGTCCACTTCATCATGATTCCCCTCAGCCTACTACTTCGGCCACCGGCCTGGGCTAGCATGAGGCATGCGCGCCGTCTGCCTGCTCACGGCCCTTGTCTGTGGCGGTCTCACCCTGGCCGCGCAGCCCCCACCGACCCGCACGATGCGGGTGGACTATTTCCATACCGGCGGGACAGCGCCGGAGACCTTCGCGCTGGATGCCGTCGTCATCGAGCCGGCGCCCTGGCCGGGGCCGGCCGGTCCGGTGACCGACACGCTGCGGCTTGGCGAGTACGGCTTCGACGTGCGCGACGCGGCCTCGTCCAGAGTCCTCTACTCCGCCGGCTTCGGCTCCATCTTCGATGAGTGGTCCACGACCGACGAGGCGTCGAAGCGGGCGGGCACCTTCCACGAGTCGGTGCGCTTCCCCGCACCCGCCGCGCCGGTCACGCTGGCCATCCGCCACCGGGGGCCCGGGAACACCTGGACGGACGTGTGGACCGTGGCGATCGATCCGGCGGACATGTTCGTCGATACCGCCGCGCCGGAGCCCGCACCCGGTGAAGTGCTGGCGCTGCAGCGAAGCGGAGACCCGGCGCAGAAGGTGGACCTGCTGCTGCTCGGTGACGGGTACACGGCGGCCGAGCGCGGCAAGTTCGAGGCCGACGCCCGGCGGCTGCTGGACGTGCTGTTCGCCACGTCGCCCTTCAAGGAGCGGCGTGCGGACTTCAACGTGTGGGGGCTGGCGCCGCCGTCCCGCGAATCTGGGGTGTCCCGGCCATCGCAGGGCATCCACAAGGCCTCGCCGGTCGGCGCCACCTACGATGCGTTCGGCTCGGAGCGCTACGTCCTGACCTTCGACAACAAGGCGTTCCGCCAGCTCGCCTCCTACGCGCCCTACGACGTCGTCGAGATCGTCACCAACACGCGTACGTACGGCGGGGGCGGCATCTACAACCTCTACAGCACGGTGGCGGCCGATAACGCGTTCGCCCCGTACGTGTTCGTCCACGAGTTCGGCCATCACTTCGCGGGGCTCGCGGACGAGTACTACACCTCCCCGGTGGCGTACCTGCCGTCGGGAAAGAAGGACGAGCCCTGGGAGCCCAACGTCACCGCCGACGGTGCATCGCCCAAGTGGACGGATCTGGTCGCGCCCGGTACGCCGCTGCCAACCCCCTGGGAGAAGCAGGAGTACGAGGCGCGATCGCGTGCGGCACAGGCGAAGCGGGCGGAGATCCGGCGACAGAACCGTCCCGAGGCCGACATGGAGGCGCTCTTCCAGGAGGAGCGGCAGATGGACGCCCGCCAGTTCGCGGCCGAGCGCTTTGCCGGCACGGTCGGCGCGTTCGAGGGTGCCCGGTACGAGGCGCAGGGGCTGTACCGCCCCGAAGTCGACTGCATCATGTTCACGCGAAGCGAGTCGTTCTGCGAGGTGTGCCGGCGGGCGATCTCGCGCGTCATCGACAGCTACGTCTCGACATCACGACCCTGACCCCGCCCGGACCCACACCCGATGCCCACCCGTGAACGCTACCTGTCCGACCCCGAGTACGTCCGCCAGTGCCAGCGCGCCTTCGGCGCGGAACCCGAAACGCCGTACTTCGAGCTGTTCATCCCCAGGCAGCATCTGACGGGCGAGATCGCGATGGCCGTGCAGCGGCCGATCTGGGAGCTCGAGAACACGGTGATCTGGCCACAGATGGCCGCCCTCCTCCAGGCCGACGGCATTCGCGGCGACCTGCTGGAGTTCGGCGTGTACGGCGGCGGGAGCCTGCGGCGGCACATCCAGATCTTCCGCCCGACGGGCGTCGTCGAGCGCTTCTACGGCTTCGACAGTTTCAAGGGGCTGCCCGCGCTGGACCAGGCGAAAGATCTCAAGGGGCGCTGGCACGAGGGCCAGTTCTCGGACACGTCCAAAGAGGGCGTCCAGCGCATGCTGGAGGAATCGGTCGGCCATACCGATGACGTGGAGCTGGTCGAGGGCTGGTTCAACGAGACGCTGCCGCTCTATGCCGATCGCATCCGGCAGGTGGCGTTCGTGCGCGTGGACTGCGACCTGTACCAGTCCACCGTTGACGTGTTCGCCTTCCTCGCCGGGCGCCTCGTCGATGGCGCCGTCCTCTACTTCGACGACTGGACGCACGACGCCGCCACCGGCGAGACGCGTGCCTTCTTCGAGTTCGCCGACCGGGAGCGCGCGCGCTACACGTTCGAACGCCTGCTCACGGTGTCGGACGGGGCACTCGCCGTCCGCGTCCGTCACGTGCGCTGACGCCGCCGCGCGGACGCGCCGTACCTGCTATGCTCGCGGGATGCGGTGGCTGGTCAAGGAAGAGCCGGAGAACTACAGCTTCTCCCAGTTCGTGAAGGACGGCCGGACGGTGTGGGCCGGCGTCCGCAACCCGGTGGCACAGAAGAACCTGCGGAGCATGACGCCCGGCGACGAGGTGTTCTACTACCACACCGGCAAGGAAAAGGCCGTGGTCGGCGTGGCGAAGGTCGCCGGCACGCCCCGGCCGGATCCCGACGATGCCAGCGGCAAGCTCTACGTGGTGGACCTCGTGCCGGTGAAGGCCCTGAAGGCCCCTGTCACGCTGGCGTCGGTCAAGGCCGTGAAGAGCTTCGCCGACTTCCCGTTGGTGCGGCTGCCGCGCCTCTCGGTCATGCCCGTCACCGACGCGCAGTGGCAGTGGATCGCGGAGCAGGGGAAGGGGTAAGAACGGAATTCAGAATTCAGAATTCAGAATGCAGAAATATTTCTTCATTCTGAATTCGTCATTCTGAATTGCTTTGCCCGTCTTCCTTCCTGCTGATGAGCACCTTGTCGATGCGGCGGCCGTCCATGTCGACGACCTCGAAGCGCATGCCTTCCCAGTCGAACGTGTCGGCCACCTTCGGCACGCGGCCCAGGCGGGCCATGACGAAGCCGCCGAGCGTGTGATACGCGCCCGCTTCCTCCTCGGGGAGCGGTTCCAGTTCGAGCCGGGTCACCACTTCCTCGATCGAGGCGGAGCCCTCCACGAGGAACGACCCGTCGGCGCGGCGAGCGAAGGCATCGGCGGCCTCGCTGGCACTGGCCGGGAGGTGGCCGACGAGCGCCTCGAGCAGGTCCGTCACGGTCACCAGCCCTTCCACCGCACCGAACTCGTCCATCACCAGCGCCATGTGCTTGTGCGAGGTCCGGAACGACTCCAGGAGCTGCACGGCGGGCATCGAGTCCGGTACGAACAGGGCGTCGATGGTGAGGGCGCGCAGGTCGATCGGGGCACCGCGCATGGCCAGCGGCAGCAGATCCGCGGAGCGGACGATGCCGAGGACGTTGTCGAGCCCGCCGTGGCAGACGACGAACTGGGTGTGGCGGTGCGAGGCGAGGAACTCGCGCAGTTCCTCAGCGGTGGCGTCGACGTCGACCCACTCGATGTCGGGGCGCGGCGTCATGATGCCGGCCACGCGCTGGTCGCCGAGCTGCAGCGCGCGCTGGACGATGGACTCCTCCGCGGCTTCCAGGACGCCGCTTTCCGCGCCCTGGCTGATGATGGCGCGGATCTCCTCTTCCGTGAGGTACGGCTCGGCCTGCCCCTTGATGCCGAAGACGCGCAGCATGAGGTTCGTCGTGCCGGTGAGGATGGCCACGAACGGGCCGCCCACGCGCGAGAGCACCATCATCGGCCGGGCAACCCACGAGGCGATCGTCTCCGGATTGGTGAGCGCGACGTTCTTCGGCACCAGCTCACCGAGGACGAGCGAGAGGAACGAGATGGCCGCCACGACCAGGGCGAGCGCCAGGCCGTCGGCGTAGGGCGCCAGGGACGGCACGGCCGCGATCTGCACGGCGAGCTGCTCGGCCAGGGTGGCCCCGCCGTAGGCGCCGGTGAGGATGCCGACCAGCGTGATGCCCACCTGGACGGTCGAGAGGAACTGTGCCGGCCTCTCGGCGAGCTCGAGCGCCGCCTTCGCGCGCTCGTCGCCATCCTCGGCGCGCTGCTGGAGCCGGACCTTGCGGGCGGCCACGACGGCGATCTCCGACATCGAGAAGACGCCGTTGGCGAGGATGAGCGCCAGGATGATGAGGACTTCGGTGGTGATGGGGCATTCTACGACGAACCCGCGCGGGAACGGCCCGGCGCCGTTCGATCCGCCAATCCCGCCGGTCGGCGGATGCGGCCGCACGCCGGCCGCCGGCTGACGTATACGAGTGCAGACCATGCTGACGCTCGACGAGGTTCGGAAGCGCTACGACACCGTGACCGCCGTGGACGGCCTGTCACTGGCCGTGCGGCCCGGCGAGGTGCTCGGGCTGCTGGGGCCCAACGGCGCCGGCAAGAGCACGACGGTGGCCCTGGCCGTGGGCCTCCTCGAACCGGACGCGGGCCGCGTCACGATCGCCGGCTACGGCGGGCCTGCCGATCCGCGCGTGCGCGCGCACATCGGCGTCGCGCCGCAGGCGCTGGCCATCTACGACCTGCTCTCCGGCGCGGAGAACCTGCGGTTCTTCGGCGAGGTGTACGGGCTGAGCGGCTCACGGCTGGACGGCCGGGTGCGCGCATGCCTGGAGGTGGCCGGCCTCACCGACCGCGCCGCGGACCGGGCCGGCACCTACTCGGGCGGCATGAAGCGGAGGCTCAACCTCGCCGCCGCCCTCGTGCACGACCCGGAGCTGCTGCTGCTGGACGAGCCCACTGTCGGCGTTGACCCGCAGTCCAGGAACGCCATCTTCGACGCCATCGAGGCGTTGCACCGCGAGGGCCGTACGATCATCTACACGACGCACTACATGGAAGAGGCCGAGCGCCTCTGCGACCGCATCGCCATCGTCGATCGCGGCCGGCTGCTGGCGCTGGGCACGCTGGACGAGCTGCTGAGCGCGCACGGGGGCCCGCCCACGCTGGTCGTGCGGACCGAGCGTGGCGAGGAGCGGCACGAGGCCGACGACCCCCTTGCCACGCTCACGCGCATCGCCGCCGTGACGCGCGTCCTGGAGTTCCGTGTCGAGCGCCAGACGCTCGAACAGGTCTTCCTGCACCTGACCGGCCGACGCCTGAGAGACTGACCATGCGCCCACTCCTCGCCATTGCCGTCAAGGACCTGCGCCTGCTGCCGCGCGTGCGGATGGGGTTCTTCTTCACGTTCATCTGGCCGCTCGTGGTGTCGGTGATGTTCGGCTTCGCGTTCGGCGGCCCCGCAGGCGGCGCGACCAACGCCATCGCGGTGGCACTGGTGGACGAGGACGCCTCAGCGGCGTCGCAGGCATTCGCCGAGCGTCTCCGGAACACCGGGAACCTCGACCTGTCCTCGCTGAGCCGGCCCGAGGCCGAAGCGGCCGTCCGGCGCGGCCAGCTCGCCGCCTTCCTCGTGCTGGAGCGCGGCTTCGGCGCCGCCTCCGCGCGGATGTTCTACGGCGCCCCGCGCCGCGTCTCCGTCGGCACCGACCCCGCGCGGAAGGCGGAAGCCGGCATGCTCGAAGGCCTGCTCATGCAGGCCGCCGCGGCGGACATGCAGCAGGCGCTGTCCAACCCGGAGCGGTCGTCCGCCATGGTGGACCAGGCGCTGCAGAGCCTCGGCACTGCGCCGGCGGCCGACGCGGAACTCGAGCACTTCCTGCGGGAGCTCAAGACCTTCGTGGGCTCGCCGGCCAGCCAGGCACAGAGCGGCGGCGGGATGAACTGGCAGCCACTGGAGGTGGTGACGGTGCCCGTGGCGCGCGAACGCCGCGGCCCGGCGAACTCGTTCGAGGTGACGTTCCCCCAGGGCGTGCTGTGGGGGCTCATCGGCTGCGTGATGTCGTTCGGCCTGGCGCTGGTGGGCGAGCGGACGCACGGCACGCTGCTCCGCCTCGGCATCGCGCCGCTGACCCGCTGGCAGATCCTGGGCGGCAAGGCGCTGGCCTGCTTCGCCGCGATGCTCCTGGTGCAGGCGCTGCTCTACCTGCTCGGCTACACGCTGTTCGGCGTCCGACCCGCCTCGTGGCCGCTGCTGGCACTGGCCTCAGTGACGGCAAGCATCGCGTTCTGCGGCTTCATGATGCTGGTGGCCACGCTGGGCGACACCGAACAGGCGGCGTCGGGCACGGCGTGGGCCATCATGATGCCGCTGGCGATGGTTGGCGGCGCCATGATCCCGCAGTTCGTCATGCCGGCCTGGATGGCGGCGATCGGGAACGTCAGCCCGATCAAGTGGGCGCTCCTCGCCATCGAGGGCGCCATCTGGCGCGACTTCACGCTCGGAGAGATGGTGCTGCCGTGCACGATCCTCGTCGCCGTCGGCCTCGCCTGCTTCGCGCTCGGCACCCGGCGGCTCAGGATCGGCTGACCCACGAAGGACCGCCTTCGGCGGGCGGAGCAAGGACCGCCGCTCGCGCGGCGGGGGGATCAAGGAATTGGCGCAATGCGATTGGCGCAATGTGATTGGCGCAATGTGATTGGCGCAATGTGATTGGCGCATTGGCCCCTCCCCGACGCTTTGCTTTGTTCCCTTTTTGCCTTGTGCCTTTTGCCTTTTGCCTTTTTCTGCATTCTTCATTCTGAATTCTGAATTCCGAGTTCCCCATCCCCCTTCCGTATACTCCCCTCATGCGTGCACGGACCTTCGGTATCGGCGTCGTCGTCCTCGCGGCCGTGGTGGTGGGCGCCCAGGAACGGCGCGGGCTGCAGCCCTCGGATCTCTACGAGCTCGAGTCGGTGGGTGACGTCCAGTTGTCGCCGACCGGGGCGGACCTGGCCTACTCGGTGAGCTCGTCCGCGGGTCCGGGGCGGCCCTCCAGCAGCACGTGGCTGCGGGACCTCGCGACCGGGCAGGCGGTGCGACTGGAGAACGGGGCCGGGCCGCGCTGGTCGCCCGACGGGCAGCGCATTGCCTATGTCGGGCGAACGTCCGACGGGAGCGGGCTCGTGGTCGCGACGCGGCGTGGTGAATCGGCGCGGCTCATCGCGCCCATCGGATCCACCAACCACCCGCTGCCCTCCTCGGCCGAGCGCCTGGCGTGGTCGCCCGACGGGCGGTTCGTGGCTTTCGTCTCCGCCACCGGCGGGCCCGAGGCCGATGACGCGGACGGTGACCCGATGGTCATCACCCGCTATCTCTACAAGCCGACTGCGTCCGAGGGGCTCACCCGCTTCAACGACAACAAGCGGCTCCACATCTTCGTCGCCGACGTCGCCGCCAGGACCGTGCGGCAGCTCACCGATGGCGACGGCTACGAGCACTCGATCTCGTGGTCGCCGAAGGGCGACCGCATTCTCTTCGTCTCCAACCGCGAGCCGGACGCGGATCGTCACTTCAACTACGACGTCCTGACCGTGGATGTCGCCGGCGGCGCCATCCGCCGCCTCACCAGCACCAAGAGCGCCGAGTACGCGCCGGTCTGGTCGCCGGACGGCACGCGCATCGCCTTCCAGGGGACGACCCGCGACCTCACCTCCTCCGAGACGACCATGGAGGACACGCACGTCTGGACGATGAGCGCGGATGGCACGACGCGGACCGAGGTGGGCGGCGCCATCGACAACCGGCAGGGCCGCCCCGAGTGGTCGCCGGATGGCTCGCGCCTGTTCTTCACGGTGCAGGAGCGCGGCAGCGTCCGCCTCGTGTCGGTGGATGCGGGCCGCGCACGCGCCACGCCCACGACGGTGGTCGGTGCGCGCGGGTCCGTCGGCGCGTTCTCACTCGCGAAGGGCCGGCTGGCGTACGCGTTCTCGACACCCGAGTCGCCGGCCGAGCTCTACCTGGCGGACATGGCGGCCCCACCCGTCGAGCGGCCTGGCGAAGCGCTGACCTCGCTCAACCGCGAGCGGCTGGCGGAGCGGCAGCTCGCCGAGGTGGAGTCGATCACGTTCACGAATGACGGGCAGCAGGTGGAGGCCTTCCTCACCGTGCCGCCGGGCAGCGCGTCGGCGCCGCCGCGCAGCGTGCCGCTGATTGTCATGATTCACGGCGGGCCGCACGGCCAGCAGGGGCCGGCCTTCAACGCCAAGGCCCAGGTGTACGCCGGGCTCGGATGGGCGTCGCTGATGGTGAACTACCGGGGGTCCACCGGCTACGGCCAGGCGTTCACCGACGCCATCCTTCGCGACCAGAACGGCGCCGAAGCGCGCGACGTGGTCGCGGGCGTGGACGCCGCGCTGGCAGCGCACGCCTGGCTGGACGGCGGACGGCTGGGGATCGAAGGCGGCAGCTACGGCGGCCAGCTCACCAACTGGATCGTGACGCGGACGCCCCGCTTCAAGGCCGCCATCCCCACGGCCGGCATCTCCAACCTGGTCACGCAGAACTACCTCGCCTACTACCACGACTACCTGGCCGTCGAATACGGCGCCTTCCCGCATCAGCGCGTCCGCGGCGACGCCGAGGAGCGGCTGGTGATCGACATGCTGTGGGACCGGTCGGCCATCCGCTACGCCAACCAGGTGAGGACGCCGGTGCTCTTCATTCACGGTGAGAACGACAACGACGTCCCCATCGAGGAGGCCGAGCAGTTCTACATCGCCCTCCACGACGTGGGGATCGAAACCGTCATGCTCCGCTACCCACGCGAAGGACACGGCCTCCGCGAAACCCGCCACGTCGTCGACGCGCTGGAGCGATCGATCGCGTGGTACCGGAAGCACGGAATATAGGAAGCAGGACCGCCGGGACAGGACCGCCGCGTGAGCGGCAGTCCTCTACTCCCCCCGGCCGCGGAGCAGGCCGGTCCTCCCTCCCCCCGCCGCGCCAGCCGGCGGTCCCCCCGCCGCGTGAGCGGCGGTCCTCTTTTCCCCCCGCCGCGAAAGCGGCGGTCCTTTTTTCGTCAGGGAGTCGCCGTGTACCCGGTCGCCTCGAGAAGGCCCGTCAGGCGACCGCGCATCGTGTCGAGCAGGCCGGCCGCGGCGGGATCCGTGATGCGGTTGTGCTCCTCGTAGGGATCCGCCTCGAGGTCGTAGAGCTCGTCCATCCCGGTGAGATCGCGATACTGGATGTACTTGTAGCGGTCCGTCCGTACCGCCGAGTATCCGGTGTTCAGCATGCGCGGGAACACGGTGTCCGAGTAGTACTCCACCAGGAACGCGTCCCGCCACGGCGCCGCCGGGTCGGCGAAGACGGGCGCGAGCGACCGCCCCTGCATGCGTGGCGGCACGGCGACGCCCGCCAGTTCCAGGAAGGTGGGAGCGAGATCGATGCTCAGCACGAGCTGGTCCGGTGTCGATCCCGGCGTCACCGCCGACGGATAGCGGACGAGCATCGGAATGCGGATCGTCTCCTCGTACGCCAGGCGGCGCTCCTCGTTGAGGCCGTGCTCGCCGTAGAAGTAGCCGTGGTCGCTCGTGAAGACGACCACGGTGTCGTCCAGCTGCCCGCGCCGTTCGAGCGCGGCCAGGATGCGGCCGAGGCTGTCGTCCACGGCCAGCAGCATCTCGATGCGCCCGCGGATCTCCTCGTCGGTCGTCGCCGTCTCCTTCCCGAGCGGCGGCAGGCCGGGGATGGGACGCATGAGCGCGGGCTTGTCCACCGGCGGGTGGAAGGCGTTGGGACGACGGGGCATGTCGCGGGTGGCGTAGCGTCCCCGATGACGTTCGGCGGCGACGAAACCGCCCGGCTGCCCCGGCACCGTCCCCACGCTGCCATCGTCGCGCTGGACCACGTTGGGGTGGATGGCCTTGTGCGCGAGGTAGACGAGGAACGGCTGGTCGCCGGTCTCGCCGATGAACTGCTCGACGTAGTCGGTGAGCACGTCGGTCACGTAGCCGGTCTTCTGCAGGTCGGTCCCGTCCACGTTGAGGTGCGGGTCCACGGCCTCGCCCTGCCCGGGCATGGCCACCCAGCGGTCGAACCCGGGGCGCGGGCTGGCGTCGTTGCCCATGTGCCACTTGCCGAAGAACCCCGTGCGGTAGCCGGCCGAGCGGAGCTCCTTCGGAAAGATGGGCAGGTCGTGGCTCGGGCGGGCGGTGTTGTCCACGATCCCGTTGGTGTGCGCGTACTGGCCGGTGAGGAAACTTGCGCGGCTCGGCGAGCAGAGCGGCGTCGTCGCAAACGCGTTCTGGAAGCGCGCGCCCTCGCGGGCGACGCGGTCCATGTTGGGCGTCTCGATGAACGGGTGCCCCACCACGTGCATCTCGTCCCAGCGCATGTCGTCGACGAGCACCATCACGATGTTGGGGGCCCGTGCGGGTTGCGGGGCCGTGGCCGGGCGGTCGGCGGCACAGCCGGCCGCCGCCAGGAGCACGACCGGGAGAATCGGGAGCACGATGCGCGTCATGGCGTGAGGTCCTTCACGAGTCGGAAGCCGATGTGGTTGGCGCTGCTCGAGGGCTCGCCCTTGCCGCGGGTGCCGGGGCGGAAGCGGCCGCAGTACTCGTCGGTGCACAGGAAGGAGCCGCCCTTCTGCACACGCTTGGGCAGACCCGGTTCGTCGGGGTCGAAGCTCGATGCGGGCCCGCGGGGGTCCACCGCCGCACCGCCGCGCGCGGCGAGCTCCCGGTAGTAGTCGGGACGATACCAGTCGGCCACCCATTCCCAGGCATTGCCCGACATGCCGTACAGGCCATAGCCATTCGGCGCGAAGGCCGTCACCGGCGCGGTCGCGGCGTAGCCGTCGGCCGCCGTGTTCTGGTGGGGGAAGTGGCCCTGGAACGTGTTGGCGGTGTGCGCGTCACCGGGCTCGTGGTCATGGCCCCCCACGAACTCCGCACGGTCGAGCCCGCCGCGCGCGGCGAACTCCCACTCGGCCTCGGTGGGCAGGCGTTTGCGCGCCCACGCGGCGTACGCCTGCGCATCCTCGTAGGCGACGTGCACGACCGGATGGTCCGCCAGGCCGTCGAGCGTGCTGCCGGGCCCGCGCGGCCGGCGCCAGCTGGCGTCGGGCACGTAGCGCCACCAGCGGGCCGGGTCGCTGAGCGGCACGGCCGTGGGCGGGGGCGTGAAGACCAGGGAGCCGGCAACGAGCGCACTCGCCGGCACGCCCGGGAAATCGGCGGCGTTGGGTGTCCGCTCGGCGACGGCGACGTAGCCGGTGGCCTCCACGAAGGCGGCGAACTGGGCGTTGGTCACCTCGGTGGCGTCCATCCAGTAGCCGTGCACCCGGACGACGTGAACGGGTCCGGCATCGTGGAAGGCGGGGTCGTCCATGCCCATCCAGAACTCGCCGCCCGCCACCCGCACCATCCCGGTCGGATCGCCGGCAGGCACCTCCGCCGGCGCACAGGCCAGGAGCCGGGAGCACAGGCAGGCGACCCAGACGGCCTTGACCACGGCCGTTCGGCTGCCCCCACGCCCGGCGGCGTTCGTCACGGCGGGAGTATCGCATGGGCCGCACCGGCTCCCCCGTGTCGCCGTTCCCCCCGCGAAGCGGTCCCCCCGCCGCGAGAGCGGCGGTCCTCCCTCCCCCCGCCGCGAGAGCGGCGGTCCCCCCTCCTCCCGCCGCGAAGCGGCGGTCCGTTCAGCTGCGGTCCGCTATGATCCCCTGATGCTGAAGCGCAAGACCGAGGGCTCCGTCATCTGCGCGTCCTGCGGCGTCCTGGTCGGCGTCAACGACGAGACCTGTTACAACTGCGGCCGCCGGAACCCCGGCTTGTGGGGGTACGGGCCGGCGTTGCGCTCGCTCGGGCAGGATCTGGGGTTCGTGCCGCTCGTGATGGGCGCCACCATCACGCTCTATGCCCTCGCCCTGCTGCTCTCGGGCACCGGGATCCAGGGGATGCTGGCCCCGAGCACGCGGGTCCTCTTCCTGCTGGGTGCGAGCGGCGCACTCCCGGTCTTCGAATTCGGACGCTGGTGGACGGTGCTGACGGCCGGGTGGCTCCACGCCAATGTCCTCCACATCCTGTTCAACGTGATCTGGATTCGCCAACTGGCTCCGGGGTGGCCGATCTCTACGGCGCCGGCCGGATGGTGGTGATCTACACGGTCGCCGGCGTGACCGGGTTTGCACTCAGCTCGCTGGCAGGAATGTACCTGCCTCCACTACCGGTGCTGGGAGGCGCCGGCTTTTCGGTCGGCGCGTCGGCCAACATCTTCGGCCTGCTGGGCGCCCTCGTTCACTACGGGCGGCGAACTGGGAGTAGCCACGCCCGGCAGATGGGCCTGCAGTGCGCAATCTTCCTCGGTGCAATTGGCCTGATCCCCAATATGGGCATCGACAACTGGGCCCATGCGGGCGGCTTCGCGGGCGGGTTCATCACGTCGGTGGTGCTCGACCCGCTGACCCGGGAGAGGGTCGACCACCTGGTGATCGCGCTTGCGTGCCTCGCGCTCACCCTGCTGGCCCTCGTGGCCTCGTTCGTGACGGCGCTGCCGGTCATCATGCAGTAGGCGCGGAATCCGGTTTCCCGGATTTCACTCCACGCCATTGAAGTCCGGCGCGGCCGCGGACGGCGTTTTCGCGTCCGCTGGCGTCGACTTGTCTCCGTTCGTCCCCGCATACAGTCATTCAGCCCGAAAAACTACCGGTTAGTCAGTAGGTGCGAGTACGGCCGACGAGGCACCGGAATTGCTCTTCCTCGGCGCGGACCGCTCGTCTGCGGTTCGCCCCCCGGGTCGTGCCCACACACGCCGGGGCGGATTTTCAGGTGTTCAGGAGGTTTTCGCATGAAGCGTTGGACCAACGTCGTCTGGGCGCTCGTGGCGGTGCTCGGCCTGTCGGCCGCTCCCGCCTTTGCGCAGGGCGGCGGCGCAAGCTCCACCGGCAGTATCAGCGGTGAGATCAAGGACGCGCAGGGCGGTGTGCTGCCCGGCGTGACCGTGACCGCCAGCAGCCCCGCCCAGATCGGCGAGCTCACGGCCGTGACGAACGAGGCGGGTGTCTACCGCTTCCCTGCCGTCCCCCCGGGCGCCTATCGTCTGTCGTACGAACTGGCCGGCTTCCAGACCGTCGTGCGCGAGGGCGTGCGCATCACGCTGGGCTTCAACGCCCAGGTGAACGTCACGCTCAACGTCGCCACGCTGCAGGAAACGGTGACGGTGAGCGGCGCCGCGCCCGTCATCGACACGTCGGCCACGCGCGTCCAGACCAACTACGACCAGCAGATGCTGTCGTCGATCCCGAACGCGCGGGACATGTGGTCGCTGCTCGCCACGACCCCCTCGGTCACGCTCAACCGCGTGGACGTGGGCGGCTCGACCATGGGCACGCAGACCACCTACTTCTCCTACGGCTACTCCGGGCAGAACCGTCCGCTGGTCGAGGGCATCAACACCACCGAGGGCACCTCGGCCGCCGGGTTCTACCTGGACTACGGCTCCTTCGAAGAGGTGTTCATCGGCGCGGCGGGTAACTCCGCCGAGATGCCGAACCCGGGCGTGCTGACGCAGTTCGTCAGCAAGAGCGGCAGCAACACGCCGAGCGTCAGCCTCTACTACGACTTCGAGGACGAGTCGATCCAGAGCCGCAACCTCGACGCGGACCAGACCACGCCGACCCCGGGCACCATCATCCGCCCGGACGGCAACCGCCTGGCCTCGTACAAGAACCTCAACGTGGACGCCGGCGGCCCGATCGTCAAGGACAAGGTCTGGGGCTACTTCGCCTACCTGAACCAGCGCAACTCGGTGGCGGCGCCCCCCTCGGGCAGCTTCCTTGACGGCACGCCGTTCAACACCAAGCTGTTCAACTACACGGGCAAGGGCACGTACCAGATGAACCAGAACAACAAGTTCATCGGCTACCTGCAGTACGGCACCAAGCAGCAGCCCAACCGCACCGACAGCAGCAACCGCCTCGGCGCGCCGGTCCACATCTCGTCCGACTCCACGGTGCTCCAGGACTCCCCGAGCTGGGTGTACAAGGGCGAGTGGAACGGCACGCTCAACCAGAACATGTTCGCGGAGTTCCGCGCGGGCCAGTTCGGCTACAACTTCGGGCTGGACAGCAACACGGCCGACACGCGGTACGAGTCGCTCGACACCAACACCATCCTGGGCGGCGGCCGGTCGTGGCTCCTCAAGCGCCGGCGCAACCAGTACACGGGTGCCCTCAGCTACTTCAAGGACGCCTTCCTGGGCGGCTCGCACAACTTCAAGTTCGGCGGCGAGTACCTGGACGAGAGCGGCGAGACCATCTGGAACCAGAACTACGCCGACAACGTGATTCACTTCGTCCGCGGCGATCTCCGTAACGGCATCGCCGCCACCACGCCGGCGTCGGTCCGCCTCGGCAACAACGCCGACAGCCTCAACGCCCTGGCCACCACCAGCTTCTTCGTCACCGACACGTGGCAGGTCAACCGCCTCACGCTCAACGTGGGCGCCCGGTTCGACCGCTACCGCGTGTGGCTGCCGTCGCAGTCGCTGCCGGCCGGCCGCTTCGCGACCGCGCAGGACTTCGACGAGGTCTCCAAGGTCGTCGCGTTCAACCACATCGTCCCGCGCGTGGGCGCCACCTACGACCTCACGGGCGATGGCAAGACGGTGCTCAAGGCCAACTGGGGCCGGTTCTACTTCAACACCGGCGTCAACCTGGCCGACTCGGTCAACCCGAACACCGCCAACCAGTGCGCCGACTACACGTGGAACGACCTCAACGGCGACCGCGTACCAGCCGGGCGAAGAGGGCGTCCTGGAGACCCGTTTCGGCGGCGTCGCCAACGCGCGCGTGGACCCGAACCTCGAGAACGCCTACACCGACGAGACGTCGTTCTTCGTCGAGCGCGCCGTGCTGAACGACCTCGGCCTCCGCGTCGGCTACGTGTACAAGAAGGACAACAACGGGTGGCAGCAGGTCAACGAGCTGCGGCCCTTCGGCGCCTTCAACGTGCCCGTCACCATCGTGGATCCCGGCCCGGACGGCATCTATGGCAACGGCAACGACACCACGCTGCCGGGGTTCAATCTGGACTCCACCTCGCGCGGCTCCAGCCAGGTGACGACCAACATCCCCGGCTACGAGGGCACCTACAAGACGCTCGAGTTCTCGGCCAACAAGCGCTACGGCAACCGCTGGTCGATGGTGGCGTCCTACTCCTACACCTGGACCAACGAGTTCGGGAACAACTACTTCAACAACCGGATCGCCACGGCCGTCAGCCAGTTCTCGTTCTTCGGCAGCTACCCGACGAACCCGAACGAGCAGACGCAGAACGACTACACGAACTGGAACGCCAAGCTCAGCGGCTCGGTGGACGCCGGCTGGGGCATCCGCGTGACGCCAGTGCTGAAGGTGCAGAGCGGCGCGCCCTACGGCCGCTTCTTCCAGACGCGCGCGGGCGAGCTCAACTACGGCAACCAGCTGATCCTCGCCGAGCCGCTCGGCACGCGCCGCCAGGACACCATCTCGGTGTTCGACGTCCGCGCCGAGAAGCAGCTCCGCTTCGGGAACAAGGCCCGCGTGGGCCTCTTCCTCGACGTCTACAACCTGCTCAACTCGAACACCGCCATCAACATCAACTGGCGGTCGGGGACGGCGTTCGAACAGCCGACGACCGTGATGCCGCCGCGCATCGCGAAGTTCGGCGTCAAGTTCAACTGGTAGCCCCGGCGGCCTCAGGGTCCCACGGGCGCTGAGCACACCGGTTTGCGCACCCCGGCTCCGGGCGACATCGCCCGGGCCGGGTTTTTTTTTGGGCCCCGATGCTTACATTGTTGACATGCGTCCCCAGGACGCCTACATTGTCGGCGTCGATGCCGCCATCCACTCTCGGTGAGTTCGAGGTCCTGGTCCTGCTGGCGGTGCTGCGCCTCGGTTCGGACGCCTACCCGCCGGCCGTCCGCGCCGACATCGAACGCCGCACGGCTCGCGACACGTCACGAGGCGCCGTGTACGTCACGCTCGATCGGCTCGAGACCAAGCGCCTCGTCGAATCCCGCCTCCTTGCGGCTGGCCCTGCTGGTGCGCGAGCGCGACGCACCTACGCCATCACCCCACGCGGCCTCAAGGCCGTGCGCGGCGCGCTGGCCGCCGTGGACGGCATGCGCTCGGGGCTCGAGGCCATGCTGGAGAAGTCGTGAGCGGCCGGAGGCTGCCGTCGCTGGTCCGGGTTCTCGTCGGGTGGTCCGTGCCAGCCGGCCGGCGCGCCGAGATCCTGGCTGATCTGGAGGACTATGCGTTCCGCCGCGGAGGGGGCGCGGCACGCCGGACGCTGGCTGGCCATGGAAGCCGCATCCCTCGTCGTCGCACACGCCATCGCCCGGCTGGGTGGCGTCGCGCGGTCCATTCGTGGCTGGCGCGTGGAAGGGCGTCTCGCCTGGCGCGCGATCGGCCGACGCCCCTGGCAGACGGCCGCCACCGCCGCGATCCTGGGCGCCGGCCTCGCAGGGGTAGTGACCGTCGCGAGCCTCGCCACCTACCTCCTGCAGACCCCGGTTGCCGCGCAGGGCGACGAGCGTGTGTGGCGCGTCACGTCGGTCGGGCAATCCTCGCTGGATCCGCGCCTCCAGTTCTCCTTTGCCGAGCTCGAGGTGCTCACGCGCCACGCAGCCAAAGGCGACCGCATCGTCGCCGCGAACCTGCAGCCCGCAGTGCTACGGGTGGGCAACACCCGCCTGCAGGGGCTCGGCGAGGTCGTGACGTCCGGGTTCTTCGCCGTGACCGGCCAGGACGTCCTCGTCGGCCGCCACCTGATGGAAGCCGACTTCAATGCCGCCGCGCCGCCGGCGGCCGTGATCTCAGAGGAGTTGTGGCGGTCGCAGTTCGGCCGGTCGGTCTCGGTGATCGGGACCACCCTGGATGTCAATCGAGTCGCGTTCACGATCGTGGGAGTCGTGGAGGGGCGTGCGGCCCTCGGGTTCGGCGGCGTGGCCGTGGATGTCTGGATTGCCCAGCCGCACGCGGACGCCATGCTGAATCCCGGCTGGCGCACGGATCCGGCAGACCGCTGGTGGGCGCCGCTCGTCGAGAGCGCGGCAGGTCAGGGCGCGGTCGGGACGGCACTGGCGCGCGCACACGCCGATCTCCTCCCGCTGTCACCGGACGAGTGGCGAACGCGCCGACTGCGGATCGAGCCGGCGTTGATGCTGGCGGGCACGCAGCGTCGAGCAGCCGTGGCTCTGATGGCGCTGCTCGGTTCCCTGGCGATGCTCATGCTGATCGTCAGCGGGGCCAGCGCGAGCGGGCTCGTACTCGCCGCCGCCAGCGCCGAACGCCACCACCTCTCCATCCATCTGGCTCTGGGCGCCGGGCACGGGTCGCTGATCCGTCGCCGCGTCATGGAAGGCGCGGTCATCGGGCTTGCAGCCGGAGCGCTGGCCGTGGCCGCTTACGCGTGGGCGCGCACCGCGCTCGCCACCGTCGCGCTCCAACCGGCCCTCGTCCTTCGGCTGAAGCTGCCCCTCGACCCCGCGCTCGTCTCGATGGTCATCGCCTTCGGCGGGACGGTGGGGATGCTGGTCGCCCTGGGCCCGGCATGGTGGTCCGTGAGCGGCGGACGGCTGGACACCGTCGGCAGCGCGCCGACCCGCGTGTACTCGACGCTGCCTCTGGCGCGCCGCGCGCTCGTGGGCATCCAGGTGGCGCTGTCGGTGACGCTCGTCGTCGGAGCCAGTGTTGCCGCCCAGAGTCTCGGTCGCCTGAGCGCGATGGACGCGGGATTCGACCGCGCCGGGCTCGTGGCGATGGATTTCGACGTCGAGCCCGTCACCTCCGGACCACGCGAGGCCGCGGCGCTGGCACGGCAGGCGGTCGAACGCATCCGCCGGCTGCCGGGCATCGTCAGCGCGGCCATGGCCAACCGCGCACCGGTCGATCCGTCCACGCCGGCAGTCGAGGTGCGACGTCCGGATCAAGCCGCGGCGGCCGTGGCCGCGACGCATTCGGCCGTGACCGACGGGTACTTCGCGCTGACGGGTATCCCGATGCTCGCCGGTCGAGACTTCCGTCTCGAAGAGGTCGGCAACGAGTCCGGCGTGGTCATCATCAACCAGACGCTCGCGCACCGCCTCTGGCCCGACGGCGATGCCCTCGGTCGGGCGCTGGTGATCGACCGGCCGCAGCGCACCGCGCGAGTCGTGGGTATCGCACGCGACGCCCGTGCGCGGTCGCTCGCCGAGCCCGGCCGCGCGCAGCTCTACACGCCCGTGTCGCCGGGGTTCAGTCTGGCTCTTCTGGCGCGGACCAACGGTGACCCACGCGACGCGCTTCGCGCCATGCAGGCCGCGCTCGACGAGGTCGGCCCCGGCGTGGTGGGCTTCTTCCCGCGCACCATGGACGAGCACCTGTCGGCGGAACTGCTGCCGAGCCGGGCGGCCACGCGCATGGCCGCGCTGCTGGGTCTGCTGGCGATCGGGTTGAGCGTCGCGGGGCTCTACGGGCTCTCGACGTGGTTCGTGGACGTCCGCCGGCGCGAGATTGGCGTCCGCCTGGCGCTGGGGGCGGCCCCGCGTGACGTCCGGCGGATGGTCGTGAGGCAGGCAGTCGCTGCCACGGCGCCGGGAGCCATCGGCGGGGTGTTGGCGGGCGCCGCCCTGACGATGGCTGCGCGGTCGGTGTTGCCGGAAGTCGCCCCGGTCGAGCCCCTCGCGCTGGCCGCGGGCCTGGTCAGCGTCGTCGCAGTGGTAGCGGCCGCCAGTTACGTGCCCTGCCGCCGCGCAGCCGGGGTGACCCCGGTCGACAGCCTGCGCGCCTAGAGCCGACGAGCGACGCCGGCGCGCCGGCCAGGCATCGCATCATCGACTGTCCGGCTCCCCCGTCAGCCAGCCGGCGATGTGCTCGCGCGACCAGCGGTGGTCGTCGTTGAGGTGGACGAGCAGGGCGGCCAGCGTCAGCGTCTTGCGGCAGCCCTCCACCGGACAATGCCGGATGCTGCCCTCGAGACAGTCGAAGAACCACTCCAGGTCCTTCGTCGGACGCGTGCCGTCGGGGTTGTCCGGCAGGCGATACATGCCCTCGTAGGCCGCGCCAAGGGCGCACGACGCGTGCTTCCCGCGGAAGTAGTCGCCGAACGCCTGCTCCTGCCGCCGCTCCGCCCCCGCGCGGATGAAGGCCGCCAGCTCCCTCTCGCCGTGATGCTCCTGCTCTGACATGGCGGCCTCCCAAGATCCCGGAGATCCCAAGATCACCAGCTAGATCGACCGATCACCACATCCCGCGACCGATCACCAGATCTCCACATCTCCACATCTCCAGATCACCAGGTTCAGAATCCCTTCCCCAGCCTTTCCTGCAGCTTCTCGCGGTAGCCGCGGCTGAGCGTCAGGCGCGTGCCGTTGTGGAGCACGACGACGTACTCGCCGTTGAACCACGGCTGCAGTTCCTTGATCCGGTCGCTGTTGACGATGCGCGAGCGGTGGATGCGGACGAAGCGCTGGCCGTCGAGGCGCGCTTCCATGTTGTTCATCGTCTCGCGGAAGAGGTGCGAGCCGTTGGCGAGGTGCAGACGCACGTAGTTGCCGGCCGCCTCCACCCAGTCGATCTCCTCGGTACGGAGGAAGAACACGCGGCCACCGGACTTGACCACCAGACGGTCCATCCGCTGGGGCTCCGGCTTGATGTCCTGGACCAGCGCCATCAGGCGACGTCCCAGGTCGCCCGCCCGTCGGCGCTCGACGTGTGCGCGGGCGTGCTCCAGCGTCTGCTGGAAGCGGTCGCGGCCAAAGGGCTTGAGGAGATAGTCGATCGCGTGCACCTCGAAGGCCTTGAGCGCGTACTCGTCGTAGGCGGTCACGAAGACCACTGCCGGCATCCGGTCCGGCCCGACGTGCTGAATGACGCCGAACCCGTCGCAGGCCGGCATCTGGACGTCCAGGAAGACCAGATCGGGCTGTTGCTGTTGAATGGCCGTCACGGCCTGCGAGCCGTCGGCGCACTCGCCGATGAGCTCGATGTCCTTCTCCTGCCCGAGCAGCCCCATCAGCCGCTCGCGAGCCATCGGCTCGTCGTCCACCACCATCGTGCGAATCTTGGTCACGCAGCCCCCTCCACGGCCTGCCCCCCCACAATCTCCTCAGCCACTGCCGCCAGCGGAACGGCAATCAACACCAGCAGGCCGCCCTCGGCCGGCTGGCGAAACTCGAAGCGATGGAGCGAGCCATAGAGGTGCTCCAGGCGTGAACGGGTGTTCGACAGCCCCACGCCGCGGTTGAAGTCCGACAGGCGCGCCGCCGACAGGCCGACGCCGTCGTCCTGCACCGTCAGTTCCAGCGTCTCGCCGACCCGGCGGGCGCGGATGGTGATGGTGCCGGGCGACGGCCGCGGGCCGATCCCGTGCTTGATGGCGTTCTCGACGAGCGGCTGGAGAATCAGGTTCGGCACCAGGGCGTCGAACGTGTCCGGCTGGACGTCGAATATGACCCTGAGACGGTCCCGGAACCGCGTTTGTTCGATTTCCAGGTACTTGGAGAGGAAGTCGAGCTCCTCCTTGAGCGGAATCTCCTGAACACCCACCATCTGCAGCGAGATCCGCAGCAGGTCGCTCAGCCGGGCAATCATGGCGTCGGCCGCCTCGACGTCGCGGTGCATGAGCGCGGAAATGGTGTTGAGGGTGTTGAAGAGGAAGTGGGGCTGGAGCTGGCGCTGGAGGGACTGGAGTTGCGCCTCAATCAGGCTGGTCTCGAGCTGGCTGGCCCTCAGGGCGCGGGTCTGCGCCTCCTGGTGGTACGACAGCGCGTGGCTCAGGCCGACGATGGCCCAGTAGGTCATCATCTCCCAGTCGAAGTTGAGGAAGAACAGCTGGCGGGCCTCGGCGCGCCAGGAGGAGCCCCGCATGTCGCCGAGCACCCAGTACGCCAGCATGCGCGACGCCACCACGACGCCGATGTGCAGCGTCGTCGACGCGAAGACGCCGATGCCGTGCACGGGCAGCGACGTCTTCCAGTGCTGCTTGTCGAGGGGGAAGCGGCGGCTGATCCAGACGATGCCGGGCGCGAGGGCGGCCCAGGAGAACCAGTAGACCAGGTTCAGCGCGAAGAGCAGTGGAAACGGCGCGGGGCGCGACTCGAAGCGGGAGACGAAATAGAAGGACTGCGACGCCGAGAAGACGGTCAGGGCGGTGGCCACGCCCACGATGACGAGCGGCCGGATGCGCACGTGCCTGTCTGCGGACATGATCCGACTATCGGCGGCTTCCGGGGTGGGATCAAGACGAGAGTCATTCGTCCCGGCACTCATCCCACGCAGTGGCCGCAGCCGGACAAGGTTGTCCGGAACCGGAACGCGGATCGTGCCGGGGGCCATGCCACAGAGCTAACGCTGCAAGACACGTGCCGTTCGCGGGGCCGCAGATGGCGAACACAGGCCGCAGATGGCGCGGATGGCGGGGGAGACGGGCCGCAGATGGCGCCAACCCCGCCGCAGATGGCGCAGATGTCACCGGACGGGCCGCAGATGGCGCAGATGTCACCGACCGGGCCGCAGATGACGCAGATGGCGCAGACCGGGCGCAGATGACGCAGATGGCGCAGACCGGCCGTCTGCGTCTCGGACCGCTACGGCGACTGGGGCTTCTGCGGCGTGAACAGCAGGCAGCCGAGCGGCGGCACCGTCAGGACGAGCGACTGCTCGAATCCGTGTGACGGCATCGGCTCGGTGTGCACGGTGCCACCGTTGCCGACGTTGCTGCCGCCATAGACAGCGGCGTCGCTGTTGAGCCGTTCGAGGTACGCCCCGGCCTCGGGCACGCCGATGCGATACCCGCTCCGCGGCACCGGCGTGAAGTTGACGACGGCCACGAGCGGCGGCGTGCCCTCGACGCCGCGCCGCACCAGCGAGATGGTGCTGTTGTCGGAGTCGTGGCAGTCGATCCACTGGAACCCCTGCGGGTCGTTGTCCTGCTGCCAGAGCGCCGGTGTGTCCTGGTAGAAAGCGTTGAGGTCGCGGACCCAGCGCTGGAGCCCGGCGTGCGTGGGATCGCCCAGCACGCCCCAGTCCATCTCGCCGTCGTGGTTCCACTCGCGCCACTGGCCGATCTCGCCGCCCATGAAGAGCAGCTTCTTGCCCGGGTGCGCGTACATGTAGCCATAGAGCGCACGCAGCGTCGCGTGGCGCTGCCAGACGTCGCCGGGCATCTTCCCCAGCATCGATCCCTTGCCGTGCACCACCTCGTCGTGCGAGAACGGCAGCACGAAGCGCTCGCTGTAGGCGTACATCATCGAGAACGTGATGCGGTCGTGGTGCCACCGCCGGTACACGGGATCCTGCTTCGTGTAGTCCAGCATGTCGTGCATCCAGCCCATGTTCCACTTGTAGGTGAACCCGAGGCCGCCCAGGTGCGCGGGCTGCGTGACACCCGGCCACGCGGTGGACTCCTCCGCCATGACGGCCACGCCCGGGCACTCGTGGTGCACGAGGGCGTTCAGCTGCTTGAAGAACTCGATCGCCTCGATGTTCTCGCGGCCCCCGTACTGGTTGGGCACCCACTGCCCCGCCTGTCGCGAGTAGTCGAGGTACAGCATCGAGGCCACGGCATCCACGCGCAGCCCGTCGGCGTGGAACTGTTCCAGCCAGAAGAGCGCGCTCGACAGCAGGAACGACCGCACCTCGTGGCGGCCGTAGTTGAAAATCAGCGTGCCCCAGTCCTGGTGTTCGCCCTGGCGCGGATCGGCGTGCTCGTAGACGGCGGTGCCGTCGAACCGCGCGAGGCCGTGCTCGTCCTTCGGGAAGTGCCCCGGCACCCAGTCGAGGATGACGCCGATCCCGGCCTGGTGGCAGGCGTCGACGAACGCCTTGAAGTCCTCCGGCGGACCGAAGCGGCTGGTCGGTGCGAAGAACCCGATCACCTGGTAGCCCCACGACCCGGTGAACGGGTGCTCCATCACCGGCATGAGCTCGATGTGCGTGAAGCCCATGCCCTTCACGTAGGGCACGAGCTGCTCGGCCATCTCGCGGATGACAACAGCCGGCCGTCGGGCGCGCGCCGCCAGCTGCCGAGGTGGACCTCGTAGATGGACATGGGCCGTTCGAGCCAGCCGTGCTCCTGTTCACGCCGGCGCATCCAGTCGCCGTCCGCCCACTCGTAGTCGTCGGTCCACACCACCGAGGCGGTCCGCGGCGGCGTCTCGAAGTAGCGGGCCACCGGATCCGACTTGAGCAGCAGCTGGCCGTCCGGCGAGACGATCTCGCACTTGTAGGCGTCACCAGTGCCGAGGTCGGGGATGAAGATCTCCCAGAAACCGCTCGTGCGCGCACGCATCGGGTGCACGCGGCCATCCCAGCCGTTGAAGTCGCCGACGACGCTCACGCGGCGCGCGTTGGGTGCCCACACCGCGAAGGTCACTCCCGCCCGGACGCCGTGCACGATCGGACGCGCGCCAAGCACGTCGAACGCCCGGACCTGCGTGCCCTCGGCCAGCAGTGCAGGTCGTCGGCCGACAGCACCGGCCCGTACCGATACGCATCGTCCACGGTGAAGACGCGGCCGTACTCATCCGTGACCTCGAGGCGATAGTCCACGCCCTCGCGTGTCTGCCCCGGCAGCTGGGCTTCGAACAGCCCATCGTCGTGCTGGCGCTGCATGCCGGTGCGGGTGCCGTCTCCGATCTGACGAGCACCATGCCCCGCGCCCGCGGCCAGAAGCCGCGCACCGCCAGCGTGTCACCAATCTCGTGAGGGCCCAGCACGCCGAAGGGATCCGCGTGCCGCCCTCCAACCAGCGCATCAATATCGTGGGAGAGCATCTGTAGATAGTAATCGGAGGTGCAGGGTGCCTGGTGCCGGGTGCCGAGTGCGCGTGCGGGGTGCAGGGTGCGGGGTGCAGGGTGCAGGGTGCGCGTGCAGGGTGCGCGTGCAGGGTGCGCGTGCAGGGTGCAGGGTGCGGGTGCAGGGTGCGCGGGCCTAGCGCCTCGCGCGATACACTTCCCTGATGACCACCTCATCACTGCTGACCGCCCTCGCACTCGAGCCGCTCAATGCCGGCGCCTGCACGGGGCCCGAGGGGTGGATTGCCGAGCCCGAGGGGCACAAGCTCACGTCGTTCAACCCGACCACCGGCGACGCCATTGCCACGGTGATGCTCACCAGCCCGGCCGCCTACGACAGGGTGGCCGGCGCGGCGGCCGATGCCTTCCGGTCGTGGCGCGAGGTGCCCGCCCCCAAGCGCGGCGAGGTGGTCCGCGATCTGGGGCAGGCGCTGCGCGAGATGAAGGAGCCGCTCGGGGATCTCGTGTCGCTCGAGATGGGCAAGATCCGTGCGGAGGGCCACGGCGAGGTGCAGGAGATGATCGACATCTGCGACTTCGCCACGGGTCTGTCGCGCCAGCTCTACGGACTGACGATCGCGTCCGAGCGTCCGGGCCACCGGATGATGGAACAGTGGCATCCGCTCGGACCGATCGGCGTCATCACCGCGTTCAACTTTCCCGTCGCCGTGTGGTCGTGGAACGCCGCCATCGCGGCCGCGTGCGGCGACACCGTGATCTGGAAGCCCGCCGAGCCCACGCCCCTGACCGCCATTGCCGTGCAGCACATCGCCAACCGCGTGATGGCCGATCACCACCTCACCGGCATCTTCACGCTCGCCGTCGGCTCGGGCCGCACCATCGGCGAGGCCATGCTGCAGGACCCGCGCCTGCCCCTCATCTCGTTCACGGGCTCGACCGCCGTGGGCCGGCACGTGGCGCAGCAGGTGGCGGGCCGATTCGGGCGCACCATCCTCGAGCTCGGCGGCAACAACGCCATCATCGTCGCCGAGGACGCGAACCTCGACATGGCCGTCCGGGCCATCCTCTTCGGCGCGGTGGGGACCGCCGGGCAGCGCTGCACGTCCACCCGTCGCATCATCGCGCACCGCTCGGTGGCGGGGCCGCTCGTCGACCGTCTCGTGACCGCGTACGGGCAGGTGCGGATTGGCGATCCCCTGGCCGACGGGACGCTGATGGGTCCGCTCGTCAGCGGGCA
>JAWKHU010000070.1:0-49094 GCA_041394685.1 Vicinamibacterales bacterium
GCGTGGGATCGAGCGTGGCGAGCGCCTCGAGCTGGTCGATGCCGCGCTGGTGCTCGCCGAGCTGGGCGTAGACGTCGGCCAGCGCCTCGCGGGCGCGGGCGTCGGCAGGAGCATCGGCCACCACCTGCTCGAGGGAGGTGCGCGCCTGTGCCAGCGCGTCGAGATCGCGCTGGCACAACCCGAGGACGTAGCGGGCATCGGTGAGCGTCGCATCCAGCCGGAGCGCGTCATCCAGCGGCCCCACGGCGTCGGCGGGCTGGCCGGCCCGGTAGAGGGAGACGCCGAGCTTGTAGAAGACACGCGGGTTCCGGTCGTCGAGGGCCAGGTACCGGCGGTAGTACTCCACGGCTCGATCGGACCGCGACAGGTCCAGGCTGATGTCGCCCAGCCACTCGAGCGGCCGAGTCGCCGAGGGGTCGATGTCGGAGGCCCGTCTCAGGTCTCGCAGCGCCGACTCGTATTCGTCCTGCTGCTGGTAGACGCGCCCACGCTTGAGGTAGGGGACGGCGGCATCGGGGACCAGGGCCGCCGCGCCACTGTAGGCCTCCAGCGCCTCGAAGGGGCGGCCATCGGCAACGGCCTGATCGCCCGCAGCCAGGAGTCGCACGAACTCCTGCTCCGTGGTGTAGGAGGCATAGGCCAGGGCGGCGAGCACGCCCGCCGCGGCCACCAGCGCGAGGGCGCCGAGCATTCGCCGCATCGGAGGGCGATGGTAGCAAACCCACGGGGTGGGAACCTTTGCCCGGCCATGGGTTCTAAGTTTTCGAGCCCGGGCGTCATCCGCCACGCCGACCACCGCGAGGCGGACGCTGGATGCGGTCCGGGCGCCCCGGGGGGCGCGCACCACGGCCCACCTCGACCGACGTGAGCGGCGTTTTCGGTTACACTGACCATGAACCCACGACTCATCGCCGAGGAATTCGTGAAAGAGGCAGGTGCACTCGGGTGGTCCGAACTGGCCGGTGGGGAAGCGGCCCTCATCGAGCGATGCGTCGCGGGTGAGGAGCTGGCCTGCGCCGAGCTCGTCGCCGGCCACGAGCGCATGGTCTACACCCTCTCCCTGCACCTGCTGGGGGACCGGGACGAGGCCCTCGACCTCTCCCAGGAAGTCTTCCTCCGGGTCTTCCGGACCATCAACTCCTTCCGCGGGCAGTCCGCCCTCAAGACCTGGATCTACCGCATTGTCATCAACCAGGCCCGGAACCGGCAGCGGTTCTGGCGCCGTCGGCGCCGTGGCGACCAGGTCTCGCTCGATCAGCACGTCGAGGAGCACGGCGACCTGAAGCAGCCGCGCGACAGCACGTCACCCGACCTGGCGCTCGCCCGCAAGGAAATGGCGGCGCGGCTCTGGTCGGCCCTGGATGAGCTGCCGTTCGACCAGCGCACCGTGGTGGTGCTCCGCGAGATCGACGGCCTCAGCTACGAGGAGATCGCCTTCTCGCTGGGCGTGGCCGTGGGGACCGTCAAGTCCCGGCTCACGCGCGCGCGGCAGGTGCTGCGCCGCCAGCTGCGGGAGAATCGCACATGATGCACGCCGTCTCCTGCGAGGACGTGCAGAACCGGCTCGACGAGTTCCACGACGACGAGCTGTCGGTCGAGGAGCGTGTGGCCATCCAGGGGCACCTGCACGACTGCGTCACCTGCACGCTCGTCGCCTCGGAGCTGCAGGAGGTGCGGGCCTCCCTGCGTGAAGCCGCGCTCGGTCTTCCCGATCGTGCCGCGCCCGAAGCCGATCACCTGTCCGCCGGGGTGGTGGAGCGCGTCCGCGTCGAGGCCCAGCTCTCCTGGACGGTCGAACTGCGTTCGCTCTTCCAGGACATGCACCTGGTCTGGGCGGCGCTCGGCGCCACGGCCGCCACCCTGGTGTGCCTGATCGGCTCCCTCAGCGTGTTCCACGCGACGAGCCAGAGCGTCCGGACTCGCTGGCCGGCCTCATCGAGTTCCTCGCCAGCGCGGGCTCCAACGAGAATCCCGTCAGCCTCAGTGACCGGATGCGCGCCCCACGAGTCCTGGACAGCTACGGCGTTCCGGCCTTCGACAACGACGATGAGGTGTTTGCGCTGCAGGCGGTCGTCTCTCGCGAAGGACGCGTGCAGAACCTGGAGCTGCTGTCCACGGCCGACCGCGTGAAGGTGCGCCCGGACGCATTGCTCGCCATGATTCAGGCGGCCTATCAGGCCGAGTTCGAGCCGCCAAGGCCGCGTCCACAGGCGACCCGATTGCGGTGAGCATGGTGTGGTTCCTCGCCAGCACCACCGTCAAGGGACAGACCTCCGACGACGTGATGCTGGTCCGGCGTCCGCCGGCTCCCGACGTCACCGGACCACGGCCCGAGGTGAAGACCTCAGACCTCACGCCCGCGGCCCCCGGCCGTCCGGTGACCGACGACAGCAGCCTGTTCCTGCTCTGATCGCCGGGGCGGCGCGTCTTACCGCACCTGCACCTGGACCTGACCGGCGCTTACGTTGTTGAGCGCGTCGGTCGCCCTGATGACCAGCGTCTGACCGGCCGCTTCAGCACCAAGCCGAATCTCGAAGTTCTCGCGGCGCGAGTCCAGGATCCCGTCCTGTGGAAAGGCCGCCTGCCATCGCTGGGCGTCCAGTGAGTACTCCACCGTTCGGAGCACCGAATCGAGGTCCCGAATCTCCACCGGGATGACGAAGCGCTGGCCGTCGCGCGAGACCGTGCCGATGGTGACGGCCGGCGGCGTGTTGTCGATCTCGAAGCTCTCGCTTTCCAGTTCGCCGCGCAGCGCGAGATCCGCGGGGTTGGACTTGGCGTCTGAGGCGACGATCTTGAGGACGTAGGTGCCATTCGGCGCCGATGAGGTGTCCCAGACGGTCAGCGTGTCCACGAGCCCGGTCTTGAGCCCATGCCATTCCGTCTCGCCCTCGCGGCGGTACAGCACGTCGTAGGTAAGGTCGTCACCGTTGTCGTCGTCGGCCTTCCAGGCGAAGGTCTGGAGGCCGCGCTGATAGATCCGGCGCCCGAGTGCGGGACCCGCCGCCTGCCCGGCGGCCGCTGAGCCCTGATTGGCGAGCCGGCGCTCCTGCGGCTCCTCGTCGAATCCCGCGATCTCCGCCTCGCCGGTGGAGAAGGGCTTCTGGAACGCGACGCCCGCCGGGTGCACCGTGATCGAGTCCACGCGCGGCCGCACGTTGCGTTGCAGGTACGCCGCCGACACCGACGTCAGCACCGGCGTGGACGCTGCGGTGCCGGAGAGCACGGCCCGCCACTGCAGGTACCGCGCCTTGGGGCTGACGATCGGGGAGCCTTCGGCCTGCGCGTAGGCCTCGCTCCAGCCGCTCCAGGCGTCGTCGGGCGTGGCCGTGTTGCCGGAGCGCGTGAAGAGTTCGACCCGCGTGCCTCCGGGCGTCACCGCGCGCCAGGCGACCGAACCCCACGAGGCCACCATGCCGGCGTCCTTGATGTCGGACTCGTAGGTGCCGCTGGTGGCGCGGGTGTTCGACATCGCCACCAGCAGGCCGGGGTTGGCCGTGGCAAGGAGCGTCCGCGACCCGGTGCGAACCAGCGTGGTCGCGTGCTGCGCGGGGACGCGCGTGACGAGGACGGCCTGGATGGGCTCACCGCTCAGGCGGAAGACCTTGCCCTTCGTGCCGGTGGCGACGAGCACGCTGCCCCCCGGCTCGAGCGCGACGTCGTAGGGCGCGTCCTCCTTCGACTCCCAGAGCAGATCCCAGAGGCCGTCGGGCTGGATCCGGTAGACGGCGCCGGCGGCCGACCCGCCGCTCTCGCGCGCGGCGTTCCCACCGCCGCCCTGCGCGGCCACGGGCGCATCGATGATGGCAAACGACATGATCTCGGTGGAGACCGTCGGCGTCGGCGGCGGTGTGGGTGCGGGCGTCGGCTCCGCGCTGTCGCCCCCACCGGCGGGCCGGCTGTTGAGCGCCGCGGCGTACACGCGCCCGCCCTCGCCGATGGTGAGGGCGCGAACCTCCTCGTACGGCGAGTCGAGGACGAGGAAGCCCTTGCCCTCCCGGTCCACGCGAAACACGCGTCCGGGCTTGCCGGTCCCGACGAGCAGGGTGCCCGAGGCGTCGATGCGGAGCGAAATGGCGTGCGCGGTCTTGGTCTCGAAGAACTTCGCGCCTTCTCCGTTCGGTCGGATGCGGTACACGACGCCCATGTCGCCCGTGCCGGCGAACACGTTGCCGTCGCCGTCCACGGCGAGCGACCAGATGTACTTGTCGGCCGGATCGAAGAACGGCGTGGCCTCGCCCCCGCGGGACACGCGGTAGATGCGGCCATCGGGCGAGGTCGCTACGTAGAGCCCGCCGTCGGGCGCCGGCGCCAGCGCGTGCACCTCGAGCTCCTGGCTGTCGAAGAAGACAGCCCCCTCTCCGCCGGCCGTCACCTTGAACACCTTGCCGTCATTGCCGGTGCCCAGGAACGTGGTGCCGTCAGGCTGGGCCAGCATCGTCCAGATCACCGACACGGACCCGTCGTAGAGGCGGGTGAGCTCGGGGCCCAGCGTGAGGCGCCCGTGCTCGTCGATGGAGAGCTGGTCCACTTCGCCGCGGAGGAAGTCGGCTTGCGTGACGACGTTCCAGAAACCGGGGGCCGCCGAGAGGACGTGCGTACAGGAGGAGGGCCAGGGCGGCGATCGGGCCCCGGCTGAGAGGATTCGACTCATTCAGGTTGATTGGGGAGATGGACAGCTGTCGGGATCCGGTCACGGCGAAATCCAGCGGGATTTCCACTCGCCCTTGAGCGCGGAGTGCATCGAGGGACGTTGCCGGTGCTGCGGTCCGATTCGAGGACGTTCAGCACCGACGGCGGCAGGGCGCGCATGGGTTCGCCGCTCACCACGGCGCCGGCGTCCGACGTCGTCAGGCGCACGTAGAGGCGATTGCTGCGGCGGGCGCGATTGAACGTGCGGATGATTTGCGACGGGCGCTCAGGCTCGGCGCCGCGCGTGTCGCGGCGGTCGTCGGCGGCCGTGCGTGCCGCATCGGCGACGAGCAGCTGCACCGTCCCGCGGACGGTGGACGGGAAGGTGACGGGCAGCCGCTCGACCATCTCCTCGCCGCCGGGGCCGCGCAGCGCCACCGACAGCGTGGTCGTGGCGCCGGAGCGGGGCCGCGGCGTGTCAGCCAGACGCGTTCGATTCGGGCCGAGCGCTCCTCCTCGGACGCTTCGATCGTGAGCGAGATGCGCTCGACGTCAACGGGCTCGGTGGCGTTCTTGAAGAGCTGCGTCAACGGCGCCGCGACGTAAGCGGCCGCGGTGCCCACGGGCTGGTCCCCCGTGAAGATATCTTCGAAGTCGAGCGCCGGATGCTGGCGGATGTCGGCCGTTCCGCGAATGGTGAACGAGGCCGGGCCCGTGGCCCTCGTGCGCCGTGAGCACGTTGGCCACGGCCGGTAGGCGAGCAACGGCGTGAAGGTCGTGTCCCGGACGACGCCGAAGGAGAAATGCCGCTGGCCGAGGCGGTCCGAATCGAGGGCAATGGTCAGCGGGATGAGCTGCGGGCCGTCTCCGAGGTGGCCGGCGATCGCGGTGGCGCGGTCCTGCTGCAGCGTGCCGATGACCGGGCCGAGGCTGGCCAGCTTGCTCGACTGCATGAGGCTGGGCAGCACGGTGTGGATGACGGCGCTCGTCATCGGGAAGGCCGTCGGCCCGAGGTTGTAGAGCGGGTGGCCGAAGGCATACACGCGGTCGCCGTCCACGTGGGTGACGGTCCCGGTAGCGCCGATCTCGAAGTCTCCCGACAGCAGCGCGACGCCGACGGCATCGCCCGGTGCCAGCCGCCCGCCCGACGACGACGGTTCGCCGCTCCCGGGCGCCTGTGCCGATACGGGCAGGAAGCCCGCGGCGCTCAGCGCGCCGGCCAGCGGCTCGATGACGCCGGGCTCGAAACCGCCGGCCATGAGCGGCACCGCAATGGGCCGCAGCTGCGCCACGGGGCCGGCCGAGACGCCGGACAGCATGGTGCCGGGCATGGAGCCGCCGGCTGGGAACGGCCCAGGTCTCGCGCCCATACCGCGAAGAGCTCCTCGGGCACGGGAGGCCACGACAGGGCCACCGGGCGGGTGGCGGGCCCGGGCGCGGGCATCGTCGTGGCGTCGGTCATCTCGGCAATGGGCGTGATCCCGGCGATGGGCTCCGTCGCGAACTGGCCGAGCGCATAGGACACCGCCCCGATCAGCCGGCCGTCAACGTAGACGGGACTGCCGCTCATGCCGGCAATGACCCCGGTCTTGGCCAGCGGTCCGCCTTCGAGGCGCGCCAGGATGAGGTTGCGGTTCGGCGCGAGCACGTTGCGCAGGACCCCCAGGATGTGAACCTTGAAGTCCTCGAGCGCGGCCCCCTCGAACACGGTGCGGCCGGTGCCCACCATGCCGGGCGTGATCTCGTCGATGGGCATCAGGCGCGTCTGCGCCGGGACGGCCGCGGACAAGGCCAGGAAGAGGAGCGAGCCAAGTGCGGCCGCGCGAGCAACAGCGGTGCGGGAATGCATCATGGACTATGCAGGAAAGCGTGACGTCCTTGTTCCCATAGTAAGCGATGTGCTACTGTTTCGACGCTCTCATGCGCTCCCGAGCTTGCGACCCCGTTTCGTGCGCCCTCGCGGCCGGCCGGTCTGGCCAGTTCGCCGGTGGTGTGTTCGCGGGGTGGTGGTATTGGCGCCCACTCGAAGAGGCAGCCTAGGTTCGCGTCCGAACGACCACTCCTACGCTCGATGGCAGCGCCTCTTCAGCCCAGGTTGAAGAGGCGCTTTTTGCGTTTATGGACCATTCCCGCATCTGTGTCACCGTGACGGCCACCTCGATGGCCGAGCTTCGCCGGCGCCGCGACCTGCAGCCCGCCGGCACGCTGGTGGAGCTGCGTCTCGACCATGTCGACCGCCCCGACGTGGCCGGGGCGCTCGACGGACGCCGCGGGCCCGTCCTGGTCACCTGCCGGGCGGCCTGGGAAGGGGGCCGCTTCCAGGGCAGCGAGGAGGAGCGGCTGGCGATCCTCGAACGGGCACTGGCCGCCGGCGCCGAGTTCGTGGACGTGGAATGGAAGGCGCTCACGCCCGCCTTCGCCGGCGGCACCGGACGCGACCGTCTCGTCGCCTCGCTCCACGACTTCGACGGCATGCCCGCGGACCTGGACGACACCGTGGACGCCATGTGGAGGAGCGGGGCGGGCGCCGTGAAACTGGCGGTGACGGTGCCTCGGCTTCGTGACTGCGTGCGGCTTCGCGACCTGGCCACCCGGCGCACCGCACCAACGGTACTGGTAGGCATGGGGGAGGCGGGTGCCATCACACGCATTCTCCCAGCCCGGTTCGGTTCGAGGTGGACCTATGCGGGCGATCTCGCCAGTGCGGCGCCGGGCCAGTTGACGGCCGCGCGCATGCGTGACGAGTTCGGCGTGGACCGGCTGGGCGACGGCACCGCACTCTACGGCGTTCTCGGGAAGCCGGTGTCGCACTCGGTGTCGCCCGCCATGCACAACGCGGCGTTCCGGGCGACCGGTGTCGACGCGGTGTACCTGCCGCTCGCGGCCGACGACTTCGCCGACTTCCTGGCCTTCGCCGACGCGTTCGACGTCTCCGGCGCCAGCGTGACGGCGCCGTTCAAGGGTGATGCATTTGCGCTGGCGGGGTCGATCGACGAGGTCGGCCGGCACGCCCGCTCGATCAACACGCTGCGGCGGTCAGCCTCCGGCTGGGAGGGGCGCAACACCGATCTCGACGGCTTCATGGCCCCGCTCACGCGCCTCGTCGATCTGCGCGGGCAGCGCGTCACGGTGCTCGGCGCCGGAGGTGCGGCCCGCACGGTCGCCGTCGGGCTGACCGCCGCAGGTGCTTTGGTGTCGGTCTCGGCGCGTCGGACAGAGCAGGCCGACGCGCTCGCGGCGATGACCGGGGCCGAGGCGGCCGCTTTTCCGCCTGCCGCCGGCACCGGGACGTGCTCGTGAACGCCACGCCGGTGGGCACGCATCCGCGGTCGAGCGAGTCTCCGGTGCCTGCCGATGTGCTCACCGGCGGCCTGGTGGCGACCTCGTCCACAACCCGCCCGACACCCGGCTGCTCGCCGACGCGGCCGCGGGCGGCTGCCGCATCCTGGGCGGGCTCGACATGCTCGTGGCGCAGGCACAGGCACAGTTCGCGTGGTGGACGGGCCGCGAGGCGCCCGGCCGCATCATGCGCGAGGCCGCCCTCGCGCGACTCTCCGGAATGGACACCGTATGAAGCTCACCTCGTTCGACGAATTCGTGGATCTCGCCAAGCGCGGCACCTTCGTGCCCGTCTGCAAGGAGATCGTGGCCGACCTGCTCACGCCGGTGTCGGCCTTCCTCAAGGTCGCGGAGCACTCCGACTACGCGTTCCTGCTCGAGAGCGTGGAGGGCGGCGAACACGTCGGCCGCTACTCGTTCCTCGGCAAGGATCCTTCCTGATCCTGCGCGGCCGCGACGGCGAGACCACCATCGAGCAGGCGGGGACGACGCGCCGCGCGGAGCGCAGTTTCATCGAGACGCTGCGCGGCCTCATGAACGAGTTCCAGTCGCCGTTCGTGCCCGGCCTGCCGCGGTTCACGGGCGGTGCGGTGGGGTACTTCGGCTATGACGCTGCCGCCTGGTTCGAGCCGGCCGTCGCCCCGCCAGACGCCGCGCCCGCCGACCGGGATCAGGCGGGGTTCATGCTGTTCGACACGGTGCTCGCCTTCGATCACGTCCAGCACCGGATTCTCCTCATCGCCAACGCCCGGATCACGGGCGACGAGGACCTGCGGTCGCTCTACCAGTTCGCCTGCACCAAGATCGAGTTCCTGGAGCGCGAGCTCGAGCGTGCGCTGTCACTCCCGCGCCCGGCCGAGGCGCCGCCGCTGACCTTCACCTCGAACGTCTCACAGGACGCCTTCGAGGGCATGGTGCGGACGGCGAAGGAGCACATCGCGGCAGGCGACATCTACCAGGTGGTGCTGTCGCAGCGCTTCGAGGCCGGATCGGCGCCGACGCGTTCACCGTCTACCGCGCCCTGCGGCACGTGAACCCGTCGCCCTACATGTTCTTCATTCGCATGGGTGGGCGCGCCATCGTCGGGTCCTCGCCGGAGATGCTGGTGCGCGTGGAAGGCCGCCACGCGGTGACGCATCCCATCGCCGGCACGCGTCCGCGCGGCCGCAGCGACGAAGAGGATCGGCGGCTGGCGGAGGAGCTCAAGCGCAACGAGAAGGAGAAGGCCGAGCACGTGATGCTCGTTGACCTGGGCCGCAACGATCTCGGACGCGTATGCGACTACGGCACGGTCCGCGTGCCGACCTTCATGGCGCTGGAGCGCTACTCGCACGTCATGCACCTGGTCTCGGTGGTCGAGGGCACGCTGGCCGACGACCAGGATCGCCTCGACGCGCTGGTGGCCTGTTTCCCGGCAGGCACCGTATCGGGCGCCCCGAAGGTGCGAGCCATGCAGATCATCCAGGCGCTCGAGCCCGCCCGCCGCGGGCTGTACGCCGGCGCGGTCGGCTACCTCGACTTCGCCGGCAACCTGGATTTCTGCATCGCCATCCGCACGGTGATTCTCGAGGACGGGCGCGCACGCGTCCAGGCAGGCGCCGGCATCGTCGCCGACTCGAACCCGACAGCCGGGTAGGAGACGCGGGACAAGGCCAGGGCGATGATTCGGGCGCTTGAACTCGCGCAGGCGGGGCTCTGAGGTCGCGTCGATGGTGCTCGTGATCGACAACTACGACTCGTTCACCTACAACCTCGTCCAGTACTGGGCGAGCTGGGGGGCCTCTCGTGACGGTGCGGCGCAACGACGAGATCACGGTCCCGGCGATCCGCGACCTCGGCGCCGGAGCGGATCGTGATCTCACCGGGACCCGGCCGTCCCGAGCACGCGGGCGTCTCGCTCGAGGTGATCCGTTCGCTCGGGCAGGAGCGCCCGATCCTGGGTGTCTGCCTGGGACACCAGGCGATCGGCATGGCGTTCGGGGGTGGTGGTGCGGGCGCCGCTGCCCATCCACGGCAAGACCTCGGCGGTCGAGCACGATGCGCACGGCGTGTTCGCGGGTCTCGCGCAGGGCGTCGAGGTGGGGCGGTATCACTCCCTCGTCGTTGCGGAGCCGGGCTGCCCGACGCGCTGGTGGTGACCGCCCGCACGCGTGGCGACGGCATCGTCATGGGCCTCCGGCACCGCGAGTGGCCGGTGCACGGCGTCCAGTTCCATCCCGAGTCGGTGTTGACGCCGGAGGGACGGCAGTTGCTTCGCAACTTCCTCGAGCTGTAGCCATGTTCACGGACCTGATCGAGCGGCTGCGCCGCCACGAGGATCTGTCGGAGGCCCAGGCCTCGGCCGCCATGGGCGCCATCATGCGCGGCGAGGCCGCCCCGGCGCAGATCGCCGGGTTGCTGATCGGGCTCGCGATGAAGGGGGAGCGGCCGTCGGAGCTGGTCGGACTCGCCCGCACCATGCGCGAGCACGCGGTGTCCGTGCCCCGCACGCCGGGTGACGTATTCGACATGTGCGGCACCGGCGGCGATCGCTCCGGCAGCTTCAACATCTCCACCGCCGCCGCGCTGGTCGTCGCCGCCTGCGGCGTACGGGTTGCCAAGCACGGCAACCGGTCCGTCTCCAGCCTGTGCGGCAGCGCCGACGTCCTGCAGGCCCTGGGTGTGCACGTGCAGATGTCCCCGGAGGCGGCGGCCCGCTGCCTGGACGCGGCCGGCTTCGCGTTCCTGTTCGCCCCGACCTTCCACCCGGCGATGCGCCACGCCGCCCAGGCCCGCAAGGACCTCGGCGTGCGGACGGCGTTCAACCTGCTCGGCCCGCTGACCAATCCGGCCCGGCCGACCCGTCAGATTGTGGGCGTCCCGCGTCCCGAGCTCACGGAGCTGATTGCCCGTACGCTGCTGGCGCTGGGCGTCGAGCGGGCCTGGGTGGTCCACGGTGCCGATGGCCTCGACGAACTCTCGACGACCGGGCACACCAAGGTCTCCGAGGTTCGAGACGCCACCGTCCGCACCTTCTACGTGCATCCGGCCGACTACGGCCTTGCGAAGGCGGCCCCCGAGGACCTGCGCGGCGGCGACGCCACGGTCAATGCCGCCATGGTCGGCCGCGTGCTGGACGGGGAGCCGGGCGCCCCCCGGGACGTCGTGCTCCTGAACGCGGGAGCCGCGCTCCTGGTGGCCGGCGCCGCCGACTCGGTCCGGGCCGGTATCGGGCTGGCCGCCCGCGCCATCGACGAGGGGCGTGCGCGCCGGACGCTGGACGTGCTGCGCACCGCAGCGCCGGATGAGGGAGCCCGCGGATGACCCACGCCGGCGCCGACATCCTCGAAACCATCGTCGCTGCCACGCGCGCACGCGTGGAACAGGCCCGTCTGCGCGAGCCGCTCGCGGCCCTCGAGGCGCGCGCGGCAGTGCGCCGTCCGCACGGCCCGGCGTTTGCCGCCGCTCTGTCAAGGGATCGAACGGCCAACGTGATCGCCGAATGCAAACGCCGGTCGCCGTCGCGCGGTGTCCTGCGAGCGGCGTACGATCCCGTGGCCATCGCATCCGGCTACGCGACGGCAGGCGCCGCCGCCATCTCGGTCCTCACCGAGCCGATGTTCTTCGATGGTGCCCTGGCGCATCTCGAGGCGATACGGCGCGTGGTGCCGACGCCTCTCCTCCGCAAGGACTTCGTGGTCGATCCCTACCAGCTCGTCGAGGCCGTGGCCGCCGGCGCCGACGCCGTGCTGCTCATCGTCGCCGCGCTCGACGATGCGGCGCTCGGCACGCTGCTGGCGGGCGCTGAAGCGCGGGGGCTGGCGGTGCTGGTCGAAGTGCACACCGACGAGGAGCTGGAGCGCGCCCTCGCGGCCGGCGCGACGATCGTCGGTGTCAACAACCGGAACCTCCGGACCCTGCAGGTGGACGTGGAGTTGTCCGCGCGCATCGCAGCGCGCCTGCCGGCAGGCGTGACGGCGGTCAGCGAGAGCGGCCTGCGATCGGCCGCTGACCTCGCCCGGCTGGGCGCGATGGGCTACCGCGCGTTCCTCATGGGAGAACGCTTCATGACGACGCCGGATCCGGGCACGGCGCTGGCGGCGCTGCTGGCCGAGGCCTCGCCGTGTTGATCAAGATCTGCGGCATCACCCGGGCGGAGGATGCGCGGCTGGCCATCTCGCTGGGGGCGAACGCACTCGGGTTCGTCTTCTGGCACGGGAGCCCGCGTGCGGTCACGCCGCAGGCCGTCGCGGCGATTCTCCAGGACCTTCCTCCTCTGGTGACGCCGGTCGGAGTGTTCGTGGACCCCACGGCCGCTGAAGCCGACGCCGCATGGAATTCGGGCATCCGCGTGGCGCAGATCATCGGCACGGTGCCGGCGTTGCCCTCGGGCATGGCGCTGCTGCGCGCCACGTGCCTGGCCCCCTCCGGCGACGCCCTCGAGCCGGACGTTCCCGGTTCGACCACCATCCTGCTCGACGCACACGATCCCGTCCGGCGCGGCGGGACGGGACGGACCATCGACTGGACGCGCGCGGCCGCCATCGCCGCACGCCGGCCCGTCATCCTGGCGGGCGGGCTCCAGGCCGCCAACGTCGCGGAGGCCATCGACCGTGTCGGGCCGGCCGGCGTGGATGTGTCGTCCGGCGTCGAATCCACGCCGGGGATCAAGGATCCCGGCAAGCTCGCCGCGTTCGTCGCGGCCGTGAGATCACACACATGAGCACAGACTGGTTCGGCCGCCGCGACCCGGACGCGCGCGGATACTTCGGCGAGTTCGGCGGACGTTTCGTACCGGAAACGCTCGTCGCCCCGATCGAGGCGCTCGAGCGCGAGTACCAGCGGGCGAGGGCCGACGCCGCCTTCGGCATCGAGCTCGACCGCCTGCTGCGCGACTACGTCGGGCGGCCGACGCCGCTCTGGGACGCGCGGCGGCTTGCCGCAGCCGTGGGCAGCGCGCGCGTCCTGATCAAGCGCGAGGATCTCACCCACACGGGCGCACACAAGATCAACAACGCGCTCGGCCAGGCGCTGCTGGCGCAGAGGATGGGCAAGACGCGCGTGGTCGCCGAAACCGGCGCCGGACAGCACGGCGTCGCCAGCGCCACCGCCTGCGCGCCGCTCGGCCTCGAGTGCGTCGTTTACATGGGCACGGAGGACATGCGACGGCAGGCGCTCAACGTGTTCCGCATGCGCCTGCTCGGGGCCACGGTGGAAGGCGTCGACTCCGGCAGCCGCACCCTCAAGGACGCCATCAACGAGGCCATGCGCGACTGGGTCGCCCGGCCCGACGACACGCACTACCTGCTGGGCTCCGCCCTCGGCCCGCATCCCTACCCGCTGATGGTCCGGGAGTTCCAGTCGGTGATCGGCCGCGAGGCCCGCGCCCAGTGCCTCGAGCAGGCCGGTCGGCTTCCTGATGCCGTCATCGCCTGTGTCGGGGGCGGCAGCAACGCCATCGGCATCTTCGACGCCTTCATCGACGATCCCGGCGTGCGGCTGATCGGCGTCGAAGCCGGCGGTGAGCGCATCAGTCCCGGCCGCCACGCCGCCCGCTTCGCCGGCGGCGCCGCCGGCGTGCTGCAGGGGACCCGCACCGGGGTGCTGCAGGATGCACACGGCAATATCGACCCGACGCATTCAGTGTCCGCGGGACTCGATTACGCGGCCGTCGGACCGGAGCACGCACACCTGCAGGCCATCGCGCGTGCGGAGTACCACTACGCCAGCGATGACGAGGCGCTCGCGGCGTTCCAGGAACTGGCGCGGCTCGAGGGCATCATCCCGGCGCTCGAGTCTGCCCATGCCATTGCCCACCTGCGCGAGGCCGTACGCCAGCTCGGCCCAGAGGCGCTGCTCCTGGTGAACCTTTCCGGCCGGGGCGACAAGGACGTGCAGACGGTCGAGGGACTGCTGAAGGGAGCCGTCGATGTCGCGCATTGAGGCGGCGTTTGCGCGCATCCGTGAACGCGGCCGTCCGGGCCTGGTGACGTACGTGACGGCGGGGGATCCCTCGCTCGAGCAGAGCGCGGCGATTCTCGAGCGCCTCTGCGCGGCGGGGGCCGACGTCCTGGAGGTCGGCGTCCCGTTCTCGGATCCGCTTGCCGACGGGCCGGTCATCCAGCGGGCGACCGAACGCGCCCTGGCGGGAGGCGCCACACTGGCCGGCGTCCTGGACATGGTGGCCGGCGTCCGCGGCCGGCTGTCCGCGCCGGTCGTAATCTTCACCTACGCCAACCCCGTGCTGCGTATGGGGCTGGACGTCTTCGCCGATCGGGCGGCGCGGGCGGGGGTGGACGGCGTCCTCACGCTCGATGTCCCGCCCGAGGAAGCGGACGGCCTCCGGTCCGCGTTTTCGGCCCGCGGCATTGATACAATTTTTCTCCTGAGCCCCACCACCACGTCCGAACGCATCCGCGCGCCGCGGCCATCGGGAGCGGGTTCCTGCATGGGATCTCGCGGCTCGGCGTCACCGGAGCGCGCGACGACGTGGCCGACTCGGCGCAGGCATTGGCCGAGCGCGTGCGCGCCCTCACCCCAATGCCGCTGGCACTCGGGTTCGGCGTGTCGCGGCCCGAGCACGTTCGCCACATCGGCCAGTGGGCCGACGCCGCCGTGGTCGGCAGCGCGCTGGTGTCGGTGATTGCCGAACACGGCGCCTCGCCGCGATTGCTCGACGAAGTCGACCGGTACGTCCGATGGCTGACGACGGGGTGACGCTGGAGACGCTGCGAGCCGAGATCGACCGGCTCGACGAGGCGATCGTGCGGCTGCTCGATGCGCGCGCGCGGTGCGCGTCGGCGGTCGGCCGCATCAAGCACGGCCTCGGCGTGGGCATCTACGAGCCGAACCGCGAGGCCGTCGTCATCTCGCGGGTCAAGGCGATCAACGCGGGCCTCAAGGGGCCCCTGACCGACGATGCGATCGAGCGGTTGTACGAGCGGGTCATGGACGAAGCGCGCCGAATCCAACGCCTGGAGCGGGAGCGTCAGAGCGACGAAGGGGCCGCAGCCCCGGAAACCGAGAGCTGAACATGGTCGTGGTCATGAAGGAACGGGTCTCCACCGAGCAGGTGGAGAAGGTGATTGCCCACCTCGTGGAGCTGGGCATGGACGTCCATCGATCGACCGGCGCATCCCGGGTCGTCCTCGGGGTGGTGGGCAGCGGCAAGGTGGACCCCCGCCTCATCGAGATGATGGAGGGCGTGCACGAGGTCCTGCGCATCACCGAGCCATACAAGCTCGCCAGCCGGACGTTCAAGCAGGAGGACACCGTGTTCTCCATTGGCGACGTCCGCATCGGCGGCGACGAGGTGATCGTGATTGCCGGGCCGTGCTCGGCCGAGAACGAGAACCAGGTGCAGGCCACCGCCGCGGCCATCAAGCGTGCGGGCGCGAAGATGCTGCGGGGCGGCGCGTTCAAGCCGCGCTCGTCGCCGTACAGCTTCCAGGGCCTCGGCGAAGAGGGGCTGCGGCTGCTGCGGGCGGGCGCCAACACCCACGACCTGAAGCTCGTGACCGAGGTCATGGACGTCAGCCAGATCGAGGTCATTGGCCGCTACGCGGACGTCTTCCAGGTGGGCGCCCGCAACATGCAGAACTTCACGCTCCTGCGCGAGCTGGGGAAGACACGCAAGCCCGTGCTGTTGAAGCGGGGGATCTCGGCGACGATCGAAGAGTGGCTGCTCTCGGCCGAGTACGTGCTGTCCGGCGGCAACACCGAGGTCATCCTCTGCGAACGGGGCATCCGCACCTTCGAGACCGCCACGCGCAACACGCTCGACATCTCGGCCATCCCCATCGTCAAGCAGTTGAGCCACCTGCCGGTCTTCGTCGATCCGAGCCACGGCACCGGGCGGCGTGACAAGGTCGCGCCGATGGCCCGGGCGGCCGTTGCCGCCGGGGCGGACGGACTGCTGATCGAGGTGCACTGCGACCCGGACCACGCCATGAGCGACGGCGCCCAGTCGCTGTTCCCGGCGCAGTTCGATCGGCTCATGGCCGAGCTGCGCATCATCGCGCCGGCCATCGGGCGCAGCATCTGTCTCGAACCGGTGGCACGCCGCGGGTGGGCGCGCTAGGCGTGACCGAACGGCTCGCCATCGTCGGCGACGGGCTGATTGGCCGGTCCATCCGGCTCGCCCTGGCCCGCAGTCAGCCCGATGCCGTCGTCATCAGCCTCGACCGGGGCGACGACCTGTCGGTGCTGGCCGGCGCGTCCACCGTCGTGCTGTCGGCGCCCGTGGACGCCATCCTGGCGCTGATTCCGCGACTGCCGGAGCTGGTCCCGGAGGCGACGCTCATCACCGATACCGGCAGCACCAAGCAGGCCATTGCCAGCGCCGCCCGCGAGGCCGGGCTGCGACGCTTCGTACCCGGACACCCGATGGCCGGCGGCACGTCGAGCGGACCGGCGGCGGCACGCCCGAGCCTGTTCGACGGGCGTACGTGGTTCCTCGTGACCGGCGATGCCGACGACGACGCCGTCGCGCGCGCCACAGCGCTGGTGACGCGTCTGGGCGCCATACCGGCGCCGCTCGACGACGACGGCGCGGCGCACGATCGGCTGGTCGCGGCGATCAGCCACCTTCCGCAGGTGGTGGCGAGCGCGCTGCTGGCGCGGGTGGGGAGACGGTGGGCCCCGACGGCCTGCGCTTCGCCGGCGGCGGGCTGCGCGACACCACCCGTCTGGCCGCCAGCCAGGCGCCGATGTGGACGCCCATCCTCGGGACCAACGCGCGCCACATCGCGCCGTTGCTGCGCGAGCTCGCCCGCGAGCTGGAGCGTGCGGCCGACGGCCTCGAGGATCCGGGCGCGGTGGAGCGGCTGTTCGAGCGCGCCCACCGCTTCACCTTCGATCCATAATCACGGCATGAACAAGGTGATCGACACCGCCGACGCGGCGGTGGCCGCCATTCCCGACGGCGCGACGATCATGATGGGCGGCTTCGGACTGGCGGGAATTCCCGAGAACCTGGTCGCCGCCCTGCATCGCCGCGGCACCCGCCACCTCACCATCATCAGCAACAACGCCGGCGTGGACGGCTTCGGCATCGGCCTGCTCCTCGCCTCGCGCCAGGTGAAGAAGATGATCTCCACCTATGTGGGGGAGAACAAGGAGTTCGAGCGCCAGTTCCTCCAGAAGGAGATCGAGGTGGAACTGGTGCCGCAGGGCACCTTCTCGGAGCGCATTCGCGCCGGCGGCGCCGGCATCGCCGCCTTCTACACTCCGACCGGCGTTGGCACCCTGATCGCGGAAGGCAAGGAGACGCGGGAGTTCGAGGGTCGCGCCTACCTGCTGGAACAGGCGCTGACGGCCGACTTCGCGTTCGTCAAGGCGTGGACGGGCGACCACCACGGCAACCTCGTCTACCGGAAGACCGCACGCAACTTCAATCCCGTCATGGCCACGGCGGCGCGCACGACCATCGCCGAGGTCGAACACCTGGTCGCCCCCGGCGCCATCGATCCCGACGCGGTTCATACGCCCGGCATCTTCGTGCAGCACATCCTGCAGGGCTCGGGCTACGAGAAGCGCATCGAGAAGCGGACGGTGAGCCATGGATAAGCGCGAGCGCATCGTGTCCCGCGTGGCGCGGGAGCTGAAGGACGGCGACTACGTCAACCTCGGTATCGGCATGCCGACCCTGGTGGCGAACTTCGTCCCGGCCGGCGTGGAGATCACGCTGCACTCCGAGAACGGCATGCTGGGCGTGGGCCCTTATCCGGCCGACTCGGCGGTGGACGCGGATCTCATCAATGCCGGGAAGGAGACGGTCTCCGAACTGCCCGGCGCCAGCTACTTCAGCAGCGCCGACTCGTTCGCCATGGTGCGCGGCGGCCATGTGGACGTGACCGTGCTCGGCGCCCTGGAGGTGGACGAGCAGGGCAACCTGGCCAACTGGATGATCCCGGGCAAGATGGTCAAGGGCATGGGCGGCGCCATGGATCTGGTCGCCGGCGCGCGGCGCGTCATCATCGCGATGGAGCACACCACGCGGGACGGCGGCCACAAGATCCTCAAGCGCTGCACGCTGCCCCTGACCGGGCGCCGCGTGGTGCACCAGATCGTCACCGAGCTCGCCGTCATCGACGTGACCGCCGACGGGCTGGTGTTGCGGGAGATTGCCGAGGACACGACCGAGGCGGCAGTCAGGTCCGCCACCGGTGCGCGGCTGGACGTCCGCGGCGAGCTGGGACGCTTCTAGATCCGGGCGGCGGCCACGGGGACGCCGGCGCTGGAACTTCGCCACGGAGGGGGACGTCTGTGATGAGTGACGTGCTCATCCCACTCCTGCTCGCGGGCGCGCTCACGGGCGCCGCCGTCGGTGCCGTCGCTCAACCCCTGCCGTCCCAGCCGTCCGACCCGTCCCCGCCGCCTGCCGTCTACCAGCTCACCGGGACGCGACTCGCCGTCGCCCAGGACGTGCACGTGGCCGCCAACGAGGAGGTCACCGCCGGGGTCTTCGTCGTCGGTGGATCCCTGCGCGTGGACGGCCGCGTCCGTCACGACATCGTCGTCGTGGGCGGCGACGTGCACCTGGGGCCGCAGGCCTCGGTGCTCGGTGACGTGCTCCTGGTGGGGGGAACCCTCATCCGCGACCAGGGCTCACGGCTCACCGGACGCGCGAGTTACGTCTCGATGGGGGAGTGGTGGCGCCGCACGGGTATCTTCGGCTGGCGGCCGCGCCTGGAGTTCGGCGGCGCCGGCCGGTGGCTGTCGCTGGCCGCCACCCTCGGCCGCGTGACGCTGCTGCTGGTGCTCATGGGCCTCATGCTGCTCATCGCGCGCGCGCCGGTGGCGCGGGTCGGGCGTGCGGCTGCGGCCGAACCGTTCCGTGCCGCCGTCGTGGGCCTCGCGGCCGAGGTGCTGTTCCTGCCGGTGCTGCTGGTCGCATCGCTGTCGCTGGGGATCACCATCATCGGACTGCCGTTCGTCTTCCTGCTGATCCCGTTTGCGCTGACGCTGGCGACGATCGCGCTGCTGCTCGGGTACACCGCGCTGGCCTGCCGGTTGGGCGAGTGGCTCGAGGATCGTCTGGGCTGGCGGCCGCGAAGCGCTTTCCTGGCCACCACCATCGGGCTGCTGCTCATCGTGCTCCCCACGCTGGTGGCTCGCGTCATCGGCGTCGCCCCGGGGCCGCTCTCGATGACGGCCTACGCCGTCCTGGTTGCGGGGGCGGTGGCCGAGTTCGCCGTGTGGACCATCGGGCTGGGCGCGACTCTGCTGACCGGGTTCGGCCGCTGGAACACCACGCCCCCGCCCATCGACGCCCGCGTCTGAGGTCTCCGCTACTCCTGCTGGACCGCGCGCCGCTTCGCCATGTAGCCTGAGCGCGCATGCTTGCCCGCGCGGCGGTCCGGCTGAGCGAGTGGACGGCCCGCCTGGTTCCCAGCGCGTTCGCCATCGCGCTGCTGCTTACGTTCGTCACCTTCGGCCTCTCCATGGCACTGACCGGCGCGTCGCCGGGCCGAGTCGTCATCGAGTGGGGCAACGGCTTCTGGACGCTGGTGCCGTTCGCGATGCAGATGACGCTGGTGGTGCTGTCCGGCTACCTGGTGTCGACCGCCCCCCTCGTGGACCGCCTGTTCGCCCGCCTCGCGTCGCGGGCCGCGACGCCGCGCGGCGCCGTTGTGCTGATGGCGGTGGTGTCCATGGGCCTGGCGTGGTTCCACTGGGGCCTGAGCCTCGTGGGCTGCGCCATGTTCGTCCGGCACGTCGTGCGTGCGCAGCCGAAGGTGGACTACCGGCTGCTGGTGTGCGCGGCGTACTTCGGCATGGGCGCCACCTGGCATGCCGGGCTCTCGGCGTCTGCGCCGCTGCTGGTGGCCACGCCCGGCCACTTTCTCGAGGCCACGATCGGCGTGATCCCGGTGACCGCGACCATCTTCAGCGCCTTCAATCTCGGACTGACGCTCGTCGTTGTCGGGATGCTGGCGGTGCTTGCGTGGGTCATGCATCCGGACGACGCGCACGCGCGGCCGGTGGATCCGGGCGTGCTCGACACGCTCGAACGCTTCGACCCGCCTGTGCCGCCGGCGCACCCCACCCCGGCCACGCGGCTCGATCACTCCCGGCTGCTCACGCTGGCCATCGGAGGCTGCGGCGCGGCATGGGTCGCGTGGTATTTCGTGACGCACGGATTCGCGCTGACGCTCGACGTGCTCAACTTCGCGTTCCTCATGCTCGCGATCCTGCTGCACCCGTCGGCGGCATCGCTGCTGGCGGCCTCCGAGAAGGGCGCGCCCCTGGTGGCCGGGATCATCGTGCAGTTCCCCTTCTACGCGGGGATGTACGGCGTGATCCAGGGCACGGGGCTGGCCGGGAGATCTTCGGGCAGTTCATCGCGCGGCTTGCCACACCGGACACCCTGCCACTGGTTGTACTCGAGTACTCGGGCATCGTGAACTACTGCCGCCCTCGGGCGGATCGAAGTGGGCGATCGAGGCGCCCTACTCGTGGACGCCGCCACGCGCCTCGGCGTGCCGACGCCGCAGGTGGTCCTGGCACACGCCTGGGGCGACATGGCCACAGACATCATCCAGCCGTTCTGGGCCTCCCGCCCTCGGCCGCCGCCCGGCTGGACTTCCGCGACATCGACAGGGGCACGCGGCACTGGTCTTCGTCATCTACAACATCGTCGTCAGCCTGGCGTTCTGGCTGATGCCCGCCCTGACCCTGACCCGGCCTGCACGCCGGTGCCGCGTTCCGGCAGCGGCACCGGTCCGCGGACGCCGCGCCCGCCTGACCGGACCACTTTCGTGCAGGCACGCCAGGCGGAGGCCATGTAAGCGGATGGTAAACTTGAGTCTTTGCGCCTGCTCGAGAGCGTCCTTCCGAGCGGGCCGGACAGGCCGGAGGAGGACGCCCAATCCGACCGGTGGCCGATGCCTGTTGCCTACGAGGTTCCCGAATCAGCGTGCTGAGCGTCCCGCCGCCGTCGATCGACGTCGACCGCGGTAAGGTCGTGACCGAGGACCATGCCTCGGCGGCCGTCGGTGAGTTCGACGCGGCGGTCGGAGCGGCCTCGGGACGGCGCTGGCGCGCGGCGAGTTCACCCCGCGGCCCCTCGAGACCTTCAGCGCGCCGATTGTGGCGTCCGGCTGGAAGGCCACGCGCATGCTCTTCATGGGCGCGGGAACGCGAGCCGAGCTGGGCGCCGAGCGATTGCCGCATGGCCGCCGCGCTGGGCATCGCGCGGCAGCAGCGTCGCGGTCGTGTCGCGTGGCTGGATGTCGAGCCGGGCGCCATCGACGCGGCGGCGCGCATCGACCTCGTCAGCGAAGGCCTGACCGTCGCGAACTTCGACGGGGGCATCCACAAGAGCCGGCCCGATCCCCGCTTCTTCGTGTCCGAAGTCACCATTGCCAGCTCCGCCAGCGGAGCTGATGCAAGCGGCCGGCGGACGCATCGTGGGCGACGCCATCAACTCCGCCCGGGTGCTGATCAACGAGCCCGGCAACCTCTCGCACCGTCGCGCCTGGCCGAGAAGGCCGTCGCTCGCCTCCGTGGACGGGGTCTCCGTCGAGGTGTTCGACGAGCGGCAGCTCGAAACGATGGGCATGGGACTGCTGCTGGGTGTCGGACGCGGCAGCGCCGAACCACCGCGCCTGCTGGTCGCGCGCTACGAACCCGCGGATGCGCCGGCCGATGCCACGCTCGGCCTGGTCGGCAAGGGCATCACCTTCGACACCGGCGGTATCTCGATCAAGCCGTCCGAGGGCATGGAGCGGATGAAGGACGACATGGCGGGCGCAGCCACGGTGGTGGCGGCGCTCCGGGCCGTGGCGCTCCGCAAGCTCCCGGTGCGCGTGATCGCCGTGGTGCCGTCTGCCGAGAACATGCCCGGCGGGCGCGCCCTCAAGCCGGGCGACGTCCTGCGCAGTGCGTGGGGCTGACCGTGGAGGTCAACGGCACGGACGCCGAGGGCCGGCTGATCTCGGCGACGCTCTGGCACGCGCGGCAGCTCGGAGCGACGCACCTGGTTGACGTGGCCACCCTGACCGGCGCCTGCATCGTCGCGCTCGGGAAGATCGTGACAGGGCTCTTCGCCACGCCGCAGCCCGGGCGGACGCCGTGCCGCGCCGCCGCGGCCCGGGGCGGCGAGAAGGTCTGGCAGCTGCCGCTTTCGACGAGTACAAGGACGCCCTCAAGAGCGACATCGCGGACATGATCAACGCCCCGGCCGCGCGGCCGGCGCCGTGACGGCAGCCATGTTCCCTGAAGAGTTCACCGGCACGGCCCCAGGCGCACATGGATATCGCCGGGACGGCCTCGGGCCGACGAGGCGAAGCCGTGGATGCCGCGGGCGCTACGGAGCAGGCATCAGGACGCTCGTCGAGCTGGCGGCCCGTGCCCTGCTGCCGCGCTGAGCGCGGTGCTACACTGATTCCGTGCTGTCCAGCAGGCGCCCGTGCAGATCCCCGAGGGCGCCGTGCCGACCGTCCGCATCGTCGAGGTCGTCAACCCTCCGTCACCGGGTTGAGCCGGTCGACGTCGCCGTGGCCGCGTTCGGCCTCACCGGCGTCATCATGGCGGCCGCCGCCATTGCCGGACTCCTCGCCGGCGCCCTGTTCATCTGGTATCGCTCCCGCCGGGCCATCACCATCATCGAGGCCAGGGGCGGACAGCACGATCTGTTCAAAGCCTGACGCGTCAGCGACACGGGCGCCGCGCGCGCCTCGGTGAGAGCAGGCGGTCTCCAGGTCCGTGTCAGGGCCGATCGGCGATCGTGGACTGGCGCTTCAGCGCGCGCCGGTACCGGATGACCGCGTCGTGCAGGGCCTCGGCGATGCGGTCCTTGTAGCCCCCCGTCTTCAACAGCTGCGCCTCCTTGCGGTTCGTGAGGAAGCTCATTTCCGCCAGGACGCTCGGCATGCCCGCGCCGATGAGGACCACGAAGGGGGCCTTCTTCACGCCGCGGTTTCGCAGGTCGGTCTTCGCCTTGCGGAGGCGCGTGACCATCGACTCCTGCACCATGGCGGCGAGATCGCGCGACTCGTCCAGCTTGTTGTTCAGCGCGATGGCCTTGATGATGTCCGGCAGGTTGTGCATGCCGCTCTCGGACGCGGAGTTCTCGCGCGCGGCGACCGCTTCGGCTTCGGGTGACGACGCGAAGCTCAGGTAGTAGGTCTCGATGCCGTGAGCGGCCGTGTTGCGGCTCGCATTGGCGTGAATCGAGAGGAAGAGGTCGGCGTTCTCGCGATTGGCGATGGCCGTGCGCTCCTCGAGCGGGATGTAGACGTTGGTCCGGCGGGTGAGCACCACTTCGACCCCCGGCTCCGCCGCCAGGAGCTTCTCGAGTCGGAGTGCCACGTCGAGGGTGAGCTCGGCTTCCTTGATGCCGTGAGCGGTGGTGCCGGGGTCATGCCCGCCATGCCCGGGGTCGATCACGATGCGCGAGACGCTGAGCCCGAGCTGGCGCGAAAGCGAGAAGCCGCCCGGCCCGTTGGACGCCGGCACCGCTGGAGCCGGAGGAGGCACGGACTCGCCGTCGTTCGAGGGGCCCGCGGCGACGGCGGGTGCGACCCCGCTGCCGGCCGTCGCGTCCGTGGTCGAATCGGTGGCCACCCGCACCGGGGGCGTGATGGTCGCGCGCTTGGGAGCGGCGGCCCCGGGCGCCCGCTCGAAGTCCACGACGATCCGGAATGGGTTGTAGAGCGTGAATACGCTGTAGCGGGCCACGCCATCCAGGTCCAGCACCACGCGGACGGTATCGTCGGGATGCCGGCCCGTCCGGATCTGCGTGACGATGTCGTCGGCATAGGTGATGACGGTGTCCACGAGCGGCTCGGAGAGCCGCGCGTTGCGCAGGTCGAAGAACACGCGGTCCGGCGCGGTGATGCGCTCCTCGTGATACTGGACCTCGCGATCGAGCTGCAGCGTGACCCGGACCGAGCCTTCCAGCACCGCCCGCTGAATCTCGCCAAGCACGGCAGGCCCGCGGCCCGCCACTGACGGGGCCGGCGCGTGGCCGGCGGCGGTCATGATCGGCACCGGGATGCTGCGCGGCGCCTCTGCCGGCGGGGCCGCCGGGGGAGGAGGCGCGGGCGCGGGTTCGGAGACGGCCGCAGGGGGAAGGGCGGCTTCCACGGATCGGAGGTTCTCCAGCGCGTCAACCTGCGTGCGCGCACGCCGCACCAGCGAACTGGACGGGTACTCGCGCACCAGCCAGGTGTACAACTGCAGGGCCTTGGCGCGGTCGTCGGCGCGTCCGAAGCGCCGGTACGCGGCTTCCGACAGCCGGCCGCCCTGCCAGAGCGCGTTGTCGCAATACCCGTTGGTCGGATAGCGGCGGACGATGCCCTCGTAGGTCGCAACGGCGCGCGTCACCTGCCGGAGGATGGCGGTACGCTCCGAGGCCCGCGGATCGCCGGCCTTCTCGAGGCGGCCCCTGACGGCAGCCTCCCGTTCGAGCGCGGTCTCGTAGCGCACGCGTGCGCTCTGCGCCGAGGCGGACGGCGGCGCGAGGGCCACGCAGGCCAGCGCCAGACAGGCGACCAGGGTGATTCGTGACGGCATGGCGGGCTCGCTCATCGCAGTTGCGCGTCCACTTCGTCGAAGTAGTCCCGGCCCACGAGCACCTCGCGGGCCTTGCCGCCGGTGGCGGGCGAGACCAGGCCTTCGGCTTCCATCATGTCGACCAGCCGCGCGGCGCGGCTGAACCCAATGCGCATCTTGCGCTGCAGGTAGGAGATCGAGGCCTGTCCGCTCTGCACCACGATGCGCGCGGCCCTCGTCGTAGAGCTCGTCCTTGTCGAACTCCAGGTCTTCCGGGCCGCCCTTCTTGTCGTCGGCCGTGATCGACTCGTCGAACGTCGGCTTGCCCTGCTTGCGGAGGAAGCTGGCCAGCCGGGCCGACTCCTGCTCCGAGATGTAGGGGCCGTGCAGCCGCACGTGGCGCGACGAGGCCGGCGGGAGGAAGAGCATGTCGCCCTTGCCCAGCAGCTGCTCCGCGCCGTTGCTGTCGAGAATCGTCCGCGAGTCGATCTTGGACGACACGCGGAAGGAGATGCGCGACGGCAGGTTGGCCTTGATGAGGCCCGTGATCACGTCCACCGACGGCCGCTGCGTCGCGAGGATGAGATGGATGCCGACGGCGCGCGCCATCTGCGCGAGCCGGCAGATCGATTCCTCGACCTCGTTGCCGGCCACCATCATCAGGTCTGCCAGCTCGTCCACCACGACGACGATGAAGGGGAGCGGCCGCGTCGGCTCGCCCTCCTGCGGCGTCTCCTTGGCCTCGAGCATGGCGCGCACGTTGCGGTTGAACTGCTCGATGTTGCGCACGCCGAAGGCCGCCAGTGTCTTGTAGCGCTCCTCCATCTCGCGGACCGCCCAGCGCAGCGCGTTGGCCGCCTTCTTCGGGTCCACGACGACCGGCGAGAGCAGGTGCGGGATGTCCTCGTACATCCCCAGCTCGAGGCGCTTCGGGTCGATCATGATCAGCCGCACGTCGTCGGGCGTCGCGCGGTAGAGCAGGCTCGTGAGCATCGAGTTGAGCCCCACCGACTTGCCCGTCCCCGTGGAACCGGCGATGAGCAGGTGCGGCATCGTGGCCAGGTCGGCCATGAAGGGCTCGCCGTGGATGGTCTTGCCGAGCGCGAAGGTCAGCCTGGAGGCCGTCCGCGTATACGCCTCGGACTCCAGCAGTTCGCGGAGGGAGATGGCTTCGCGGTTGGGATTCGGAATCTGGATGCCGACCGTGGACTTGCCCGGGATGCGATCGATCAACACCGACTCGGCCCGCATCGCCAGACAGAGGTCGTCGGACAGGCCCGTCACCTTCGAGTACTTCACGCCGGCGTCCGGCTTGAACTCGAACGTGGTCACCACGGGCCCGGGATGGATTTGTACGACCGATCCCTCCACCGAGAACTCGCGGCACTTCTCCTCGAGGAGGCGGGCGGCCTCCATGAGCTCGCGCTCGTCGATCTTGCGCTCGGCCTTCGGCGGATCCAGCAGCGTGAGCGGCGGCAGCACGAAGCCGCCCATGCGCCGTTCGGCCGGCGTGCGCTCCGGCTCCGGCAAGGGGAGCGGCTGGTCGGCGGGTGGACGCGCCTTCTTCTGGACGACTGGCGGTCCGGGCCGCACCGGCGACGAATCGTCGCGCTCGTCGTCGGACGCCGCCGCGCGCGGAGATGCGGCCGCGGCGCCGACGCCGTGGCGGCAGCCGCGCCGGCCGCCGCCGGCCGCGACAGCTTGGGCGCTCGCGGAGCGGGCGGCGTCTCGGTCTTCCCGTGCTTGGCGAGGACCTCGCGCCGCTGCTTCTCGCGCCGGCGCTCCGCCCGCCACTCCTCGAAGGCGACGTTCAGCCGCCGCACGCCGCGGCCCATGGCGGCAAAGGCGAGCGAGAACACGTGACCGAAGGAGAACTGCGTCGCCAGGATGATGGCGCCGGCCATGACCGCCAGCAGCACGATGACGGATCCCGTCCGGCTGAAGTAGTCGGCGACGAGCCCGCCGAGCCACTCCCCGAGATAGCCGCCGGCCGCGCAGCGGCGCGTCCCGACGTCCACGTAGCCGATGGCGATGCCCATGAACGCACTGGAGCAGGCCAGCAGTAGCGCGGCGCCGGTGAGCTTTGGTGTAGCCGGCGCTGAGCGGACGGCACCAGAAGTAGCGCCAGCCGATCACCGCGATGATGGCCGGCAGCAGGAACGACGCGTATCCCAGCAGCTGGAAGGACAGCTCGGCGACGAAGGCGCCCACACGGCCGGCGAAGTTCGCGGGCAGGTCGGCACCGCCCGTCGTGAAGAACCACGCCGGGTCGTTGGCATCGTAGCTGGCCAGGGACACGAGCCAGATCAGGGCGGTGGCAAAGAGCCCCACGCCGACGAGCTCGCTGACGCGTCGCGACAGGGCCGAAGCGGGGGAACTGGAGGCAGCAGGCACGGTCAGATCTCCATCACGACCGGCAGCACCAGGGGGCGCCGGCCGGTCCGTTTCTTGAGGAATCGCCGCACCTCGGTGCGGATGCGCTCCCGGATGAGGCCGGGGTCGGTGCGCTCCTCGACTCCGCACGCGCGTATGGCCTCGGTGAGCGACACGGCGCCCTCCGAGAGGAGGGTCGCGGCATCGGCGGCCACGAACCCCCGAACGAGCAGCTCCGGCACGCTCCTCGATCTCGCCGGTCTGGCGGTTGATGGCCACCACCGGCACCACCACGCCGTCGGCCGCGATGTGCCGGCGATCGCGCAGCACCTCGTCGTCAACCGCTCCGACCCGCGTGCTGTCGATCAGCACCTGGCCGGCGGGGGCCTTGTCCACGAGCCGCCCGCCCTCGGCGTCGAATCGACGACGTCGCCGTCGAGGGCCATGAGCACCGTCGTGGGCACCGGAAGGCCCTCGGTCACGACCTCCGCCACGCGCGCGTGCCGGGCCAGCTGGCGGTGCTCCCCGTGCACCGGAATGAAGTACTTGGGCCGCACCAGCGAGAGCATCATCTTCAGCTCCTCGGCCGCGCAGTGCCCGGAAACGTGCACGTGCTTGTCCGACTCGGTGACGACGTCCACACCCCGGCGGGCCAGGTGATTCAGGACGCGGCCGATCGCCTTTTCGTTCCCGGGGATGGCGCGCGCGGACAGGACCACACGGTCCCGCTCGTCGAGGCGCACGTAGCGATGGTCGTCGATCGCGATGCGGGAGAGAGCGGCGTTGGGCTCGCCCTGCGATCCCGTCACCAGGCACATCACGTCCTGGGCGGGGAAGTTCGGCACGTCGCTGTCCCGGATGGCCACGCCCGTGGGCACGTGCAGGCGCCCGAGACGCTGCGCCACCTGCGAGTTCTCGTTCATCCCACGCCCGACGAACGCAACCTTGCGGTCGAACTCCGTCGCCAGATCGACGAGGATCTGCAGCCGGTGGAGGCTGGACGAGAAGGTCGCCACCACCAGCCGTCCGTCGGTGCCGGTGAGGAGTTCCTCGAACGCGTCCTCGACGTCGCGCTCCGAGCCCGTGAACCCGCTGCGGTCGATGTTGGTGCTGTCGCACAGCAGCGCGAGGACGCCCTCGGATCCGAGCTGCGCGAAGCGCGGCAGGTCGAAGGCGTCGCCGTCGAGCGGCGTCTGGTCGATCTTGAAGTCGCCCGTGTGGATCAGCACGCCCTGCGGCGTCCGGATCACGACCGCGAGGCAGTCGGGCATGCTGTGGGTCACGCGGATGAACTCGAGCGTGAACGGCCCCACGGTGACCACCTGGCCCGGCCCGACGGGCTCGAGCCCCGGTCGGTGATCGACGTCGTGCTCCTCGAGTTTCCTCCCGACCAGCGCCAGGGCGAGCGGCGGGCCATAGAGCGGACCCGTCACGTGCGGCAGCACGTAGGGGACGGCCCCGATGTGGTCCTCGTGTCCGTGCGTCAGGACGAGCGCCTGCACCTGCCCGCGCCGCGCCTCCAGGTAGGCGAGGTCCGGGACGATGAGGTCGACGCCGGGCAGATCCGCGTCGGGGAACATGGCGCCGGCGTCGATGAGGACAGTCGTCTCCCCACACGAGATGGCCATCATGTTGAGGCCGAACTCGCCCAGGCCGCCAAGCGGCACGATATCGACGGGCAACGCGCCCACGGACGCATCCGCGGGAGCTGAACCGAGCATGTGCAGAGTCCCAGCCACTGCGGAACCCAAGGGCGGATTCCGACATGCAGCACAACAACTCAGGCGCTGGGAAGGCCTGAAAACGGAGGCGGGAAACAGGTTTTCGGCTGACGACTATAGCACGGGGCGCGGCGGGGCCGAAGCAAATACGTCCGCAAGTGCCGCCAGTTCAACAGGCTGCAGCGTCTCGGGCCGGCGCCGCCGTCGGGCCCGCCGCCGCCACCGCCTCGGCGGCCCCGACGCCGAATGGCTCGGCGAACGGCTTCAGCGCGTTGACCAGGGTCTTCCGACGCTGGGTGAAGATGGTGCGGACCCGGGCGTGGCAGCGCTTCGTCCGCCACGGGACAGGACTCGGCTGAAGCGGAGGCGGACCACCGCCGACGACACCTGGGGTGGGGGCCGGAACGCCCACGGCGGCAAGGGAGAGGCCGTGTCCTCTCGGCGCCGAGGCCGTCAGGATGCCCAGCACGCCATGCTCGCGGGTGCCGGCAGGCACCACCAGCCGATCGGCCACCTCGCTGCAGCATCAGCGTGGCGTCGGTCACGCCGCCGGTCGCCGCGGCCAGGTCCAGCAGGCGGAAGAGGATCGGCGTCGAGATGTTGTAGGGGAGGTTGCCGACCACCCGCACCCGGACGCGCACCGCCGGCGGGCCGCGCCACGCGGCAATGGCCGCAGCAGGATCGACGGCCAGCACGTCCCCCTGCACGACCGTCACGCCCGGAAGCGCCCGCGCGGTCAGCGACGACGCCAGGTCGCGGTCCACCTCGATCGCCAGCAGTCCCGCGGCCGGTGGGCGAGGGGCTGGTGATCGCGCCGTGGCCGGGCCCGACCTCCACGATCCAGTCGCCGGCATCGACACCGACGGCATCGACGAGCCGCCGGACCCACACCGGCTCGAGGAAGTGCTGGCCGAACCGCTTGCGCGCCCTGACCACGCCAATGCCGCTCCTCGATCTCCACTTGATCTCGTCTCAACTCATCCCGAAGTAGTGCCCCAGCTCGTGGATGAGCGTGTCGCCGATCTCGAGCACGATGCAGTCCGGCTCGCCGTCGCACTCGTCCTCGATGGAGGCTGGTACGCGTGATGCGGTCGGGCAGGGCGTTGCCGCTCACCCAGTCGCGTTCGGGCAGCGGCGTCCCCTGATACAGCCCGAGCAGGACCTCGTCGGGCCCCATCTCCATCTCGGTCCGGAGCTCCGGCGACGGCTCGTCCTCGACGACGATCGCCACGTTCTGGATGGCGGCGGCAAGCTGGTCCGGAATGGTGTCGATGGCGCGGCCCACGGGCGCGCGGAAGTCGGCACGCGTCATCGGTGCACGTAGTCGCAGTCGGGCCGCACGAAGCAGATCTGGCACTGCGGCTTCGGCTTGCAGATGCGCCGGCCGTGCAGGATCAGCGTGTCGGAGACGAGCGTCCATTGCCGCTTCGGAAAGAGCGCACCCAGGGCGGCCTCCACCTTCGCCGGGTCGTCTCGCCGTGCACCAGGCCGATGCGGCTGGCCACGCGGAGCACGTGGCGATCACGGGAAGGCCCGGGACCCCGAGGCATGACCGAGCACGACGTTGGCCGTCTTGCGGCCGACGCCGAGCAGGAGCGGTGAGGGCATCCATGTCCGCCGTGCCCTCGCCCCCGTGGTCGGCGACGAGCGCGGTAGCCATCCCAATCAGGGCTCGCGCCTTCTGGCGAAGAAGCCCGTGGACTTGACGAGGACCTCGAGCTCCGCAGGATCGGCCTGCATCTGTCGCGCGTCGGGATAACGCGCGAACACCGCCGGCGTCACCTCGTTGACGCGGCGATCCGTGGACTGCGCCGACAGGATGGTGGCCACCAACAACTCGAAGGCGTTGCGATAGGCCAGCTCGGTGTCCGCGCCCGGATGATCTTCTCCAGCGCCTTCAGGATGCGCCGGGCAACCGCGGGGCTCTTCATGGGCGGAACGCGTGGCTCAGTGGATGGGCCCCGCCCCCTTGGGTGGCGAATCTGCCGGTTAGTGCGACTCACTGTACACGGCACCGAGTTCTCCTGGAGCGCGGCGATGAGCGGCACGAACTGGACGGGAACCGCCAAGCGCACGCGGACGGGTGCGCGCACGACGTGGTCCGCCTCCGCTTCACAGATCTCGCGTTCGAGAGGGGCTGTACTCGCAGAACGTCAGCGTGAAGTCGAACGGCGGCGCTATGCGTGACGGCGCAGAAATTGGCATACGTGCGAGGCTGCGCGGCGTCGTCTTCCTCGGGCACGATGGTGAAGTTGATCTGCTTGCGGTCCGACATGGCCGTTCAAGCCTACCGGATTCCGCGACGCCGCGCGCGGGGACGTGCGTCCGTCAGTACTTCCGCATCACCCCGACCACCACGCCCTGAATCTGCACGCCGTCCGGCTCCACGAAGATTGGCTGCATCGTCGGATTGGCCGGCTGCAGACGGATGCGGCCGTTCTCGCGGTAGAACTTCTTGAGCGTGGCGTCCTGACCGCCGACCAGCGCAATGACCATTTCGCCGTTGTCCGCCGACTTGCGATCCTCGACGACCACCCAGTCGCCGTCGCGGATCTGCTCGTCGATCATCGACTCGCGCGAGGACGCGCGGCACGTAGGTGTCGCGCCTGCCGGTCGCCAGTGATTCCGGGACCGAGATGCTCTCGGCGGTTGCCACGGCCTCGATGGGCATGCCGGCCGCGACGTAGCCCAGCATCAGCACGTCGATCGCCCGTCCGCCATCCGGCTGGGCAGCAGTTCCACCGAACGGCTGCGGTTCCAGGATCGGCGGATGAATCGCCTCACGGAGGTTGGTGAGGTGCTTGTGCACCGTCGCGAGCGACGACAGGCTGAAGCGGTGACCGATTTCCTCCAGGCTGGGGGCATACCCATGCTGCTGGATGAACTCGTTCAGGTAGTCCAGAATCTCGCGCTGGCGCTTGGTGAGCGGCTGCAACGGCACCTTCCCGGCCGGGCGAAGAGACAGGAAAATCCCGGCATGTGGAGCGAGGGTAGCCAAAGGAAAGGCGAAAGTCAACCTTTCCGCCCGAGCCGGGTCTAATCTTTCCAGAGGGAGGTTGCAGGCCGAACCGATGTCCCAACGTTCCGCCACTCGCGCCTGGGCGCCGTCCGGCCTCACGTGGTCCATCCGGGTCACACGGCCCGACGCCCACTCCGTGTCGCCTCACCCCGACCTCCACACGCTGGACGACCACACGCTCGCGGCCCGGGCGACCGGCGGATCGCGCGACGCCTTCGACGTCATCGTCGAGCGGCACGGCCGCGTGGTCTACGAGGTCTGCTATCGCTTCGTTCAGAACCACGAGGACGCCGCGGACCTCGCCCGAGGACACGTTCGTGCGCGCCTGGCGAGGTTGGCCCGGTTCAAAACGGAGGCCGCCCTGTCCACCCCGGCTCTACCGCATCGCGGTAGATGCATCTGCCTCACGCGGGTCGGGGCGAAAGCGGTCCCGTCGAGGCCATCGCCGACGTCGATCAGTTCGAGGACACGCAGGCCGAGCTGCCGGGCGCCGGCCTGATCCGCGACCAGCGCGCCGCCGCCGTGCGGCGGGCCATCCACGACCTGCCACCCCGCCAGCGCGCCACCACATATCCTGCGCGCATCACACGACCTCCCGCACCAGCAGATCGCGGCGATCCTGGGAAGCTCGGTGGGAACCGTCAAGGCCAATCTCTTTCACGCACTCGGCAATCTGAAGAGAATCCTGGGAAGCGAGCCGTGACCCACACTCACCCCCGACGAACTGGTCGACGCAACCGAACGCACGCTGGCTCACGACCGGCAGGCTCACCTGGATGCGTGTCCCGACTGCCGGGAGGACCTCGGTCGGCTGTCCTCGCTGCTGCGCGAGGTGCGCGCGCTACCCACGCGAACCCTCGCCGCTCTTCTGGAATCATTTTCAGGCCCGGGTTCGCGAGGCCGTGGCGGCCGAAGCCCCGCCAGCCGCGGGCTGGCGCGCGTGGCTCCGCTGGCCGGTGCTCCTGCCGGCGGGCACGCTGACCGCCGCCCTCGGCGCTCGTGCTGTCGGTGGCGGGGGTCTGCGCCGCCCCGCATCGGCCCCAGACCGTTGCCGCAGCGCCCGTGTCCGCGGACGCGCCGCTCGCAGGACCCACAGGACGTCGTGGCCGAACTGGTCAGTCCGCTCGACTGGGAGACGGCGACCGCGGCCGGCCTCGGCGTCGAACCAGGCGACGTCGATGCCGTCCTGCTGCAGTTGAACCCAGAGGAGCAGGAAGAGCTGTCCCGCTGGTGCGAGGCGAGCTGGCCCGCTCGAAGTCCGAGTCGCATGAGCACTCGCACATCGCATCCTGATAGGCGCCTGTGTCGCTCTGCTGGCCGCACCGGCCGCAGCGCAGTCCCGGCCGGCGGCGCCGCCAGCCTGGCCAGCCGAGCGGTCGGCCGACCTGGCGCGGCGAAAATCCAGCGGCTCTTCGACGCCATGCTGGTGGCCGACGCACAACAGGCGTTGAACCTGACCGACGAGCAGTTTCCGGCCTTCCTGACCCGGCTGCGCACACTGCAGGAGGTCCGGCGCACCAGCCAGACCCAGCGGCTGCGGCTCATGGCCGACCTGCAGCGCCTGAGCAATCCGCGCAACCCGCCCGCCGACGAGGGCTGCTCAAGGCGCAGCTCACGGCGCTCCGAGGCTGGAGTCGCGGAGCGCGGCCGAACTGCAGCGGGCCTACAACGCCATCGACGAGGTGCTCGACGTCCGCCAGCAGGCGCGGTTTCGCGTGCTGGAGGAGCAGTTGGAACGCCGTAAGCTCGAGCTGCTGATGCGCGCGCGGCAGAACCGCCTGCAGCAGCGCCGCCAGCAGCCGGGATAGGCGGGTTCTGCGCTAGACTGCGGTCATGCGGGTGGTGCTGACCTTCGTCGCCGCTCTGGCCCTGGCGGCCGCTGTGATCGCGTCCACCGCGACGCCTCAACAGGCCGAAATCCTTCGCGCAGGAAGCTCTCGACCGTCCTCATGCACGGCGACCAGCCCCATCCAGGCCGGCGCACCGAGTTCTACAACGACGAGCTCAACGCCTACCTCCAGCTGCGCATGGCGCCGCTCTTTCGGACGGCGTCAGCGACCCGGGCGTGACGCTCGTGGGGCAGGGCGTCGGCGCGCGCGCGATCGTCGATCTCGATGCTCGGCAGAAGAGCAGCGGCGGCTGGTTCGATCGGCCGCCTATCTCGCCGGCCGTCTGCCCGTCACCGCCGTGGGCACCCTCAAGACCAGCAGCGGGGTCGGCCAGCTGCTCGTGGAACGCGCGGAGGTCAGTGGCATCCCGGTGCCGGTGACAGCTGCTGCAGCAGCTGGTCACCTACTACACGACGTCGCCCGATATGCCCGATGGCGTCAGCCTCGGCCGCACCCTTCGAGCTGCCGCAGCACATCCAGCAGATCGAAGTGGGCGCCGGCCGCGATCGTCGTGCAGTAGGCCTCCCGGGCCGCCGGGTCTTACCTGTTCCCTATGCCCGAGGACGTGCTGCAGACGCCGCTGCGGTGCTGAAAGGGGTCGGCCCTCGCAAGGCGGCAGACCTGAAGAAGGCGGGGCTCCTCACCGTCGAGGACCTGCTCTTCGCTTCCCGATGCGATGCAGGACCGCAGCCGGCTGCAACCGATCATCGGCCTCAAGCCGGGGCAGATGGCGGCGGTGAGCGGGGAAGTGCTGCACTGCCACGTCCAGCAGGCCCGTCGCGCCAACTTCCGGCTCTTCACCGCGCTCGTGCAGGACGCCAGCGCGGATCGGTGGTCTGGCCCAACCAGGCGTTCCTCAAGGACGTAGGATTCGCCCGCACCAGCAGGTGGTGCTGTTCAGCAGGTGGAACTCTGGGGATCACGCGGGCTGCAGATCACGGACCCGGAGTTCGAGATCGTCGAGGGCACGGCCGCGGGCGTCGAGTCCCCGGCCGAGGCGGACGTCGCGCCGCTCCACACCGGCCGTATCGTGCCCGTCTACGAGCGCACGGGCAGCGTCACCACGAACATGCAGCGGCGGTTCGTCTGGCAGGCGCTCTCGCAATTGCCCGACGGACTCTTCGATCCGGTTCCCGCGGAGATCCTCTCGTCACGCGGGTGGCCCGCCCGCCGTGACGCGCTCTGGCACACACACTTCCCGGATGCCGGCACCGAGGCCGACGCCCTGAACCGGTTCGAGACGCCGGCGCAACAGCGGGTGATCTTCGAGGACTTCTTCGTGTTCCGAGGCCGGCCTCGCCCTCAGGCGCCACGAGAACGCCGAGGTGCGGAAGGCGCGTGTCCCGGCCGTCACCGACGCCACCCGTGCGGCCGCACCGATGCTGCCGTTCCGTCTCACCGACGGCCGGCACGCCGCCCTCGCCGAGATCGTGGCGGACATGCAGCGGCCATGGCCGATGCAGCGGCTGCTGCAGGGCGACGTCGGCGCGGGCAAGACCATCGTCGCCGTCCTGGCCGCCATCGTCGCCATCGAGAACGGCTTCCAGGCCGCGCTGATGGCGCCGACCGAGATCCTGGCCGAGCAGCACTTCCGTACCGTCATGAAGTGGCTCGACGGCACGCGCTACCGGGTGCGCCTCCTGACGGGGCGGGTGACGGCCGCGCAGCGCCGCGATCTCCTGCCCGCCATCGCGCGCGGCGAGATCAACCTCGTGATCGGCACGCATGCGCTCGTGCAGGAGCACGTCGCGTTCCGCGACCTGGCGCTCGTGATCATCGACGAGCAGCACCGCTTCGGCGTGATCCAGCGGGGCGCGCTCGCAGCCAAGGGCGGCCATCCCGACGTGCTCGTCATGACGGCCACGCCCATTCCCCGCACGCTCGCGCTCACCGAGTGCGGCGACATGGACGTGTCCGTCATTCGAGGACTGCCGCCCGGCCGCAAGCCCGTGCAGACGGTGGTCAAACCCGATTCACGCCGTGACGAGGTCTACGCGCTCATCCGCGCCGAGGTGGCGCGGGGCCGCCAGGCGTACGTGGTGTATCCGCTCGTGGAGGAATCGGAGAAGGTCGATCTGCGCGCGGCGACGGCCATGGCCGAGGAGCTGACGCGCGTCTTCCCCGAGTGCTCGGTGGCGCTCCTGCACGGGCGCATGAAGGGCGACGAGAAGGACGCCGTCATGCGGGCGTTCGCCGGAGGGCAGCTGCAGGTCCTCGTGGCCACCTCGGTCGTGGAAGTGGGCGTCGATGTGCCCAATGCGAGCGTGATGGTGGTGGAGCACGCCGAGCGCTTCGGCCTCTCGCAGCTCCACCATCTCCGGGGACGCATCGGCCGGGGCAAGCACGAGTCCACGTGCGTCCTGGTCTACCAGGCTCCGTGGTCGGACGATGCGCGAGAGCGGCTGCGGGCGATGGCCTCGAGCCACGACGGGTTCGTCATCGCGGAAAAGGACCTCCAGATCCGGGGACCGGGTGACTTCTTCGGCACCAGGCAGTCCGGCCTGCCGCAGCTGCGCGCCGGCGACCTCACGCGCGACGCCGGCCTGCTCGAGCTCGCCTTCGCCGAAGCGCGCGACCGCGTCGAGGGCGGACGCCTGACACCCGCCCAGCAGGACTACGTGCGTGCCGTCTGGCAGCGCCAGTTCGGCCTCATCACGGTCGGGTAGCGTGCGCATCATCGCGGGCGCCCACAAGGGCCGGACGCTCAAGACCCCGAACTGGGAGGGGCTGCGGCCCACCTCCGATCGCCTGCGCGAGACGCTGTTCAACATCCTGGCGCCCCGCATCGCCGGCGCGCGCGTCCTCGACGCGTTTGCGGGGACGGGAGCCGTGGCGCTCGAAGCCCTCAGCCGCGGCGCCGCTGCTGCCGTCTGTGTCGAACGCGATCGCCGGGCGGCCGCGCTCCTGGAAGAGAATCGCGCCCGGGTGGGCGAGGAGAGCGGGTGTATGATCCTGCGCGACGACGCACGGCGGGCGCTCGCGGCGCCCGTTCCGGGCGGCCCTTTCGACATCGTGTTCCTCGATCCCCGTACGATCTGCCCGAGCTGGACGCCGTCACGGCCGGGGCTGCCGCACAGCTGGCGCCCGGCGGACTGCTGGTGCTCGAGCATGCGACGCGCCGGTCCCCGCCACACCTGAACGGGGCCGGACCGTTTCGTTCCGTTCGTGCCGGCGACAGCACGTTGTCCTTCTACCTATGAGCGCTCGCACACCATCGGTTGCCGTCTGCCCGGGCTCCTTCGATCCGCTGACGATGGGGCACGTTGACATCATCCAGCGGGCGGCGCGCCTCTACGACCGCGTCATCGTCGCCGTGGCCATCAACCAGGAGAAGACCCCGCTGTTCTCGCTGGACGAGCGGGTGGCGATCGTGCGCGAGGTGTTCGCGGACACCGGCCACGTGGAGGTGGACACCTTCGAGGGCCTGCTGGTGGAGTACGCCCAGGCCAAGGGCGCCAGCGTGCTGGTGCGCGGGCTCCGCGCGGTGTCCGACTTCGATGCGAGTTCCAGATGGCCCTGATGAACCGGCACCTGGCGCCGGGCATCGAAACCACCTTCATGATGCCGGCCGAGCAGTACACCTACATCAGCTCGCGCCTCATCAAGGAAGTCTTCGCCCTGGGGGGCGAGATCACCGGCATGGTCCCGCCGACCGTGCAGACCCGGCTGGAAGCGCGGCGGAAGCCGCGGCCCCTTCCCAACGCGAGACTGACATGAGCTTCGCCCAGCGCATCGGACAGATTGCCCCTTCGCCGACCCTCAAGGTCACCGCCGAAGCCGACCGCCTCCGCCGTCAGGGCATCGACGTGGTGGACCTCGGCGCCGGCGAGCCCGACTTCCCGACCCCCGAGCACATCAAGGCCGCCGCGCACGAGGCCCTGCGCAGCGACTTCACGAAGTACACGCCCTCGGCCGGCATTCCCGAGCTGCGTGAGGCCGTCTGCGCGCGCTACGAGGCCGACTACGGCGTCCGGTTCGAACCGGCGCAGGTCATCGCCACGGCAGGCGGGAAGCAGGCGCTCTACAACACCGCGATGGTCCTGTTCGACGCCGGCGACGAGGTGATCACGCACGCGCCGTACTGGCCGACGATCCCGGAGCAGATCAAGCTCGCGGGCGCGACGCCCGTCATCGTGCAGACCTCGCCCGAGGACGGCTTCGCCATCCATGCCGACGCCATCCTGGCCGCCGTCACGCCCCGCACCAAGGCCATCGTCGTCAACTCGCCGAGCAATCCCGCCGGCGCCCTCATCTCGGAGGACGCGCTCGCGGCCATTGCCGACGAGGCCGCGCGCCGGGGGCTCTGGGTCATCGCCGATCTCACCTACGAGAAGTTGATCTACGACCCGGTCCCGCACAACCTGCCGCGCGTGCTCGCGGACCGACTCCCCGAGCGCGCCGTGATCTGCAGTGCCGCCTCCAAGGCCTACGCCATGACCGGCTGGCGCTGCGGCTGGACGATCGGGCCGGCGTCGTTCATCGCGATGTGCAACGCGGTCCAGGGCCACTCGACCTCCAACATCAATTCCATCGCGCAGAAGGCGGCGGTGGCCGCCCTCACCGGCCCGCAGGAGGCGGTCTCGACGATGCTCGAGGAGTACCGCCGCCGGCGGGACGCCGTGTGGAGCTGGCTCACCGCCGATTCCCGCATCACCTGCGTGAAGCCGCGCGGGGCGTTCTACCTGTTCCCGTACATCGCCGACGTCCTGGAGGCCACCGGACTGCCGTCGTCGAATGCGTTCGCCGAGGCGCTGCTGGCCGAAGCCCGGGTCGCCGTCACGGCGGGGGAAGGCTTCGACGCGCCGGGGTTCTTCCGGTTGTCGTACGCCACCTCCACGGAACGGCTGCGGGAGGGCATGGACCGCCTGCACGCCTTCATTGCCCGCCGCGCGACGGAGCACCAGGGCAGCGCCGCGGCCCGGAGCTGACGAACGTGCCGCTGGCCGCCGGCACGCGCGCCGCCTTCGCCGCCGTCGTCGGCGACGACCACGCACGAGACGACGAGGCTGCGCTGACGGTCTACGGCGCCGACGCGCTGCAGCGCGGATCGCGCCCCGACCTCGTCCTGCTGCCAGGCTCGGTGGGGGAGGTGTCAGCCATCGCCCGGCACTGCGACGCCGAGCGCATCCCGCTCGTGGTCCGCGGCGCCGGCACCGGGTACACGGGCGGCGCCGTGCCCGTCCGGGGCGGGATCGTCGTGTCGATGGAACGCTTCGACCGCATCCTCGAGATCGACGACACCAACATGCTGGCCGTCGTCCAGCCGAACGTCCTGACCGGCCGCCTGCAGGAGGCCGTCGAGGCGCGCGGGTTGTTCTATCCGCCCGATCCCGCCTCGCTCCACATCTCCGCCATCGGAGGGAACGTCGCGGAGTGCGCGGGCGGACCGCGCGCCGTCAAGTACGGCACGACCCGGCGCTACGTGCTCGCGCTGCAGGCCGTGCTCCCGACGGGAGAGGTGATCCGCACCGGGTCCAAGGCCGTCAAGAACGTTGTCGGCTACGACCTGACGCAACTGCTGGTGGGGTCCGGAAGGGACCTGGCCATCCTGACCGAGATCACCCTCCGCCTGTGCCCCGGCCGGCCGCCATCGCGACGCTCAGCGCGGCATTCGCGGACGTCCGCGCGGCCGTGGACGGCGTGACGGCGCTCCTGGCCGCGCGCGTGGTGCCCGCGACCATCGAGCTCGTGGACCACGGGTCGCTCGGCGCCGTCGAGCGCTACCTCGGACGGCCCGTGGCGCCCGCGGGGGCCGGCGCACTGCTCATCATCGAGGTGGACGGCCACCCGGGAGCCGTGGAGGAGGAGGTGAGCGCGGTCAGGAGGACGCTGGACGCCGCCGGCGCAAGCGGCGTGCGGCGTGCGGCGTCGGACGAGGAACGCCAGGCCCTGTGGGAGGCGCGGCGTCAGCTGTCCTTCGCCCTGCGCGCCGCCGCTCCGCGCAAGATCAACCATGACGTGTCGGTGCCTCGTGGACGCGTGCCCGAGCTGTTCGAGCTCATCGGCCGCCTCGAGCGCAGCCACGGGCTCTGGATGCCCAGCTTCGGACACGCGGGCGACGGCAACGTCCACGTGAACATCATGATCGACCCGGCGAGGCCAGGTGAGCTGGAGCGGGCCGAGCAGGCGGCCCGCGAGTTGTTCGCCGGGGTCGTGGCGCTCGAAGGCTCCATCAGCGGCGAGCACGGCATCGGCTTCGCCAAGGCGCCGTACCTGTCGATGGAACTGGCGCCGGAGGTCATTGCGCTGATGCAGCGCGTGAAGGCCGCCTTCGATCCGCGCGGCGTGCTCAACCCCGGCAAGATCTGGGAATAGGCGTCAGCGATTCGTGACGACGAGCACGCGCTCGATATCGTGCTCGGGGTCGGGCCAGATGAGCGTCCGCAGGCGAATCCCGGCTTCGTTGAAGTACGGAATCTCGGCCAGGTGCTTCAGCGAACGGCCCGTCGTCTGCTCGAATCGCGCAATCGCGTCGGCGCGCGCGACGGCAATGACGGGTGCGTCCTGGTTGAGGAACGAGGCGAGCTGCTCGTCGGTGATGAGATCCACCGTCCGCTCGTGCGTGTAGAACACGAGGTTGCGCACGAAGACCTGATGCGTGCCGATGAGCTCGCCCGCCGTCCGCGACGCCGTCACGATGCGCGCGGCCTGCTCGACCGGCCCCTGACCGGACGCACTCAGGGCGCCGAACTGCAGCGCGGGAAAGGTCACGGCGGCCGCGAGCGTCAGGGCGATGGGCGTCTGGCGCCACCCGCCCGAGAGGCCGACGCCGGCCACCCCCGCGCCCGCCAGGCCGATCGTGATGGCGGCGGCCATCGTGTAGACGTCGTGCACGTGGATGAGCAGCGGCCAGGCGCGCCACAGGAGCAGCGCGAGGACGATGAGCAGCAGTCCGGCGAGCACACCACCGAGCGCCACGGTGGGCGAGCGGCGCACGAACACACGGGCGCCGTCGAGGCTTCGCCAGTCGCGCGTCCGCTCGAGCACGGATACGGCGAGGAGGATGGCGAGCGGGGGCAGCACCGGCAGGATGTAGCGCGGCTGCTGGCCGACCGACAGCGCGTAGAAGAGCAGCGGCAGGGCGGCCCAGAGCAGCAGCCGCAGTTCGAGGGTGCCGATGTCGCGCCGCCGCGTGAGGAACCGCCACCCACCGGTCCGCTCCAGGTGAAGCGCGAGGGGGGTCCAGGGCAGCATGCCCCCCATCAGCACCGGGACGTAGTACCACCACGCCCGGCGTTCGTTGAAGCGATCGGTCGCGAAGCGCTCGAGGTTGTCGCCGAGGAAGAAGCCCTCGAGGTAGGGCGTGCCGTGCCGCAGCCACATCGCGCCGTACCAGGGCAATCCGATCGCGGCGAAGACGACGAGTGCGACGAGCACGTCCCGGACACCGACGTTGAGCGACCGGCGTTCGATGAGCGCGACGGGCACCACGACCAGCACCGGGATGATCACGCCGACGGGGCCCTTGGTCAGGAACGCCAGTCCGAGGGCGGCGCCTGCCAGCATCACCCAGCGGGCGTGGAACCGGTCCTGCTCGAGCGTCACCAGCCAGCCGGCCCAGATGGCCAGCGTGATGAAGAACGTCAGGGGCAGGTCGGGCAGGGCCATGCGGCCCACGCTGTAGTAGCCGAAGGTGGTGGCGACGATGGCCCCCGCGAGGAGCGCGACGCCGTCGTCGAACCAGCGGCGCGCGCAGGCCGCGGTGATGAGGACGAGGCCGATGGCCGACAGGGCCGCCCAGAAGCGGGCGGCCGCCTCCCCCGGGCCGGTGACGGCAAAGGTGGCCGCCGTCAGCCAGTAGTAGAGGACGGGCTTCTGGAAACGGGGCTCGAAGTTGTAATGGGGCGTCAGCAGGTCGCCCGAGGCGACCATTTCACGCGCCGATTCCGCGTAGAACGCTTCGTCGGCGTCGCTGATGGGACCTCGGCCGAGGCCAACCAGGAAAGTCAGCGCCGACAACAGGATCAGTGGCAGAGTCAGCCCACGCACGTGGTTCCATTCTAGCCCCGCGCACAGTTCTGCTATACTCCACGGGACAGTATTCGCCTTCCTCGAACAGCCGCGGGACGATCGCCGATCGGCCCCGCCCCCGATTCCCGAACACGCGATCTACAACTCGAGACCGACTGAGGCGGCGACGCCCCACCCGAACCACATCACCACGAGACCCTGCACCCATGCCGAGCCACAAGCGCCACGGATCCCACCGCGGACAGCAGCCCCCGCCGCAGCCTGACGTCGCCAACGAGGTCAACGAGCTGCAGGCCGCCGAAGGCAAGAAGGGGCTCAACATCACCGAGCTCAAGGAGATGAGCATCCAGAAGCTCACGCAGGTGGCCAAGGACCTCGAGGTCGCCGGCGCCACCGGCATGCGCAAGCAGGAGCTCATCTTCCAGATCCTCAAGGCGCAGACCGAGCAGAGCGGGTTCATCTTCTCGGAAGGCGTCCTCGAGGTGCTGCCGGATGGCTTCGGGTTCCTGCGCGCCCCTGACTACAACTACCTGCCCGGCCCCGACGACATCTACGTCTCGCCCTCGCAGATCCGCAAGTTCGACCTGCAGACGGGCGACACCGTGTCCGGGCAGATCCGGGTGCCGAAGGAAGGGGAGCGCTACTTCGCGCTCATCAAGGTCGAGGCCGTCAACTTCGAGGCGCCCGACCAGGCGCGCGAGAAGCTGTTCTTCGAGAACCTGACGCCCTCTACCCGCAGGAGCGCCTCAAGCTCGAGACGGATGCCGAGAACCTGTCGGCCCGCGTCATGGACCCGATGACGCCGATCGGGAAGGGCAGCGCGGGCTCATCGTGGCGCCGCCCCGAACGGGCAAGACCATGCTGCTGCAGAACATCGCGCAGTCGGTGCCAAGAACCACCCCGAGATCTACCTCATCGTGCTGCTCATCGACGAGCGGCCCGAAGAGGTCACCGACATGCAGCGGTCGGTGGACGGCGAAGTGATCTCGTCGACCTTCGACGAGCCCGCCCAGCGCCACGTGCAGGTGGCCGAAATGGTGATCGAGAAGGCGAAGCGGCTGGTCGAGCACAAGAAGGACGTCCTCATCCTGCTCGACTCGATCCGCGCGCCTGGCGCGCGCCTACAACACGTGATCCCCGTCCGGCAAGGTGCTCTCGGGCGGCCTCGACAGCAACGCCCTGCAGAAGCCGAAGCGGTTCTTCGGCGCCGCCCGCAACATCGAAGAAGGCGGCTCCTCACGATCATCGCCACCGCGCTCATCGACACCGGCTCGCGCATGGACGACGTGATCTTCGAGGAGTTCAAGGGCACCGGCAACATGGAGATCAACCTCGATCGCAAGCTCGCCGACAAGCGTGTGTTCCCCGCGATCGACATCCTGAAGAGCGGCACCCGCAAGGAAGAGCTGCTCATTCCTAAGGAAGACCTGCAGCGCGTCTACGTGCTGCGGCGCGTCCTCAACCCGCTCTCACCGGTCGAGGCGATGGAGCTCCTGCTGGACAAGATGGGCAAGACCAAGAGCAACGCCGACTTCCTGTCCGCGATGCAGAAGGGCTAGCCGGGTCGTCGACGCCGGCGGTTGGACACTACAGGAACAAACGAGGTCGAACGGATGGTGACGATCAAGGTGCGCGCGAATGGTTCGCTGCTGGTCGAGGGCGAGGACGTGAAGCTCGTGGACTGGAACGGCAACGAGTACGTCCTCAGCAAGAAGCCCTTGCCCTCTGCCGCTGCGGCCAGTCCCAGCGGCGCCCGTTCTGCGACGGCTCTCACAAGCTGTGCAACTTCCAGGCAGAGGAAGCCGCCCCGGACCGAACGCCGCACCAGCCCCCTGACACACGAAGGGCACGAAGACACGAAGGGCACGAAGAACACGGAGGGGACGGAGGCTCAGGTCACCCGCAGCGCCTCCGTCGGATCCAGGGCGGCGGCTCGGCGCGCGGGGACCAGGCCCGCGACGATGGCGGTCACGCCGATGGCGAGCACCATGCCCGCAATCAACCGCGCGTCCACCGCGACCAGGCCGAAGAGGGCCGACGCCATCACGCGGCCCGGGATCACGGCCAGCCCGCTGCCCACCGCAAGACCGAGCCCGGTCACCATCAGCGCCTGCCCGAGCGTGAGCCGAATCAGCCCACCGCGTGGCGCCGAGCGCCATGCGCACACCGAACTCGGTGCGACGGGCAGCGAAGTAGGCCACGAGGCCGTAGACCCCCATCAGCGCGAGCACCAGTGCGATGCCCCCCATCACGGCCAGCGCGTTGGCCAGGTAGTTCACGCCGCCCACCTTGTCGGCCACGACCCGTTCCATGGTGAGCAGTTCGAGGATCGGCTGGTCCGGGTCCGCCGCGGCCACGGCCCGCCGGAGCTCGCCCGCCAGGTCCAGCGGGTTGCCTCCCGTGCGCGCCACGAACGACAGGCTCAACGTGGCGTCCTGGCGGATGGGCCGGTAGAACGTGGGCCGGCGCTGCTCCATGAACCAGTCGTGCACGATGTCGCCGGTGACCCCCACGATCTCCACCCAGGGCGCGTCGTCGGCGATGCGGAATCGACGGCCCAGCGCCGATTCGCCCGGCCAGTACCGATCCGCGAAGCTGCGATCGACCACCGCGACGGGTCGCGTGTCGTCCGTATCGGACTCGCGGAGCGGCGTCCCTCGAGGATCGGGATCCGCATGGCGGCAAAGTAGCCGGGCGTCGCGCGCTGGTAGTCGGCCTGCCGCACCTCTGCCGCGCTGAGCGTCGTGCCCTCGGGATGAACGGGGCGGCTCGAGCTGGTCCCTGCGTAGGGCAGGAAGCTCACGGCTCCCATTGATTCGACGGCCGGCATGCCCTCCAGACGGGCGAGCACGCGGTCAACGAACTGCCGCCGTGCCTCCTGCTCGGCATAGGGGCGCTCCGGGAGGGTCAGGCGGGCCGTCATCACGTGGTGCTTGTCGAAGCCCAGCACGCCGTTGACTGCGCCATCGACGGCGCCGAGGATGAGAGCCGAGGCGACGACCAGGGCCAGCGTGAGCGCCACCTGTCCGGCAGCCAGGGCGGTCCCCAGCCAGCGACGCGTCCGCCCGAGCGTGACGGTGCGCCCTCCCTGGCGCAGCGCGTCGGCGACGGCCGCCCGTGAGGCCTGCAGCGCCGGCAGCAGCGAGAAGAACAGCGTGGCCCCCGCACCGAGCGCGGCGGTGGTGGCGAGCACGGCGAAATCGAGCTGCAGGAACTCGTATCCCGCCACCCAGCGGATGACGCTGGCCGGAAGGCCGCGGCGCAGGCCCTCGACGCCCAGCGGCCAGCGGGAGCGCGAGCGCGATGGCGACGACCGCCAGCCACGCTCCCTCGATCAGCACCTGCAGCGCCAATCGCCAGCGGCTGGCGCCGAGGGCGAGCCCACCGCGAACTCGTGCTGCCGCTCGGTCCCGCGCGCCATGAGCAGGTTGGCGATGTTCGCGCAGGCGATGAGGAGCAGGAGCAGCGCCGCGGCCTGCCAGATGGCGACGAACGGACCGACCCCTTCATCGCCGAGACCGCGCGTAAAGGTCACGACCGACACGGGCCGGACGCCGTTGGTCTCGGGAAACGCCTGGCGCTGCCGCGCGACGATGCCGTCGAGCTCGGCTTTCGCGGACGCCACGGTCTGTCCCGGTCCCAGCCGGCCCAGCACCAGCAGCCAGCCTCGGCGCCGCTCCTGCCACTCGGTATCGGTGCACGCGAGCGGCGCCCAGACTTCTGCGCCGTAGGGGATGGAGGGGCCTGGGCGCATGATGCCCACCACCTCGTGCGGCTCGCCGTTGAGACGAATCGTGCGCCCGACGAGCAACGGATCCGCACCGCAAGCGCCGCTGCCAGAGCCCATGGGAGATGACCACGCGGCGATCGCGGCCCGGTGTGGATTCGTCATCGAAGAAGATGCGGCCGTGGAGCGGCTCGGCGCCAATCAGGCGGAAGAAGCCGGGCGTGACGCGGAACCCGGCGAGTTGCTCGGGCTGTTCGATCTCCGACAGGTTGGGGTCCCAGAAGTCAGCGGCGGCCAGATCGGTGAGTGTCGTCACCGCCTCCATCCACTCCTTGAAGTCGGCGGGAGCGACCGAGGAACGATCGGAGAACGGTTCGGTATCGTTGGTCGACGACACGACGACCAGGCGATCGACTCCGCTGAAGCGGAAGGGACGCAGGTAGAGCGCATCCGCGAGGTTGAAGATCGTGGCGTTGGCTCCGAGGGCGAGCGCCAGCGTGAGGATGACGGCCAGCGACAGCGCCGGGCGCGCCGTCAAGGCACGCAGTGCGTAGCGCACGTCTCGCAGCCACGCCCACCGTGTGCGCGGCTCAGCGTCGGCATCCGGCAGCCGGTAGGGCCGCTTCGGCGCCATCGCGGGCACGACGCGCGAGGCCGACAGGCGCAGCGCGATACCCAGCGCCTGTCGCCAGTACCACGCCCGCGCCCGCGTGGGACCCACGCGGCGTGACAGCGACGCGAACTCCTCGGCGAGGTCGCCCAGGACGCCGTCGCGCCAGTCGGCGTCGCGAATCGCGGCCAGCAGGAGCCGCGTGGCCAGCGGCGGCGGGGCGGTGGGGGTCATGATTCCTCCAGGACGGCTTCGAGACCGCGCGTCAGCCGTGCGAAGGCCGCGTGGGTCGAGCGGAGCGCACGCATTCCCAGCGGCGTGACCGAGACGTACCGGCGCGCGCGTCCCCCGCGTTCCGGCGTGGGATCGCCCATCCGCGACCGCAGGCACCCCTTGGCCTCCAGCCGCTCCAGCGCCGTGTAGAGCGCGCCGCGTGCCACCGGGCGCCCGCTCCGCTCCTCGATCAGCTCACGCATGGGGACGGCGTACGCGCCGCTGCCCAGGTGCACGGCAGACAGCAGCACGGCATACTCGAACTCGCCCAGGTACGGTGTCGGTGGCATCGGTCGGCTCCCTGCACGGCTGGCATGCGCTTATGCCTGCAATGCAGACAAAATAGCAGGACGAAGGTCCTGAGTGGAAGGTTCCCGGTCGCACGCTAGGGACGCGCTTCGAAGGTCACGCGCAGGACAACTGGCGCTGCCAGCGGCGATCCGTTCACGCGCGGCGGGCGTGCCTGCCACGTCCCGACGGCACGCTCGGCCTCGGACGCCAGCTCCGCAGGACCGCCGAGGGACACGACCTCACGGAAGCGGCCGTCGTGGTCGATCACGGCCTGCACGGCAATCCACCGGCCCACGGCGGGATCGCCCGCCGGACGCGTCGGCATGGGGGCGGACACCAGCGAGGCGCCGCTCGACACCATCTCCAGCGAGGTCTGCCCGGTCCCGCCTGCACACGCGCCCGGATACACGGCTTCGACCGCCAGGCCCGCCGCCGGCGCGTCCATCCCCACCTGAATCGCCGCACTGCCGGGCGGTGCCCCGTACCCGTAGGTCAGCGTGCGCACCGCGTCGGCCGAACCGTCGACCGGCTCTGCAGGCGCGGGACGGCCTGCACCGTCCACGACGCGGATCTGCGAGGCCGCCATCGGTCCGTCAGGGCACGCCTGCCCGAAGAGGACGACGATGGACCTCGGCCGGGAGAACCCGGTCGGCGGCGCCTCGGGATCGATCGGGGCGCCGCTCTCGGCGGCCGCGCGGGCCTGCCGCACCATCAGGCGGAAGTGATCGAAGGCCACGCCCGAGGGCCGCTGCTCGGGACCCAGGGCGATCGGGTCGGCGCTGAAGCCCGTGCGGCCGGCCTCGGCCAGCGCCAGGCTCGTCATCTGCCCGGCGGCCATGAAGGGATCCGGTGGTGGCAGGCCGAGGTTCATGGCCTGCCCGCAGGTGAAGCCCTGCGGGATGCGAACCTCCGTGAAATGGTACCAGTCCAGGAACAGCGTGATCGGACGATCGAGGCCGTCATGCGACACCTCGTAGGTGTCGATCATGGTGTCGCCGTCCGGGCCCAGTTGCGCCCCGGTCCGCGTGAACGTGAGGGCCTCGCCCCCGGTCCACGCAGCGACTCGAGAAAGCGGCGCTGCCGGGCGGCGCCGAACACCGGACTGCCGCCGACCTCGGCGGGGTGCCGGTGGAGCGCGCGTAGTCGGGATCGGTCGCCACCGTGCAGTCGGTGGAGGATGCCGGCGACTGGGCCCGCGCAGTGGGAGCCACCGCCAGGATCAGGCCGGCGAGTAGAAGCAGTCGTGACCAACGGAGCTGCGTGGACGCAGTGCGCATACCCGAATGGACCGCCCGTGCGGTCCCCGGAGTATCGCACGGCCGGGGCGGCGCCGCCCGCCCGGGTCAGGGCGACTGGGGCGCTGCCGGCGACGCCTCCACGAGCATCTCGCGGAGCTCGTCGCCCTCCATCACTTCCTTCTCCAGAAGGCGGCGCGTGACGCGCTCGAGGATGTCGCGTTGCTCGCGCAGGATCCGGCGCGCTTCCTCGTGGCCCTGCGAGACGAGCTGCTTGACCTCGGCGTCGATCACCTGCGCCGTGTCCTCGCTGTAGGGCCCGCGTTCGGCCGGCATCGGCATGTCGAGGAAGCGGCTGCGGCGGTTCTGCTCGTAGTGCACGACGCCCACGCGCTCGCTCATGCCCCACTCGGTCACCATGGCGCGGGCCAGGTCGCTGGCCCGCTGCAGGTCGTTCTGCGCGCCGGTGGAAATCTCGCCGACCGCCACTTCCTCCGCCGACCGGCCGCCGAGCAGCACCGTGATCTGGTTCATCAGGTCCTGCTTCTGCATCAGGTAGCGGTCCTCGGTCGGCAGCTGCATGGTGTAGCCCAGCGCACCGAACCCCCGGGCGACGATCGAGATCTTGTGGACCGGGTCGGTGCCCTTGAGGGCGCTCGCGACGAGCGCGTGGCCGGCCTCGTGATACGCGATGATCTCGCGCTCGCGCGCGTTCATCACGCGCTTCTTCTCCAGCCCGGCCACCAGCCGGTCGATGGCCTCGTCGAAGTCGGCCATCGTGACCGCGGGCCGATCGCGGCGCGCCGCCAGCAGGGCAGCCTCGTTCACCAGGTTGGCCAGGTCCGCGCCGGCGAAGCCCGCCGTGCGGGCGGCCACCTTGGTGAGGTCCACGTCCGGCGCGAGCTTGACGTTCTTGACGTGGATGCGAAGCACGGCCTCGCGCCCGCGGATGTCGGGCTTGTCCACGAGCACCTGGCGATCGAAGCGACCGGGGCGGAGCAGCGCGGGGTCGAGCACCTCGGGCCGGTTGGTCGCCGCCATGATGATGATGGCCTTGCGCGGATCGAAGCCGTCCATCTCGGCCAGCAGCTGGTTCAGCGTCTGCTCCCGCTCCTCGTGGCTGCCGAGCGGGCTCTGCACGCGCACCTTGCCAAGCGCGTCGAGCTCGTCGATGAAGACGATGCAGGGGGCCTTGGCCTCGGCTTGCGAGAAGAGGTCGCGCACGCGCGCGGCGCCCACGCCCACGAACATCTCGACGAACTCGGATCCCGAGAGGCTGAAGAAGGGGACCTTGGCCTCGCCGGCCACGGCCCGCGCGAGCAGGGTCTTTCCGGTCCCGGGCGGGCCGACCAGCAGGACGCCCTTCGGGATCTTGCCGCCCAGGTTCGTGTACTTCTTCGGGTTCTTGAGGAACTCGACGATCTCACGCAGCTCGTCGGCCGCTTCGTCCACACCCGCGACGTCCTGGAAGCTGACCTTGACGTCGTCCTCCGAGAAGATCTTCGCCTTGCTGCGGGCAAAGGACATGACGCCGC
>JAWKHU010000071.1:0-48293 GCA_041394685.1 Vicinamibacterales bacterium
GCTGCGGTCCGTACACGGTCTTGCCCGTCATCAGGTCCAGGCAGTAGACGACCCCGCGGTCGGTGATGACGTAGACGAGCGAGCCGTCGGTGACCGGGGTAGGCACGTCGGGCCCGTTGTTGAACTGCCACAGGGTGTGCGAGTCGGTGACGTCGCCGCGGCCGCCGGCCTTGAGCACCAGCATGGGCCGCTCGCGGGTGGGGGCGATCACGATGTCGCCGTGCGTCACCGGCGAGGCCACGATCCGGTACGCCGGGTCGTTCTGCGGGTTGAGCCCGTCGGCGCGCCACAGCTCCTTCCCGCTTGCCGGGTCGTGGCCTGTCACCACATCGGCGCCGGTGATGATGATCTCGGCCTTGCCGCCGACGGTGGCGAGCGCCGGGGTGATGTAGGCGTCAGGCGACTCGCGGATCGCGTCGTTCGGACGCTCGACCTTCCACTTGGTGCGGCCCGTCTTGCCGTCGAGGCGCAGGATATACGACGGGTCGTCGGTCTTCATGCCGTGCAGCACCGGCACGATGAGGTCCCCGTCGAGCAGGAGCGGCGAGTTGGCGTAGCCCCAGTTGAGGCCGAAGCGCCCGTAGTCCTTCTGGATGTCCCGCGACCACCGTTCGGTGCCGGTGAAGTCGAACGCGCGGACGAAGCCCGTCCCAGTGACCGCCCACACCATCGTGCCGTCCGTGACGGGCGAGGGCGACGACATGTTCTGCTTGCGCTGCTTGTTGTTCCCCGTGCTCAGCGGCCGCTTCCAGCGCACCTCGCCCGTGCCGCGATCCACGGCCCAGAGCGACAGGGTGTCGAGGTCGGCCTCGGCCACGTTCAGGAAGATGGTGTCGTCCCAGATGATGGGAGTGGCGCCGCTCCACTGCGGCAGGGCGAGCTTCCAGGCGATGTTCTCGCTGGGGCTCCAGCGCACGGGCAGGTTGATCTCGGCGCTCACGCCGTTGGCGTTGGGTCCGCGCCAGGCCGGCCAGTTGGCCGAGACCACCGCCGAGCCTGCCGCCAGCACGGCCATCGTCACGAGTAGCAGCCGTCGCATCTAGCCCTCCCCCTCGACCGTCCATACGATGACGCGGTCCGTGTCCTTTACGGCAATGGTCCGTCCGGCCAGTGCCGGATGCGCCCACATGGCCGAGTCGGTGACGACGTATCGCCGCACCTCGTCGAAGCGGTCCGCCGAGGCGCGCGCCACGATGAGCTCGCCGTTGGTCGTGGACAGCAGCAGCCACGGGCCCGCGCGCACGATCGAGGCGTTGTCGGCCTCGCGGCCGCGCGTGGTCCACAACGTCCGCCCGGTGGCCGGGTCGAGCGCGAAGAACTGGCCGCGGTTGCGGTGCGACAACCCGAACACCGCCTCGTCACTCGCCGCTGGAGAGCTCATGTACAGGGACACGCGCGGGTTGGCCCAGACCTCGACGGCTCGCCACGTGGTTCCGTCTCGCGTCACCCGGTATGCGGTGGTCGGCGTTTCGAGACCAGCGGAGATGACCAGGTCGCCGACGACCAGCGGCGTGACGGAGTTCTGGTCGAAGTTGGTGCGGAGGGGCACGCGCCACAGCAGTGCGCCGGTGTCGGCCGCGAGTCCCACGAGGCTGGACTGGGACTGCGTGACGAGCTGCCGTGTGCCGGCCAGCCGGGCGACGACCGGCGAGGCGTAGCCGGGACCGTCGCCGGTCCAGCGCCAGCGCACGGCGCCACTGGCCGCGTCGAAGGCCGTCAGCGCGCCGGCATCGTGCCCGCCCATGAAGGCGATGACGCGGGAGCCGTCCACGATTGGCGAGCTCGCCGTGCCGTAGAGCGGCAGCGGGTCCGCCGGTGGCGTGCGCCACAGCCGCGCGCCGCTGGCGAGGTCGTAGGCGGAGAGCGCCGCCTGATGCCAGCGTGAACACGCGGCCGTCCGCGACGGCAGCAGGTGTGTCGGACTTCCGGACCGGGCCGTGCGCGAAGGCGGCGGATTCATCTGGTAGGGCGCGTCGTAGGCGTCCTGCCACGCCACCGCGCCGGTGCGCAGGTCGAGCGCACGGACGATCTCCCGCGTGCCCTGGCGGCTGTGCACGATGAGCCGGCCGCCGGCGATGACGGAGGCGACGCGTGGCCGTCGCCGACCTCCGCCTCCCCACGCACGCGTCAACGCGCGGCCATGCAGGCGCGTCGAACGCGGCGACCCCGTCGCGCGAGGGCCCGCGCCACTGCGGCCACGCCGGCGCAGGCGGCTGAGCCGGTGCGGCGAGCGTGCCGCTCACCGCAATGGTCAGGACGAGGCCGAGGTGGCGCAGCATACCGATCCGATTCTGCATCGGTCCGGGGTGGGTTGGCGAGGAGAGTCGATGTCGTCGGGAGGGAAGGAGGTGCCGCTCCCGGGAGGAGGACGATCCCGGGAGGGGAGGACGATCCCGGGAGGGACCGTTTCACGGGAGGCTCCGTGTCCCGCCCGCGATCCCCTCCCGAAAACGATCCTCCCGAGAAGGCGAGCCCCTCCCGAAGGTGATCCCTCCCGATCAGATCCTTTCCCGACGCGATCGCCTCACTCGCTCTTGATCGCGCGCTCGACCACGGGCGTGCGCACGGCCGCCACCAGTTCGGCCAGCGACGAAGAGCAGGCCCACCAGGATGACTGCTCCCAACACGGACGCCAGGGGCGCCAGGGCAGGGATATCGCCGCTCCTTTCACCGCAGGGGCCGATCGCGATGGCGGCCGCCAGCGCGCCGAGGGCGACGCCGCCGCCCACCAGCACGACGCTTTCGGCCAGCACCATCGCCGACAGGTGCCCGCGCGATAGCCGATCGCGCGCAGCAGGCCCCCATTCGCTGGCGCTCCAGCACGTTGCGTGCGAGCACGGCGCCCACGCCGAGCGTGCCCAGCAGAGTCCGAGCGCACCGAGCGCCTGGAAGGTGGCGAGATAGGTGTTCTCCACCTCGTGGTACGAGGCGAGTCGGTCGCGCGTTGCGACCACGTCCACGCCCGAGTCCGCCAGGCGGTCCTCCAGCAGCGTCGCGACCGCCGGCGCCGAGTCCTCGGGCGTCTCGACCAGCCACATCCGATAGCCTTCCTGGCGCGGGAACAGCCGCACGAACTGCGACTCGCCGATCACGAGCTCCGACTGCAGCACGCTGTCGGCGAGTGCGGCGACGATGCGGAAGGTGACCGGCGTGACGCCGTCGGGCGCGAACTCGAAGAGGTCGCCCACCTTCAGGTGGAACACGTAGGTGAGCGTCGTCTGGTCTGCGATGGCGGGCACGATGTCGTCCTCGACCAGGGCGTCGAGCAGCGTCCAGGGAGAGGTGTCCGCGCCGGCGGTGCCGCGGTCGGCAAAGGTGAAGCGGCCGTCCATGTCCTCCGGGCGCACCCCGATGATGCGCGGGTTGCGCGGCTGGTAGAGCGTGAGACAGCTGGCCTCGTCGCCGGAACAGCCGGACGCACCGCGTGACATGCATACTGGCCAGCTCGTCGAGCGTCCAGCGCGAGCGACGTCCGCCCGGCGTCGGTGTTGGGGTCGTGCATCGGCGGACTCGGCAGCAGCGTGAAGCCACCAGGTGCCGCCGTCGCGCGCCAGGCTCGTGTCGCGCCCATCGCGCCGGAACGCCCCGACGCTGACCAGCACGAACGTGGCGCACGCGATGAGCGACAGCGTGAGCACCGTCTCGCCGGCCGCCAGGCGTGCCGAAGCTCTGCCCCAGCCCCCACACGCTTCGGGCCCGCGCCGTGCGGCTCGCCGGCCGCTCGTGCCGCCACGGCCGCGCGCGCCAGCAGGAGGCCTGCCGCCTACCAGCAGGGCGCCACCCGCCCCGAAGAAGCCGGCGGTGGCGTCCAGCGCGCCGGACACGGTGGCCGCCACCGAGCGCGCCGGCACCGGCGAGAAGCGCATGGCGCCGGCGAGGACGCTGCGGCGCGACGAACCGGCGCGCGGTGCCGGTGCCGCGCCGAGGAGCAACGAGCAGGCCGAGCGGCGCGCCAGCGCGCGCGTGCCCAGCGAGCGCCGCCAGTGCCGCGAAGCGCCGCGCCGATCACGCCGCCGATGAGGGCCACCGGATCCGCCAGGGTACAGCACCGTCGTTCCCACCGCTCGGCCACCACGTGCGATGTCCATGATGGCGGCGGCGTAACCAGGCGCCGCCGCCGCCGACGAGCGCCCGGCCGTGATGGCGATGCCTTCGCGCAGGAAGAGGCGCCTGACGTCGGCCGGCGTGTAGCCGACCGCCGCCAGCAGGCCCACCTCGCGTGCGCGCTGCTCCACGCTGAGCGCGAAGAACAGGTAGGCGATCAGCAGGGCCGACACGACGAGGAAGAAGCTGAAATAGAGGAGACGCTGCCCGGTGTGCGAGTTACGTCGGCGTGCGAAGCGCCTCGGTCATGCGGGGCGCACCGTGATGCGGTCGCTCATCTCCACGCGGAACGGCGGCCGCCGCGACGTCCCGCATCCCCGGCGCGACCGGATGGACGAGACGTTGCCGAAGCGCGAGCCCCGAGCAACTGGCCCCGTTTCGAGAGCGGCACGAACGCCTTGGGCGCGGCGCGCCGCTGGTCCCCGGTGCACCTCGTCCCTGGGACACGCTTACGCGCGAGAGGTCAACGGGGAACGGCGGGATCCCAGGCCGTCCAGGTCGGGTGCGTCGGTGATGCGGATAGTCTGGCGTCAGCGTGCGATCGCCGCCGATGCCGCCGCTGTGGTAGGACGCCCTGGAGCGCGAACGACGCGCTCCGCGTCTGGAAGCCCGTATCGTCGGTCCAGACGAGTAGTCCATGGACGGTGTCGCCCGCGCGGGCATCGAGGTCGCCGGCCGCCCACTCGTTCAGCCAGATCAGGCCGGCTCCTCCAGTGCCGTCCGCGGCTTCGGGCGCGCGGTCGGCGGGGGAGGCCGATGGCGCGCGGCTGTGGCGGCGCCTCGCTCACCTGGACGCGGCCCACCCGGACGCCGCCGCGGCCGACGCGTACCTCGAGCGCGCCGCGGACCAGCGGCGCGCCGTCGCTCATGGTGTCTGTGCCGGGCGCCGGCGGTCCGGCGGGGACGGAGAGCCGGTTGTAGCCGTCGACGTCGATGGCGCTCACCGTGGAGTAGGGAATCTCGCGCGCGCCGACGCGGAGGCCGTTGGCGACGTAGGTGAGCGCGGGCACGCCCGGCCGCCTCAGACGCATGAGCGCGTTCTGGACGCGCCGCACCACGTCGGTGCCGATGTAGCCGCCGAGCCCCTCGAGCGCCATCACGCGGTCGCCGGGCACTCGCCGGATGCGGACGCCGTGATCGGGCAGGGACGCGCTGGCCAGCCACGCGCGCTGCACCGCCTCGAGCGGTGGCCGCGCCGGGTCGGGCGCCCCGTCGCGGGGCGTGAGCGTGACCAGGACGGTGTTGACGCGTCCGGCCATGTCCAGCTCCCGCTGCAGCAGCGCAAGCGGCACGAACACGGCGGGGACGGCGCCCTGCGTGGGCACGAGCGAGAAGTCGCCCATCCGTTCCGCCGCCAGGGTACGGGACAGCGTCACGCGCACGCGCGCGCCGGCGTCGTCGCGCCGGCCCTGCAGGGTGCCCAGGGGGATGTCGGAGGGACCGCTGGCGCGCACGATCAAGGGGTCGCCGCTGGACGCGCCCAGCTCGGCGGCCAGGCTCTCGCTGACCGCGACCTCGCGGGCACCCAGCGTGACGGGCGGCCGATCGTGGAACGTCCAGAACGCCTCGTCCACGCCGTAGACGTGCACCCGGGCCGCCACCCGGCCCGAGTCGGCGTGCGTGACGGTCCCGGTCGTCGCAATGAGGCTGACCGTCCGGCGCACGACGTCGGGCGAGGCGATCACCATGGCGGCGCCGAGCCGCGCGTTGAAGCTGGTGGCCGAGGAGATGGCGACGTCGGTGGCGCCCAGGTGCTGGAGGGCGACGTCGCGGAGGCTGGCGCGGACCGACGACCCGACCAGCAGCGCTCCGGCGAGCACGGCCACCGCCACGGCCACGCCCGTCCCGACCAGCACGTGCAGCGCGCGGTAGTACCAGAGCGACGCGCGCGTCATGGACATGTCAGTCCTCCTGCAGCCGCCCGTCCGCCATGGCGAGCCGCCGCTCGAAGCGCGCGGCCAGGGCTGGGCTGTGGGTGACGACCAGCAGCGTCGTGTGCTGCTGCACCTGGAGGCGCAGGAGCACGTCGGCCACGGTCTCGGCGGTGTGCGTGTCGAGATTGCCGGTCGGCTCGTCGCAGAGGAGCAGGCGCGGGCTGCGGATGAGCGCCCGGGCGATGGCCGCCCGCTGCTTCTCGCCGCCCGACAGCTGCGGCGGCCGGTGATGCGCGCGTGGTTCCAGGCCCACGGCCGTCAGCAGGACACGTGCGCGGTCGGCCGCATCCGGGTCCGCGTCGCCGACCAGTGTCGGCACCAGCACGTTCTCGAGCACGCTGAGCTGCGGCAGCAGGCAATGGTCCTGGAAGACGAAGCCGACATCACGGTTGCGGAACCGCGCGAGCGCCTCTGCCGACAGCCCGTACGGGTTGGTGCCGTCCAGGTCCACCGTCCCGGAGCTGGGCGCCTCGAGCCCGCCCGCCACGTAGAGCAGGGTGCTCTTCCCGGACCCCGACGGGCCCGTCACGGCGGCCGCCGAGCCGGACTCGATCGTCACCGTCACGCCGTCGAGCACGCGCAACGGGCCGTTGGGGGTGGGGTAGTCCTTGACGATGTGCGAGAGGGTGAGCACTGGGAGGAAGGGAGGTCGGAATTCAGAATTCAGAAGTCAGAATGAAGAAAGAAGAAGGCAAAAGGCACAAGGCAAAAGGCAGAAAAGCACAAGGGCATCACGCGCCTTCGGGTCTACATCGTCCGTCTTTCTCCGGCCAGCTCGGCGTAGGCGGCCTCCACCTGCGCGGCCATGTGATCGGGAGTGTAACGTGCCCGGACCGTCTGGGCGCCGTTTGCGGCCAGGACGGCCGCACGCTCGGGGTGGGACCACAGTTCGTACAGCCCGTCGGCGATGTCGCGCGGGTCGGCCGAGCGTGCGAGGAGGCCGCCGCCGGTGGCCTCGATGAGTTCCGGAAACGCGCCGTGGGCGGGTGAGACGACGGGCACGCCCGACGCCATGGCTTCCAGCAGATACAGGCCCTTCGGCTCGTGGTACGGGCTCGGGACGCAGAAGGCGTCGAGCCCGCGCAGGAAGGCGAACTTGCCCGCCCGGTCCGGCGCACCGGCATACTCGAACTCGCCGCCCAGGCCGGCCTGACCGAGCTCGCGCACGATGCCGTCGAAGTAGGCCTGCTGGTCCGGGCCGCGATACCCGGCCGCACGCAGGCGCGAGGGCGGGAGTCCCCGCTCGTGGCGCAGGATGCGGTACGCCTCCGCCAGGACGTGCAGCCCCTTCTCGGGAGCCACGCGGGCGAAGTAGCCGATGGTGAAGGGCTGGCGCCCGAGCGGCGCCGTCGAGCCATCGTCGGGCGGCGCGATGCCGAGCCGCGCCGTCCGCAGCCGGTCCGCCGGGATCTGCAGGTACGCCTGCATGTGCCGCGCGTAGTAGTCGCTCACCGCCACGAAGAGGTCCACGTCCGCGACGTGCTGCCGGATCAGGGCGAGCGCGTCGGTGCGGAACGGGTCGGGCAGCGCGTCGAGAAAGAGATCCTCGCCCTGCAGGGTGACCACGATGGGCACGTCGCCGAGGGCGTCCTTGATGGGGCGGGCGAGGCTGATGAGGAGCGTGTAGGGGATGTTCACCACGTCGGGTCGCGGCTCGTCCCGGAGCCAGTCCAGCAGCTTCTCGATCTCCTTGCGCTGATGCCCGGCCTCTCCGCGAAGCGTCGACACCGTCATGGCGCCGAGCAGCGCCGGATCGACCGCAATGGACCCGCTCGAGAACGCCTTGATCACCCACGGCGCGTCCCAGAGCCGATCCAGCAGGGCCGGCGTGTGGCGGAAGAGCGCCAGGTGCTGTTCGAGGAACACGCTGATGCCGCCGAAGAACACGCGGGACTGGCGGCTGACGTTCTCCTCGTCGGTGAGCGTGGGCGTGTAGAACGGCAGCAGCGTGACGTCGTGCCCGCGCCGGGTCAGCGCCGCCGCCAGCGTGTTGTCGCGGAAGCAGCTGCCGCAGACATCGAGGCGGCCCCGGCCGAGAGCAGCAGCAGGCGCATGGTCAGCCCGTGGCCGCGGCCGCTCCGACGGTCACGCCAGCCTCTGGATGGCGCGCCGTGCTCAGATGGTCGAACAGGTTGCCCTCGTGCGGCTGGTCCCACCCAATCCGCGTCGTCGGAATCGACCCCAGGTTGAGGCGGTCCACGTGCGGGGACGCCACGAAGCGGGCGCCGACACGGGGATCCGCCGTGACGCAGGTCACGACCAGCGACGGTCCCAGGCAGTCCGGGAGCGCCTCGGCCGGCACCTCGACGACGGAGGCGAACGGGAAGAGGAACTCGCGGTTCGCGAGCGCGTGGTCCGCGTCGCAGCGGATGATGGTCGGCAGCAGGTAGGTGCCGCCGTGCGCGCTCACGACGCGGTCGGCGCCCCGCACGGCCGCGGACACGTCGCGCGCCGATGCGCGGGCGTCGCCCTCGGCGGGCGCGAGGTCCTGGTCGATGGTGGCCGAGATGCGCCGCGCGACCGACGGGTCGGCGAACGGCGCCAGCACCGCGTCCGGGTCGTCGGCCGCACGCGGCGTCCACGCCGCCAGCCGGGCGGCAAGCGCGTCGGCCACGCGATCGGCATGGCGCGTGACCCAGACGCCCGAGGCGTTGACGCACGAGCGGCCGCCGTTGTTGGCGATGGACTCGGCCATCATGTCGATGTGGCGTTCCCAGTCGTCGGCGGCATCGGGGGCCACGACGATCTTGCTGAAGCCGGGCCCGTGCACCTCGACACGCGGGTCGGCCTTCCAGCGCCGTGTCGATCCGACGTCGCCGAAGACCATGCCCCGGCCGCACGCGCGCAGGATCTCGTTCCCGCCGGCATGGTCCGCCGGGTAGTAGGAGAACGCCTCGGGCGGCGCCCCTGCGGCCACGAACGCGCGGATGATGCGCAGGGGCGTCCAGGGCTCGGCGCTGCCGGGCTTGAGGACCAGCGGCATCTTGAGGACGGTGGCCGGCGCCCAGAGCGAGTGCACGCCGGGTGAGTTGCTGGGCAGCACGACGCCGAGCGCGTCCGCGCGCGGAAAGAAGCTCAGGAGATGGCCGTCGGCGGCGCCCACGCCGCCGTCCAGCACGTCGAGGTCCAGCCCCCGCGTCAATCCAGCGAGCACCTCCTCGACGCGGCTGAGCACACCGTGCACCTTGGCCATGTTGCGCCGCACGCTCGCCCAGGGGAGGCCGGTGGTGGCCGTCACCTGCTCGACGTAGTCCTGTGGCGACTGCGTCGCGTCGTCGCCGAGCGGCAGCGTGTCGTGCATGAACGACTCGGCGGCGCGGTGTGCGATGTCCACCAGCGTGCGCACCGGCATCGCGGCCAGCGCCGCCCGCGCCTCGGCCTGCTTGAGCAGGTCGCGCCGGATGAGCCCCGTGTTGGCCTGGCTCATGGCCACGAACGGCTCGCGCGTACGGAAGTGCGGCACGACGACCCGGTCGACGCTGCGATAGGGCTGTCCCCAGCGGAGGATGGGAAGGTGGAGCATGGGCCTCACAGGTGAAAGGCAAAAAGCAAAAGGCAAAAAGCAGAAGGCAGAAGACGAAAGGCAGAGTTGCCGAGTTCAGTTTTGCCCTTTGCCTTTTCCTTGTCTTCTTTCGCCGGTATCAGTACACCCCTCCACCACTGCCTTCTGGAAGCGGGAGAAGGGACGCACGTTGCGGACGCCGTCCCAGGGATAGGCCTGGCACGGGCGTTCGCGCTCGCACTCGTCGCGTTCGAGGAAGCGGGGCATGAAGAACTCCCGCGTCAGGGTCGTCAGGCGGACGCGGCCGGTGGCGCCGTAGTCCACGACCCGCGTGGGCGCGTCCGGATCCACGACTTCGATCATGGCGCGCGGGGCCGGCGGGTAATAGATGATGGCCCAGTCGTCCTCGGGCGTCGGCGGCTTGTGGGCGGCCAGGCCCATCAAGGTGTTGCCGTAGGTGGGGGCGAAATCACGCGCCCTCCATCAGTTCCTCGACCGCGAACCGGTGGAACTGCGGCGTCATCTCCGTCCCGCCGCAGAAGACGCCGGTGATGCCCGCCTTGCGCAGGGAGATCCGCTCGCACAGGGCTTCGAGCAGCTTCGGCGTGGTGAACAGGCACTTGATGGTGTCGTGGGCCTTGAGGAGGGTGAGCGCCTGGTCGATGACGTGGCGCTTGTAGAGATCCACCATCTCCATCTCGCCCATCTTCAGCAGCTTGATCACCCAGCGGGGATCGAGGTCCACCATGTAGCAGATGCCGCCGCGCACCTGCGCGAGGTGTTCGATGGCCAGCCGGAGCCGGCGCGGGCCGCTGGGACCGATCTCGAGCCAGTCCGCGCCCTTCGGAAAATGCGCCTCGGGCAGCGTCTCGCTGAAGATGGAGTAGTCGGTCCGGAAGTCCTCGACGTTGATGCGCGATTTCGGGATGCCGGTGCTGCCGCCGGTTTCGAAGACGTAGACGGGACGATCGGCCAGGCCGCGCGGCACCCACCGCCGCGGATCACCGCCGCGGAGCCACTCGTCCTCGAAGCCGCCGAAGCGGTCCAGGTCGTCGTACGACCGCACGTCCCGGCGCGGATCCCAGCCCGCGCGCGCCGCCCACTCGAGCCAGAACGGAGAGCCGGTCTCCGGCGAGAAGTGCCACTCCATCAGCTCCCGCACCCACGCGTCCAGGTCGGCGCGGGCCCGGCTGAGGTCGGTATCGGTCGGCTCGGCGGTCGCGGGCATCCCGGAATTCTAGTTCAAGAAAAACACGGCGGGCGCCGGGCTCCATGCCCGCGCACCCGCCGTCCTGGAGCCGGGGGCCGCTGCTAGCGCGTCCCGTCCTTCGGCATCAGCACGGTGTCGATCACGTGGATGACGCCGTTCGACGCCGCGATGTCGGCCTTCACCACGTGCGCGTTGCCCACCATCACCGTGGACCCCATGGCCGACACGGGGAGCATGCCGCCCTGCACGGTCTTGGCGTCCTTCATCGTCTTCACGTCCGCGGCCATGACCTTCCCGGGCACGACGTGGTAGGTGAGGATGGCCGTGAGCTTGGCCTTGTTCTCGGGCTTCAGCAGGTCCTCGACGGTGCCCTTCGGCAGTTTCGCGAACGCCTCGTCGGTGGGTGCGAACACCGTGAACGGGCCCGTGCCCTTCAGCGTCTCCACCAGCCCGGCGGCTTGCAGGGCCGCGGCCAATGTCTTGAACTGACCGGCTGCAACGGCCGTGTCAACGATGTCCTTGTCCTGTGCGTGAACGGTGGCCGGGACCACCTGCACCATCGCGGCCATCGCCGCGCCAATCGCCAGAGCCTTCAGTGCCTGCATCGATATCTCCTTGGTTGCGGGTTCCATCGACTAGGACTGCCGTGCGCGCGCTGCGGATCCGATGCGCGCGAAAAATCTTCGGACCTCATCCGCTCGCTCGCGAACGGCAGGACGCCGGGCGACGCACCGCGCACGACCGCGACCGCGTCGTAAGAAGATGCCGTCGCACTTCGCCCGGTCGCTCGCTGAACGCCAGCCCGATCCAGCCGGGCGCCGCTGGGTGTTCGTGCCCTACGACCAGCTCACCGATGCCGTCGGTCCGCTGGCGCAGGCAGAGGCGGGCGAACTGGGCATCGTCCTGGTCGAGTGCCCGGCCAGGGCGGCGCGGCGTCCCTACCACCGGCAGAAGCTGGCGCTCGTGCTCGCCAACCAGCGGCACTTCGCCCTCGAGCAGGCCGCCCGCGGCGTCGCCGTTCGCTACGTCGTCACCGACGGGACATGCGCCGACGCGCTGACGCCCCTCGCTCGGAAGCTCGGTCCCCTGACGATGATGCGGGCCGCCGAGCGCGAACTGCGGATGGAGGTGGCGCCGCTCGTCGAGGACGGGCGCGTCGTGGAAGTGCCGCACGAGGGATGGCTCACCTCGCCCGACGATCTCCGCGCCAGCCAGCAGGGACCGCCGTGGCGGATGGATCAGTTCTATCCGGCACGTCAGACGGCGGACGGGCCTGCTCATGGAGGGCGATCGTCCCGAGGGCGGGAAGTGGTCGTTCGACACCGACAATCGCAAGCCGTGGCACGGCGAGCCGCCAGCCCCGGCGCCTCTGCGCTTCGAGCCCGATGCCATCACCATCGAAGTCGGGTCGCTGGTGGAATCGAGTTTCGCTGACCATCCCGGGCGGCTGGATCTCTCAGCGCTCCCGGCCACGCACCGAGGATGCCGAGGCCTCGTGGCGCTGGGCGCGTGCCGCATGCCTGCCATGCTTCGGACCGTGCGAGGACGCCATGTCCGCGCGGTCGCCCGGAACCTCTTCCCACACGCGCGTGTCCGCGCTCGTGAACCTGCATCGCCTGCTACCAGCGCAGATCGTGCGCGACGTCGCGACGCTCGACATCCCCGTAGCCAGCCGCGAAGGATTCATCCGGCAGGTGCTCGGCTGGCGCGAGTTCGTGCGTCACGTGCACGCGGAGACGGACGGCTTCCGGACGGTGGAGGCGTCGTCGGTCGCCGGTTCACGGGCCCTGCCCGCCGTGCTGGGCACCCCGTCCGGCCTCGCCTGCCTGGATCGCGTGGTGGACGAGGTGTGGGCCCACGGGTGGAGCCATCACATCACGCGGCTCATGGTCCTCTGCAACCTCGCGACGCTCCTGGACCTGTCGCCGCGCGAGGTGTCCGACTGGTTCTGGATCGCCTATACCGACGCCTTCGACTGGGTCGTCGAGCCGAACGTCCTGGGGATGGGCACCTTTGCCTTCGGCGGGGTGATGACCACCAAGCCGATGCGTCAGGGCCGCCTACATCGACCGGATGAGCGACTACTGCGGCACCTGCGCGTTCGATCCGCGCACCACCTGTCCGGTAACCCCGCTCTACTGGGCGTTCCTGGACCGGCACCGGAACGCCCTCGGCGAGAACCCACGCATGCGGCTGCCGCTGCGATCGCTCGACAAGCGGCCGGCCGACCGGCGAGCGGCGGACGCCGCGCTCTTCGACGCCGTGACCGCCGCCCTGGCCGACGGACGCCGGCTGGATCCGTCTCAGGCCGACCTGGGCGGCCACGGCACGAACGCCGAGGTCCGTTCCACGTAGCTCGCGTAGCCGGGCTTGCTCTGTCGAAGCCCGCGCTCCAGCATCGTCACACCCGAGACACGCAGCAGCAGCCAGGTGATGAGGAGCGGCCCGACCAGACCCACCCAGCCTCCGGGCGCCGCGGCGCCGATCAGGCCGAGCCCCCACCAGGCACGGCCTCGCCGAAGTAGTTCGGATGGCGCGTGTATTTCCACAGCCCGCGGTCGAACACCTGCCCGCGGTTCGCCGGATTGCGCTTGAAGCGCGCGAGCTGCCAGTCGCCAACGGTCTCGAACAGCCAGCCCGTCGCGAAGAGCCCCACGCCCGCGGCGTCGAGCACGGTCGGGAAGGCGGCATCGCGGGTGACGGCGAAGAAGACGGGCCACGACACGACCCAGGCGATGACGGCCTGGAGCAGGAAGACGTGGAAGTAGCTCCACCACCACCACTGTGCGCCGTACTGTTCTCGCCAGGCGGCGTAGCGCGGGTCCTCACCATGGCCGCTGTTGCGGAGGCCGATGTGCGCCGCCAGGCGCACGGCCCAGAGCACGACGGCCGCGGCGGCGACCCACGCGCGCGGGTGCGCCGGCGAGGCGGCGCCGAGTGACACGATCGTCGCCACCAGGAACCCGGGGCCCCACCAGGTGTCCACGATGCTGGCATTGCGGAGCCGCAGGGACGCCACCCACAGCAGGGAGAAGAGGCCCACGATGGCGGCGAGACCGGGGAGCAGTGGACCTGCGGGCATACCGGTTGGACGCGTGGGCGGCGGGCGAGGCTTCAGCCCCGATCCGGGCGATTCACCGCCTCGGCGGGAACCGCGTGGCGAGATACCGGGCGAGCGCCGCCGTTTCGGCCGCGTCCACGCGCGCCCCCCACCGCACCATCTTGTCCACTTCGCGCGTCCAGCCCGCTTCGCTCAGTCGCTGGCCGGCGACGATGTCCTCGCCGTGGCAGGTGCCGCACGCGCGCTGGAACACGGCCTCACCTCCGGCAGATTCATGGGAGACCGCCGGTGCCGGCGCGAAGTGCGCGCTCAGATACGCCACCAGCGTGGCCCGGTCGGAGTCGGGCACGCGGGCGCCCCAGCGGATCATCTTGTCCAGCTCGCGTCCCCAGCCCGCCTCGCTGAGGCGCTGCCCGGCGATGATGTCGGCGTCGTGGCATACCAGGCACCGCGCCTCGACGATGGCGCGGCCGGGGCCGTCGGGCAGCGGCGCCGCCGGGGCCTGCGCGTGACCGGCTGACGGGGCCACCGCCGCGAGGCAGGTGAGGGCCGCGATGGCGCATGCGCGAGCGTGCCGCGTCACGAGACGTTCACCCGCACGGCGTCGTACTGGTTCCAGAGGTAGCCCGACGGATTCCAGTGCGACACCGCCGGCTGGACGGCGCCGCTGGCGTCGGTCGCCCTGGACAGGATCAGGTACGACTGCGCCTTCGTGGCGTCGAAGCGGAACTCGAACCGCCGCCACGTGTACCGCTGCTCCTCGCCGGTGAGGCGTGCGGGCTGCCATGTCGCGCCGTTGTCGATCGACACGTCAACGCCGGTAATGGCGGTCTCTCCCGCCCACGCAAAGCCGGCGACGTCGATCGGACCGGTCCTGAGCGCGGCGCCGTCGAGCGGCGCGGTGATGAGGGACTTGACCGCGAGGCCGGTGAGCGGCGCCATGTCCGACGCCGGTACGGCTTCGCCGGGTGCGACGCGGCGCACGGGATAGCGATAGGCCGTCGCGACCCAGAAGTTGTCGGACGTCGCCTGCGCGACGCGCAGGTGGCGCAGCCACTTCATCGAATAGGCGCCTTCCCAGCCCGGAATGATCGCGCGGAGCGGGAACCCGTGCGGAACGGGGATGGGCTGGCCGTTCATCTCGTAGGCGATCAGCGTGTCCTCGTGCATCGCCTTCGCCCACGGCACCTGCCGCACGAACGCGGGCATCGTCCCGAGCGGCTGGTCGGCGCCCTGCATCTGCACGAAGCCCGCGCTTGAGCGCGCGCCCGCGCTTGTGCGCGCGCCCGCACGGGCCAGCAGATCCGCCAGGCGGACGCCCGTCCAGCGGGCGGTGCCCACGGCCCCCTTGCGCCATTGCACGCCGGCCACCGGCGGGTCGAAGAGGGCGCGCCCGTTGCCCGCGCACTCGAGTGTCACGGTGATGGTGGCCGCGGGCATCGCGCGCAGGTCGGCGAGGCTCAGCGAGAGCGGCGTGTTCACCTCACCGTCCACCTCGAGCCGCCAGGCCGCGGCGTCGAGCGCGCGCGGGATGGGAAGGTGACAGCGCAGGTAGAAGTGCTCGACCGGCGTGATGAAGCTGTCGAGCAGCGCGACCGGCGTCTCGTAGTCGGGCGGGCGAGTCGAGTGGCGAATCAGTTCCGCCTTGCCCCAGGCCGGCGGCTCCTGCGCCAGCGCCGGAACCCGTCCCAGCAGCGATCCCGCACCGGCAGCCAGTCCAAGCCGGCGTGCCAGCGTCATCAACTCCCGTCGCGTCATCCCGGAATTGTAGTCGGGACGCGCGCGAGACCGGCGCGTGTCATCCGCCGAGACGGTCGAGCAGGACGCGCCAGCGCCGCCGGGCCACCGGGACCGCCATGCCGTTGGCGAGGATCGCCTCCCCGGTTCCGTCGGGGAAGGGGCGGGCTTCCCGCACCGCATCGAGCCGGACGATCACGGTCCGCGAGATCGCGCAGAACTGGTCGGCATCGAGCCGCCGGGCCAGCGCGGCCAGCGTCGGCTGCATGGTGAGCTGCTCGGCGGACGTGATGACCCGCGTCACGCCCTCGTCGAAGACGAACGCGACGACCTCGGTCGCCGGTACCACCCGGTAGCGGGCGCCGCGCCGGGCCAGGAAGCGTGTCGGCGCGAGGGCCGGGTCGCGGGGCGCGGGCTCGTTGTCGCGTGTACGGCCCGCCCCGGCCTGGCGGACGCGTTCGAGCGCCGCCGCGAGCCGGGCGCGGTTGACGGGCTTCAGCAGGTAGTCGGTGGCCGACAGCTCGAACGCGTCAACGGCGTATCTGGTCGTAGGCGGTGCAGAAGATGATGGCCGGCCGCGGACGCCCGAGCGAGGCCGCGACGTCGAGCCCGGAGGCGCCCGGCATCTGGATGTCGAGGAAGACGAGCTCCGGCCTCAGCTCGGCGATGCGCTCGGCCGCCTGCACGCCGTCCTCCGCTTCGCCCGCCACCTCCACGTCCTCGTGCGCCAGCAGCAGCTGCTTGAGCCGCTCGCGCGCCGGCTGTTCGTCGTCGACGAGCAGTACTCGCATCACGCGTGTGTCGCCATCCTCTCCGACTCCCGACTCCCGACTCCCCGCCCCTACACTCCCTTGACCACGAGGACCGTCACGTCGTCCTGGTCCTGCCGCGGGCCCCGGTGCCGCCGCACGGCATCGATGATCGCGGCACACAGGTGCGCGGCGGATGCGGCGCCCTCGCGCCCGATGATCGCATCGATCCGGTCCACGCCGAACTCGACATCGTCCAGGTCCAGCGCTTCCTCCACGCCATCGGAGAAGGCCACCACGCACCCGCCGGGCGGGATCTCGGCGTCGAGCGTCTCGAACCGCGCCGTGCCCATCAGCCCGAGCGCCGGTCCCGACGACGGCAGCGGCTGCCCCTCCGGCACGCCGGGGGTGAACACGCGTGCGGCGGGATGCCCGGCGTTCACCAGCCGCAGCCGGCGCGACGCCGCGTCCAACTCGGCATAGATGAGCGTGGCGTAGCGCTGCCCCTGGGTGGACGCGAAGACATCGGCGTTGACGGCTTCGCCGAGCCGGGCGGGCGGCATGCGGGCGTGCCGGGCGGCCGTCTGCACGCGTGCCTGGACGGCGGTGGCCACCAGCCCCGCGGCCATGCCCTTGCCGGACACGTCGCCGAGCAGCAGGCCCCAGGTGCCGTCGGTCAGCGCGAACGCGTCGTAGAAGTCGCCGCCGACGCCGCGCGCGGGCAGCGAGGCCGCGGCGCAGTCGAAGCCGGGGATGGCGGGCAGCGCGACGGGCCACATGTCCGCCTGCAGGGCCGACGCGGCCGCCAGGTCGCGCTCGGCATTGCCCCGGCGCTCGAGACGATCGCGCACCCGGTCGAGCGTCGCCGCGAGCCGGTGACGGGACACCGGCTTCACGAGGTAGTCGGTGGCGTCGCAGGCAAACGCGTCGAGCGTGTACTGCTCGTACGCAGTGGCAAAGACGACGAAGGGACGCGGCTCGGGCAGGGAGGCGGCGAGGGTCGTCCCCCGCACCTCGGGAAGTTCGACGTCGAGGAACAGCACGTCGGGACGCAGGTCGTGAATGAGTTCGCGTGCCTCCGCGGCGTTGCCGGCCTCGGCGACGACGGTCACGCCGCCGAGTGCGTCCAGCAGCCGGCGCAGTCGTGCCCGCGCCGGCGGTTCATCGTCCACGACGAGCGCCCGGATGGCCCGCACCCTGCGCCCTACGCCGCCACCCGCGCCACCGGCATGACGATGCGGGCGATGGTGACGCCCGCGGCGGCATCGCGGTCGAGCGTCAGGTGCGCGCGATCCCCGAAGTGGCCGGCCAGCCGCTCGCGCACACTGCGCAGGCCGAAGCCCTCGCCGTCCCGGTGCTCGGTCGCCGCGCCCGGCCCGGGCCCGTTGTCCCGCACTTCGAGGGTGATGTCGCTGCCCGCGCAGTGGACGATGACGTCGATGCGTCCCGGGCCCCGCGACTGCGAGACGCCGTGCTTGACGGCGTTCTCGATGAGCGTCTGCAGCAGCATCGACGGCACCTGGGGCACCGGCGGCAGGTAATCCGACTCGATCGCGCACGTGAGGCGCGGCCCGAAGCGGGCGCGTTCGACGTCGAGATAGGCGCGCGCGAACGCCAGCTCCTGGTCGAGCGGCGCCCATTCGGAGTCCGAGCGCCGCAGCGTGTAGCGGAAGACCTCGGCGAGCTGTTCCACGGCTTCGTCGGCGCGGGCCGGATCGGTGTGAATCAGCGAGGCGATCGCGTTGAGCGCGTTGAAGAGGAAGTGCGGGTTGATCTGGGCGCGCAGCGCCTTCAGTTCGGAACGGCTGGACTGCAGCCGCAGATCCTGCGCGATCTGCTCCTGCTCCTGGCGCTTCTGCTGCAGGCGGATGGTCTCCAGCATGAAGCCGAAGACGCTGGCGAGGGACCGCAGCATGGCCAGGTCCTCGCTGAGGAGGCGCCGTGCGGTGGGGTCGGTGGACACGCAGAACCGCACACGGCCGCCGGAGGGCGTCGCCGCTTCGACCTCGAGCACCTGATCCTCGGGCGCCGCTTCCTCGTCCACGCGCACGGCAATCGGCGCGCCCGCAATCTCGGCGAGGCGGCGCTCGGCCTCGACCCGGAGCATGGCCTCCCCGGTGGCGGGCTGCATGGCGCCGAGCAGGTGCTTGACGGCTTCCACCGCGCCGAACGTGCGCCCGAACCAGAGCCGGTCGAGCCAGGCGGACAGCAGGCGGGACATCCAGGGCAGCGCCATGGCGACGGGGATCACGAGGATCGCGGCCAGCCACGGGCGCACCGCACCCTCGGGCAACCGCGCCAGCCACGGGCCCGCCAGCGTGAACACCACGCCGAAGGCCGCGACCGTGGCGACGAGCATGACCCCGCGCTTGACCACGAGGTCGTAGAACTCGAAGCGGTTCTCGAAGTACATGCCCACGGCCAGGAACATCAGGGGCGCCGTGCGGGTCAGCCGGTCGAACGCGGCGACGACGGCGCCCCGCTCGTCCATCAGGAGGGCGGCGCCGAAGATGGCGGTGATGAGGGCGAACAGCACCAGCATGGCGCGGCCGAGCCGCCGCTGCTCGTGCGTCCGATCCTCCGCCGGACGGGTCACGATCACGACGGTGGAGTAGATGGAGGCGAGCGTGAAGAGGCAGGCGATGGTGAGGCTGATCGAGCGGTCGGGCTGCGGGATGCGCCATCCGCCCAGCACGCCGCCAACCAGGAGGGCGCCGGCGAGCGGGCTGACGACGTACATGATGCCCAGCGGCCATCGCCACGCAGGGGTCGCCCGCCGCGGTTCCCTGGGGCAGCCGGTTTCCCGGTAGACCACGTGCATGATGAGCGGCGGGAACGCGAACGCCACCGCCAGCATCAGCACGTCCAGCAGGCTGCGCCCGGGCCGGCCCGCGAGCGTCCCGAACTCGATCGCGGCGTTCAGGGCGAACCAGACCGTGCAGGCGAGGAACATCGCCAGGCTGACGCCGTCGAGCGCGGGCGGGCGCGGAGACGGGTCCACCGGCAGCCGGCCCCAGACCGGCGCCGCCTGCCGCAGCGCCATCACCGCCGACGACCCGTAGGCGAAGGCGCCGAAGAGGCAGACGACGAGGAACACGATGCCCACGGCGGTCATGCACGATCAGTTTACGGGCCGGCGACGGCCAGGGATCTGTCGCGCCCGTCCGACGGCTCACCGGGCGGATCGAGCGGCGGGGGCGCGGGCTCGACCGGACCGCCCGTCGCGGTCGAGGGATGGCTTACAGTGGCCGTGGTGCCCGCCCTCCCGGTCTCCCCGCCCCTCGTGACCCGCTTCGCGCCCGCTCCGACCGGCTTCCTTCACCTGGGTCACGTGGTGAACGCCTTGTGCGTCTGGGGATGGGCACGTGCGCGCGGCGCGGCCGTGCGGCTTCGTGTCGAGGATCACGACCGGCAGCGAAGCCGTGCGGTGTACGAGCAGGCCCTGCTCGACGACCTCGCGTGGCTGGGGTTCGAGCCCGACGGTCCGGTCGTCCACCAGCGCGCGCGCGAGGCGCTCTATCAGGACGGCCTGCGGACCCTTGCGGCGGCGGGGCTCGTGTACGGCTGCTCGTGCTCGCGGACCGCGCTCCAGCACGCGCCGCCGGGTCGCGACGGGGAACGATGCTATCCGGGCACCTGCCGCGCGCGGGGCATCGGCCTGGTGGACGGCGTCGGCTGGCGGGTGCGCCTGCCCGACGAGGAGGTCCGGTTCGACGACGTGCTCCTCGGCCCGCAAGAGCAGCGGCCGTCGGCGCAGTGCGGCGACCTGCTCATCCGGGACCGGGCCGGGAACTGGACGTATCAGTTCGCGGTGGTGGTGGACGACCTGGCGCAGGGCATCTCGCACGTCATCCGGGGCGCCGATCTCGCGTCGTCCACCGGCCGCCAGATTCTGCTCGCGCGGCTGCTCGGCCGAGTGGAGCCGCCGGTGTTCGCCCATCATCCCCTCGTCATGCGGACGGCGGCCGAGAAGCTCAGCAAGTCTGACAGGGACACTGGCGTCGGCGACCTCAGGCGGGCGGGCTGGACGGCCGCGGACGTCCTGGCGGCGGCGCGCCCGTGGGCGGCCGGGGCGCTGGACCGGCTGGGCCGAACCGGAGACGCGCGGCGGCATCCTGATTTATCCTGAGCGTCGATGCCGACGCTGGACCGCCAGCCTCGTCCGTGGCGCGTGGGCGTCGCCGAGCCCGCGCCTCCCGATGCCCCGTCGATGCGCGACCCGCTCGTGCCCATCGACGACGTGTCTGTGCTGGTGCGCGCCTACTACGGCACCGTGGACACGCCGCCCGAGGCGCCCACGACGGTCCGCGACGCGCAGATCACCGTCGCGCGCCAGTTCCCCGACGACTTCCAGGACCGGCAGATCTTCCTGTTCGTGGACGATCAGCCGTGGGAGAAGGTGCGGTACGGCCAGTCGGTGACCCGGCCGGTGGCGCCGGGCCGCCACCGCGTGCGCGCGTTCAACACGCTCTTCTCGCGCACCCTGGAGATCGACGTCCGGCCGGGTGAGCACGTCCGGCTGCGCTGCGGCAACGGGTTCCCGCGCGCGGGCTGGCTGCTGATGATGGTGCTGCACGTGACCTACCTGCGCGTGCGCCTGGAACGCGACCCCGCCTGATGCGCGCCCGCGTGACGATCGTCCGGGACGATCCCGCCGATGTGCAGGATCGGACGATCCGGCTCTGGCTGGACGGGGAGCCGTGGGACACCCTCCCGTACGGGCGGACGCTGTCGCTCGATATCGATCCGGGGCACCATGTGGTAAAAGCTCACAACACCCTGCTCGGCGCCTCGGTCAGCTTCGACGCGGCGCCCGGCGAGGAGGTGCGCCTCCGATGCGCCAACGGACTTCCCGGCGGCGCCAAACTGATGGTCCTGATGCTGGGCGTCGCCTACCTGCGGGTGCGGATCGAGCAATTGCCGTCGGCACGGCTCGGAGAGGTCTCGTGAGGAAACTGCTGCTCGTTGTCGGAATGGTGTCGCTGACCTTCACGGTGGCCTGGGCCGCCGATCGGATCTTCACGAACCCGAAGCCCGACGCGCACCTGAAGAAGCTGTTCCCGAAGGCGGTCGCGTTCTCGCCGCTGCAGGGAACCCCGCTGCATTTCGAGGCCTTCGACGTGGACCCGAAGGCCAACCCGTCCGCCAAGCCGATCGGTTACGCGTTCTGGACGACCGACCTGGCCCCGAACGAGCGCGGGTATCACGCGGCCATCCACTTCCTGGTCGGGCTCGACCTGAAGGGCGTGATCACCGGCGTCGCCCTCGACTACGACTCGGAGCCGTACGGCTACTTCTCCATCGAACCGCCGGAGTTCGTGGCCCAGTTCACCGGCAAGAGCATCCGCGAGCCCTTCCGCCTCGGACAGGACGTCGACGCCGTGTCGCGGGCAACCATCACGATGACGAGCGCCGTGCGCGCCATCCGTGACAGCTCGCGGACGATGGCCCGCCAGTTCCTCGATCCGGCGGCGGTGAAGCCGTGATCCAGCCCGAGGTGGACCCCTGGGGGTTCGACGAGGAGCCCGTCGAAACCCTCGGGGACATCCTGGCGCCGCAGGTGCCGGACCTCGTCGCGCTCGCCGTCTTCCTCACGCTCGCCTACGTCAGCTTCCGCCGCAAGAGCGTCCCGCTCAAGTACGTGACCCTGGTGATCTCGGTGGCCTACGTGGGCTTCACCAAGAGCAGCCTCATCTCCATCACCGACGTCTTCCGCATCGTCGACTGGGACTTCCCGATCCTGCAGTCGGCGGTGATGTGGTACGCCTTCGCCGGCTTCACGCTGGTGTCGACGGTGCTCTGGGGCCGCTTCTACTGCGGCCGGGTGTGCGCGTTCGGCGCGCTGACGCAGCTGATGGACGCGGTGCTGCCGGCGAGCTGGCGGGTCGAGGTGCCGCGGGCCCTGGAGGCGCGCGCCGCGTGGATCAAGTTCGGCATCCTCGGCAGCGTGCTGGCCTACTACGCCGTCACGCACGACGTGACGATCTACCGCTACGTCGAGCCGTTCTGGATGTTCGGGATGTTCGGCTCGACGCCGCTCTGGATCGGCCTCGGCACCCTGCTGGTGGCGTCGATGTTCGTCCGCAACCTGTACTGCCGGTTCCTGTGCCCCCTGGGGGCGACGCTCGGCATCATCTCGAACATCACCGTGTTCAAGATCAAGCGGTGGTCGGAGTGTTCGACGTGCCGGATCTGCCAGAAGACCTGCCAGTGGGGGGCCATCCAGGGGCCGAAGATCCTGGTGACCGAGTGCGTACGGTGCGACGACTGCGAACGCCTGTACGACGACCACCAGAAGTGCCCGCACTGGCGCATCATCGACTACCGCACGCTCAAGGCGCAGCGGCAGGCCGTCTCGAACTAGCCGTCCGGCGGCCCCGCCCTCATGGTGCGGGCGCGCGTTCGACCCGCACCCGGTCCCGCAATCCACTCGTGACGCGCACGGCGTTGTCGGCGGTGACGATCACCGCCTCGGCGTCCGGCATCGACTCCACCAGCGACAGGCCCTCGTCCGGTCCCAGGATGAACACGCCCGTGGACAGCCAGTCGGCGTCCAGCGCGCGGGCTGCCAGGATGGTCACGCTGCGACAGCCACGGGCCGGCCGGCCCGTTCTCGGGTCGAGCAGGTGGTGGTAGCGGACGCCGTCGCGCAGGAAGAACCGTTCGTAGTCGCCGGAGGTGGAGAAGGTCTCGTCGGCGAGATCGACGCTGGCGAAGTGCGCGTCCGGTTCGCCTCTCGGGTCCTGCAGGCCCACGCGCCACGGCCGATCGCCGCGGCGGCCGGCGGCATACAAATCGCCGCCTGCCTGGATCAGGAAGTCGGCGAAGCCCGCGTCGCGCAGCAGCGCGATGGCCCGGTCCACTGCATACCCCTTGCCGATGCCGCCAAGATGGACGCGCACACCCGCGCGACGAATCCCGGCGGTACCGGCCGCCTCGTCGACGACCACGGCGGCGTGGTCGATGAAGGGCAGCCGCGACGCGATCTCGGCATCCGTGGGGATGCGATTGTCCTGGTCGTGATCGAAGCGCCAGACGTCGGTGAGCGCGCCGAAGGTGATGTCGAACGCGCCGTGCGTCACCTGGCTGGCGTGCGCGGCCGCGGTCAGCACCCGGCGGGTGTCCGCGCTGACCGGAATGAGATCCTGCCCGGCCGCGGCATTGAGGCGCTGCACGTCGCTGCCCTCGCGCCAGACGCTGAGCAGGCCCTCGAGCCGATCGAACTCGGCGAAGACGGCGTCCATCGCCTGGTGCGCCCCGCCCTCGTCGTCCGTCCAGACCGACAGGGTGAGCTGCGATCCCATCGCCAGGCGGGTGTCGGTGACCAGCGCGGCGGCCGTGGATGCCGGACGGCACCCGGTCACCCCTCCGGCAAGCAGCCCGGCGAGGAGGAGCGCCGGCGCCTGAATCCTTTTCCGCCGCGCGGACTCAATAGCAGCAGGAACCAAGGAGGGTATTATGAGCCGCTTCCTGAGCGTGAACGAGCATCCCATCGAGCGCGTGCTTCGCGTGGGCATCGGTGTCGCCCTGGTCGGCCTGGCGCTGGCCGGTACCATCGGCGTCTGGGGCTACATCGGCGTCGTGCCCATCCTCACAGGGCTGGCCGGGAGCTGTCCGCTCTACAGCGTTCTCGGAATCTCCACGTGCCCGGTGCGCAGGACGAACTGAGCGACGAGGCGCTGCTGGGCCTCGCGGCGGGGGGCGACGCGGATGCGTTCGACGTCTTCCTGCTGCGCCACTCCGCCAGTGTCTTCAGGCTCGCGCGCGCGCTGCTCCGTCAACCCGACGAGGCCGAGGACGTCCTCCAGCAGACGTTCCTCTCCGCGTGGCGGCACGCGGCGCAGTTCAGGGGTGAGGCCTCGGCCCGTACGTGGCTGTTCGCGATTGCGCGCCACGCCGCGGTGCGCCACCGGCGGACGCGTGCGCGCGAGCCGGTGGACGACGCGCCCATCGACGACCTGGGGCTGGAGGCCGGCTGGGGCGGACCCGATCCCGAGGCAATGGCGGTTGCCGCCGAGGATCGCGAGCGCCTCTCCCGGGCGCTGGCCGCACTGACCGACGAGCAGCGCGAGATCCTGACGCTGCGCGAGCTCGAGGGGCTCTCTGGTGAAGAAACGGCTCGCGTGCTGGGCCTCGGCCTCGCCGCGATGAAGAGCCGCCTGCACCGTGCGCGGCTGGCGCTGGCGGGGCGGCTGAGAAACGAGGTGTCGCGTGCGACCGGACGAGCGTGAGGTGGCCGGCCTGACCTGTTCGGCCGTGATGACGGCGCTCAGCGACGTCGTGGACGGAGGCGTGGACGCTGCGCTCGGCGCGCGCATCGAAGCGCACGTGGCGGCGTGCGGGCACTGCGCACGCTTCGGCGCCAGCTTCGGCGCGTTGCTCGACGCGATGCGCCAGCGTCTCAACCCGCCGCCACCCGTGACGGCCGAGGTACTGGCGCGCCTGCGACACGCGGTGGCGGTGGAGCGGTGACCGTTGGTGTGACGAACGGCCGATCTCGTGGACGGCCCGCCGTTTTCTCAGAGAAATGAGTGGCGGCCCCGCAGGCCTCCTGCTAACGTAGCCGGCGCGCAGCGGTCGATGGGGACCGCGCCCCCACGAGACGCTCTTCGATGATCTGGTTCTATCACCGCGGCTCGAGTCGATGACGATCGAGACGCGGTTCAATGCGCTCACCGGGCTCTACGGCTGTATCTTGGCGGCATCGACGGCGGCGGCAGGCCAGCGGTCGTTCCGTCGGAGGACGAGTTCCGCGCGCAGCGAAGCCGTGGAGGGCCTGCTGACGCGGGACCGGTGGCACCCAGCGGACACGGTCACCGCGACCGGGCAACCGACGACCACGGCAGGCGCCTGACGCCGGCTCAGGCCAGCGGAAGCCGTTGTGCAGGCGAGCGACGCTCCGCACGCGCGTACGCGATCGCGAAGATCGCGTTGCACACCGCCGGCAGGACGGGTGGCAGCGCCGGTTCGCCCAGCCCGGTCGGATGGTTGTCGGTGATCCGGAAGTGCACCTCGACCTCCGGCGGCGACTTCCAGCGCATGCGGAGCAGCGAGGTAGCGATCGAAGTTGCTCTGGACGGCGCGTCCGCCCTCGAACGTGATCTCCTGGCCCATCAGCGCGCCCAGTCCGTCGAGCACCGCGCCCTGCACCTGGTTCTCGGCCATGCTGGCGTTGACGATCTGCCGGCCGACGTCCGCCGCCACCCACCTTGTGGACGCGCACCGCCTTCGCGGCGGTCACGCTGACCTCACCCTCGGCGGTGTCTCGATGACTGTAGTGGAACGCGACGCCGAGCGCCCGGCCGTCGGGCGGGTGCGACCCCAGCCAGCGGCAGGCCGTCCTCGGCCGCGCATGCGGTCGGCGCTGAAGCCGTCTGCGGCGGCGCCTTCCGGCCCGTGACGGCGGGACGCGCAGCAACTGGAAACCGGAACGCGACCAGGTCCGCCCCGGCGGCGTGCGCGCACTCGTCGATGAACGACTGGTACCAGGCGACGGCGTTGTGCGGGGCGCCCGCATGGCGGTGGGGATGCCGAGCGGGATGAGCGAGGCGTGCAGGCCGATGTGCGGCACAAGCGGGGAACTCGGCGCCCGAGATGTTCGCGGAGCAGACGAACGCGTTCAGGTTGCCCGGCTCCGGCGTCAGCGGCCCGAAGCTGGCGAAGTGCCCCGCCATGCCGCCAGCGCGCCGTTGGCGTCGAGGCCCGCGGTGAGATGGTGGAAGCCGCCCGGCCGGTAGAAGTCGTGACGCGTGTCGTCCTCGCGCGTCCACAGCAGCAGCGGGTGCGCCGATCACCTTCGAGATCCAGGCGGCCTCGGCTCCGTCGATGGTGAGGCGCCTCCCGAAGCCGCCGCCCACCTGCATCAGGTGGAACGTGATCTTGTGTTCGGGCACCCCAGCGTCTGTACCACGAGGTCGCGGCCCATCTTGCGGCGTCTGGCTCAGCGCCCAGATCTCAGCGAGCCGTCGGCCTTGTAGTGCGCGGCGCAGTTCTGCCGCTCGAGCGGCGCGTGCGCGATGAACGGGCGTATGCGTAAGGGTGGCATCGACGGTCCTGGCCGCTGCCGCAATCGCCGCCTCCTCGTTGCCCTGGCGCGCCACGGTGAAGCGCGGGGCTGCTGCATCCAGCGTCTCGGCCTGCGCGGCAAATGCCTCCGTGCCCTGGGCGGCCGTCGGGCCTGGACGTTCCCGGTCACCTCCAGCGCCTTCCGCGCGCTCTGGGCCTGCCACCACGAGTCGGCGACGATGGCGACGCCGCCCAGCAGGCCATCGAGCGCGGTGCCGCCGTCGACGACGAACGCGTGCCGGACGCCGGGCTGCGCCTGACTTCAGCATCAGGACCGGCATGGCCACCGTGCCGCCATGCTGAACGCTTCTCATCTTCGGCGAAGAGCATGCCCAGCAGGGTAGAGTCGATCGAGTAAGATGGGCCGGCCCGGCCAGCAATCGCGGTTGCTGACGCCGGCGACGCGCGTGCAAACAACATGCCGGTGGAGGGATCCGCCAGACCACGCGCTCGAGGTCGAGGCGCCGGCAGCGTAGCGGCCACGGCCGCGAGCTCGCCGGTATGCAGGAGCGTCCGGTCGCGGCGTGCGTCACGCGTCCGTTGGCGGCCGCGCACGCGTCCGGGGCGACGCCCACGTCTCTGCAGCGGCGGCGACCAGCAGGTGGCGGCCGCGGCGCCGCGCGGCGCAGCGGCTCCCAGTTGGTGGGCGTGCTGGAAATTGCTGCCCCCGCGCTCTGGGGACCGTAGGCGTCGGATCGGTCCGCCTGTTCGAGGCGCACCGACGACCAGTCGACGCCGAGCTCCTCGGCGACGAGCATGGGCATCGAGGTCTTGACGCCCTGTCCGACCTCCGGGTTCTTGGCCACGATCGTCGCGGCCGTCGGGCGTGATGCGGATGAGGCGTTGGGCTGGAACGCAGACGCGGCCTGTGCGCCGAAGGCCTCGCACGCCGTCGAGGTGAGTGGCCAGCAGCAGGCCGCCGCCGGCCAGCGCACTGACGCGGAGGAAGGCGCGGCAGTCGAGGCGAGGGTGCCATGGCTACTCCTCCCCCTGGCGGCCGCGAACAGCGCCATCGGTCAGCTCGCCGGCCAGCGTGGCGCTGTATGGATGGCCTTCCGGATGCTGGGTAGGTGGCGCACCGGCGAATGTTGCCGCTCATGCTTTACGGTCGATGTCGGCGTCGGTCGGCCTCGGCTTCTGCGCGATCAGGGCCGCCGCGGACATGATCTGGCCGGCCTGACAGTAGCCGCACTGCGGCACGATCTCCATCCACGCGCGCTGGACGGGGTGCGACGCGCGTCGGCCGACAGGCCTTCGATGGTCGTGACCGGCGCCGACACGGTCGACACGCGTCTGGCAGGCCCGTGTCGGACGTCGCCATGCACCGGTGAGCGCCGCAGGCGCCGATGCCGCAGCCGAACTTCGTCCCTTCAGGTTGACGACGTCGCGCAGCACCCAGAGCAGCGGCATGTCGCCCGGCACCTCGACGGTATGTGCCGTGCCGTTGATCTGTGGCGTATAGGCATTCTGCAGTTCTTCACATTGAGCTGGGCGATGTTTTGCCGGCGGGCGAACGGCGCGACGCCCTCAGACCGCATCGTAACGTGAACATCCGGTATCGGAAGCGGCTGCGAGTTATGAATCGCGGCGTGATACCTGTCGCGATCACCTCGTCTCGCCTCTTGGCGGTCGCGCTCGCGGCTCGTCGTGTCGTCGCCTCCGCTCCGCGGTGCCTCCAGTGACGCGTTGCTGAAGCTGCTGCGCATCCTTCGGGACCGGGGAGCGATCACGGCCGCCGAGTACGGGCTGCGGCTGGCGGCCGAGGACCCTGCGCCTCCGGCGGGCGGCACCCCGGGCACGACGCCCGTCGCCACTGCGGGCGGCGGGGCTGCCGCGGGGCAGCAGGCGCAGGCCGCCGCGCAGGACACCGACATCGCGGTGAAGAAGGTGCTGGCCGGGAAGTGGTACGGCGGCTCGGCCTGCGCGGCTACACGCAGCTGCGCTTCACGGCGGTCCGGCAGGGCGACGGGCCCTCGCTCGAGGTGCCCGCGGACAAGTCCGCCAACGGCGCCGAGGTCGCGCATCGTCATCCGGCGCGGCCGCCTCGTCGTGAGCGGAGACGCCGCCAGCCACCTCTACCTGTATGCGCAGGCGGACTTCAACGGGTCGACGGGCGCGTCCAGTACTCGCTGCAGAATGCGCGATCTCTGCGCGGACGTGGCGTTCGATCGCGCGAAGGCGTTCGGGTCCGCCTCGGACAGTCCAGGTGCCATGCGGCTTCGTGAACATGCAGTCGAGCTCGAACCGGGCGCCGTTCGAACGGCCCGACGCCGCTGAACTCGGCCGTGGAGGGGGAGCGGGACCCAGCGTCTGCCCAATGTGGGCACCGCCCGTCGCACGCCGGCGATTCAGCGCCTCACCAGCCGCGGGCTGAAGGGGTCCAGGGACTACGGCGTCGCCGCCATCGGCGTCTACAACGGCCAGGGTCGAACCGCAGCGACCAGAACGGCGAGCCGCACGTGGTAGCCCGCTGCGGCTATCCCCTTCGAGCTCGCCAGCGGCCAGTTCCTCGAACTCGGGGTCGAGGGCCTATCACGGCCGCTTCGTGACACCGGTCCAGGCGCTGAGCATCGACGGGCGCACCCTCACGCCGGCGTCCAGGACGGCGGCGGCGTGATCAGCGCGTGGCCGTGACCGCGGTGTGGTGCCCGCAGCCGTTCGGGGTGGAGGCGGAGTGGAACATCGGGCGGGGGCCAGGAGATCAGCGCGGACCTGTCACCGGATCGAGCGGCGGCATCGGACTACGTGCAGGTGGCCTACCGGTCGGCCGACGGGGGGCGCAGCGCTGCTCCGTTCGGGCGCTGGCAGTACCACGACGGCGGCCCGCAAGTTCACCCGCAACGCGCCGCACGACCGCGGCGTCAGCAGGCTGGACCTCGGCCTCCGAGTTCGCCCGCTGGTCGGAACTGGAGCTGACGATGGTCTACACGCAGACCTTCGAGCGCACACGCGAACGGGCAGCTTCCCCTTCGCCACCACCCGCGGCGCCAACCGCGTGGGGTTCGAGCCCTGGAACTACTGAGGATGGGAAAGGAGTCACAAGATTCGGAATACAGGAATACAGCGAATTCAGAAGAGGTTTTGCCTTCTGCCTTTCTGAATTCTGAATTCTGAATTCTCCATTCTTAATTCCTGTGTCCCCCTCACCACCGCCTGACGCGGCCGGTGTCGACGTGCACGAAGTCGGAAGCGGGGTAGTAGCCGACGCCGCCCAGCTTCAGGGATAGCGCCGCGTCGCGCAGGCCCTTGAGCGGCGTGTCGGAGACACGGATGTCGATGGCCTGGCCGTCATGCCGGAGGCTGTGGCTGGCGCCGTGCTGCGGCTGCGCAGCATCGCGTTGATGATCTGCCGGCGAGCGGTAGCCCGAGATCACCTGGAACAGTCGGCTGGCGCCATTGGCAGTGTGGAGGCGGTGCAGCAGGTCCAGCAGGCGCCGGTCGATGGTGCGGTCTTGGTGCGAAGGAAGTCCACGGAAGTGATCGGTAAAGTCGCCGGCGTCGGAAGTGGCGCGGTCGCTCGCCGACCGAAGGTGAAATCGCCCGTGTGCGTGTGCAGGAACGACAGCGCGCGGGTGCCGGCCGGCAGGCCCGCGTCAGGCGCCGCGGCGAAGGCGGGCCAGTGCAGCGCCAGGGCCGGCGCGGCAATGGCCAGGGTCGAGGAAAGCGTCGGCGTGTCGTGTGCGGCATCAGGCTCCAGGTGCTCACACCGAAAACACAGCCCGGCCGCGAGCGCGCAGGCTCTCACCGCGCTGCCGGTTACAGTTCGGGGATACTCGATGGTAACACCCCTCCTCGTGGACCCAAGACCTGATATCGTGAGGGGGTTCGTGAGTGTGACGGCCCAGTCAGATGCGATCGCCCGCGAGGTAACTGGCCCGCCGCCGGACGTTCGCCATCATCTCCCACTGCCGACGCCCGGCAGACCACGCTGACCGAGAAGACCCTGCTCTACGCGGGGGCCATCGAGCTGGCCGGCGCCGTACTGCGGCAAGAAGGCCCAGCGCCCGGTATCCCGACTGGATGGACATCGAGCGCGAACGCGGCATCTCCATCACCTCCGCGGCCCTGGAGTTCGAGCTCTCAGGCCAAGCATTACCCTGCTCGACACCCCCGGCCACACCGCGACTTCTCCGAGGACACCTACGCACGCTCTCGCGGTGGACAGCGTCGTGATGGTGATCGACGCGGCCAAGGGCATCGAGACGCAGACGCGCAAGCTCTTCGAGGTCGCGCGGCAGCGGCACCTGCCGTGCTGACCTTCGTGAACAAGCTGGATCTGCCCGCGCGCGGCCGCCCACCGGAACTGCTCGACGAGATCGAGCGCGTGCTGGGCGTGGCCGCCCGTCGATGAACTGGCCGATCAGGACCGGCGGCCGCTTCCGCGGCGTCTACGACCTGCGCGACGACACCGTGTCCTTCTACGAACGCGCGGGCGGCGATCGCCGGGCTTGGTGCAGGTGACCAGCGCCGACGACCCGGCGCTCATCCGGCTGGTCGGCGAGGGCGTCGCGCGGAGCTCCTCGAGGCCGTGCAGCTGCTGGGAGCGGCCGGGACCCGCTTCGACCGCGACGCCTATCTCGCGGGACAGCAGACCGCCGTGTTCTTCGGGTCGGCCCTCTCCAGCTTCGGTCTCGAACCGTTCCTGCACGCCCTCGCGGACCTGGCGCCGCCACCCGCAGCCGCGCAGGTCCGACGCCAGGCCTCGTCGATCCTTTCGCCGGACTTCAGCGGCTTCATCTTCAAGATCCAGGCGAACATGAATCCCCGCCACCGCGACCAGCGCGTGGCGTTCCTTGTGCTCCGGCATGCTCACCAAGGACATGCTCGTTACCAACGCGCGGCTCGCACAGCGTGCGGTTGTCGCGGCCCAGTCGGTTCTTCGGACGCGACCGGGAAACAGTCGAGACCGCCTGTCGGGAGACGTCGTGGGCCTGGTCAACCCGGGCCCGCTTCGCCATCAACGACACGCTGTTCGCCGGCGCCCGCGTGCGGTTTCCACGCATCCGCACTTTCCGGCGGAGTTCTTCGGCGCGCTCCGCCTCCGCGACGTCAAGTTCAAACTTTGAGTTCGACGAGGGCATCCGCCAGCTGGAGGAAGGGGCCTCATGCAGGTCGTCTTCCCGATCTACGGCGCGAGCCATCCTCGGCGTCTCGTCGGCGCCCTCCAGTTCGACATCGTCGAGGCGCGGATGAAGAACGAGTACGGCGTGACGTGCCAGGTGGACAAGCTGCCCCACACCGCCCGCTGGCTCGACGAGGACGCGCCGCGCTCCCTCAAGCTCCCGCAGGGCCCGATCCTCGAGACCGTCGATCGCGAGGGAGCGGCGTGTCCTGCTGTTCCAGTCGGACTGGGAGCTGCAGTACTCGCCCGCACCGAACCCCGACCTTGCTGCTCGCCGTCGCCTGAGGGCATCTGCCCGCAGGTGGGCCGGACGCCGCCCGACGAACTCGGCGCGAATGGCCGATTTCCTCCTCCGAGGCCGCACCCGGCCGCTGGTCAGCGCAGCTGCCGGAGACTGCACAACCGTGGACATCGCCACCGTCATCGGCATCCGTACTTGGGGTTCGGTCTGGTCATCAGGTCAGTTCTCCTCGGCGGATCGCTCGTCGCCTTCATCAACGCCCCCGGCATCCTCATCGTCCTCGGCGGCACGATTGCGCGGCCACGCTGATCTCGGAGAAGCTGTCGGTGTTCATCGGATCCACGAAGAAGGTAGCCCGTGCAGCGTTCGTACAGCCGACCATCTCCGTCCAGCAGACCGTGGAACAGCTCATCGCCCTCTCGAACGTGATGCGCAAGGACGGGCTGATTGCGCTCGAGGACCAGCGCATCCGGACCCGTTCATGGCCAAGGGCGTGCATGGCCCTCGACGGTGTGGCGCCCCGACGGCGTGCGGTCGGCCCTCATCGGCGAGATGCAGGCGACGCACCGCAGGGACAGCGCATCTTCCGCTTCGCCAGAGCCACCGCGCCCGCCATGGCGGCACCGATCGGCTTTGGTGCAGATGCTCCAGTCGATGTCCGACCCCTCGTCGATCGGGCCAGCGATAGCCGTGGCTCCTCACGACCCTCGGCGCGGTGCTGGCGTTGCGGTGTTCATCAGGTGCCGACAAGCTGGAGGACGGACCAGGGCGAGGTCCAGCGCTGGGCGTTGTCGTCGCGGGCATCGAAGGCGTGCTGAGCAAGGAGAACCCGCGCATCATCCGGGAACAGCTCGACGCCTATCTGGACCCCGAGCATCGCACCGCCGGCTCCGGGTCGAAGGCGGCGTAGCCGATGCTCGAGACGATGACGGGGGCGGAGGGGCGGCGAGGCGGCGTGGATGGCCACGTTCGCCGACATGATGAGCCTGCTGCTGACGTTCTTCATCTGCTGCTCTCCTTCGCCACGATGGACATCGTCAAGTTCAAGCAGGCGCTCGGGTCGGTGAACGGGCGCTCGGCGTGCAGTGCAGCACGACGGCGACTACGAGCGACGCCGATAGCGACATCGTCCGGATCTTCGTCCGAGAAGGTGCCCGGAGCTGGCGCTGCTCGAGGACGGGGCGCTGCTGCGCGAGCTGGAGGCCGCCATCGCCGACGAGCGTGACCAGGGGCGCGTGCAGGCCGACACCATGCCCAGGCGCGGCGTCGTGCTCCGCGTCAACGGCGAGGTGCTGCCCAGCAGGGCGAAGCCGAACTGCGGCCAGGCGCTCCCATCCTCGAGCGCATCGCCGCCACGGCGGCCGGCGCACGGCACCGAGATCATGATCGAGGGGCACACCGACGACTGCCCATCCACACGGCGCAGTTCCCGTCGAACTGGGAGCTCTCCACGGCGCGGGCCACCTCCGCGATGCGGTTCATGGTCAGCGCCAGCATCGACCCGGTTCGGGTCAGGGTCGCCGGCTGCGCTGATCTCCGGCCGCTGCAGCCGAACGACTCCGACGAGCATCGCGCCCGCAATCGCCGCGTCGAGTTCGTCGTTCCTGCGCGCGGGACGGTAGGGGGACGACCTTCTGAATTCAGATTCTGAATTCGAATTCAGGAGTCCATGCGGCGATCGCGACCGCGACGCCGAGGACGAATCCGTCGAGGTAGTGATAGCGGCCCAGCACGGTCGCGGCGCTGATGCCGAGTCCGATGACGAGGAAACAGCGCCGGCGGCAGGAAGACGGACCAGACCGCCAGCCCGATCGCTACCGCCCCGGCCGCGTGCCCGCTGGGAATCGTGTTGGCCTGGATGCTGCCCGCCGACAGGATGCGCTCGTTGAGCCGGCGTAGCGGTCCGGGCCGCGCCGCGTCCGGACGCGGCAGCGGCCACGACGCGCGGAGGCCGGCACTGCAGCCCGAGGGCAGCAGGCCGTAGCAGGAGAGGACGGCCGCGAACACCACGCGCCAGTGCTCCAGCCGTGACGGTTCCCCGCCGGCCACGAGGACGGCGGCACCCACCCGGCGGCAGCACGTAGACCAGCAGATACAGGGCCTCGAAGGAGCTCGCGGACGACGAGCGGCGATGCACGGTAGGTCGTAGATGCGCCGGTCGCACCGAGCCAGCCCCGGACGTCGCCGCCAGCCGGCGCTCCAGGCGACGGTCAGGCGTCTGGACGTAGGCGCCGGACGTCCATTGCGCCGCCAGCATGGCGGGCTCAACACGACCGCCTGGATGACGCCCGCGGCGCCTGTCCCGACCATCGACGCCTTCGGCCAGATGAGCCAGAGGACGGCCGCGAGGGCGGCCAGGCCCAGCGCGGCGGCACGCGCCCGGGCGAAGCGGTTCGTCCCCCAGGCGAGCGCCAACAGGTAGAGCGCGTAGATCAGGAGCAGCTCCGTCCAGCTCATCATCGTCATGCCCAGGTGATGCCATGACGCAGGCATCGCGAGGGCTCAGCCGTTCCCGTCCGTCGAGCATGGCCACGACGGCCAGCCCCGTTGCGTAGGGGAGATGCCGGCCGAGCCCCGCGCGCACTGTGCCTGCCCGATGCGCGATCGGAATAGGATGAAGGGCGATACTTTCGCCCGCCGCCGGTGCGGCCATGGAAGGACGACGCGCATGACGATGAGCCACGAAGGTGTGAAGACGGGGATGCGGACGCTCAGGCGGCGGCCGTGGCGTGGACGGTGGCCTGACGGCCGCGTCGCTCGCGGCCAGGCCCCCACGGTCGGTGAACGACGGCGTCTATACCTCGGCGCAGGCGCGGCGGGGCAGGCGGCCTTCACCAGCATCTGCACGACCCGCTGCCACGACACCGCGCGCTTCACCGGACCGGACTTCGTCTCCGCACGGAGCGGCAAGTCCCTGTCCGGGCTGTTCGAAGCCGTGCCAGAGCATGCCGGAGGACAGCCCGGGCAGCCTGACCGCGCAACCGTACGCGGACGTCATCGCCGCCACTGCAGCTGAACGAGTGCCCGACGGGTTCGAGCGAGCTGGCGGGTGAGGAAGACGCGATGAAGGCCATCCGGGATGGACGCGCACAAGCCCTGAGCGTTCGCCCCGCCCGGCGTGCCGCGCGAGGCTCCGGCCTCGCGCGCCGCGCCTCCTGCCTTGGCCGCCCTGCCGACTGGTCCAAGCTTCCCTTCGCTTTCATCCGGCCGCCGCGTTCCGCGGCGGTCGGTACCGACAGCACTCGATTCCCTGCGCGTGCATTGGAGAGGAGTGAGTATGCCTGTTCCCCTGAGGTGGCTGACGACGGCGGTGGCCACGGCGGCCGTGCTGGCGGCGAATCCGGCCGCAGCCCAACGCTTCAAGACGAGATTCAGCCCGGTGAGTTCGTCGTGCAGGAGCAGACGATTCCGGTGAGCATCGTGCTCATCAGTACGACCATGAAAGCCGGATCATTGAGACCGACATCAACGACCTTCTGCCGACGACGTATCGCCCGGTGGTGCCTTACCCGCAGTTCTACGGACTCGCCGGCCGCGACGTCAGGCTCAACTTCACCTTCGACTACAAGATTCAGCGCGCCACGCGGCGCTTCGAGGTTCTTCTTCCGCTTCCTCGCGCGCACAGGCACGGCCGGCCCCGTCACCCCGTTTCCAGACGATGTAACGACCAGACAGACGCAACGTCCTGGACGTCACTGGGCCGGTGCTGTAAAATCGATGCCCCGACGGTCGAGCGTTACACGGCCCCAGCACGGACAGGCGAATACCCGCGGAAGTACGATCTACCTGATCAACTGAAGTACGCCGGCCCGACTTCCAGTTCCACGTCTACGAAGATCGACGAGCCCGATCCGGACACCGGTACAACTTCGGCGTCGAGCGCGGGTCATATACAAGATGATCGCCTGGGGCAGGTCGCACTCGCCCTGGTTCTGACCTGTCGGCCGGGGCCCGAATCGTGGACCAACAACTGGATCGTCGACGACGACCAGAGCAGATGCCCACATGCCGCCGATCTGGGAGTACGACGAAGAGTGCCCGGCCGCCTGCAGCTCGGCTCCGATCTCGGCTACGTCGCCCGCTTCGTCGCCATCAACCTGCTCTTCACCACCTCACCGCGCTCTATGACCCACGCTGAACACCGCTCTCCCGAGGCCGGCGCGTCCAAGGTGGCCCGTAACGATGCTCAGGGCCGACCCGGGATCGAGCGGTACTCGACTTCTTCAACCCGCAGTTCACGGGCCGCCAGCTGCGGCGCTTCCAGCCCTACTACCGCTGGACGCTCGGCACCTCCGATACCAACCCCATCGACGATGGCGCCGCGCGCGCTGGCGCTCTTCAGCGGCAACCTGTTCGAGAGCGACTGCTGGGTCGGCTTCCGGGACGCCCTTCGCGCAGCTGTTCTGCTATTTCGACTCGAACCTGTCCACCTACGTCCCCGACTACGGTCCGGGTGACTACGTCGGCAGTCTTCTCGTTCAACACGACGGCGCGGGCCTCGGCTCGCAGTTCGGGCTGCTCGGGTTCGCCGACGACAACTGGATCGACGGGACGCAGAGCTACGTGTTCACCTTCGGCGCGCCGGAGTACCGGACGCTGGGAGTGCGGCTTCACGTCAGCGGTGGTGCACGAGTTCGGCCACCACGTCGGCATGTCACATCCGCACGACGGGTACGACTCAGGCTCGACGTGGACTACGGCCTCAGCGGCTTCTTCGAGTTCGCCTGGTCCGGGCGACGGAGGCAACACGGTGATGCACTACATCTCGCTCAGCAACGGCTTCCGGGCAGTTCGACCAGGACAACGCCTCCCCGCTGGGAAGCGGCCGAATGCCCTGAACTGGACCAACGCCGTGGTCGGGAACGTCATGATCCACGGCGCCCCTGGCACGTGCGCCTGCTCTCGAGGCGGCCGACTGGGCCGCCACGGCATCGGTGGCCTCGTTCAAGCGATGGGACTACGTCGCCTCGGCCGCGAGCGCGCACGGCCTATACGCTGGCCTCCGCAGCCGCGGGGGCGATCAGCGCGCCGACCCCCACCCTACCTCCGCGCAGCAGCTGCGTCACGATCAACGCCGCGAAGGACGGCTGCTACGTGCGGTATCCGCTACAGTAGCGGACCAGGATGCGCCGACCGGGCGGGGCTGACGACACCGCCGGGTCTTGCGCGCGCTAGGGCTGGACGCGCGGCAGCCCGGGGGGCACGCCCGATCCGGCCCTGCCGGTCGGTGTGGTGCTCGACCTGTCGTCCGTCCACCTTCAGCGTGAACGCGTAGCCGTCCACCGGCACCGGCTCCAGCAGGCCCTTGCGCTCCGGACGGCCCGGTTGGCGTCCGGCACCCAGTCCTCCTCCTTCACCATCTCGATCGCGTCTTCCGCGACATGTGTGCGGACCGGGCAAGGTCTGCGACGACCAGGGCGCGTGTTTCGGTCCGTCTTCATCGGTGGCGTCGGCGCCTGGGCGAGGGCGGCCGCCGCTCACGGCCGCGACGGCGAGGACGGTGATCTGACGCATCGGCGTCCTCCTGTGCGGGTCTCTCGCGCCGCGGGCCGCCCGCGTCAAACGCCGACGCCGGAAGACCTCACCCGAACGAGACAAACCATCTCCAAGTGCCTGCCACCAGCCGCGGCGTGCGCCCGTGCGGGGGCGTGCAATCGTCACGACCCGCGCAGCCTCCGTAGCCACAATCACTTGCTCGAACCAGTTGCCGCCCGCATGTGGCAGTGTTCGAGGAGCGCCCATCGGCCTGCCACCTTCCGGGGTGGTGGCGTCCCGGCCTCCCCGGCGGGTGTGGTGCGGGGCGGCGCTCCGGTCCCCGGGGCGCCGCCTTCGCGTATAACGCCGAGCTATAATTCGCTGTTTTGCTGTTGGCCGCGTCCGCGTCCAGGGGCGCCCCCGCCGGCCGGCAGCCGTCCGACGTTTCACCCGAAGGAGTGCACGCTAGTGGCGAAGATCACGGTCAAGAACCCCGTCGTCGAGATGGACGGCGACGAGATGACGCGCATCATCTGGCGGAAGATCCGCGAGCAGCTGATCCTTCCGCGTACCTGGATGTCGAGCTGAAATGCACTTCGATCTCGGCATCGGGGCGCGACCACACCGACGATCAGATCACGATCGACGCGGCAACGCCACGCGCGAGCACGGCGTGGCGGTCAAGTGCGCGACGATCACCCCGGACGAGGCCCGCGTCAAGGAGTTCAACCTGAAGCAGATGTGGCGGTCGCCCAGCTTGGGACGATCCGCAACATCCTCGACGGCACGATCTTCCCGTGAGCCCATCGTGTGCCGCAACGTCCCGCGCCTCGTGTCGCACTGGGACGAAGCCGGTGGTCGTCGCCCGCCACGGGTTCGGCGACCAGTATCGGAAGGGACTTCCATTTCCCGGGCGCCGGCACGCAATGATCAGCTGGACGTGCCCGAGGGCGGCGGCGAGCCGTCGCGCGCGAGATCATCAAGACCAGGGGCGGCGGCGTGGCTGGGATGTTCAACTCCTCGACGCGTCGATCGAGGCTTCGCCCGTTTCCGCTTCACCTACGCGCTCGGCCGCCACTACCCGGTACCTGTCCACCAAGAACACCATCCCCGCATGACGGCACCTTCAAGAACACGTTCCAGCGGATCTTCGACGAGGAGTCTGGCGCTGAGCGGTTCGACGCCGCGGGCTCACTCCACGAGCACGCCTGATCTCCACGACATGGTCGCCGCGAACCTGAAGTGGAACGGCGTTACCTGTGGGCCTGCAAGAACCATGACGGGGACGCAGTCGACACACGGTCGCCCGTGGCGCGATCGCTCGGCCCAGATGACGTCGGTGCTGATGTCGCCCGACGGCAAGACCGTCGAAGCCGAAATGCGGTCGCACCTGCACCCGTCACTATCGCCTGCACCAGCAGGGCAAGCCGACCTCGACCAACCCGATCGCGTCGATCTTCGCGTGGACGCGGCCTGCAGTATCGCGGTCAGGTTCGGACGACACACGCCCGGACGTGGCAGTTTGCCGAGACGCTCGAGCAGGTCTGCGTGGACGTGGCGAGTCGGGACGGATGACCAGCGATTCTCGCCATCCTGATCCGGCCGATCACCTGTTCCTCACGACCGACGCGTTCCTGGACGTCGACCAGGAACTCCGCGGGCGCACAGGCGCCGAATCCCGCCGCGCGCGGCCTGCGGGCCGCGCGTCCTGCAGCGCCTTCTCCCGCCGCCCCTGCCCGCGGCGTTCCGCCCTGTAGTCCCCGTCGAAAGCACCGACCGCACCTAGCGGCCAGCGCCGGCGGCATGGCGTAGCTTGTGCAGGAACGCAGTGCCGGCCCATCACCACGCCGTAGCCGGATCACCGCAGCCTGTCGATGTATCCACTGACGAGCAGACCTGAGGCGGCCGCTGGACCAGCCGGTCGGCGAGATCGGCCCCGCTCTTCATCCTGGCATGACCACGTCGGTGACGAGCAGGTCGATCGACCGGCGCAGCGGTTCTGAGAGCTCCACGGCCGTACCTGTTCGGGGCCTCGAGAATCGTGTAGCCGTAGCGCTCGAGCGCACGCCGGGCGAGCCGCCGCACGCTGGCGTCGTCCTCGACCACCACGAAGCACGGTCTCCTCGGGCGCCACCTCCTCCACGGGCGCGGCGTCGTCCAGCGTGGTGCCGAACCCACGGCGGGCGTGGATCGTGAAGCGCGCCTGACACCGGGTTCGACCAGAGATCCACGTAGCCGCCTACTTGCTTCGCTGCGCCGGTAGCCATGGCCGTGCTGACTCGTGCCCTTGCCGGGCTCCTTGGTGGTGAAGAACGGTTCGAACACGCGCGCCTGCACGTCGGGCGCCATGCCGGTGCCGGTGTTCTGCATCGACCCAGGCGTGGTGGCCGGGTACTCCGGCATGGTCGCGGCAGAACCTTTGCGTCATCTCGAAGGTCCCCGACTCGAGCACCAATTGATCGCCCTCGGCATGGCGTCACGCGCGTTGTCGGCCAGTTCAGCAGCACCGCTCGATCGCCGGGGTCCACGGCACATCGCCGCCGCGTCGACAGCGCCGTGGTGAGGGCGTGGACGCCCCGCCAATCAGTCGCCGGAGCATCTTCTCCACGCCAATCACGATGTCGCTGGAGGTCCAGCGTCTGGGCGCCAGGACCTGCCGCGCTGAAGGCCAGCAGTTGCTGCGTCAGGCCGACGGCGCGCTCGCCGGCACGTTGCACTTCGACCACCAGGTCGCGGTCGGTACCGTCCGGGGCACCCTGGAGGATGAGCTCCGTCGTTCCGCTGATGATCGAGGAGGTTGTTGAAGTCGTAGAAGAGCGCCGCTCGGCGAGGCCCCGCGACGCCTCCGCATCTTCGGGCCTGCCGGAGCGTCTCGAGGCTCACGCGCGCGGTGATCTCGCTCCACGAGCCGATGATCTCGTCGGGTTGCCCGTGCTCACCGCGCACGAGCCGCTTCCTCGTCGAGCACCCAGATGCATCTCCGCCGGCGCGGCACAGGCGGAACTTCCGAGCGCCTCGGTGTCCTCCTGGTAGGAGGCATGCGCCGCCCTGACGTGGCCGGCGTCCTCCGGATGCACGTGCCAGCGCCATTCGCCAGGCGTCGTTCGACCGTGGGCTCGTGCCCTGTGAGGCGCCTGACGTTGTCGCTCGTCCACGCGCGTTGCCGCCGCCGCCGGCGGTTCAGCCAGGCATAGATGACGGCGGGGTTGCTCGAGAGGAAGGTTGACCGCGCTTCCGGCCTGGCGCCGTTCGGTGATGTCGGTTGCCACGCTTCCTCGAGGACATCACGATCGTGCCGCGCCGTCCCACGATAGCCGCGATCGAGGATCAGGCGCACGGAGCCGTCGCAGCGGCGGATGCGTGACTCCACCTCGAACGACTGGCTCCGCAGAAGTCGAGAGCGCGGCGCTCGACGAGCGGCCGGTCGTCCTCGCAGGATGTTGGTCAGGTAGAGGTCCGGTGAACGGTACAGCTCGGCGCAGGGCCGGCCCCAGATGCGCCTCGAACGCGGGGCTCGCGTAGGTGATGGCCGACCCGTCGGGCGATCCACCCAGAACACCTGGGCGATGTTCGCCATGCGCCGGAAGTTGAGCTCGCTCTGCCGGTGGGCCCGTCGGCGCGCCGCTGCGTGATGTCCTGCGTCGTGCCAGTAGCGAGTAGTGGGGCGCACGCGACGGCCTGTCGCCCTCGAAGACCACGCGAATCTCGATCGCCAGCCAGTGCTCGCCGCCGTCCCGGTGCACGACGCGGTGCTCCATGGAGTGGGAGCCGGGCCCGTCCGGCCGTCGCACGCGGCGATCTCGGTCCGCACCTGGCGAGATCGTCCGATGGACGCGCTTCATCGTCTGGAGATCGATGGTCTCCGTGTCCACGTCGTAGAGCCGTCGCGCGCGGTCGTCCAGCCGGTGGTCTCCACGTGCCCGCTCTGCCGGAGGCGCTGCCAGATGCCGAGCTTCGCGGCATCGAGCGCGAGGCGCGTCTGCCGTTCGCTCTGTTGACCGCGTCGGTCATCGCTCCGCTGGTGGTGACGTCACGGCGATGCCCAGCACGCCGATGACCAGTCCTGTCCTCGTCGAACATCGGCGTCTTGATGGCGTCGCACCGAATCTCCACGCCGTCGCGGGGCACGCCAACCTCAACCGGCGCTGCGCGCGCGCGGTGATGACCTCGACACATCCTGCTGTCGGTAGCGCTCGGCCTCCTCGGGAGTCTTCCGAACTCGATATCGGTCCGCCCCCTTCACGTGCTCTTCGATACCCGACCACGTCAAAGGCCTTCGTTGCACGCGCGTAGCGGCTGCCGTCCTGGAGCTTCTTCAGACCGATCGGGCAGCGAGTTGGAGCAGGGCGCGGAGCCAGGACCGTTCGTTCTCGAGGGCGAGCTGCGACCGCATCGAGCTGGTGACGTCCTGGATGACGCCGACCGCGCGCGGCAGAAGGCCCGCGCCGTGAGCCGATGTCGATGCAGCCAGCGGGTGTCGCCGTCAACGATGACGCGGTGGCGGCAGTCGTGGTGATACGGCGTCCAGCGCCGCCGCCAGATGCGCCCGAGGCCGATCGTCCGAATGACGGCCGTCCAGGCCTCGGCACGATACAGTCCCGGTTCCCAGCCGATGAGGTGCGGCGGTGGCTTCGGCCGACGCGTCGAAGGTGCTGGGGACCAGGTCGGCTGTCCAGCGTTCGTGTTCGCTACGGCTGGCTCGCCGCAGCCGCAGGGCGGTCCGGCGCAGGATCGCCGGCCTCACGTTGCGCCGTGACGTCCTCGTGGGGCGGCGACGCCAGCCCCTCGGTGGCGACGGCCCGATGCGCGCCGCAGGCGATGACGAGCCGCGCGCCCCGTCGCCGGGACGATGGCGAGGCTGTCGCGGGTGCCGTCGATCACCCCCTGCAGGCTCGCGAGCAGCGGCGTCCTGGACCAGGCTGATCGGGGCGAGAACCGACCGCAGATGTCAGCGAGGTGCACGTGGCGCCCGCACGCTCGGCGCGCAGGCGGAGCCAGTTCCGCTGCCACTGCGCGGCGTTCCCTGCACGATGCTGCCCGCGGCGTCCACGACGACCAGCGGCGCCAGCAGCGCATCGAGCGTCGCCAGGGCCAGGCCGGAATCGGTCGTGCGGGAGCCGCCGTCGGCGCATCGTTCGCTCGGTCGCCGGGCGTCGGTGGCGGCCTCATCGTCTGATCCTGGGTCGGCGGAGGCCGGTGCGCCGGCACGGGTGTGCGGTCGCATTGTCAACGCGCGGCGCCCGGCTGGGCTGCCACGGCCTGGAGCCGCGACACGAATGGTGCGATTCTGGGTCACAAGCGGTGACTTCGCCGTCATGGGGCCCGGCGCGCCCGTCCGACCCGGTGTTCCGCCGGGCGCGCTCGAGGTAGGCGCACAACCCATGCCCGGAGGAAAGCGGAACATGCGCCTGAGCACGTGTGCCCGGCGAGCACGGCTGCGCCATTTCGTGCAACCCGACAGCCGGTCTGCGGCCTGTGATGTGCCGCGCAATGGGGAAGGATCAGAGCGGATATGCCGCGCAGGTCCCCATCCCGTTCTCGCGCTCGCCATCGGCCTGCCGGCCGCCGCCGGCCAGCCCGCGACGTGCGACGGCTGGCAGGCGTGCCGCGACCAGGTGGAAGCCGCACCGGGGACGGTGCGTTCGAGCGTGCCCACGACCGGGCGTGGCGGGCGGTGCAGCAGGGGCCGAAGGACGACCCCGCGCTCCTGTTCCTGCTGGCCCGCGCCCAGGCGCTCAGCGGACGCCCGGAGGATGTCGCTGATCATGGTCTGGCGTTCGCCGATCACCGGCGGCGTCGCGACTGACGCCGCGACACACCCCGATCTGAGCGGCGTGCGCGTCCGGGCTGGAGGCCGTGAGCGCCTCGCCGTCGCTGGGCGGCCGCGGCGAAGCCCGCGATGGCGGCCAGCGTCGCGGACGCGGCTCCCGCAGAACTGTCCGGTGGCGCCGACCACTCCCGCCGAGAGTGGGAATGCGTGGGTGCCGGAGCCGAAGCCGAAGCCGGAGCCGGCGACGACGACGGTCGCGGGCGGGCATGCGGACGGGGGCGCTCGAGGAGGACATCGTCCCGTTCTCACGCGACGGGTTCGCCACGGGCGGTCTGGCCTACGACGCGGTGTCGCACCGGTTCCTGATCGGCGATCGGGACCACCGGAAGATCCGGCCGTCGGCGAGGCCGGACCAGGTCGTGATCTCGTGCGCGCCGAGTCGGCCGGATTCCGCTCCGCGCAAGACTTGCCATCGACCCGAAGAGGACCTGTGGGTGGCGACCGCGGGTGTAGGACGCCGGCAGCCTGCATCGGCTGCAGTTTCTTCTCCGGCCGGCCCATCTCCGCGCTGCCGCTCGAGGCCACCGCCCCGGTCGCGCCCATCGACCTCGCCGTCACCGGCGCAGGCCGTGTCCTGGTGCTGGACGCCAACGGGCGCTCTCGCGACCCTCGCACCAGGGCCGCCACCGTCGTCGGTGGCACTGGCGCTGGAAGGCGTCTCGAGCGTTGCCGCAGGTCCTGCCGAGGGTGAGGTGTTCGTGGCGCACGCCGCCGGCCTGGCGCGGGTCGAGGTGCGAAGCGGACGCGCCACCCGGTCCGGGTCCCGCGGGCGTGAGTCTCGACGGCCTGCTGCGCATCCGGGCGCACCGGGACGGCCTGGCCGCCTTGCGGGACGCGGGCGACGGCACCGCACGCCTCGTCGTGCTCCGTCTGCAGTCCGGTGCCAGCGCGTGCGCGCGGCAACCGAGTTCGACCGCCCGATTCGCCTCGGCGACGGTGCGCCCGACCTGGCCAGGGCCGGGGACGCGCTGGCCGTCGTCGGCTACGACCACGGCGCCGCCGCGCCGGAAGAACCTGCTGCCAGTCCGCTCCCCCCGGCCCTGGTTGTCCGTCGTCTTCGTGTTCCCTGACCAGGAGTCACCATGCCCCGACTGCGCGTGCCCACCCTCGATGACCTGAAGCCCGGAACAGCGGGTCGTGTGGGCGCGGACGCTCGCCGGACGCCGGGGCCGTGCCCGCCAACGTGCGTTCGGCTGCACAGCCCTGGAAGCTGGTTGGACGCGCCCGTGCGCTCGGCGAGTTTGTCCGATACAGCACCACCCTTTCACCGCGGCACACCGAGCTGGCCGTCCTCGCGGTCGCGCGGCGGTCGGCGCAATACGAGTGGGCGGTTCACGCGGCCGAGGCGGTCCGGGTCAGTCTCGAGGAGGTCATCGCGGCGGCGGGAGCGCCGGGCGCCGGCGTTCACCGAACGCCACCGGATCGGGCCGTCTCTTGACCTGACGGTGCGCTCGTGACCGACGGTCAGTACTGACGAGGGCTCATCGGGCGGCGATCGCGGACCTGGAGAACGGGCCGTCGTGGAACTCGTCGGCCTGGTGGGCTACTACACCATGGCCGCCTTCACGCTGAACACCTTCGAAGTGCCCGCCCCGGCCGGGTCCCCGTCGCTCGACTGGAGGCGCACCGTCTCTGTCTGTCACCGGGGAGCGGTCGCGGCGCATCTGTCTGGAAGGAGCGAGCCATGCCGCGGGTGCGCCCCCCAGGCGGGACGCAAGAACCGTCTACCGGCTGACAAGCTGAACCGGCGCAGGCGCGCTGCGGGCCTGCAAGACGACGTTGCCCCGGTGGCGGCGCCGATTGATGCGGATGCGGCGTCGTTCGACGACATCACCGCGCACGCGACCGTGCCGATCCTGGTGGACTTCTGGGCGGCCTGGTGGTGGCCCGTGCCGGATGGCCGCGCCGGAAGTGGCGGCCGTCGCCGCCGAGCTCGCCGGCCGGGCGCGCTCGTGCTGAAGGTGGACACGGACCGCTATCCTGAACTGGGCGCCCGCTACGGCGTCCGCGGCATCCCGAACTCGTCGTGCTGCGCCACGGACGCGTCGTCCGGCAACAGGCGGGCGTGGTGGGGCGTGACGAGATGCGCGCGGCTCGAGCGGCCGCGGCCTGGAGCGGCGAAGGTCAGACCGGGGAGCGCCCTGCGGCTCGCGCCTCCGCGCCTCCGTGCCCCTCCGTGCCTTCGTGCCCTCCGTGCCCTCCGTGCCCTCCGTGCCCTCCGTGCCTACGGCTTGCGCGTATGCGCGTGGCCGGCTGGAAGTACCCGGCCCGACGAGCACCGTGCCCATCAAGCCGCCCTCGGCGTGGTCGAGGATGTGACAGTGGGAACATCCACCTCGCCCGGCCGCTCGTCGAAATGGATCAGGACGCGCAGCGTGGTCTTCATCGGCACGTTGAGCGTGTCCTGACAAGTTGTAGCGGCTGCAAATCACCGGCCGGTTGTCGTCGTCCAGCTGCATGAAGAAGCAGCCGTGCAGATGAAACGGATGGTCCCATTCGGTGTCGTTCTGCAGCACCCGGTGATCTGGCGGTCGCCCAACCGGCCACAATGAAAGGCAGGCCTTCAGTAGGGCACGCCGTTGACGTGGAACTCCGACTGCCCGTCCGGCCCCGCGGGTGGCAGCGTGAGCAGGACCACCGGGAATACGGTGGCGTCGTCGCCGACGGCGCCTGGATCGTGTTCGCGTGACGCGCGGGCGCCGGCTGTGGCAGGGCGGCCTGTCGGTGAACTGGATGGTGAGCAGGTGTTCCTGGACATCGCGGGCATCGACGCTGCCGTATCCCTCGGTTGTAGAGCATCGCCCGCAGCACGAGCGAACCGCCGGGCGGCCCGTCGGCGCGACGAGCACGTCAACGCGTTCGCCGGCCGTCACTAGCAATCGTCCCGCTCGTTACCGGTTCCGCTCGCAATCCACCATCGGTGCCAATGGTGGTGAACGGCTGGCCATCCATGTCGAGGAGGAAGAACCGGCTCTTCGCGGTGTTGGCGATGCGCCAGCGTTGCGGCGCGCCTGCGCACCGTGATCGTCGGATGACGGCGTCCGTTGACCAGCACGCACTGGCCTTCACGTCCGAACACCATCCCGGCGGGGCCGCCGCTGTCGGCGGGTTCGAGCCGGCCATCCGTGTCGAAGCCGATGTCACTCAGCACCAGGGTCAGCTCGTCGGCGACACCGACGTTGTTCGCCGGGTCGTCCACCTGCAGCACGCCGTACAGGCCGAAACCCACCTGCGCCGCCGAGGAGACGTGCGGGTGATACCAGAACAGCCTCGCGTCGCGCAGGACGAAGTCGTAGTGAACGAGCCGCCGATGGCCACGGCCGGCTGCGACACGTCGGGCACGCCGTCCATCCGACGGGCACGCGCAGGCCGTGCCAGTGAATGGTGGTCGCTTCCGGAAGCCGGTTCGTCAGGTGGACGATCAGGCGGGTCCCCAACCGACGCGCGGATGAACGGGCCCGGCAGGATGCCGTCGTAGGTCCAGGCCTGCACCGTCAAGCCCGGCTCGATCCTGACCTTCGGCGACGCGCCACGATGTCGATCTCGAGCACATGCGGGTCGGGATTGCGGTCCACGGGGCGCACGAGCGCGAGGCCACCGGCCCAACTGGGCGGTTGCAGCCGCGGCCGCGCGACGGCCGATGCGGCCACCGCGAACACGGCCGCAGCCGTGGAGCGCCATCCGGGTGGGCGAGGGCGCGAATGGATCAGAGCACCATGTGACACGGGCAGATGTCTTCCTGTCGGCATCAGGCGGCAAGCGCGCGCCGGAAGAGGACGTTGTTTTCGAGGGTGCATGTGCAGCATCAGGTCCACCTCGAGCTGCTGGAGGTCTGCATACAGTCCGCGCCAGGCCGCGTCGGCCGGCGCCGTGAAATCGGCCGGCCGCATATGTGGATGTCCGCCGCGCTCGGCGTGACGCTGGTGGCCGCGCTCGACCGCCAGGACGTGGAACCGCCCGCCTGCGTGCCCTGCCCGCTGACGATGAGCGGGAAGAGGAGGTGCTCTTCCTTCTCCAGGTGCTCGAGCACGGAGTGGTGGAGATCGGCAATGGCTGGCGAGGCCGCGCGGATACGCCGCGGTCCCCGCGCTGTCGCCGCTCGACGGCCCGCGCTTCCACGACGAGCGCCGGCAACTGGTCGCGCAGGCGCTGATGCACTGTGGACACGACGTGATCGACCAGCGCGGACAGCGGCACGCGATCCCAGCGCGTCAGGTCGCCGGGCTGCGGCGCTGGCCTCGATGGCCGCCAGGATGGCGCCCGGGTCGAGCCTCCGCTCCCGGCAGGCTTCCACGAGCGAGCGCCCGCCGCGGCAGGAGAAGTCGAGGCGATACCGGTGGAAGACCCGAGTGGCCCCGGGCCGGGTGACGGCCAGTTCAGCGAGCGTGGTCGCGATGGTCACGAATGGTCCCCCCCGCTCCAATACCTCAGCAGGAACGATGCCATGGCCAATTTCCCGTATTGACAACGACTTACGGCGATGATGTTATCTCATCGACAACAAGGTGTCGTTGTCGAATGGACAGCACGTTGACGGATCAACAGCAGCCTGCTGCGCTCGAGGTCCTGCTGGAGCTGGCGCGCGACCTGACCGCGTCGCTGGCGGCGTCGGACCGCTATGCCCGGCTGATCGCGGCCGTCCGGCAGCTGATCCCCTGCGACGCCGCGTGCCTCCTGCGGCTCGAGGGCGACGAGCTGGTCCCGATGGCGGGGTACGGCCTGACGCATGCCGCGCTCACGACGCGCTACGCGCGGCGTGACCACCCGCGGCTGGACGTCATCCTGGGCGCGCGCGAGCCCGTACGGTTTCCGCCCGACAGCCGGCTGCCGGATCCGTTCGACAACCACATCGCGGCGGCGCCCGGGCCCCTGCACAAGGTGCATGCGTGTCTGGGCTGCGCGCTGACCGATGGTGGCGAGGTGGTCGGGGCGCTGACCGCCGATGCGCTCGAACCTCACCAGTTCGATGCGCTCGACACCCGCGTCGTCGCCACCCTGGGTGCGCTGGCGGGGGCGGCGCTCAGGACCACGACGCTCATCGATGCCCTCGAGCACCAGGCCGCGCACCGCGGACGGGTGGCCCGTGAGCTGCTGCGGAGGGCGGCGGAGTCGAGTGGCGGCGCGCTGCTGGGCACCAGCGTCGCCATGACGACGCTGCGCGCGGAGATTGCGCTCGTCGCGGCCTCGGATCTCGCCGTGCTGATCACGGGCGAGACCGGTGTCGGCAAGGAACTCGTGGCGCACCACGTGCACGCCGCCTCCG
>JAWKHU010000072.1:0-47767 GCA_041394685.1 Vicinamibacterales bacterium
TGGAACACTGCGGTTAGCGTTGGCCCAGTCGTACTTTCTCGAGTACGACGAGTCTGCTCCGCAGCGTTTCGAGAAGGGGGTACGTTGCCGTCCACATCAGCGGCGGGGTGACCGCCTCGGACAAGTCAACGCCACCTGGACCGCGAAAGAGGATAATCCGCCCGCCGGGCCGAAGGAAAGCCTGAAGGGTGACCAGCAGCTTGCTCTCGACGCGGACCGCTCGGATGGACAGGACGTCCGTGGACTCGTGCAGTTCGGGCCTGGCGAGCAGCTCCTCGAACCGGGACGTCTCGACGCAGGAGTCCTTCAGGCCAAGCTCGCGGACGGCTTCGCGCAGGAACACGGCCTTGCGCGTCTTAGCCTCGACCATTCGCAACGACAGATGGGGCAGGCACAGCTTCAGCGGTATCGCGGGCGAGCCGCCTCCCGATCCCGCGTCCAGCAGGCTGGTGGAGTGGTCCGGAAAATGGCGGGCGGAGGCCAGGGGCTCGAGCAACAGGCGATCCACCGCCTCGTCCTCGCCACCGGGGGTCAGGCGGTAGGCCGTGAGGTTGACGCGCTCGTTCCACTTGGCCAGGAGCAGGTAATACCGCTCCAGCCCCTCGATGACTTCCGGGCCGACCGTCAAATTCGCCTGCCGCGCCCGTCGTCGGATGCGGTCCCTGAGCTCACGCGCGGCCATCGGTAAACCTGTCCACATAGGCGCCCAGCACCGCCACGGCGGCCGGCGTGACGCCCGGAATGCGGGATGCCTGGCCCAGGGTGGCAGGCTGGATCTGCCGAAATCTGAAGACCAGCTCGTTTGAGAGGCCAGGCACGCGGTCGAATGGGAAGTCTGCAGGAATTCGACGGCTCTCGTGACGTCTGGAGCGCTCCACCGCCTCCATCTGGCGCCGGAGATAGCCCTCGAACTTCAGTTCGGTCTCGACCGACGCCACGTCCAACCTCCTGGACTCGCTAGTGGTCTCGAACGGGACGTCCCCGGCGGCGATCAGCGCATCAAGGCGTTGCTCCGGGCGCTTGAGCACCTGAGCCACTGGCAGGCGTGCCCCGGAATCCAGGCGCACGGTCGCCCGCTTCAGCCCCTCAAGGTTGCGCTCGAAGCGTCCCTTCCGTTCCAGGAAGCGCTCCCACGCTTTGTCAGACAGGAGGCCCACCTCTCGTGCCAGGGGAGACAGGCGCAGATCCGCGTTGTCGATACGCAAGAGCAGCCGGTACTCGGCGCGCGACGTGAACATCCGATACGGCTCCAGGCATCCCCGCGTAACGAGGTCGTCGATCATGATGCCGATATAGGCCTGATCCCGGCCCAGATGCACAGGTGGCTCCTTGCGGGCCGCCCTCGCCGCATTCAAACCCGCCACGAGTCCCTGGCCGGCCGCCTCTTCGTATCCCGAGGTGCCGTTGATCTGCCCCGCCAGGAAAAGTCCAGGCAGGCGATGCGCTTCAAGCCCAGCGCTCAACTCCGTGGGCTGCACGAAGTCGTATTCGATGGCGTAGCCGGGACGGATGACCTGGGCGTCCTCGAGGCCAGGAAGGCGCCGCACGAGCATCTCCTGCAACTCGGCGGGAAGGCTCATCGAGTAGCCGTTGACGTAAATCTCCCGAGAATCGACGCCCTCGGGCTCGAGAAAGAGCTGATGGCGCTCGCGGTCGGGAAACCGCATCACCTTGTCCTCGAGCGAGGGGCAGTAACGCGGACCGATCCCCGAGATCTGGCCGTTGAACAACGGGGACAGCGCGATGTTGTCCCGAACCAGGCGGTGCACCTCGGCCGTGGTGTGCGTCAACCAGCACGGAATGCGGTTCTCGAGGCGCGCGTGGGTCTGGAACGAGAAGGGGACCGGGTCGGCATCGCCATGTTCCACGTGGAACACGCCACGGGCGACCCCTGCATCGAAGTCGATGGACGCACGGTCCAACCGCGGTGGCGTCCCCGTCTTGAGACGCCCGATCTCGAATCCCGTCGAACGCAGAGACTCGGCCAGCTCGACTGACGGCGGCTCACCAAAGCGCCCTGCCGGCCGTTGGTCGGGTCCGACGTGCACGAGCCCGTTCAGGAAGGTACCCGTCGTGATCACCAGGGCTCGGCATCCCAGCTCACGCCCGTCCTCCAGGCGGAGGCCTCGTACACCACCTGCGTCCGCGAGAACGGATGCCGCGCGGCCCACCAGCCACTCGATTCCGATGGCACGCGTGAGCTCGGCCTCAACCCATTGCGAATACAGGTGCTTATCAGCCTGAGCCCGGGGCGACCAGACCGCCGGACCCCGGCTCCGGTTGAGCAACTTGAACTGGATGCCGGTCGCGTCGATCGCGCGTCCCATCAGTCCGCCGAGGGCATCGATTTCACGAACGAGGTGCCCCTTGGCGGTGCCCCCGATGGCAGGGTTACAGGGCATGTGCGCCACCGTGCCCGTCGAGAGAGTGCACAAGCCGACATGGCAACCCAGTCGAGCCGCCGCCCACGCGGCCTCTACGCCCGCATGACCCGCGCCAACCACGATTACATCGAAATCAGGCATGTTCTGAATTTTATCGATGTATTAAAGAGATGTATCGGCTGGCCCTTTCGACACTACCACAGGCCGCGCGGACGGACGGCGGTGGCCGTACGACCCTACTTGCCGATGCAGAACCGCTCGAAGATGTGGGCGAGCAGCGACTCGCGGGTGCGACGACCGGTGACTTCCTGCAGGCAGTGCGCCACGTCCTGCAGGTCCGTCAGCAGGAACTCCTCCGGCAGCGTACCGCCCGACGCGGCGAGGGCGCCCTCCGCGTGCACCAGGCCCGCGCGAGCGCGCTCGAGCAGGTGCGCGTGGCGCACGTTGGTCACGCGCGGCGTGTCGCGCAGCCCGCCAGCGTCCTCGAGTGCGTCCGCCACGCGACGCGCCAACGCGCCGAGTCCGTCTCCCGACAACGCGCTCACCAGCACCGGCGCGTGCCCGGCCTCGAGGCCCAACCCATCGCCCTCCCACGCGGCAGGTCTGTCCATCTTGTTGACGACCACGATCCGTCGTCGCCCGGCCGTCGCCGTCATCACCGCCTCGTCCTCGTCGCTCAGCGGACGCGAGCGATCGAGCACGACGAGGACGAGGTCCGCGGCATCGACCGAACCACGCGCGCGCGCGACGCCCTCGCGCTCCACCTCGTCGGCCGTGTCACGCAGACCCGCCGTGTCAACCAGCGCGAGCGACAGCCCGTGCAGTTCCATCCGCTCGGTGAGCAGATCGCGCGTGGTCCCGGGAACGGGCGCTGACGATGGCGCGGTTGGCCTGGAGCAGGGCATTGAAGAGGCTCGACTTGCCGACGTTCGGTGAACCGGCGAGCGCGACCAGCGCGCCCTCGCGCACGATGCGTCCTCGCGACGCATCCTCCAGCAGGCGCTCCACCCGCACGCGCAGCCCGGCCAGCGCGGCCGACACCTCCGCAGGCTCGATGAAGTGGAACCCTTCCTCCGGAAAGTCCAGCGACGCCTCGAGCCGCGCCACGAGATCGAACAGCGCACCCTCAATCGCGCCGAGGTCCGCCGTGAGCGTCCCCTCGAGCTGATGGAACGCCGCGCGTGCCTGGAGCGGCGTCACGGCGTCGATCAGGTCCGCGACGGCCTCGGCCTGGACCAGATCCTTCTTGCCGTGGAGAAAGGCGCGCAGGGTGAACTCACCGGGCTCGGCCAGCCGCGCGCCGCCGGCGATGGCTCCCTGGAGGATCCCAGCCAGGACGACGGGGCTGCCATGCGCCGAGATCTCGACGACGTCCTCGCCCGTATAGGACGCGGGCGCGGGAAAGCTCGTGACGACGACTTCGTCTCCGAGGATCGGGCCGCGTGGCACCAGCCTCACGAAGGTGGCGCGCCGTGGTTCCAGCGGCTCGCCGCGTCCCACCAGCGCCAGCGCAGTAGAGAGGGCGGCAGGCCCGCTCAGCCGGACGACGCCCAGACCGCCGCGGCCGGGCGGCGTGGCGATGGCCACGATGGTGTCGGCCGTCGAGAACACACGCCCACCGTGCCGCGCGCCTCAGCGGGGCGCGATGATGACGGTCTTCTCGAACGCGTCGCCGATGCTCTCGGACGAGACGCCCTCGAGCTCGGTGACGGCCAGGTGGACGATGCGGCGTTCGTAGGGATTGAGCGGGCCGATCTCCTGCGCGAGGCCGCTGGACTTGGCCTTCTCGCCGAGGAAGAGGGCCATCTGCCGCAGCTCGGCATCCTTCCCCTTGCGATACCCCATGCAGTCGACCACCAGGCGGCGGCCTTCGGTGCTCTCGTGCCGGTAGATGGCCGCCACGATGTGCTGCAGCGCGGCCAGCGCCTCGCCCTGCCGCTTGATGAGCAGGTTGCCGTCCTCGCCTTCGAGGTTGATGCGCAGGCCGTCGGGCATCTCCTCGGTGGAGGCCGTCAGGTGGAGGCCCATCTTCTCGGCAACGGATTCGACGAAGTCGGCGATCTCGGACGTAGTGGCCATGGCGGATCTCAGCTCTTGGCTTTGGCGGGACGGGGTGACACCGCGTTGGTCAGGTACTGTTGCCCGATCGCCCACAGGTTGCTGATGGTCCAGTAGACCACGAGGCCGCTCGGGTAGGAGAGGAACATGAACGTGAACATGATCGGCATGATCATCATCACGCGCTGCTGCACGGGGTCGGCGGAGGTCGGCGTCAGCCGCTGCTGCCAGAACATCGTCGCGCCCATGAGGACGGGGGTGATGTAGAGCGGATCGGGCCGCGACAGGTCGGTGATCCAGCCGAAGAAGTCGGCGCCACGGATCTCGATGGCCTGCGACAACATCGCGTAGAAGGCGAACAGGAAGGGGAAGGTCAGCAGCATCGGCACGCAGCCGCTCGCCGGATTGACGCCCCGCTCCTTGTAGAGCGCCATCACCTCCTCGTTCATCTTCTGCCGCTGCGGGTCGGTGATCTTGTACTTGGCGTAGCGCTCCTGGATCGCCTTCATCTGCGGCTGGATCTCCTGCATCTTGCGCATGGAGCTCACCGACTTCTGGCGGAGCGGGAACATGGCCAGGTTGATGAGGATGGTGAGCCCGACGACGGCCCATCCCCAGTTGCCGACGTAGGCGTGCACCCACTTCAGCGCGCCGAGCAGCGGCACCGCCAGCCAGGAGAAGATCCCGAAGTTGATGACCCGGACGAACTCGGTGTCGAGCGCCCGGAGGTCGTCGATGGCCTTGGGCCCGAAGTAGAACCGCACCTGCTCCTGGGGCTGCTCGAAGCGGACGCCAAATGCCGCATAGCGCCCGGGCGAGGCCTCGGCCGACTTCGCGGGGACCACGAACGAAGTGTGCTCGAAGGTGTAGGTGGGCCGCGGCTCCGCCTGGTTGACCACGATGGCGGCGAAGTAGTGGTCGTCGATGCCGGCGTACAGGAAGGGGCCGGTTTCGGCGCCGGCCGCCGAGGCCGGGAACCGGGTGACCTTGTTGTCGCGATGCAGCAGCGCCTGGGCGGGCGTGGAGTAGCTGGGGCGCAGGAACTGGCTGGGCGGTGCGTTGGCGATGTCGTCGCCGAGACCCGACCCCAGTCGATCCCCGGGTTCAGCACCTGGCCGTCACGCTCGGCATGCACGGAGACGGCGACCTCGTAGCCCGACGGCTCGAGGGTGAAGGCCTTGGTGACGCGGAGCCCCGCCGCGTCCTGCCACTCAAAGGTCAGTGTCGTGGCAGCGGTGGTGGCGTCGAGCTGGGCCGGCGCCGGGCTGCGAAACAGGGCGCCGTTGACCCGGGAGGTGTCCGCCGGGTCGTCGAAACGCAGCGAGAACGGCTGGAGAGCGTCGTTGACCTTGGCCGGATCGGGCACCAGGTCCTGCGGCCCATCGCCGGCCTCATTCCGGTACCGCTTGAGGATCCAGCTCTTGAGCCGGGCGCCGCGATTGGTGAAGACCGCCCGGACGGTCTCGGTCTCGACCGTGATGTCGCGGTCCTGGCCTTCACCGACGGTCACCGTCTGACCGCCGCTGGCAGGGGGGGCGGCAGCCGTCGGGGACGACGCCGGTGAGCCCGCACCCGGGGCTGGGGTCCCGGCAGCCGTGGGCGGTGCCGAGCCGGTGGGACCGGACGGAGCCGGCGCCGGCGACGCGGCGGGAGTGGCCGAGGGGTCCACCGGCGGGGGTGGCGGCGGCGTGAAGTAGGTCTGGTAGACGAAGAGAACCAGAAACGAGAGCGAAATGGCGAGAAGGACGCGGCGTTCCATTGACGAAGAGGGACTCGTGCAGGCGGCCTAGCGTGGGGACCGCTGGGGCACGGGGTCGTAGCCGTGGCCTCCCAGCGGGTGGCATCGGGACAGGCGGCGGAGGCCGAGCCATCCGCCGCGTGCGAGCCCGTAGCGGGCGATGGCTTCGGCCGTATAGTCGGCGCACCCGGGGACGAAGCGGCAGCTACCCGTAAACCACGGAGAAAAAACCACTTTATACGCCCGGATGCACGCGAGGCCGAGCCGGGCCGGCAGTGACACCCCGGGCTCGGCGGCGCTCGTGTCGGCGGTCGAGGAGCGCGCGGAACTCGGCCTCGAGGGTGTCATAGGGCGCATCGAGCATCTCCCGGCGCGGAACGATGACCACATCGAGGCCGCCGGTGGGCGTGTGATGACGAAACAGCTCGCGGGCGAGCCGCTTGGCCCGGTTGCGGATGACGGCCCCACCGATCTTCCGGGTTGCCGCAATCCCAAGCCGGGCACGGTCCAGGCCGTTGTCCCCGATGAACATGAGCATCAGGCGGCCCGGGATCTTGCGCCCGGTCTGGTAGGTCCGCTCGAAGTCTTCACGCGTCCGGATGTGCTCGTCCGCGCGAAAGCGGGGCATGTCAGCGCTCGTCCGACACCGTCAGGCGCTTCCGGCCCTTGGCCCGCCGGCGCTTGAGAACCTGGCGACCATCCTTCGTGGCCATCCTGACCAGAAACCCGTGGGTTTTGGCCCGGCGGCGGTTATTCGGCTGATACGTACGCTTACCCTTCTTGGATCGTGCCATGTTCTCCTCGGAACGAACCTCCGATTGTACGCGCCCGGCTTAGCCTCTGTAAAGGGGGATGAGCACCGTGCTAAAGTGGTGAACCCCGAGCCTGTCCGAGTTTTCCACACCTGTGGAAAAACTTGTGGAAAAAGGCCCGGGATCACCGCCAGCGCCGCCAGAAGTCTCAGATTTGGCCGAGTTTTTGCCGGAACGGGCCCACCCGCCACTGCCATGTCCGCCACGACCATCTGGGACCAGATACTCACGCTCATCGAGGGCAAGGTCGGCCAGCACAGCTTCTCGACCTGGTTCAAGCCCACGGCGCTCAAGGCGGACCATGGCCGGTCCCTCGTCATCCGGGTGCCTGCCCCCTTGTTCGTCGAGTGGCTGCCCCGGCACTACTCGGTCGTCATCGCCGAGGCACTGACCGAGGTCGGCCGCAGCCAGACGCAGCTCGTCTTCGAGGTCGGGTCCGCGCCAGCCCCCGATGCCGCGCCCGCACGGGTCACCGATGGGGTGCGCCCCCAGCCGCCCGAGATGCCCACGTCCCGGGACGCCACGGCCGAGCCGCCTGCCCCGGCAGCGCCCGCCGCGCCCCTCCCGGGCGGACTGAACCCCCGCTACACCTTCGACACCTTCATCGTCGGTCCGTCGAACCAGTTCGCGCACGCGGCGTGCCGGGCGGTGGCCGAGGCCCCGTCCCGCTCCTACAACCCGCTGTTCATCTACGGCGGCGTGGGCCTGGGGAAGACACACCTGATGCACGCGGTCGGCCACTACGTGGTCCAGCACAATCCCGGCCTGACGCTCACCTACATCTCGTCGGAACGCTTCATGAACGAGATGATCAACGCCGTGCGGTTCGATCGCGTGCTGGAGGTCCGTTCGCGCTACCGCAGCGTCGACGTGCTGCTGGTGGACGACATCCAGTTCGTCAGCGGCAAGGAAGGCACGCAGACCGAGTTCTTCCACACCTTCAACGCGCTGCACGACGCGCAGAAGCAGATCGTCATCAGCAGCGACCGGCCCCCGCACGAGATTCCGGCGCTCGAGGAGCGGCTGCGCTCGCGATTCGAATGGGGCCTCATCGCCGACATCCAGCCGCCCGACATCGAGACCAAGGCCGCCATCCTGAAGAAGAAGGCCGAGACCGAGGCGGTGCCGCTGCCCGATGCCGTGGCCATGTACATCGCGAGCCGCATCAAGTCGAACATCCGCGAGCTCGAAGGCTCGCTCATCCGGCTCCTGGCATTCGCCTCGCTCACCGGCCGTCCGCTCACGATCGAGCTCGCACAGGACGTCCTGCGCAACGTGATCGACCACGACGAGCGTGCGGTCACGATCGAGCAGATCCAGAAGTTCGTCGCCGACTACTACCAGTTGAAGCTCCACGACCTGAAGTCGCGGAACAACTCGAAGTCGGTGGCGATGCCGCGGCAGATTGCGATGTACCTCTGCAAGATGCTGACGCACGCGTCGCTGCCCGAGATCGGGCGCAGTTTCGGGGGCAAGCACCACTCCACCGTCATCCACTCCATCAAGAAGGTGGAAGAACTGCGCAAGGGGAGCGCGGAGTTCAACAGCCTGGTGGGCAACTTCCTCGAGTCGTTCAAGTAGTTCCACAGCGCGCCGGGTGGCCGGCTGTGGACGCCTGTGCATGGGGCGAAAGCCCCCACGCGACCGCACCGTGCGTGCACATGCGGATCACAGAAAAACTCACAGGCTAAATTGCTGACTTGTAAGGGGTTGTCGGTAGACCAACTTTCGTTCTCGACACCTCTTTCCTGTATACTTTCTTATCTTCGCCTTGTCTCTCTTCCCCAGAGGTTAAGCAGCACATGGAACTGGTCGCTCGCAAAGCGGATCTTGTGCGTGAACTGCAGTTCTTCCAGCAGATCGTCGAGCGCAAGAACACGATTCCCATTCTGGCGAACGTCCTGATCGAAGCGACCGGCAATGAAATGACGCTGCTCGCCACGGACCTGGAAGTGACGCTCCGGAGCCGCGCCGAGGCGGCGGTGAACCGGCATGGCGCGGTCACGCTGCCGGCCAAGAAGCTCTACGAAGTGGTGCGCGCCCTTCCCGACGGCGACGTCACCATCGCCACGGAGAAGACCGGCACCGGCGTCAAGATTTCGGGCGGTCAGTTCACCTCGCGCATGCCGACGCTGCCGCGGGAGGACTTTCCGACCGTCAGCGAACCGCCCGGGGCATCGACGTCCACGATCAAGGGGGCGTCGCTTGCGCAGATGATCGGCAAGACCCAGTTCGCCATCACGGGGGAGGACACGCGCTACTACCTGAATGGCGCGCTCTTCGTCCTGAAGCCCGATCAGATGACGTTCGTGGCCACGGACGGCCATCGCCTGGCGCTCGTGCACGTCAACCAGGAGGGCGACGCAGGGGGCGACGAAGTGAAGGCCATCCTGCCGCGCAAGGCCCTGGCCGAACTGGGGCGGCTGCTCGCCGACGGGGGCGGGGACGTCCAGTACGAGCGCGGGGAGAATCACCTGTACTTCCAGATCGGGTCGCGTGTCCTCATCTCGCGGATGATCGACGGGCAGTTTCCGGCCTACGAGAAGGTGGTGCCGCGGAACAACGACAAGCACCTGGAGTTCGAGCGGGATCGCCTGACGAGCGCCGTGCGCCGCGTGGCGCTGCTCTCCAACGAGCGGTCGCGTGCGGTCAAGTTCGCGGTGGAGAAGGGCAAGGCCGAGGTCACCTCCAGCAGCCCCGAGTTCGGGGAAGCGCGCGAGCCGATCGAGATCGAGTACGACGGCCCGGACATCACCATCTGCTTCAACGCGCAGTACGTCCTGGACTTCCTCAACGCCGTCGAAACCGACGTCGTGTCGCTGCACCTCAAGGACGACGTCAGCCAGGCGGTGATGAAGCCGGTCGGCGCCGACGGGTACGACTACACCTACGTCATCATGCCGATGCGCCTCTGAGCGAAAGAACACGAGTGTCAGACACGGAAGACATGCTCCCCGAGGGAGCCAACCAGGATTACGGCGCCGAGAGCATCAAGGTCCTCGAGGGGCTCGAGGCCGTCCGGAAGCGGCCGGCCATGTACATCGGGTCGACGGGGCCGGCCGGGCTCCATCACCTGGTCTACGAGATCGTCGACAACTCGATCGACGAGGCGCTCGCCGGCTACTGCACCGAGATCAACGTCACGCTGCATCTCGATCGGTCCGTGACCGTCGTCGACAACGGCCGCGGCATCCCCGTCGACATGCACGAGAGCGGCCGGCCGGCGGCCGAGGTCGTGCTGACCGTGCTGCACGCCGGCGGCAAGTTCGACAACAAGAGCTACAAGGTGTCGGGCGGCCTGCACGGCGTGGGGTCCTCGGTCGTCAACGCGCTGTCGGAGCGTCTCGAACTGGAGATCTGGCGCAGCGAGAACGTCTACCAGCAGACCTACGAACGCGGCGCGCCCCAGGGCGACCTCACGATCACGGGCACCACGAAGAAGCGCGGGACGAAGATCACGTTCAAGCCCGACGATCAGATCTTCGAGACCACCGAGTTCAGCTTCGACATCCTGGCCCAGCGCCTGCGCGAGCTGGCGTTCCTCAACGCGGGCCTCATCATCACGCTCGACGACGAGCGGGACGGCAAGGGGCACCGGTTCCACTACGAGGGCGGCATCGTCTCGTTCGTGGAGCACCTGAACAAGAACAAGGGCATCGTCAACGAGAAGGCCATCTACATGCGGGGCGACCGCGAGGGCATCGACGCCGAGATCGCCCTGCAGTGGAACGACGGGTACAACCCGCAGGAGTTCTCGTTCGCCAACAACATCAACACGCACGAGGGCGGCACGCACCTGTCGGGGTTCCGCGCCGCGCTGACGCGCACCATCAACGTCTACGCGTCGCGCAACAACCTGACCAAGGACCTCAAGGACGCGACCATCAGCGGCGACGACATCCGCGAGGGGATGACGGCCGTCATCAGCGTCAAGATCCCGCGTCCGCAATTCGAGGGACAGACCAAGACCAAGCTGGGCAACACCGAGGTCAAGGGCATCGTCGAGGCCATCGTCAACGATCGGCTCGGCGCGTTCCTCGAGGAGAATCCGGCCGTTGCGAAGCGCGTGGTGTCCAAGGCCGCCGACGCCGCACGGGCACGCGAAGCGGCGCGCAAGGCCCGCGACCTGGTGCGGCGCAAGGGTGCGCTCGACGGCAGCTCGCTGCCGGGCAAGCTGGCGGACTGCCAGGAGCGCGACCCCGCCCAGTCCGAGATCTACATCGTCGAGGGCGAGTCCGCAGGCGGGTCGGCCAAGCAGGGCCGCGATCGCCGCTTCCAGGCCATCCTCCCCATCAAGGGCAAGATCCTGAACGTCGAGCGCGCGCGCCTCGATCGCATGCTGAGCTCGGACGAGATCACGACCATGATCGCCGCGCTCGGCTGCGGCATCGGCACCGAGGACTTCGACATCGACCGGCTGCGGTACCACCGCATCATCATCATGACCGACGCCGACGTCGACGGTTCGCACATCCGGACGCTGCTGCTGACGTTCTTCTACCGGCAGATGCCGCTGCTGGTCGAGCGCGGGCACATCTACATCGCGCAGCCCCCGCTCTTCCGGGCCAAGCGCGGCCGCGTCGAGACCTACATCAAGGACGAGCGCGCGCTGGAGAACTTCCTGGTGCACCGCGCGGTGGAGTCCCGCGCGGTCCGCCTGGCCGACGGCAGCGAGATTTTCGGCCTCGCACTCGAGAAGGCGCTTCACGGCATCATCGGTTACCAGAAGGTGCTCCAGGTGGTCCGCCGCCGCGGGCACGATCGCGACGTGGTGGAAGCCCTGCTGGACCGCGACGTCCGCGACCGCTCGTTCTTCGAGTCCCAGGAACCGGTGGCCAGCCTTGCGGCGCAGCTGACGACGCCGGTGCGCGACGTCACGGTGCTGCGGGACGAGGAGCACAACATCTACGCGCTGCGGATCGACGATCGCTCGACCGGCTACCCTCGTGTGATGGTCACCGGCCTCGAGTTCGTGCTGTCCGGCGAGTACCGCACGCTCATGGCGAGCTATGCGGAGATCAAGGACGTCGTGAAGGCCTTCCGTGCCGGCGCCGGGGAGATCCGGATGCTGTCATCGGGCCCGCCGCCCGAGGAGGAACCGGCCGAGGAGGCCGGCGACGCCGATGCGGGCACGGCTGCGTCCGCTGACGCGGTTCCGGCGCCCGCGGCGCCACCGGTGCGGGGCGGCCCCGTGGCCGTGGCCACGCTCGACGACATGGTGGAACATTTCCTGGCCCTCGGCCGCAAGGGCGTGGCCATCAACCGGTACAAGGGCCTCGGCGAGATGAATCCCGAGACGCTCTGGGCCACCACGATGAACCCGGACACCCGGACGCTGCTCCAGGTGAAGGCCGAGGACCACACCGAGGCCGACCAGATGTTCACGACCCTGATGGGCGACCAGGTCGAGCCTCGTCGGAAGTTTATCGAGGACAACGCGCTCGACGTGCGCAACCTCGACATCTAAGCGATGAACGGATCCGACACCAGAATTCCCGTCAATATCGAAGACGAGATGAAGCGCTCGTACCTCGATTACGCGATGAGCGTGATCATCGGTCGAGCCCTGCCCGACGTCCGGGACGGCCTCAAGCCCGCCCACCGGCGGGTGCTGTTCGCCATGCGCCAGATGGGCCTGGCCAGCAACCGCGCCTACCGCAAGTGCGCGAAGATCGTCGGCGAGGTCATCGGCAACTACCACCCGCACGGCGACGCACCCGCCTACGACACCCTCGTCCGCCTGGCGCAGGATTTCAACATGCGCCAGACGCTGGTGGACGGCCAGGGCAACTTCGGGTCCGTCGACGGCGACCCGCCCGCGGCCTACCGCTACACCGAGGCCCGCCTCGAAGCGCTGGCCGAGGCGATGATGGAGGACCTCGACAAGGACACCGTCGACTACGTCCCCAACTTCGACGAGACCGCCGAGGAACCCCTCGTCCTCCCGACCGCGTTCCCGAACCTGCTGGTCAACGGCTCCACCGGCATTGCCGTGGGCATGGCCACCAACATCCCGCCGCACAACATGCGGGAGATCATCGACGCGGTCATCTGGACCATCGAGCAGGTCCACATGGCGCCGGCCGACGCGCCCCGGCTCACGCGCGAGCAGAAGCTCAAGGAAGTGCTTCGGCTGGTTCCCGGACCGGACTTTCCGACCGGCGGCCTGATCGTCGGGCGGCGGGGCATCCAGGAGGCCTACGTCACCGGGCGCGGCGGCATCCAGGTGCGCGCCCGCGCGGAGATCGAGACGACGAAGAAAGGCGATCGGAACCAGATCGTCATTTCGGAGATTCCCTTCCAGGTCAACAAGAAGAACCTGCTGGAGCGGATGGCCGACCTCGTGCGCGAGAAGACGCTCGAGGGGATCTCGGACATCCGGGACGAGTCGGATCGCGACGGCCTGCGGGTGGTCATCGAGCTGAAGCGCGGCGAGGTGGGCGAGGTCGTCCTCAACAACCTCTACAAGTACACGCAGCTGCAGCAGACCTTCGGCATCATCATGCTCGCCATCGTGGGCGGCCGGCCGCGCGTGCTGAACCTGCTCGAGATCATCGAGTACTTCGTCGAGTTCCGGCGCGAGGTGGTGCGGCGCCGCACCGAGTTCGAGCTGCGCAAGGCCGAGGCGCGGGCGCACATCCTCGAGGGCCTGCGCATCGCGCTCGATCACCTCGACGCCGTCATCGCGCTCATCCGCGGGTCGCGGAACCCGGCCGAGGCGAGGGTCGGCCTCGTCACCCAGTTCGGCCTGAGCGAGATCCAGGCGCAGGCCATCCTCGACATGCAGCTCCAGCGCCTGACCGGCCTGGAGCGCCAGAAGATCCTCGACGAGCTGGCCGAGCTGATGCTGGTCATCGAGCGGCTCCGCGCCATCCTCGCCAACCAGCACCTGCTGCTCAAGATCGTCGTCGACGAGCTCGTCGCCGTACGCGACCGGTTCGCGGACCCGCGGCGCACCGAGATCATCGACGCGGAAGGCGAGTTCAGCATCGAGGATCTGATCGCCGACGAGGACGTCGCCGTCACGGTCACCGATACGGGCTACATCAAGCGCACTCCGATTGCCACCTACCGCGCGCAGCGCCGCGGCGGCAAGGGCCGGATCGGCATGCGCACGCGCGAGGAGGACGTCGTCAACCACCTCTTCGTGGCGTCCACCCACTCGTTCCTGATGGTGTTCTCCGACCGCGGCCGGGCGTACTGGCTGAAGGTCCACGAGATTCCGGATGTCGGCGCCGACGGACGCGGCAAGTCCATCGCCAATCTGGTGCAGATGGAGGCCGGCGAGAAGATCGCCGACATGCTGGCCGTCCGGGAGTTCGACGACCAGCGCTTCATCGTCATGGGCACCAGGCGCGGCACCATCAAGAAGACGGAGCTCTCGGCATTCAGCAACCCGCGTGCGGGAGGCATCATCGCCATTGGCGTGGACGAGGGCGACGCCGTGATGGCCGTGCAGTTGTCCGACGGCGCGAGCGAGATCTTCATCGGGACCCGCGATGGGAAGGCCATCCGGTTCCCCGAACAGGACGTCCGGCCCATGGGCCGCACCGCCTACGGCGTGCGCGGCATTCAGCTGCGCGACGACGACCAGGTGGTGGCCATGCAGGTGGCCAAGCCCGGCGGCTCGCTCCTCACCGTGACCGAGCGCGGCTACGCCAAGCAGACCGACCTGGACGAGTACCGGGTGACCAACCGCGGCGGCATGGGGATCAAGAACGTCGAGATCACCGACAAGAACGGCCGCGTCGTGAACATCGCGCAGGTCCATCCCGAAGACGAGCTGCTGGTGATCACCGAGCAGGGCAAGATCCTGCGGACACCCGCCAGCGACATCCGGACCGCAGGGCGCGCCACGCAGGGTGTCCGGCTGATGGACCTGGAAGGCGAGGACCGGGTAGTGTCGGTCGCGCTCGTCCCGAAGACCGAGGAGGACGGCGCCGCGGACGCCGTGGAGGAGCCGCCGGTCGAACCCGGAACCGACGAACCTTCGTAGGACGCGCCGACGCGCGCACAGGGAGGCAGGATGACGACGTTCAACCGACCGAGTGCACGGCGGATGGCCCCGGTTCTGGCTTCGATAGCCCTGTTCGAGGTGGCGCGCTCACGCCCGCCCGAGCAGCAGCTCTCAACCAGCATTTCCGTGCGGCCCGGTCGCGCGACAACACGACTGCCGCCCTCATGTCCACGGTGACGCTCGATCCGCGGTCGCAGGGCTCGGTGCAGGACTTCGAGATCGTCTCGGTGAGCCCGGAGCAACGCACCAGAGCGATTTCTCCACGCTCATCGATGCCGAACGCCAGGCGATCGAAGCCGAGCGGAAGTTCCAGCAGGACAAGAAGGCCTACTCGGACGCGAACCTCTCCACGATCGAAGAGATCCTCAAGCTCGAGCGCGACCCCAACGCGAAGCTGACCACGGAGCAGTCGGAGATCAAGCCCGTGTGGGACAAGTGGCGGAGGACACGGCCACCTACGTGAAGGCCGTCTCGGACGCGAGCCGCTCACTGCTCGAGGCCTCGAGCCCGGCCGAAGCCTCACTCCAGCCAGCCCGGTCAGCGTGTTCGACGCCCGCAAGTTCGAGGGCGAGGTGATCACCAAGCAGGTGAACATCAAGGCCGACTTCCAGAGCGCCACCGGCGAGAGCTCGGAGCGCGACCTCGTCGTGACGCTGACCAAGTTCCAGGGATCGCAGGGCGCCGAGCCCCGCGAGGGCCGCTGGATCATCACCAGCATCGACGGGCTGCCGTAGGCGGAAGAGGGCAGAAGGCACAAGGCAGAAGGCACAAGGCAAAAGGCAAAAGGTAAAACGGGAAGGGACAAGGCAGAAGGGACAAGGCAAAAGGCACAAGGCAAAAGGCAAGAAAGGGCCCGGGTTCCAGGTCCCAAGCCCCAAGCCCCCAAGCCCCACGCCCCACGTCCTAAGCCCCCCTCACGCCCGCTCGAGCTTGGCGTACTTGGCGCGCAGCGTCTTCTGTCCCACGCTCGAGAAGCGCACCACCAGCTTCTGGTCGTCGTCCAGCTCTTCGACGCTCACGACGGTGCCCACGCCGAACTGTCCGTGCCGCACGCGCAGACCCGGACGAAGGCCACTGGCGCTGCTCTGGTCCTCGTCCTCGTAGGCGTAGGCTGGTGTCGGCGCCTCGCGTACGCGGTCCTGGCGGCGCGGGAACCGGCCGTAGGGATTCGCCCGATACTCCCATCCGCCGCCACTCCGCTGCGGGCGGGCGGGCGACGCGTACGACATCTGGTGCTCGATCAGGTCCGGCGGAATCTCGTCGATGAAGCGTGAGGGCTCCGTCATCTGGTACTCGCCGAACACGCGGCGGCGCGCGGCGCTCGTCAGGACGAGCCGCTGGCGCGCCCGCGTGATGCCGACATAACAGAGGCGCCGCTCCTCCTCGAGCTCCGCCTCGTCCTCGCGGGACCGCGAGTGCGGGAAGAGACCCTCTTCCAGGCCCGCCAGCACGACCACCGGAAACTCGAGGCCCTTGGCCGAATGGAGGGTCATGAGCAGCACGCGTGCGTCACGCGTGCCCTGCTCGCGGTCCACATCCGAGAGCAGCGACAACCGATCCACGAAGCCGCCGAGCGACGGCTCCACCTCGCGCATCTCGTACTCCTTGGCGGCCGAGACCAGCTCCATCAGGTTCTCGATGCGGGCTTCCGATTCCTCGCTGCGGTCCTCGCGCAGGTCGCGGATGTAGCCGCTGGCATCGAGTGCCTTGCCGAGCGTGATGGACACGGTGTCCCGCCGTGCGACCTCGCCCAGCGCCGTCACCATGTCCCTGAACGCGGCGAGCGAGGCCACCTGCCGCGTGTTCAGCAGCCGCCGATCGACGGCCGTCACCAGCTTCGACCAGAGGGAGTTGGAGGCGACGGTCGGTTGCAGGCCGGCGAGCAGCGGAGGCAGGTCGGGGTCCGCCTCGCCGGTGTCCACGCCGTCGAGCGCGTCGAGGACGGCCTTGCTGATGCCGCGTGCGGGCGTGTTGATGATGCGCCGCAGTGCCACGTCGTCGTGTGGGTTGAGGATGACCTTCAGGTAGCCGAGGGCGTCCTTGATCTCCTTGCGCTCGTAGAAACCCACGCCCCCCAGCACGAGGTACGGGATACCGACCACGCGCAGCGCGTCCTCGACCGCACGCGACTGGGAGTTGGTCCGGTAGAGGACGGCCATGACCGATGACGCGTCCTCGCGCATGGCTTCGCGCGCCACCCGCGTGATGAACTCGGCCTCCTCGAGCTCGTCGCTCCCGCGGAAGCAGGTGATCCTGGCCCCGCCCTTGCGGTCGGTCCAGAGCGCCTTCTCCTTCCGATTGCGGTTGTGCGAGATGACGGCGGAGGCCGCGTCGAGGATCACCTGCGTGGAGCGATAGTTCCGCTCGAGGCGCACGACGACGGCCTCGGGGAAGTCCTGCTCGAAGTCCATGATGTTGCGCAGGTCGGCGCCCCGCCACTTGTAGATGGACTGGTCGGGGTCTCCGACCACGCACAGGTTCCGATGGCCGCCGGCCAGCTGGGTGATGAGCAGGTACTGGGGCCGGTTGGTGTCCTGGTACTCGTCCACCATCACGAACCGGAACCGCCGGGCGTAGCGTTCGCGCAGGGCGGGCGTCCGCTCGAAGAGCTGCACCGTCTTCAGGAGCAGGTCGTCGAAGTCGAGCGCAGAGGCCTCGGTCAGCGCGGCCGTGTAGCCCTTGAACAGGCGTCCGATCTCGCGATCGCGCGGGTTCCAGGTGGCCTCGAAGCTTTCGGGGCCCTCCATCCGGTTCTTCGCGTGGCTGATCCGGCCGAGCACCATCCTCGGCTGATAGGTCGAGTCATCGAGCCCGTACTGCTTGATGAGCTGCTTGACGACGGACTGCTGGTCGGCCGAGTCGTAGATCGTGAAGTCGCGGCTCAGCCCGATGTGGGGGGCCTCGCGGCGCAGGAGCCGCGCGCACATGGCGTGGAAGGTCGAGATCCACATCGCGCGGCAGTCGATGTCGAGCAGCGCCTCGACGCGCTCGCGCATCTCCGCGGCGGCCTTGTTGGTGAAGGTGACGGCGACGACTTCCTCGGGCGCCGCCAGGCGTGAGGAGACCAGGTGCGCGATGCGATGCGCGATCACGCGGGTCTTGCCCGAGCCCGCACCGGCCAGGATCAGCAGCGGGCCTTCGGCGTGTCGGACCGCGTCCTGCTGTTCTGGATTGAGGGAGGAGAAGAGGTCCAACCCTCCTATTCTACAGTGACGCTCTTGGCGAGGTTCCTCGGCTGATCGACGTCGCAGCCCCTGCGTACCGCGATGTGGTACGCCAGCAGCTGCAGCGGAATGGTCAGCGCGATCGGCGTGAGCAGCGTCGTGGTCGCGGGGATGTGAATGAGGGAGTCGTGCGCGGGATCGAGGAGGTCCTTCAGCGTGTCCTCGCCGTCGGTGGCGACCGCGATGACCGAGCCGCCGCGGGCCTTGGCTTCCTGGATGTTGCCGAGCATCTTCTCGAACACGGCATCCGACGGCGCGAGCGCCACCACCGGCATCGCTTCGTCGATGAGGGCGATGGGTCCGTGCTTCATCTCCCCGGCCGGGTAGCCCTCGGCGTGGATGTAGGAGATCTCCTTCAGCTTCAGCGCGCCTTCCAGCGCGATGGGGTAGTTGACCCCGCGCCCGAGGTACAGGAAATCGGATCGGTTGTAGAAGCGGGCGGCCACCTCTTCCATGACGTCCGAGCGCTCGAGCGTCTGCTGAATCACCTGGTGGAGCTGCATCAACGCTTCCACGGCCGTGCGCCGGTCGGCATCGGTCAGCGTTCCGCGCACCTCGGCCAGCTTGAGCGCCAGGAGGTAGAGGGCCACCAGTTGTGTCGTGAACGCCTTGGTCGAGGCGACGCCGATCTCGGGGCCGGCGTGCGTATAGATCGTGCCCTCGGCCTCGCGCGTGGCCATGCTGCCGACCACGTTGCAGATGGCGAGGCTGCGGGCGCCCTTCGACTTCGCCTCGCGCAGCGCGGCGAGCGTATCGGCGGTTTCGCCCGACTGCGTGATGGCGACGGCCAGCGAGCTCCCCGTGATGATCGGATTGCGGTACCGGAACTCGGAGCCGTAGTCCACCTCGACCGGGATGCGCGCCAGCTCCTCGATCATGAACTTGCCGACGAGCGCCGCGTGCCACGACGTGCCGCAGGCGAGCATCGTGACCTTGTCGATGCCGGCGAGCGCGGCGTCGTCGATGCCGATCTCGTTGAGGAAGACCTGGCCCGAGTCGAGCGACACGCGGCCGAGGATCGTCTCGCGCAGCGCGTTGGGCTGCTCGACGATCTCCTTCAGCATGAAGTGCTTGAACCCCGCCTTCTCGGCCATGACGGGATCCCAGGTGACACGCGTCGGTTCGTGCGTCCGCTCGGTGCCGTCCAGCGTGCGGAACGAGACGCCCGTTCGCGTGACGACCGCCATCTCGCTGTCGTCCATGAACACCACGTTGCGGGTGTGGGCGAGGATCGCAGGAACGTCGGAGGCGACGAAGAACTCACCGTCGCCCAGGCCGACGACGATCGGCGGGCCGTTCCGGACGGCGACGAGCTTGTCGGGATCGTCCGCGGACAGGAGCACCAGCGCGAAGAGGCCGCGCATCCGCGCCATGGCACGGGTGACGGCGCCCTCGAGGCCGCCCTCGCCCCACTCGTCCTGGACGAGATGGGCGACGACCTCGGTGTCGGTCTCGGAGACGAAGCGGTGGCCCTTGGCCGTCAGCGCCCGCTTCAGCTCGAGGTAGTTCTCGATAATGCCGTTGTGGACGACCACGATGCGGCCGGTGCCATCGCGGTGGGGATGGGCGTTCTCCTCGGTCGGCCGGCCGTGCGTGGCCCAGCGCGTGTGCCCCAGCCCGTACTCACCCGAGATCGGCTGCTGCGCGACGACCTGCTCGAGGTTGGCCAGCTTGCCGGCGCTGCGACGGATCTCGAGCGAGCTCCCGTTGACTACCGCAATGCCCGCCGAGTCGTACCCGCGATACTCGAGCCGACGGAGCCCGTCGAGGATGACGGGGACGATCGGCTTGGGGCCGACATATCCGATGATGCCGCACATACCGACGCTACTTCGATCCCCTCTCCGCCTTGCGGCGGGCGACCCAGCCTTCCTTGTTCTCCTGGCGCGCCCTGGCGATGGCCAGCGAGCCGGCTGGCGCGTCGGAGGTCACGGCTGAACCCGCCGCAACGTAGGCGTCGTCGCCGATGGTGACCGGGGCCACGAGCGTGGAATTGCTGCCCACGAAGGCACCCTTGCCGATTCGGGTCTCGTGCTTCGACACCCCATCATAGTTGCAGGTGATGGTGCCGGCGCCGATGTTGGCGCCGTCGCCGATGGTGGCGTCGCCCAGGTAGGCGAGGTGGTTGGCCTTGGCGCCGGCGCCGAGCGCGGTCTTCTTCAGCTCGACGAAGTTGCCGACGCGGGCGCCCTCGCCGAGTGCCGAGCCCGGACGCAGATGGGCGAACGGGCCGACGCTGCAGCCGTCTCCGACCGTGGCGTCGAGAATCAGGGTGTGGTCCAGCACGGTCACGCGGTCGCCGAGCGTCGAGTTGACGATGCGCGTCCCCTGGTGGATCTCGCAGGCCGCACCGATGCGGGTGGACCCTTCCAGGTGGACGCCCGGGTGCAGGACGGTGTCGGCCCCGACCTCGACGTCCACGTCGACATAGGTCGTCGCAGGGTCGATCAGCGTGACGCCGGCGGCCATCAGTTCCTCGTTCTTCTGCTGTCGCACCATCCGGGTTACCTCTGCCAGCTCGCTCCGGCTGTTGATGCCGCGGATCTCTCCGGCGCTGGGGACGGTCCACGTCGCCACCGGGCGGCGCCGCCGCCGGTAGATGCCCACCAGATCGGGCAGATAGTACTCGCCCTGGGCATTGGCGGCGCCGATCTCGCGCAGCGCCTCGAAGAGGGGCGCCAGGTCGAAGGCGTAGATGCCGGCGTTGATCTCCTTGATCTCCCGCTCGGCCGGCGAGGCGTCCCGTTCCTCGACGATGCGGGCGATGCTGCCGCTGCGCCGGACGATCCGCCCGTACCCGTAGGGCCGATCCACGACGGCGGTGACGGCCGTGGCGGCGGCGTTGGCGTTCCGGTGTGTGTCCACGAGGTGCCGGAGCGTGGTGGCCGTCAGCAGCGGCACGTCGCCCGAGAGCAGCACGACCACGCCGTCCCGGCCGGCGAGGACGGGCTCGGTCTGGAGCAGCGCGTGTCCCGTGCCGAGCTGCGGCTCCTGGAGCACCGTCTGGACGCCGCCCCTGGCGTCGAGGTGGGCCCGGACGGCCTCGGCCTGGTGACCGACGACGGCGGTGACCGAGGCCGGGTTCAGGGTGGCTGCGGCCCGCAGGGTGAAGTCGATCATGGGCAGGCCGCAGAGCCGATGGAGGACCTTGGGCGTCGCGGATCGCATCCGGGTGCCCTTTCCGGCAGCCAGAATCACGATGTGGACGTCACTCACGGTTGGGTTCTCGGACACGGTGATGCGGGGCCTTAGTCCTTGGTGTGTTCGTACACGAATTTGGTCGATAACCCAAATTTAAGCCCGACCTGGCGGGCGGCCTCCCGGCGGGAGGACACGCCGTTCTCTATCAATTGACCAATTTCATGCCGCAGTGTGGTCGGATCGACCGCGATGTCTGTATCCACGGGTGCGGGTCGCGGCGGGATCACGACCGTGAACTCTCCCTGGATCGTCGTGAGGCGCTCGAGCACGTCGCCGGGAGGCCCGACGAGAGCCTCCTCGTGAAGCTTCGTCAGTTCCCGAAGGACTGTTATTGGTTGTTTAACAAAAACATCGAGCTCTGAGAGCGTGCGCTGAATGCGATGGGGCGACTCGAAGAAGACCACCGCAAGTTCCGATCGGACCCGCTCCAGCCTCTCGAACCACGCTTTTCTGTCTTTAGACCTAACTGGTGGAAACCCCAGGAAGCCGAACGCGGGATCCTCGAGACCAGCGACGGAGACGGCCGCGGCCACTGCGCTCGGCCCGGGGACCGGCTCCACGCGGATGTGGCGCTCGCGAGCCAGGCGCACCAGCTCGGCCCCGGGATCCGAGATGCCGGGCGTCCCGGCATCGGACACCAGGGCCACAGATTCCCCCCGTTCCAGCCGCCCGACGATCTCGGCGGAGCGCGACCGCTCGTTGTGCTGGTACAGGCTCAGGATCCGGTTGGTGATGCCGAAGTGGCGGAGCAGGTTCCCCGTGCGCCGGGTGTCTTCCGCCGCCACCAGGGCGGCCTCCCGCAGGACGCGGAGGGCCCGGGGCGACATGTCGTCGAGGTGGCCGATCGGCGTCGCGACGACGAACAACGTCCCGGCCATATTTTATTGTAACCTTGGGAGATGGCCGCTTCCCCCACACGGCCGCCAGTACCTCGCATGCACGCCGCGGAACCGCTCAGTCATTTCGTCGACGACTATCTGGCCTACCTGTACGAGACGTGTCCCACCCACGCCACGCTCGACGGTGTGCACCTGCACGATGACCTGCTCGAGGACTTCAGCCGCGCGGCCATCGACCGCCACCTCGGGTCGCTCGCCGGGTTCACGCGCCGTCTCGACGCGATCCCCGTGGACGGGCTGCCCCTTCAGGAGCAGGTAGACCACGCCATCGTCGGCGCCAACCTCCGCGCCCGGACGCACGACCTCGAAGAGGTCCGCACCTGGGAGCGGAGCCCGCACATGTACGGGGAAGTGCTGGCGTCGAGCCTCGCCACGCAGGCCATCTTCGCCTACGCGCCCGAGGAAGAGCGTGCGCGGCGCGTGCTCTCGAAGCTCCGCCAGGTGCCGCGGTTCATCCAGGCCGCCCGCGACAACGTCAAGGATGCGCCCGCCATCTACGTGAAGGTCGGGCTCGACACCTGGCGCGGCGTCAAGTCGTTCATCGACGTGGACCTGCCACGCGCGTTCGCCGGCGTCGACGACCTCCACCTGCTCGCCGACCTGGCGGACGCCTCCGCGGAAGCCGACCAGGCCGTGGGCGAGCTCATCGAGTACCTCGACAAGGACCTGCGGCCGCGCGCCAAGGGCACCTTCCGCCTGGGCACCGAACGGTTCGAGCAGAAGCTGCGGCTCGAAGAGGGCATCGCCTTGCCGGTCGACAAGCTCCTCACCATCGCCCTGCGCGAGCTGAGCCTCACGCAGGAGGAGTTCCGCTCGGTGGCCGGCCGCATGAACGGCGGCGACCCGCTCGACGTGTGGCAGCGCGCGCGCCAGTCGCACCCCGCGCCGGGCGCGCTCATCACCACCGCCCGGGAACAGCTCGGCGAGCTGCGCACCTTCCTCTCACGCAACCCCATCGTGGAGCTGCCGCCCGACGATGGCGTGCGCGTCGGGGCGACACCGGACTTCTTCCGCTGGTCGTTCGCCAGCATGTGGACGCCCGGTCCCTTCGAGGCCCGCCCCTCCCAGGCGGTGTACTACCTCACCGACGCCGACCAGGCGTGGCCCGAGGCGCGCAAGCTCGAACACCTGCGCGACTTCAACATCCCCACCCTGTGGAACATCTCGATCCACGAGGTGTATCCCGGGCACTACGTCCACTACCAGCTGCTGCGTCGCGTGACCTCGAAGGTCCGCCGCACAACGCTGCTCGCGCCGGCCTCGTACATCGAGGGATGGGCGCACTACTGCGAGCAGATGATGCTGGAGGCCGGCTTCGGCGACGGAGACCAGGCGCTCAAGCTCGGGCAGCTCGGCGAAGCGCTCATCCGCCTCGCCCGCTTCGTGGTGGGCATCCGCCTCCACGCCGACGACTGGTCCGTGGAGCAGTGCGTCCGCTTCTTCCGCGACGAAGCGTTCCTCGAGGAGGCCAGCGCCCGTCGCGAGGCCGAGCGCGGCACCTTCGACCCGACCTACCTGGTGTACTCGGCGGGCAAGCTGATGCTGCTCAAGCTGCGGCGCGACTGGCAGGAGGAGCAGCGCGGCAAGCCCTCGCTGCGCGCGTTCCACGACGCCTTCCTCGCACAGGGGTCCGCGCCCTTCCCCGCCCTGCGACGGCTCATGCTGGACAACGCGACCGGCGACGTTTTGGAGTAGGTCCCCAGGACTGCCATGCCCCTGTACGAATATCAGTGCGATGCGTGCGGCCATCGCTTCGAGCGCATCCAGAAGTTCTCGGACCCGCCCGTCGAGACGTGCCCGACCTGCGGCGGCCAGGTCCAGAAGCTGCTGTCGTCGCCGGCCATCCAGTTCAAGGGGACCGGCTGGTACATCACCGACTACGCACGGTCGGGCCGTACCGACAGCTCCGCGCCGCACTCGTCCTCGTCGGCCGGCGAGAGCGGCACGGCCGCCGAGTCGAAGAGCGAGACGAAGTCCGACTCCAAGACCGACGCCGCGCCCGCGACCAAGTCCGAGAGCAAGCCTACGGCTTCGTCGAAGTCAGATTGAGCGAGTCGAGATACGCGCGGAACGGACCGGCGAGATCGGGCCGCTTCAGGGCGAAGTACACGACCGCCTTCAGGAACCCCAGCTTGTTGCCGGTGTCGTGCCGAACGCCGTCGATCTCGTAGGCGTAGAGCGGCCGTGACTGGAGCAGCCGGCGCATCCCGTTGGTGAGCTGAATCTCACCCGACTTGTCGCGAGCGGTCTCGTGCAGGGCGGGGAAGATGTCGGGCGTCAGGATGTAGCGCCCGATGATGGCCAGGTTGGACGGGGCGTCCGCCCGCGGCGGCTTCTCCACCAGGTCCTTGATGCGATACACACCCCGGCCGAACTGCGGCGCCGGCTCCACGTCCACGATGCCGTAGCTCGACACCTGATCCTCCGGCACCCGCTCGACCGCGATCACGGGCCCGTCCGCCCGCTGGTAGACGTCGATCATCTGCTGCAGCGCCGGCGGGTCCGCATCGATCACGTCGTCGCCGAGGATGACGGCGAAGGGCTCGCCCGCCACCAGCGCCTCGGTCACCAGCACCGCGTGGCCCAGGCCGAGCGGCTCGCCCTGGCGGACGTACGCGACATTGATCAGGTTCGAGATCTTGCGGATCTCCTCCAGCTGCTCGGTCTTGCCCCGGCTTTCGAGGAACGTCTCGAGCTCGGCCGCGACGTCGAAGTGATCCTCGATGGCGTTCTTGCCGCGCCCGGTGACGAGGATGATGTTCGAGACGTTCGAGGCCACCGCTTCCTCGACGCCGTACTGGATCGTGGGTTTGTCGACCAGCACCAGCATTTCCTTGGGTTGCGCCTTGGTGGCGGGCAGGAAGCGGGTGCCGAGGCCAGCGGCGGGAAACACGGCCTTGCGGACAGGAGCAGGCATCCGCACTAGAATAATGCACCCGAATCATGCTTGATCCCGCCTTTGTCCGTGAACACCTCGACGATGTCCGCTCGGGCCTGCTGTCGCGCGGCCTCGATGCCAGCGCCGAGCTCGAGCAGCTCGCCTCCCTCGAGGCCCATCGCCGGCGCCTCATTCCCGAGGTGGAAGCGCTCAAGCGCGCGCAGAACACTGCCGGCGACGAGGTCGCGCGCGCCAAGCGGCAGGGCCAGGATGCCTCGCACATCTTCGAGGAGAACAAGCAGCGCGGCCAGAAGATCAAGCAGCTCGAGGTGGAGCTCGACGGTATCGAGCGCCATCGCGTGAAGTTGCTGGAGGTCCTCCCCAACCTGCCGCACGCCAGCGTCGCGGTCGGGACGTCGGCGGCGGACAACCCGGTGGTCCGGACGTGGGGCGATCCGCGGTCCTTCGCGTTCGAGCCGAAGGCGCACTGGGACCTGGGCCCGGAGCTCGGCATCCTCGACTTCGAGCGCGCGACGAAGATCTCGGGCGCCCGCTTCGCGGTGCTGATGGGCGCCGGTGCACAGCTCGAGCGCGCGCTCATCAACTACATGCTCCACCTCCACACGACCAGGCACGGCTACACCGAGGTGCAGCCGCCGTTTCTCGTGTCGGCGGCAACGCTGTACGGCACCGGTCAGCTGCCGAAGTTCGAACCGGACCTGTTCAAGATCGCGGGCGACTGGGACCTGTACCTGATTCCGACGGCCGAAGTGCCCGTCACCAATCTCTATCGCGGGGAAATTCTCGACGGGCGCACGCTGCCGCTGAAGTACACCGCCTACACGCCATGCTTCCGCAGCGAGGCGGGGTCCTACGGCGCCGACGTCCGCGGGCTGATCCGGCAGCACCAGTTCGACAAGGTCGAGCTCGTCAAGTTCACGACGCCCGAGACGTCGTACGACGAACTGGAAGGCCTCACCGCCGACGCCGAACAGATCCTGCAGACGCTGGGCCTGCCGTACCGCACCGTGATGCTGTGCACCGGCGACATGGGCTTTTCGTCGGCCAAGACCTACGACATCGAGGTCTGGCTGCCGAGCCAGAAGACGTTCCGCGAGATTTCGTCGTGCTCGAACTGCGAGGGTTTCCAGGCGAGGCGGGCGAGCATCAAGTTCCGGCCGAACGGCACCGGCAAGGCCGAGGTCGTCCATACCCTCAACGGGTCGGGCCTCGCCGTGGGACGCACGCTGATTGCGGTCCTCGAGAACTACCAGCAGCAGGATGGCTCGGTGATCATCCCGGACGCCCTCCGGCCCTTCATGGGCGGACGCGAGGTGATCGAGCCGGTGCGATAATTCCCGCTGCGCTCCGCACGTCGGAGGGATGGCCGAGCGGTCGATGGCGGTGGTCTTGAAAACCACTGTACGGGAAACCGTACCGGGGGTTCGAATCCCTCTCCCTCCGCCACTTCACCCAGGTCCGGTCGCACACCTGGGTGACCGGCCCTGCCAGCGAGCCGGGCGGCGAGGGTGACCCGACGCTACCGCCGGACAGCCGCCCGCGCGTCCTCGTCCCACACCAGCTCACATGACGGTCCGCCCGGAGTGAGGCGCAGCGCGCCGAGCGCCGTATCGAGACCGACGCGGAACAGGTAGACGCCGCGCCGGGAGTCGGGCGCGCCGGCCAGCGTCACCGTGCCACACCCGCCTGGTCGGCCGCCCGTTGCACGTGCGCGAGGACTGCATCGCGCTCGGCGCCGGCGTCGCGCCACAGCCCCGCCTCCGTGCGCAGCCCCACGGCGTAGGTGCAGAGCAACGCCAGCACCGCGATCCCGGACACGACGCCGGCGCGCGAACGCGCCGCTCCGAGTGAGCCCGCCACCAGCCATCCGAGACCCACGGCAGGCAATACAGCATGCCGGCTGCCTTCCAGGTTCGCGGCCACGTAGAACTGCGTCAGCAGCGGTGCGGCCGTGATCGGAATCCACAACGCGCCCAGGGCCGCGAGCCTGGCGGCGGCTGTCTCGCCGGTCGCACGTGGCGACAGCGGCAGCCATCGCGCCAGCGGCACCAGCACGAGCACCGCCCCCAGCCAGGCCGGCCACGTCAGGCCCGCATCCGTCCGGAACGGCACCACGAGTCCTCCCGCCGGACGCACGAGGACGTCCTTCACCGCCACCCGATCGGCAGGCATCAGCGCAGAGTGCGCCGCCAGTTCGGGCGAGGCGATCCATCGACCCACCCCGTAGGCCAGACACAGCGCCGTGACGGCGGCTGCGCAGACGACGTGTCGCCGAGTCATGGAGGGCCGCAACAGGAAGGCGGACACGGCGAGCAGGGCGGGCGCGACGATGGCGCTCTCCTTGGCGAACAGTCCGAGGCCGGCCGCCGCCACGCAGGTGAGACCGTTCCGGACCGTGAACTGCGGGGCCAGCCACGCGGTCATCATCACCAGCAGGCACATCGTGGCCGTGAGGTCGAAGACGCCGGCCGTCCAGGCGACGGCCTCGGGCCCGGCGGGGAAGAGCGCGACGATGAGTCCAGCCGCGAGCGCCGGCGCCGGTGGCAGCACGCGGCGGGCGACGACGAATGCGAGGCCCGCGTTGAGGGCGTGGAGGGCCACGTTGAGCGCGTGGAGCGCGGCCCAGGACCCGCCGAGGCGCACGATGGCGCTCCAGGCCAGCAGCGGCAGCGGACGAAGGTAGGTCCACTCGTCCGGAGCGACGTCACCGGCCGCGGCCCAGGCGCGGAGCTGGTAGTCGTCGGAGAGCGGGCCCAGCCCGACGGCCCAGGCGTAGGCAATCGCGGCCACCGCGCCCACCCCCAGGGCCAGGCGCGGCGAACGTCCGGGCGGGGCATCGAGGGGCGGCTGCCGACCGACCCGCAGCGTGTAGACAAGTGAAACGAGAAGTCCTGCCGCGAGGATGAGCCCGGCGGACTCGAATCGATGGCGCGGGGCGTTGCCCCCGGCCGCAGCTACGGCGAGCAACTGGGCCGTGCGGGCGTAGCCGACGAGCCCGAGCACCACGGCCAGCCATCGAAGGGGGGATCGGCGCAGCGACGCCATCGCTCCGGGGAGGTCCATCATGGGCCGTCTGATGATCAGCCGGGCCAGTATACGGTGCCGGATCGTTGGCTGGTTTGAGTCCAAGCGCATTTCGTGCGAAAACATGGAGCCAGCACGATGGACCTTCAGCTCGACGGCATCGGTCCCCTCTACCAGCAGCTGGCGCGCGCGATCACCGGTGCCATCGAGCAGGGCCAGCTGGTGCCTGGCGCGAGGCTGCCCTCCACGCGGGAGCTGGCGGCTGCGGTCGGCTGCTCCCGCAACATCGCGCTCATGGCCTACCGGCAGCTGCTGGGGGAGGGATACCTGCTGGCCTACGAGAAGGCCGGCACCTACGTCTCTCCCGACCTGCCTGTCACGAGCCGGCCGGCGGGCGCCGATGCGGTCCTGGCGTTGGCACCGGCGGGCGAACAGCTCGTGCGTGGAAGCGAGTCCGCGGAAGGCCTCTGGATCCAGCGTTCGGTCGAGATCGACTTCCGCGGGGAGGTGCCGGCACCCGATCCGCTCCTGACCGCGGCCTTTCGGCGCGCGCTGGGCCGGGCGGTTCGCGCCGACCCGTCGGGCGCCGCCGCGGTGCCGGCCGGGGAGCACCCCCTGCGACGCGCCGTCGCCGACCGCCTGGCGCGCCGGGGCCTCGTGCGCGGCCCCGACACGCTGGTGATCACTGGTGGACTGCGCCCGGGCCTCGACCTCATCTGCCGCCTTTTCCTGTCCGCCGGGGACCTCGTCGTGATGGAGGATCCGGGCTACGCGCGGACCCGCGCGATGTTCGAATCGGCCGGGGCACGCGTCCAGGCCGCGCCGGTGGACGGCGGTGGTCTCAACCCGGCGGCACTGCCGCGCGATCCCGACACACCCGTGCGCCTGCTGCACGTGACGCCCGCCCATCAGTTCCCGACGGGCGCGGTGCTGACGGCCGCGCGGCGAAGGGCCATCCTCGACTGGGCGTCCGCTCACGATGCCTTCGTCGTGGAGGACGATCGCGACGGCGACCTGCGCCATCACGGTGTCGGCGTGCCGCTGCTGGCTGGCGCCGACCGTGCCGGGCGCGTCATCCTCTGCGCCGATCTCGCACCGGCGCTCGCGCGCATCGCACCGATCGGCTGTGTCGCCCTGCCCGGCGACCTGGCACAGGCCGCCGCCGCCGTGTTGCGTGTCGTCGGCCAGACGCCCGCGCCGCTGTCGCAACGGGCGATCGGCGAGCTGCTGGCGACTGGGGAGTACGACACGCATGTGCGGCGTGTCGTCCGCGGCGCGGCCGCCGCGCGGGAGGTGCTGGCCGATGCGGTAGCGGGCGTCCTGGGTGGCGACGCCGAGGTGAGCGGTGCGGCCGCGGGCACCGCCGCGGTCGTCTGGCTGCCGCACCTCGCGGGTGCGGCCGGCGCGGCGCTCGAGGCGGCGTGCGAGTCACGCGGCGTGGGCGTACGGGCGCTGTCGCGCTACAGCGCCGTGCTACCTCGGCGTGCGGCGCTGCTGATGGACGTCGGCGGGCTGCGGGCGGACGCGATCGTGGAGGGCGTGAGGCGGATCGCCGACGCGTACCGTCAGGTGCGTGCCGACGGATCGTGCTAACGTTCGGAGACGGACCATCAGCCATGATTCGACTCACTGCGTGCGCGCTCCTGATGCTGGTGCTGGCGGCGTGCGGAGGATCCCCGATGCCATTCCAGGCCACCGACACCACGGTCGGCACCGGCGCCGAGGCCACGCCCGGCCACGCCGTCGTCGTGCACTACACGGGCTGGCTCTACGACGAGAGCAAGCCGGACAAGAAGGGTGCGAAGTTCGACAGCTCGAAGGATCGCAACGAGCCCTTCGAGTTCAACCTCGGCGCGGGCGAGGTGATCCGCGGCTGGGACGAGGGCGTGAAGGGCATGAAGGTCGGTGGCGCACGCACGCTGACCATCCCGCCCGACATGGGGTACGGCGCGCGCGGCGCCGGTGGCGTGATTCCGCCCAACGCGACGCTGCTCTTCGAGGTCGAGCTGCTCGGCGTGCGGTGAACTGCCGCCACTTCGGCGCGTGCGGCGGGTGCAGTGTGCCGGCGGTCCCATACCCCGAGCAACTCGCGCGCAAGCAGGCCCGACTGGGCCGCATGTTCCCCGCCGGAGTTCTGGAGCGCATCGATCCTTCTCCACAGACCGAGGGCTTCCGTCACAAGGTGGCCTTCGTCTTCGACCCGCGATCCGGCGGCCCGGACATCCGGATGGGGCACTTCAGGGCCGGGTCGGGCGCCGTGCTGCCGGTGGAAGAGTGCCCCGTGCACAGCGCGCGCGGCAACCGGCTCGCGTTTGCGCTGAGGGATCAGCTCTCGCGCGGCAGGGTCCCACCCGGCGTGTTGCGCCACGTGCTGATCCGGACCAATGGCACGGAGCGCGAAGCTCCCTCACCCTCGTCGTGACGAACAACCACAAGGCGTTGCGCACGCCCATCCGCGCGTTGCTCGACTCGACCGATCGCCCGGACGGGTGTTTCGTCAACATCCACGACCGTCCGGGACCATACATGGTGGGCCCGCGGACCATGCGGATCGAGGGACGCGACCGCGCATGCGAGGACGTGCTCGGCACCTCCTTCCTGATTTCGCCGACGGCGTTCTTCCAGACGAACGTCGGGGCGGCGAGCACCTGCTGCAGATGGTGCTCGACGCGTGCAAGGGCGCCACTCGCGTCCTCGACCTGCACTGGCGCCGGCCTCTTCGCCATCCCGCTCGCGCGCCAGGGCGTCTCGGTCGTCGCGGTGGAGGAGAACCGCGAGGCCGTGGCCGATGCCGAGGCCAACCTCCGCCTCAACCGCGTGCCGGACGGACGTGTGCGGCTGATTGCCGCGCGCGTCGAGGATGCCGTGGGTCGCACAGGCCGCGAGACGTTCGACGGCGTCGTGCTGGATCCGCCGCGCCGGGGCTGTCCCGATCGCGTCATCGACGCGGCGTGTGGCCTCGGCCCGTCCCGCATCGTGTATGTCTCCTGCAACGTGGAACGGCTGTCCGTCGAGCGCGCACGATTCGGCGCTGCGGGCTACGCGCTCGCGCGTGTCCGGCCGCTCGACATGTTTCCACACACCGACCACATCGAGGCCGTCGCCGTGTTCGAACCGGCGCGGTCCGGAAAGCCGGCGTCGACGCGATGACCACACCTCCGCCTGCCGCCCCCCGCCCGGCATCCACCGTCGTCGTGCTGCGCGCAGCCGGCACCGCCTACGAAGTGCTCCTGGTTCGACGCAACGACCGCGTGGCCTTCATGGCGGGCGCGTTCGTCTTTCCGGGCGGCCGCGTGGACGACGACGATCGCGGGGCGACACCGGACGCGCGATTTCTTGGCGAGCCCCGCGCTTCGGCGACCTCACCACGGCGGCGGAACTCCCGTATCGCGTGGCCGGCGTCCGGGAGCTCGACGAGGAGGCGGGCGTGCGTCTCGGCGTGGACGACCTGATCCCCATTGCCCACTGGGTGACCCCGGAGATCGAGATTCGCCGCTACGACACGCGCTTCTTTCTCGCGTTGATGCCAGAGGGCCAGCAGGCGCGGCACGACGGCAGCGAAACCACGGAGCTCGTGTGGGCGACGCCCGCCGACGCGACGGCGCGCTGCCGCGATGGCCTCATCATGCTGCCCCCGCCGACGTGGACCACGCTGCGGCTGCTCGAGCGTCACCCGACGCTCGACGAGGCCCTGCAGTGGGCGCGGACCCGCCCCATCGCCCGCGTGCAGCCCGGTTTCGTGCGCACGGCCGACGAGTCGGTGCTCACGCTGCCCGGCGACCCGTCGTTTCCGACCATCGACGGCTGGGAGATCCCCGACGAAACCCGCTTCGTGCTGCGCGAGGGACGCGGATGGCTGCCAACGCCGGGCTGAACGCCCTCCTGGATCAGCTCGTCGCGCTCTTCAATCGCCGGAGCCTCGACCTGCCGGACGGGCTCATCGACCGCCGCAGCCAGTTCCGGTTGAACGGCACCCCCTTCGAGGCGATGCTCGGACGTCCGCCGTCCGATCCGCTCGTGCTGATGCTGGCACGCGGTCCGGCGGGCTATCGCTTCGCGGTCAAGGCCCTGCAGCACGCGGTGCCGGACGGCCGGATCACCCGCGTGCCCGATGACGCGCAGGCTGGCGCCGGGCCGAGGGACCTGCACCTGCACCTCTCCGGTCACCTGCGTGGGAGCGGCGATGCGATTGCGGCGCCCATGCACGCGACGCTGGAGGTCGGGCCATCCGGCTGCGTGACGATGGCCGACCTGATCGTCGACGTCGCGATCCTGGCGCGGCTGCGCGAGGCCAGGCTCGTCCAGGACTGACCGCGCCCGCCGGTCGATCCGCCGCGGGCTCGTTCGTCAACGCGTCGAGGAGGGACTGCCATGGCGCTCGTGTTCGTGTTGATGATGGCCCTGCAGGCGGCGCCGGACCCCGTGCTGGCGGGTCTCACCGGCCGGTGGGAGGGAGACGGCATGGTGCTGGGGCAGCCGTCGCGCCTCGTGCTGGACTGGTCCTGGACGCTCGACGGGCAGTTCCTCGCGCTCGACTTCCGGAACGACATGGGCGCGGGGGCCGACCAGAGACGGTTCGAGGCGCGCGCGTTCTATCGCCCCACGGATGGAGGCGGCTATCGCGGCACGTGGGTGGACAACACCGGGGCCATCCGTCCCATCGAAGGGCGGAACGACGGCGGCGCGCTGGTCGCCCGCTGGGGCACGCCGGACACCGAGGTCGGCGAAACCACGTACCGGGTGCTCGACGACGGACGGCTCGAGGTGGTGGATCGCGTGCGCCAGGCCGATGGGCGCTGGCGCACGTTCGGCCGGTCCGTCCTCAGGAAACCCTAGCCGTCCGCCGGCTCGCCGCCGAGTGCGGCCTCGACGAACTGCGCTTCGGGCACGGCGCCGAGGATCTCGATGGTGTCGTTGACGACGGTCTTGGGCACCCCGGTCACGTGGTACTTGCGCGACAGGTCCATGAACTGCGTGGCCTCGATTGAGGTCGCGGTGATGTGGGGGCTCGTGAAGGCCAGCTTCTGCGCGAGGACGACCGCCCTCGGACAGTGGGGTCAGGTGGGTGTGGAGAAGACCTTGATCTCGACCGGCGTCGTCACGCCGGCCAGGCGCGAGACGGTCGCCTCCTCGAGCTCGGCGTTGCCGGTACCGGCGAGCAGCACGGCCTCGACCAGCGGCACGAACTCGTAGCCGGTGGGTGCACCCAGGAAGCGCATCCGCGTGTCCTCGCCGTTGCGCAGGACGACGATGGCGGGCTCGCGCTCGATGCCGTACTTGGCCTTGTCGTCGGTGTCGAGGACGAAGTTCTTGTCGACGATCTCGATCTTGTCGTTGAGGGAGGCCAGCTCGCCCAGCACCTGCCGCGCGACGGGACCGGCTTCGGACCCGCCGATGGTCTGGGTGAAGAGCAGCAGCGACACGTTCGCGTCGATGGCCGAGAGATGTTGCTTGAGAACGGCCTCGTCTGAGGCGGAGAGAAGACCCATGCCCTCGATTATAGGCGGGGGCTGCGGACGCTCAGAACTTGAAGAGGTCGTCGAACGCCTTGCGCGCGGATGAGCTCGGCGCAGCGGCATCGCTGCCGCTCCTGCCGAGCGCCGCAGAGCGTGCCGGCGACCTCGTCTCGCGCTCCCAGCTGGTGCGTGCCTCGAAGAGCGCGCACTCGTTAACCGCGTCCTTCGGCGACACGCGCCGGGATGGTCTGCGCGCACTCGAAGCGTGCGGCGGGATCGAAGCTGGTGCACTGCACGCACGAGCGCAAAGGCCTGCTGGCACTGGGACAGGTGGAGAGCGAGAGGATCTGCGGATCGACCAGCGTGCCGCAGCGGGCGCACCGCGCTACCCGCGCGATAGCCCATCATCCTGGGGTTGCGCGCGCCCTCCGACGAATGCGCCGGGCGCCGGCAGGTGCGCCCGGTTCCCGGTCCGGGCCGGCCCTGCGGTTGTGAAGGCCGCGGGCCTCGATCCTCGTCCTGATAGCCACGCTGCCGGTGGCTGCGGGTGCTTCACCTGGGCATCATACAGACATGGTCCTGTCGCGGGCGGGCGCCGAGCCGGCCCGAGGAAAGTGCGTGCCAGCCGCGTCATGGGGCAGACTCTAGCAAACAATTCGAAGTCACGCCTGGGTGGCACGGGCTTCGGCGCGCCTGCGCGGGTGCGGATGAGGGTGCCAGGGTCGCGGGGCGACCCTGGCACGGGCTGCACCGGAGCTACAGCAGGAAGCGCCGGATGCGGCTGCCACCATGAGTGAGCAGCATGATCGTTATGCGACAAACACATGAATCTGTCAAGTCGCGAGTTCGCTTCGTGACGGCACCGGTCCCAGGTGGTTCCAAGGAGCAGGCCATGCGCATGCGCGAATCGGATGTCTGACGGCAACGCTCGTGCTGGTGGTGGCGGCGGGCGTAGCCCCGGCCGCTCAGGTTCGTGGGCGCGCTGTCTTCCCGCGCTGCAGGATCCACCGGCTCTCGCGGATGACACACCGGTGCTGTTCGTGAAGGACGGGCGGACTGGACGGCCAATCGCGCCGCGTCGGGCACATCTTCCGCATCGGCGTCGATGGCGCGGATCGGTGCCTTCACCGTCGGCGAGCGAGGGGAATCGAGCCCCGCTGGTCGCCGGACGGCGCCAGCGTCACGCTGCCTCTGCCCGGCGCGACGGCGACGAGCACAACCAGATCTACCTGTTGCACGCCACCGGCAGCTGAGGCCGTCGGCTTACCCGGCTGCCCGACCGCCCCGAGTCCATCGAAATTGAGTCGTGACGGCTCGCGCCTGCTCTTCCTCGCCTCGGACGATCGCACGCCCCGCCGAGCGCGAGAAGGACGCTGAAGGACGACGTGTATGCGTTCGAGGAGAACAACTTCGAACAGCGGCACCTGTGGCGCGTGAACTTTGGACGGCGAGACGGAACGGCTCACCGACGGCGACTTCTCGGTCATCCAGTACACGCAGTCGCCCGACAGGTCGCGCACGGCGATGACGCGCACCTCGTCACCGCTGCTCGAGTTCTCGCACCTGGCCGAGGTCTGGATCTCGGACGCGGCCGGCGGCGACGCCAGACAGCTCACCTCCGGCAACCGGGTGAGCGAGGGGAGCCTCGGCATCTCGCCCGACAACACGCAGGTGCTCTTCCGCGCGGGCGCCAACGAGGCCATGGAGGGGTACCACAACGGCAAGCTGTTCGTGGTGCCGGCGGCGTGTGGCGGCGCGACGCGAATGGTGACGCCCGCGGGCGCCGCGTACGACATGTCATCGGCCTCGTGGTCCGACGATGGGCGGGCGATCTACTTCGTGGCGAACATGGGCGTGCACGACGAGATCTTCAGGCTGGATCCCGCCACGCGCACCGCCCGCCGGCAGCTCACCGAGGGGCAGCACAGCCTCGCCGGCTGGACATGCGAGGGCCGCGCCGGCCGGTTCGTCTTCGTCCGGCAGTCACCGCAGAATCCGGGCGAGGTGCACGTGGCGCCGGTGGCGGGCGGGGACGCCCGTACAGGTGACGCACGTCTTCGACGACCTGGCCACGCGATTTCAGGTGGCCTTGCCGGGGGAGCGCCTCACGTGGAAGAGGCGGGACAGGCAGACGGTCGAGGGGCTGCTCTCTTCTACCCGATCGGCTATCGCGACGGCCAGCGCTACCCGTTGATCGTGGCCACCCACGGCGGTCCCGCGTCCTCCGACCAGTTCTCGTTCGGCCACGACGCGCAGGTGTACGCGGGGAAGGGCTACGCCGTGCTGAAGCCCAACTACCGCGGCAGCACCGGCTACGGCGACGCCTTCCTGCGTGAGATGTCGAAGGGGTACTTCAAGCAGGCGCACCTGGACGTGCTGGCAGGCACCGACGCGGTCATCGCGATGGGCGTGGCCGACCCCGACAAGCTCGTGAAGATGGGCTGGAGCGCCGGCGGGCACATGACAAACAAGATCATCACCTTCACGGATCGCTTCAAGGCGGCGAGCAGCGGCGCGGGGGCGGCGAACTGGATTTCGATGTACGCCCAGTCCGACAACCGCGAGTTCCGGACGCCGTGGTTCGGGGGCACGCCGTGGCAGGCGGACGCGCCCATCGATCTCTACTGGAACCACTCGCCGCTGAAGGACGTGTCGCGTGTGAAGACGCCGACGATTTTCCTGGTGGGCGCGGAGGATCCGCGGGTGCCCATGCCGCAGTCGGTGGAGATGTTCCGCGCACTCCGGTCCAATGGCGTCCCGACGCACCTCTACGTGGCGCCGCGCGAGGGCCATGGCTGGCGGGAGCTGCGGCACCGGCTGTTCAAGCTGCAGATCGAGATGGAGTGGTTCGAGCGGTGGGTGCACGGGCGGCCGTACACGTGGGAACCGGTGCCGGCGGATGGCGGAAAAACCGCGCAGGAGACGTCCACCCCGAGCCAGCGCAACCGGTAGCGGTTCGGGTGAATACCCAACACCACTAATGGGTTAGATGCCCCGCAGAGGCATTCAACCGGGGCCGGAGAACCGGTACAGGACGGGGGAACTGGCTCGGCCGTTCCTTGTAACGGCCCGTATTCCTGTGGTAAAAGTTGCTTGCGAAATTTTTCACAATTAGCCCCGAACTCCGAAAGCGCGGTAGAGTGCTGCGGTTTTCCTGTACGGGGAGTGTGTAGCGGACATGCAGGTATTCCCGAAGAGCGCCAACAACTGGTCCCGGGCCAGCATCATTGCCGGGTTGTTCCTCGTCGCCGGCCTCGGCTGGACGGTTCTCACGCTCCAGCGGTCCGACTTCGTCACCTCGGCCAATCAGTTCATCGAGCAGCCCGTGCAGTTCAGCCACCAGCACCACGTGGGTGGCATCGGCATCGACTGCCGCTACTGCCACACCGCGGTCGAGGTGTCGCCCTCGGCCGGCATCCCGCCCACCAAGACCTGCATCAACTGCCACTCGCAGATCTGGTCCACGAGCCCGTACCTCGAGCCCGTCCGCGCCAGCTTCCGCGAGGACCGTCCGCTGCAGTGGATCCGCGTGCACGACCTGCCCGACTTCGTCTACTTCAACCACAGCATTCACGTGAAGCAGGGCGTCGGCTGTGAGACGTGTCACGGGCGCGTGGACCGCATGCCCCTGATGCTCCAGAAGTCGCCGCTCCAGATGGAGTGGTGCCTGGACTGCCATCGCGACCCGTCGCGTTACATCCGCCCGCGCGACCAGATCACGACGATGGGCTATCAGCCCGCGGTGGCGCAGTCGGAGCTCGGGCCCCGGCTCATGCAGGAATACAACATCGCCGGCGTCGAGCACATGACCAGCTGCTCGGTGTGCCACCGCTAGGCGGCGACCGACCAAGGGCACGACAAACGACATGAGCGCAGAGTCCCTCGACATGAAGGCCATTCGCGAGAAGCTCGCGAAGGCCGGCGGCCCCCAGTACTGGCGGAGCCTCGACGCCGTCGCCGAGACGCCGGAGTTCCAGGCGTTCCTGCACCGCGAGTTCCCCTCCAACGCATCGGAGTGGTCGGACCCGGTCGGCCGCCGCTCCTTCCTCAAGCTGATGAGCGCGTCGATCGCCCTGGCGGGCGCCAGCGCGTGCACGGTGCAACCCACCGAGCTCATCGTGCCCTACGTCCGGCAGCCGGAGGAGTTCATCCCCGGCCGGCCGCTCTACTTCGCCACCGCCATGACGCTCGGCGGCGTGGCCACGGGCCTGCTCGTGGAGAGCCACGAGGGCCGGCCGACGAAGGTGGAGGGCAACCCCGAGCATCCCGGCAGCCTGGGCGCCACCGACCTCTTCGCACAGGGCTCGGTCCTCACGCTGTACGACCCGGACCGCTCGCAGTCGCTGCTGCAGCTCGGCGAGATTCGTCCCTGGAGCGCGTTCGTCGCGGCCAACAAGGCCGCCGCGCAGGGCCAGGTCTCCGCCAACGGCGCCGGCCTCCGCATCGTCACCGAGACGGTGGCCTCGCCCACCCTGGCCGCACAGATCCAGCAGATCCTCGCGCAGTACCCCGAGGCGAAGTGGATTCAGTGGGAGCCGACGCCGCGCGATCACGCGCGCGCTGGCGCCCGCATGGCGTTCGGCGAGTACGTCGAGCCGCTCTACGACCTCACGAAGGCCGACGTCATCGTGTCGCTCGATGCCGATTTCCTGGCGTCCGACGGCCCGGCGAACCTCCGCTACTCGCGCCAGTTCGCCACGCGGCGCCGCATCGAGGGCAACGGCGAGGCGCTCAACCGCCTGTATGTCGCCGAGGGCGTCTACTCGGTGACGGGCGGCAAGGCCGATCACCGCGTGCCGCTCAAGACCAGCGACGTGCCGAGCGTTCGCCCGTGCGCTCGCCTCCACGCGTCGGCGTGTCGGTGTTGAGCGGCGCGGCGCCGGCAGGCACCGAGTCGGCGCTCGACGCGATCGCGAGACTGCGGCTGCGCACCGCGGCCGCGCCGTGGTGATGGTGGGCGATGCCCAGCCGCCGGCCGTGCATGCGCTGGCGCACGCGATGAACGCCGCGCTCGGCAACGCCGGCGAGACGGTCACCTACGTGCCGACGCCCGAGGCCGTGCCGAGCGAGCAGCTCGCCGCGCTGCGTGAGCTCGTCACCGACATGGACGCGGGCCGCGTCCAGATGCTGCCTCATGCTCGCGAGTCGAACCCGGTGCTGACCGCCGGCCGACCTCAATTCGCCGATGCGCTCGGCAAGGTCCCGATGCGTGCTCGGTCTCTTCATCGACGAGACCGCGGTCCTCTGCCACTGGCACGTGCCGGCGGCGCACTACCTCGAGGCCTGGAGCGACGCGCGCACGGTGGATGGCACCGCCGCCATCGTGCAGCCGCTGATCCAGCCGATGTACGGCGGCAAGTCGGCGCACGAGATCATCGCCACCCTGACCGACCAGCCGGAGCGCAATGGCTACGACGTGGTCCGGGAGTTCTGGATGTCGCAGCCGCAGGGCGGCGCGGATCCGGTCGCGTTCGAGAAGGCGTGGCGGCGCTGGCTCCACGACGGGGTGATCGCGGGCACGGCCTACGAGCCCCGCCCGGTGACTCTCGTGGCGGACATGGTCGGCCAGCTCGGCGCTGCGTCCGCGGTGAGCGGGGTCGAGGTCAACTTCCGGCGCGACGCCACCGTCTACGACGGCCGCTACACCAACAACGGCTGGCTGCAGGAAACGCCCAAGCCGATGAGCAAGCTGACATGGGACAACGCGGCCCAGGTCGGCCCGTCCACGGCAGAGCAGCTCGGCGTGGAGAACGGCGACATCCTCGAAGTGCAGGTCGACGGCCGCGTGCTGCGCGTCCCGGCCTGGATCTCGCCGGGGCACGCCGCCGACACGATCACGATCACCGTCGGCTACGGCCGCACGCGCGCGGGCCGGGTGGGCAACGGCACCGGCTTCAACGCCTACGTCCTCCGCGGTACCGGCTCCCTCTGGTACGCCGGCGCGCAGGTGGCTGCCACCGGCGACGACTACCAGCTCGTGAGCACCCAGGACCACTGGGCCATCGAAGGCCGCAACGTCGTTCGCTCGGCGCACCTCGAGGAGTTCCAGGAGAACCCCGCGTTCGCGGCGGAGATGGAGCACGCGAAGCTGGACCAGGGCATCACGCTGATGCCGCACCACGAGTACGCCGGGTACAAGTGGGGCATGGCCATCGACCTCAACGCCTGCACGGGCTGCGGGTCGTGCCTGGTGGCCTGCGTGGCCGAGAACAACGTGCCCGTCGTCGGCAAGGAGCAGGTGTCGCGCAACCGCGAGATGCACTGGCTGCGCGTGGACCGCTACTACGCCGGCGACCTGGACAACCCGGACACCTACTTCCAGCCGCTGCCCTGCCAGCAGTGCGAGAACGCGCCCTGCGAGGTGGTGTGCCCGGTGGCGGCGACCGTCCACAGCGACGAAGGCCTGAACGACATGGTCTACAACCGCTGCGTGGGCACCCGCTACTGCTCGAACAACTGCCCGTACAAGGTGCGGCGCTTCAACTTCCTGCTCTATCAGGACTGGGACACGCCGCAGTTCAAGCTGCAGCGCAACCCGGACGTGACGGTGCGCAGCCGCGGCGTCATGGAGAAGTGCACCTACTGCGTGCAGCGCATCAACGCCGCACGCATCCTCGCCAAGCGCGAGGAGCGCGAGGTCCGCGACGGCGAGGTGGTGACGGCGTGCCAGGCGGTGTGCCCCACCGAGGCGATCGCGTTCGGCAACATCAACGATCCGAACAGCCGCGTGGCCCGGCTCAAGGCGAGCCCGCTCAACTACTCGATGCTGGCGGAGCTGAACGTCCGTCCGCGGACGACGTACCTGGCGGCGGTCCTGAACCCGAACGCGGCGCTGCCGTCGAACCCGGGGGTCGGCGGGCACCACGCGACGACTGACGCGCACGACACGGCGAGCGAACACTGATGGCGAACAACGTTCACGCACAGGCAACGTCCACGGCCGCGCTCGACGTGGCCCCGGTCATCGCGCCGGGCCACGACTTCGAGACGGTCACCGAGGCGGTCGCGCAGATCCCGCTGTCCAAGCGCACGCCGCTCGGCTGGGTCTTCGGCTTCCTGGCGGCCTTCGCGCTCCTGATGGGGCTGCAGATGGCGCTCGGCAAGCTCCTGTTGACGGGCATCGGCATCTGGGGCAACAACATCCCGGTCGCCTGGGCGTTCGACATCATCAACTTCGTCTGGTGGATCGGCATCGGCCACGCCGGCACGCTCATCTCGGCGATTCTGCTGCTCTTCAAGCAGCAGTGGCGCATGTCCATCAGCCGGTTCGCCGAGGCGATGACGATCTTCGCGGTGGCCTGCGCCGCGATCTTCCCGCTGTTCCACACCGGCCGCCCCTGGCTGGCCGCGTACTGGCTGCTGCCGTACCCGAACACCATGGGCCTGTGGCCGCAGTTCCGCAGCCCGCTGATCTGGGACGTCTTCGCGGTCACCACCTACGCCACCGTGTCCATCGTCTTCTGGTACGTCGGCATGGTGCCCGACATGGCCACGATGCGGGATCGCGCGGTGTCGGGCTTCAAGCGCGGCATCTTCGGGATCCTGTCGCTCGGCTGGCGCGGGTCCGCCCGGCACTGGCACCGGTACGAGGTGGCGTCGCTCATCCTCGCGGGCCTGTCCACGCCGCTGGTCCTGTCGGTGCACACGGTCGTCAGCTTCGACTTCGCGGTGTCGGTGCTGCCGGGCTGGCACGCGACGATCTTCCCGCCGCATTTCGTCGCGGGCGCTATCTACGCCGGCTTCGCGATGGTGCTCACCCTTGCTATCCCGCTGCGCGTGGCCTACAAGTCGAGGACTTCATCACCATGCGCCACATCGACAACATGGCCAAGGTCATGCTGGCGACGGGGCTGATGGTGGCCTACGGCTACGCGATGGAGGCGTTCTACGGCTGGTACAGCGCCAACCAGTACGAGCGCTTCATGATCTGGAACCGCATGACGGGCCCCTATGCCTGGTCCTACTGGATGCTGATCGGCATCAACGCCGGGATGATCCAGCTGCTGTGGTTCCAGGCGGTGCGCTCGAACGTCACGGTGCTGTTCGTGATTTCGCTCTTCGTGAGCGTCGGCATGTGGCTGGAGCGCTTCGTCATCATCGTCACGTCGCTGCACCGCGACTTCGTGCCGGCGAGCTGGGGGATGTACTACCCGACGCGGTGGGACTTCCTCACCTTCTTCGGCACGATCGGCCTGTTCCTGACGCTCTTCTTCCTGTTCATGCGCTTCGTGCCCATGATCTCGATGTTCGAGGTCCGCACGCTGCTGCCGCAGGCGAAGGTGAAGTCGGAGCACGGGCACTGAGGCAACCAGGGATCCGGATGGTTTGGTGCTATGGCACACGCAGCTGAACAGGAAAATCCCCTCCACGGCGTGATGGCCGAGTTCGACTCGGTGCAGGCGCTGGTGGACGCGTCCACGCACGCGGCCGCCGCCGGCTTCACGCAGATGGAGGCGTACTCGCCCTTCCCGGTCGAGGAACTGAACGACATCATCCACCGCAAGCGGACGCGGCTGTCGCGGCTCGTGCTGATGGGCGGCCTGGCGGGCATGGCCACGGGCTTCTCGCTGCAGTACTGGGCCTCGGCGATCGAGTACCCCATGAACATCGGGGGCCGCCCGTTCGCGACGTGGCCGGCGTTCATCGTGCCGAGCTACGAGCTGACGATTCTCTTCTCCGCGCTCACGGCCGCGATTGGCATGTTCGTCCTGAACGGGCTGCCCCAGCCGTACCACCCGGTGTTCAACGTCGAGCGCTTCTCGATGGCAAGCTCCGACAAGTTCTTCCTCGTCATCGAGTCCACGGACCCGCGCTTCGACCACGGGGACACGACCCGCTTCCTCGAGGGGCAGGGCGCGAAGGGAGTGTACGACGTTGCCGCGTAAGGCTCTGGTGCTGATGCTCCTCGCGCTCGGCGCGGCGGCGTGCCGTCAGGACATGCACGACGCTCCCCGGTACGAGGCCTACGAGGCGAGCCCGTTCTTCACGGATGGCCGCGCGTCGCGCAACCTGCCCACGGGCACGGTCGCGCGCGGCTGGCTGCGCGAGGACGAGGCGCTGTACACGGGCCGCGAGAACGGCGAGTTCGTGGCCGAGTACCCGTTCACCGTCACCCGCGCCGACATGGAGCGGGGCCGCGACCGCTACAACATCTACTGCACGCCGTGCCACGGCATCCTGGGCGACGGGCAGGGCATGGTCGTGCAGCGCGGCCTGCGCCGCGCGGCGTCGTACCACCAGGATCGCCTGCGCGACGAGACGCCGGGCTACTTCTTCGACGTCATCACGAACGGGTTCGGCGCGATGCAGGGGTACGCGGAGCAGGTGCCGGTGCGCGACCGGTGGCTGATCGTCTCCTACATCAAGGCGCTGCAGCTGAGCCAGAGCGCCACGATGGCGGAGGTGCCGGCCAACCTGCAGGGCACGCTCGACAACCCGCAGCCGCGGCCAGCGGCCGAGCGCTGAGACGGCGGAAGGCAAGGGAACGAGGATGACGACGGACACGTATCAGCCCCCCGACAGCGTCGCCGGCCTGCAGCGGCTCGGGACGATCGCCGCGGTGGTCGGCCTCGCGCTGGCGGGCCTCGGCTTCGTGATGACGGGGCTGGACCGCTTCTTCCAGTCCTACCTGATCGCCTACACGTTCTGGCTGGGCATCGCGCTGGGCAGCATGGCGCTGCTGATGGTGCAGCACCTGTCGGGCGGCGCCTGGGGCATCGTGATCCGCCGGCCGCTCGAGGCCGCCGCGAGCACCCTGCCCGCCATGGCCGTGCTCTTCATCCCGATCGCGCTCGGCATCCACAGCCTCTACGAGTGGTCGCACGAGGGCGCGCTGAGCGACCCGATCATCGCCGCCAAGGCCCCGTACCTGAACACGCCCTTCTTCCTGGCGAGGGCGGCCTTCTACTTCGTCGTCTGGATCGGCATCAGCCAGATGCTGCTCCGCTGGTCGCGCGAGCAGGACCAGACCGGCGACCCGGTGTTCGCGAGCAAGCTGGGGTATCTCTCGGGCGGCGGCCTCGTCGCCTACACCCTCACCGTCACCTTCGCGGTGACCGACTGGCTGATGTCGGTGAACCCCCACTGGTTCTCCACGATGTGGGGGCCGCTCTTCATGGTGGGCCAGGGACTCGGCGCGCTGGCGCTGACGATCCTGGTGCTGGCGATGCTGGGCAAGACCGCGCCGATGGACCGGGTGCTGAGCGCCGGGCACTTCCACGATCTCGGCAAGCTGTTCTTCGCGTTCCTGATGCTGTGGGCCTACCTCAGCTTCTCGCAGTTCCTGATCGTGTACTCGGCCAACGTGGCGGAAGAGGTGCCGCACTACATCGCGCGCACCCAGGGCGGCTACCAGTACGTGACGATCGGCCTCATCTTCCTGCACTTCATCATTCCCTACTCGATCCTGCTGTCGCGGGACATCAAGCGCGACAACAGCCGGCTCAAGCTGGTGGCGGGCTGGCTGCTCGTGATGCGGTTCGTCGACCACTACTGGCAGGTCGCGCCCGACTACCACGACACGCTGAGCGTGTCGGTGGTGGACGTCGCGCTGCCCATCGCCATCGGCGGCATCTTCCTCACTCTCTACGCGATGCGGCTGCGGAGCCAGTCGCTGCTCCCCGTCCACGACGAGGGTCTCGCAAAGGCGCTGACGCACCATGTCCACTGAGCACCACTACGACGAGTACGGTCCGAACCCGCCGGGTGCGCTCCACGAGCACTCGGACATCGACCCGGCCATCGGCTACAACTTCGCCATCTGGCTCGCCGTGGCCATGGTGCTCTCGCTGGGCATCGTGTACGGGACCTTCCACTTCTTCGAGGGACAGCGCGAGGCCGCCGACGTGCAGCAGTTCCCCCTGGCCGTGGGCCAGGAGAAGGAGCCGCCGTCGCCGCGGCTGCAGACGCAGCCCTTCAAGGACGTCTACGTCCTCAAGCAGGGTCAGAACGACAAGCTGGAGACCTACGGCTGGGCCGACAAGGCCAACGGCATCGTGCACATTCCGATCGAGCGGGCCATGGAGATCACGCTGGAGCATGGCCTCCCGGCCCGCATGGACGGCGGCAACAGCTCGCCGATGGTGGTCGAGGACAGCTCGGCCGGCCGGACGAGCGCGCGTCGGTAACACCGGGTAACACGCAAGACGGTGACGCAATGAGCTTACTCAGGGCAGAAGTGGAGGAAGCTGGCGGGGGTGGCGGGCGCGGTGGCGTTGTCGGTCGTGGTGTCGGCGCAGGGCGCTGGCGGGCTGCGGCCGACAGCGGCGTCCCGTCGAACCAGATGCCCGGCGTGTTCCAGAACGTGGAGTTCACCCAGCGCTGGCGGAACAGCCGCCGCTCGACGTCCGGCTGCACGACGAGGCCGGCCGCGACGTGATGCTCGGCGACGCTTCGAGCGCAAGCCCGTCATGCTGGCGTTCAGTACTTCGAGTGCCCGATGCTGTGCTCGCAGGTGCTCAACGGGATGACGAGCGCTGACGGCGCTGGACGAGCGGGCGGGTGCGGACTTCGAGGTGATCGCCGTGAGCTTCGACCCACGCGACACCCCTCCGGCGGCTGCCGCGAAGAAGGCCAGCTACGTGGATCGCTACGGGCGGCCGGGCTCGGCCGAGGGCTTCCACTTCCTGACTGGCAGCGAGGCGGAGGTGCGCCGGCTGGCCGACGCCGCCGGCTTCAAGTACTTCTGGGACGAGGAGACGCAGCAGTTCGCCCACGCCTCCGGGTTCGTCGTGGCGACGCCCACCGGGACGCTGTCGCGCTACTTCTTCGGCATCGAGTACGCGCCGCGGGACCTCAAGTTCGCGCTGATCGAGTCCTCGGCCGGCCGCGTCGGCAACCTCGTCGACCAGGTGCTGCTCTACTGCTACCACTACGACCCCAAGACGGGGTCCTACTCGTTCGTGGCGATGAAGGCGATTCAGCTGGGCGGCGCGGTGACCCTGCTGGCGCTGATGGGGTTCGTTTTCGTGGCGATTCGGCGCGAGCAGCGCGCCGGGCACTGATCCTATGGGCTCATTCGGTATTCCGCTGTTTCCCGAGCAGGCGTCCACCTTCGCGAAGGACGTCGACGGGCTGTACATCTTCATCGTCGCGGTCAGTGCGTTCTTCGCGCTGGCGGTGACGGTGGCCGTCATCGCGTTCGGCATCATCTACCGGCGCCGGCACGAGGGCGAGGTGGGCGCCCGCATCGAGGGCAACCTGCCGCTCGAGCTCCTCTGGAGCATCATCCCGACGATCATCTCGATGGTGATGTTCGGGTGGGGCGCCTCGGCCTTCTACCACATGCGGACGCCGCCCAAGGAGGCGCTCAACGTCTACGCGGTCGGCAAGCAGTGGATGTGGAAGTTCCAGCACCTGGAAGGACAGCGCGAGATCAACGAGCTGCACGTGCCCGTGGGCCGCGCCGTCAAGGTGACGATCACGTCCGAGGACGTCATTCACAGCCTGTACTTCCCGTCGTTCCGCACGAAGATCGACGCGATCCCCGGCCGCTACACGCAGCTCTGGTTCGAGCCGACGAAGGTCGGGACGTACCACATCTTCTGCACGGAGTACTGCGGGACGAACCACTCGGGATGATCGTGGCCAGGTGCACGTGATGGAGGCCGCCGACTACCAGGCGTGGTTGCAGGGCGGCGGTATCGAGGGCACCCTGGCCGAGCGCGGCGAACGGCTCTTCCAGGACTTGGCCTGCGGGTCGTGCCATCTCGACACGGGCCGCGGCCGCGGGCCCTCGCTCAAGGACATCGTCGGGACCGAGGTCACGCTGTCGAACGGCTCGACCGCCCACGTCGACGAGGGCTACCTGCGCGAGTCGATCATCAACTCGCAGGCGAAGATCGTCGAGGGCTACCAGCCCCTGATGCCCGCCTTCCAGGGCCTCGTGAGCGAGGACAACCTCGTCGCGCTGGTCGAGTACGTGAAGTCCCTGTCCCCGTCGGCCACGACGACGACCGCTGCCCCCGCCGCCGCGCCGGCAGCCGCTCCGCCCAACACACCCTCGTCGGGTGAGAAGAACTAGCCATGCTCGATACGCTCAAGCTGCCCGAACGCCACTACCTGAACAACGGTCACGGCCTCAAGTCGTGGCTGTTGACGAAGGACCACAAGCGGATCGCGATCATGTACCTGATCTCGATCTCGGCGATGTTCTTCCTGGGCGGACTCTTCGCCGGGGCGGTGCGCCTCGAACTGACGACACCGGAAGGCGACCTCTTCCTCGCAGACACCTACAACAAGATGTTCACGATGCACGGCATCGTGATGGTGTTCTTCTTCCTGATCCCGTCGATCCCGGCCACGCTCGGCAACTTCCTCATCCCGCCGATGATCGGCGCCAAGGACCTGGCGTTCCCGCGGATCAACCTCCTCAGCCTCTACATCTACTGGGTGGGCGGCATCTTCTTCTTCTATGCGCTGTTCGCGGGCGGCATCGACACGGGGTGGACCTTCTACACTCCGTTCAGTGCGGTCGCGTCCAACACCAACGTCACGCCGGTGGCCCTGGGCGTGTTCATCGCCGGGTTCTCGTCGATCCTGACGGGCCTCAACTTCCTGGTCACGATCCACCGCATGCGGGCGCCCGGCCTGACCTGGTTCAAGCTGCCGCTGTTCGTCTGGGCGCACTACGCCACGAGCCTGATCCAGGTGCTCGGCACGCCCGTCGTGGCCATCACGATCGTGATGGTGGCCGTGGAGCGCATGTTCGGGTTCGGCATCTTCGACCCGACGCGCGGCGGGGACCCGGTGCTCTTCCAGCACCTCTTCTGGTTCTACTCGCACCCGGCGGTCTACATCATGATCCTGCCCGCCCTGGGCGTGATCAGCGAGCTGGTGTCGACCTTCTCGCGCAAGCCGATCTTCGGCTACAGCTTCGTCGCCTTCTCGTCGCTGGCCATTGCGGTGTTCGGCTTCATCGTGTGGGCCCACCACATGTTCGTGGCCGGCATCTCCACCTACTCGGCGATGGTGTTCTCGTTCCTGAGCTTCTCGGTGGCCATCCCCTCGGCCGTCAAGATGTTCAACTGGTCGGCGACGCTCTACAAGGGCGCCATC
>JAWKHU010000073.1:0-45403 GCA_041394685.1 Vicinamibacterales bacterium
TTCACCCAGCGCGGCTCGGTCACCGGAATCTCGCTGACCGGCCGCCACCACACGTCCTGGTGTACCGCGGGCATCGTCTGGAGCGGCGCGGTGATGACGATGTCGGGCGCGCCGTAGCCGTCGCGCTCGGCCTGCCAGTACAGGCCCTTGGAAACCGGCTTCATCGTGAAGTCGGCGGGGTCACCCTCGGGTGCACCCTGGTCCACCCACGCGACGATGGTCGCCACCTGCTCGTCAGTGAGCGACATGTCGTTCTTGAAGTGCTGGATGCCGACGCTGCGATCGATGTGCCACGGCGGCATCTGGCGAGACATCACGCGAGCCTTGATCGACCGCGCCCACGGACGCGAGTCCTTGTAGGTGGCCAGCGACATCGGCGCGATGGAACCTGGCTCGTGGCACGACTGGCACTTCGCCTGGAAGATGGGGGCGACGTCCCTGGAGAAGGTGACGGGCGTCTGGCCATCCGACGCGGCGGCCCATCCGGGCGTGGCGAGCAGGGTGACGACGGCAAGCGCCGACCAGCCGACAGAACCTCTCATTCCGGGCATCATCAACTCCTTGTCGCACCGACGTGAACCCGCCGCCTCGACGGAAACCCGACGACGGCGGCCGTGTGGTGCGTGATCGAAGCAGTACGCGTGCCGCGCCGGCTGGACGCCGGATCGCGCGGGAAGAGGCCGAATCGACGCGGCGGAGCGCCGAGTGCCGATCTCCCGGCGACGAGTTCCCGGCGTGCCCGCCCGGGATTCCGGCAGGAGCGACGCGTCAGGGCGTGGTGGGCATCAGGCGCCGCAAGGTCCGGCGGCGTCGAGGACGTGGGTGCAGGCATCCCGCAGGCTGCCCAGCGAAAACGGCTTCTCGATGCGGACGTTCGGCACGCGGCCCAGGAACGTGGTGACCGACTCGGTGAAGGTGCCGCCGGTCATGAACACGATGCGGCGGGCCTGCTCGGGCGCGGCCGCGAGGACGGCGTCGTAGACCTCCATACCCGACATGCCCGGCATCATCAGGTCGCAGAACATCACGTCGAAGCACTCACCCGCCCGGATGCGCTCGACGGCGTCGCGGCCGTCGGCCGCGGCCGTCACCTCATGGGCACGAAGCATGCGCGTCATCGTGCGGACCACGAACGCTTCGTCGTCCACGATGAGGATGCGTGTGCGACCCTCGCCGCGCGCCTCCGGCGTTGCGGATGCGTCGAGACCCCGCTCTGGTGTCGCGGCCGGCGCCACGCCGCCGGCCTCCACGCTCCGGGGCGGCGCCTCGGGCGCCATCGGCAGCACGATGCGGAATGCGGTGCCTTCCCCCTCGAGGCTGGCCACCTCGATCGTGCCGCCGAGCGAGACGATGATCCCGCGACAGACGGCCAGACCAAGGCCGGTACCCACGCCCGCGACCTTTGTCGTGAAGAACGGCTCGAAGATGCGGGACTGGACGTCGGCGGGCATCCCGCGGCCGTTGTCCTCCACTTCGATCCGGACGTGGCCGCCCTCCAGCAGCCGGCCGCGCACCACGATGCGGTTCTCGGCAGCCAGGCGGTCGGGCATGGCGTGAGCGGCGTTGACCAGCAGGTTGACGAACACCTGGACCAGGCGGCCTTCGTCGGCCATGACCACCAGTGGCGGCGACGGGAGATCGACGGTCACCCTGGCGCGGGCCGTCAGCTCGTGGGCGCACAGCCGCCGGGCGGTGGCGCACGCCTCGGCGAGGCTGACGGGACCGATCGCCTCCTTCTCGCCGCGAGACAGGCTGCGCAGGCTCTTGACGATGCTCCGGATGCGATCGACGCCGTCCCGCGTCTCGTCCAGCAGCGCGGCGAGCTCCTGCGGATCCAGCGGGGGCGCCGCGCCGTCCGTCGGGCGCAGCCGCTGGGCGAGCCATTCCAGGTTGCCGGCCACGAACGTGAGGGGATTGTTGATCTCGTGCGCCACGCCGGCGGCAAGCGTGCCAATCGACGCCAGGCGATCCTGGATCACCAGGTGCGCCTGGATCTCGCGCACCTGTGACAGCGCCAGCTGCTCGGCCTGCGACGCCCGGTCGGCCTCTTCGCGCGAGTGAATCAGGTCGCGCTCGACCACCTGCCGGCGCTGCATCGGGAGGAAGACGCACCAGTAGCCCTCACCCGCCTCCGCACGACGCGCGCTCATCAGGACCGGCAGCTCGGTGCGGGCGCTGGTCTGCAACGACACGTACACCTCGTCGAGGCGCCCCTGCTCGGCCAGTTCGGGAAACACGTGCGCCTGGAAGAAGATCCGGCTCGCGACCGGAAGACAGCCACTGAGGCGCCGGCCGATCAGCTCGTCCCGGGTGTACTGCAGGAGCCGGGCGGCCTCGGGGTTGGCATCCACGATGATGCGCTGGTCATCGAATCGGAGGCAGCCGGCCGGAAGCGCGTCGAATGCGGCCATCGCACCTCAGGCAACGGGGGTGGCCAGGTAGTCCCGGAGCACGGACTGGACGTCCTCGGCGTTGCTCATGTGCGGCATGTGGCCGGAGACCTGCAGCAGGCGGTAGCTGGACATCTGCAGATGATCGCGCGTGTACTCCCCCACGCCCACCGGGGCGATGTCATCGTCGGAGCACTGCACGACCAGGCAGGGGACCGGCACCTTCGGCAGGTCGGCGCGGACATCCGAATAGAACACGACCTCCGCGAACTCGCGAATGGTGCGGGGGTCCACGGCCTGGAACCCGGCGGCCAGTTCGCGGGCGAGGTCCGCGTCGGACGCGGCGACGCCCGCAAAGGTCGTGGCCCAGCCCAGGAAGTTGCGGTCCATCAGGTCGAGCAGGCTCTCGATGTCCGTCCGATCGAAGCCGCCGAAGTACCCGGGGGGGTCGTTCAGGTAACGGGGCGACGGCGCCAGCAGCACCAGGCGCTCGAAGTGCTGCGGCGCGGCAATGGACGCCAGCACCCCGATCATGGCGCTGACGGAGTGCGCGACCAGGACGGCGCCCCGCAGGTCGAGGGCCCCGGCCACGTCCAGCAGGTCGGCCGCGTAGCCGTGCAGGCTGCCGTAGCGGGCGGAGTCGTAGGCGGCACGGTCCGAGCGGCCTGCACCGACGTAGTCGAAGAGCACGATGCGGTGGTCGGCGGCGAAGGCCGGCGCCACGCGCTGCCAGACACGCTGGTCGCAGCCGAACCCGTGTGCGAACACGAGGGTACGGGACCCTTCACCGTCGACCACGACGTTGTTACGCGAGAGGATGTCCACGCCCATCACCGCTTTCGCGCCGGAATTACCGCCCGGCGCAGACGGGGGGACTATATAGCAGAGACGAAAGGCCTCACAAGACGCCTAGAAGGCCACCGACCAATCTACGGTAAGACCATTGATCTTGTACAGGTCGATGCGATCCTGGTACTGGTACGAGACGCTGAGTGTACGCCGGCCGTCGATCGTCCAGTTGACGCCCGCCTGGGACGTGAACGCCAGCTTGTCGAAGCGCAGGACCTCTGTCTGGGCGCGGGCGATGACGTGCTCGTCCCCGAACCCGCCGCCGAAGACGAGCTCGATCTTCGGCGTGGCGGTGAGGTTGAGATTGGCGCTGAACGCGTTGCCGTGGTCGCCCCGCGGCCCGAACGAATGCTGGAACCCGCCGGTCAGCCGCACGGTCCGATTGACCGGCACGAGCGCGCCAAGCGACAGGACGTGGGTAATGACGTCGGGGTCGTAGTACTTGAACTCGTACTTGACCTCGGGTTCGAAGTGCTTCGCCAGCGCCTGCCCGACCTTGACGTCGAGCGCGTGCTCGGAGGCCTGCTCGACGCCGAGCCCTTCCGTGTAGCTCGCGGTCACGCGCATCTTCTGCCGGGGCAACGTGTGCGAGCCGCCGACGGTGATCTCCGTGTCGAGCTCGTTGAACCGATTGTGCTGGTCCAGCGCGGCGAAGAGCGTATTGCGCGGGCCGACGCGCCGCGTCAGTTGCAGCGTGAGCTCCTGCTGCACCGGACGATCGCCGGTGAGGCTCTGGTGCAGGAGGTTGATGTCGAAGGTGTAGAGCGGACGCGACGTCTGCGCCTCGGCGGCCGCGGCGCCCGCGCCAAGCGCGAGAGCCACTCCGCACGCGGCGTGCGCGCACCAGACGCGAAAGGCCATGTGCGATCGACCGTAGCACGGTGCAACACGCCTCACAAGACCGTGCGCGACGATGCCCGACGCTTCACGCCGAGGCGTGCGCGTCCTCTCACACCACTGCAGTCGGCGCGGCTCGCGCCGCGCGTGGTCATCGCGCGAGGGCCGATGCCGGCACCAGCGTGATGTCCATGTCCTCGAGCCGACGGCGCAGGTCCGGCGCGCACAGGACGGCGAGCTCGGCGTCGCGCTGCGATGTGTAGCGTGACACCTGCTCGAGCGCGCGGTCGGTCCGGCCCGGATGGCACATCAGCTCCACGGTGCCCTCGCCTCGCACCACGGCAAACGCACGCCGGACGATGGCGAGGAACCGATCCACCGTCAGTACGCCGTCGAACCAGGACGTCTCGAACCAGTCGGCGTGGACGACGCCGGCCGCGGACAGCGCCTCGCGCACCGGTGCGGGACCACCGCGCGCCGCGACGCCCAGGGTCGCCGCCAGCGACGCATAGGGCCGTGTCGCCGCGGGGAGCTGGTGCACGTGGTGGTGGCTGTCGAGATGGGCGGGCTCGATGCCGGCGGCTCGCAGCCGCTCGACCTGCGCCAGCCACTCGCACGCGATGTCGGCATCGCGCCACGCCGTGCCTTCGGCGCGCGCGGGAAACCGCCCGGAGCCGTCGCACAGCGACGGCACACCGGACCGACCGGCGCAGGGCTCGCCGGGCGTGCGTTGCAGGTGCAGGCCGATCCGGCCCTCGAGCGCCGGCTTGATGGCGGCGCCCGCCCGCTCGGCCGCGCCGGGCACGGCCGTCATCGCGCTCGTGCACGACACGACCCCGGCAGCCATGGCCTCCAGGATGCCGGCCGTCACGCCGTCGGTGAGCCCGAAGTCGTCGGCGGCGACGATCAGCCGCTTCATCGATGGGAGCGTCGGCGCGAGGCTGGTGCCTTCGGCGCCCGTGTCCGCGGCGCCGGCGCCGGGCGCTCGCCGGTCTGGACGCGCCAGAGGCTGGCGTAGATGCCATCCTCGGCCACGAGCGCGTCGTGCGTGCCCGACTCCCGCACATCGCCGTCATCGATCACGTAGATCACGTCGGCGTGCCGGATCGTGGACAGGCGGTGCGCCACGATGATGGTGGTGCGGTTCTCGGTGAAGGCGCGCAGCGAACGCTGGATCGACGCCTCGGTCTCGCTGTCGAGCGCCGAGGTGGCCTCGTCGAAGAGCAGAATCGGCCGGTCGGCCAGCACGGCGCGCGCGATGACGATGCGCTGGCGCTGGCCCGTGGACAGCGACCGTGCGCCATACCCGATACGCGTGTCGTAGCCGTCGGGGAGGGCGTCGATGAAGGCGTCCGCCTCGGCCATCCGGGCGGCCGCGCGCACCTCGTCGAGCGAGGCGTCGGGCCGCGCGTACGCGATGTTGTCGCGAATGGAGCCCGAGAAGAGGACGACGTCCTGCGGCACCATGCCGAAGGCCGCCCGCAGGTCGTCGAGCCGCACCTCACGTACGTCCTGACCGCCAATCCGGACGGTCCCGTCCTGCACGTCGTAGAAGCGGAGGAGAAGCTTGAGGATGGTGCTCTTGCCCGCGCCGGTGGCTCCCACGATGCCGGTCGTGCGGCGTGCCGGGAACGACATCGAGAGCCCGCGCAGGATCTGCCGGTCGTCCTCGTATCCGAACGTGACGTCCTCGAGCGCCAGGTCGCCGTGCGCGTCGGCGAGCGGCGCCTCGCCGCTCGCGATCGCGGGCTTCATGTCGAGCACCGAGAAGATCCGGTCGAGCGACACCTTGGTGCGGGTGTAGGCTTCCAGCCCCATGCCCAGGCCGCCCAGGGCCACGAGCAGGCGCAGCTCGCTGAACCCCATGACGTTGTACGCACCCGCGGCCAGGCGCCCCTGGTTGACCAGCGCCCCGCCCCACAGCAGCGTCGTGATGAACCCGCCACCGACGATCATCTGCAGCGTCGGCACGTAGGCGGCGCTCATGCGGGACGCCTCGCGCGACCGGTCCAGGTGGCGCTCGCTGGCCGCGTCCAGCCGGTCGGCCTCGCGGTCCTCGGTCCCGTACGCCGCGATCGTCGCCATGCCGGCCACGTTGCCGTGCAGGAGGCCTGCCACCGCGTCGGCCTCGACGCGTGTCGCGGCATGGCGCCGCTGGATCGGATCGAGCAGGCGCGTGGACGCCGCGACCAGCGGCGGGATGGCCACCAGCTGCGCGAGGCCGATCTGCGGCGCGAGCATGGCGAACGACGAGGCCACGATCACGCCGTTGGCCGCGATGGTGACGATGGGATCGGCGCCGTTCTCGATGAAGCGGTGCACCTGCCGGATGTCCTCGTCGAGGAGCATCATCCAGTCGCTGACGCCGCGCGCCTCGATCTGGGCGACGTCGAGCGACTGCAGGTGCCGATAGAGGTCCACGCGCAGGTCGTGACGGACACGGTTGGCCAGCTCCGAGGCAAGGATGTTCTGCAGGTACCCCGACGCGGCGTCGGCCGCCCACAGCACCAGGCTGAACCCGCCCAGCGCCACCAGCTGCGAGCTCACCGTCTTGAGACCGAGCGCGCCGAGGACCGACCCGCTGCGGCGCGTCACGACGTCCACGGCCGTGCCGATCATGATCGGCGGCGTGGCCTCGAACAGCCGGTTGAGGAACGACACACCGATCGTCGCGTTGGCCAGCGTGCCGTGCTTCCGGGCACGCGCGAGGAGGCGGCCCAGCGACGCGTCGCCGTTGGCCTCCGACACCGGCTCGCGGTGTGCGTCCGCCACCAGCGCCTCGGCCGGCCGGCTCAGCACCCGGTCGATGACGTGCTCGAGCCAGGCGCGCGTCTGGTCGGCGGCGATCTCGGGCAGGGTGGTGAGCAGGATGCTGCCGGTGACCGCGTTGGCGGCCGCCGTCAGCAGGCCCGGGCAGGTGTCGAGATCGCGTGCGACGGCCGCGGCGACGGCGGGGCGCCCGCGCAGCCAGGGCGCGTACCAGCGGACGCGCCCGGGAAGCGACGAGCGGAGCTCAAGAGGGATTGCCATGGGACGGGCGCATCGCTCGGGGGAGCGGGCCGGCCCGGGGCCGCACGAGGGCGGCCCGGCACGGACGCGGAACGGCTACTTCTTGGCGGCGAGCTGGGCCTTGAGGGCGGCCACCTCGTCACGCAGCTGCTGGACCTCGCTGTCGGACGACTGGCGCGTGGCGGCCTCGGCGCGGATGGTCTGGGCCTCGGTCCGGGCCTGCGCCCACGCATCCGACGCCACTTCCTGCACGGCGTAGCCGACGCGGACGAGACCGACGATGGCCGGACGGAACAGGGACGGGCCGACCATGGCGGCCGCGGCTCCGAAGGCAACGTTACCAATGGCAGTGCTCGGCAGCAGGCTTGCGATCGGCTTCATGGTGTCTCCCAGCTCCTCGAAACCGACAGCACGCGGATGTGCGACGGGTGCATGGAGCTTAGCGGTAATCCCGACCATGGTCAACACACCGGAGGCCCGTCCGTGCATCGAGCGTGCAACGGTGGCGACCTCCATTGACGAGGTCCTGCGAAACGGTGATGATGCAGCCTTCATGCTCGAACTGACCGCTGCGTTCCTGGCAGGCGTCATCCTCTCACCCGTGATCCGTCCCATGCTGCGCCCGCTGTTCGTGGAAGCGATCAAGGCCGGCCTGGTGTTCTCCGAGGAGGTCAAGCGGGTGTCGGCGCAGGTGAAGGAAGAGGTCGAGGACGCGGCCGCGGAGGTCGCGCACGAGCGTGCGGCCAAGGCGGCGGCCGATGCCGCACGGCCCGAGGCGGCCGCCCCCGGAGCTACGAGCCCGTCGTCGTCGGCGGGATGAAGTGTGAGGGGTTCTCGAGCAGGTTGCCCTGCGAGTCGGTTTCGAGCGCCCAGACGATGTTCGGGAAGAGGCGCGGCATCCAGTACCAGCGGATGCCGATGACCCACAGCTTGTAGAAGCGGCCCGGATGCAGGCGGTTCTTCAGCCCCTGCGGATTGACCTTCCCCAGCCACCACGCCGTTTCGTTCACGTACTCGCGCGTCTTCCCGATCTCGAACAGGTCCACGGCATTGATCAGGTACATCGTCTTCCCCTCCGTGTCGTACTGGAGGGAGTTGTCGTCCACGACCTGCACGTAGTGGGGCCGGGGCACGATGTACAGCGCGGGCACGACCACGAACGCCATCACCAGCAGCACGGCCATGGCCTTGCGCGGTGCGGACCAGAACCAGAACGTGACCGCCGCCCGGCGCGTGTAGGCGTAGCGCTCGGCGAGGGGCCTGGCGAGGGTGGCGTAGGTGCGGGTGCGCTGCGACCAGCGCGTGTTGAGGTCGCGACGGAGGGCCTCCGTCATGGTCTCGCCGGGCACGCGCGGGATGCCGCCGCTCACCCACAGGATGACCTGCACGATGCCGTAGATCACCGTGCGAATCAGCAGCATCACCTCGGACACCGCCCACAGCCAGAACGCCAGGATCGCGCCGAGCATGTAGACGACGAAGACGAGGAAGCGCACGAGCTCGAACGAATCGCCCACGATCCGCCGCACCCGGGCGAGGAAGTGGTCGACGGACTCCTCTATCCGGTGCTCGGCGTCGTGGCCGCCGTCCGAGGGGAGCGATGAGGGATGACTGGCGGCGTCCATGAGCGCGGCGACCGCTGAGTTCTACCATGCCGGTCGCCGACGGGCAAGGCGCCGGAGTGCAGGCATCGTGCAGCCCGCCGCCGGGTGGGCGTGGACGCGCGACCGCTCAGGCGGTCTGGAGGCACGCGAGCAGGTTGCGGGCCTCGATGTTGAAGTAGCCGTGCGGAAGGAGCGACTCGATCTGCGCCAGCGTCATCCAGAGGTAGCCCTCGGGCACGCGCGTGATCTCGTCGGGCGGCAGCTCCAGGATCATGTAGCGGTTCTGGTAGTGGTAGAACCGTCCGCCCTCCTCGGACTGCACCGACGAGAAGCGCACCCACGACGGATCGGGCTGCGCGAAGAGCCGGAGGAACGCCGGGACGTCTCCGCGCTCGCTCTCACGCAGGTAGTCGGACCGGGACGCCGTGGGGCCGAGCTCGAACGTCTCGCGGCTGCCGGCGTACATGCAGGCACGCATGAGGAAGTGCAGCACGCCGTCGATGCGCTGCGTCACCATGCCGTTCAGCCCCTCGCCGCGGTGGTACAGCAGGGGCTGCTCCCAGCGGGTCACCTCGCGATTGCCGATCTCGACCCGCGCGGCAATGACGGAGAAGTAGCGGTCGTCGGGCCGGCAGATGGCCGCCGGTGACACGTCCCACCCCTTGAGCCGATCCAGTCCGATGCGCGCGACCGCGCGGTCGTAGCCGGCGCGCAGGCGCGTCAGCGCGTTGAGGATGTCCGTCGTGGCGTGCCAGCTCGTTCGCGCCGTGGCCGACTCCCGCAGCGCGGCCGTGAACGGTGCGGCCGGCGCCGCCGGGCGCCGGTCCATCGACAGCGGGATGCAGGACAGCACGCTGCGGGCGTCCATGTTGACGACGTTGTCCACGTGCAGCAGGCCCTTGACCTGCGCCAGCGGCATCCAGCGGAACCGATCGTCCACGGCGGGCTCGTCGAGCGGCTCGACGACCATGTTGCGGTTCCGCTTGCCGAGGAAGCGCGACCCCTGCTCGCTCTGCAGCTGGTCGATGAGCACGCGCCCCGGCGCCTCGCCGGTGAAGTACTCGAGGAACGCGGGCCGGGCCCCGCGGTGGACGCGGGTGTAGTTGCTGCGCGTGGCCTGCAGGGTCGGAGACAGCTGCGCGCCGTTGACGTTCCCCGGTTCGATCTTCGCCTGCATCAGCAGTTCCGGCGCCCCGTCCACCCAGCGAACGAGGAAGCCCAGGATGCCGATCTCCGGCTGGTTGATGACGGGCTGATCCCAGCAGCGCAGCGGGCCGAAGTCGGTCTCGATGCGCGCGCCCTCGATGGAGAAGAACTGCCCGGAGCGATGGGCCAGGCGCAGCGGGCGCGGCTGGAAGTGCCAGCTCTCGAGCGCCGAGAACGGGACGCGCTCGACGCGCAGCGGGTGCGCCTCGTTGGTCGCCGCCAGCCAGCGCATGACGCCGGCCGCATTCGAGGAGGCGCGCGCGGCTTCGCTCAGCATCCGAGCGCCTGCAGGTACTCGTCCCACGAGCGGAGCGACCGCGACTTGTCGTAGTGCGTGCTGGCCAGCACGAGCGCCACGGTGCCCGGCGCGAAATCGAGCAGCCGGATGAACAGCATCGGCAGCACGTAGAGGCCACGCGAGGGATCGTCGCAGCGGAAGTCACGCGTCTCCCGCCCGTCCGAGAGGCTCACGACGAACGACCCCGCCACCGGCACGATGACCTGATGCGTGTCGCGATGCGCGTGACCCGCACGGTCGGCGACGATGTCGCGCAGGAAATAGACGCGACGGATGTCGAAGGGAATGCTCTGGCCGCTCTCGATGGCGGTGAGCGATCCGCGTGCGTCCACGTTGGGGTGCAGTTCGATCCATCCGACTGATTCGAGCCGGCTTGCGACCGAAGGCATGTGTGCTATGGTAGCCGAACTTCACCCCGCACCACGCCCGTCGGAGGTCATGACGCGTTTCCACGTGTGCGCATTGACGCCGTCGCGTCTGGGCACGGACATCGCCGCGGCGACCGCTCGCGCCGGGCACATCCCGCTCATCGATCTCTCCCATCGCATCCGCCGATGCGTCGTCGATCGCCGCGCGCCTGCGCGAGATCGGCGGCGACGCTCCCGTCGGCGTCCGCCTCGTTGCACACGAAATCGAGGACGCGCGCGACGCGCTCGCGGCGCTGGCACGAGGACCGCACTGGGTCGTGGTGGCGGGCTGGCATCAGGCGGCCGACACCGCCGATCGGATGGCCGCCCTCGCCGCGCGGAATCGCGAGATCTGGCTGGAAGTGCTCGATCCGCGGCATCTCGATGCGGCCGCGACCGCGCTCCCGTACGTGCACGGGTTCGTGGGGCGTGGCGCCGAAGCCGGCGGCACGACTGGCACCGTCTCGTCGTTCGTGCTTGCACAGTTTCTGGCGCGGCAGGATCGGCCGTTCCTGATCCAGGGCGGCATCGGCCTGCGATCGGCCGTCGCCTGCCGCGTGGCAGGAGCCACCGGTGTCGTCCTCGACGATCAATGGCTGCTCACCGCCGAGTCACCGTTCGAGGTGGCGACCGCGGAGCCGGCGCGCCGGATCGCCGCGAAGATTCTGTGCAACGACACCGTCGTCGCCGGCCGCGACCTCGGCAATCCGCGCCGCATCGTCGGCCGCGCGGACGTGCCGGCGGCACGCGCCCTGGTCACCGACGCCCTGGCCCTGTCCGCCGACCGCAGCCGGCCGATCGAGACGCGTGCGGCCGAGTGGGTGAAGCGGGCGGACGACGCCCTGGGCTGGGGCGATCCCGGGCAGTGGGCGTGGCCGGCCGGCGAGTCGGCGGGCTTCGCGCGCGCCTACGGCGAGCGGTTCCGCACGTGCGGACGGCTCGTGCAGGCGATCGCCGCCGAGTGCGACGGCGCGTCGCTGTCGCAGGCGCGGCAGCGCCGCCCGCTCGCGCCAGGCAGCCCGCTGGCGCGCGCGCATCGCACGACCTACCCCGTCGTGCAGGGACCGATGACACGCGTGAGCGATTCGGCGGCCTTTGCCGAGGCCGTGGCGCGCGGGGGCGCGCTGCCGCTGCTGGCGCTGGCCCTGCTCGATCGGGCCGCGTGCACGGCGCTGCTCACCGAGACCGCGGCAAGGCTCGGCGACCGCTCGTGGGGCGTGGGCATCCTCGGGTTCGTCCCGGCTGACGTCCGTGCCGCCCAGCTCGATGCCATTCGTGCGTGCCGCCCTCCCTTCGCGCTGATCGCCGGGGGACGGCCCGACCAGGTGGCCGAGCTCGACGCCCTCGGCATTGCGACCTACCTGCACGCACCCGATCCGGAACTGCTGCGCCGCGCACTCGCGCAGGGGACCCGGCGGTTCGTGTTCGAAGGCGGCGAGTGCGGCGGACACACGGGCCCCGTCTCGAGCTTCACCCTCTGGGAGCAGGCCATCGATGTCCTGCTCGCCGAAGTGGCCCCGGGCGAGCGCGGGCAGGTGCACGTGCTCTTCGCTGGCGGCATCCACGACGCGCGATCCGCGGCCATGGTCTCGGCCATGGCGGCCCCGCTCGACGCGGCCGGGATGCACGTCGGCGTCCTGATGGGCACGGCCTATCTCTTCACGGACGAGATCGTCGGCTCGGGCGCCATCGTGCCGGGGTTTCAGCGCGAAGCGCTGGCGTGCCGCGGCACCGTGTCGCTCGCGACCGGCACCGGCCACGCCATCCGGTGCGCGGACACGCCGTTCGCATCGGAGTTCGAGCGCAGCCGCCTCGATCTGGCGGCCGAGGGGGCCGCAGGCCGGACCGACGCGCTGGAGCAGTTGACGCTGGGCCGCGCCCGCGTTGCGTCGAAGGGCATGGAACGGACGCCCGAGGGCCCGCTTCGCGCTCTGGCCGCCGACCAGCAACACGCGCGCGGGATGTTCATGATGGGCGAGGTGGCCACCCTCCGCACCGAGACCCTCTCGATGGCAACCCTCCACCAGGAGGTGTGCGAGGGCTCGGGTGTGTGGCTGGATGGGCTGGGTTCCGCGGCCGCGCGGTCCGGCATCGCATCCGACCGCACCGGCCCGGCGTCGCGCATCGCCATCGTCGGCATGGCGTGTCTGGTGCCCGGAGCCGACAGTGCCGAGGGGCTGTGGCAGGCCCTGCTGGCGCGCCGTCCCGCCATCCGGGAGATTCCGGCGGGGCGCTTCGACTGGCGCCTCTATTTCGATCCCGACCCCGCGGCAGCCGACCGCATGTACTCGCGTTGGGGCGGCTTCCTCGACGAGATTCCTTTCGATCCCCGCCGGTTCGGCATCCCGCCGCGTTCGCTGACGTCGATTTCGATCTCGCAGCTGCTGACGCTGGAGGTTTCGGACCGGGCCCTGCACGACGCCGGCTACGGGTCCGGAGGCTTCGACCGCGAGAACGCAGCCGTCATCGTCGGCATGAGCACGACCGCCGACCTCTTTCACTACTACGTGACGCGGTCCACCATGCCGCTGGCCGCAGCCGGGACGAGCCGCGAGGCACTCGATCGCCTGCCCACGTGGACGGAAGAGAGCTTCCCGGGGCTGCTGCTCAACGTCACGGCCGGCCGCGTCGCCAACCGGCTGGACCTGGGCGGCCCCAACTTCGCCATCGACGCCGCGTGTGCCTCGTCACTGGCGGCCGTGCAGGCCGGCGTCCGGGAACTCGAGTCCGGCCGGTCGAGCCTCGCCATCGTCGCCGGCGTGGAGCTGGACCAGACGCCGCACGTACCTGTCGTTCAGCAAGACGCGGGCGTTGTCCCCGACGGGTACGGCGCGGCCATTCGATCGCAAGGCCGACGGCATCGTCATCAGCGAGGGCGTGGTGGCGCTGGTGCTGAAGCGCCTGGAGGACGCCGAACGCGACGGCGACCGCGTCTACGCGGTGCTCCGCTCGGTGGAGGGATCGAGTGACGGGCGCGCGATGGGCCTGACGGCGCCGCGGCCGGCCGGGCAGCGGCGGGCGGTGGATCGGGCCTACGCGCGGGCGGGCGTCAGCCCGGCGACCATCGGGCTGTACGAGGCCCATGGGACGGGCACCGTGGTCGGCGACCGCGCGGAGCTCGAGACGATCGTGACCGCGCCTGCGATGCGGGCGCGCGCGAGGGCGGGTGCGCCATCGGATCCGCGAAGAAGCTCCTCCGGGCACACCAAGGCCGCGGCGGGCATGGTGGGCCTGATGAAAGAAGGCGGCGCTCGCACTGCACCACCGCACGATCCCGCCGCACGCCGGCGTTGACGACCCGCTGGACGCGATCACCGCCACGGGAAGTCCCGCGCGCCTGCTGGACGCGCCGCAGCCCTGGCTATCCACGGGCAGTCCACGCCGTGCGGGTGTGAGTGCGTTCGGATTCGGCGGCACCAACTTCCACGCCGTGATCGAGGAGATGACACAGCCGCCTGCGCGGCTGCCGCGGGTGTACCCGCTGGCCCGTGGAACTCCTCGTGTTCCGCGGCGAGGACGACGGCCAGCTGGCGCTGCAGGTGGAGGCCCTGCGGGCACACATCGAGCGAACGGGCGGCGCGCGCACCGCACGCGATGTCGCGTGGACCACGTGGCAGGCGGCAGCCGGCGCATCGGGCGACGCGCGGCTGGCGCTCGTCGTTCGCGACACGGACCGCCTCGTTGACCCGCTCAGACGCGGCGCGCCAGCTCCGCGATGGCATCGCCTCCGCCGTCTCGAGACGGCACCACGCCACGGCGACGTCCACCGGAGCGCTTGCGTTTCTCTTCCCCGGGCAGGGCTCGCAGTATCCGGGCATGGGCGGCGAGTGGCTGGTCTACCTGGCATCGATGCGCTCGGCCATCGAAGCCGGCCTTGGACAGCTCGCCCGCGACACCGCAGCGCGCGTGTCCGCGGGCCTGCTGCCAGGCGCTCGGTTCAGCGCCGACGATCGCGAGCGAACGGCTGCCGCACTGACCGCCACCGACGTCGCACAGCCCGCGATCGGCCTGGTGAGCTGCGGCATGCTGGACGTGCTGGCAGAGCTCGGCATCCGGCCTGACATGGTGGCCGGCCACAGCTACGGAGAGCTGGTCGCGCTCCATGCCGCCGGCGCCATGAGCCGGGAAGCGCTCATCTCGCTCTCGCGCGCGCGCGGCACCGCAATGGCGGAGGCCGCCGGCACCGCCGAGGGCGCCATGGCCGCCGTCCCGCTGCACCGTGACGTGCTCGCCGCGCACCTGCACGGTCGCCCCGACGTCGTCCTCGCCAATCACAACGCGCCGGACCAGTGCGTCGTCTCGGGCCGGCGGGACGCGGTCGCACGCCTCGTCAACGACCTGGCCGAGCAAGGCGTGCGGGCCACGTTCCTCCCGGTCGGCTCGGCGTTCCATTCCCCGGTCGTGGCCGCCGCGGCCGCTGCGTTCGATCGCGCCCTCGACGATGCGGCGCTGGTACCGCTGACGAAGCCGGTCTACGCAAACCTCGACGGCCGGGTCCATCCGGCTGACGTCGCCGAACTGCGCGCGCGGATGCGACGCCATCTCGAGAGCCCGGTGGAGTTCGTGGCGCAGATCGAAGAGATGTACGCCGCGGGCGCGCGCGTGTTCGTCGAGGTCGGACCGAAGGCCGTCCTGAGCGGGATGACTTCGCGGATCCTTGGCGATCGTCCCCACCTGACCCTCGCCCTGGATCGTCAGGGTACGCGTCTCGAGGGCCTCCTGGACACGCTCGCGGCCCTGTGGGTGGGAGGCGCCAGCATCGACCCGTGGCCGCTGTTCCGGGACCGCGGCGTGCGCCGGATCGACTGGCGGTCCGAGCCGGATGCCCCCGTGCACGACTGGTTCGTGGACGGAGGGCGCGTGCGGCATCGGGACCAGCCCGTCGGGCTCGCCGGCGCCACGCCGTTCGTGACGGCCGACACCCCTCCCGCTCCGGTGCAGGCGCACGATGCCAGCGCCGCACCGCAGGGCCACGACGCCCTGGTCGCCTACCAGCAGTACCAGCGTGCCATGCGCGACTTCGTCGAGCAGCAGGAACGGATGCTGTTCCAGGTGCTCGATCGACTGGGCGTCTCCGGGATGGCGCGCACGCCGGAACCCGCCCACGCATCCCCTCGCGGCGCGGCGGAGACGTTGACTCCTCCACCGGCGCCGCCGGCGTCGGCCCCTGCGCCAGCGCCCGTTCCCGCGCCCATGCTGGGCGCTCCCCGCGAACTCGACCTGCGCGACACGCTCGTCGAGCTGCTCGTGGACCGCACCGGATACACGGCGGACGCGTTCGGCGCCGACGTGGATCTCGAGGCCGAGCTGGGCGTGGACTCCATCAAGCGCATCGAAGTCCTCGGGCGGCTCCTCGACCGCGTGCACGGCACTGGCCGGCGGGTGGACCGTACGCGCATGGACCGGTTGATGCGGGCGCGCTCGATGCGGGAGATGGTGTCGGAAGTCGAGCTGCTCCAGGCGGAGGCTGAAACGGCGCCGCCGCCGCGACCCACCCAGACGTGTCCGGTCTGGACCATGGCCGCCCACGCAGAACCCTTGCCGCCGCACGTGCAGTGGCGCCCCGACGGGCTCGTCCTGATCACGGCTGATGGCCTCGGGGTGGCCAGTGCCCTCGCCTCGCGCCTCCGTGCATCCGGTACCACGCCCGTCATCGTCTCGCGTGCCGCGCTGGCGGACCCTTCCAGCCTGGGCCGGGCCATGGACGCATGGCGCACGGCCCACGGGCCGGTGCGCGGCGTGGTGCACCTGGCCGCCCTGGCGCCGGTCGTCGAGCCGCCGACCATCGAGGTCTGGCGCGAGGAAGCGGCCGTCCAGGTGAAGGGCCTGTTCGAGTTGCTGGCGCGCACCTCGACGGACCGCCGCGATCGGGCCGGGACGTTCATGCTGCTCGCCGCGACGGCTTTCGGAGGTCGCTACGGTCGCCAGGCCTCCGGCACGGCCTCGCTCGCGGTCAGCGGCGGTGTCCACGGCGTCGTCCGCACCCTGGCCGCCGAGGATCCCACGGTCTCCGCCAAGACCGTTGACGTGGATCCGCTCCTGGCGCCCACGGCCATCGCCAACGTGCTGGCCGCCGAGCTCACGCGTGCGATTGACGATGCGGAGGTCGGATACGAAGGGGATACGAGGCTCGTGTTCAGGCCGCATCGGTCCCCGCAGCCGGACTCCTCCGCCGACGCGTGGTGGCGGCCGTCTGCGGGGTGGGTGCTGCTCGCGACCGGCGGCGCTCGCGGCATCACCGCGCACCTCGCGGCCGGACTGGCGGCACCCGGCGTGCACGTCGTCGTCGTCGGCCGGAGCGCCGTGTCCTCGACGGCCGCGCACGCGGGGCTCGATGCGCTGCGCGCGCGTGGGGCTACGGTCGAATATCACGCGGTGGACGTCCGCGACGAACCCGCCTTTGGCGCGCTGCTCGACGAGATCCGCGCGCGGCATGGGCGGCTGGATGCCGTCCTGCACGGGGCGGGCGTCATCGAGGACGCGCCCATCGGGCGCAAGGACCGCGCGTCGTTCGACCGCGTCTTCGACACCAAGGCCGACAGCGCGTGGATCCTGCGACGTCACCTGCAACCGGACGGGCTCAAGTGGGTGGCGCTCTTCAGCTCCGTCACCGCGCGCGTCGGAAACCTCGGACAGGCCGACTACGCCGCGGGTAACGAGGTGCTCAACCGGATGGCGTGGGAGATGGCGCGGGCGTGGCCGGGCACGCGCGTCGCCGCGATTGGCTGGGGCCCGTGGCGCGGCGTCGGGATGGTGAGCGCCGATCTCGAACGCGTGCTCGAGGCTCGCGGGTACACACCGATCGACCCCGACGGCGGCGCGCAGGCACTGGGACGCATCCTCGACGCCAGCGGCGATGCCGAAGTGCTGGCCGGTGACGGCCCGTGGAACCCGGTCGAGACCGCGGCCGGCGTCCCGCTCACCAGCGCCTCACGCGCGGATCAGCCTGCGTAGATGGTGCGACCCCGCGCACTCCTGTACTGCGAGATTCGCCGCGGGTTGAATCACTGGACGCGCATCCTCGCGCTCGCCCAGGCCCTCCGGCCGTCGTTCCACGTCGTGATCGCGCTGACGACGGACACCCCGGCGATGGCCGTGCCGTCCGACGTCGAGCTCGCGACCTTCCGTGAGGGCGCCCACTACCCCTGCAACACCGAAGACGGCGAAACGCGGCCGCCGCTCGGCGGACGGCTGGTGGCGCTCCTGGACCGCGTCGATCCCGACGTGGTCGTCGTCAAGCTAGTTCCCCTTCGGCCGGGAGAAGTCCACGCTGGCATGGTGCCGTTTCTCACCGCGGCCAGGCGCGCGCCTCGCCGTCCGGTCATCGTCACCAGCCTCCGCGACATCGGGGAACGGCCCCTGGCGGATCAGGCGCACTTCGACCGGCACGTCGTCCTCGGCGCCAACCGGCTGATCGACGCGATCCTGGTGCACGCCGATCCGGCGGTGACCCGGCTCGAGGACTGGTTCGCCGCAGCCTCCGAGATCCGCAACGCCCGTGCACTACACGGGATACGTGGTGCCGGCCGGGCCCGACCGGCCGGTTCCCGAGCGGGCGGACCTCGTGCTGGTCTCGGCGGGAGGCGGGCGCGGCGGCATGCCGGTGCTGCGCGCCGCCATCGCCGCCCAGCGGACCACGGATTTGGCGTCCGCATTCGGGATGCGCGTGGTGGCCGGTCCACGGCTGGACGTGCGCGACTGGCAGGCGCTCGTCGGCGAGGCCGAGGGGTGCCGCGGTTGGAGCTGAAGGCGATCCACGACCGACCTCGCCGGCGACATGCGCGCCGCAGCCGTCTCGGTATCGCGAGGCGGGTACGGTGCGGTGCTCGACGCGGTGCGCACCGGCACGCCGGCCGTGGCCGTGCCCTTCGTCGAGCCGGAGGAAGACGAACAGCTCGTGCGCGCACGCCGCTTCGAGGCACTCGGCGCCGTGACTGTCGTGGAGGAAGCGGAGCTCACACCCGAGAGCCTCGCGGGAGCCATTCGCCGCGTCGCGGCGGCGCCGCTGGCCCGGCTCCAGGTGAACGTCACGGGCGCAGAGACGTCCGCGGCCCTCATCGGCAGGCTCGTCGCGTCCCGTGGGACATAGCCCGCAGCCGGCGACCGGAGACCCGTCGATACGCTCGACTAGAAGTTCGGTGCGCCCATCCTGACCAGCACCTTCCGGTCGACGGCCGTGGATGCGCGCCGCCCGTGCATGACGCGCGTGTTGTCGATCGCCAGGATATCGCCGGCCCGCGCCGGCACCGGGATTTCGACCTTCGCGGTCGCCGCCAGCAGGTCCTGCACGACCGACGGCTCGAGCGGAGAGCCATCGTCCCACCGCACGACGAGTGACGGCCGCTGGTTGGCCATCTCCGGGGCGATGGCCGCGATCTGGCCGCTCACGATGACCTGTTCGCCGAGCGCGACCGGCAGGACACCGTTCACCAGGCGCTCCTGTCCCTGGCCGTCCACCACGACGGCGCGGCAGTAGTACTCGCTCAGGAGCGATCCGTCGGCGCCCCAGGTGACCGTCGTCGCGTTCTCCCGGCAGATCGACAGCACCTCGTCACGGTCCGACGTCTGGAAGGCCACCTGCCAGTCGCCGTCGGCCAGGTAGCGCTCGAAGCGGATGCCGCGGCGGCGCACGAGATCCGCCGTTGCCGGCTTCAGCGCGTCCAGGGCGGCGCGGCCGTCGCCAATCGTCGTCTCGCCGCCTTCGGGCGCCGGCTTCGCGCAGTAGAACCAGATCATGCGCGGCGGGTGGCGGAAGTAGTAGAACTCGCCGTGCAACGGCAGCGGAAAGTCCTGCCGCTGCCCGGTCGCCGTCATCACCGTCGCGTCGTCGTTGACGGCCGCCCGCTTGAAGGGGCCGAAGCTGAACGCCGCCCCTCGATTGGTGAAGAGGCCGGTCATCATCGACGCCGACAGCTCCTCGAACGCCTGGAGGGACGCGTCGAACCCGCTGAAGAAGATCGCTCCGGTCCGCTCGTACTCCGAGATGAGCCACGCGCGGTCCACGTCCAGGGGATCAGTGCCGTGACGCCGGTCCACCAGGGTGCCGACGCCGCCATGGATGGACACTCGCTCAGCGCTCGCCATGCTGCCTCCCGACGCGTTCGATCAGGGCGACGGCCTGCTCGATGCCCCGTTCGCTCCGAATCATCGCGCCCACCTCCTGCGCCCGGCGCGCGACCTCCGGGGTTGCCGCCCGACGCATCGCGCCGGCCAGTTCATCGGCCGTCATCGTCGCCGCCTGCAGCGGCGGGGGCGCGACGCCGAGGCGGTGCACGCGGCCGCCCCAGAACGTCTGATCGTACCCGAAGGGCGTCACCACCTGCGGCACGCCCACCCGCAGGGCGATGGCGGTGGTCCCCGAGCCGCCATGGTGGACGAGGGCCTTCACGCGCGGCAGCAGCCAGTCGTAGGGCACGCCGCGCGAGACGAAGACGTGATCGGGCAACTCGTCCACCGCGAGGCCGCCCCACGCCGTAATCAGGATGCCACGCATGCCGGCGCGCGCGAGGGCGTCGAGGACGGTCGTGGTCAACCGACCCGGATCGCGCCCCACGTGGCTGCCGAACCCGACCACCACGGGCGGCTCGCCCGCGTCCAGGAAGCGCGCGAGATCGTCGGGCGGCGTGTAGCCGGCCGCCGTGTCGGCGAACCAGTAACCGGTGACCGCAATCTGCGGCCCCCACTCGGCGGGCTTCGGCACCACGAGCGGGCTGTAGCCGAGCACGTGCGGCAGGCGGCCGATGGATTCGAGGCTCTCGCGAAAGGTCTGCGCCGGCAGCCCCAGCCGCTCGATGCGCCAGCGCTGGATGGTCTCGTGCCCGATCCGCAGCATCAGGGCCGCACGGCGCCAGGTGCGCCAGTTGCCCTCCGGTCCCTGGTCCCCGGCGGCGTGCTCGGACAGGCTGAAGGGAAACTCGTGGGTCGGCAGGGTGGGCGGAGGGAACACGCTGGCGATGCACGCGGGCACGCCCGTGTCGGCCATGCCGGGAGCCACGCCCAGCCAGGGCTGACAGACGGCCACGTCCACGCCCTCGCAGGCGCCGGGTACTTCGTCGAGGTGCGGACGCACCGTGGGCGCGATGTACGACGTCCAGAAGCGGCGGAACTCCGCGCGCGGCCGATCGAACGACTCGCGAAAGCGGATGCCGGCCGGACCCGCGAAGAAGCGCTCGGAGTTGCCGCTCAGGCGGTAGAACTCGAGGTCGTGCGCGGCCGCGGCCCCTCGATACGACTCCTCGCTGGCGAACACGACCTCATGGCCCGCCCGGCGGAGGCCGGTGGCCAGCGCCAGCATCGGCTGGATGTCACCGCGGCTGCCGATGGCGATGACCGCCGCCCGCATCACGCGCGGTCGGCCGATGCGCGCGATGCCGGTCCGGTGCCCACGCGCGCAGCCACGAACGCCGCGAGCTCTCCGAGGGTCAGGTCGCGCCGCAGCTGCCCGTCCGGGCCGGTGGCCAGCTCGCCGAAGTCCAGCGGGTGGTCCACGCGATCCTCGAGCGTGACCATCAGGTGAATCATGTCGATCGACGAGACGCCGAGGTCCGCCAGGAGGCACGTGTCGGGCGACACCTCGCCGATCTGTTGTTCCTGCTCGGCCATCAGGTCGCGTAGGGCGGCCACGACGGCGCGCCAGGTCTCGTCCGGGGTGAGTGGCGTCATGCGGGTCTCGGAGGGCCGCGGCGCAGCGTACGCCGGCGGACGGCGTTCATGATACCGGCTCCGCCGCGCGATTCCGCAGCCGCGTCCGCACGCCGTCACGAATGCGTGCAAGCGGCGTCAGGCACGGGCGACGAGCCAGTCCACGCGGGCGGGCCCCTCGGCCATCGCCGACCATTCGGCCAGTCCCTCGGCATCGAGGCTGACGTGCGCGAGGGCGCGGGCCCAGATCGACGCCGGCGTTTCGAGCATCCGCCGCGCTTCCGAAATAGGACGCGTGGGCGGGTGCTTCGAGAACAGCCGCTGCCACAGGTCGTCCGGCAGCCGTACCACGCGCTGCTCGAACCCCTCCAGGACCGCGAGCACCCGGCCGTCGGCGTCGGCGAACTCGAAGGTGGAGGTGAGCACGCCAAGTTCGCTCTCCTGTCCCGCACCCCGGCAGGTCATCGGACCGGTGGGCCGAAACGCACCTCCGGCCACCCGCAGCGCACCAGCGGCGAACGGGAAGGCGCCGACGCGTTCGTCCGTCCGCTCGATACGCCAGAGCGCCGCAAGCTGGCCGGCGCAGTCCAGAAGCGGAAAGTCCAGGATGAGCGACGCTCCCGGCGGCAGGGCCCGAGGCGTGAGCGCTGCGACGACCTGCGAGCCACCGGCCATCGTCACCGCACGAATCGCGCGATACGCCGGGCCGTGAAAGACATCCTCGTCGTAGAAGCGCGCGGGAGTCCAGCGCGCGGGTGGCGTGCCACCGCCACCGGAGAGGACAGCCTCCGAGCGCCCCGGGGCCGACGCCGACATCCACGAGGGCCTCGAATGCGGGCGTGTCACCGGAGGCGTGGAGCTGCACCTGCACGGAGACGCGATCGGCCTCGGACGCGATCACGGCGCCGAGGGCCGTGACCGCCCGGACGCCCCCGTCGAGCGCGATCCAGCTGCGCGCGCGCATCGCCCTGATACCCACGAGTGGCCGGCCGGTCAGCGCGCATGCCGCTTCCGCGGCCAGTTCCATCATGAGCGTGAACGGCAGCACCGCCAGTCCGCGCGGATGCGTGTCGAACCAGGCCGGGCGTGCTCGCGAACAGGGAACGCGTCGTCGTGCGTGGTCGGTGCGCTCGGCCCGGATCCGGTCGGTCGTCAGGACCACGTCGCCGAGCAGTGGCCACGTGGGCGTGGGCGTGGGCGATGATGCGACGGACTCGAGGCGCGCCGTGACGCGGGCAAGGCTGGCGGAGACGACTGCGAGAAGTGGCCTGGTGCTCCTGCAGGATGGCGCATGCGACGGAAGACGACGTGTCCACGACGGGTGCCAGTGGCTGGGCGGCCGCTGCCCGAACCGGCAATCCCCAGGGCGTAGAGCTCCGCCGCCGCGTGCGCCAGTTGAAGCAGGTCCCCGCGGGTGGCGGAGGACGCGGCAACCGCGCGGTGTGGACGGCCCCGGAGCGTGTCGTCCACGAACGCGGTCAGCCGGCTGTCGGGTCCGGCCTCGACGAAAAGGTCCGCACGCCATCGGCATACATCGCCTCCACCATCTCGCGGAATCGCACGCGCCCCGACCACTGTTCGGCGAGGCACGCGCGGACCTCCGCTGGGTTGGTGCCATAGCGCGCGGCTGTGAGGCAGGAGTACCGGGTGAAGGCGGCGTGATACGCACGATGTCCACGCCGTCGTAGTGCGACGCGAGCAGGCGCGACCAGTCGCCGAACAGGCGCGTGTGGTGCGCCCGCGCGAACGGCAGGCGGGTGGGCACCCCGCCCCTTCCCCGCCACGCTCCGGACGGCATCGTCCACTGCCACGGCATGGCCCGCGATCAGGCACTGTGTTGGACAGTTGTCCACGGCGACGAGCACGGGCGCCGCGGGATCGAGCAGGGCCTCGACCGCCGTCGCCCCGAGACCGGTGATGGCGGCGACGGCCTCGGACACCGCCGGAGCCGGAAGGTGCTCGGCCTCCAGGGCCACGCCACAGACGAAGGCGCAGAGCGCGGCCATGTCGGGAAAGCGCATGACGCCCGCAGCCATCAGCGCCGCGTGCTCTCCGTTGCTGTGCCCGGCGAAGACGTCGGCCTCGAGCCCCATGGAGCAGAGCACCTCGTAGATGGCCGGCTCGCCGACAGCCCGAGCTGCGCGCCGGTCTCGAGTGCGAAGAGGCGATCGTCAATGGCGCCACCGTCATCGGGAAACACGAGGCGGCTGGGCGGCGGCGCACCGCCGCGGGCGTAGGCGTGGTCCAGTCCATCGAACCACCGGCGGAACCCGGCGACGTGCTCGCACAGGTCAGCCGTCATGCGCGGGAACTGCGAGCCACGGCCGGGAAGATCAGCCCACGCCGCCCTCGTGCGGCCCCTCGCCCATGTGCAGGCCGGCCCGGTCGCGCCACTTGAGCGGCTGGTCTCCGGCCGCGTGGGTACGGGCACTCAGGATGCGCGCCTCCAGTGCCTTGGCAGAGTCGGCGACGATGGCCGCACGGCAGCGGCCGCCCAAGTCGCGTGCCTGCTGCGCCGCGAGAGTCTCGAACGCCGCGCCCTCTGACAGGCGTGCATGCAGGTGATCCAGGCGCTCGACCAGGCCGGCGCGATCCGGTGCGCCGAGCAGGAACAACGTGGGCAGCGCCGGTGGCTGGCGCGTCTCGAGAAACGGAAGGCGGTGCATCACGAAGCGCGTGGTCCGCGAGTATACTTCGCAGCTTGCACACGCCCGCGCCGACGGTCCTCGTCATCGGTTACTCCAACATCGCCGCTCGCCGCGTGCTGCCGGCGCTCTGGTCCACGGGCGTTCGCGGGCTGGAGGTCGCCTCGACGTCGGCCACGGCCATCGACTGGCCGGGCGACACGCCGCGCCGCTTCCACACCTACGAGGAGGCGCTGGCAGAGAGCCGCGCCGACCTCGTCTACATCTCCACCGTCAACAGCGCTCACGCCGCACTCACCGCTCGCGCCCTCGACGCCGGATTTCACGTCGTCGTGGACAAGCCCGCGGCTTTGGCGCTCGACGACGTCCGCGACCTGGCGGTCCTGGCCGAGTCGCGCGGACGGGTGCTCGCCGAGGCCGTGGTATGGGCCCACCACCCGCAGGTGGCGCGCGCGCGCCAGGTGTTCGACGACGCCGGCTGCAGGCCGACGCATCTCTGGGCCGCCTTCAGCTTTCCTCCGCTGCCGCCCGGCAACTTCCGCATGCGCGCAGGAGCCGGCGGGGGCATGATGAACGACCTCGGGCCCTACGCCGTCACCTGCGGGCGCGAGTTCTTCGGTGATGCGCCCGTCGAGGTCGTCGGCCGCGTCCTCAGCGCGACGGGCGACGTGGACACGGGGTTCAGCCTGCTGGCCCGCTATCCGGACGGCCGCTCCACGGTTGGCTCCTTCTCGTGCACGACGGGCTACGTCAACCGGCTCGAGGTCGCGGGCCCGGGTGTGGTGGTCGGCATCGAGCGGGCCTTCAGTCCCCCCGGCCGCGTGGCATGCGGCACTGCACGCTCGCGTCGGCGACGAGGCGAAGGCCATCGAGGTGGGACCGGGGGACACGTTCGCGGGCTTCTTCTCGGAGGTGTTCGAGGCGGTCCGTTCCGGCAACCGCGCGCCGCTCCTGGCTCGCGTCCTGGCGGACGCCGAGGCACTGGATGCGCTGCGCCGGTCGGCGCTGGGTCAACCTCGCGTCTGAATCCGCTCAGCCGCGATCGTGCGACAGCACGATCGTGACGCCGAGGGCCGCCAGCCCGTCCTCGGCCACGTGGAAGCGGCAGCGATCCGCGAGGCCCGCATCGCGGCAGAACGCTTCCAACTCAGTCACCGAGTACTTCTCCTCGAGCACCGAGGGCGGCAGCCCGGCGTCCGCGCGGAGGCGGTTGAATGCCGCCACCGCGTCCGGCGGCGCGTCCCGGCGGACGTCGGTGATGATGGCCACGCCCCCGGGCTTGAGCACCCGGTCGATCTCGCGCAGGGCACGCGCCGGGTCGCTCCAGTGGTGAACGGTCGAGCGGCTGGTCACGACATCGGCGAAGGCATCGGGCAGGTCCATCTGGTGCACGTCCTGGCGGACAAGCTCGATGGCGACGCCGGCCTCGGCAGCCGCACGCCGCCCTTCCTCCAGCATGTCGTCGAAGAGATCCGTCCCGACCAGGCGCAGCCCGGCAGCCCGCCGTGCTGCGCCACGTGGATCAGGAAGCGGGCCGTGCCGGTCCCGATGTCGAGCAGCACGGCGCCCGGCATGCGACGGGACGCCAGGTCCACCACGACCGGGCACATCGCTTCGTCGAAGGGCTTGATGACGGTGGCGGTGAACCGGTCGTAGTCGGCGGCGGAATAGCGGACGTGCGGATCGTTCAGCCGGATGCTCATCGCACCGCCCGCGCCTGGACGCCGGCCACGAGCCCCGCGAGCAGGGCCGTCTCATCCGCCCAGGCCGCCTTGGGCGCCGCCTTGGCGCGCGCCACCACCTCGTCGAGGTCCGCGGGCGTCAGGTCGTGTCCCAAGCTCGCCAGCCGCGCCCCGAACGCCGCCCGGCCGCTGTGGACGCCGAGCTTCAGCTCGATGCCCGGCGCGCCAACGAGTTCGGGCCGGAACGGGAGATACGTGTCAGGGTGTTTCAGCAGGCCATCCTGGTGAATGCCGGCCTCGGTGGCGAACACGTTGCCGCCGACCACGGGCTTGTTGGCGGGGATCGGGATGCCCGTGCACTCGGACACGAGCCGGCCGAGCGACCACAGCCGATCGAGCTTGATCGTCGTCTGCAGGCCGAGGTCGGGCCCGCCCACCGCGATGGCGAGCGCCACCTCCTCGAGCGAGGTGTTGCCCGCCCGCTCGCCGATGCCGTTGACCGTGCACTGCACGACGGAGAGGCCTTCCTGCAGCGAGGCCAGGGCGTTGGCGGTGGCCAGTCCGAGATCGTTGTGGAAGTGCCCGACGAGCGCGGCCTTGCCCAGGTTGGGCACGCCGTCCTGGATGCGCGCGATCCACCGGCGCACGCCCTCGGGCGTCAGGACGCCGACGGTATCGGGGAACCCCACGTAGCGCGCACCCGCGTCGATGGCCTCCCGATAGACCTCGCACAGCACCTCGGGCTCGGTGCGACTGGCGTCCTCGGGACTGAAGCCGACACTGTCGAACCACTGCCGCGCGTACTCGATGGACTCGCGCACGATGCGCAGCGTCTCCGGCACGCTCTTTCGCAGCTTGTGCTCGCGGTGGAGCGGGCTCGTGCCGATGAAGAGGCTCACGCTGCGGCGCTCCCGCGGTGCGTCCTCGAAGGCCTCGCGCGCGCGATCGATGTCGGCGGTCAGCGTCCGGCACAGGGCCGACAGGGGAATGCCCGGCACCTCCCGCACGATGGCGCGAATGGCGTCGATCTCGCTCGGCGCCGCGGCCGGGAACCCGGCGTCCAGCGCCACCACCCCGGCATCCGCCAGGGCGCGGGCGATGCGGACCTTGTCGGCCGGCGCCAGCGCGGCGCCAGGCATCTGCTCGCCGTCACGCAGCGTGGTATCGCCGATGTAGACCGTGCGCACGGACGGCAGTGTAGACGGCGTGCAACGAGGTGTCCAGATGGCGCGCGTGTGCTACCCGTCCTCGCGGCGGCCCACGAAGTACTCGCGGAGGCGTCGGTGCAGGAGCGGCTTGTCGCTGCCCCACCGCCAGCAACCGTCTACCGTCCGCGCCAGATCGGTCCTGGGGTCGAAGGCCTCGTCGCGCAGAATGGCGAGCCGCTCGGTGTACTGGCGCGCGGCCAGGTCGCCGTGCCACAGGTGTGCGACCGTCCCCGGCGTGTAGCCCACCCGTCCTCCGACCGCGTCCATGAACCCGGGGCTCCAGTCGGCGGCGTGCGCGACAACGGCGGGCGGCAGCCGGCGTGCGTACCAGTTGCGTCCCTCGAAGAAGTCGCGGTCGCCGTAGCAGGCGTGCGCCATGACGACATCGGCGCCGCCGACGATGAGGCCGTCGTAGAAGCCGTGGCGGTCCACGATCTCCCGCCGGAAGGCCCAGCCGAACCCCGTGTGCCCGTGCTCGAGGTAATGCGCCAGCGCGCGTTGGCGGTCGGGATGGCGCGCGAGCGTCGCGGCGATCCCGCGCACCTCCGGCGACTCGCCGGCCGCCGCAGGATCGTCCACACCGCGAGGCAGGTAGCGGGCCACCTCGAACGGCTGGACGACCGGCGTGTCATCGAGCCGGCGCGCGGTGTCCGCCACCCAGTCGTCGCGCTCGAACAGGAGGTCGCAGTCGAGCCAGACCACCGCGTCACACTCCTCGGGCAGGGCGGCCACGCCGATGTTCAACAGGCGCTCCCGCTGCCACATCAGGGCGTCGGTCCGGACGCGGACGATGCGGTCGGCGATGCCGGCCTCCACGTCGAACGAACCCGCGTCAACGGCCATTTCCACGACCAGCAGCGGAAGGCCCTGCGCGCGGACGCGCTCGGCGAATAGGCGCAGGTGCGGCAGCTTGGACGCGCACGATCGGGTTGAAATAGGTGGTGATCCCCCAGAGCATGGACGCCTGCTGCTACGCCTGCGCCGCGCGCGTCGCGGCGCGGGCGCGAATCATCTCGCGGATGAGCCGGGCGGATCTGGCACCCCCGGCGGTGTCCAGGGACAACGCTGGGGGACGAGTGGCCGCCACGTCGCGAATGGCGCGCGCCAGTCCTGCCGCCGACAGGGCTTCTTCCCGGACGACCCGAACCACCCCACGGGACGCCAGCAGATCCGCGCGACGGCCCTGCTCGTCCTCGTGCGCCGTCACGAAGGGGACGACGATGGAGGGACGCCAGCGGCCACGAGATCCAGGGCCGTGTTGTAGCCGCACTGCGAGACCGAGATCGCCGACTGGCCCAGTTCATCCCGGAGGTTGGGGACCCATCGCACGAGTTCCAGGCCCGGCGTCTCGCCAGCCTCCGCCCGCAGTCCGTTCCAGCCGTCCTCGTCCATGAGCGCGCCGGCAACCACGCGCATCGACCAGTTTCGGGCGAGGTCGGTCGTCCGGTAGGCGGCGATCGCGGCGGACAGCAGTCGCGCACCCGCGCGTCCGCCACCGGCCGAGGCCGGATCGTCCGGCGGGTCGCGCCGCGGCTGGCGTGCGGCCGCGAGTCGTCCGAGGGTCGGCCTCCGGCGGCACTACGTAGCCTGTTTCGTGAACGGGCACGCGCAGGTCGCCGGCGCGCGGAAACGTCGCGGCAAAGGGAATGAGCGCAGGATCGGTGTGTGCGAGCACGGCGTCGCAGTAGCGGTTGGCGAAATCGACCGCCATGCGATCGAGCCAGTCCTGCCTCGGGAGCGCGCGCTGCTGGATGTCGCGCACGCTGCTCACGACGAGCGGCGGCCGCTCCCGCCGTCGAAGCGCGGCGAGACACCGCGCCATGTCCACGGCGAGGTCCTGACGGCCGAAGGGGAACGACTCGAGCACGATCGCCGCGGGGGCCAGGCGCTCGATGGCGTCCAGCAGTGCGGGCCCCAGGGTGGGTCCGTCGCCGACCGCACGTCCGCTGAACTCCCCCACCGGTTCTGGCATCGGCGCCATCGTGAACCCGGCCGGCGCCTCGAGTGCGGGAGGCACCCGTCCGCTCGCCGCGACGACCACGTTGACGTCCGCGTGGTCACGGAGCGCCTGCCCCAGTGCGAGCGTCCGCATCCAGTGGCCGGCGCCGTAGCGGACGTAGCAGTACATCAGCACGAGATCGCGCACGGTGGTTCTCTATACTAAGCGCGGTTTTCGCGACATGGAGTGGCATCACACCTGGTCGGTGCGTCTCTACGAGGGGTCGAGCCCCCTCGCGCTCGCGCCTGCGGCGCACGGCGGCGCACTGCTCTCTGCCGCCGACGTGACGGACGTGCGCTGCGAGTCGATTGCCGATCCGTTTCTCGTCCGCCGCGGCGATCGGTGGCACCTGTTCGTGGAAGCCGTCAACCTCGACACCGCCCGAGGCGAGATCGCGTGCGCCACGAGCACCGACCTCGAGCGCTGGGACTACGGCGGCGTCGTCCTGCGCGAGGACGTCCACCTTTCCTACCCGTGCATCGTCGAGTGGCAGGGCCAGTGCTTCATGGTGCCCGAGACGAGGCAGGCGGGCGAAATCCGGCTGTACGTGGCGGACCCGTTCCCGCAGCATTGGCGGTACGTCACGACGATCGCGACCGGCGACTACGCCGATCCGACCATCGCGCACAACGACGGCCGCTGGTGGCTCTTCGCGCAACGGGGGCTCGACGAGCTGTGCCTGTGGTGGAGCGACGCGCTGCACGGCCCGTGGACGGCGCATCCCGCGAGCCCGATCGTAACCGGGAACCGCCGGATCAGTCGTCCGGCGGGGAGCATCTGCACGGTGGATGGGCGCCTGCTTCGGTTTGCGCAGGACGCCTGGCCCAGCTACGGCAGCCGGGTGCGCGCACTCGCCATCGACGCCGTGACGCCGGAGCGATACGAGGAACACGAGGTGGCCGAGAGCCCCATTCTCCAGGCCTCCGGCGAAGGTGGAACGCGCTGGGCATGCACCACGTGGACGCCCATGCCGTCGGAGACGGGCGCTGGATTGCGGCGGTGGACGGGGCACGCTATCGATGACGGTGTGCTTCGTGACCTCCCGGTATCCGCCCGCCGTGGGCGGCGTGGCCGTCTCGTCCATGCGCGTCGTCTCCTACCTGGCCGCGGCTGGCTACCGGGTCCACGTCGTCGCCACCTGTCCGGCCACGGCAGGGCCTCCCTACGCCGAGACGTCCGTGGAGGCCGATACGGTCGTGCATCGGCTGACCGTCGTGCCGGACAGCACGGAGTCGCAGTTCTTCGTGCGCGCCTACGTCAGGCGGCTGGATGCCGACGTGCGGTTCGACCTGTTCCATGCCTTCTTTCTCACGTCGGTGCCGGCGTGCGCGGCGGTGGCGGCCGCAGGGGACCGGCCGCTCGTCGCCAGCATCCGCGGCAGTGACGCGGTGTGGCTCATCCGCCATCCGGTCATCCGCCGCATGGTGTTCAGCGGCCTTCGACGCGCCGCGTGGCTGACGTCGGTGAACCCGCACCTGATCGACGAGGTTGCCCCGCACGTCGGCCTCGAGGGACGGAGCAGCGTCATCCGGTCCAGCGCGCCGCCGCCCACCCCCGGAGGCTGGCGCACGGCCGACGCCACTCGCGGCGTCGTCGGCACCACCGGCGACTTCAGGCCGGTCAAGGACATCCCACTGCTCGTCCGTGCCTACGCCGCCGTGCCCGCCATGCTGCGGCGGCAGTTGCTGCTGTGCGGTGCCTTTTCCCACGCGCAGGAGGAGGCGTGGTCCCGCACGCTGGCCAGGGAGTTCGGCCTGGACGACGAGATCACGGTCACCGGCCGGTATCCGCATGCCGCGGCGCCGTCCATGCTGGTGCGGATGCACGTGTATGCGTTGACGTCGGCGTGGGAAGGCATGCCCAACGGCCTGCTCGAAGCGGCCGCCGCCGGCGTGCCGATCGTCGCGACCGCTTCGCCTGGCATCGCAGGTCTGGTCGAAGACGGCCGGCATGGCCTGCTGGTGCCGCACGGTGACCCGCGCGCGCTCGGCGGCGCGCTGTCCGCCGTGCTCGGGGACGACGACCTGCGGCCCGGCTCTCGGCGGGCGCGCGGGCGCTGGCGGCCACCCACACACCCGATGTCGAGCGGTCGGCGTGGCTCGCACTCTATGCGCGACTGCTCGGAGTCCCAGAAACTGCGCAATCGGATGCGTGACGCCGCGGTAGGATGCCCGTCATGGCGCTCCTGCTGATCTCCGGCCTGGGGCCGTTTCGTTCCCACTCCGAGCACCTCAACGGGACGCTCCTCGGCCGGGACCTGGACGGCAACGTCGAGCTGCAGCGGCTCTATGCGCAGATGGCAGGCCGGCCGGTGGACCTGCGCCGGTTCTCCTACGGGACGAACGGAGACGCGCTCCCGCTGCTGCGGCCCAGGGGCCAGCGCGAGCCGTGCCTGTCCACGATGACGCTGCAGTCGATCCTCGACGCTCACCAGGTGGACTACGACGCCATCGACATCGAGGACGTCTGGTACGAGGAAGGCCAGCCGCCGCGGGCGCGCTACGACGTCATCGCGCTCTCCACGACCTTCCTGTGCCGGCGCAAGCACCTGCGACAGATGGTCCGGTGGGTGGCGGAGCGCTATCCCGATGCCACCGTCATCGTCGGCGGACAGTACGCAACCTGAAGTACGCGACGATCCTCGAGGACGAGCCGGCCGTTGACTACATCGTGCGCGGCGACGCGGAAGCCGCCTTCCCGAAGCTGCTGGATGCCATTGCGGGGCGGGCGTCCTTCGACGAGGTGCCCAACCTGGTGGGACGAGGCCCCGACGGTCGGCCCGCGATGAGCCGCTTCGAGCACATCGACATCGAGGCGCATCCATCACCCCGCTTCGCGGGCGCCCATCGCACCGTCCCGTACGAGTCCATGCGCGGGTGCCCGTTCACCTGCAAGTACTGTTCGTTCCCGGCGGCTTCGCCGAAATGGCGGTTCAAGTCGGCGGAGAAGATCGTCCACGACTGGCAGTCGTACGCCGACGCCAACGGCGCCGGCCTGATTGCGGCGCTCGACTCCACCTTCACGATTCCACCTGCCCGGATGCGGAAGCTCCTCGACCTGCTGCCCGGCGTCAGGGTGCCCTGGTACTCGTTCTCACGCGCCGACAACATCAACACGCCGGAGATGGTGCAGCGCCTCGAGGCCGCCCACTGCCGCGGGCTCGCCATCGGCTTCGAGTCGATGTGTGACAAGACGCTGCTCGCCATGGACAAGAAGGTCACGGCGGACGAGAACCGCCGGGCCTACGACCTGCTGAACAACAGCTCCCTCCTCGTCAACGGCTCGTTCATCGTCGGCTACCCGGGCGAGACACCCGAGGACTTCGACATCACGCACCGGTTCCTGGCGCACGAGCTCCGCGGACGCTTCTCGCTGTCGGTCTTCAGCGTCATCGACGAGACCATGCCGGTCTGGGCCGAAGCCGGCACGTACGGGCTCGTCGAGACCGACGACGGCTGGGAGCATTGCGGGATGAATCGCGCGACAGCCGTCGAGTTGCTGGGGCGCACCGTGCAGGCGACGCGCTGGCAGAACGAGGATGCCGTGATGATCACATGGCAGGTGGACTACGCCACCCCGCTCGCTTCCGGCCTCGGCCTGACCGGCAATCGGCGCGTCGAGAAGCTGGTGGAGCGCCTGACCTTCCTGCCGCGTGACATCGGCACCGATGCCGACGCGGCGGTGCGCGTGCGCGACATGCTGCAGGAGCTGGAGACGATGGGCGTCCGCACGGGCGCCGCGGAGGCGTCGGCGACCGCGTAGGTGCCCGCGATCGTCGCCGCTCGGGGCCGGTGAACGGGCCCCGGCGCACGCCAACGGCGCGTTGGACGCACCGGCAGCCCTGCACTACGATCCACCCGTGGGCGCGTCCCTCGAGCGTCATCGCCGGCTGCGAACGCTCTTTGACCAGGCCGTGCTCATCGACGGGCCGGCACGCGAGCAGTATGTCGAGGACGCCTGCGCGGACGACCCCGACCTGCACGCCCAGCTCCTGCGCCTGCTCGCTGCCCACCAGCCGGACTCGTTTCTCGAGCACCCGGTGCTGACACCGGCAGTCGGCCTCGACACCACCTTCGCGGGCACCGAGCGCTTCGAGGTCCTCGGCACCCTGGGCACAGGCGGCATGGGCGTCGTCTTCGAGGCCCGCGATCGCCTGCGGAGCGAGGTCGTGGCGCTGAAGACCCTGCGGCAGACCGGCGCCGCCGAGCTCTATCGCCTGAAGCGCGAGTTTCGCGGACTGGCGGACCTCACGCACCCGAACCTCGTCTGCCTCTACGAGCTGTTCGTCGAGGACGACGTCTCGTTCTTCACGATGGAGCGGGTCCGGGGGGTGACCTTCGTCGATTACGTGCGCACGCCGGACGGCCACGTGTCCCACCCGCGCCTGCTCGCCGCCCTCCGCCAGCTCGTGGACGGCGTCGAGGCGCTGCACGCCCGCGGCCGGTTGCACCGCGACATCAAGCCGTCCAACGTGCTCGTCACGGCCGAAGGCCGGGTCGTGATCCTCGACTTCGGCCTCGTCGCCGACACCTCGGTGGCCTTGCAGGGCTCCGCGACGGGAGGCGGTACCCCGGCCTACATGCCACCTGAAGAAGCCGGCGGGGGCCACGGCACCGCGGCCGGCGACTGGTACGCGGTGGGTGTCACCCTGTACGAGGCGCTGACCGGCCGGCTGCCGTTCACCGGGACCGTGGCAGAGGTCCTGCACGCCAAGCGCACGTCGGACCCGGTGCCGCCAGCCGCGCTGTCGGCGGACGTTCCCGGGGATCTCAGCACGGTGTGCCTGCAGTTGCTCCACCGCGCCCCGGAGGACAGACTGACCGGGCCGGCGGCGCTCCGCCGCCTCGCGCACGATGCGGCGCGGGCCGAGCCGCACGACACGGTGACAGCCCCGGTCTTCGTGGGCCGCGGTTCGCAGCTCAGGGCGCTCCATGCCGCACGCGCCGACGCCGCGAACGGAACGGCACGGACGGTGGCGGCATACGGGCCCTCTGGCATCGGCAAGAGCGCACTGGTGGCCCGATTCATCCAGCAGGTCGCGACGGACCGAGACACGGTGGTCCTGACGGGACGCTGCTACGAGACCGAGTCCGTTCCCTACAAGGCGCTCGACGGCGTCGTGGACGAGCTCAGTCGCCATCTGGTGTCGCTGCCGTTCGAGCAGGCCGCCGAGGTCCTGCCCCCCGACGCCTGGGCTCTCTCGCGTGTATTCCCCGTGCTGCTCCAGGTGCCCGCCATCGCGCACGCGTCCCGAGACCAGGCGCCGGCATCCCTGGACCCGCTCGACGTCCGCGAACGTGCGGTGGCGTCGCTCGCCGCGGTGTTCGCGCGCATCTCGACCGGGCGAGGCCTGGTGATCTGGATCGACGACCTGCAGTGGGCGGACGCCGACAGCATGGTGCTGCTCGACGAGCTGATCGGCACACGCGCCGCGCCCGCCATGCTGACGGTGCTCACCTTCCGCAGCGAGGAGGTTGCCGCACACCCATTCCTGCAGCGACTGCTGGATCGCGATGGCCGGAACGGATGGTCCACGCTGCCGATCACTCCGCTCACCGACATCGAAGCCGCCGACCTCGTGACCAGTCTGCTCCCGCACGGGACCACGCTGACCGGCGACGAGCGTCAGCGCCTGACACGCGACGCAGCCGGAAGCCCGTTCGTGCTCGAACAGCTGGCGCTCTCGCAGGGGCTGACCGTCCACGCCAGGCTCGACGCGCTCGCCCCGGACGCACGGCAGTTCCTGGACACCCTGGCCGTCTGCGCGCGACCCGTGGCGCCGGACCTCGTCTGCGAGGCCTGCCGGATCGACGAGGAACGTCAGGCGTTGGTGACGCGGCTGAGGACGCTGCGGCTGATTCGCAGCAGCGGCTCCTCGTCACGCGTGGAGATATGCCACGACCGCATCCGCGAGACCGGCCGCAAGCGTGGGGGCAGACGCGTTGCGCCTCGTGCACGGCCGGATGGCGGCCGTGCTGGTCGCGCGGCAGAGCGACGATTGCGAAGCGCTGTTCGACCACTTCCGCGGCGCCGGAGAGGCGGCGCTGGCTGCGGCGCAGGCCGCGCTCGCGGCCGGGAAGGCGAGCGCCGCGCTGGCCTTCGACCGCGCGGCCACCTTCCATCGGCACGCGCTCGAACTGGCGCCCGCCGATCGCCGGGTGCCGGTGTGGCGCGAAGCGCTGGCGGACGCGCTGGCGAATGCGGCCAGGCCGGCCGAAGCCGCCGTCGAGTACCTGCGCGCGGCGGAGGACGCCAGTCCCTCCCGGCGCGTCGAACTGCAGCGGCGCGCGGCCGAGCAGTTCCTCACCGGTGGGCACATCGACGAGGGCCTGGCGCTCATCCGACGCGTGTTGTCGAGCGTGGGCGTCAGCTTCGCGACTACGCCACGGATGGCGGCCGTGCGGCTCATCTGGCGGCGCGTTCGGCTCTGGGGACGTGGCCTCACCTTCGCGCCTCGAGCCCCCGCCGACATCGACGATGCCACGCTGATGCGGCTGGACACGTGCTGGGCTGCGGGCGCCGGCCTGGCGCTGGTCGACGTCGTCAGCGCCTGCGACTTCATCGCCCAGCACCTGCACATGGCCCTCGATGCCGGAGAGGTATCGCGCGTCGCGCGCGGCGTGGCCCTCGAATCGTCGGCCCGGAACGCCGATTGGCCATTCCGGCGGAGTGCGACGCGGATGGCGCGGTTGTCGTCCACGCTGGCGGAGGGTGTGGGCACGCCGCAGGCCAGGGCCACCGACCTCCTGGCCGACAGCATCAGCGCCAATGCCATGGGCCAGTGGGCGCGCGCACGATCGTCATCGCAGGCGGCGCTGACGCTCCTCCGCGACGAGTGCGTGGGCGTGACGTGGGAGATCAACATCGCACAGAACATGCTGATCTGGGCGCTGATGTACCTGGGAGAGTTTACCGACGTGTCGCGGCGGGTGCCGGCACTGCTGGCCGACGCCAGGCGCCGCGGCAACCTGTACCTGGCCACGGAGATCTGCACGCGGAGCAACATCGTCTGGCTGACCGCGGACCAGCCGGAGGAGGGTGAGCGCGAGGCGCTGGAGGCCATGTCGCGCTGGTCGCAGAAGGGATTTCATCGCCAGCACTACAGCCTCAGGCTGGTGCGCGCGCAGACGGCCCTCTACCGGGGCGACCCGGCCGCCGCCTGGCGGGCGCTGCGCGAACAGGAGGCGGGGCTGCGCCGGTCGATGCTGCTGCAGGTGCAGGCATTTCGCGTGGAGTCCTCGTACCTGCGCGCGCGCTGCGCCCTGGCAAACGCCGCAGCCGGCCCGGCCGACCGGCGCTTCCTGAAGGTGGCTCGCGCGAGCGCCCGGCGTATCGCCCGCGAACGGATGCCCTGGTCCGATCCGCTGGGGCTCTGATGGACGCCGGCGTGGCGTCCGTCGAACGCCGTGTCGCAGACGCCCGTCGATTCCTGCAGGACGCTCGTGACGGCTTTCGGCACGCCGACAGCTGGTCTCTATGCGGCGGTGGCCTCGCGCGTCCTCGGCGCGGTGCGCGGCGGGACCGACGGACACCGGATGCAGGCAGAGGCCGAAGCGTGGATGATGGCCCAGTCCGTGCGGAATCCGGTCGCGCTCACTCGCATGCTGGCGCCGGGCTTCCCGGACGTCCCTCTTCGGGCGGCGCCCCCTGGCGTCGAAGGAGCACCGGCACCGACTCGTGGCCGGATCGTCCGTCGCGCTGATCGACGATCCGCCGCGGCGCCACGTGAAGTCGGCGGTGAGCGACAAGTGGTCGCCACCATCCCAGGTTCCGGCAAGGGTGTCGAGCTCAAGTCCGTCTGGAGCCTCGTCCGCAGCCGACACCGCGCCCAGCTGCAGCTGGTGCGCGCGCCGATGCCGGGCTGGACCCGGAGACGCGTACCGACGCGCGTCGTGGGACGGCCCGCACAACACCGCCGTCCCCCAATCTGGGTGCACCGCGGGCACGCGTCACCCTCCGCGTCCCGGCTGCGCCGAAGGACCAGGACGATGTCCAGCGCCCGGCCGTCGCCGGTGGTGAGGTGGCCGGCCCAGCGATCGAGCAGCGGCGGATCGGCGTGCGCCCACGGGTAGAGCACCTCGTCGAGGATCCAGTTCGGCGCCGGCGACAGGGCGAAGGCGGCTGCGGCCGCCAGCCACAGCCACCAGGTGCGCGAACTCGGCCGCCGGCGGGTGGCCTCGGCCTGCGGTCGTTCGTGTGGCGTCACTGCCCGCGCGCGCCGACGATTCGGTACGGAATGGCGAGGGCGCCGACGGCGCGTGGCGCGGCGGGCCCGGCCCGCACCTCGCCGACCCCGTCGCTGTTCACGCCGGCCTCCACGACGGTGCTCCCGTTGTGCAGCACCTGGAAGCGTCCCGACCCGCCAGGCATCGACGTGGCCGTCACCACCGGACGGCCTTCGCTGTTGTAGGTGGTGAAGTGCCCGGTCTTCGCGTCGGCCTCCAGCGCCGCGCGTGCAGGGCTCCCGCCCACGGAAAAGACACGCACGGATCCGCCGCTGTCGCGGATGCCGAGATCCACCACCGACTGCCCTCCCGCAGGCCCGGTCAGCACGAGCCCTCCGCCCTCCTCTTCCGAGAACAGGCCGCCGACGGGCGTTCCCTGCGGATTCATGACGCGCATGTTACCGCCGAGCGCGTCCACGAACATCGTGGCGCCGGGCAGCTCGCCCGTCCCCATCACGCTGACCGACATGCGTGCCTTCTGATACTGGCCGATGAAGGCGCCGATGGAGCCGTCGGGAGGCCTGACCAGCAGGAACCCGGCCCCGCTGCTGCCCACGCCCGCCTGGACGGAGCCCGAGCGGGCCTCACCCAACTGCAGGCGTCCACGATTGTCATCGTCGAGCATGACGGCCGCCTGCACGGTCGAGCCATCCGGGCCGAACAGGCGCAGGCCCATCGGTCCGCCGGCGTACTGGCCGAGGCCCGCGACCGTCGTACCCTTGGCCGAGTTCAGCGCCAGGAATCCCGCACCGGACTTCCCCACGCCCAACGTCGTCGCGCCGGCAGCCGCATCGCCGATGATGACGTTGATCGAGCCGTCGGGAGCCGCATCGACCGACAACACCGACTTGCCAGCACGGTCCGTGATTCGGAACGGTGCGGTGAACCGCGTGATCCCGTCGTCGACCGCCCCGCCCACAATCCGCTTCTCCAGGGTGGTCACGCGTTCATCCAGCGTCTTCGGCTGCTGGGCGCCCAGCGTCAAGCCGGTCAACGACGCGACGACGACCAGGGCGATGGCGGCCGTGAGGCGCCGCTCGCGACGCCGGGCGGCGGCCGATTCTCTGGCGAGCTGCGCCAGCGCCTCATGGAGCTGGCGTTCGAGCGCGTGCGTCGAGTCCCGACGGTGTGCGGCTGTTCATTGGCATACGGCTCCACGCGGCGGTTCCGTGCCCGGCCGCTCAAGGTGTCGTTACCCGCCTTCGGACGGGAGGCGCCGAACCCCGCGGTGGTCAGGCGCCCGGCGGCGATGCCGTAGCGCTCGACGAGCGCGGCCTTGACGGCGTCCGCACGTCGTCTCGAGAGATCCATGTTGTAGTCGTCGCCGCCGATGCTGTCCGTGTGGCCGTCGACCATCAGCGTCCACGACGGGTTGTGCGTCCAGCGCGGCCGCAATCTGGTCCAGGACGACGGTCGATTCGGCGCGCAACGTGCTCTTCGCGAAGTCGAAGTAGATGCCGTAGACGTCCACGCGTCCGTCGGCCTTCAGGCGCTCCTCGAGGGACGCCGGCGCCGACGGCACGGGAAACGCGAGTCGGACCATCTGCGTGCTGTTGCCGCCTGCCGAGACCCGGAGCATCAGGCCGTTGTCCGGGTCGTCGAGTATGTAGTAGTCGCGAACGGCCGTTCCGATGCGTCCCCGCGCGTGAATGGCCGGCAGCTCGACGGCGTCGTCATTGACGATGATCGGAAGGGCCACGGGTTCGGGCTCGACGCGCCTGAGCAGTCCGCGCTCGGCGCCCTCTTCGCGCTCGAACGTCGTCTCGCCCTGCGCCTTCAGCTCCGCGATGGCGGCCGTCGAGAAGCTCAGGGCCGTCGTCCCCGGGAACTCGACCGGGTCGCCGGGCGTGAACCGTCCGTGCATCCGGTGCGACGCTTCGAGGTCGATGCGGCGGACGACGCGAAAGATCGAGATCGACCCGGTGTCTGGCGGATCCGCGGTGTAGGTCATCGACACGGAGGTGGAATCCAGCTGGTCAACTGTCGCGATGGCTTCCCAGTCGCCACGAGCCGGCTCGTGGCGCGCGAGCACCATCGTCAGTCCCTTGACGAGTGGAATGGTGCGCCGCGGAAGCCCGCTGGCCGATGGGAAGGTGGGCTCGGGCGGAGTCGGATCGGCTGGCTTCGGCGCTGGCACGGGCGCAGCCACTGGCAGCTCCGACGCGCGTTCGCCGAGCCGGCCGAGGAGTGTCACGAGACCAGCTGCGACGTCGTCTGAGGACGTGCCCCCGTGCTCGTCGCCCCGCGAGTCGGCGACGGCAGGTTGGCTGCTCGGCCCCATCCGCGCACGCATTGTCGAGACGATTCGCTTCGCGGCGAGCACCTGGTCCCCCACGCCGGTGAGCGTGAGGGTGATGAGGTCCTCACCGACGCGGACCATCAGCGCGGAACCCACCGCGCTCGCCTCGTCGCCGAGGCCCTCGAAGGGGCTCGCAAGGCCAGGCTCGCGGCCGGAGAGCAGCCCCATTGCGCGCATGGCGTCCCTGCCGCCTGCCCAGTCAACCCGGAGCTCGGCGTAGGGAGTGCTACGGTCCTTCGGCGTGTAGCGGCAGGTTGTCGTACCTGTACCTTCGTCGCCCTCGGCGGCCACGGATGCGCCGACGATTTCCGACATCTCGTCGGCGGTGAGCATGGCGCACGCAGTGCGCGCAGGCTGGGCTGCTTCTGTGGGCGACGCGGGCGCCGGCCGCCCACTCGCGTCGATGGCCGTTCCGCTTCCCGAACACGCGGTTACGGTCATCAGCGCGGCCACGCAGACGAGGCGCCGGGGGCGTTGCACCATCACGGCAGCCGCCTGGCAACCGCACGAGCCAGGTCGGCCAGCACGTTGAGCGCCTCGGCGCGGTCGCGCCTGGCGAGTTCGAAGGCCAGCACCGAGACCTGCCGCTGGCCGCGGCGCACCACGACGACCGCGCCGTCTCGCGCGATGCCCTTCGGCGGGTCGGCGCGTTCCACGACGGCGACCGCCTCATCGCCCACGCCTGGCAGCGCCTGGATTCGCAGGCGGTTCGCGGCATCCTCGCGCATGGGATCGAGGAAGCCCATCGCCCACGTCCGAATCTCGTCGCGGGGAGGTTCGTCGGCCGCCTGTCCCGTGATCAGCACTACGCGTCCGGCGGGGTGCGTCCAGACGCAGCGGAAGATGCCGCGCTTCTCCAGCGCCCGGTCCGGCTGCCCGGGCGCGGCGCCGGGAAACGCCTGCTGGACCTCGGCGGTCGAGAGCAGGGCGCAGGCGTCCACCGGTTGGGCGACGACGTGCGCGGTGGATGCCATCGCCGCGAGTCCCAGCAGCAGGCCAAAACGTGTCGTGCTCATCGGGAACCCTTCGGTCTCCATCCAGCCGTCAGCGGGAGGTGGCCGCGGCGACCGCGGTGGCCATGCGTTCGACCAGAGGCGTCACGAGGTCTTCTCCGTCGCTGGCCGCCTTGACGCGATCCTTGCCCTCGGAGAGAGCCGCGCCGGCGTCGGACGTCAGCCGGTACTCGATCTGCAGTTCGTCCCGCACTCTGGTGTTCGACGCCACGCTCGATACCGCGGCGGTGCCCGCGATGGCAGCGCTGCGCACGGCAGTGGAGGCCGCGGAACTGCCGCCGTACGGCATGTGCCAGGCGGCGCTGCCGGCCGCGTCGCCGATCACGCGGCCCAGGCCCCTGCCGCCCCGCTTTCGCGTCAACGCGATGGTGAGCACCGTGCCGCACTCCTGGGCGCGCGCTTCTTCGAGCGCCTGCGCCGGGAGCCGTGCCTCGAGCGCCACCGTCCGGAGCGACGGTCCCTTGAGAAAGCTGGCCACGAGGTCGCGAAGGCCGCTGGCCAGGTCCGGGCCATCGCCGTCGGCGCCGCGCAGGGTCGGCAGCGGAAGGGCAATGCATGCGGAGGCCGGCTGGGCGAAGACGGGCGAACCGGTGGCGAGCACGACCGCCAGGGAGAGCATGGACGTCGAGAAGCGGGTCATCGGACACTCCAATGGCGCCCTGAGACAACTGGAGGCAGGGCGTCACAGGGGTAAGCGAAACTTCGACGCGGTTTGGCTCACGCGCCTGCGGCCCTGTGCGAGAATTTCGCGCAGGACCCACGGTTGATGGCCGATTCCTCCCTGTCCGGGCTGGTCGCGCAGGCCCGAAACGGCGATGCCGCGGCATCGGCCACCCTGATCGAAACCATCTACCCTGAGCTCCGACGGCTGGCCCGGCACTACCTGGCCGGTGAGCGGAAGGCGCACACCCTCCAGACCACCGACCTGGTCCACGAGGCCTGGGTGCGTCTTTTCTCGGCGGACGTGCCGGTGCACGACCGCAGCCACCTGATTGCGCTGATGGCCACCCAGATGCGCCGGGCGCTCGTGGACTACGCGCGCCATCGCAACGCGGCCAAGGGGCCTGGCGCCGCCATCCGGATCTCCCTCACGCATCTCGATGGCGTGGGCGTCCGACCCGAGGAGGACCTGCTGGCGATCGACCAGGCGCTGACCGCGCTGGAGGAGGTGGACCCGCGGGCCGTGCGGGTGGTCGAGATGCGCTATTTCGGGGGCCTTGGCGATGCTGAGGCGGCACAGGCGCTGGGGGTCTCGGTCGCAACGGTCAAGCGGGACTGGACGTTCGCGCGGGCGTGGCTCTACGACCGGTTGCAGGGCGGCACCTGACTCGACGGATGCGCAGCGTTTGCGGGCGTCCTACGGCGGCCCTGAGAAAGCGACGACCACATTCGACGCCGGATGCTCGTTCCGACGAGGTCCGGCGGCTTCTGCATCCCATCGCGCCGTGCCCAGCCGGCCGATATCGGCATAGCGGCCGCGCCGCGTGAACCGATCGATGACGAACGGCAGTCCCTCTGCGCCAAGCGGCGCCGCGGCGCTCCCGACGTGCAGGTGGAGATGTGGACCGGTCGAGTCCCCGGTGAACCCGAGCTGGCCCACCACGTCGCCACGGCGCACGCGCTGGCCGGTGCGCACCCGCACGCTCCCCGGCTTCAGGTGCTCGTAGACGACGAAGCGGCCGGCGCCGTGGTCCAGGGCGACGAAGTTGCCCGCGGCGTCCTCCTGGGCGTGCTTGACGCGCGCGGACACGCGAGTCACCTCGGGAATGGTGTCGCGGATCATGGCGACCACCGCATCCGACACCGCCAGCACCTCGGCACCGTACCCGAACGCGTTAACGACCAGGTCGGCGTCATCGTGCGCGGTGCGCCCAGTCTCGTCGACCTTCACGAAGTCGATCGCATGACGGCCGGGGAGCCGGATGACACCGTCCACCGTGTAGAACACGCGGCGATGTCCGCGCTCCCAGTCGGGATGATGGACCGCGACCCAGGGGCCTCCGGCCAGCGGCGCGCCGAGCACCGCTGGTGGCGTCGCATCGACGCGCACGCCGGTCTCGCCGTCGCTGAGCCTGCCGGGGCCCGCTGCGGTCGAGAACCGGAGCTCGTGACGCAGGACCGCCGGCACGGCGGTCGCCGGTACCGGCAGGTCGAGGTAGACGATGCGCTGCGTGTGCGAGGGGATGGCAAGCGGGGCCGTCAGGTCGGGCGGTGCGTCGAGGGCGCGCGCCAGGCGGTCACCCTCCAGCCGGACCGTGGGCATGTGCGTGTCGCCCTCGATCTCGAGGCGGGACAGCACGACCGGCGACTCACCACGGTTCTCCACGTGCAGTTCATATGACAGCTGTTGCCGGCCGTCGGTGGCGACGATGCCTGGCGGCACGGTCACGCGCATCGACAACGGCGGGGACGGCTGCACCCACGCGAGCACCGCGAGGAGCGCCAGACATGTCCGCATGTGCTGTCATTGTGCCGCATGCACGGGTGCACCGATCCAGAACGAGGGCAGCCGGAAGGCGATTCGGGGCTAGACTGCGCCTCAGCGGCCGGTGGCGACGCTGCCAGGCGCATCGGCCGCGTGGAGATCCCTATGTCGCTGAAGCTCGTCGGTCCGATGCTCGTCCTCGTCGTCGCGTTCTCCGCTGCCAGTGCGTTCGCCCAGCCGCTCGGGACCTTCCGCTGGCAGTTGCAGCCCTACTGCAATGCCATCACGGTGACGGTCACGCAACAGGGCGGCATCTACACGCTCGTCGGAACCGACGATCGCTGCGGCGCCGCGCAGCCGGGAAGCGCCATCGGCACCGCGTACCTCATGCCGCAGGGCGCTGTCGGGATGGGCATCACGACCGTGCTGCCGAACGGCACGCCCGTTCATACGGAGGCGACCCTCAGCATCGCCTCGCTGAACGGCACATGGCGGGACAGCGCGGGCAACGCCGGCAGCTTCACCTTCACGCCCGGCGCCCCGTCCGGCGGCACGCCGCGGCCGGTGTCGGCAGCCGGGCTGGCGCCGGCCTCGATCACGAGCGTGGAGATCGCCAACAGCGCCGTGAGCGGGACCACGATCGTCGACGGCAGCATCACCCACGTCGACATCGGCGATGCACCGCGAGCCACGTTCGTGGGCAGTAACAACAGCCTCACGCTCACGAGCACGGCCCGGCTCGTTGCCTCCGCGACGCTCGCGGCGCCGGCCGCCGGCACGATCCTGGTGAACGCGAGTGCCTATATCAGCTTCACTGGCGCATCGGCTGATACCGCGCGCTGTTCCATCACGACGTTGCCGACCATCGACTCCTCGGCGCTGTCGGTCATGAGCGAGGGCGACCCCGGCGACAACAACTACGTGGCGTACGCGCAGACCCGCGGGTTCACCGTGGCCGCCGGTACGTCCACGATCAACCTCATATGTCAGATGTTCGCCGGTTCCGGAAGGCTCTTCGATGCGAACATGACGGCGCTGTTCGTCGCGCAGTAGCGGCGACCGGCGCGATACCATGGGGGTTCGTCTCGGGCGTGTGGATCCCACGCCGTAGGCGCGGAGCGAAGGAGCGTGATGGCCAGGCTCGTGTGCGGAATGAACCAGTCGCTGGACGGCTACGTGGACCACACGGCCTTCGGGCCCGACGCCACGCTCTTCCGTCACTTCATCGAGGAGGCCGAGGGGCAGGCGGGCAGCCTCTACGGCCGCCGGATGTACGAGATCATGCGCTACTGGGATGACGAGCACGCGGAATGGACCGACGAGGAGCGGGCGTTCGCGGTCGCGTGGCGGCGTCAGCCGAAGTGGGTGGTCTCACGCACGTTGACGACCGTCGGCCCGAACGCGCAGCTGCTCGGAGGCGACCTGGCCGAGGCCGTGCGCGGGCTGAAGGCCGAGCGTGACGGAGAGATCGAGGTGGCGGGCCCTGTCCTGGCGCGCGGCCTCACCGAGCTCGGGCTCATCGATGAGTACGCATCTACCTGCACCCGGTCGTCCTCGGTAGCGGTGCGCCCTACTTCGGTGGTCCGCGGCCGCCGCTGCGGCTGGTGACGAGCGACCGGATCGGGAAGGACGTGCTCAGGTTGAGCTACGTGCCGGCCTGACGACGCATTCGGGAGCAGGGCACGGCTCCTTCGAGGGCCTGCACCCCTGAGTGCAGGCGGCGCGTCAGGTCTTCCTCTTACGAGCCGTGGAGCCCCGGACAGGCGCCTTCCGTGCCGGCCTGGCTGGTCGAGCGGATGCAGCCGACACCCGCCCCGGGCGGCCGGACGGCTTCGCCGGCCGGGCGCTGGCACGAGTCGGCGTCTCAGGAACCACGACGGGGTGCGGCGACTTCGGGCTGTACCAGCGCTTCAGCCAGGTGCTCAATCCGTCGAGCCCCGGCATGATGACGCGCTCGCTCATGTTCATGCCGTCGAGCTTGTCCCGAATCTCCCACTTCGCGTTGGCGTCGATGATGAGCTTCCTGACGATCTCCTGGCGCCCCGACTTCGTCTGCGAGAGCCATTCGTCGAGGCGCAGGTCCAGCCGGTTCATGAACGAGAAGAGCCCCCACTGGTTCACGATGCGCGGGTCGAGCGACGGGGGCTCGAAGAACATCACGAACGGCGGCTGACCGCTCTCGGTCTGCTCGAAGACGAACGGGTGCTTCAAGTCGTCGTCTTCTTCGAGCATCTCGACGCTGAAGGTGAGCGCGTAGTGCTTGCGGAGCGCGCTCTGGAATGAGGACGGCATGAACTGACGCACCAGGTCGAAGTTGACCATCCAGAGGACGCCGTCCTTGTCCATCTGGTCCAGCTCGTTGGTGGCGAAGTGCATCGCGACGAAGGGCGAGAACGTCCAGTCGAGCAGGCGCGTCGGCAGCCCGTGGTGCTGGGCCACGGCCAGCCACTTCCAGTCGGATGTGGAAGGATCGAGGTCGGCGTACGCGTACTTCTTGAAGTTCCGGAACATCGCGCGCTCGATGTTCTGGAGCGTGCCGATTGGATGGTTCAGGCGCTGCAGGCTCGTCGACAGCGGCCAGTCGGCACACATCCCCCGGAAGGCAAAGGGCGAGCGATAGCGCGAGAGCCTGTCGTTGAACGAGCGGGCGTGGGCTTCCTTGAGCA
>JAWKHU010000074.1:0-43953 GCA_041394685.1 Vicinamibacterales bacterium
CCAGCCGCGGCGCGGGTCGAAGTGGGTGGGCTGGCCCATGTCGGGGCCGCCGGGCTCGACGCGGTTGTTCGGCCCAACCGGGATGTCGAGCACCTCCTTGGTGTTGCGGTTCCAGTAGCCGATGAGAAGGGCCTTCTTGCCCTCCTTGGTCAGGTACCAGCCTTCGTAGGCCGGCGTCACGCCCTCTCCGGCGCCCTTGATGGCGTCGAGGGGGAGCTGCGCCTGGACGAGACCGGTGCCGATCAGGGCGCAGCCGGCGACGAGCAGCGCCATGCCGGTGCGCGAGAGAATCGAGCCGTTCGCCTGCATCCGATGTACTCCGAGGAAAAAGAAAAAGGACGGGGACCCGTCACAGTACCTACAAACAACAAGGGGGTGCCGGTCGGGCACCCCCTTGTTCAGAACCCGACCGGTTCCTAGCGCTGCTGCTGGTCGGCAGCAGTGGTCGTCGAGGTCATGGCCTTGCGCTTCTCGACTTCGGCCTTGAAGTCCTCGTCTTCCATGTAGGTGATGTTGATCCACGCGTGGCCCATCTCGTCCACGGTGCGGTCACCCCAGCCGACCCACTGGTTGGGATCGGGGTTGTCGGGGTTGTTGGTGGTGTTGTCGTACCAGGACGTCACGCGGAGGATGGTGCCCTTTGGCAGCAGGGGCGCCGAGTCGTCGGCGTAGACGTAGTTGGACATCCACTGGAAGTCGAACTCGCTGACCATGCTGATCATCTGCGTCTCGCCCGAGGGCAGGATCGCTTCGACCGACATGGCCTTGCCGCGGAGGTGCATGTGCGGCTGGTAGTTCTCCATCCGGCCCGCCTTGCGCAGCACGTGGAAGTTCTGCGTGACGGTCACGGAGTTGGGCGGGATGTCGAGGTTGCGGTTGCCGCCCTGGATGGAGCTGAAGAGGGCGAGCGTCTGGCGGTACTTCGGCTCCTGACCCTTCGGGTACAGGTAGATGCCGAGCTCGACGTTGTCGGTGATCTCCTCACCGACCGAGTGGTAGTGGATGTCGAACACGATGCGGGAGCCGGGCACGAGCAGCTTGCCGCTGTTCTCGCGCATGATCTCGCCCTGCTTGCCGACAGCCCACTCCATGACGAGGCCGGCGCCCGAATCCTCGCGCGAGGTGTTGCCGGGCTCTTCCTGCTGGAGGTGCGCCAGCGCATGGTGGGTGATGCGGCGGCCCTTGACGGTGCCGGGGCGGATTTCGATCGCGCGCACCCAGCGAGGTTCGGTCAGACCGGTGTCGACGGCCGGCTTGTACCAGGCGTCCTGACCCACGGCAGGCTGCGTCCACTGGGGCGACTTGATGATGAGGTCGGGCTCGCCGAACATGCTGGCGAAGTTCCACACCTCTTCGTTCGGCCACTTGACCGGCGGCGGCATGTCCTTCATGTCGCCCTTGGGCGCGCCGGCGTCCACCCACTTGACGATGGTCGAGATCTGCTCGTCGGAGAGCGAGCGGTCGTTCGAGAAGTGCTGGATGCCGAGCGTCTTGTCGATGTGCCAGGGCGGCATCTGACGGGCGGCGACGCGGGCCTTGATCGAGCGAGCCCAGGGGCGCGCTTCCTCGTAGGTCACCAGCGACATGGGCGCCAGCGAGTCCTTGCGGTGACACGACTCACAGGCCTTCTGGAAAATCGGCGCCACGTCCTTCGTGAACGTGACCTGGGCGGGCTGGTTCTGCGCGTATGCGGGAGCAGCTACAACTGCCAATCCCATCGCGCCCAACCACGCGCCCCAACGGAAACGAGCATCTGCCATAGCTCAACTCCCCGTTTACGGACAGCCAACGACCTCATCTGTCGTACATGCCGAATGCGGTCGGCCCGCGACAGGTGTGAAAGTGTAACCCGACGTCTGTGCGCTTGTCACCCAAAAACAAAACATTCGTTCGGGTTATCCCCCCAGCCGGCCGGGCTTCTGACGCTACACTCGATCGCCTATGGAGATCGCACGGGAGCGCTACCTGGACGATGGGCGGGACCTGCACCTGACCCTGGCCCTCCGCAGCCGGACCCCGGCCATGCACAGCCTGCTGTCGGGGCTGTCCCCGGACGAGCGTGCCGAGGTGGCTGCCGCCCTCGCGCGGGCGCTGGACGAGATCGGGGCGCTGCTGGGCTCGAGGGCCGCCGCGCCTCCCGGATAACTCCGTGTACGGTAAGATCTTGTCAGTTTTTCATTCGATCGAGGGGTTCCCGACTATGACGTTCAGATACGCACTGGTAGCCGTCGGTATCGCGTGGGGCATTGGCATGGCCGTTCAGCCCGGCCTGGCGCAGGAGAAAACGGTGTGGGACGGGGTCTACACCGAGGAACAGGCCACCCGGGGCGCCGCCGCCTACTCGCGCGACTGCTCCAGCTGCCACCAGGACGACCTGGCCGGTGACGGGTTCGCGCCGGGCCTGTCGGGCCCCGAGTTCGCCGCCGCCTGGGAGGGCCTCACGCTGGGCGACCTCCTCGAGCGCGTCCGCGTCTCCATGCCCCCGAGCAACCCCGGCGGCACCCCGGTGACCGACAAGGTCGACATCATCGCCCACATCCTCAAGTCGAACCGGTTCCCCGCGGGCTCGACCGAGATGACGGCCGATGCCATGAAGGGCATTCAGTACCGGGCGAACAAGCCGTAGGAATTCAGAATTCAGAAGTCAGAAGTCAGAAGTCAGAAGTCGCGCGCTCGTAGCTCAGTTGGATAGAGCACCAGCCTTCGAAGCTGGGGGTCACAGGTTCGAGCCCTGTCGAGCGCGCCATCTCGCCTGCGGCGACATGGCTGCCCTCGCCAGGCTCCAGGACACGCCGCGCCGCCTGCGGCTTGCGCGAGCGGGTTCGAGCCCTGTCGAGCGCGCCACCTCTCGGATCGTGTCGGGAGTGCAATCGCGTCGGGAGGGAAGCGTCTCTCGGGAGGGAAACGTTTGTCGGGAACCGTCGAGCGCTCCGATTTCGACTCCCGACTCTCGACTCCCGACTCCCGACTTGCGACTACCGGCTCCCGAGAAAAATTTACTCCCGCTCGCGTTCCTCTCCCGACGCAATTCCGTCCCGACACGTTCGAGCGTCAACGCTTCCACAGAAACAACTCCGCTCCTTCGCGCGAGACGTGTGCGTCCGGCGGCCAGATCTCGCCGAAGTCGAACTGCTGTGACACCACGCGTGCGCCTGGGGTGAGCTCGCGCCGGAGCTTCGCGGCCAGGCGGCGGTTGGCCAGCGTGGACAGATACAACGTCACGACTGTCGCGTCCCCGACATCGGCGTCGGAACAAGTCGCCCTGCACGAACCGCACGCGGTCGGCCACGCCGGCCAGGCTGGCCGCTTCCCGGGCGATGGCGACGAGTGCCGGGTCGAGCTCGATGCCGACGCCGCGCGCGCCGAACTCCTGTGCAGCCAGTGATCACCACGCGGCCGTCACCCGACCCCTGTCGCATACCTACATCGTCACGACCCACCTCCGCCAGCGCCAGCATGGCCTCGGCCACGGGCTGGCGCGAGGGGACGTAGAACGCGTCCGGCGGCCGCGTGCGCGGCTGGGCCGCGAGGACGGTGCCGGCAATCACGGCCACGACGATCGCGACGGCGGAGCGAGTCAACACGTCCACACACTACTACCGGCGCGGATCACCCGCGCACCAGCCGCACGCGGCTGGCGGGTGTAACGTACCGGCATGGCCGATGACATCCGCCTCGAGCACGATGCGCTGGGTGAGGTTGCGGTTCCCGCCAACCGTCTCTGGGGCGCCCAGACGCAGCGCTCCCTGCAGCACTTCGACATCGGCCGCGAGCGGTTCCGGTGGTCGCGTCCCGTCATCCGCGCGCTCGGGCTGGTGAAGCAGGCTGCCGCCATGGCCAACGCGGAGCTGGGCGAACTGGACGAGGCGCGTGCCGTGCTGATCCAGCGTGCGGCGTCTGAAGTGGTGGCCGGCACGTGGGATGACGAGTTTCCGCTCGTGGTCTTCCAGACGGGGTCGGGCACGCAGACGAACATGAACGCCAACGAGGTGATCGCCACCCGCGCCGGTCACCTGGCGGCGCGCACCAGCGACGCCTGCTCCGCGTGCACCCGAACGATCACGTCAACAAGGGCCAGTCGTCGAACGACGCCTTCTCGGCCGTCATGCACGTGGCCGCGGCGGAGCAGCTCGTGCAGCGGCTGGTGCCCTCCGTGTCGGCCCTGCGCGACACTCCTCGATGCCAAGGCCTCGGCCTTCGACGATGTGGTGATGATTGGCCGGACGCATCTGCAGGACGCTACGCCGATCACCCTGGGCCAGGTGATCGGCGGATGGGTGTCGCAGATCGATGTTGGCCTGTGTGAGGTGCGGCACGCGTTCGAGGGGCTCCTCGAGCTGCCTCTGAGCGCCACCGCGGTCGGAACGGGCCTGAACGCGCACCCCGAGTTCGGCGCGCGGGCGGCCGCGCACCTGGCGGCGCTCACCGGCCTCGCGTTCCGTCCGGCGCCGAGTGGGGTGGCCGCGCTCTCCGCTCACGACCGCATGGCCGTGGCCAGCGCCGCGCTGCGCCTGCTCTCCGGCGCGCTGATGAAGATGGCCAACGACGTGCGTCTCTACGCCTCGGGCCCGCGGGCGGGCATCGGCGAGCTTCGCATCCCCGAGAACGAGCCGGGCTCGTCCATCATGCCCGGCAAGGTCAACCCCACCCAGTCCGAGGCGCTCACGATGGTGGCCGTCCAGGTGCACGGCAACGATCACGCGGTCGCGTTCGCCAACACGCAGGGGCAGTTTCAGCTCAACGTCTTCAAGCCCGTCATCCTGCACAACGTGCTCGAATCGATTGCGCTCCTGTCTGACGCGAGTCGGATGTTCGATCAGCACTGCGCCCAGGGCATCGAGCCCGACCGCGAGCGCATCGCCGCGCACGTCTCCGACTCGTTAATGCTGGTGACCGCGCTCGCACCACACATCGGCTACGAACACGCGGCCGCCATCGCGCTGGCCGCCCATCGACAGGGACTGTCCTTGCGTGAGGCCGCGATCGCATCCGGCCACCTGACGGCCGAGAACTTCGACGCCTGGGTCGTACCCGCCGCGATGGCGAAACCGCATGGGAACCCTTCTGAATTCTGAATTCAGAATTCCGAATTCAGAAGCCCCAAGCCCCAAGTCCCAGGCCCTACGCTACACTCATCCCATGCAGCTGCGCCTGGCCCGACTGTGCCTCGACTGCGAAGAGGTCCACGACCATACCGCTGCCCGGTCTGCGCGTCCGATCACTTCACGCACCTGTCGCGCTGGATTCCGGTGCCCGAGCGGCGCCAGCGGGTCCGGCCCGAGCCGCCGCCTCCACCCGAGCTCGACACCTATCGGCAACTCGTCAACCTGCGGCCGCGCCGCGGCGTCTTCGGGCGCGCCCTCGTCGGGCTGGGCGCCGCAGGTGTGGTGGGCTTGTTCCTCGGCGGCTCGGCAGGCGCGCGCCAGCACCGATCGCAGCCTGGACGAGGACGAAGAGTAGCGTCCGGGTGCGCGGCCGTCTGCGCTGTCAGGGCACCGAGAACTGGCGCGCGTCGATGACGTCCCCGTTGGGGGCCAGTAGTTCCACCGCCCATGCCCCGGAACCCAGCCGGGCCACGGTCTGCCGCGAGAAGGTCCGATACCCGGAGCTCGGGTTCGCCCCGACGTCCAGCGTTGCCACGTGCGCCACGTGGCCGTCGCGCGTCCATCGATGCCGCACTTCGATGTCCGACGCTGACGCGACACGCGTGTAGTAGTAGACGACGCCGTCCTGCACGGGACCGTCGATGGCCGTGCACGTCCAGACCGCCCCGCGCGACAGGGCCGTGCAGACGCCGGCCTCGGTAACGCGCACGCCGCCGCTCGAGGCGGGCGGACGTGGAGGGGCCGCGGCCTGGAAGATGCCTGCGCCGACGCCGCCTCTCGATCGGCTCCGCGCTCGCACCCGGCAAGGGCTGTGTCGTGGGGCCGCGGGCGGCGGTGCGCCGGCATTCGGGGGGCGGGCTGTTGACTCCGCCACCGCCGGCGACTCGGTCGGGCCTGGTTCCGCCGGGACCGCCTCCGGAGCACGCTCGCGCCCCTCGGGCGACGGCACCGTGGCGGGTGGTGTGGCGGGCGCCGCATCCGGCCGGGGCCAGAACGTCGCGACGCCGACCGCCAGCAGCGCCAGACCGACGGCCACGGTGGCAATGCGCGAGGTGCTCGAGCGCGCGGCCGCGGGCGCGGGTGGTGTCGGCCGCAGCGGCGGCTGGGGCGGCGGCGCCGGCGCCTGGCGCCGCGCGGACCGGCTCGGGCGGCTTCGCGGCGGTTGGCGGGCGTGCCGCCGGCGGGGCAGGCTGCGGAGAGGCGTCGGAAAGAGATGGCGGTGGTGGTGAGGCCGATGCCGGCGCCGCGGCCGCAGGCACGGGTGCGGGTGCCGGCGGTCGTGCCGGGGCCTGTCGTGCGCGTGAGGCTGCCGGAAAGTCGTCGAGCCCGGCCGAATCGTCGGGTGCGGTGGGCGCGGGTGGATCGCCCGGACGTCCGTAGGCCTGATAGAACGCGTTGAGGTTGTCGTTGCTCACCTCCACCAGCGGATCGTTCGGCGGCAGCGCGTTGGCCGCAATCGCGTGCGCCCGCCGATAGCAGCGGCCGGCCTCGTCGATTTCGCCGGACCGTTCGAGCATCAGCGCCAGGTTGTTGAGCGTGGTGGCGAGGTCGGGATGGTCCGGGCCGAGCGTGGCGGACTGCAGGTCGAGCAGGCGCCGCAGGGTCGCGGCGGCCTCCGGAAAGTCCCGGCGGGCGGCGGCCTCGGCCGCGGCGGTGTTCAGGGAATGGACCTCGGGCGCATCCGACATGTCGGCTCCAGGGAATGAGCTGGGGGTTGCGCTCGGCGTCTGCTCCAAGGATTGTACGTCCGACGCCCGCGCCGTGCACGCGCGGCGTGCGATAGAATTCGCCGCTTTGGCAGTGCGGGAGGCAGGATGACGAGGAGAGCAGCGCGAGGTGTCTGGCTGGCCCTGGCCGCGAGCGCGGGGCTGGCCGCCGGGTGCGGGAGCGAACCCCCGGCGCCTTCCGCGCCGGCCGCGCCGGACCTGATCCTGCGAAACGGCGCCGTCTACACCGTCGATGCCGCGCGCCGGTGGGCCAGCGCCGTTGCCGTCCGCGACGGCCGCATCGTCGCCGTCGGCACCGATCCCGAGGTGACGCGCCTGGCCGGACCCGACACCCGCACGCTCGATCTCGCGGGCCGGTTCGTGATGCCCGCTTTCCACGACGCGCACGTGCATCCGCTCAGTGCGGGCGTCGAGCTGGGGCAATGCAATCTCAATGACATCGACGCACCCGCGGACGTGCTCGCGGCCGTGAAGGCGTGCGCGGACCGGATGCCGGGCGATGGGTGGCTCATCGGCGGAGGCTGGGCGCTGCCGTCGTTTCCACCGGGGCAGCCGAACAAGGCCCAGCTCGACGCCGTGACGGGGAGCCATCCCGCCTCGCTCAGTTCAGCCGACGGCCACACGACGTGGGTCAACTCCGCGGCCCTCGCGGCGGCCGGCATCACCACCACGACCCCGGATCCCGACGCGGGACGCATCGAGCGCGACGCGCGCGGCGAGGCCACCGGCGTCCTGCGCGAAGCGGCCACCGACCTGGTGTCGCGCATCGTGCCGCCCATCTCCGACCAGGAGCGCGAGGCCGGCCTGGCGCGCGCGGTCAAGGTGCTCAACGGTTTCGGCATCGTGTCGGTGCAGGAGGCCAGCGCGAGGCCCGACGCGGTCGAGGCCTATCGCGCGCTGGCGCGTCAGGGGACGCTGACGGTCAGGGCGCGCCTGTCCCTGCTGATCGATCAGACCCAGGACGCGTCGCAGGTGGATGCGCTCGTCAAAACCCGCGCCGCCACGACCGAGGCCGGCGTGGTCGCCGGATCCGCAAAGATCTTCGTCGACGGCGTAATCGAGGCCGCGACCGCATCCCTCATCGAGCCCTACATCCCGCTGCCGAAGGAGGGCGCCTCGCCCAGGTCGCGGGGGTTGCCCAACTACACCGACGAGCGCCTCGCCGCCATCGTCACGCGGCTGGACCGCGACGGGTTCCAGGTGCACATGCACGCCATCGGCGATGCCGCCATCCGGCAGGGGCTGGATGCGATCGAGGCGGCCGAGCGCGCCAACGGCGCACGCGACCGGCGCCCGCACATCGCCCATATCCAGTTGTTCGACCCTGCCGACATCCCGCGGTTCCGCCGTCTGGGCGTGATCGCCAACATGCAGCCGCTCTGGGCCTATGCGGACAGCTACATCCGCGAGCTCACGGAACCGCGCCTGGGGCCCGCGCGGTCCCGCTGGCTCTACCCGTTCGGCTCGCTCGAGCGCTCGGGCGCCATCCTCGCCGGCGGCAGCGACTGGTCCGTGACCACCGCCAATCCGCTGCATGCCATCCAGGTGGCCGTTACCCGTAAGTCCCTGACGGCGCCGGCGGACGCTCCGGCGTGGATCCCGGACGAGCGGCTCACGCTCCCGACCGTGCTGGCCGCCTACACGATGGGGGGCGCCTACGTGAACTTCGAGGAGCAGGACAGCGGATCCCTCGAACCCGGCAAGTGGGCGGACCTCATCGTGCTCGACCAGAACCTGTTCGAGATCCCGGCGGCGCGGATTCACGAAGCCCGGGTGCTGTGGACGCTGAAGGAAGGGGCTGAGGTGTTCAGGGCGGAGGGGTTCGAGGGCGTCCATTGATGATTGTCGATTGATGAGTGTTGATTGATTGGTGCATTGGAGAATTGGGCATTGAGGCATTGGGTGATTGGGGCATTGGGGCAGTGGGGCATTGGGGCAGTGGGGCAGTGGCAGTGGCGGTGCGCCAGTGGCGGGCGGAGGGCAGCGGCCCTCGTCGCGGCGCTCGTGGTGTGCGGCACCGGCTGGAGTGTTGTCGCATTCCAGCCCTCGCGCACGGCCATCGTTGGCGCGACGCTGATCGACGGTGCCCGGCGCGGCGCCGGTGCCAGACGGGGTCATTGTCATTGCCGACGGCCGGATTGAGCGCATCGGGCCCCGCGCGACCGTGTCGGTGCCGTCGGACGCGCGCGTGATCGACGGGGCGGGCGCATACGTCATTCCCGGCCTCATCGACACCAACGTCCACCTGTCGCTCTACGGCGGCATGAACGAGCGCTACGAGACGCTGGCGAAGTACCACCCGCGACAGCGGGAGATCGTGCTCGAAGCGGCGCAGATCCAGCTTGCGCACGGGGTCACGACCGTGCGGGACAGCTACGGCCTGCTCGAACCCCTCGTCGCCGTGCGCGACGACATAGCGGCGGGCCGGTCGGTGGGCGCGCGGATTCTGGCCGCGGGCAACATCATCGGGTGGGGCGGTCCCTACTCGATCAGCTTCAGCCTCGTGCGGGAGCTGGGCCTGACGCGGTTCCAGGAGGAAGTGAACGACCAGGTCTCCCAGGGTGTCGGCGAGGATCTGGTGGACATGACGCCCGACGAGCTCCGAGGCGCCATTCGCGCGTACCTGGACAAGGGACCGGACTTCCTCAAGTTCGGGGGCACCGCCCACTTCGCTCGCCCGGCGTTCATCGGGTTCTCGCCGGAGGCCCAGTCCGTGATCGTCGAGGAAGCCCACGCGCGGGGCAAGGTGGCGGAGACGCACGCGACGACCGCGGACGGCCTGCGACTGTCGATCGACGCCGGCATCGACCTCATCCAGCATCCGGAGCTGCTGGGCACCCGGGAGCTGCCGCCCGCCCTCGTGCGGACGATCGTCGAGCGGCGCATCATCTGTTCGATGCTGGTCAGCACCATCACCGGTGACGCCTGGGAGAAGCACGTCAAGGAGCGTGAGGAAGCCCTGGCCAGGCAGGGCGGCGCAGAGACGCCTGGCGCGCTGCAGCGCGAACAGACGAGCGCGGAGCGCCGGCAGCGTCTGGCCGACGAGCAGGTCGAACTCGAGATGCGGCGGCGCAACGCGCGGACGCTCATCGAGGCGGGTGCGGTCGTGACGGTGGGCACCGACAGCTACTGGGCGGCCGCGCCCGAGTTCTCGCGGGCCTACAAGCCGCAGAACCAGGACCACGGCATGGGCACGGTCCTGGCCATCGAGGGACTGGTCGAACTCGGCATGACGCCGGCGCAGGCGATCGTGGCCGGTACGCACAACGGCGCGCTCGCGGCGCGCGGGCTCGAGCAGTTTGGCACCATCGAGGCGGGCAAGCGCGCAGACCTCGTGGTGCTCGACGCGAATCCGCTGGACGACATCGCGCACCTGCGAGACGTCCGCACGGTCATGAAGGACGGCGTCGTCATCGACCGTTCCGCGCTGCCGCAGACGCGCGTGCTGTCGCACCCGGGCATGTGAGCGCGGCCCGCAGCCGCGGCCAGGGCCTACTCGACGGCGAGCTGGGAGGCCCCGCCCGTCACCGATACGTCGTAGCCCGCGGCGGCGGGATCGAATCCCGACGACACGAGCTCGGTGTCGCCGCCCACGGCCCCGAGGCGCTGCCGTTCGAAGGCCAGGTGCGCGGCCCCACCGCGCAACCGCAGCCTGATTGGCACGTCCGCCGGACGTCGCAGCGTGAGCCGATGGACGCCCCCGCAGAGCACCACGGGCACCACGCCGTGGGGCGGTGGCAGGGTGATGTCCACCTGTGACATCCCGCCCTCGACGCGAAGGCCCGCGAGCACCACGGCAGAGAGGTCGAGCCGCAGGCGCACCGCGCCGTAGTGGCAGGCAATGGTCCACGGCACCTCCGCGCTCAGCCTGATCCGGCCGTCGTAGTCCGCGCGGGTTGCCGGCCTGCCGTGGGTGCGGTAGCCGATCCCTACGTGGCCGTTGGCGACACGGACATCGGCCACGGGACCTCCGAAACGTGCCTCGAACAGCACACCCGGGGGCGCGGGGCCATCCACCGCCAGATGGGCGGCCCCGGCCGTGAACGCCAGGTGCCCTTCGGTCACCGTGCCGAGCGGGGCCGAGGCCTCGCGGGCCGGCGCGAACTGGCTCTGGCCCATCAGGAGCAGGGTTTCGGGATCGATCATCGACTCTCTCTCAATGCCTCGGTTCACCCTACTACGCGGAGGCCGCCATCCGCGCGTCCGGCTGATCGAGCGGTTGCGAACGGCCGTCGAGCGGCGGTGTCCAGCCGCGCGTGATGGTAGACGAACTACCATCCATGGTAGATTGCCTACCATGCCGCGCGACGACGCCCGATCCGGGCTCATTCAGGGCACGCTGGACCTGCTCATCCTGCGCACGCTGCTGTTCGGCCCGGTGCACGGGCACGGCATCGCCACGCACATCCAGCGGACGTCCGAGGACGTCCTCCAGGTGGATCACGGCTCGCTCTACCCCGCGCTCCGGCGGCTGGAGCGGGACGGGTGCATCACGTCGAAGTGGGAGATGACGGAGCGCGGACGCGAGATGCGCCTCTATCGCCTCACCGCCAGGGGGCGCAAGCAACTGGCGGCCCGGGAGTCCCGCTGGCGGGACGTGGTGCAGGCCATGGCGCGGATGCTCGAGCGGGCGTGATGGCCGGCGACCCCGACGACGACCTGGCGCGCGAGATACAGACGCACCTGGAGCTCGAGGCTGAGGCACGCGCGGCCGACGGCCTCCCGCCGGACGCGGCGCGTGCGGCGGCACTCAAGGCCTTCGGCAACGTCACGCGCGTCCGCGAGGACGCCCGCGCGGTGTGGACCGTCGTCTGGTGGGAACACCTGCGCCAGGACCTGCGCGACGCCGTGCGCGCGCTCGTCGGCCGCCCCGGCTTCCTGGCGACGGCGGTCCTCGTCCTGGCCCTCGGCCGGGATCGATGACGGCGATCTTCCAGCTCTGGTACGCGCTCGTCCGGCGACCGCTGCCGGTGCCCGACGCTGGGCAGCTCGTCGTGCTCGACCTGGCCGACCGGACGGCGTGGAACGGCCGGCGGACGACCGGGTACCCCGCGCTGTCCAATCCCGCCTGGGAAGCCCTTCGCGATCGCCAGACGATTCTGGATGGCGTCTTCGCCTGGGCCACGACCGAGATCACCGTCGGGGAGGGAGCGGCGACCGCGCACGCGTCGGGTCTGATGGTGAGCGGCACCTTCTTTTCCGTGCTGGGCGTGCCGCCTGCATTGGGCCGCGTGCTGGCGCCCGCAGACGACACGCCGTCGTGCCCCGCCGTGGCCGTGGCGAGCGACGGATTCTGGCAACGCCATTTCGGCGCGGATCCGAACGTCGTGGGACGGTTCGTGGACGTCGATGGCCTCCGCGTCCAGCTGGTGGGCGTGACACCCCGCGCGTTCACGGGGCTCGAGGTCGGACGTGCCTTCGACATCGCCGTCCCCGTGTGTCTGCAGCCCCGCCTGCGCGGCAGCGAGGCCTGGATGCGCGACCCCGACGTGTGGTGGCTGACGGTCATGGGCCGCCTGCCGGTCGGCACCAGCCTGGCCGCGGCCAACGCACGGCTGGAGGCGCTCTCGAAGGGCATCTTCGACGACGTGCAGACGGCCACGACGCCGGCCGGTGGCTCCGGAGTGGCCGGTGCGCTGCGCTTGCGCGCCGAGCCGGCAGCCGCCGGTGTGTCGGCCCTCCGCGCCAGGTATGGCAGCCCGCTCCTGGCGCTGCTGGGCGCTACCGCTCTCGTGCTGCTCGTCACCTGCACCAATCTCGCGAATCTCGCGCTGGCGCGGGCGTCGGCCCGCGAGCGCGAGTTTGCGGTGCGGCTGGCCCTCGGCGCCCCCCGTGCGCGGCTCGCGCGGCAGTTGATGCTGGAGAACGGACTCGTCGCGGTCCTGGGAGCCGCCGCGGGTGCGCTCGCCGCCCGCGTTCTGGTCGGTGCCGCTGCCGGGTGGATGGGGCCGGGGCTCTCGATCGACACTGGGGTGGATCGCGCCGCACTCATCTTCATCACGAGCGCGTCCGCGTTCGCGTGCCTGGCCTTCGGCCTGTTGCCGGCCTGGCGGCTGTCCGCCACGCCGGCCGCCGACGCGATGCGGGCCACCACACGCGGGGCGTCGGCCAGCCCGCGCACGCGCCGGCTGCGCGAGTCCCTCGTCGTGGCCCAGGTCGCTCTTTCGGTCAGCCTGGTCTTCGGTGCGCTGATTCTCTCCAGCACACTCCGGCACCTCGAGCGCGAGGACACGGGGTTCCGCGTGGACGACGTGGCGGCCGTGCGGGTGGATCTGGGAGGCGCTCCGTTGGCTGCGGATACACGCACCATCAGGCGCAGCATCCTCGATCGCGCGCGGCAGGCGCCTGGCGTGGTCGCCGCCGCTGAAGTGCGACACACCCCGTTCAGCGGGACGGGGAGCCGCGTTGACGTCGGGCGTCCCGGGGATCGCCGTCCGCCGCTCCCGATGCGACTGAACGCGATCTCGCCCGGATACCTTCGCGCACTCGAGATCCCGCTGCTGGAAGGGCGCGACTTCACGGACGCCGACACGCGCGCGGCGCAACCCGTCGCGCTCGTCAACCCGACCTTCGCGCGCCGACTGGGGCTGGCGGGCAGCCCCGTCGGCCAGGAGGTCCGCCTGACGGACGGCCCGGACGGTGACGCCACCCTCCTCACGATCGTGGGCGTCGTGCCCGACACGAAGTACTTCACGATGCGCGAGGCCGCGCTCCCGATCGTGTTCGTGCCGATCGCGCAGATCGACGATCCGCGGGCTGTCGCAGACTATGTCGTCAGGCTGCGGACGTGGACGGCCGTCGCCCAGGCAAGCCTCGAGGCGTCCATGGCAACGGCGTCCGCCGGGGTGGTTGCGGACGCACGACCGCTCGCCGCATCGGTCGCGGCCAGCCTCCGCCGGGAGCGCCTGCTCGCGCGCCTGTCAACGGGATTCGGACTCCTGGCCACTACCATCGCCGCGGTCGGGCTGTACGGCCTGGTGTCGCTCCTGGTTGCGCAGCGGACCACCGAGATCGGTGTGCGCGTCGCCCTCGGCGCCCCGCGCCGCGCCATTCGCGTCATGGTGCTGTGGCACGCGGGCCGGCTCGTGGGACTCGGCGTGACCCTCGGCGCCATCCTCAGCCTCGCCCTCGCCGGCAGCCTCCGGGCCCTGGTCTTCGGCGTGCAACCATGGGATCCGTGGCTGCTGGCCGGGGCCTGCGCCATCCTGGCTGCCGTGACGCTCGTCGCCGCCGCGTGGCCCGCTCAACGGGCCGCCCGGCTGGACGCGCTCGCCGCCCTTCGCGCCGGCTGAGGGGCACCGCGCAGCGGCCCGCCAGCTCGACGGGGTAAAATGCGTGTAATGCGGTGGGGCAGCGTGGGGCTGATTCTGGTGCTGGCGGGCTGCTCCCAGAGCACGACGCCCACCTCGCCCACCCCCCGTCCCGACCCGCCGCCCCCGGCCCTGAGCCTGTCGTGCCCGGCGGCGATCGAGGTGAGCACCGTCACCGGCGCCGGCGTCCCGGTTACCTACGCCACGCCGCAACCGACGGGCGGCCGCGCACCGTGCAGCACCAGTTGCATCCCGGCGTCGGGTGCACGTCTTTCCTCCCGGCCAGGCGACGATTTCGTGCGTGGTGTCCGACGCTGCCGCCGCATCCGCGTCCTGCTCGTTCGGCGTACGCGTGTCGGTGGTCCCGACCATTCCGAGCACCGCCTTCCTGGCGTTCGGCGACAGCGTGACCGCCGGTGAGGTCACCGTACCGCTCGCGGCCCAGGATGCCTTCGGGTTCCCTGTGTTCTCGCTCCGCCTCGTCCCGAGCGCGTCGTATCCGACGGTCCTCACGACCCTGCTGCGAGACCGGTACAAGACGCAGGCCGCCAGCCTCCTCGTGCAGAACGCGGGAGTCAGCGGCGAAACGGCCGCCGACGGCGCCACGCGCTTCCCGTCGACGTTCCTGGCATCGCGCACCCAGGTGGTCCTGTTGCTGGAGGGCTACAACGGCCTGACTGCGGCCGGCACCGCCGCCTACTGCGCCGAGGCGTCCGCCATCGAGTCGATGGCGCGCGAGGCGCGGCTGCGCGGTGCCGGCGTGTTCATCGGCGCGCTCACACCGTCCAAGCCCGGCGGCCGCAACACGATCCCCACTTCCACGATCACGGGCTTCAACGCGCGCCTGCAGACCGTCGCCGCTGGCCAGGGCGCAACGTACGTCGATCTGTATCAGGCGCTCCTGCCCAACGTGGACGCGTACATCGGCGTTGACGGCCTGCACCCGACCGAGCTCGGCTACGACGCGATCGCGCGCACCTTCCTGGCCGCCATCGTGGGGCGGCTCGAGAACCCGCCGGGGACGCCCACCGCACAGCGGCTGCCGGTCGGGCCCACGGTCACGCCTTAGCGCGCGTCGGTCTCACGCGGCCGGATCCAGACGGCGATCGGCGGGTCGATCTTGTCCAGGTTCGAGTAGTAGTCGGGGACGTCCGTGCCCCACGCAGCCGCACGCACCAGCCAATGCCGGCCGGCCGTGCCTGGCAGTTCGAGCGTGGGGGCGTAGCCGGCCTCGGCAAGGGCGGCGCCTGCGGCCTCGAGCGACGGCTGGTCCGGGCGCTCCCACTGACGGTTGGCCACCACCACATCGGCGCCCCAGGCGACGAGCCGCGTCCCGATCGTGGTGAACAGCAGCTGGTGGCGGAACGGGTACAGGTTCGGGAGATAGGCGCGGTTTCCGATACCGAGGACGAACGGCTCCTCCGGCAGGTTGGCCGCCATCCACCGTTCCGCGTCGAATCGTGAGTCGTGGGTGAGGCGCCAGTCGAGCGATACGCTCGGACCGAGTGCCACGGCCAGCGTCGCCACCCCGGCCAGCACCCGTGGCGTCGTCCCGCGCAGCCGCGCCAGCAGCGTGTCGATCCCGAGGCACGCGAAGAGCACGGCGACGACCGCAGTGCCGAGCAGGAATCGATCGTAGACGTAGCCGACGACGCACATGAACGTGACGAGGTAGCTCACCGCGGGAATCAGGAGCAAGGACAGCCGGGCGAAGCGCGCGGGCGCCCGCAGGACACGGACGACGCCTGCCAGGCACAGGACGGCCGTGACGGGCCCGAGCAGTGACACGAACACCCCGACGGTCGTGAGCAGCAATTGCGTGAGCCCCGCAGGCGTGAACGGGAACATCCGGAACCCCGCCGACCCCTGGCCCGTGATCACGTCCACGTGCTCGCGCACGCCGTTCGGGTTCCAGATCACGCCCAGCACCACGGCGTACACCACCGCACACGCGGCGGCGCCCGCCCAGAGCCGGCGATCGCCGAGCACGCCCGCGACCCGCGCGCCTACGGGGCGGTCGGCGTCCTCGCGCCACGTCTGCCAGAGCAGCGCGAGCGCCACGCCAGGGAAGAACCCATACGCCTGGTCCTTGGTCGCGACGGCCAGCGCCACGAGGCAGCCCAGCCACACGTGGTGCACGAGCTGCCGCTCCTCCAGGCAGCGCAGAAAGGCGATGAGCGCCACGATCAGCCAGAAGACGTAGGCCATGTCCACGTTCGACGTCTTCCCGTAGAAGGCGACGATGGGAACGGCGGCCAGCAACCAGGGTACGAATGCCGCGGCGCTGGCGCCCACCGTACGCGCCGCCAGGCGCATCGTTGCAAGGAGGGTCGCCAGCGCCATCATGACGGTGAAGGCGCGCATGACCACGTGCACCGTGGCGTAGGTGCCGGGGGCGTCCATGTCTACCAGGTCGCGGCCGTGAAGCGTGAGGAAGGGCGACGTGGCGGCGCCGAGCAGGTAGAAGTTGAGCGGTGGATAGAGGTGAAACCAGCCCGCCGAGAACGCGCTCTGCACGGCGAGCCTGATGTCGCGCGGCGGCACCTCGTCGAGCAGCCAGCCGCGATCCGGATAGCCGCCGACCCGGAGGCCCGCCAGGACCACGCCCAGGAACACGGCGACGCCGAGCGCGGCATGACGATGGCGGAGGACGGGCGCCAGCGAGCGCCCGTCTACACGCGACGTGATCCAGGCAAAGAGCAGCCCGGTGCCTGCGATGAGCCAGAGCGACCACGCGATCGCCACGCGGAGGGGCCACGCGCGCGCCTTGCGCAGGCGGCGTTCGAGCGGCGGCGGATCCGTCTCGTGGGTGACGACCAGCGGCGTGAAGCCGTCGCGGCGCGAGGGGGCGCGATGCCGAGTCGCAGCAGGACGTCCCCGCCGCGCTGGACGTAGCGCATGCGCAGCGGGTGCAGCCCCGCGGCCAGGTCCGCCGCGCCGTAGATCTGCTGCAGCCCGGCCGTCCCGGATCCCTCGACGATCGGAACGTCGTCGATCCAGAGCCCGAACCCGTCGTCGGCCACGCCGCGGATGTGATGGCGGCCTGATTCCTCGAGGTAGAGCAGGCCCGTCCACTCCACCGCGAACGGCTGCGCCGTGTCGAGACCGGCCCCGCGGCGAGCCGCAGCGGGTCCAGCGTGGCATCGTCAACGACACCGCCTGTACCCGTGACCGGCGCATCAGGGCCGATGAGCCGCGCCTGGAGCACGCCGTCGGGACCGGCATGCGGGCGTAGGAGAGCGCCCAGATCGAACCGGGCGCCAGAGGCAGCGCAGCGACCAGCCAGGCCACGAACGCGCCGCGCCAGCCCCGGCGTGCGAACCTAGCCGCGCGCGGAGGTCGGTGCGAGGAGTCGACGGCCGGCCACAGGCGGAAAGTATAGCAACGCCGCCCGCCGCGTCGCGCGTGGCGGCATGCCGGTCCCGAAACCTGCTGTCACCGCGGCCGGGGTCCGGCATAATCGACGGGCAGCCCCGTGAGTTCCTCGCCCCTCACCCCGACGTGCCCGGCGTGCCACGCGGCCGTCGAGGCCGATCACGTCTACTGTGCGTACTGCGGCTCGCGCCTCCGGCCCACCGAGGGCGCGCCGGCATCCGGTCCGCACGACGACACCGTGGCCGCGCCGCCCGACGCGGAGCGGACGGGACTGTCCGACGCGGGAGACGGCGCCGTGCCGCCGCCGGACCCGCGTCCGCGATCGGCGGAGGAGGCAGCCTCGCAGCACATGCGGCCCGGCGACCGGTTCGGGCCCCGCTACCGCATCACGCGCCTGCTCGGGATTGGCGGCATGGGCGCGGTGTACCAGGCCTGGGACTCGGAGCTGAGCGTCGACGTCGCGATCAAGACGATTCGGCCGGGCGTCGGGACCGACGCGCACTCCGCACTCGACGCCGAGCGGCGATTCAAGCGCGAGCTGCTGCTGGCCCGGAAGGTCACGCACCCGAACGTGGTGCGTATTTACGACCTCGGCGAGATCGATCGGACGAAGTACATCACCATGTCCTTCGTGGACGGCGAGGACCTGGCGTCCGTTCTCGGGCGTGAGGGCATCCTGCCGCTGGCCCGGGCGCTCGACATCATGCGGCAGGTCACCGCCGGCATGGGCGCGGCGCACGCCGCGGGCATCGTCCACCGCGACCTGAAGCCCGCCAACATCATGGTGGACGAATCGGGCCACGCCCTCGTGATGGACTTCGGCATCGCGCGCGCCCTCGACGGCCCCGCGCCGGAGCCCACGCCCGCTGCGGGAACCGCGGCTGCGGCCACCCCCGCGATCCCGGTGGCGCCGCACCTCACCTCGTCCACCTCCATGGTGACGCGCGCGCTGACGATGGCGGGCAGCGTGATGGGCACGCTGGACTACATGGCCCCCGAGCAGGCGCGCGGCGAGCCCGTGGACCAGCGCGCGGACGTCTATGCGCTGGGCCTCATCCTGCGCGACCTCATCCTGGGCCGGACCGCGCGTCCACGCTCCGGCGATTCGGTGCAGGACCTCCGCGCCCGCCTGGAAGCACCGCTCGCGCCCGCCCGTTCGCTGGACGCGAAGTTCCCCGAGGCCCTCGACGCCGTGCTCACGCGGTCCCTTGCACTCGATCCGGCGGAACGCTATCCGAACGCCCAGGAGCTCTTCGACGCGCTCGACGCCCTGGACGACGAGGGCGTGCCCAAGCCCGTGCCGAAGGCGCGTTCTCCGTGGTTCACGGCGGCCGCGGCCGTCGCCGTCGTCGCCTCGGGAATCGGGGCGTGGTACGTGGGGCAATGGGTGGCGGCGCCGCCCGTGGAGCACGACCCTGTCGCCGTGCTCATCGCGGACGTCCAGAACACCACCGGGGACGCCGCGTTCGACGGCACGCTGGAGCCTGTCCTCAAGCTCGCGCTCGAGAACGCCGGGTTCATCAGCGCCTACGACCGAAGCAGCATTCCGCGCAGCCTGGGTGTGCCTGCGCCGGAAGTCCTCGACGAAACGGCCGCCCGCGAGCTGGCCGTCAAGCAGGGCGTCGGCGTCGTCGTGTCGGGCTCGCTGTCCAGGTCCGGGGATCGCTACAGCGTGTCCCTCAAGGCGGCCGAGTCGGTGACCGGCAACACCATCGTCTCCGACGACGAGTCCGCGTCGGGACAGGACGCGGTGCTGGGGGTCGTGACACGGCTGGCCGACGAGGTCCGCGAGTCCCTGGGCGATGACGCGTCGGACACGGCGCAGCGCTTTGCGATGGAGACGCTGTCGGCCACCTCGCTGGATGTCGTCCGCGAGCGCCGGCGCGATGCAGGCCCTGTCGCGCAGCCGATTCAACGAAGCGTTGGCGGGGTTCGAACGCGCCGTCGCCCGCGATTCGCGGTTCGGGCTCGCGTACGCCGGCATGGCGATTGCCTCCGCCAACCTCGGGCGTCCGCAGGACGCCGAGAAGCTACGTGAAGCAGGCGATCACGCTGGTGGACGGGATGACCGAGCGCGAGCGGTTCCGGACGCGCGGGCTCCTCTACCTCATCACCAACGACTACAAGTCGTGCGTCACCGAGTACGGCGACCTCATCGCGCGGTACGCGGCCGATGCGGCGGCGCGCAACAACCGCGCGCTGTGCCTCTCGAAGCTGCGGGACCTGCCGACCGCCGTCCACGAGATGCGCGAGGTCGTGCGCATCCTCCCGAACCGCGGGCTCTACCGCGTCAACCTCGCGACCTACGCGGCATATGCCGGCGACGGCGAGCTGGCCGAGCGCGAGGCGCGCAATGCCGTGGACCTCAGCCCGTGGGCGCCTCAGGCGTTGGCGTTCGCCCTGGTCCTGCAGGGGCGGCTGGGCGAGGCGGCCGACAGCTATCGACGCCTGGGCGAGTCACCGCAGGTGGGCCGCTCCTACGCGGATTCGGGCCTGGCCGACCTGGCGCTCTACGAGGGCCGATTCGCCGACGCCGCGCGCCTCTTCACCGACGGCGCGGCCGCGGACACGGCGGACGAGGAACCGGACCGCGCGGCGAACAAGCTGGCGGCGCTGGCCTACACGGAACTGATGCGCGACAGGCGCCCCGCCGCCATCGCCGCCGCCCGGCGCGCACTCGACGCAAGCCAGACGCGGACGATCCAGTTCCTGGCGGCCCGTGTGCTCGTGGATGCCGGTGACAGCGACCGGGCCAAGCGGGTGGCGATCGATCTGGGCACCGACCTGCAACCCGAGTCGCAGGCGTATGCGTCCATCATCGACGGCATGATCGCGAGCGCCGAAGGCGACCATCGCAACGCCGTCCGCTTCCTGACCGACGCCAACGCGTCGCTGGACACCTGGATCGGCCACTTCGAACTGGGCCGCGCCTACCTCGCGGCCGGCACGCTGACCCAGGCCGATTCGGAGTTCGAGCGTTGCATCAACCGGCGCGGCGAGGCGCTGGCATTGTTCCTGGACGAAGAGCCGACCTACGGGATGTTCCCGCCGGTCTACTACTACCAGGGCCAGGTGCGTGCCGGCCTCAAGAGCTCGCGTGTGCAGGAGTCCTACCGCGCCTACCTGCAGATTCGCGGCGGCTCGTCCGACGACCCGCTCGTGCCCGTGCTGCGCGCGGCGGTCGAGCAGCCGTAGCTGCCCGTCGCCGCGCCGCCTGGTTGTGCGGTCCTACCGCGTGACCTCGAACGGATACGGTCCGCCCGCCTCGAAGCGATCGTCCGAGGGCTGGATCGTCAACTGGTAGACACCCACCGGGTACTTCATTCCGTCCCGATCCTTCAGCTGGAAGTTGAACTTCCACGTGTCGTCCGCGTACCGGAAGCCGCTGTTGCCCGGATCCGAGTTGGTCATGCGATCGACGACGACGCATTCGGCGCCGACGACGCGGCAGACGGTGACGGTGTGGGAGAGCGACGCGGTGTCGAGCACCGTGTCGCCGTCCTGGTATCGCCACTTCAGGGCCATCGTGGCGCCCGCCTTGGACTTGGTGGGGGGAAGTCCCGCCACCGGCACGAACGCGTACTTGCCGACGGCGGTGATGGTGACCAGGTTCGACAGGTCGCTCTCGTCCATCGGGCCGTGCACGGCGATGGCGAAGTACGTGTAGGTCTGTCCCGCCACGAGCGTCGTCTGGTCCACGGCCGAGTAGAACCGGACGCCGTTCTGCGCGCGGTCGAAGTCGCCGGCCGGCACCTCGGCGACGAGGGTCCACGGCTGGCCGTTCTGGAGCGCCGGTCCGTCCACCCGCACCACGCGATAGCTGACAGGGTCGCCGCCGGTGTTCGACGAGGCCCAGGTCAGGAGCACGCGGTTGCGTGGGTCGCCCGTCGTGCCGCACGACCCGGTGCCGATCACGCAGGCCGCCAGCGCATTCGGCGGAGTGCGCGCCAGGTCGCCGGCGGTGTCCGCGTCGAGCTCGCCCGAGGGGTTGTCGGGATCGTTCAGGAAGAGATCCCCGCCGCCGAGGTCGCCCTTGCCGAGGTCTCCCTTACCGAGGTCTCCCTTGCCAAGGTCCCCCTTGCCGAGGTCGCCCTTGCCCAGATCTCCCTTGCCGAGATCACCCTTCCCGAGGTCGCCCTTGCCGAGGTCCCCCTTGCCGAGATCGCCCTTGCCGACGTCGGCGGACAGCGGTCCGACCACCAGGGCGCCCGTGCCCGGGTCTACGAAGAGGCCGCCCACGTTGCGCCGCATGGCGACCTGGTTCAGCAGGAGTGCGGTCCAGTCCACCGAGCTCTCGAGACGCTCCGCGGGCACGCCGCTGAAGTTGACGTCCTGCGCCGACACGACCGTGGCCGGCGTGCCGTCGGCGTCCCAGTCGATGGCGTCGGCGGCGTTGCGCGCGTCCACGCGCACCATCGGCAGGTCCGTGGGCATGAGATCGGAACCGTTGCAGTGGCGCGCGGCGGGCATCGCCCGGCCCTCGCGGTAGCTGCCTTCGAGCGGCGCGTACCAGCCGAGGCGATAGGGCGGGAAGGCGGCGAGCGGATCGAGCGCCGCTTCGTCCACCGTCGCGCCCAGCGCGCCGGAGTAATCCAGGTGCGGCACGCCGTCGTCGGTCAGGAGACCGCGCAACTGATACAGGTAGTTCATGACGCTCAGGTAGGTGGGCTTGCAGTTCGGCTCGCGCGCCTCGCCGCCGTGCCGGCGCTCGAAGTTGTGGCCGAGCTCGTGCATCAGCGTTGACGCCTGCATGAACGGCGTGCCGACGGGCCGGCCGTCAACGTCGTCGAACCCGCCGAGCGTGATGAGCAGGTCGCCGCCGGGGAAGTCGCCGATGCCGGTGTTGGTGCGTGGCGCGTGGAAGTCGGGGTTGTCGGACGCGCCGGCGAGGCAGCGGTCGTCCGCGCCTGCGGCTTCGGGCACGCCGCCGCGCAGGCATGCGAGCTCGGACTTCGGCAGCCCGATGCCGTGGGCGAAGAGCGCGTAGTGGAAGCTCTGGTGCCGCACGGCGTCGAAGCGGCGTTCGCACGACACGGTCACGCCGCACTCGGCCTCGTCGAAGTCGGCGGGTGGCGGCGCGCCGTTGACGGCCAGCACCTGGTCGCGGAGGAAGCGGAAGCCCGACTTCCAGCCGATGGTGCCCGGGTAGGCGGCGAACTGACATTCCCACACCGGGGCGCCGGCCTCGGGCTGGCACGCGGTCTCGGGGATCGCGTCGCCGCCGCGTGCGCGCACCAGGTAGGCCTCGGCGTTGCCGGCCGGATCGGCGGGGTCGCCGGGCGGGTAGCCGGGGCCCACGTCGATATGGAGGCCAATGCCGTTGGCCCCGACCATGCCGGGGCCGTAGTCGTTGATGACGGGCGCGTTGGCGAAGGCGTCGCCGACCATCTTGAGCGCAGCGTGCGTCGGCAGGTGCGAGTGCGCGGGTCGCGCCACGCCGCCGTAGGTGAGCGCGACACCTGCCGTGTGCATGTAGCCGAGCTCGAGGAAGACGTCCTTGCGGTGCGGATCCGCGCCCATGGCGCCCAGGGCAGGCAGCGGTGCGCCGGTCGGGTCGGTCACGACCGGGCCGCTGGCGCCGGAGCGTTCCCACACGTCCAGGAGCCCGTCGCCGTCGGTGTCCTGCACGTCCACCTTCAGCACCATCGCGGCCGGCGTGAGGCAGTCAGGGCCGCCGTCGATGGGCGACGCAAGGTTGCTCAGCACCGTGGTTGCCGTGGCTGCGCCGGGTGCGATGAGGGCGGGATAGGTCACCGTGTCCCAGTTGGGCTCGTCCCACCCCTTGAAGACGTTGAGATACGGGCCGGGAGCGCCGGGTACCGTCACGGAGTCGCCGCGACCCTTCTGCCCGCTGCCGACGAGGTAGAGATCCGGGCGTTGGGCGTGGCCGACGCCTCGTAGAAGCCCGCGAGTGGCTGCACCAGGGTGGGGAACGCGGTGTCGAGCGTCACGCCGCCGTCGTAGATCACGACGGCGCGGAGTGGCAGGCCCGGAGACGCGATACCACCACCAGGCTGGCGCCGAGGGCGACGGGTCCGCCAACACCCGAGGGACCGCATCCGGCACCGAGATGTGGTGGTGGCCGTTCGCGCGCAGCTTGCCGTAGTTGGGATTGGTCTCCGGGGTGCCCTCGAGATCGGTCTCGAAGTAGCGCAGGACGTCCGCACGATAGGTCCACGTCGCCGCGGGGCCTTCACCCGGTTCTCCCACCGGCACGTAACAGGCGGCCGAGCCCATCGACGGAATGGCCTTGCCGACCGGCGCCACGTCGATCTCCGGCGTGGCCGGATCGTCGGCTTCGAGCGTGTGGCCGTCGAACTGGACGCCGAGGCCGCCGGCGTCGGGTCCGTTCGTGCTCACCACCTGCCAGCTAGGAAGGCCGCGGCGATGTCGGCGCCGGCTGGCACGTCGGTGATCTTCATGCTGCCGCTGGCGATGCCGTCCACGCCGCGACCGCGCAGGCCGACGCCAACGGTGCTGTAGTCGCCGGTGACGAAGTAGTTCTTGAAGAAGGGCATGGTGGCGCCGGTGGTCTGGGCGCCGACCGTGACATCGCCGAGATGGCACGCGACAGCCATCGCCAGCGCGAGCAGGACAGGTTTCTGCATGGTGTGTTTCCGCGCACGCACGTGGGGGCAGGTGGACGGCATTCGGGACATGAGGGGGAGCGGTCCGTCCGCCGGGTGCGGCCGACCGGCGCCGGTACTCTAGCCCGAACCCGTCGCTGGAGGCCAGCGATTCCGGGCCCGTGCGCGAAGTCTTCCTCTGGTGTGACTAGTACGCGCGTCGCACGGTGTACGGCGCCCCGTGATGCGTGGGCGTGGGGAAACTGGTCCCGCCCGTCCGTCGGACACGTTGGATGGACGAGACCCCGACCCGTCAGCGCCGGTCGTCGATGTTGTCGATGGCCCAGCGCACGGCGCGGCGCACCGCCGACGAGCGGTCGTTGCGCGCCGCCTCCAGCGCGGGGAGTGCCGACCGGCTCTCGATCTCGCCAAGCGCCCATGCCGCAATGGCGCGCACGTCGTCGTCGGCGTCGCGCAACAGGGGCGTGAGGCGTGGAACGGCGTCCGACGATTCGATCTGGCCGAGCGCCCACGCGGCCATCCGGCGGACGGCGGGGTTGCGATCCCCGAGGGCGGGTGTCACCGACGCCACCGAGTCGCGGGCTTCGATCTCGCCAAACGCCCAGAGGGCCGTGAGGCGCACGTCCAGGTCGGCGTCGCGGACCAGCGGCGCGAGGAGGGGCACGGCATCGGGGCTCTCGAGCTCGCCGAGCGCCCACACGGCCATGCGCCGGACGCTCGGATCGCGGTCCTCGAGCATCGGCGCCAGCACGCTCACGCTGCCCCGGTCTTCGATCTCGCCGAGCGCCCACGCGACGGTCCGACGGGTCTGCGCGTCCGCATCGCCGACGGCCGTCCGGAGCATCGGTACGCCACGGGCCGACTCGATGTCGCCGATGGCCCAGGCCGCCATGCGGCGCACCTCCGGCGCCCGGTCGCGCAGTGCTCTCTGGAGCGGCGGCAGCGCGATCTCATCGTCGATCTGGCCGAGGGCCCAGGCGGCCAGCCGCCGCACGTCCACGGACTCGTCCGCCAGCACCCGCTCCAGCGCCGGGACGCCCGCCAGCAACTCGAGCTGGCCCAGTCCCCACGCAGCCATCGCGCGGACGGACGCGTCACGGTCTCCCAGGGCGGCCGACATGACCGGCAGCGTCTGGGGATCCTCGAGGATGCCGAGGCCGAGGAGGCCAGTCTCGCGCAGCTCCGCCCGGCTGTCCCTGGCCAGCGTGCCGAACTCGCCCGCCGCCCACTCGGGACGCGCCCGCGCCACCATGCGCGCCGCGATGGTGCGCACGCAGCGGCCGGAGTCGCGAAGGGCGCTGCGGAAGACGGCCAACACTTCGGCGGGCAGGCCGGCCCGCCCACCCACGCGCGGCACCCGCACGCGCACGCCCCCGCCTGCACGAGGCATCGGGGTCGGCATGGGCATCGGCATGGGCATCGGCGTCGGTACCGACACACCCGCGTTCCAGTTCCAGCCGCCGCCGGTGAGGGCGGCGCCCGCGAGTTCGCAGACGCCGGGTTCCGCGGTGCGGAGTCCGGCAAGGAGGCGTGCCACGGACTCGGTGCTCGACAGGTCGGGCTGCTGGGCCGCCAGCGCGGCCGTGAGAAGGACGGCAATGGTCATGTGGGGTTCCTCGGCGCCCGGTTGGATGGCGAGGGCATCGGTGGTGGTTGGAATCGGTTGAGTCAGGAGGGTGGTGTGGTGCTGAATCGTGTGTGTGTCGCTCTGTGGGTGTGCTGCCTGGTCGCACTGCCGGCACGCGCCCAGACGTTCGAAGTGGTCGATCTCGGCGTGCTTCCCGGAACCAATGTGTCGTGGGCGCGCGCTATCAATGACGAGGGGCTGGTGGCGGGGCTGGCAGGATATGACCGGCTGTTCACCTGGCGGGAGGGCAGCGGCATCCGGGACACGCTGTCCCCACATGTCCTCCCAAACCAGACTCCGCGCATCAACAATCGCGGGCAGATCGCGGGTATCTGGCGGCGCGGCGATGCCAACGTCCCGTTCCTCTGGGAGAATGGATCCGTCCGCGAACTCCCCCAGCCTGCCCTCGATTACGTGCAGGCTGTCGAACGTCTCACCGACGGAGGCATGCTGCTCTACCGAGGGCCTGTGCCTGCTGGCGGCTGTCCTCGTCAAGCGGCCGCGCTCTTCCAGGGACAGCTCTACGACGTGTCCTCCTCCATCGGTGGATGCTGGGACGCGCGCGACGTCGCCGACGGTCCCCGCATCGTCGGCTCCAGGCGTCGGACTGATCTGATCACCTACTTCGACGCCACGGCTTGGTCCTTTCAGGGCGAGACGCGCCTGCCAACCGGCCGCTCCTACTTCATCCCGACGCAGTTCACGCGTGTCGGTCCGGCCGGCCACCTGGCAGGGACGCAGGGGTCTGGCGCCACTCGGATGTTCGTCCTGGGACCTGGCGGAGACTACGCCGAATTCGATACCCCGGGCGGCCCCTTCTTTCCGGTCGCCATCAGCCTCTTCGGTGAAGTCGTCGCCAACGCATACGGGCCGCCGAGGACGGTTCCCATGCTTGCGCGCAACGGCCGCTTGATCGACCTGACGGCGGTTGGTGCCGGGTTCACCGTGCTCCTGGTGTCCGACATCAATCGGCAAGGGCACATGGCAGCCGAAGCGCGCCTGTCCGCGAACGGGGAAGTCCACGGCGTGCTCATCCGACCGACCGACCAGCCACGGAACCTTCGCCAGTCAGCCGCCGGCAACCACGTGACGCTCACGTGGGACGCGCCGCCAAACGCCCCTTCAGGGGCGACCTACCTGCTGAAGGTGGGCTCGACTCCCGGTGCGGCCGACGTCCTCAGCAGCAACCTGGGCGCGGCTACGACGGTCAGCGGCACGGTGCCCAACGGTGCCTACTTCGCCCGGCTGGTCATGGTCTATCCCAACGGGGCCTGGAGTGGAACCTCCGAGGAACTCCGATTCGATGTGCCCTCCCCACCCGGAGCACCCACCGGGCTGACGTTCTCGCTCGAGGGTCGGCGGCTCACCCTGGCCTGGACACCGCCGGCAGGTGGCGCGGCGAGCTACGTCGCCGAGGCAGGGACCCAACCCGGAGCCTCGAACTTCTACAACGGCGGTGTTGGCAGCGCGCCGGGCGTCACGGCCGAGGTGCCGCCCGGCACGTATTTCATCCGGGTGCGAGCCGTGTCGGCAGCAGGCAGCGTCGGACCCGTCAGCGACGAGATCGTCGTGACCGTGCCGTGACGGGGGAGCGCTCCGGCATGCGCGCGCCGCATACCATCCATCCAGCCGCACACGTAATGTGTGCGCGCGGAGATTACTAACGACAAACACTGACATGGGCGCGGCTATACTCGTGCTTTCCACCGAAGCGGAGTTACCCGTGCCTCATTCCGGTCCTCGCGTCCTGCGGTCGCTCGCGGCTGTCACTCTTCTCGCGGGCGTGTCCGCGTGTGCGGGAACGGATGCCGCCCGCGGCGCCCGTTCCGACGAGGCCTCCAAGGCCGTCCAGGTCGAGCGCGTGCGGCAGGAAGCCGTGCAGCGCTCGATCGAAGTCGTCGGCACGCTCGCCGCCGAAGATCAGGTGACGATCTCGTCCGAGGCCGAAGGGCGGGTCAGCCGCATCCTCGCCAACCTCGGCGACCGCGTCAGCGCCGGCCAGGCGCTCGTCGAGCTCGACAGCGAGAAGCCCGCTACGCGCTGGAGCAGCAGCGCGCCGCGCTCGAGCGTGCGCTGGCCCGCTTCGGCGCTGCCGACGGTGAGCACATGCCGGAGATCGAGGCCACCCCCGACGTCCAGAAGGCGAAGGCCGAGCTCGACCAGTCGCGGCGCGCCTTCGACCGCGCGGAGGAGCTCAACCGCCGGCAGCTGGTCTCCACCCAGACGCTCGAGGACGCCTCGGCGACGCTGCAGGCCAAGCAGGCGAGCTACGACGCCGCCCTGCAGAACGCCAAGAACCTCCGCGCCGACATCGACGCGTCCGCGGCCGCGCTCCGGCTCGCCGAACGCCAGCTGCGCGACACGACGATTCGCGCGCCGTTCGACGGCTACGTCGACAAGCGGCTGGTCAACATCGGCGAGTACGTCCGCGTCCAGACCCCCGTGATGGGCGTCGTCCGCGTCGATCCGCTCAAGGTCACCGCCGAGATCCCGGAGAAGATGGCGCCCTGGATCGAGGACGGACAGGCCGTGCAGCTCTTCGTCGATGCCTACCCGGACACCCCGTTCACGGGCCGCGTCTCGCGCATCAGCCCCGTCGTCAGCACCAGCACCCGCGCGTTCCCGTTCGAGGCGCTGGTGCCCAACCCCGAGGCGACGCTCGCCGGGCACCTTCACGCGCGTCCGCATCACCACGGCCAAGGTGGACCAGGTGCTGACGCTGTCGTTCGCCGCGCTCCAGTATCGCTACGGCGTCAACCGCGTCTTCGTCATCGACGGCGACCACCTGACGATGCGCGAGTTGAAGGTGGGAGAGCGGCTGGGTGATCGGATCGAGGTCTTGGAGGGCGTCACCTCCGGAGACAGTGTGGCCACCACCGACGTGGACAAGCTGGAAGACGGCTTGAAGATCACGGTGTCCGAGAACACGAACGAGTAGGCCATGCTCTCCGAACTCTGCGTCCGCCGCCCGGTCTTCGCCACGATGCTCGTGATGTCGCTCGTGGTGCTCGGCATCTTTTCCTTCCGCGAGCTCGGTGTCGACCTCTTCCCCCGCGCCGACCCCGCCACCGTGAACGTCTCGTTGTCGCTGCCGGGCGCGAGCCCGGACGAGATCTCCTCATCGGTCATCGAGCCGATGGAGGAGGCCATCAGCGGCGTGGCGGGCATCGACGAGATCTCGGCCCGCCTCAGCGAGGGCCGCGGCAACATCACGGTGCGCTTCGTGCTGGAGCGGACCTCAACGACGCAGCCAACGACGTCCGCGAGAAGGTGTCCGGCGCCATCCGGTCCATGCCGCCGACGCTGCTCCCGCCGGTCATCACCAAGGTCGATCCCGACGCGGACCCGGTGATGTCGCTCATCGTCTCGTCCGACGCGATGAGCCTCCGGACCCTCACCGAGCTCGCGGACAAGCAGGTGGCGCGCGCCATCCAGACCGTCAACGGCGTCGGCCAGGTCAGCATCGCCGGCGGCCGCCCCCGCGAGATCCACGTCGTCGTGGACATCCAGAAGCTCAACTCCTACGGCCTGTCGATCTCCCAGGTGCGCGACGCGGTCGCTGCCGAGAACGTCGAGATTCCGGGCGGCACGGTCGAGCAGGGCAAGGGCCAGCTCCTGCTCCGCACGCTCGGCCGCATCGACGCCACCGAGGACTTCAACAACATCGTCATCGCCACCAAGGACGGCACGCCCATCCGGGTCTCGGACATCGGGCGCGCGGAGGACGGGTTCGAGCGTCCCACCTCCGCCGTCTGGCTGGGCGACAAGCCCGCCGTGATGCTCGACATCCGCCGCGCCATGGGCGAGAACACCGTGCAGGTGATCGAGTCCGTGCGGGAGCGCCTCAAGACCGTCCAGCGGTCGCTGCCCTCTTCGGTCACCGTCACGGTGATCCGCGACGACTCGCAGTTCATCTACGCGTCGGTGGCGTCGCTCGAGGAGCACCTGCTCATGGGCAGCCTCTTCGCCGCCATCGTCGTCATGGTGTTCATCCGCAACATCCGCGCGGTGATCATCGCGGCGCTCGCCATCCCCGCCTCCATCATCGCGTCGTTCACGCTGATGAACGTCATGGGCTTCTCCCTCAACAACATGACGCTGCTCGGCATCACGCTCGCCGTCGGCATCGTCATCGACGATGCCATCGTGGTGCTGGAGAACATCTTCCGGTACATCGAGGAGAAGGGCTGCACGCCGTTCGAGGCGGCCATCCAGGGCACGCGCGAGGTGGCGCTCGCCGTCATGGCGACCACGCTCTCGCTGGTCGTCATCTTCCTGCCGATCGCGTTCATGGACGGCTACGCCAAGCGGTTCATCAACCCGTTCGGCTGGACCATGGCGTTCTCGATCCTGGTCTCGATGCTCGTCAGCTTCACACTGACGCCGATGCTCAGCTCGCGGTTCCTCAAGGTGTCCGACGGCGAGGCCGACCACAAGACCAAGGAGCAGGGGTTCTTCCACCGGCTCGACGTGTGGTACGGCCGGTCGCTCCAGTGGGCGCTGGACCACCAGGGCATCGTCATCGCGGTCTCCATCCTGACGGCGCTGACGGCGATCCCGCTCAACCGCGCCGTCGGCCGCGAGTTCGTGCCCAGCGAGGACATGGGCGAGTGGACGATTCACGTGGATACCCCGGAGGGGACGTCCATCGAAGGGACGCAGGAAGTGGCCTTCTCGCTCCTGAAGGAGCTGGAGGGCATCGAAGGCGTCGCGCAGATCGAGCCGTCCATCGGTGTGAGCGGGCCCGGCGGCAACGCCACCCACATCCACTTCCTCTGTCAGGCGACGCCGATCGAGGATCGCACCAACTCCCAGTCCGAGATCATCACCGAGATGCGCCGCCGCCTGGCCGCGCACCCGTCCTACCGGCCCAGCATCACCTCGCGCAACGCGCTCGGCAGTGGCGAGGGGGCCGGCGGGTATGCGATTTCGGCCAACCTGCTCGGGCCCGACCTCAACCAGCTCGCCGACTTCTCGCTCAAGGCGCTGGCCGCGGTCCGCCAGGTGCCGAGCATCACCGAGCCGAAGATCACCCTGAGCGTGTCCAACCCCGAGATTCACGTGGCCGTGGACCGCAAGCGCGCGGCCGACCTCGGCGTGCGGATGTCAACCATCGGCAACACGCTGCGCCTGGCCGTCTCGGGCGACGACGAGATCTCGTCCTACAAGGAAGGACAGGAGCAGTACCCGGTGAAGATCCGGGTGCTGGAGAACCAGCGGCGGGACGCGGAGGAGATCGGCCGGCTGACCGTGCCCTCCGCGAACGGGCCCGTGCGCATCGACAACATCGCCCGCGTGGAGCGTGGCCTGGCCCCAGCTCGCTGCAGCGCTCGAACCGGCAGTTCACGGTGATGATGACGGCCGACGTCGCGCCAGGCCACGCGCTCGACGAGGCCTCGAACGACCTGCGCGCGACGCTGGGCAACCTCGGCATGCCGCCGACGATGTCGTTCCGGCTGCAGGGGCAGTCGAAGATCCTGGACGAGACCACGGCCAACATGCTGATGGCCATCAGCCTGGCCATGATCTTCGTCTACATGGTGCTGGCCTCGCAGTTCGAGAGCTTCGTGCAGCCCATCGTCATCATGATGGCGCTGCCCATGTCGATTCCCTTCGCGCTCTTCACGATCTGGGTGTCGGGCCGCACGCTCAACCTGTGGAGCGCGCTCGGCATCCTCCTGCTGCTGGGGATCGTCAAGAAGAACGCCATCCTGCAGGTGGACTATGCCAACGTCCTCCGCGCGCAGGGCAAGAGCCCGCGTGACGCCATCCAGGAAGCGGCGCGGACGCGCCTGCGGCCCATCCTGATGACGACCTCGGCCATCATCGCGGGGCTCATTCCCACCTCGCTCGGCCTCGGCATCGGCGCGCCGGACGCGCGGCCATCGCTCTGGTGGTCGTCGGCGGGCAGTCGCTGTGCCTGTTCCTGACGCTGCTCCTCATCCCGGTCGTCTACGTGAAGTTCGCCGGCCTCGAGGAGACGATCGTCAACCGGCGCTGGAAGCAGTTCATCGGGCAGTTCCGGCCGTCGCGGTGGTTCCGGCCGGCCACGGCGGAATAGCGGCGCGCGACGGTCAGCGGCGCGCGACGATTCTCATCGACGACGGACGCGCGGATGCCGGGACGGTCTCGGTGTCTTCGCCCTCGTACAGAAGCGGGCTGAGCGCGGCGGCGACGGCGGTGGCGGCCGCGACGTCGGAGCGGGTGAACGGCGTCGACGCGTAGTAGGTGAGCACGCCCACGGTGGTGCCGCGTACAGCAGTGGGACCGACACTGTGGCCTCGAGTCCGACCGTTCGCGCCACCGGCCCGAGGTCAAGGGCGGCCTCTGCATTCACGGCCGCCGTCCCGTGCTCGCCGACCCAGCCGGTTACCCGCTCGCCCACGGCCAGCGGAGCCCTCGGGAGCACCCCGGCGTGCGGTCCGGCGTGGAACGCCGGTACCAACTGGTCCAGCCCGCGATCCAGCAGCCACACGACACACGACGCCCCGGCCATGAGCAGGCCGTGCGCCCGCCAGGCGGCGGCCACCGGGTTGCCCGCGGCGGGTCCGCCGCGGCCGACGGGTTCGGCGGAGGCTGCCGGCGTGGGACGTCGATACTCCGCCTTGGCACGCGGCTGGGACATCGGCTGCAGCGCAACGGGGTGCGTGTCCGCGTGCCAGCCTGCCCCGAGAGTGAAGCGGACCTGCTCGAAGGTGGCCACCACCATCGGGTCGTACTTGACGCCCGCCATCGACCGCAGGATGTCCATCGCGGCCGCGTCGCTCAGCGCGGAGCGGTACGGCCGGTCCGAGGTCAGCGCGTCGTAGCAGTCCACCACCGCGAGGACGCGTGCGCCGAGGGGGATGGCGTCGCCACGCAACCCGTTGGGGTACCCCGAGCCGTCCCAGTGTTCGTGGTGCGCGCGGACGATGGGGACGACGGGGTAGGGGAAGTCGATGGCGGACAGGATGGCGACGCCGACGTCCACGTGCTGCTTCATCTGCGTGAACTCGGCCGGCGTCAGTTTGCCCGGCTTGTTGAGAATGCGTTCGGGTACCGCGATCTTGCCGGTGTCGTGCAGGAGCGCGGCCGCCTCGATGGCCTTCAGGTCCGCGTCGTCTTTCACGCCGAGTGCGTGCGCGAGGGCGACCGTCGCGACCTGCACGCGGTGCACGTGGCTGCTCGTCACGCCGTCCTTGGCTTCGATCGCGGTTGACAGCGCGGCCACCGTCGAGAGATAGAGGCGATCCATCGCCGCGACATGCGTCTGCGCATCCTGCAGGCGGCCGATCCACGTCTGTGTCGCGAGTTGCAGGAGGATGAGCAGTGGCACGATGGCGACCAGCGGCACCAGGCCTACGTAGCGGACCGCGATGACGAGGAAGTAGGCGGCTGACGCCGCCGCGAGGTAGTTCAGTGCCATGCCCGCGAAGTGCGTGCGCCACACGTGCACCGGCGACGTGCTCGATTCCAGCCCGATGGCGAGCGACGGCAGGCCCGAGCTCAGCACGTAGTAGACGGCGGCGAGGCCCGTGAGTGGCAGGAGCAGCGCTACGCCGCGCAGGTCGGCGTCGATGAGCGCGCCGGCCGGGCTCATGGCGCCGAACACCTGGCTGCCAGCCCAGAGCGCCAGGGCGGGACCGGTCAGGTTGAAGGAGGTGCGCGTCAGGTTCGGCGTCGAATGCAGGCGGATCGAGACGACGGCGCTGTCGAACGCGACCGCGACCGTCGCCGCCGCGGGACCGAACAGCATCGCCACCGCGAGCAGGAACGTATCGGAGACCGAGAAGCTCGCGGGCACCCCGGCACCTTGAGCGCGAAGGCGCCGCTCAACACCGCCAGCGCACTGAGGCCGAAGGCCGAGAGTGGCACCGGCGTGGCGTCCAGTGCCACTACCGAGTGCACGATCGCGAGGGTCCCGAGCAGGCAGACGGTGCCGACGTACGCCACGAGCGCGTGCGAGGTCGGGCGCGCCGGTCGCTGCTCGGCAGGCGCCACCGGGACCACGGCGACAGGTGCCTCGCCCCGCGCCCCTCCAAAAATTGCCACCCCGATGAGTCAGCAAACGGACGACCAGGTGACGGCCGCCGACGACACCGCAGCGGAAGTCGTCCATGGACAAGGGTTTATGGCGCTGTGTGCCCTTGCGGACGGCCTTCGTTTTCTGTCACGGCGTGTTCCGTGATGGAGCACGGGGCTGAGCACGTGTGCCGAACCGAGGCAGTGATGACACGGACCGCACAGCGTCCCCGAGCCTTTGCGAGGGCTACCAGGGAGGGAGGGCCTTGTAGAGATAGCGCTGGAGGTACGCGTCGCCGGAGTGGAAGAGCTCCTGGGCGCCGCCCTCGAACGCGATCGCGCCGTCGCGCAGCACCATGAAGTCGGCGCCGGGTGCATCGCCGGGCGCGGCAGTGACGACCCGCACCTGCGCACCCTCCCTCACCGCGCGATGCGTCGCCACGTAGAACGCGTCGCGAATCTGGTGCGTGGCAACCACGATCGTGGCGTGCTCGAGGTCGCGCAGCTTGACGATCTCGTCGTCAACCGTGGCCGAGAGGATGGGATCGAGGCCCGTGGTGGGGTCGTCGAGCAGCAACAGGGCGGGCCGTGCCGCCATGGCGCGCGCGATGCCCACGCGCCGGCGCTGGCCGCCGGAGAGCTCGGCGGGCAGGCGGTCCTCGAAATCGCTGAGGCCGATGAAGCCGAGCACGTCCTTCACGCGGGCGTCCACGTCGGAGGCCGGAAGGCGGCTCTCGTCGAGCCGGTAGCCCACGTTTTCGGCAACCGTGAGCGAGTCGAAGAGGGCGTTCTCCTGGAACAGCATGCCGATGCCGGTGCGCACGCGCAACAGCTCGGGTTCCGTCATTCGGTCGATCCGCGCGCCGTCCACGTGGATGGCGCCGGCGTCCGGCTTCAGCAGCCCCATCGTCAGCTTGAGGATGGTGGACTTGCCGCTGCCGCTGGCGCCGAGCAGGAAGCGGAGCCGCCCGTGGGGCAGGGCGAAGCTGATCTCGCGGAGCACTTCGAGGTCGTCCCAGGAGAACCAGACGTGGTCGAAGGTGACCGCATCGACAGCGCCGGGGCTGACGACGGTGACCCGGCGGCCGGCGGGTGACTGGCGCGCGGACCGGCGGGCGTGGGAAGCAGGGACAGCACGGGCTCGCACCTGTGGCTTTGGGCAGCAAGAATGGTGCCCCGGCGCAGGTGCCTGATTCGCTCGTGCAATGCGCGGTGTTCGCTCGAGCGCCGGCTGGCCGTCAGGGATCCGGCGGTCCGCCGCTCGAAACCCGGCGGCTCGTGCGGGCGCCATCCCTGCGGCTCGGTGCGACTACGGGGAGGGCGTCGCTCGAGCAGCCGCCCGGTCGCGCCCTCGACGCCGACGAGCGCCTTCTGGTAGTCCGCAAGCGCCTTCGCCTCGCGGAGCGCGGCGTCGGCGGTGGCCAACTCGCGCAGGTTGACGAGAAACTGCGTGGAGTCGCCGAGCTGGAAGCGGTCGCGCTCCAGGCCTTCCAGCTCACGAGCGACGAGTAGCTCTTCGCTCACGACGTCGAGGACGGCCCGGGCGGCCGCGACCGCGCTCAGCGCATCCTGCACCTCGACACGTACCGTGTCCTCGGCCCACCGGATCTCCTGGTCCACGCCGTCCAGCCGTGCCTGTGCCTGCAGCGTCCGGCCCGTCGCGCGCCGGCGCTGCACCGGCAGCTCGAAGGCCACACCCGCCTCGAACGAAGACCCGGCACGGCTCGCGGCGCCGTCACCGAGGTCCCGGGAGGCCCTGGGAGAAGAGCGTCAGCGACGGCAGCAGGCCGTTGCGCGCGAGCTGCAGCTCCGCGTCCTGCTGCGCGCGTGGCTCGCAGGCGGCCCAGCTCGGGTCGCCTCGCAAGGGCCTCCGCGATGGCGGACGCTTCGTCGGGCGGCGGCTCGACTTCCGGAAGCGGGGTGACGGAGGCGCCCGGCGCTCGGCTGGAGCGGTGCGCCGTCCGGCCCGCGCAGGTAGAGGGACAGCTCGATGGCCGCCTGCTGCAGGCTGCGTTCCGCCGTCGCCAGCGCGGACCGTCGCTGCAGGATGGCGCGGCGGTTGTCGGTGCGCTCGACGGGTGCGGTCTGGCCGAGCCCGACGCCATCGGCCAGTTGTCCGTCGCGTGCGAGGGCCAGGTCGAGCAGGGCCCGCACGATGTCCCGCTGCCGGCCCGCGGCTGCCCAGTTCCAGTAGGCGGCGAGCGCGTCCTTGAAGTACGTCAGCCGTGCCTTGTCGAGCCCGCGCTCGGCAGCATCGACCCCGCGGTCGGCGACCTCGCGTCCCGTGCGCCTGGCGTCGGTGGACCGGTCGCGCAGCAGCGGCAGCGTGAATCCGGCCCTGAGCTCGCCCTCCGACAGCGTCTGGGCCTTGCCGTCATAGGGCGCGAAGACGCCGCGGCCGCTCCGATACCCTCCGAACGTGGTGAGCCCCAGCGGTGCCAGCGGCTGCTCGAGGACGCTCGTGACGCGATCGTTGTCGTAGTAGCCGCGGACCGACAGGCTCTCGGCCTTGAGCGTGAGGTCGAACGCGCCATTGGCCGAGACCTGCGCGCCGCGGGCGGCGTCGAGTTCGCGGCGCGCCCGCTCCAGGAGCGGCAGCGCCTGCTCGACCGAGAGCAGCACCTCGCTGGCCGTGAGGGGGCCCTGCGCACCGGCAGGCGCGGCGACGCCGGCGAGAACGAGCGCGGCAGCGGCCGCACGCACGCAGTGACGGATCATTTCGCCCCGTCCTTTCCCCCGGCGTTTCCGGCGGACGTGATCGCGGGATCGAACGCGGCCGCCGCGGGCTCGTCCGGCGCAATCACGGGCGGGAACCCGTTGAACTGCCGCCACAGCTCGTACCCGATGGGCACGATGTTCAGGAGGACCCAGCCGTTGGCCCGGACGCCCTGACGCAGGAAGCGGCGCGACGGCCAGGCATCGTCGGTGGGATCCGAATCGACCAGCACGCGGAACTGTCCCTTGCCGTTGTCGGCCGGGTCCACCAGGAGCACCCTGCCTCCGAAGGTGCCCACGGCGATCGAGGGCCAGCCCGAGAACTGCAGCGCGGGCCAGCCCTCGAACTGGAGCCGCACGGGACTGCCGGGCATCACCATCGGCATGTCGTTGCCATCCACCCAGAGCTCCACGACGTCGCGGCTCGAGGACGGGACGATGACGGCGAGCGGTGCTCCGGCCTTGAGGAGCTCCCCGCCGCGCCGCGCCAGCACCCGCAGGACCGTGCCGTCCACGGGCGCGGTCACGCGCTGCGTCTGCTGGCGCGCGACGCGGACCTCCAGCTTCGCCAGCTCCGCGCGCGCCTTCGCCACGTCCGAGGATCCCGACGCCAACGACGCGCGTGCCTCGTCAACCCGCGTCCGCGCATCCGCACGCGTTCGCAGCAGCTCGGCCTTCAGCGAGGCGGCTTCGCTGCGCGCGGCGTTGAGTGTGGCGGCGGCGCGATCGACGTCGGCCGCACGGGTGGCCGCGTCGAGCACCGCGAGCTCGAGGCTGCGCGTGGACGACAGCCCCTTCGCCGCCAGCGCCTGCTGCCGTTCGTGGTTCAGGTCGGCCGTCACCTTCGCCGCACGGGCGGCCGCGAGCCCCTGTTCGGCGGCGCGGACGCGTTCGTGGGCCATCTGCTCCCGGAGCTCGGCGGCGGCGACGGCGCTTCGGAGCGTATCGGTCAGGCCCGCCACGCGATCCTCCAGGGCGCCCACACGGGAGTCCCCCTGCTCGATGGTTCGCAGCACCTGCTCGCGCTCCTGTTCGAGTCGCGCGAGGATCTCGGGATCGTTATCCGTCAGGTCCACGATCGGGTCGCCGCGCCTGACCACGCTGCCCTCGACCACGTGCCAGGCCACGACCCGGCCGTCCACGGCAGCCTCGATCTGCTGCAGGCGCTCCTCCGGACTGAACGCGATCACGCGGCCCGAGCCCGGGATGTTCTGCTGCCACGGTGTCAGCGTCAGGGCCACCGCGGTGACGGCGAGCAGCGCGACGAGCATGCGCGCCAGCACGCGTGCCGAGCGTGGTGCCTGCACGTTGTGCAGGGCCAGCCGCTGGTCCATCTGCCAGGCGTGGGTCCGGCCGTCCATCATGCCTCCTCTCCGTCTTGGCGAGTCGCGCTGCCGGCACCCGGCCCCTTCCCGATGCGGCGGGGGCCCTCGTCGCGGACTTCGCCGTCCCGCAGTTCCACCACCCTGGAGCAGCGTGCGAGCAGGTCCGCACGTTCGGTGATGCACACGAGCGTCCATGGGGCGTCCGGCGCGAAGAGCACGGAGGCGAGCCGCTCCTGTTCGTCGCGCTGGTCGATCTGATCAGCGCGCCGTCGAGGACGATCAGCCGCGGCCGGCCCACGATGGCGCGCCATCATCAGGCGGCACGCCTGCCGGTGCGACAGCGGCCGCCCGTGCGGGTGCAGTTCGGTGTCGAGACCGCCGGGCAGCGCGAGCAGCTCGTCCAGCAGGCCGACGTCCTCCAGCGCCCGGGCCACATCGGCGTGCGTCAGCTCGTCGCGACCGAGCCGGACGTTGTCGATCACCGAGCCGGGGAAGAGCTCCACGCCGCGCACGAGTGCCACGTCGCGCCGCAGCGCCGCCAGTGGAATGGCCCGGACGTCCACCTCGTCCACCCGGACGGCGCCAGCCGTCTGCGTGCGGAGCCCGAAGATGACGTCGGCGAGGGTGCTCTTGCCGGAGCCATTCGGCCCGGTCACGCCCACGCGCTCGCCCGGGGCGACCCGCCACCCGCGGACGCGGAGCGCCGGCCGCGTGCCGTCGGCGTACTGCACCTGCAGATCCTGCATGCTGAGCCCCATCGGCCCCGACGCGGACGGCAGCGCCTCGCCGCCCGTGCGCTCCAGCGGCAGGTCCACGAGCTGTCCCAGCTTGTCGATGGCGGCGCAGAGGTCGTAGAACACCTCGAGCTGCTTGCCGAACTTGGTGAACGCGCTCAGCATGCCGGCCACGACCAGTTCGCTGGCCACCAGCTGCCCGAGCGTGAGCTGCCGGTCGATGACCAGCCAGCCGCCGATGCCGAGGAGGGCCGAGCTGGCGACGGCCTGCAGCGCGAACGACCCGACGATCTGGCGCACCAGGATGCGGAAGTGCTTCGCGCGGTAGCCCAGGTATCTTCCAGCAGCCGCTGTGACCGCTGCACCGCGAACGCCTGCCCGCCGTCGGACTTGAAGGTCACCAGGTGCGCCGCGAGTTGCTCGAGCCAGGCCTCCAGCTCATCGCTTCGCCTTGGATTCCTTGATGCTGGTGCCGATCGCCCCGCGCCAGCAGGACGATGATGCCCAGCATCGCCAGCACCAGCAGGACGTCGAAGGCCAGCAGCCACGGGTGATACACGGCGAGGAGCACCATGCCGATGAGCGTCTGCATCACGATGCTGAGCCCGTCGATGAGCAGGAGCGCCGCCGACTTCTGCACCGTGACGGTATCGAAGAAGCGGTTGACGATCTCCCGGCCCGTGATACCGATCGAACGCGTCGGCGCGCACGCGCAGCAGCCGCCAGGTGACGTCGGTGGACCGCGCGCGAAGATGCTCCGCTGGATGATCTCGACGACGACGGCGCGCAGGGCATTGAGCACCGTCTTGAACCCGAGCGCGACGAAGACGAAGAGCGTGAGCACGACGAGCGGCTGCATCGCGGAGCCGAACGCGATCGTGTTGACGAGCGCCTGGACCGCCACCGGCAGGACGAGGCCGAGCAGCCCGATGACGACCGAGTAGACGATGGCGACCCAGAGCGTCCGGCGCTCTCCGCGCAGCAGCGCCCGCAGGCGCTCGAAGGGCGGCAGCGGCACGGCCTCCTGCCGCGAACGCATGGGCGACAACGGCGCGGCCGGCTCACCAGCACCCAGTCCACCGCCGTCCCATCGTCTGGTACGCCAGCCACTGCCGCAGGCTCGCGGACGACCAGCGGGCAGCGCGCGGGCTGGGTCCCGGCTACGACGCGGGCCCCGCCGCGGACAACGTTCAGGATCGCCAGCGCCTCGAGCCGCCCGGCCGCGTCCGTGCGGAGGGCGAGCCGAATGCGATAGGTCGGCGTCCTCGAGGACGTCCGCCAGCGGCCGGTGCACCAGAGCCGTTGTCAGGCCGGCTTCGTCGGCCAGGATGCGGACGAGGGCGTGCGGGAGCTCCGCGCGTCCGGCCGCCGCGAGCCGGCGGATCGCACCGTCCAGCGCGTCGGCGTCCACGTCCACGCCGTGGGTGCGCGCCAGGAACTCGACGACCGTGCGGGCGCGGTCGAGCGGAGGCCGTGGTGGGCCGGCACCAGTTCTGACATGCGACACACAATACACGACAAATATATCGCGTATCAAGATTCGCGAATTCGCATACGCTTGCGAGCATGCCGCCTCCAGACCCGCGGGACAGCCACCGCTGGACGTTCCTGACCAATCACGCCCACGTGCTCATCTGCCTCGCCCGCTCCCCGAACTGCGCCTGCGCGAGGTGGCAGCCGAAGTCGGCGTCACGGAGCGGGCGGTGCAGCGCATCGTGGCGGACCTCGAGAGGGGCTACCTGACCCGCCGGCGCACGGGTCGCCAGAACGCCTACGAGATCGACCCGGACCTGCCGCTGCGGCACCCGGTCGAGGCGCATCGCACCGTGCAGGAGCTGCTGCTGCTGGGCGAGATGGACCGGGCTCCGGCACGGCAGGCCGCGCGCCGAAACCGGTCCTCCGTTCGGCGCGGCTGAGATGCAGCAGGCGGACCGAGGCGACGCGGCAATCCCCGCGGGGCGCGGGCGCCGTGCCTCAGGATTCGTCGGGGAACACCGCCCCTTCGAGGCTCGACGCGCGGCCATCCTGGCTGCGGCGGACCACGCTGAAGGAGCCATCCGTTTCGAGCACGACGGCTTCGACGTCCTCCACGGCCGCGATGCCGCTGGAGCGGATGGCCATGCGGATCTCGCTTTCCGTCACGCGCGAGCGACGCATCGCGTCGGCCACGCACTGGCCGCGGTGGAGCAGCACCGCCGGCTCGCCGGTCACCAGGCGGCGCACCCACGGCGACCGCACGCTCGACCACGTGATCGCGAACTGCAGTCCGATCAGCAGCGCGAGGGCGGCGCCTCCCTGCGCCACGGTGACGTCGTGGCTGAGGATGGTCGTGGCCAGTGTGGACCCGAGCGACACCGTGACGACCAGGTCGAAGGCATTCATCTTGGCCAGTGTGCGCTTTCCCGACACCCGGAGGAACAGGATGAGGCCGAGGTACGCCAGCACGCCAGCCACCAGGACCCGCAGGAGCGCCGACCAGCCGTCGAACAGGATTGAGTCCATGGAACCTCACCCGTGAAGGCGCCTGTGCCGGCGGACGCCGGCGTGGCGATCAGGAGTCGGACGTCCGTTCGAGCGTCACCCACGTGAGCTCGGGACGGCAGTTGAGACGGACCGGCACGAGGCTGAACCCGATGCCGCGGTTCACGTAGAGGTGATTGGCAGCCGCCCCGAACTGAGGAGGCGCCCATCCGTCTGCCGCGACCGGCGCATCACGCGCGAGCGATATCCACGACCACTCCGGCAGAAAGGGCAGGCGAATCTGGCCGCCGTGCGTGTGGCCCGCGAAGGCGATGGGCGCGGCGCCCCGTGGGGCGTCCAGGAATGACCGAGGGTTGTGCATCAGGACGAGGCGTGGGGCCGAGGGCGGCATCTGGGCGAGCGCGGCCTTGGCATCGTCGCGCCGTGGAAACCGGGCGTCGACACCAGCCACGAACAGCCGGTGCTGTCGCGGCCGCTCGACGTCGGCCTCACCGAGCGGAATGGCCCGGTTCCGAAGCACGTCGATGCCCTCGTCGCGGAGCACCTGGCTCAGCCGGTCAGCAACCACAGGGAGCGGCAGCGAGTCGGGCTGGCCCATGCCGTAGTCGTGATTGCCGAGCACCGCGATGGTGCGGATGCCGGCGGCCTTCAGGGGCCTGAGCATCGCGACGATGCGGGAGCCTTGTTCCCTGAGGGCGCGCACATCGTCGCGCTCGAGCTCCTCGTGCTTCGCGTGGTTCTCCGGCCTCGTCGGTCGGGTTGTAGAGGAAGTCGCCGGCAATGAGGACAGCCGCGGGCCGCTCCTCTACAGGCGGTTGACGATGCGCCGCACCGTGTCCGTTCGGTGGCGAAACCACAGCGCCGATCTGGAGATCCGCGATGGCTTGAGCCGCGCTCCATCTGCGTCGGGCGGCAGGTCCGGCACCTGTGATGATGGCCGTCTCATCCACGAGACGGGTTCGTGCCGGCGCCCCAGGCGGCAGTCAGGACAAGGGCCGCCGCACTGACAGCGGCGGTGCGGCGCAGCACCCGGCGCGTCCGTGTCCCAGCGAATCATTCGGCCGCGCCGCCACACCGCCACGTTCATGCGTGTACCTGCCGATCCTGGGCGAAAGCAACCCATCAGGGAGTGCGCGTGATGCGGAGCGTCCCCGGGGGAGGAGCGGGGACGTAATGGCGGGCTAGTGCTCCGCCACGCGACTCTAGACGGTATTGATGACGCCGTTCATGCCATTGGGATACAAGAGGCCGCTGGTGGTCCCGGCCGGTGCGTTGGGCCCGTAGACGATCGACAGCACCTGGCTGGGTGTGCGAACCGCCGTCAATCCCTGCGCGTCCGTCGTGAACAGCCGGGCGCCAATCTGCGGATTCGTGCTCACGACCACGTCCGAGGCATCGACGGGGCCGATGTCCGACAGGCTGCGCTGTGCCATCTGCAGGCGCACGGCTCCGGAGTGCAGGCCCTCTGCCAGCGCGATGCGCGCGGCCGTGCCGAGAATGGCCGTGTCACTGATGAGCGGTGCGGCGCCTCCATAGGCGCTGACGCCCACGTCCTCGAGGATCCGGGCCACCCGCAGGAACTGCGCGATGCTGGTCACGGCAGCCGCACTGAAGTCGATGGCGGGTTTGGCCACCGCGGCCGATCCCAGGGCGTTGCGAAGGAGCGCCACATGCGCTCGCTCGTCGTAGGCCAGCTCGAGCGCCGTCTGGTTCAGTCGCGCATCGCTGGCCATATCGAGGCGAGCGGCACCACTTGTGGGCCCCGGCGTACCTACGCCCGTGATGCCGATGTTGAAGGGCGCGGCATCGATCGTGACGCCGCTGGTGATCACGGTGTAGAACTCGGCGTCGAGATACTCCAGGTTCAGTGCGAAGTTCAGGATATCGGTGTCGGTGATCGTCGGCGCCTGCGCCCCGAGCGACGCACCGCCCAACGCGACCGTGCCCATGCCGGCGGCGAATACCTTTGCGAATGAGCGCCGGTCAACCCAGCGGTTCACGATCTCGTCGATGGCTTTCGTCTCGTTCATTTTCGACCTCCAGGCGTGGGCGGTCTGCAACATGCTGGCCGCCCCGATCCATCCGGGTCATCGAGGACCCATGAAGGGACTACGCGGGGTGAGTCGGGATGGATGGGATCGCGTCGATGAGCGTGGAGATGTCTGGGGACGTCTCTCACGGACGGGTCGGTGCAGGGAGCGGACTGGCGCGTGCGGCCGGCGCGCGGGGCGAAGTGGCGCGCCCGGCAGGGATCGAACCTGCGACCCCCGGCTTAGAAGGCCGGTGCTCTATCCGACTGAGCTACGGGCGCCTTCCGCCATTGTACGTGGTACTCCGGGGCCGCCTCGCGGACGGACAAGGCCCGCGCGTGCGGTGTGACGAGACCGCGACGGGGCCCGGCGCCGCGATCGGCCGTCGCCCGCCCCGCCGCTTGCCCCCGGCCCGCGCCAGCCTCATACTCTGGAGCACTTGATTCCGTCGACTCGCCGTTCTTCAAGGAGTCCCTCATGAGCGCCGAACTCCAATCCCTCTTCCACGCGTTCGATCGCGGCGGGCTGTCGCGCCGCCAGTTGCTCCAGGCCCTCGGCGTCGCCGCGGCCCTGCGGCCGGCCACCGCCCTCGCCCAGGGCCAGTGCGGCGGGGCGCTGAAGGGCACGCCGCAGTGCGACGCCACCCCCGCCAAGGCCCCCTTCGAGCCCACGGGCTGGCGGACGGTGCTGCTGGACCACTTCTCCTGCCAGGTTGCCGACTACCCGAAGGAAGCCGCCTTCTACAGCGCGCTCATGAACTGGCCCGTTCGCAGCGATGATGGGAAGCAGGCGGTGCTGGATATCGGGGACTGGGGCGGCCTCGTGCTGCGCGGCGGCTACACCGCGCCGCCTGCGCCAGCCACCCCTCCGCCGGGCGCCGGCGGGGCCGGTGGGGGAGCCGGACGTGGCGGCCGCGGCCCGCGCGCGCCGCGCATG
>JAWKHU010000075.1:0-43369 GCA_041394685.1 Vicinamibacterales bacterium
CTCCAGGTGGACGGCTCCATCGTCAAGACCAACGCGGAGTACGTCAACGGCTCGCGGCTGACGCTGCTGGAGATGGACCTGGGCCAGTTGTTCGAGGATCAGGAGAAGCTGAAGGCGCTGGAGGGCAAGGTGGGCCCTGGCGCGTCGCTCTCCGAGGTGAAGCCCTACCTGAAGGACGTCAAGGGCATCAAGATCGACGGGCCGAAGGTGACGGTGGAGTTCAAGTAGGACGACACCCGTTTCGAGCGTGGCGCGAGGCGAGGCCGTCGATCCCCGATCGGTGGCTTCGCCGTTTCCTGCGCCTCACCCCAGGCACAACACGCGTCCCTCGGTCGTGCCGATGACTATGCGACCCGCCGCAAGGGCGGGGGAACTCGTCAGCGCGGCGCCTTCCTCGTACTGCCACACCACCTTGCCGGAGCCGATGTCCACGCCGTAGAGCCGGCCATCGCTCGAGCCGATGAAGGCGCGCGTCCCGGCCACCGCCGGCGACGAGTCGATGCGCGCCCGGGTCATGTAGGTCCACCTCGCCTTCCCCGTCGCCGCATCGAGCGCGTGCAGCATGCGGTCGCGGCCGCCCACCAGCACGACACCCCCCGTCACGGCCGCCGACGAGTAGAACGGAAAATGACGGTCCGGGTGCTCGTACCGCCACTTCACGTCCTTCGTCGCCAGATCGAGCGCGATGACTTCGTTGTCGAAGGTGCCGAAGTAGGCGACGCCGTCCACGATGCAGACCGAGGCGCCGGTGTAAGCCGTCGCAGAGGTCTGATAGGCCTCGCGGCCGTCCGACAGGCGGACGGCGTGGAACGTGGAATCGCACCCGGCGAAGTGCGCGACGCCGTCCACCACGCACGGGACGCCGTGCACGTAGTTCTCCGTCGCGAAGCTCCACCGCAGCTTGCCGTCCGCGGCACCGAGCGCGTAGAGGGAGCCGTCGTAGGACCCCATCAGGACGAGGTCGCCCACGACGATCGGCGACGACTTGATCTCCGAGCGCGTCTTGAAGGTCCAGGCGACCGTGCCGTCCTTGACGTTGACGGCGTGGAGCACGCCGTCGAGGTCCCCGATATAGACGCGGCCACCCGCCACCGCCGGCGACGACTCGCCGATGGACTCCCCGGCCTTGTACCGCCACCGGAGCGCGCCACTCGAGAGGTCCAGCGCCATCAGCTCGCCGGTCGCCGCGCCTATGTACACGGCGCCGTCCACGACGGCCGGGCTCGAGTCGTAGGCCTCGCCGCCTTCGTACGCCCAGACCAGCTTCGGCTCTGGCGCGATGGTGGTGGCCGACACGCCGGTGAGCGTCTGCGTGCCCCTGAAGTGGCTCCATGCGTCGGCCGGCGCTGTGCGAACGCTCTGGAGGACGCCGGCGGGGCTAGCGCGGCAGCCAGGAGCGCGGTGGTGAACTGGCGCCGCGTAACGCCGGCGGGGGCCAATACGTCCATTGACGATTGTCGATTGTCAATTGACGATTCATTGCTCAATTGTCGATTGGGCATTGGCGCAATCTGATTGAGGCAGTGGGGCATTGGGGCATCGAGGCAATGACCCGGGACACATCGGAGCGCGGTGACGACGGTCGGACGAACGAGCCCGAACGCCGCCGCGTACGCCCGCGAATGCGTCAGTGAAGGATTGCCTCAATGAGGCAATCGGATTGGGCCATTGGCGCAATCGTCAATCGCCCGATGAATCGTCAATTGACAATTGACAATCGTCAATGGACGCCGGCGACTCCCGAAGCCTGCCACTGAGCACCCTGCTGCAACGCGTACAGTTTGTTGCGGTTCATGACGAAGATGGCGCCATTGGCCGGCACGACGGTGGAGTACACGGCAGACCCCATGTTCTGCTCGGACACCACCTTGAGCGTCTTGCCGTGCTCGACGACGACCACGTCCCCGTCCTCGTCGCCGAGGTACACCTTGTCGCCAATGATCATGGGGGAACCCCAGATGGCGGCGAACATGTCGTGCGTCCAGTAGGGCTGGCCGGTCTTCAGGTCGAGGCAGTGGAAGAACCCGCTGAAGTCGGCCAGGTAGATGAGCCCGTCCTTGATGGCGGCCGTCGAGATGGATCGGCGGATCTTGTCGAAGTGCCAGAGGCGGCCGCTCTCGGTGATGTCACCGCGCTTGGTCGCGTCGATGGCATAGGAGTGGCCGACGCCCTCGCCGTGCTCGGGGTCCTGTCCGTTCGAGATGTACACGACGTTCTCGTAGATCACCGGCGTGCTGATGACCTCGTTGCGCGTCTTCGGCCAGACCGCGTCCTTCGGGTTGGTATCGAACTCCCAGAGCTTCTTGCCCGTGAGCGCCTCGTAGCCGCGCACCCAGCCGTCGCCCTGCGCGTGGACCACCTGCATCACGCCGCCGATCTCCCCGACCGAGGGGGTGGACCACTGGCCGTGGAGGATGCGATCCTCGACGGAGTTGTCTTCCCACACCAGCTTCCCGGTGGTGCGGTCGAGCGCGATGATCGCGGGGGCGCGCGGTGACGGGATGTTGACGTGGCTCTCGTCCTGCCCGTTCGACGTGCTGACGAAGAGCAGGTTCTGGTAGGCGACCGGCGACGAGTTGGACAGGTTGTGCGGGAACGAACCCACCTCCTCCATCATGTCGAACATCCAGACGAAGTCCGGGTCGTGCGTGCCGGTGAGCGCTTCGTCCTTGTAGGGACCGTCGTTCTCGCCGTCCTGAAAGCCCTTCAGGTCGGCGGCGATCACCTGCCCGCGGTTCGACGTGAAGTACGCGATGCCGTCGATGACGAGCGGCGAGCTCGCAATCCCCTGGAACGGCCAGTCGTTGGCGCGGCCCGACGACAGCTTGTCGAAGGTGGCCTGCCACAGGAACTCGCCGTTCGATTCCCGAAATGCCATCACGACACCGCGGTCCCCGCCCTGCTCGGGATCGCGGGCGAGCTCGTTGTTGGTGCCGATGAGCACGACGCCCTCGGCCACGGTCGGATTGCCGTAGGACTGCGATCCGAGATCGGCCACCCACTTCACGTTCTTGCCGGTCTTGACGTCCCAATCCGTCGGCGCGCCCGTCATGGGCGACACCATGTTGCGGACGGGCGTGCCGCCCCACATGGGCCAGTCGGAAGCCGAGAGCGCCGCGGTGGCGACGACGAGGAAGGCGACGGACAGGAGGTTGCGCATGACGTGCTTCCCGGTGACGCCTCGGGGCTGCCCGAGGCCTACTGATTCGGATAGACCTTCAGATTATCGAAATAGACGTCGGAGATGCCGTCGCCGTAGATGCCCGGACTCCCCTCGCGGTGCGGGAGCGTGTCCACCTTCTCGATCGTCCAGGCGTCGGGCTCGGCGCCGTCCGCCTTCCACACCTTGCCTCGAACGCGCGTGGTCCCGTCCGGCTGGTTGTCCACCCGCAGCTTCATTCGGTACCACGTGTCGGGCTCCCAGGCAAAGGGCACGCGGACGGTCATCTCGTCGGCCGCCTGCCACGGGTGCAGCTCGAGCTTCTGCCCGTTGCCGAAGAGCACCAGGCCGTAGCGCTGGTTGATGAGGCCGACGTCGCCGCGCTGCCGGCGCTGCTCCCGTCCGCGGACGTCCACCTCGACGGTGTAGCCGGACGCATCGGACGGGCCGATGAACACCTTGGCACGGCGTCCCACCGTCTCGTCGCGCGGCCGCATCAGCACCGCCCCGACCCCCTCGACCGACCGGCGGAACACCTTGCCCGGCGCACCCACCCACCAGGCGGGCGGGCCTTCGGCGGCGGGATTCTCGAAGTCGTAGGTCATCGGCATCGGCGCCACCACGCGCACACGCGCCTGGCCCGTCAGGCCATCCACGGTGGCCTTCACGAACCCGGCGGAGTTGCCGCCGCCTGCCGTGAACGTCCCGCCGGCGACCGCGCCCTGCACCTGCTCCACGGCCCACGTGACCGATGCCGCCGGCGCCTCCCGCACGAACGCGCCTTTCGCGTCGAAGAGCCGGACGCGGTATGACTGCGTGCCACCCGGCGCGAGCAGCACGTCGTAGGGGAACACCTGCACGGATGCCGCCGGCGCCGACGAGGGGGCCGGCGCGGCCGGCGGTGCCGCACTGGCCGAGGGCCGGCGTGTCCCGATGGCGTAGAGCGAGTCCATCGACGCGACGTAGACGCGTCCATCCGCGACGATGGCGAGGCGACAATCGCCTCCGGAGACTGCTCGGTCCCCAGCAGGTCGTCGTCGAGCACCTCGACGCCCGTTGCCGAGGGGCGGAGGATGTAGAAGTGCCCGTTCTCAGTCCCGACGTAGAGCTTGCCGTCGGCCAGCACCGGAGACCCCTTCTGCAGGGTGCCCAGCGTCCTGGTCCAGAGTTCCTCTCCGGTCTTCAGGTCGAAGGCGCCGACGATGGCGCTGTTGTCCACGGTAGTACAGGCGCTCGGCGTCCATCACGGGCGACGCAAAGGTCGGCAGGAAGCCCAGCGTCTTCCACTTGAAGGCCTGGGCGCCCAGCGCGCCCGTTCCCGTCGCGTCCACGGCCGCCACCATCCCCATCTCGGTGGTGTCCATGTTCTCTTCGCCGTGCGTGATGTAGGCGACGTTGTCGCGGAAGATCGCGCTGTTGAGGATGGCGCGCAAGCTCACCACGACCGACCAGATCTGCTCGCCCGTGTTGACGCGCAGCGCGTGATACACACCGTCGGTTCCGCCGACGATCATCGCGCGGCCCGCGGGCAGGTCCACGACGATGGGCGTCGAGTAGTTGGTGTCGTAGTGCTTCGTCTGCGGCGAGGCAATCCACACCGTCTGCCCCGTGCGCGTGTCGAAGGCGAAGTAGCGGTTGCCGGGCCGGTTGAGATCGCCCCACGCGAGGACGAGCGCGTTGAGGATGACCAGGTCGCCTTCGATGATGGGCGCGGTCGTGCGGCCGCCGTGCGTGGTGACGGCACCGTAGTCCTCGACCAGCGAGCGGTCCCAGACGATCTTCCCGTCCGGCGACACGCAGAAGAGCTGTCCGCCGACGGTGAAGACGTAGATGTTGCCCGTGGCGCGGTCCACGGCCGGCGGCGCCCACCCGGCGCGGTGCTGCGGCACGTCGCTCAGGTAGATGCTGAAGCGCTGCTCCCAGAGCAGCTTGCCGGACTCGGCCTCGAGCGCGACAAGGCGCTCCTGCGTGTGCGCGAGGTCGCCGACGAGCGTGTTGATGTAGAGGCGGTTGCCGAACACGACCGGCGACGACCGGCTGCCGTACGGCGCCTTCCACGCCAGGTTGTCGCCCTGTGGCGACCAGCGCTCCGGCAGGTTCGTCTCGGCGGAGCGGCCGTCGCGCGACGGACCGCGCCACTCGGGCCAGTCGGAGGCCCGGGTCACCGCCATGGTGGAGGCCACGAGCACGGCGGCCAGCGCGGCACGATGCAGGGAGGTCGTCATCATGGTGATGCCCTTGAGTATGAATCAGTTACGGAACAGGCACCATGCCCGTTTACCCCCGCGCCGGGTGACGCCGGGGCGGGCGGCGGGATGGGCGCCAACGCGGCCACACGCGTTCATGGCACCCGTCATCACACGGCCTCGACGGGCCCGGCCGCCCGCAGGAGCCAGGTCACCAGCGTCCGGCGCTCGCCGCGCGTCACCGGGGTGACCTCGTGCAGCCAATGTGAGGGGAAGGCGACGAGGGTGCCGGCCCGGGCGGGCGGCGCCACCGGCCGCTCGAAGGGATGCTCCAGCGGTCCGACAGGAGGAGGCGGCCGCCGTCGACGCGGCCGCGGGCTCATCGTCCCCGTCGTTGAGGAACACCACCATCGAGACCGCGCGGCGGGCCAGGTCCTCTTCGGGGTCGTCGCTGGTGTCCTTGTGCGTCCGGTAGAACGCGCCGACGGGATACCGCATGGCGGCCACGGCATCGCAGGGGTCGAGACGCGCCTCGAGGCGGGCTTCCATCAGCGGGCGCACGCCGTCGAGACGGACGATCAGGGCATCGAGGAGCGCCACCGGCAGGACCACTTCCCAGGCGCGCCGCACCTCCACGTCCACCGCCCAGCGGGAGCGCCCAGGTGCCTGCACTTCGGCGGCCTCTCCCGCGTCGGCGTCGAGCGCCGCGGCAGCCGCCTCGAGGTCGGAGGCGTCGAGGAACGACGGGAGGATCAGCAGGCCTTCGGGCGACGCGTGCGGCACGACGCCTGTCAGGCTACCGCACCCCTGCACGCGCGGGCGGTCCCGCGTCGGGCGCCTACTGCGGATCGACCGGCGGCGGCGTGGGGCGGCGAGGGGTGAACTCGCTCTCGTAGGACGGGGCCGGGCGCCGCGGTTCGGGAAGCGGCTGCGGCGTGGCGGGCGGGAGGGCGCGGTGCGTCAGGAGGCTGTGCACGATGAAAGAGAGGCCGAGGATGACGATGGCGCCGCCGATGCCGATGGCTTCGTTCGGCGACTGGGCCGCCACACCGATGAGCACCATGAACGCCAGGCCCAGGCCGATGAAGACGATGCCGGCCGAGAACGAGCGACCCCGGGCGGTGTGCGACAGGTGACGGCCCTCGGGACTGCCGGGGTGCGCGTCCGGGGGTACCATGCCGCGCTCGATCATCGCCAGGCGCTCCTGGTGGACGAGCTCGACGATGCGTGCCCGGTAGCGCAGGGCGGAGACGATGACGGACACGCCTGCCGCCAGCACCGCCATGGGCAGGACCAGCGACAGAATCAGTTCCTCTAGCGGCATGACGGTTTCAGCTCCTCGTCCGACACTTAGACCGGACGGGCCAGCGTATTGTTTCAGCCGGGTGGTGAAACAATCCGGTGCCGGCCGCGTTCTAATCCTGCAACCCACGTGGATAGCTCGTCCGGCAGCCGGCGGATCCGGCCACGAGACGCGCGAGGCGGGCAGGCGCCCGCCGGACGCGCCGGCGCCCGCGGTGCGCGGTGGGGGCGGTGGTGTCGACGGGGCCGATGAGCACGGCGCTCGGGAGTGTTCGGGCACCGATGGCACGTTCGACGAGGGTGGAAGAGGGGACGGATCGAACCGGCATGACGGCGGCCGCCGAGCGCGCGCTCGTGGACCGGTGCCGCGGCGGCGACCAGCAGGCGTTTCGCGAGCTGGTGGACCAGTACAAGGGCCTCGTCTACGCGATCGTCCTGCGCACCCTGGGCGACCCCGCCCGCGCGGAGGACGTCGCACAGGACGTGTTCCTGCGCGTGTACCGGGGACTCCCCTACTTCCGGGGAGACGCGAAGCTGTCGACGTGGATCTACCGCATCGCGGTCAACGCGGTGACGGCCGAGCGACGGCCGCCACCGAGCGAGCCGCTGGAGGGCACCGGCGAGGTGCCACGGGAGTTCGGCGTCGAGGATCGGCGCTTCAACGACCTGGCGCTGCGGGATCGCGTGGAGAAGGCGTTGCAGCGGCTGCCGCCGCACTATCGCCTCCTCATCAACGGGCACTACATGAAGGGCCTGCGTTACGAGGATCTGGCCGAGGCGCTCGACCTGCCCCTCGGCACCGTCAAGACGCACCTGCACCGCGCCAAGCGGCAGTTGCGTCACCTGCTGGACACGGAGTACCGCTGACGTGGACTGCGATCACTTCGACACGCTGATCGAGTCGCTGGTCGATGGCGAGCCGGCGGACGAGGCTGCCCGGGCCCACCTCGCGGCCTGCGGAGCGTGCCGGGCGGCGCTCGAACGGGCGCGCGCGATCGACCGCGTGCTCGAGATGCGTGAAGCTCCGCAGGTGCCCGCCGACTTCACCGGCCACGTCATGGCCCGCGTGGCCGTCGACCAGTGGCGGGCCGAGCTCATCGTGGACGCCGGCTTCAACGTGGCGCTGGCCCTGGGCGGCGCGCTGGTCCTCATCGGCGGCGCAGGCCTGGCGTGGGCGTTCGGCTGGCTCGGCCTGGACCAGCCCACACTGCACACACTCGGCGCGGCACTGCGGCCCTGGGTCGAACGGGCCGCCGCCGAGGCACAGATGGTCGGCCTGGCGGCCCTGCTCCTGACCTCGGCGCTGGGGGTGTGGTGGTGGGTGGAGGGTGAGGCGTCGGCGTGAGGGAGGCTTGCGGGCTTGCGGACTTGAGGGCTTGGGGCTTGGGGCTTGGAGCTTGGGACCTGGGGCTTGGGCCTCGGCGTTCAGGCGGAGCGGGGTGCCGTTTTGCCTTTTGCCTTCTGCCTTCAGCCTTTTGCCTTTTGCCTTTCCCCGCCTCCTTTCTGAATTCAGAATTCTGAATTCAGAATTCAGAAGGAGCGCCGTCTGGGCGGGACGTTGGACACGATGTACTCCTGCACGGCCCCGCGACCCGCGGCTCGTGAGTTGATGGCTCGCCGGGCGGGCACGCGGCGGGCGACCAGGCCGACGGCCCGCGCGCGGTCGTTGCGCGCGTACAGGCGGGTCGTGAGCGGGGTGACCGAGTTGCTGACCAGCACCCGGGCGCCCTGCCCGGCGAGGTCGAGCACCACCGCCTGCAGCCGCTCCTGATCGGCGGCCGAAAAGCCGCGGCTGGTGTAGCTGCGGAAGTTGGCCGTCGGGCTGACCGGGTCGTACGGCGGGTCGAAGTACGCCATTGCGCCGGCACCGGCCCCCTCGGCGGCCGACGCGAAGTCCGCGTGTTCGATCGCGGCCGCCGTCTCACCCAGCAGCCGGGACACCGCGCGCAGGTTCGAGGCGTCACAGATGGCGGGGTTGGCGTAGCGCCCCATGGGCGTGTTGAAGTCGCCCTGCGCGTTGAGCCGGTAGAGGCCGTTGAAGCAGGTCCGGTTCAGGTAGATCAGCAGCGCGGCGAGCTCGGCCTCGTCGGCCGGGGGGCCCGACCTCCCGCGTTCGGCACGCGCGCGCCTCAGCGGGTTGAACTGCTGGTCGCGGACCCGGTAGAAGCACAGCTCCGGATCACGTCGATGCCGAGCCTCGAGGACGCGGAGCCGGGCGATGACCTCCTCCACCTGATCGCGGATGGCGCGATAACAGGCCACGAGGTCCTCGTTGCGATCGGTCAACCGGACCCGAGCCCCGCGCAGCACCCCGCGGGCCGCGAGATCGAAGAAGACGGCGCCACTGCCCAGGAAGGGCTCGGCGTAGGACTGCACGCGATGGGGGTAGTACCGGCGAAGCTCGGGCAGGAGCTGACGCTTGCCCCCCGCCCATTTGAGAAAGGGCCTGGCCGCCAGACCGGGCTCGGCGGCCGCCGACGCAGGCGTCATCGAAACATTGTGCCGGAGGGCTTCGAATTCAGAATTCTGAATTCAGAATTCGAACCTTACGCCCCCGGCAGCCACACCAGCTGCACGCAGGCGGGGCACGCGTAGGCCAGGCGCAGGTCGCCCTCGAACGAGACGAAGCCGCCCTGCCCGGTTGACGCACACGACGGGCAGATGGCCCGTGCGCGGGTTTCGACGGTCGCGATGCGGAGGGGCTGGCCGGTGCTGGGGTCCGGAATGGACGCCGGCGTCAGTTCCTGGCGGACGATGAAGGGGGTGCCGGCCTCGTCGGGCTCGGTGGCGAACAGGCCGTGGAACGGATCGACCGCGGATGTGGGGGAACGCATGAGGTTGGCGATGGTACCACGCGCGTGCGGGCGTGGCCACCGGGGCGGGTGACGGGCGCGGCCTGAACCGTGCTACGCTGGCCAGAGGTTCCAGCCCACCAGGCGCGAAAGTGGCGGAACTGGCAGACGCGCCGGACTTAGGATCCGGTAGCCGCAAGGCTTTGGGGGTTCGACTCCCCCCTTTCGCACCAGCCTTCGCTCCGCGGACGTCCGGCCTGCACGACGCCGGACCGACGGGAGTTGCGGCTGGCAAGCCGCGCGAAGGCTGCCACCCCGGACGCGCCTGAGCGACACAGACCCGCCCGCCCACTCCATACGAATGAAGACCGAACTGGTTGACGTCAGCGAGACTCGCAAGAATCTCGTCATCGAAATTCCGTCCGACACCGTCGACGCCGAAATCTCGCGCGTGACGGCGCGCTACGGCAAGTCGGCACGCCTGCCCGGCTTCCGGCCGGGGAAGGTCCCGGCCAAGGTGCTGCGGCAGCGTTTCCGGGGACAGATCCTGCAGGACGCCGCGGAACACCTGGTGGCGCATGCCGTGGAGGACGCGCTCTCCGAGCGCGGCGTCGAGCCCATCGCCACGCCCGACATCGAGAACCTGGTCGTCAACGAGGGCCAGCCGCTCACGTTCACGGCGGCCTTCGACGTCGTTCCGCCGTTCGACCCTGGCGACATGAGCGACGTGGAACTGCGCAAGCAGCCGGTGGCCGTGGACGAGGAAGCGGTGGACCAGGCGCTCGAGCGCCTGCGCCAGCGGGCGGCGCGGTTCGAGCCGGCCGAGGAAGACGCGCTGGCCAGCGGGCACACGGCGGTCGTGGATCTGGTCCGGCAGACGATCGTGGAAGGGGAAACGACCGAACCCGACCAGCACGAGCAGGTGCCCGTCGAAATCGGGTCTTCGACCAACCCTCCGGGCTTCGACGAGCAGGTCACGGGCATGCGGGTCGGCGAGACCCGGGAATTCCGCCTGACCTACCCGAACGACTATGGCGTGGCGGAGCAGGCCGGGAGCACAGTGGCGTTCACGGTGACGCTCAAGGAGCTCAAGCGGCGGATGGTTCCGGCCCTGGACGACGAGTTCGCGAAGGACCTGGGCGAGTTCGAGTCACTGGATGCGCTCAAGGCGCGCGTCCGCAGCGACCTGGAGGCCGAGGCCGCGGAGGCCGCCGACCGGCAGCTGCGCCACGACCTGCTGAAGAAGCTGGCGGAGCGCGTGCCCTTCCCGGTGCCGCCGGCGCTCGTGGACCGCGAGGTCGACCGGCGCCTGCAGGAGTTCGCGCAGCGTCTGATGGAACAGCGCATCGACCCGCGGCAGGCCAACATCGACTGGGCCGCCTTCCGGCAGGGCCAGATGGAGCCGGCCACCGACTCGGTCAAGTCGGCCATTGCGCTGGACCAGATTGCACGGCGCGAGGAGCTGTCGGTCACCGAGGCGGATCTCGACGCCGAGTTCGAGAAGTACGCGACGAGCACGGGACGCTCGGCCGCGGCCATCCGGGCGCGGCTGCAGCAGGACGGCGAGCTGCCGAGGTTGGCTGCCGGCCTGCGGCGCGAAAAGGCCGTCACGTGGGCCTTGGGGAAAGCTAGGATTGTGACGATATAGATGGGCGGGGTGCCGTGTGCCCGCCGCCGGGCGCCGGAATCGGACTGATTACAAATCGGACATCAGCATGAGACACGGGACTGCACACAACACGCTCGTTCCCATGGTGGTCGAGCAGACCAACCGGGGCGAGCGGGCGTACGACATCTTCTCGCGCCTGCTCAAGGACAACATCATCTTCATCGGGACGCCCGTGGACGACGCGGTGGCGAACCTCGCCATTGCCCAGATGCTGTTCCTCGAGGCGGAGGATCCGGACAAGGACATCACCCTCTACATCAACAGCCCCGGTGGGTCGATCACGGCCGGGTTCGCCATCTACGACACCATGCAGTTCATCCGGCCCGACGTGCAGACCTTCTGCATCGGGCAGGCGGCGTCGATTGCGGCGGTGCTGCTGGCGGCGGGCGCGAAGGGCAAGCGGTTCTCGCTGCCGAACTCGCGGATCCCGATCCACCAGCCGTGGATGAGCGGGCTGGGCGGCCAGGCGACGGACATCGACATCGCGGCGAAGGAAATCCTGCGCATGCGCGAGCGCATCAACGAGATCCTGGTGAAGCACACCGGCCAGGATCCGAAGCGCATCCAGGAGGACACCGAGCGCGACTACATCATGTCCCCCGAGCAGGGGCAGGCGTATGGAATTATTGACGATGTCATTCGGAAACGGGTGTAACCTAGGGATGACGGCCCAATGGTGAAAAAGAACGGCGACGGCGGCGAAATCCTGCGCTGCTCGTTCTGCAACAAGGACCAGAACGACGTCAGGAAGCTCATTGCCGGCCCCACGGTATTCATCTGCGATGAATGCGTGGAGGTGTGCAACGACATCATTGCGGACGACAACAAGTTCGACAATCGGGGCACGCGCACGTCGCTGCCCAGCCCGCCCGAGATCAAGAAGTTCCTCGACGAGTACGTCATCGGCCAGGAGCTGACGAAGAAGAAGCTGGCGGTCGCGGTCTACAACCACTACAAGCGGCTCGAGATCCAGAAGCAGCCGCGCAACCGCAACGACGTCGAGCTCACCAAGTCCAACATCCTGCTGATCGGGCCGACGGGCACCGGCAAGACGCTGCTCGCGCAGACGCTCGCCAAGCTCCTCTCGGTCCCCTTCACCATCGTCGACGCGACGACGCTGACCGAAGCCGGCTACGTGGGCGAGGATGTCGAGAACATCATCCTCAAGCTCCTGCGGGCGGCTGGCGGCGATATCGAGAAGTGCCAGCAGGGCATCGTCTACATCGACGAGATCGACAAGATCGGCCGCAAGGACGAGAACCCCTCGATCACGCGCGACGTGTCGGGCGAGGGCGTCCAGCAGGCGCTGCTGAAGATCCTGGAAGGTACGGTGGCCAACGTGCCGCCGCAGGGCGGGCGCAAGCACCCCCACCAGGAGTTCTTCCAGGTGGACACGACCAACATCCTGTTCATCTGCGGCGGCGCGTTCGTGGGCCTCGAGAAGGTCATCGAGCGCCGCGTCGGCCGGAAGACGCTGGGCTTCAAGGCGGACATCAAGTCGAAGAAGGGCCGCGACGTCGGGACGCTCCTCGAGCAGCTCGAACCGCAGGACCTGATCAAGTTCGGTCTCATTCCCGAGTTCGTGGGCCGGCTGCCGGTCACCGGCACCCTGCACGAGCTGGACAAGCCCGCGCTGGTGCAGATCCTGACCCAGCCGCGCAACGCCATCACGCGCCAGTACCAGAAGCTGTTCGAGTACGAGAACGTCAAGCTTCGCTTCACCGACGACGCCGTCGAAGCCATCGCCGAGATGGCGCTCGAGCGGAAGATCGGGGCGCGCGGCCTGCGGATGATCATCGAGGACCTCATGCTGGACCTCATGTATCAGCTGCCGGGCCAGAAGAAGACCCGCGAGCTGGTCATCACCCGCGAGATGGTGGTGACCAAGAACACGGGCCTCGAGGTGGTCGAGAAGGCGGGTTAGACGGATTCGGCAGACGGCAGACGGCAGACGCTGCCGTCGACGCCGCTGCCACCCGTCCTCCGATGTCTGCCGGCTCCCGCCTGCCGGTTGCCGACACTCACACGCACCATGACCGAAGTCTACGAAACGCTTCCCATCGTCCCGCTCCGTGACGTCGTCGTGTTCCCGCACATGATGATGCCGTTCGTCATCGGCCGGCCCTCGTCCATCCGCGCCCTCGAGCACGCGCTCGCCAAGGACAAGCGGGTGTTCCTCGCCGCCCAGCACGACGCCTCCACCGACGATCCCAAGGCCGAGGACATCTACACCATGGGCGCGGTGGCCAACGTGGTGCAGAGCCTGAAGCTGCCCGACGGCAACATCAAGGTGCTGGTCGAGGGCGTGGACCGGGCGCGCGTCATCGAGTGGAAGGACGACAAGGGCTTCTACCGCGTCGTCGTGAAGATCGTCCAGAAGATGAAGGACCAGGCCGGCGACGTCGAGCAGACGATGAGCCGCGTGGTGTCGCTCTTCGAGCAGTACGTCAAGCTGTCGAACAACCTGCACTACGACGCGATGATCGCGGCGGTCCGGGTGGACGACGCCGGCAAGCTCGCCGACACGATCGCCGCGCACCTCCTGGTGGGCGTGGACGAGAAGCAGAACCTGCTCGAGATCGTCTCGCCGCTCGAGCGGCTGAACCGCATCGCCTCGATTCTCGAGGGCGAGGTGGACAAGCTCCAGGTCGACCGCCGCATCCAGTCTCGCGTGAAGAAGCAGATGGAGAAGGCGCAGAAGGAGATCACCTCAACGAGAAGATGAAGGCGATCCAGAAGGAGCTGGGCCTGCAAGGACGACAAGGGCAACGAGATCGAGGACCTGCGCAAGAAGATCGAGCAGTCCCGCATGCCCAAGGACACCGAGGAGAAGGCCATCCAGGAGCTGAAGCGGCTCGAGGCCATGCCCCCGATGTCGGCCGAAGCGACGGTCTCGCGCAACTATCTCGACTGGCTCATCGCGGTGCCCTGGCACAAGAAGACCAAGGAGAACCGCGACCTGAAGAACGCCGAGGTGGTGCTCAACGAGGACCACTACGGGCTGGAGAAGATCAAGGAGCGCATCCTCGAGTTCCTGGCGGTGCGCGCGCTGGTCAAGAAGCCCAAGGCCACCATCCTCACCTTCGTCGGGCCTCCGGGCGTCGGCAAGACGTCGCTGGCCAAGTCCATCGCGCGGGCGATGAACCGCAAGTTCGTGCGCCTGTCGCTGGGCGGCGTGCGCGACGAGGCCGAGATCCGCGGCCACCGCCGCACCTACATCGGCGCCTTCCCCGGCCAGATCATCCAGATGATGAAGAAGGCGGGTTCGCTCAACCGGTCTTCCTGCTGGACGAAGTGGACAAGATGTCGATGGACTTCCGCGGCGACCCGTCGGCGGCGCTGCTCGAGGTTCTCGACCCCGAGCAGAACAACGCCTTCCTCGACCACTACCTCGACGTCGAGATGCGACCTGTCGCACGTGATGTTCCTGTGCACGGCCAACGTGCTGCACACATCCGCAGGCGCTCCGCGACCGCATGGAGGTCCTGCAGCTGGCCGGATACACCGAGCAGGAGAAGGTCGAGATCGCCAAGCGCTTCCTGGTGCCGAAGGCCATCGAGGGCAACGGTCTCACCGACAAGAACATCGCGTTCGGCGAGGATGCCGTGCAGACGGTCATCCAGCGCTACACGCGCGAAGCCGGCGTCCGCAGCCTCGAGCGCGAGGTCAGCTCGATCTGCCGCAAGGTGGCGCGCAAGGTCGTGGTGGACGGCGCCGACACGTTCGAAACCATCACGCCCGACAAGGTGACCGAGTTCCTCGGCGTGCCCGCTACCGGCCCACGATGGCCGAGGGCAGAACGAGGTCGGCATCGTGACGGGCCTCGCGTGGACCGAGGTCGGCGGCGAGATCCTCATCACCGAAGCCACGCTGATGCCGGGCCGCGGACGCCTGACCCTGACGGGCAAGCTCGGCGACGTCATGCAGGAGTCGGCGCAGGCCGCCATGAGCTTCGTCCGCTCGCGCGCCGAGGAGCTGGGCATCCCGAAGGACTTCAACCGCAAGATCGACGTCCACGTGCACATTCCCGAGGCGCCATCCCCAAGGACGGCCCGTCGGCAGGCATCACCCTCGCCACGGCGCTGGTGTCGGCCCTCACCCGCGTGCCCGCCCGCCGCGACGTCGCGATGACGGGCGAGATCACGCTCCGCGGCAAGTGCTGCCCATCGGCGGCGTGAAGGAAAGGTCCTCGCCGCGCACCGCGCAGGGCTGAAGACCATCCTGCTGCCCAAGGACAACGAGAAGGACCTGGCCGACATCCCCAAGAACGTGCTCGACACGCTGGACGTGCACATGGTGAGCGCGATGGACGAGGTGCTGAAGATTGCCCTCGAACGCCCGCTGACGCCACTGCCGCCCTCGGCCGACTCCGGGGACATCGGCAAGTCCAGCGACGCGATTACGCACTGAGGCAGGGCCGTGGGACACGGGGCTAGGGGCCTGGGGCTAGGGACTGGGGCGTGGGGCCTGCGCCCCGCATCACTCGTGCATCAGCCGCGTCCGTGGCACCAGCACCATCTGTGTCATCTGCGCCATCTGCGGCATCTGTGTCATCTGCGGCATCTGCGGCGCCTGCGCCATCTGCGGCCCGTGTGCGGCTCCGTTCTCATCCGTGTTGCGTGTCGCCTCTGAGTTCGTGACGAGTGCCGCCGACGCCGGCGGGTTCCCGCGCGAGCGGCTGCCCGAGCTGGCGATGGTGGGCCGCTCGAACGTCGGCAAGTCGAGCCTGATCAACGCGCTGCTGCGCAGGGACTGGCTCGCACCAGCGCCGCGCCCGGCAAGACGCGGCTGGCCAACTTCTTTCGCGTCCAGCCCTCGGACGCGCCCCGTTCTTCCTGGTGGACCTGCCGGGCTACGAGTACGCGCGCGGGGGACAGGCCGCGCGCGAGACGTTCGACCGTCTCGCGGCCGACTACTTCGGCGCGGGACGCGGCGCCACCCTGCTGCTGGTGGACAGCCGGCACCCGGGCCTCGAGCCCGACCGGGCGGCATGGGCGTGGCTGGTGGACCACGGGGTGACCTGTCACGTCGTGGCGACGAAGCTGGACAAACTGACGCGGGCCGAGCGGCACCGTCATCTCGGAGAGCTGGAACGTCGGTATTCAGGACCGGTCACGGCCGTCTCGGCCCAGACCGGCGAAGGACTGGAAGCACTGTGGACACAGATCGCAAGGCTGCTGCAGCAGCCGTCCCCAACACCACCGGCGGCACGGTAGCCGCCGAGCCCGCCACGCTGGATCTCTCGACGCTCAAGGACCTGAGCGTCTCGAGCTGACGCGCATTGCGCGCGACCTGGACATCCCCACGCCACGGGCCTGCGCACGCAGGAGCTCATCTTCGGATCCTGCGCGCACGCGCGGCAAGGCCGGGCACATCTTCTCGGAAGGGGTGCTCGAGGTGCTGCCGGACGGCTTCGGCTTCCTGCGGGCGCCCGACTACAACTACCTCGCCGGCCCGGACGACATCTACGTCTCGCCGTCGCAGATTCGCAAGTTCGACCTCCACACCGGCGACACCGTGGCGGGCCAGATCCGGTCCCCCAAGGAAGGCGAGCGCTACTTCGCCCTCATCAAGGTGGAGGCCGTCAACTTCGAACCGCCCGCCCGCGGCCGCGAGCGGGTGTTCTTCGAGAACCTCACGCCGCTGTCGCCCCGCAGGAGCGCATCCGGCTCGAAGCGTCCGCCGAGAACCTCTCGACACGTGTCATGGACATGATGACGCCGCTCGGCAAGGGCCAGCGCGGGCTCATCGTCGCCCCCGCCGCGCACCGGCAAGACGATGCTGATGCAGGCCATCGCCAATGCGATCACGGCCAACCACCCGGAGGTATGCTGATCGTGCTGCTCATCGACGAGCGGCCCGAGGAGGTCACCGACATGCAGCGTTCGGTCCGCGGCGGGGTGATTGCCTCGACCTTCGACGAGCCCGCGCAGCGCCCGTGCAGGTGGCCGAGATGGTGATCGAGAAGGCGAAGCGCCTCGTCGAACACCGGAAGGACGTGGTGATCCTGCTCGACTCGATTACGCGCCTCGCCCGCGCCTACAACACCGTGGCGCCGACCTCGGGCAAGATCCTGTCGGGCGGCGTGGACAGCAACGCCCTGCAGCGGCCCAAGCGCTTCTTCGGCGCGGCGCGCAACATCGAACAGGGTGGCTCCCTCACCATCGTGGCGACGGCACTGGTGGACACCGGGTCGCGCATGGACGAGGTGATCTTCGAGGAGTTCAAGGGCACCGGCAACATGGAGGTGCACCTCGACCGCAAGCTGGCGGACCGCCGCGTCTTCCCCGCCATCGACATCATCAAGAGCGGGACGCGCAAGGAAGAGATGCTGATCTCCCGCGAGGACCTGCAGCGCGTCTACGTGCTGCGCCGCGTGCTGACGCCGCTGTCGCCGGTGGAGGCCATGGAGCTCCTGCTGTCCCGCATGGGCAAGACCAAGACGAACGCGGAGTTCATGGCCGCCATGCAGCAGGGCGCCCGCTGAGTCACCACGAATCGTAGATGTTGAAGAGTTCCTGCACGCGCACCGCGAGGTCCGGCAGGACGTTCGACCGCAGCAACTCCGCGCCTTCGTATCGCCGCTGGCCGTGGGCGGCGTCCACGATGTCGAGGGCGCGGGACTCGTCCAGCACGACATCCACCGGCGCAACGCACACGATGCCCAGTCGTCTGGCGCGCACGTGCGCGCGCAACTGGGTGGCCACCTCCAAGACGACGCCCTGATGCAGGACGTTCGGGGCCAGGGCATCGCGCACCATGCCCCAGAGGAGCTCCGGCGCTGCATCGACTCGGGGCCGGACAGGTAATCGTCAGTCGACAAGGGCTTTCCCCCTTCGACGACGACGATGCCATCGTCACATGACGAATGCAAGCGCCCGTCATGCGGTGGATGCGCGTATGATGCGGGGCGAGGAGGCTCCATGTCACTCGCTCGACTCGCCGCCGTCATCGGGCTCGCCGGCGTTACGCTCGCATCCTGCTCCCCCGGAGCCCCGGCCGATCATTACGACCTCATCGTGCGCGGTGGCCGCATCGTCGACGGGACGGGCGCGCCGGCGGCCGCCGGGGACGTCGCGGTCAGGGCCGGCCTGATCGCCCGGGTCGGCGACCTGGGTGAGGCGACGGCCGACCGCGTGATCGACGCCAGCGGCCTGGTCGTCTCGCCCGGGTTCATCGACCTCCATGGCCATTCGGACATGGCGGTGCTCGAGGACGGCACCGCGCAAAGCAAGGTGCGCCAGGGCGTCACGATCGAGGTGCTGGGCGAGGGGCCGTCGGTGGCGCCGCGTGACGGGCTCGCCGAGGAGCGTGACGGAGCCGTCACCGTCGACTGGACGACGTTCACCGGCTACTTCGATCGCCTGGAGAAGCAGGGCGTGTCGATGAACGTGATCTCCCACGTGGCCACCGGCCAGGTCCGCCGCGTCGTCCTCGGGTATGACCCACGGCCGGCCACGCCCGCCGAACTCGAGCGCATGAAGGCGCTGGTCGCCCGCTCCATGGAGGAAGGGGCCTGGGGCCTCATCGGCCGCTTCGAGAGCGGCGGGCCGGAATATCCGGACGAGGTGGTGGAACTGGCGCGTGTGGCGCACCAGTACGGCGGCAACTACGCCACGCACATCGGCAGTGAAGGCTACGAGCAGCAGAAGGAACTGGACTTCGCCCTGCGCGTCGCCCGGGAGGTCGGGATTCCCGTTCATGTCTTCCACCTGAAGATCCGGGGCCAGCGGCTCTGGCCCGAGATGGCGGGGTTCGTCGATCAGATTCAGGCCGCGCGCGACGCCGGCCTCGACGTCACCGCCAACGTCTATCCGTACACGGCGATGAGCCATGGCTGGAGCGCGTGCTTCCCGATCTGGGTGCGCGAGGGCGGCCCGGAGAAGTTCGCCGAGCGGCTCCGCGACCCGTCGCTGCGCTCCCGCATCAAGCGCGACCCCCAGTTCATCGCGTGGTCCCAGGAACACGGATGGTGGGAGGGCATCGCGATGGCCCGTGCACGACAACCGGGGAACAAGCCCTACGAGGGCAAGCGGCTGGCCGAGATTGCGGCGATGCGCGGCGACGCCGACCCGGCCGACACGTTCATCACGCTGATGGCCGAGGAGGGCGGCAACATCAGCGGCGTCTTCCACAACCAGTCCGAGGAGAACGTCCAGCTGGTGCTGCGGCAGCCGTGGGTGGCGCCCGCCAGCGACGGCTCGGCCCTGAATCTGGACGCGCCCGGTGTGCCCCATCCGCGCAACTTCGGCACCCACGTGCGGGTGCTGGGACGATACGTCCGCGAGGAGCGCCTGCTGACGCTGGAGGAGGCGGTGCGCAAGATGACCACGCTCCCCGCGAGCATCCTCGGGCTGACCGATCGCGGTCAGATCCGGGAGGGGCTGGCGGCCGATCTGGCCATCTTCGATCCCGCGACGGTCGGCGACACCAACTCCTACGAGGCGCCGAAGTCCTACGCGGCCGGGGTCCCCTACGTCGTCGTCAACGGCGTCGTCGTCATCGACCAGGGGGAGCACACCGGCGCGCGCCCCGGCAAGGCGCTGCGCGGACACGGGTTCAAGGCCCCAGCCGCAGCGACGGGAGAGTAGGAGGTCGGGAGTCGGGAGTCGGGAGTCGGGAGTCGGGAGTCGGGAGTCGGGAGTCGGGGGTCGGGAGTCGGGAGTCGGGAGTCGGGAGTCGGAGAGGATTGTAGGCCGTGCTTATCGCAAGCCTTCAAGCCTTCAAGCCCCCAGGCCTGCAGGCCCCCGCCCCAGGCCCCACCCCAGCCCCAAGCCCCAAGCCCCAAGAGGCGATAATTACCCATGCGTAGATCGTTCTTCGTCGTCCCCGCGATTGCGATCGCCGTCGTCGCCGTCGCCGTCGTCATCACAGGCCAGGGCCCCGGATGATGGGCCGGGCCACGCGGGTGGCGCCGGGCGAAACGTGCCCATCCGGCACGACCGAGGTGCGTCCCGGCATCTGCCGGCGCCGGAGGCACCGGCACCCAGCATCCTGGACTACAAGCCGCGCTCGACGCTCGTGACCGCCGAGCACAAGGTGCCCCGCGCCAGGTTCCCCGCCACCGACGTCCACGGACACCCCGGCAACCTCACCACGGCCGACGCCATCGACCGCGTCGTCGCCGAGATGGACGCGCTCAACGTCGGCATCATGCTCGTTGCCGAGAACGTCACCGGCGCCCGCCTCACGCAGACCCTGCAGGCGCTGGCGGCGAGCCCTCACAAGGACCGCTTCCGCGTCATGGGCGGCGTGGACTTCGGGAACGTGGGGCCCGGTGGGCCGAGCGCGCGGTCGCGCAGCTCGAGGCGGACGTCAAGGCCGGTATCGTGGGCGTCGGCGAGATTCCCAAGTCGTTCGGCCTGCAGATCCGCAAGCCCGATGGCAGCCGGCTCCAGGTGGACGATCCCGCGCTCGACCCGCTCTGGGACGCATTCGCGCGCCTCGACATTCCGGTCTTCATTCACACGGCCGAGCCACAGGAGTTCTTTCAGCCCCTGGACTACCACAACGAGCGGTGGCTGGAGCTGGCGCTCTTCCCGGACCGCCGGAACAACCAGCCCGGGCACGTCACGTTCGAAGAGCTGATGACCGAGCGGAACAACGTGTTCCGCAAGCACCCGAAGACCCGCTTCATCGCGGCGCACTTCGGATGGCACGCCAACGACCTCGGCCGCGCGGCGAAGATGCTCGACGACTATCCGAACGTCACCATCGAGATGGGAGCGGTCCTGTACGACATCGGCCGCCAGCCCAGGGCGGCGCACGACTTCTTCCTGAAATACCAGGACCGGATCATGTTCGGCAAGGACTCGTTCCAGCCGAACGAGTATCCCTACTACTGGCGGGTGCTCGAGACCAACGACGAGTACTTCGACTACTACCGGGACTACCACGCCTTCTGGAAGCTCTACGGCATCGGCCTGCCGGACGACGTGCTGCGGAAGGTGTATGCCGGCAACGCCGCGCGCGTGATCAAGGGCCTGCCGGTCGCTCACTGACGACAACGCCCCGGAGAGCACGTGGCTCGCCGGGGCGTCGTCTCGGTCCGATCCGCGCGGGCTCAGTGACCCGGGCGGCGCATCTGCTGCTGGCGCTCGGTCGACGGAGGCACCAGGCCCTTGGCGCGCATGTACGCGGCGCCGGTGCCGTACATCTCGTTGTTGTGCGAGGTGATGCCGGCGACGATGGAGCCGCGTGCCACTTCATTCTGGCCCTGCTTCACCATCTCGGCGACGTTGGCGTCGCTCAGTCCCTTCACCGCGTCGTCGCAGAACGCATAGGCGTCGCCGAGGGCCTTCACGAACTCGGCCTTCGTCTTCAGCAGTTCCTCCAGGTTCTTGCCCTGGTTCGGGTTCGCCACGCCCTTGAGCGCGGCGCAGGCGCCGTACATGCTGTTGGCGGCGTGGGCGAAGAGCTGTCCGAACGTCCGCGAGTCCGCATGCGGCTTGTAGGCGTAGTCGGCCTCCGGCATCTTCTCGGACATCTCGGTGATGTTGCGGCGGACACCCTCGTAGGCGCGCTGCAGGCCGGTGGCGAGCGTGATCTTCTGGGGCCCTCCGCCCATCTGGGCGAAGGCAGGCGTGGCCGCCAGGAGGGCGACCGAACAGGTGGCAATCAGACGAGTCATGTCGATGTGAGCTCCTTGAACCGTTACCGTCATCGCATCCATGATGAACGGTTCTACGGACTGTAGCCGACCGCTCAGCTCGAGGGCAAGCCGCTCGACAGGCTACCAGCGGCCGGCCGGCCGGAGCACCAGGCAGCCCGCCAGCGGCGGCCCGAGGCGCGGACGCGCGGTCCGCAGCCAGGCCGCGTCACGCGGGTCGGGCGCCTGCGTGAAGTCGAAGGCGGCGACGTCACTCAGGTCCGCGTAGGTGCTGTATCCCACGAGCCTGCCGCGCCGGGCCAGGTCGTCGAGCACGAAGGCATCGAACCCCTCCGGGAGGACGTTGAGACGGAACCCGAGGTAGATCACGGCGCGGCCGGCGGCCTCCAGGACCGCGGTGGTGTCGGCGCCAGCCGTCCGGCACGTGCGCGGGTCGGACGCGAACGACATCTCGTAGAGGGGGCTGTCGGTCAGGAACGCACCGCGGCGCGGCCCTCCAGGGTTCTCCCCGGCGTACCACCAGAGCCCGGCGAGACCAAAGTGGGTCGTCAGCACGGGATCGCCTGGTTCGAGCAGGTCGAGCACACGGCGCGTCGCCCGTCGATCGTCGAGACCGTAGTTGTTGTTCTCCGATCGCACACCCAGCTCGCGGAGGCCGTTGCGCACGACGTCGACGGTGGTGACCACCGACGCGGCGAGCAGGACGAGACCGAGGCCCACGCGAGCGGGCCGCGCACGCCATCCCGTCCGCAGGAGGTGGACGGCCAGATCGGCAGCCAGCGCGAGGCTCACATACAGCGCGGGGACCACCCAGATGCCGAGCCGCTCGAACGGCGGCACGATGCCGAGCAGACCGAGCGCGATCGCCGCCGCAGGCACCAGCGCATAGGCCGCACCGAGCGCGCCGACGCGACGCACGCCGTGGATGACGCCCGCGGCAACCAGGAGCGAGAACAGCGGCGAGAGCTCCGACCCGCCGGGCTTGACGGGAAACGTCGCGACGACGTGCTGGATCCAGCCGAGGGCGCCGGAGAGCCCCCCGCCGGGCGGCGGGAACGCGAAGCTCCAGTAGTTCGCGAGGTACGCGTTGCCGAGGGCGTGCCTCAGGACGAACCAGTAGTCGAGCCCCAGCGACGCCAGCCAGACCACGCCGAACGCGGCCGCACGCGACGCGCCCCGGACGCCGTCGTGCCGCCATGCGGAGAAGACGACGACCACGGCGCATCCGGGTGCCACGAACACGGCCCCGTTCGAGAACCAGAGGCCGGCCGCCGCGATCCCCCAGAACGCGGCAACGCGCGACCGGCGCGCGTCCTCGCGATCCGCCTCGGTCGTCCAGGCCGCGATGGCGGGCAGCAGCAGCGCGAGACACGCATCCGCGGAGTAGTGCTTGAGCTCGAGTGTGAAGAAGACCAGCCACGTGCCGGTCGCGCAGGCGGCGGAGAGGACGACGGCGCCCAGTGGGCCGAGCCAGCGCCGGCCGATCCACACCGCTGCGGCGAGCGTGCCCAACCCGAACAGTGTCGGGACCGCCCGGGCGGCGCGCTCGTCCGGACCGAACGCCAGGAGCGCCAGCCGCTCGAGGACGAGCCACCCGCATGGCGCGGATTGATCCAGCCAGAGCGCGCCGGCCAGGTCGGAGAGGGTTCGCCAGCGGGCATTGAGGGCGAGCATCTCCTCGTCCACCCACAACGGGCGTTCCGCCCGCCACCAGCATCGCGAGCATCGCGGCGCCGGCAAGCGCCACCGCCAGCGCTGGCCAGTGGCGCCATCCGCGTCGCGACATTCCGGGTATTCTGGCACGCCGCCCGCAGGGCGTCGCAAAACGGGCGTGCTATAACTGGGGGCTCACACCATGCCCACACGCCCTGCCGTTTCCGCTCGCACCCGCCAGGTCCGTGTCGGCCTCACGCAGATGGCCTGCGGAGACGATCCCGTGGCCAATCTCGACCGGCAGGTGAAGCTTGCAGAGCGGGCGCTGAAGAAGGGCGCGCGCATCGTCTGCACGCAGGAGCTGTTCCGGTCGAAGTACTTCTGTCAGGTCGAGGACCATCGCTTCTTCGCGCTGGCCGAAACCATCCCGGGGCCATCCACCGAAGCGCTCTCCGCCTCGCACGCGCCTACGGCGCCGTCATCGTCGCGTCGTTGTTCGAGAAGCGTGCGTCGGGCCTGTACCACAACACGGCAGTGGTCATCGAGGCCGACGGCAGTCTGATGGGCGTCTACCGGAAGATGCACATCCCGGACGACCCGCTCTACTACGAGAAGTTCTACTTCACGCCCGGCGACACCGGCTTCCGCTCATGGCAGACCTCGCAGGGCACGATCGGCGTGCTCGTGTGCTGGGACCAGTGGTTTCCGAGGGCGCGCGCCTCACGGCGCTGAAGGGAGCGAGATCCTCTACCCCACCGCCATCGGCTGGCACCCGAAGGAGCGGAAGGCCTACGGCAAGGCGCAGCACGACTCCTGGGAACTCATCCAGCGCAGCCACGCGGTGGCCAACGGGTGCTTATGTCTGTGCCGCCAACCGGATCGGCCACGAGCACGTCCCGGATCCGAAGGGCAAGCCGGTGGACAAGGACGGCATCCAGTTCTGGGGCCAGTCGTTCATCGCCGCTCCCGACGGTTCCATCGTCAAGCGCGCGCCGGTCGAACGCGAGCACGTGATGGTCGTGGACTGCGACCTGTCGCGCGTGGAGTTCAGCTCGCACGCACTGGCCGTTCCTGCGCGACCGTCGTATCGACGCGTACGGCGACCTCACGCGCCGGTTCAGCGACTGATGCCCGCGCCACCGCACGGGCGCGCCCGCCGCGGCGGACGAGCGACGACGCCCCGCCAGCTCGGCTTCGTCTTCCCGCCTGAATGGGCGCGGCACGCCGCGACGTGGATCAGCTGGCCTCGTCCCGAGGGCATCTCGTTCCCGGACCGGTATCACGAGTCCGTCGAAGACGTCATCGACGTGATCCGCGCGATCGCGCGCTTCGAGCCCGCACACCTCAACGTCCCCAACGAGAACTATCGCCGGATCGTGCGCGACGTCTCCGGACGTGCGCGAGGTGCCGCTCGGCCGCATCCGCTTCCACCTGATTCCGACCAACGAGTGCTGGACGCGGGATCACGGTCCCGCCTTCGTGGTGCGCGAGCGCGGCGGCCGGCGCGAGGCCGCCGTAATCGACTGGGGGTACAACGCGTGGGGCGGCAAGTACCCGCCGTACGACGCGGACGACGCCGTGCCGACACGGGTGGCCGAGGCGCTCGGCCTGCGCGTCTTCCATCCCGGCATCGTCATGGAGGGTGGCGCCATCGACGTCAACGGCGCCGACACGCTGCTGACCACGACGTCGTGCCTGCTCAACCCCAATCGCAATCCGGGTCTGTCGAGGACCGAGATCGAGCAGTACCTGCGGGACTACTACGGCCAGTCGCACATCGTGTGGCTCGGCGACGGCATCGAGGGAGACGACACGGACGGCCATATCGACGATCTCGCCCGCTTCGTTGACGCGCGCACGATCGTGATTGGCATGGAAGCGGACGGCGACGACCCGAACTACGCCGTGCTGCAGGACGCGCGGCGGCGGCTGGCATCCGCGCGGGATCAGGAGGACCGCCCGTTCGAGGTCGTCGAGATCCCCATGCCGCGGCCTGTCGTCTACAAGGGCCAGCGCCTGCCCGCCACCTACATGAACTTCCTCTTCGTCAACGGCGGCCTGCTCGTGCCCACCTTCGGCCAGCCGGCACGCGACCGCGCGGCGCTGGCCGCGCTCCAGCGGGTCCTGCCGAAACGCCAGGTGGTCGGCGTGGATTGCCGCGCCCTCATCTGGGGCCTCGGCGCCATCCACTGCCTGACGCAGCAGCAGCCACGCGTCTGAACCCGGCCTGTGCGGAGGGATCGATGGACTGGTCCGACATCCCCGGGTGGTTTACCTGGCGCGACGCGCAGGTGGAGGCCGTCGCCCACTTTCCGGACGGGAGCCGCTTCGTCGAGGTCGGACTGTTCCTCGGCCGCAGCATCTGCTCGCTGGGTGAGATCGTCCGGAACAACGCCCGCGACATCACGCTCATCGGCGTCGACACCTGCCTCGGCAGCGGACCCGAGGGCCCGCGCCAGAAGGATTATCACGGCACCGCGGTGAGCGAGGGCGGAGGCACCCTGGCCGGCGCGCTGCACCGGCACGTCATCGCCTGCGGCCTCGCCGACACCATCACCATCGTCATCGCCGCGTCGGTCCCGGCGGCAGCGCTCTTTCCTCCGGGGTCGCTCGACTGGGTGCACCTCGACGCGCGGCATGACGTCGAGAGTGTCCGCGCGGACATCGCGGCCTGGGCACCGCGAATCCGATCCGGAGGCTGGTTGTCGGGCGACGACTACGACGCGGAGAAGTGGCCCGATGTCGTCGCGGCGGTGGCGGCATCGTTGCCGGACGCGCTCCCGTGGTCCACGGGACAATGGCGATGGATCGCCCCGTGAGCGAGTCCATCGGGTCGGGCGTGTGCCTGTGCACGCTCGCCATCCACGCGCCGTACCGCAGGCGGGCGCACGCGATGTGCGCGCACCGCCGGCGTTGCCGTGGGTGGTCCTCACCGACAACGTGGCGGACTTCGCGGACCTGCCGGTCCGAGCCGTCATGCACACGCCGACCGGGCCGATGGCCGCCGACTACGTCGCCCGGCTCGACCCGACCGGCAACAGCCAGGGCGCGGCCGCGTATCACGACAAGCGCTTCGCGCTGCGCGCCGCGCTCGACGACTTCGCCACCGCGATCTCGTGGACGCGGACTCGCGCATCACCGCGCTCCCGCTGCCGGCCGCCTTTCCACCGGGCCTGGGCGATGAACCCCTACGTGCGCCGGAGCATCGCCGAGCACCTGACCACCTGCGGAACGTGGCGGCTGCCGGCCTTCCAGGAGCTGACCGCCGAACTGGGCCTGCCGCCGTCGGCGCTCGACCGGGCGGCGTGGTGTCATGAAACCTGCTACGCGGTCACCCGCGACGGACGCGAGGCGCGCTTCTTCGAGGCGTGGGAGCGCGGCGCCGCGCTGCTCACGGAACGAGGCGTCTTCTCCGGTGAGGGCGGCGTCATGGGCCTTGCGGCGGAGGCCGCCGGCTGGACGGTGGATTTCGACGCCGTAGCGCCACTCTTCGCCGCCATCGAGCACGAGGGCGGCGGGCCGAAGGCCGACTGATGGCAGACGCTCCGTCGGCCACCTTCGTCCTGTGCATCGAGGACAACGCGATCGCGCCGCAGGCGCTCCTGCTCTGCCAGAGCATCCGGCGGTGGACGGGCCGCCTGCGCACCGCCCCGATCGTGGCCGTCGCGCCGCGGCCGGGCTCGGGTGCGCGCGGAGGTGCGATACGCCCTGGAGCGCCTGCAGGTGAACTACGTCGAGCGTCCGCTCAACCTCGTCTGCCCCGGTACCGGGTCGGCCAATCGCGTGTTCGCCGCCGCGTGGGCCGAGCCGCTCGCCGCGACCGAGTGGATCGTGGTCCTCGACAGCGACACCGTCTTCCTCGACGAGCCGGAGCTGCCGGCCGACGCCGACGTGGCGGTACGCCCGGCCGACACCAAGGGCAGCGCGACGTCGGGCCCGGACGATCCGTTCGAGGACTACTGGCAGCAGCTCGCCGACCTGCAGTCGGTGGCGCTGGACCGGCTGCCCTACGTCCAGACGACCGACGGCTGGCGCGCATCCGTGCCTCCTACAACGGCGGGCTCGTAGTCGTGCGGCGCGAGCTCGGCGTTCTCCGCGCGTGGGCCTCACTGTTCGAACGCTCGGTGGCGGCGGGCCTCAGGCCGTGGCGCGGACGTGACGTCAACGTGTTCGCGTCGACGGGCTACGTCGGTGCCGAGGCCAGTGAGTACTGGGGCTCCAACCAGGCCGCGGCCGCCCTCTCCATCTGGAGCCGCACCAGCCGCGTCCGTCACTATCCCGATACCTACAACGTACCCCTGCACCTGCGGATGGACGGGCAGCTCACCGGCGCACTGAGCGGTCCACCCGTGCACGTGCACTATCACTGGACGTTCGCCGGAGACCGCGCGCGGGAGGTGCTGCCGTTGCTGCGCGCGCTGGGAACGGCGGACGATCGCCTCGAGTGGCTCCGCCAGCGGCTACCCCTGGAACCGGGCCGGCTCACGGTGTGAGCGCGGACACTCGGCGCAGCAGGTCCGCGAGCGCGCGGTGCACAGTGGGGCCGGTGTCGGGCCCCAGCGAGTTGATCTCCCCGTAGTGCCGCTCGGGCGCACCGTACAGCCAGGGCGGCTCGTCGTCCCACTCCGAGCGCGGAATGATGTAGCCGATCTCGTCGTTGGCCAGGCCGAACAGGAACCGGAAGCGCCGCGGCATGAGCGCCCGCAGCGGCGGCACCTCGACGGGTTCGACGGCGAAGTCCGCGCCCGCGGGCCTGACGATACCCCCGTTGGCGATCTCGGGGTACAGCTCGCCCGGCACGCAGGCGATGCTGGCATCGCCGAACGTCACGACCGCCACTTCGCTGCGGATGTGCCCCCACCGCGGCTGGCCGCGGCCGAACACGCCGAGCGCGATGCCCAGCGTGAACAGCGGATTGTCCACTTGCAGGTCCAGCGTGTGCGCGGAGATCGACAGCCGCGGAGCGTCCTGCACGCTGGCGCCCCCGCCGGCCACGGCATCGAAGACGACGCGCGCCAGGCTCCGGCCCAGCGCCTCCGCCTTCTCGTGGGACGGCGGGCCGTAGGTCCGTCCCGTGAACGGATCGGTGACCTCGGTCTCGGGGTTCGTCGTCATCAGGCCGCCGATGGCGCCGTTGACGTAGACGTGCGTGCCGCCGAGGCCGGGCACGGCGCCGCCGCGCGCGTCGGACACGCCGTGCTCCAGTGCCCGGCGCAGGTAACCGGGAAAGTCGGCGGTGATCTCCGTGTTGGCCGACCACGGCGTTTCCGGGTGATCGGCCCAGTTGACGAGCGTGCCGAGCGTGCGGCCGTCCGGCGCGGCGAAGTGCATGAGGCGCATCGTGGCGTCGAACACCTGCGGGTCCCGCGAGTCGGCCACCAGGCCTTGCGGCTCCAGCGGCACCTCGGCGAAGGACACCACCGACGGGGTCAGCGCGGCCGCCGCGTCTGCCAGCGCGCCGGCGGCGCCGTCGACAACGAGCGCCCGATAGGACTCGTCGTAGCCGCTCCGCACGTCACCCGGCCCCCAGATGCCCATCAGGTCGGGCGCCGAGTGGTCGTGGGTGGCGGCGACGACCACGTAGTCGAGGCGGGCGGACGCCGGCACGCGCGCACGGATGGCCACGACCTGGTCGTGGAACACGCCGATCGCATCGACCGCCACGATGCCCAACCGGTGCTCGCCGTCGTCGATGACGAGCGCCACGGCCTCCAGGTCGTCGTGGATGCCCGTGGCAGCGCGGCCGCGCGCGAACCCCGCCAGCCAGACGGGCCGCGACAGGTCGGGTTGATCGTCCGGCGCCCGAACCCGCGCGCAGGCCCCCGGCGCCGCCTGTCCCGGCCGGACGTCCAGGCTGAACGCCGCGCCGGGTGCGCGGTCCCGCATGTTCCATGCTGCCCAGGCCAGGCCAGCCGCCACGCCGCCGACGAGCACCAGCACGGCGAGGCGGACGCGGAACGCGCGGCGAGCTGGGCTCACGACGGCCCTCACGTTACCTCAGCCGCTCCCGAGGGCGTCGGCAGTCCGACTGCCGCCGGGTGGTATACTGGGAAGCTTGCATAACCCGCCGGAAAGCGGACCATAGGCGGCGCCCGCCACCACGAGTCCCGGATCCGGCAGAAGAGGACTGCACCATGAAGGCTGGCATTCATCCCGAGTACCACGAGGTCGACGTCCACTGCGCCTGCGGCGCCGCGTGGAAGACCCGCTCGACGAAGAAGGACCTGCACCTCGAGATCTGCTCCAACTGCCACCCGTTCTTCACGGGCCGCCAGAAGCTGATCGATACCGAGGGCCGTGTGGACCGGTTCACCAAGAAGTTCGGCGCCCAGACGGTCGAGGCGCGGAAGGCGGCGGACAAGGAAGCCAGGGCCAAGAAGGCCGCCGCCAAGAAGACGAACTAGCGGGAACCGCCGCTCGACGCACTGCCGGCCCGGGGGATGCTCATCCCTCGGGCCAGAGCATTGCGGACTGGGTCCGCCGGCTCTCCAGCTTCCGCTCGATACGGCGCAGCCGGTGTTCGGCCGCCTCGCGCCATCGTCCCCCACTCTCATCCGCGATCAGGGCCTCGGCATGGGCTCGCGCCACGTCGAGGTCTCGCACCCGGTGTTCGTGGTGGATGGCCGGGCCTCGACGGCCTCCGCCGGAGCGCACCCGGACATCCCGACAGGCCACCGAGGCGCTGCGGGCGTCGGCGGCGTCCGCCAACCGTCCCGCACGGCGCCGGCACCAGGCCAGCCGGCGGAGCGCGTCCGCGCACGTGTCGGCATCCCGCCCGATCCGGCCGAGACGACCGATAGCCGCCTCATGCGCCACGTCCGCATCGTCGGGCCGTCCGGCCCTGTCGTACAGCCGCGCCAGTCCCAGGCACTCGTAGGCGTCACGGGCGGCTGACGGGCCGCCGGTGATGAGGGTGAGGGCGCGGGCCAGCACCAGCGCCAGCGAGACGAGGTCGAGCCGGTTGTGCTCCAGCGGCCTCCAGCGGCCGCGCGTCCCCGTCGCGGATGAACTGGAAGTAGCGCGACGGGATCTCGAACCCCGGCACGTCACCCACCCGCTGCACCCCGGCGAGCGTCCGCTCGAGGGTTCCCAGTGAGCAGCTCGTGTCGAGGCTGCCGGCGAGGGCGCCGCGCGCCGCCACAGGCGCCGTGCGGGGTGCAGCATGTCGACATGTGCCGCGCCCTCGAGCGGGAAGGCCACCCGGTGGAACAGGTGCCGGGTCTCGATGAGCGGCACGTCGAACGACTTGCCGTTGAACGACACGATCGCGCCCGGTCCGCGGCCCACCCGGCCACCTCGGCGAGGACAGCGCGTTCGTGCTCGAAACCCGGCAGCAGGAACTGGGTGACCTGCACGCCGTCGCCGTCGAGATGCGCGCAGCCGACGAGAAACGCCTGCGTGCCCGCGCCGCCGGCCAGGCCCGTCGTCTCGAGGTCCAGGAACCACAGGTCGGCAGCCGAGACGACCGGCGAGCCGGCCTCGCCGTGTCGCGTGGGCCAGGCGCGCGTCAGCACCGCCAGGGCCTCGCGCCCGTCGCGAATCACGCCCGCAATGTCGCCAATGGTCGTGCGCCCGTAGCGCTCGGCGGCTTCGTAGCGCCGCTCGACCACGACCGTGGCGCCGAACGCGTGCGGGGACAGTCGTCCACCCAGGGTGGAGGCCGCCTCGCGCAGGGCCGACTCCGCCAACCGCACACCGGGAGTGACCGGCGCCGGAGCGGCGCCCACATCCGCCGACACGCGCGGGATGGCCCCGCCCACGATGCCGCGCAGTCGATCGCTGAGCGTACTCACGGCCTAGAACGGCGCCTCGTCGTCGGAGGCCGCGACGCGGGCGGCCATCTGCCCGGCGGATGTGTCCGGGGCGTCAGCGATCTGCGCCAGGGAGGGGTGATCGAGCCGCCGCGACGCTCCAGGCTCGAGACGGGGGACCGGCTCCGCGGCCCCGAGGTACTGAAGCAGCCGCAGCGCAACCTGCTTGGCCAGCGGCCCCGTCTCCCCGACCGGGCCCACGCAGGTCGGGCAGCCGTGCTCGCAGCCGCAACCATCGATGAGCGCACGGGTCCGGGCCAGCAGCTCGGCGTGCATGCCGAACAACGGCTGGCTGAAGCCGATGCCTCCCGGGTACGCGTCGTAGAGGAAGATGCGCGGCGCGTCGACCAGCGCGGATGCTCCCGGCGTCACGCCGTGGCGCTCCGGCTCGTCGCCGGCATTGACCGACAGGCCCACGTCGCGCTGATCGCACATCAACAGCAGCTGCGCGACGTTCTTCATCGCGTAGGCCATGCCGCGCACGCCGTCCCGGCGATCGTCGATCGCGTACGGCAGCGCCGCCATCACCGGCGCGGGCACCTCCAGCCAGTACGACGTCGTGTGCATCTGCTGTTCCGGCAGGTCCAACTCGCCGGAGCCGACGTTCTCGTTCGTGTGGAACTTGATCTTCTTGAACCCGACCACGCGCGACACGACGTGCACCTCGCCGTGGTGCGCGACCTGCTCGGCATCACACCCGAACTCGTCGAGGATCGTCACGCGCGTGTAGTCGATCGCGGTGGTGTAGTAGTCGCAGTCGACGGAGCGGACGTAGGCCTTGCGTCCCTCGAAATCCAGCCGCTCCACCTGGAAGAGCCGTCCCTCGACGATGTAGATGGCCTTGGGATGGAGCATGGACAACGCGCTGGTGAAGTCGGTCTCGGCAATCACCTTCGGCTCGCCCGTCTGATCCACGACGACGAAGTTGTCCGAGGAGACCGAGCGCAGGCTCACCGCGTCCGCGGGATAGGACTCGCTCGTCCAGTGCCACTGGCCCGCCGTCTCGTCCTCGGGGTCGGTACCGGACAGGTGCACGAGGCCGGCCTCCTGGAGGACGCCGAGGACCTCCTGCACGTTGACGCGCCCGTACTCCTCCACCGTCGTGAACGGCAGCTCGAACGCCGCGCACTTCACGTGGTTGACGAGCACGTTGAGGTTGTCGGGGTTGACCAGCGCGTGCTCGGGCGACGCGTCGAAGAAGTACGAGGGGTGGCGGACGACGAACTGGTCCACCGGCGCGCTCGACGCCACCATCACGGCGGCCGAACGCGCGGCGCGGCGGCCCGCGCGGCCCGCGCGCTGCCATGTGGCGGCGATCGTGCCCGGGTAGCCCGCCATGACCGACACGTCCAGGGCGCCGATGTCGATGCCCAGTTCGAGCGCGTTGGTCGAAACCACGCCGCGCACCTGCCCGTCGCGCAGGCCCTTCTCGATCTCGCGGCGCCGCAGCGGAATTCGCCGCGGTACCCGCGGATCTTCTCGGGCATGCCGGGAACGTCCTCGAAGTCGTCCTTGAGGTAGGTGGTCAGGATCTCGGTCGCCAGCCGGCTCTGCGCGAACAGGATGACCTGCAGCTGCCGCCGGAGGAACTCTCCTGCCACGCGGCGGGCCTCGTTCAGGTAGCTGCGGCGGATGCCCAGCTCCCGGTTCACCACGGGCGGGTTGACGAAGACGAAGAACTTCTCGCCGCGAGGCGCGCCGCTCCGCTCGACCAGCGCGAACGGCCGCTCGCACAGGCGCTCGGCCAGCTCGGCCGGGTTTGCGATCGTCGCCGACGAGCAGATGACCTGCGGATCGGAACCGTAGTGCCGGCAGATCCGCCGGACGCGCCGGAGCACGTTGGCCAGGTGGCTGCCGAAGACTCCCCGATACGCGTGCAGCTCGTCGATGACGATGAAGCGCAGGTTCTCGAACAGCTTTGCCCACTTCGGGTGGTGGGGCAGGATGCCCGAGTGGAGCATGTCGGGGTTGCTGAGCACGACGTGTGCCCGGGTGCGAATGGTGCGGCGCGCATCCTGCGGCGTATCGCCGTCGTAGGTGTGCACGCCCACCTTCTCGCCCCCAGCCTCGGCGATCGCCGAGGAGAGCTCATGCAGCTCGGCCATCTGATCCTGGGCCAGCGCCTTGGTCGGGAACAGGTACAGCGCGCGTGCCGCCGGGTCCTTCAGGATCGTGTCGAGGACGGGCAGGTTGTAGCAGAGCGTCTTGCCGGACGCCGTCGGCGTGGTGACGACGATGTGGCGGCCCGCAGCGACGTGGGCGAAGGCCTCGGCCTGATGGCTGTAGAGCTGCCGCGCGCCGCGAGCTGCCAGCGCGTCCACGAGGCGCCGATCCAGGCCGATCGGGAACGGCGCGTACGCGGCCTCGGTGGCCGGAATCCGGCGGACGGCCGTGACGATCCCGTCGGGGGTGTCGGGGCGCTCGCCGGGCGCGCCCGGCGCCAGGACCTCCAGGGCCCCTCGCAGGGCCACTTCCTTCCGCTCGACGGCGCGGAGCGCGGGCACGTGGGAACTGATCTCGGCCGCCATGGGCAATCGCGTGTAGTCGATGCTACACGAAAACATGGCGAAGGGGGCTTGGGGCCTGGGACTTGGGCTCGAGGGTTTGCAGGCTTGTAGGCTTGGGGGCTTGGGGGCTTGGAGGCTTACGGGCCTGCGGGCTTGCGGGCTTGGAGGCTTGGGGGCCTGCGGGATCTCTGCACCGGACGCCGTACCTCCCTTCGACCCCTTCGTGCGCAGCGACGAGGCCCCTTCGTGCCCTTCGTGGTGTGTTTGTGTGGCTGGCGCGGACTTGCCGACTTGCCGACTTGCAGGCTTGCGGGCCTGAGGGCTTGCGGGATTTGAGATCCGCCGCGGCTCGGCGCAATCCTACGCCCGACGCTGTCCCTCTTCCCCCTTCGTCCCCTTCGTGGGCAGCGACGAGACAGGCTTCGTGCCCTTCGTGGTTTACCTGGCGAACGACGACGCCTACCGACCGCAGCGCCGGCTCGAGATTCGTCGTGAAGATTCGCGTGCCGGCGGAGTTGGCCAGCGACACCGTCAGGACGCGCGTCCGGGGCTCTGCCTCGATGAGGCCGAAGAACTGCAGGCCGGCGCTGGGCGGCCGGTTGGGCGGCAGGTCGGGTGGCACCCCCGAGAAGCGGACCTCGGGTCCGAAGGTGCCGTCGAGCGGCACGGGGGCGAACGTGCCGGCATGGGCCGGTCCCGCCACGAACTCCCAGAAGGGGTCGAAGTCACCCACCGACGCCCGCGCGGGATCGTAGTGGTGCGCCGCGCAGTAGTGGACGTCCGCCGTGATCCAGATGACGTTCCGCACGCCCCGCTGCTTCAGGGTGCGCAGCAGCCCCGCAATCTCCAGTTCGCGACCGCGCGGCGGCCCGGCGTCGCCGTTGGCCACGGCTTCATGGAACCCTTCCTGGTGCCCGACGACGAGGCCCAGCGGCATGTCGGCCGCGATGACCTTCCACGTGGCCGACGAGCGCGCCAGCGCGTCGGCAAGCCACTGCACCTGCGCCGACCCCATGAACGCCGTCTCCGGGCTCGGGGCCTCCTGCAGGTTGGCGCTGTTGGCGCCGCGGTAGCTGCGCATGTCGAGGGCGAACACCTCCACGAGCGGCCCGAACGGCACGGTGCGGTAGATGCGGGTGTCCGCGCCCGCATCGAGCGAGACCGGGTAGTGCTCGAGGAACGCCCGCCGCGCGCGGGCGGCGAGCACCGACACGCGCTTCTCCTCGTAGGGGGCGCGCGCGCCCAGCACCTGCGTCGGATACCAGTTGTCGCGGACCTCGTGGTCGTCCCAGAGCGTCACTTGGCCGACCTCCGCGGCAAAGCGCCGGTAGTGCTCGTCGAGGCGGTTGTACAGGTGTGCGCCCCGGAACTCGTCCAGCGTTTCCGCCACCTTCGCCTTGGCAGGCGTCATCAGGTTCCGCCACACCCCCCCATCGTCGAGGGTGACGGTCTCGCGCAGCGGCTGGTCGGCGTAGATGGTGTCCCCGAGGTTGAGGAAGAGGTCCGGCTCGGCCTCGCGCATCGTGCGGAAGAGACCCATGCCGCCACGGGCGGTATCGATACCCCATCCCTGGCCGCACGTGTCCGCCGACCAGGCGAGCCGGACGGGACGGCCTGCGACGGGCGCGGTCCTGAAGTGCCCGGTCTCGGGCGCGCTGAGGATGCGCGGATCGTCGGGGTCCTCGAAGCGGACGCGGTAGAACACGTCCTGGCCCGGCGCGAGGCCGTCGAGGGCGACGCGGGCCGTGAGGCCCGTGTCCGGGGTGGCCAGCGGGCCCCGCACCCGCCGCGCGGCGGCGAAGGTGTCGGAGGTCGCGTACTCGACGACGAGGCGGGACGGGCGATCGGCGTGTGCCCAGACGAGCGCGCGGCCCGAGGCGGGATCGCCGGCCGCCACGCCGTAGTCCACCCGCGGGCGCTGCCGATCGGCGGTGACCACCGCCGGCGCCTGTCCGAAGACGCCGTGGTGAAGGGGCGCGGCGGCAGCCCCGAGGCTGCCGGCCGCGCGCTGCAGGAACGTGCGTCGGTTCACGGCCCGCTCAGAACGTGTAGCGAAGCCCCAGCTGGATGATACGGCCGTCTTCCGCCGCCGTGATCACCCCGAAGTTCGCGGTGCCCACCTGGTTGCCCGGCTGCAGGAAGCGGTTCTGGTTGAACAGGTTGAACATCTCCAGCCGCACCTGGACGCGGTGGTGGGACGCGAAGTCGAAGTTCTTGAACACGGACAGGTCCGTGCGCTGGAACCCGGGACCGCGCACGGTGTTGCGGCCCGCGTTGCCCGGGCGCTCACCGGTCTCGGCCAGCGAGCGGCGCGTGAAGCAGCTCGTGTCGAAGTACTGGTCGACGGTCTGCGGTCCGCTGTTCGGATCGCAGGTCACGTCGGGACGGTTCGTGAGATAGCGGATGTCGAGCACCGGATCCACCACGGTGAGCGGGAAGCCCGTCTGCGCCTGGTAGATGCCGTTCACCTGCCAGCCGCCGGCGATGTACTTCATCATCGCGCCCTGGTCCTCGAAGCGCGGCAGCTCGTAGCCGAAGCTCAGGACGAAGCGGTGCCGCACGTCGAAGAGGGCGTCGCCCTTCTCGAAGGACAGCGCCCGGTCGAGGCTCGCCTCGTCGCCCTGCGTCACCGACAGCACCGGGCGCGACTCGCCGCCGATGTTGAGGCCCGACACGTGATCCTCGGCGTGTGCCCAGGTGTAGGACGCCAGCATGTTGAAGCCGCGCGTCGGCAGCATGCGCAGGCTGGTCTGGAACGACTTGTACCAGGACTCCGCCGCCGAGAAGGTCGGCCGTACCAGCGCGTAGGCGGGCATGACGCGCGCGCCGCGTGCGGTCTGCCCCGGCGTGTACACACCCGGGTTGATCTCCATGAAGATCGGGAGCTTGAAGCCGCGCGACCCGACGTAGGCCACCTCCGCCCCGAGGCGGCTCGTGAGCTGCCGCTGCACGCCGAGGTTGTAGTGATACGCGTACGGCGACTCGAACTGGTCGCCCCAGCCGATGATCGTCAGCGCGGGCGGGAACAGGTTCGGCGGACCGGCGACGGCGAGCAGGGGATCGTCCAGCGGAATCACGGTCGGCGTGTTCAGCTCGACCAGGGGGGTGAACGGCGGCGAGAGCACGCCGCTCTGGAAGAAGTCGCCCTGGCCCGCCAGCGCGTCGTAGAACACGCCGAACGCGCCACGCACGCTCGTGCGCCCGTCACCGAACGGGTCCCAGGTCGCCGACAGGCGCGGCGCGAAGTTGTTCTTGTCGGTCGGCACGATGCCACGGGGGATGCCGGGGTCGCCGGGGTAGACGAGACCGGCGGGCGCGGCGGGATACACCTGCGACTGCACGCCCGTGACGAAGCCCGTGATCGCGTCGTTCTTGTCCTCGAACGGCAGGGGCAGCTCGTAGCGCAGGCCCAGGTTCAGCGTGAAGTGATCGGACACGCGGAACTCGTCCTGCACGAAGCCCGCGTAGAGCCAGCCAGCACCGTCCTGGATGGCCTGCGTCGTGGTGGCGCGCACCTGCGCGGCCGAGCCGATCAGGAAGTCGGCGGCGGCGTTGCCGGTGATGTTGCCGTTGAACGTCATGTTGCCGTTCGGCCGGTTGATGAACGCGATGTTCATGGCCTCGCGGCGGATGTCCACGCCGAACTTGAGCTGGTGGCGGCCCTTGACCCAGGTGAAGTCATCGGTGAACTGCCACACGTGGTTGACCCGCTGCACGAAGGGCTGCGCCGGGTCACCCAGTGTGAAGAACCCGGTCACGCCGATCGACGGCAGGCCGACGGCCAGCGGGTTGGTGTTCGGCAGGTTGATGCCGTACTCGGCGTTGGTGAGGCCGCTGGTGACCGCGGGGTTGGCGAAGATGCGGTTCACCGAGAAGCGCGCCGTGTTGATGGCATTGGAGCTGAAGAGATAGGTGTGCGCGCCCATGAAGTCCTGCAGCGTGGCCTTCTCGAGCTGGTCGGCCGGCTGCACCGTCCGCGGCGTCACCTTCTGGTTGTGCGACCGCATGTAGCGCGCGATGACCGACTGCTTCTCGGACATCTGGTAGTCCATGCGCAGGCCAATCTGGTCGCGATTGTCCTCTACCGTCGGCGAGACGATGTAGCGGTTGCCGGGCGAGTTGGGCAGCGGCACGAAGTCCTGGATGAACTGCTGCGCCACGGGCGACAGGCGGTTGGCCGGAATGACGTTGCCGGGGAACGGCAGGCCCGTCAGCGGGTCGCGGATGACGCCGGAGAGGCCGGAGAAGTCGCCGCGCCGCTGCGCCTCGGACAGCACCACGATGTTCTGCGTGATGCCCGCCTGGTTGCGGAACCCGTCGTAGTAGCCGAAGCCGAACAGCTTGTTCTGGACGATGGGGAACCCGACGGCGGCGCCGAACTGGTTCTGCTTCAGCTGCGGCTTGGGCTGGTCGTCCGGGGCAAAGTAGTTGCGCGCCTGCAAGGCATCGTCGCGGTTGAACTCCAGGCCGAGCCCGACACGCGGTTGGTCCCGGACTTGGTCACGACGTTGACGACCGAGCCGGCGCTCCGCCCATACTCCGCTCCGAACGCGTGCGTGAGGATCTTGAACTCCTCGATGGCGTCCGGCGGCGGGCGGAGCACGAACCCGGTGTTGAAGGTGTCGTTGTTGGTCGCGCCGTCGAGCAGGAAGTTGTTCGACTGGTTGCGCATGCCGTTGACGTTGAACCCGCCCGTCACGTTGCCGAATCCACCCGGCGTGGCGTCGCCCGACTGCCCGCCGAGGCCGGAGGGCGGCGCGACGACGCCCGGGATCAACGTACCCAGCTGGGTGAAGTTGCGCCCGTTCAGCGGCAGGTCCACGACCTTCTGCTCGTCGATGACGATGCCGTGCGTGGCGTTGCTGGTTTCGACCAGCGTCGCCTCGGCCCGCACCGTAATCGTCTCGGTGAGCTGGCCCAGGCCCAGCTCGAACAGGACGCGGGAGGTTTCCGTCACCGTGACGCGGACGCCCTCGCGGACCACCGTGCGGAACCCCGAGAGCGAGGCGCGCACGTCGTAGTCGCCGGGCTGCAGCAGGGGCACGCTGTATCCCCCGTCGGCATCGGTCACCGACGTGCGCACGACACCCGTGGCGGTGTTGGTGACCTCGATCGTCACGCCGGGCAGCACGCCGCCCGATGCATCGGTGACGACACCGGAAATCTGGCCGGTGGCCTGCGCGAGCGCCAGGACCGGCACCAGCAGCATGGCCACGACGGCGGCTGTCAGGGAGAACACACGCTTCATCGCTCCGACCTCCTTCTCGCCAACTTCATGCAAGACAAATGCGCCGTTCACACTATCACCGCCGCATCGCCGCGGCGTGTCATCCACCCCTAGCCCGCGGCGGCTTCCTCGGCCACAGCGTCGGCCATGTCCGACGTGCCGTGACGCCCGCCCAGATCCGGAGTCCGAACCTCACCTCGCGCGAGCACGCGTTCGATCGCACCGACGACGACGTCGTGCAGGTCTCGATGCCCGAGGTGGTCGAGCATGAGCGCCGCCGCCCAGATGGCCCCAATCGGATTCGCCACGCCGGTACCGGCAATGTCGGGCGCCGAGCCGTGGATGGGCTCGAACATCGACGGCGCGGTGCGCTCGGGATTCAGGTTCGCGCCCGGCGCCACGCCCGAGCTGCCCGAAACCGCGGCGCCCAGGTCGGTGAGGATGTCGCCGAAGAGGTTCGAGGCGACGACGACGTCGATGGTCTCGGGATGCGTGACCATGCGCGCCGCCAGCGCGTCGACGTGGTAGCGGCGGACGGTCACGTCGGGAAACGCCGTGGCGACCTCGTCCACGACCTCGTCCCACAGCACCATCGAGTGCTGCAGGGCGTTGGACTTGGTGGCGCTGGCCAGCAGCTGGCGCGGGCGGCCGGCGGCCACCTCGAACGCGTACCGCACGATGCGCGCGATCCCGCGTCGGGTGAACAACCCCGTCTGCTCCGCCACTTCGTGCGGCGTCCCCCGGTGGAGACGCCCGCCCAGGCCCGCGTACTCGCCTTCGCTGTTCTCGCGGATGCAGATCATGTCCACGTCCGCAGGCCCGCGGCCGGCCAGCGGTCCGGGCACGCCCGGCAGGAGCCGCATGGGCCGCAGGTTCACGTACTGCTCGAACCGCTGGCGAATCGGGAGGATGAGCTCCCACACCGAGACGTGGTCCGGCACCGACGGGTGCCCGATGGCCCCGAGATAGATGGCATCGGCCTCGCGCAGGCGGTCGAGCCCGTCTGCGGCCATCATCCGGCCCGTCTCGCGGTAGTAGTCGCAGCCCCAGGGATACTCGACGACGTCCAGCGTGAGCCCCGCGCGTCGCGCGACGGCGTCGACGACACGCAGGGCGGCAGGGGTCACCTCCCGCCCGATGCCGTCACCGGGGATGACGGCCAGGCGATGCCTCGCGGCCATCGCCTACATGCCCGGCGGGGTGAAGCGCCCGTCGGCCGCCAGCCACCCGCCGTCGGCGTAGATGATGGTGCCGGTGACGTAGCTGGCCGCGTCAGACAGCAGGAACACCGTGGGTCCCGCCATCTCCGACGGCTGCCCCCAGCGGTTCATCGGGTTCTTCATCGCGTAGGCGTTGTACCAGTCAGGCTGGCTCTTGATCGGCGCCGTCAGCGGCGTCTCGATGACGCCCGGGCCGACCGCGTTCACGCGCACGCCCAGCGTCGCCCACTCGGTCGCGGCCGTCTTGGCGAGCTGCAGGATGCCGGCCTTCGTCATCGAGTACACGGACTGCCCCGGCTCGGTGACGATCGAGCGGATCGACGAGAAGAGCACGATGCTGCCCGACTTCTGGGCCGTCATGATCTTCCCCGCCGTCATCAACGCCGCGAAGTTTCCCCGCAGGTTGAGGTCCACGACCTTGTCGAACTCGGCCAGCGTGACTGCAGGATCGGCTTCCGGACGTTGATGGCCGGCGTGCACACCAGCCCGTCGAGCCGCCCGTGGGCGCTGGCCACGCCCGTCAGGCCGGAGGAAATCTGCGCCTCGTCTCCCAGATCCATCACCGCGGCGTCGGCCTTGCCGCCCGCGGCCGTAATCTTTGCGGCCGTCGCCGCGGCGTTGGCCTCGTTGATGTCGAAGCACGCCACGTGCGCGCCCTGCGCGCCAGCCGCCACCGCCACGGCCTCGCCGATGCCGCCGCCGGCACCGACCACCGCTACCACCTTGCCATCGAGACTGAACATGTCCGCTGCCACGTTTCTGACCTCACGATGATGCGGATGACGTATCGCACCCGCGAACTACGCGCAGCATCATATCGAAACTGCGCGTCCGCCCGTCACCCGCGTCCGGCGCTCGAACAGCCGTGTGACGTCGTTCATGGCTCTGGCGCATGGGATGGGCATCCTGGCTGAGCCCCCCGGCCGATGGCCCCATCCCGCTGACGATCCAGCCGTTCCACCCCCGCGCTATGATTCGCGCATGCGCGGGACCTGTGTGCTCATGCTGGTCCTTCTCGTCGCCGGACCGGCCCCCTGCCAGGCGCAGACCACTATCGCAAGGGGGACGGTCGTGGACGACGCGGGCCGCCCCGTCAGGGACACGGCAGTCAGCCTCGTCGACCCGCTCGGCGCCGTCGTCCGATCAAGCGTGACCGACGCCGACGGGCGCTTCGTGTTCACGAACCTGCCGCCCGGCCGCTTCATCGTCCGGACGTCCACCGCGGGCGGAGCCCCGGTGCACCTTCCCCTGACCATCGACGCTGCGCTCCCCCTCGAGGTGACCGTCCGGCTGCCGCCGGCTCTCGCGGAAGTCGTCCAGGTGGACGCCCGCCCGGCCACGCCCTCGACCGTGGTGTCCATCGGCGGCGCCACCCTGGCCACGGTGCCGGCACGCATCCGCGGCCGCGCCCTGCAGGACGCGCTCGCCACGCTGCCCGGCTGGTCCACCGAGGACAACGGCCTGCTGCACACGCGCGGCGTTGACGACGGCGTCCTGTTCGTCATCGACGGGGTGCCCGTGTACGAACGGCTCGATGCGTTGAACGGCATCGCACCGGACGTCTCCGGCATGGCCACGCTCAACGTCCTCACGGGCTACGTGCCTCCCGAGTTCGGCTACAAGTCCGGCGGCATCGTCGAACTGCGGTCGGCGGACGGCGCGCCGGACTGGACGGCCGGCGCGGACGTGGCGGTCAGCAGTTTCGCCACCGTCGACGGCGGCGCGGTGGCCGGCGGTCCCCTCACGCCCACGATCGATGCGCGCCTGGGCGGCAGTGTTCAGCGCAGCGATCGCTTCCTCGATCCGGTACACCCCGACAACCTGCACAACGCAGGGGCCGCGGGATCGCTGTCCGGCGCGCTCGCCTATCAGCCGACCGGCAGGGACCGCGTGCGCGTGGGATTCGGCGGCGGCCGCTCCGTCTACGACGTCCCGAACACCGAGGAGCAGGAGGAGGCGAACCAGGCGCAGGAGCAGCACGTCGCCTCCGCCTTCGGCGACGTCTCCTGGCAGCGCGTCTGGTCGGACCGGACGGTGTCCCACCTGACCGCCTACCTCCGGCGCGGCACGTCCGGGCTCCGCGGCAGCCCCAACGACCTGCCGCTCTCCGCGGACGCCGACCGGCGCCTCACCCGCTCCGGCGGGATCGCCTCGGTCACGCACCAGCGCGGCGCCCACACCCTCAAGGCGGGGCTCGAAGCACAGGCCGTGAAGCTCGACGAGACGTTCCGCTTCTACGTGACCGACGATGACGAGGCCGGGGAAGCCGGTCTCAGCGAAACCGCCAGGGCGTTCGACGAGAACAATCCGTTCCACTTCGCCGATCGGCGGCGGCCGTCACTGGTGTCGTTCTACGCGCAGGACGCCTGGCAGGCGACCGACGCGCTGTCGATCGGCGCCGGACTCCGCTTCGACCACAGCACCTGGCTGCTCCGCCGCCACCAGTGGAGCCCCCGCGCGGGCCTGTCGTACCGGCTCGGCGACGCCACCGTTCTCCGCGGTTCGGTCAGCCGGTTCTTCCAGCCGCCGCAGCCGGAGTATCTGCTGCTGTCGTCATCGGCGCAGGCGCGCGCGCTCTCGCCGTTCGCCGCCGACGGGGACGAGGGCGGCGGGGCCGACCTGGAACCCGAGCGTCAGTGGTCGTTCGAGGCGGGCATGGAGCGCCGCTTCGCCCGCTGGCGCGTCGACGCCGCCTATTGGCGCCGCTGGATTCGCGAAGCCGCGGACCCCAACGTGTTCGCGGGCACGACGATCATCTTTCCCAACGCCGTCGCGCGGGGACGCGCGCAGGGATTCGACCTGCGCGTCGAAGCCCCGCGGTGGCGTCACTGGTCGGGGTATGCGAGCGTCTCGCTGGCCAAGGTCGTTCAGACCGGGCCCATCACCGGCGGCGTGTTCCTCGAGGACGAGGTGGGCGACATCGGCGCCGGCGACGAGTTCACGCCCGACCACGACCAGCGCGCTGCGCTGGCGTCGGGCCTGACGTGGACGCTGCCGGCCTCGGGGCTGTCGCTGGCCGCGACCGCGCGCTACGAGAGCGGCACGCCCATCCAGCGTGACGACGACGAGGCGGGCGAACTCGCCGACCGGCCCGGCGCCTCGCTGGTGGACTTCGGGCGGGGCCGGGTGAAGCCGCGCACGGTCGTCTCCCTCATGGGAACGGTGCCGCTGACCGCCGGTGGCGGCCTCCGCGTGCGGGTCGCCGTGCTCAACCTCTTCGATCGCGCCTACGC
>JAWKHU010000076.1:0-36445 GCA_041394685.1 Vicinamibacterales bacterium
CGCCATCATCGACTTCTGGGCGGGCCTGGCGCTCGGCCGCCTGCCCGCGTCCGCCCGCGCGAGCCGCCGCGCCATCCTCGCCCTGTCCCTCGGTACCAACCTCGGGCTCCTGGCCTTCTTCAAGTACACGGGCTTCTTCCTCGACGTGATCCGCGACGTCGCGGGCGACGCGCTGCCGGCGTCGGTGCCGGCCGAGTTCGCGCTGGCGCTGCCGATGGGCATCAGCTTCTACACCTTCCAGTCGATGTCCTACACCATCGACGTCTACCGGGGCGTGCTGGCGCCCGTCCGGCGCTTCTGGCCCTTCTTCCTCTTCATCAGCTTCTTCCCGCAGTTGGTGGCCGGCCCGATCGTGCGCGCGGTGGAGTTCCTGCCGCAGCTGCCCAGGCCGAGACGGCTCCGGGCGCGCGTCGCCTATGAGGGCGCGTGGCTCATCGTCCTCGGCTTCTTCCTGAAGATGGTCTGCGCCGACAACCTGGCGGTGTACGTCGACGAGCATTGGGAGCGGGCGGCCAGCCCCGAGGCCGAGGCCGGGTTCGCGCTCTGGATGGCGCTGATGTTCGCCGGACAGATCTACGCCGATTTCGCCGCGTACTCGCACATCGCCCGCGGCACCGCCTACCTCCTCGGATTCCGGCTGCCCGTGAACTTCGACGCCCCCTACCTCGCCTCGTCGTTCAAGAACTTCTGGGAGCGCTGGCACATCACGCTCTCGCGCTGGCTGCGCGACTACCTCTACGTCTCGCTCGGCGGCAATCGCCGTGGCCGCGTGCGCACCTACGTGAACCTGCTGATCGTGATGCTCCTCGGCGGTCTCTGGCACGGGGCCGCCTATACGTTCATCGTGTGGGGCGCCATCCACGGCGCGGCCCTGGCCATCGAGCGCCTGGCCGGCCTGCACCGGACCGGCGGGTGGGCGGGCGTCTGGCCGGTCCGGCTGGCCTGGTTCGGGGTCGTCCAGGGCGTCGTCCTCGTGGCGTGGGTGTACTTCCGCAGCCGCACACTCGAGGAAGCCGGCCAGGTGCTGGGCAACATCGCCGCGCTGGACGGCTGGGGGCCGGGCACGATGGAACTGGTCGGGGCCGCCTTCCTGCTGCCGATTGCGGCCATTCACGCCCACGCGTGGCTGCGCGAGCGCCGGTTCGTCGCCGAGCCCGGACCGGCGTGGCGCGCGGTGCTGGCTGCGGGGATGGTGTACGCCATTGCCACCCTGTATGCGGGCACGGCCGACTTCATCTACTTCCAGTTCTGACCCCCGGGACGCACGCCGTGCGCGGGTCGCGGGGCCGAGGCCCAGCGGCTATACTGTTTTGTCCACGTGTTCGATTTTCACGCTTCCGATCTGCTGACCATCGGCCTGCTGGTCGCGCTGGAGGGCATCCTCAGTGCGGACAACGCCATGGTCCTGGCAGTCCGCGTCCTGAGCCTCCCCCGATCCCAGCAGCAGAAGGCCCTGCGCTACGGCAGGGCCAGCGCCTTCACGTTTCGGGCAGGCGCGACGGCGGCTGCCGCGTACCTGCTGCACCTGGGCTGGGTCAAGCTCGCCGGCGGCGTGTACCTGCTGTATCTGCCGTACCAGCACTTCTTCGGACACGCGACGGCCGAAGAGCGCCAGAAGATCAAGCCGGCCGAGCCGTGGCTGGGCCTCTCGCCCTTCTGGGCCACCGTCGTCAAGGTCGAGCTCACGGACATCGTCTTCGCCATCGACTCGATCCTGGTGGCGGTGGCCGTCTCGAACAAGCTGTGGGTGGTCATCTCCGGCGGCATCCTCGGCATCATCATGATGCGGCTGCTCATCGGCCAGATGCTGTCGGTGATCCGCCGCTACCCGCTCCTCGTGGACGGCGCCTTCGTCATCATCACGTGGGTGGGACTCAAGCTGCTGCTCGAGTACGGGCACGAACGGGGATGGGTCGGCTTCGAGATTCCCAAGTGGTTCTCGCTGGGCCTGATCGTGGTGATCTTCGGGGGCGCCTACCTGGTCGCGCGGCGGCAGGGTCCTGTCGAGGACGCCGAGCCCGAGGCGGGGGAGTCGGTCGGGGAATCGTAGGCGGCGGGCGTCAGGCGTCCTTCCGGGTGTCCAGAATCGCCCGGACCAGCTCCTCGGGCAGTGCCGCGGCCGCCCGCTGGTTCTCCCGCTCGCACGCCGACCGGCCAGCCTTGATGACCGCCGCGTACTGATCCAGGTACGCCTTGCAGTTGCGGCACCGATCCAGGTGGGTCTCGAAGGAGGCCCGGACGTCGTCCGCCATCTCGCCGTTCAGGTACTCGGCCAGGAAGTCCGCGCACGCCCGACAGGTCAGCTTCGTCATCCTCCCGTCCTTCCCAGGCGCGGGGCGACCAGCGTCCGCAGGGCCTGCCGCGCGCGGTGCAGACGGAGCTTCACGGCGTTCGGCGAAATGCCGAGGTCTGCGGCCACGTCGTTGGTTCCTATTCCTTCGATGTCGCGCAGCAGCAGGATGGTTCGATAGTGGTCGGGCAGTTCGTCGATGGCGGCCCGTACGGCCGCCTGCTCCTCCTCCCGCGCCAGAATCTGGTCGGCAGGCTCGGAGCCCGAATCGAACCGGTCCACGAAGTGCCCGTCGTCCTTGAAGGCCGGCAGCAGGTGGTCCAGCGACTCCTCGGGCTTGCGCTTGCGCCGCCGCAGCTTCATCAGCGAGACGTTCACGACAATCCGGTGGAGCCACGTGGACAGGAGCGAGCCGCCTTCGAACCGGTCGATGCTCCGGAAGGCGTTCATGAACGCTTCCTGGACGGCGTCGCGGGCGTCTTCTTCGTTGCCGAGCAGGCGCCAGGCCACCGCGAGCCGGCCGCCGTGCTGACGAACAACCGCTCGAAGGCCCCGGGCGACCGGGCGCGCAGCGCGGCGAGCAGTTCGTCGTCCGCGACCGCCGGCTGCGGGGCCGGGGATGGTGACACAGGGGAACTCACGGCCCTCCAAGCATACGACGGCCGGGCCGGCCGCACACGCCCTCCCGCCCCCGCTGTGTCAGAATCGCGGCTCCAGCGATGACGCCCATCGACGACGGTGAGGAGGACCTGGATCAGCTGGTCCGCGAGCTCAACGCCTCGGCGCTGCAGGCGCCACGGCATCCCACGCGCCTGGTGGCCTGGCTGGCCGCCCTTCGGGCGGAGGGAGGCAGCGACCTCTACCTCGTGGCCGGCGTTCCGCCGTCCATCCAGGTCAACGGCACCCTGCGCCCCCTTGGCGACGCGGTGCTCGACGGCGAGGAGATCGAGGAAGCGGTCCTCCCGGCCACGGCCGCGTACGCCGCCGAACGCTACCGGCGCGGGGGCACGGCGGACGCGTCGTTCCGGCCAGACAGCGGCGGACGGTTTCGGATCAACCTGCACCGCGAGCGCGGACGGGCCGCGGCGTCCATCCGCGCCCTGCCGCTGCACCCTCCGCAACTTGCGGAGCTCGGCCTGCCGCCAAGCGTCGAGGGCCTGACGCGCCTCCCGTACGGGCTGGTGCTGGTTGGCGGCCCGACCGGCTCCGGCAAGTCCACGACGGTGGCCGCGCTCGTGGACGCGATCAACCGGCGGGACGCCCGGCACATCGTGACCATCGAGGACCCCATCAGTACGAGCACCCGCACCGCCGCGGCGTGGTGGAGCAGGTGGAGATTGGCGTGGACGCTCCCGACTTCGCCACCGCGCTGCGGTCGGCCGTCCGCCAGTCGCCCGACGTCATCGTGGTGGGCGAGATGCGCGATCCGGAGACGATGCGCATGGCGCTTGCCGCGGGTGAGACCGGGCACCTGGTGTTCTCCACGCTCCACACGGGTGACGCCGCCTCTACCATCTCGCGGGTGTCCGATGCCTTTCCGCCCGAGCGCCAGGCCAGCATCCGCCAGGAGCTGTCGATGGCGATCGCGGCCGTCATGACGCAGGCCCTTCTCCACGCGGACCTTGGAGGCGGCCGCGTGCCGGCCGCGGAACTGCTGATGGTGGGCTACGGCGCCGTCAGCATCCGCAAGAACGCGCTGCAGCACCTGCACCAGGAGATCACCATCACGCGCCGCGACGGCTCGTTCACCTTCGAGGAATGCGGCGCAACTGGTCCGGCGCGGCGTCCTGCGCCGACGACGCGTGCACGGTCGGTGCACCGGGAGGAACTGGAGGGCCTGCTCGCCGGCCGGACCACCACCGAGGGCACGTCGGGCGTCTGGCACGGAGTCACGTCGCGTGCGCGGCGGCCGCCGGCACCGGACGTCCGGATGCCCACGACGGAAGGATCGCAGATGAGACTCAAGGGGAAGAATGCGCTGGTCACCGGCAGCAGCCGCGGCATCGGCCGCGGGATCGCCATCCGGTTCGCCGAGGAGGGCGCCAACGTCGCCATCAACTTCGTCGGCTCGGTGGACGCGGCTCAGGACACCCTCGCCGAAGTCACCGGCCGCGGCGTTCGCGGTGTCGTCCTGCCCGCCGACGTCAGCCGCGTGGATGAGGTCCGGCAGCTGATCGCGCGGGCGGCGGAGGCCCTCGGACCGCTCGACATCCTGGTCAGCAACGCCGGCGTCAGCAGCCGCCGTTCTGGGATGTCACCGAGGCTGACTACGACGGTGATCGACGTGAACCTCAAGGGCGCGTTCTTCGGCGCCCAGGCCATGGTGCACCTCCAGGCCACCGGCCGCCGCGGCAGATCATCAACATCAGCTCCGTCCCGAGGACGGATCCCGAACTTCGCCGCCTACTGCGCGAGCAAGGGCGCGCTGCGCATGCTGACGCGCAACCTCGCGGTGGAGCTCGGCCCGCTCGGCATCGCGGTCAACAACATCGCCCCTGGCGCCATCGAGACGCCGATCAACGCGGCGCTCCTCAACGATCCGCCGAAGCTGAAGGCGCTCCTGGCGCAGATCCCGCTGAACCGCCTCGGCCAGCCCGACGATGTTGCCGGCATGGCCGTGTTCCTCGCATCAGATGAGGCCGCCTATGTCACGGGCGCCACGTTCGTGGTGGACGGCGGCTTGACGGTCAACTACAAGGAGCAGTGATCGATCCGGCGGCGGACCGGGTGCCGTGGCCCGGCCGTCCGGATCACGGGTCGCCGCCGGGTCACCGGGCGCCGCTCTGCTGCAGCAGCGACCTGGGGGCCGTCCATCCTGTCTGATGGCTGGCGCCAGGCCCGCACCGCTGTCGCCGTGGAAGCTGCTCGTGGAACGGGACGAGGTCCCGCCAGTGGGGATCCGTGTCGAACAGCGCGCGGCCGCCGAACACGGGCCGCCGCCCCGGCATCCAGTGCGCGTGAGGCGCGCGGATCTCGACGGCCTCCTGCGGCGTGGGCTCGCGATCCGTCCGATTGGGACGGCACGCGGAAGTCCTCCCCAGGTAGTGGTGAGGTAAGCTCTGGATGGACTCGACCGGCGGGAGTTGACGGGGAACCAGACTGGTCCGCGCCAGTTGGAGTTGCCATGAACAGTCCGCTGGACGACTCGCCGGGCTCGTAGCGCACCTCGTGCCGCCGCCCGCCCGTTCTGGCTGGACGGCAGTCGAGATGACGGCGTGACAGCGCCCTGATGCCGAACTCCGAGAAGAACTCCCGTTCGTCGAGCATCACCGACAGCACCCGCCGCAAGCGGTCCGGGGGCACCACCGACAGCAGGCGGCGCGCGCCCGCCAGGCCGTGCGCATGCACTGCCCATGGCGTGTCGGATCCGGCCGATTCTCGATGAACCACTCAGGCGCGCGGAAAGCGGGGAGCGCTCGAGGACGTCCGGCTCCAGGGTCTGGGCTCCGCGAAGAGGAGATGAGCCTGACCATCGACCGCAGCTTGATGGGGTGCCGCGAGTGGTCGAACAGGTGGAGCACGTCGTAGAAGAAGCCATCCTCCTCGTCCCACAGGCTGATGCCGTCGTCGCCGCGGTTGTGCATCGCGTGGGCGATGTAGAGGAGAATATCGAACTTGCGGCGAGGTCCTCGTACCTGGTTGTGGCGCGCGGCTCAGCGGAGGCCATGGCCAGCGTATTGAGGCAATGTCCATCGCCATCGCAGCTGGTGCCATCCGACTGCTCAAGGTGGCCACCCGTCAACAGGACAGCGGACCGATCGAACGCCGATGTTGTCCAGACTTCCCGGGCCATACCGGAAGACGTTGTTGCCCTCGGCGTCCTTCCGGTTGACCCACCACGTGAGATTGGGCGGCAGCTTCTGGAAGACGCGTTCGAGGAAGACATGGTCGCCCGCGCCGCTACGCCTCTTCTCGATCTTGTGCACGCGCCGAGGGCGGCCCATGCGTGTGCGGGCGAGGTTCTGCGCGTCGCCGAACCTTCCACTCATGCCAGGGCTGACCGTTGGGGTGCATGCTCGCACTCGCGGGCAGCGGCACGGGCTGCCGCTTGGCGAACGCCGGATCGACCGGTGCCAGGGGCACGCGGTAGAGCGCCAGGTCCAGGCACGCTGCCTGGTCGCCCACGTCCGACGTCGGATGACGTCGGCATTGTAGGGCCGGCCAGCCGGCGTTGCGGCCGTGCTCGCGCTGGGGCGGCGGCGGGGCGGCCGGAGTCGCCACGAGCGAGGTGCGGACGTCGTAGTGGTAGAGACTGCTTCGACCAGGTGGTCTGGGCAAACGCCTGGCGCATGACGTTCACGCGCATCGTCGGGGAGCGTGTCCGGCACGATCGTCGCGTAGAACTCGTCCGCTTTCACGGCGGCGGAGTTCCGCGTCCGCGCGAACTCGGCGGAGAAGGGCCCTCGGCCCAGCCGTTGGTCGGGCATCATCGGCGAGTCGGATCTCGGCGCTGCCTCAGCCGGAACCACGAGGCGATATGGTACGCGGCAGCCTTGGTTCCACACCCCGGCCCCGTTCACGGCGTCGAGCCGGCCGTGCACGACGGCATCCCCGATCACCCGTCGCCGGCAGAACCCACGCCGCCGACGCCGTATAGGCGCCAGGTTGTTGTCGTTCTCGGTGAACAGCAGCTCCGGGGCTGCCGTCTGGCCAGGCGGCGCGGTCGCGTCCATGGGCTCGCTGAGGGCGACACCGTGGAGCCGTCCATGACGGGCAGGCACATCAGCGACGGCCGAGGCTCGTCGATGCTCCCCAGGACCAGGTGTTCCGGAGCCAGGTGTAATCGGCAGGACGTGCAGTGGGGCAGGATCGGGACCGCGGTTATCAGGCCAGACCGTGATGAGCACGTCCTCCGGCGCGCCCTTCGCGTAGTCCACGGCCACGTCGAAATACGGTGCTCGTCGAAGATTCCCGTATCCGCGAGCTCGAACTCGGGCGCGCCACGATCGCGGCGTGATTCCTCCACGAGCGCGGCGCGGAGACCGCGCTGCGGGTGCGCTATGCAGCCACCGCATGTGGCCATGCGTGGGCGTGGAGTCGAGGTAGTGATATTTCCTTGACGTCCTCGCCGTGATTGCCTTCGGCGCCGGTGGGGCTGAAAGGCCTTCTTTGAGGATGGGATCCCGTTCGTTCCACAGTGCGAGCGCAAAGCAGATGCGCTGGTGCCGGTCCGGATGCCGGCGAGGCCGTCCTCGTTCCATCGATAGGCGCGACCGCGCGTGATCGTGCAGGAAGAGTCCCATACCGCACCGTCCGCGCTGTAGTCCTCCCGCACCCGTGCCCAGGCGCGCTCGCTGGGGCCGGGCCCCCAGCGTGGTCCAGCCGGCGACCCGTCGTCGTCTTCCTCGAGGCGGCGCGCCAGCGATCGCCGACGCTCCTCGGTTGTACACATGGGGTGGCCGCGGTCACGCACACGTGCACGGGCGCGCCGTCGAATCGACACGTCTTTCTCGCCTCCTGATACGCTGTCGTGGGCCGCATGCGGAGCGTTGGATACACGAACCATGGTCGGGCTTCTGGTCGCGTTGGCGTCGCCACCGCCGCCTGCACTGCGGCCATCAGCCCAGTTGAGGTGGAAACGGCGCGCCTCGCGGCGCGCGTGAAGAACGGCCCTCGTCAACGGCGTTCCCAGTCGACGCACGCGTCATCGATGTGCGCGCCCGCGGCGGCGCCGTGGAGCTGTCGGGGCGCGTGGCCAGCACGACCGAGGCCGATCGGGCAGTGGAGATTGCGCGCGGCGTCCCGGGCGTGGCAACGGTCACCTCCCGCCTGCAGGTGGGCGCCGTGGCACCGGCCGACGTGGCCGACCAGATCCCGCCGCCGGACTTCGGTCGAGGCCCGGCCTATGAGTTCGCCGAACTGGAAGACGAGCCCAGCGCCTTCGCCCTGGGCGGCGCGCTGGGGTTTGCCAACCAGCGGGGCGACGCCGGCGCGCGTCGCGCCGGAGCCCGCTCGTGCGACTCGGGTCCAGCGCCGGCACGGGGCCTTTCTCTCGTTCGACTGGTTCGAGGCCACGCCGCTCGCCCCGGAAGACGCGGCCGGCGACGTGGGGCGCGTGCGGGTGCGGCCCATCATGGCGGGGGCCCGCTACACCTTCCTCGTCGGCCGCCTGTCGATTGCGCCGTCGCTGGTGGCCGGCTTCTCGTTCAGCAGCCTCCAGGTGGCCGAGTCCGGCGAGGTGGATAACCTCTCCGTCAGCGTGTCCAACAGCCTGGCGCAGTAGCGCCCGGCCATGTCGTTCTGGAGTGGACACCGGCAAGCGCACCGCCGCCTACGTGTCGCTCGGCCGTGTCTTCACGCGTCCCGGTTCACCGTCGTGGAACAGGAGCCGTGCGGACGCCATCGCTGAGCGCGGACACCACGGTCGTGTCGGTCGGCTGGGCCTACAAGCTCTTCTAGCGAGGGAGAAGCGTCGCGGTGATCGCATGGCTCGTCTCGTGGCTCGAGGGCATTGCCGACGCGGCCCGGTTCTCGGTCCGCGTGCTGGTCGAGTGCGTCAGGCGCCCGGTCGACTCCGGATGGTGCGCCAGCTCTACGAGCTCGGCGTGCGGTCCGTCCCCTGATCGCGGCCGCGGGCTTCGCCGTGGGGATCGTCCTCTCGATGCACACACGGGCGTCGCTCGCGCGCTTCGGCGCCGAGTCGCTGATTTAGCGCCGGCACGGCTATCGCGCTCGATGCAGGGAAACCAGGCCTCACGGCCGGACTCCTGCTCCTCCAGGCCGTATCGGCGCCGGTATCGGCGCCGAGCTCGGCGCCATGAAGGTGACCGAGCAGATCGACGCGCTCGAAGCCGTGGCCGTCGACTCCTTCCGGTACCTCGTCGTCACCCGTGTCCTGGCTGCATGATCGGCGCTGCCGCTGTTGACGGCGTCGCAGACTTCACTTAGGCATGCTGGGCAGGTTCGCCGCCGAGACGGCCATCACCGGCATGCCGCTCCAGACCCTTCCGCCAGGCCTTCTCGCCGATCGAGTTCGCCGACTTCATCCCGGCGACCGTGAAGACCACCGTGTTCGGCTTCATCATCGCGACGGTGGCGTCCTATCTCGGCATCAACACCTCCCGGGGCACCGAAGGCGTCGGGCAGGCGTCGACACGCGGTGTGGTGCTGGCCTCCATGATCTGATTGGCACCAACGTGCTCCTGGTGCACATCATCTTCTTCTTCTATCCGCGAGTGATGCCGGCGAGCGAGACGACACCCGCCGTCGAGCTGCGGACACCTCACCAAGAGCTTCGGGCCCCGGCGCGTGCTCGACGACGTGAATCTCGTCGTGCCCCCGGGCGGGCGTTCTGCATCCTGGGCCGGAGCGGCACCGGCAGAGCGTGGCGCTCAAGCACATCATCGGGCTGATGCAGCTGGACTCGGGCAGCGTGCTGGTCGAGGGCGAGGACGTCACCACCATGAGCCGCCGCGACCTCTCCCGTGTGCGCCAGCGGATCGGCCTGCTGTTCCAGAACGCCGCGCTCTTCGACTCGATCTCGGTCGGCGAGAACGTCGCCTTCCCGCTACGCCGGCACTCGCGCGGCGGATCGCGGGATCCGGGAACGCGCGCAGCACCTGCTGGAGCAGGTCCGCCTGGGCGGGGAGTACGACAAGATGCCGGCCGACCTGTCCGGCGGCATGCGCAAACGCGCCGGCCTCGCCCGCGCTGGCGCTCGAGCCCGCGAATCGTGCTCGCCGACGAGCCGAGCGCCGGCTTTGGACCCGGTCACCGCAGCGAGGATCGACGAGCTGCTCGTCGAGTTGAACGATCGCGCGGGGACGACGCTGATCGTGGTGACCCACAACATCCCCAGCGCGCGCGTCATCGGCGACAGCTCGTCTTCCTGCACGAGGGCCGCATCATCGCTCAGGGCAGCGCCGAGGCGCTGGACGCGAGCGCGAGGTGCCTGGTGCGCCAGTTCATGCGCTCAGAGGGCGCCGGGTAGGATCGGAGGACACGATGGAACGCACACGCGGAGCTGGGTCGGCGCATTCGTCGTCGGCGGCGCACTCATCTTCGCCGTCGGGTTGTTCCTGATCGGCGACCGGCGCATGCTCTTCACCGAGGACGTGGAGATTGCCTCCAGCTTCGGGCAGGTTACCGGCCTCGAGGCTGGCACGCAGGTGCGGCTGGCCGGGCTGCAGGCCGGCGAGGTCCTCGAGATCGAGGTCCCGCCACAGCCCTCAGGAGCGCTTCGTGGTCCGGATGCGCGTGCGGGAGGACCTCCGCCGCCTGATTCGCACCGATTCGACGTGCGCCATCCAGACCGACGGCATCGTCGGGAACGCCTTCATCAGATCGGCCCGGCGACGATGGCATCGTCGAGCCGGGCGGCGTGCTGCAGGGACGGGATCCGATTGGAGTTCGCCGACCTGATCGAGGAGGGACGGGATACGTTCCGCGGCCTGGTCAGCAAAGAGGGAGGTGCTCGGCCTCACCGACGACATCTCGGTGACGCTCGCCTCATCAACCGGACGGTCGATGCAGCCGAGGGGTGATCGCGCGGGCAGGAGACGAGATCGGCGCCCTCGGTGCGTCCGGCCGGCAGGTTCTGGCCAACGCCAGGCCACCTCGGAGAGCGTCAAGACGATCGTGGCGCGCGCAGGCGAGGAGGACGGTCGGGCACCTGCTCAACGACGCACCGAGCTCTACGATCGCATCTCGACGATCACGACCGAGGCCGCCGCCAGCGCGCAGGCCCTCGGGAAACCACCGAGATGGCGAAGACCGCCGTGCGAAGTTCGTCGGCTGCCGGACAGGTCGGGGCCGAGGATGACACGAATACCCGCAGCACCCTGCACGGGGCATCGAGGAAGTGACCTCGGACACGGCCGAAGGCACCGAAGCGCTCAAGCGCAACGCCCTCTTCAGGGCTTCTTCCAGAGCCGGGGGATTCTTCGACCTCGACGCCATCTCGCGCGAGGCGTATCAGGCAGGAGCTGCTGGAGCGCGACAGCCGGACAGCCGTGCGTATCTGGCTCGACGCCGGCGTCCTGTTCGCACGCGATGCCGAGGGCGTGGAACGGCTCACGCCGGACGGACGGCGGCGCATCGACTCGGCCATGGCGCAGCTGGTGCAGTATCCGCGGGACAGTCCGCTGATCGTGGAGGGCTACGCGGAAACCGCAGCGAGACACCGCCTACCTGGCATCGGTGGATTGCGCCCGCGCGGTGCGCGACTACATCCTCACGCGCTATCGGCGCCAGGCCACCCTCGCCGACATCATGCCGTAACCCAACGAGGCCGTCGGCAGCCCCCGCGACGACGGGCGCTGGTCAGGCATCGCCCTGGCGTTGTTCGTGCGGAACGAGGTGTTCCGGCCCACGCAGTAGCGGCGGGCAGCCGCCGCCACCGTAAGGCACGGTCCGCCAATTGAGGTAAGCTGCCGCGACCGCCACAGATGCTCTTCAACCGTATCGTTGCCCGCTACGCCGACGGCCGCGTGCTGAAGGGAACGACGCAGGATTCACGGCCGCCGCCGGACGCATTTCACGTCATTCAGTCGGAGGGCGGCGGGCGTCCCGTCGATGTGATCATCGCCGAGCTCAAGGCCGTCTTCTTCGTGAAGGACCTGATCGGGAACTCGGCCTACAGCGAGCTCGAGGACTTCAGCCGGTCCGGTCATCGCTCGGAAAGGTGCGGCGTGACGTTCGCCGGGGCCGAGGAAGTGCTGGTCGGCGACACCAGACCTACCAGTCCAACAGGCCCGGCTTCTTCACGGACCCGGCCGATCCGAAATCCAACAACGACCGCGTCTTCGTGATCAGCAAGTCGGTCCGCGACGTGCAGTTCCTCGCCCTGACCGAGCGCCGGCCTGCTCACGCCATGCGGGTTGCCGCCAGCCTGCTCCTCAGTCCGACGCGACGATGACGGCATGCGGGTGCTGCTCGTCCATCCCGGCGGGCCCGCTCTGGGTCCGCGGGGACCGCCCGGGGCTGGACCATTCCCAAGGGCGAGATTCAGGAGTGACGAGACGCCACTCGCCGCCGCGCGGCTGAGTTCGCCGAGGAAGCCGGCTGGACGGTCGACGGCGAGCCACTGCCCCTCGGGCAGATTCGCCAGTCCGGCGGCAAGCTCAAGCGCATCACGGGCCGTCGAGGGCGACGAGCTGCTGACGACGCTGTGCAGTAACGTTCGGGATGGGTACAGCCCGCGCAGGTCGGGCGTCGGTGGCGGCGTTGAAGTCGACCGAGCGCGTGGTTCGATCTCGCTGCGGCTCGTGTCCACATCCTGCCGGCGCAGGCGCCTCTACTCGTGCGCCAGTTCACGACTGAGCAGGCTCCTCGCGGTACGCCTGCCATTTCACTCGCCGCACTGGCGCTGGCAGCCGTCGCCGGCCGCAGCACCCGGCGCAGTCGCCACCGGTGCGGGACCACCGCGGCAAGCTGCCTCCTCGCCGAGACGGGACGCGTCGAGCGGGCCCGGACGCGGTGTGCGAGCAACGTTCACCAGCATCGACGTTCAAGGTCGCCCACGCGCCCTGCAGGCGGCGCTGGTTCCGGCGTGGTCACCGCCGAGGACGCGTTCTGCCGACGGCGCGGCGCAGCCAGCAAGGAACTGGCGTCACGACCACACCGCTGGCCTCGGCCATTGCGCGACTCGGTCGTCGTTAACCTGTTGCATCGCAGAGCGGCTGGGGCCGAAGCGAGGCGGGCGTATCTCGAGCGCTTCCAGTGCGACGTGCGGATCCATCCAGCGGACTGACGACGTTCTGGCTCGGCGCCTCGCTGCGAATCGCGCGCCCACCGAGCAGCTGCGCTTCGTGCAGGCGCTGTTCGCCGATGCGCTGCCGGTCGCCCCATCGCACATGGCGACGGTTCGGCGCATGCTGGTCCAGCCGCAGGGGGAGATCACCAATGCCACCGGCCACCACCCGTTCGGCGGCACGTGGCCGGCCGGCACCGAGGTGGCGGCCAAGACGGGCAGTGCGAACGATGGGTCCGGGCGCGGCGTGAGATGGCTCGTCGGCCACGTGACGCGCGGCGCCCGATCGTGGACGTTCGTCAGCACAGTCGTCGGCGGGCCCGACGTCGTCGGCCTGGCCGCGGTGCGGCGAGCCGAGACGGCATCCGTGCCGCGAACGTCCTGTAGCGCCGCGACGCCCGGGCGGAGCCGTCGACGCCGCTCGTGTCGGTCGCCACAGGCGGCAGGGTAGCAGGCGCAGGCCGCCTCGAGACGCGCCGCGATCCGCTCGACCAGCACCTCGGGCTCCACGACCCGCGCCGACGCACCGAATCCGAGGAATCCGGGCCTCCAGGGCCCCAGTCGACGACATCGAGCCGAAGCCGGACACCACCGTCCGCGAGTCTCGAGCTGCTGGCTGGGATGCCAGTCGCGCTCGCGCACGTACGGCGCTGCCTCCGAGGTGAAGTCCACGACGACATGCGTGGGCGTGCCGGTGTAGGCCGACAGCGAGTCGGGGAAGACGGCCGTGCTCGCCTCGCGCAGGTCGGGTTGTCCTCGAGCACGACGAGTTCCTCGATCCGCTGGACGGCGAAGGTCCGCATCTCGCCGTAGGCTTTGAACGCGAAGAGGTGCAGGGTGCCCTGGGCGTAGGCCGCGGTACGGCTCGACGAGGTATTCCTTGACCTGGCCGCTGGCGAACAGGTAATTGCCGCATCCTGGCGCGACGATGGGCGAGGACGGCGGTCATGAGCGCGTCCACGACTCGCGGTGTCATCGTGCAGGCGCGCACGCGAGGTGCCTTAGCGGCGGGCGGTCGGCAGCTGATCGACGAAGCGCCAGAGCGCCGGAGGCAGCGCGTCGGTGAGCTTGTCGAAGGCGGAGGCCAGGCTGTCGTGAAAGGGCCCTCCGGCAAGAGCGGCCAGCAGCGTGCGGCTCAGATACAGCGCACAGCTCCGACAAGGATCAGACCTGCCGAGGCCAGCCCGCCGAACGCCTCCCAGTTGAGAACACCGGTCTTGCCCTCTCGCCGCGTCGATTCGATGGGGAAGCCCGCCTGCGCCGAGGCGTCGAGGTCCGCCGGATCGTGCGTTCCGACACCGCCTGCCCGGACGCGTCAACGAGCCCGGCGAGCGTGAGGCCGCGCGCCCGGCCCTCGAGCGAGGAGCAGCCGCCACGCAGCGGACGATCTCCTTTAAGTGCCGTTCCATGTCTGACCTTATCTGTCACGCCCCGCTCCTATCGTGGACACCATGATGCTGCGACTCCGATTCACTCCTCGTCCGCTGGCGGTCCGCCGTGTGTCCGGGCTGCGAAGCCCGGCTGTTGCGCGATGCGGGCGCAGGGCACCACCACGTGGGACCGCTTCCAGGCGCTGTGCGTATCGATGCCATCGTCGCCACCTCGAACGCGTGCACAGTCGCCACACTGCCGGGAATCCGGCAGTCACGGTGACGACATCGGCAGAAAACCTGGCCGCCGTCGCCTGATTCTGCGTGGCACCTCGGCAGCGCCTCTCCCGATATGCGTAGCATCCGGGTGTCGATGCCTCGTGATGGCCGTCGCGGCCGTAGCGGTGGCGGCGGCCGACGCCCACGCGCAGGATCGAGCCGTTGCGCCGACTGCCACATCGCCAACCAGCAGTCGGCAGGACCGAACTGGAGCGGCTTCGCGCTGCGGCACCTGCAGGACTGGGACTTCTCGCCCCATTCGCGGAATAACGTGGGCTGCGAAGTGCCACGGTGGCGACGCCGCCGTTCGAAGTTCGAGGCGCATCGCGACATCCTGCCGCCTCGCAGTCCGGCCAGCCCGGTCAACCGGGTCAACCTGCCGAAGACGTGCGGCAGCTGCCACGGGAGCCGTTCGTCTCGTTCCGAAGAGCCAGCACTACGCGCTGCTGCAGGAGGCGACGATCGCGGGCCGACGTGTTCCACCTGTCACGGCGAGGTCGGCGCGCACCTGCGTATTTTGGCGTCGCTGCAGAACCAGTGCAACTCGTGCCACGGCCCCGGCAAGCCGCAAGGCCCGGCCCGGCCGCGGCGGGTTTGCGGCTGCTGATGACGGAGGTCAAGGCGGTCCGGACACCCAGTTGAGCGAGGCGCAGAGCATCATCCGCCGCATCCGCGACAAGGCCGTCCCGCGCGAAGAAGTTCGAGGAGATGTGGCAGCAGGCCGAGGTGCCCGTCATCGAGGCCCGCAACGCCGGTCACGAGTTCGTGTTCGACAACCTGAAGGAGCGGCTGGACCGGGCAAGCAGCGCACCGACGCGCTCATGGACGCCCTCGCAGACGCCCCATGGCGGGCACCGGGCAGGGGCTGGGACGAGCGGCTGGCGCCGGTCGTCCCCGTCGTAGAACACGCGTTCGAGGAACAGGCCGGACGCCGGCGCCGTCGGGCGCGCCGGCGATCCGGAGTCTCCCGCCAGTAGTTCCGTCACTGCGTCGGGGCGATCCCACCGCGGCCCGTCTCCGCAATACGCCCACCATCCGCCGCACCATCTTCCAGATGAAGTGCGACCCCGGCGACACGCACCAGCAGGAGGTCTCCGGCCTCGGCGATGACACCTGTCCACGAGTACTCGGTGGACTTCTCGTCGGGGTCGTCGTCCGAGAACGCGCGGAAGTCGACGGAAGCCGCGAGCGGCGTTGCCGCCTCGACGCGCCGCGACATCCGGCGATCTCACCACCACCGGCCAGAGGCTGGCAGGCCGATCGACGCGCGTCTGATAGAAACCAGCTGCGCGCGACGGCGCAACGGCGGCATGAAATCTGCCGCAGGTGCGGCTGACGCAGCAGGCAATGTCGTGGGCGAAGTCGATCTCTGACTATGGCGCGCGTCTCGGCGGCACCGGCGCCGATGTCGGTGGGCGACCTGGTGCAGGGCATGGACGCCGGCATCCGGTCCGCGGAGCCACGGAACTCGAACGTGCGCAGCCGGGTCCTTCGCCGATGGCACGCTCCGATCTCGCCCTGAACGATACGGCGTTCTTCTGCTTCTGCCAGCCGCTGTAGCGCGTGCCGGCGTAGCGATCGTCACGCGAAACCGGGCCACCGCCGTCGATCATACCGGCGACCGACTACAATCGCCGCATGCATCGTCCCATTCACACGGAGAAGCTGCCCAAGCCCGTGGGCCCCTACACCAGGCATGGGCTTCGAACGCCTCGTCTTCGTCTCGAGCCAGGGCGCGACGGTTCCCCGACACCGGCAAACTCGCCGGGCCCGACGTCGAGGCCCAGACAGGCAGTGCCTGACGAACCTGCGCGCCATCCTCCCAGGCCGCAGGCTCGACCTGCAGCACGTGCTGCGCTGCGGTGTGTTCCTGCTGGACGGCAGTTCCAGCAGATGAACGCCGTGTACGCGCGCGTCTTCGGCGAGCACTGTTGCCGGCGCGGACCACCATCAGGCGGCCGGTGCTGCCGGGAGAGGGTTGCGGGTGGAGATTGACTGTATCGCCTATGTGCCCTGAGAGGCTGTATGGCGACCATTGTCAATTGAAAATTGTCAGGGTGGCGATTCATTGCGCCATCTCAGATTGCGGCAATGCCCCAATCAGGATTGCGGCATTGTAATGTCCCAATGCACCATTCCAATGGTCATTGCGTCATTGCGGCATCCGTCAATGAATCGCCCGATTGTCAATTGTCAATTGACAATTGGCGCCAACGCCGACGCAGTCAGCGCTTCGACTGGGCCACCACGTTCATGGCGGTGGTGATGACGCCCGCTACGTCCGCCAGGTTGGACGGCAGGATGACCGTGTCGGCGTTGTTGATCACCTTGCCGAACTCGCTGATGCTGTTCGGCCACCCGCAACTGAATGGCCTCGGCGCCGCCGGAGAGCTGGCGAGGCTTCCGCCACCAGCGGATGCCTTCGGCGGTGGCCGTGGCGACGGCGGATGGCCGAATATCCCTCGGCTTCGTTGATCTGCTGCTGCTTGCGGGCTTCCGACCTTGATCACCTGCTGCTTCTCGCCTTCGGCGTTGTTGATGGCAGCGTCGCGCTGTCCCTCGGACGTCAGGATGACGGCGCGCTTCTCGCGCTCCGCGCGCATCTGTTTTTCCATCGCGGCCAGGACGTCGGCTGGCGGCGTGATGTTCTTGATCTCGTAGCGGAGCACCTTGACGCCCCACGGCTCGGTGGCCTTGTCGAGCTCGGCGACGACCGCCGTGTTGATGTTGGTGCGCTCCTCGAAGCTGCGATCGAGATCGATCTTGCCGACCTCGCTGCGCAGCGTCGTCTGCGCGAGCTGGCTGATGGCGAACAGGTGGTCCGAGATGCCGTAGGACGCCCGCTCCGGGTTCAGCACCTTCAGGTAGAGCACGCCGTCCACGCCCACCTGCACGTTGTCGCGGGTGATGCACACCTGGGCGGGGATGTCGACGGCCGTTTCCTTGAGCGAGTGCCGGTAGCGGATGACGTCCATGAAGGGGACCAGGATGTGGAAGCCGGCGTCGAGCGTGCCGGAGTACCGGCCGAGCCGCTCCACGACGTACGCGCTCTGCTGCGGCACGACGATGGCCGTCCGGGCCAGAACGAACAGGGCGAGGGCCGCCAGCAGGATGACGACGAAGAGACCGCTCTCGATCATGGATGCTCCTTGGGGGAAGCGGATGCGATACCGGCAGGGTGTGCGTGTGAAACGGGGTCGGTGCTCGGCCGGGCTACTCCGGCCGCACGGTCAACAGCAGGCCGTCGACGCTGACCACCGTGCACCGCTGCCCGATGGTGACGGCAGCGGCGCTGACGTTTCGGGCGCTCCACGTCGAGCCGCGCACCTCGACGCGGCCGACGGCCCCCGGCTCGATGCTGCCCTGCGGCATCGCGAGCACGCCGACCAGCGAGTCCACGGCCGGTGGGGGAGGCGCCTGGAAGCGCTCCTGGAAGGTGCCGCGGAACACCACGAGATAGCCGAGGGAGACGAGCGTGAAGAGGAGCCACTGGACCCAGCCGGCGTCCACGACTCCGATGCGTGACAGGACGCCGATGGTGAGGGCGCCGAGACCGAAGAACATGATGAAGAACCCGCTGGGCGTCACGAGTTCCAGCACCATCAGCGCCAGCCCGCCGGCCACCCAGAGCCACCAGTCCATGCGCGCATTATAGGGGCGATTCGGCCGTTCCTATATGATCGATGGTTCCTATGCCTGTCATTCTGGTCACCAACGACGACGGCGTGTCATCGAACGGCATTCATGTGCTCGCCGATGCACTCAAGGCGCTGGGCGATGTCACCGTGGTGGCGCCCACACAGGAAGCCTCGGCCATCGGCCATGCCCTCACGCTGCGCCGGCCGCTGCGTGTCGAGTCGCACGGCGAGGGCGTCTACGGCGTGGACGGCACGCCCACCGACTGCGTGAACCTCGGCGTCGAGATCGTCCTCAAGCGAAAGCCGGACCTCGTCGTCTCCGGCATCAACAAGGGCTGGAATCTCGGGGACGATGTCACCTACTCCGGCACCGTGGCGGGCGCGATGGAGGGGGCACTGCTCGGGATTCCGGCCATCGCGGTCTCGCTGCGCCGGACGCCGGAGTTCGACTTCTCCCATGCCGCCGAAGCGGCGGCCACCGTGGCACGCGCGGCGCTGGGCGCCCGCTGGCCGGCGCGCACCTTCCTCAACATCAACGTCAACACCGGCCGGCCGCGCGGGTTCCGGGCGACCACGCAGGCACGGCGCAATCACGTCACGCAGATCGATTCCCGCGTGGATCCCCGCGGGCAGGCGTACTACTGGATCGAGGAGGCGCTCGACGAGTGGCATCCCGACGGCGGCCGCTCGGACTATGAGGCCGTCATGGAGGGCTATGTCTCGGTGACGCCGCTCCAGGCCGACCTGACGGACTTTCCGGCCATGGAAAGCCTGGAGCGCCTGCTGAACGGCGGCTCCTGACGGCGGCGAGCCGGGTCCCCCGAGACCCGGCCGTTGTGCTAGACTTGCGAGTCTGACGGTTGGCGGGGCGTGGCTCAGCTTGGTAGAGCGCTCGGTTCGGGACCGAGAGGTCGCTGGTTCGAATCCAGTCGCCCCGACCACTTCACTCCGGTAGGCACGGCCCGCGGTCAACGCGGGCCTTCGTGTTTGTCAGCCTCCCACGCGCGCCACGGGCATCGGGACCTCGCAGCGAAGCTGTGTATCCTGAGAGCCGCCCCGTGACCGATTCGGACCGCGCCTCCCCATCCCTCTTCTCTCCGGCCAGCGCCGCCATTCTCGTGGCGGGCGGCGTGCTCCTCGCGATCAGCATCCGCCAGGCCGGCTGGGACAGCATCGTCGCCAGCGTCACCAGCATCGGGGCGTGGCTGGGCGTCGTCGTCGCGCTCGGCGCCGTGAGGATGGCCGTGCGGGCACAGGCGTGGGCCGTCTGCTCGCGGGCGACAGACGCGGCCGGCATTCCCTTCGGGGCGGCATTCAGCGCCACGCTGGCCGCCGACGCCGTGGGCAACCTCACACCGCTGGGCCTCCTCGCGAGCGAGCCGACCAAGGTGCTCATGGCGCGCCGGCACGTCACTACGGCGTCCAGCCTGTCGTCGGTCGCCGTCGAGAACGGCTTCTACACGGCCTCGGTGGTGGCGATGCTGCTCGGCGGCGTGTGGGTGCTGCTGCAGCGCGCCGACGTGCCTCCGCTCCTCGAGCGCGTGGGGGAGGGGATCGTCGTGCTGTCGATGGTCGGGGCGCTGGCCGCGTTGTGGCTGTTCCGCGCCCGCCCGGCAGTGCTGTCGCGCGCCGGCGCGTGGGTCGCGACGTGGTCGCGCCGCGGCGCCGCCCGGCACACGCTGGAGGCGTTGGAGCAGAGCGTCTACGACGTGGTGCGCTGGCCGGCCGGACGTCTGGTGCAGGTGGTAGGGTGGGAAGCCATGTTCCACGTCGCCGCGGTCGCCGAGGTCTGGCTGATCCTGCGCACGATGCCCGCCAGCCAGCAGGCCACCCTCGTGGACGCGTTCCTCATGGAGACGACGGGGCGATTCATCACGGTCGCGTTCAAGTTCATCCCGTATCGGCTCGGCGTTGACGAGCTCGGGTCCGGCTCCGTGTCGCAGCTTCTCGGCCTGGGCGCCTCGACCGGCGTGGCGCTGGCCCTGGTCCGCCGGCTCCGCATCCTGCTGCTCAACGCGGCCGGCATCGCGCTGCTGGCCCGCCACCGCGCGGGCACGGGCCGCTCCTAGCGCCCGCTCCGCGGAACGCTACGCTACACTCGGAGCGAGCGCGTCCCCAAGTGGAGTTGACATCATGACGAGTTCGACCAGGTTCACCACCGCGGCCATTGCGGCACTCGCGCTGGCCGCGATTGCGGGCTCCGCGCCGGCGCCGCTGCGTGCGGCGCAGGCGGCGGCCGGCCAGGCCACGGCAGGCCAGCAGGCCGGCGCCATCGATCCATCGCTGTACAGCGGCATGCGGTGGCGCAGCATCGGCCCCGCCAGGGGCGGGCGCTCGATCGCCGTCGGCGGCAGCGACGCGCGCCCCTACGAGTACTGGTTCGGCGCTACCGGCGGCGGCGCCTGGAAGACCACCGACGGCGGGACGACGTGGGAGCCGATGACGGACGGCAAGATCACCAGCTCCTCCATCGGTGCGCTGGCCGTCTGCCAGAGCAACCCCGACATCGTCTACATCGGCGGCGGCGAGACGCAGCTGCGCGGCAACATCATCCAGGGTGACGGCCTCTACAAGACGACCGACGGCGGCAAGACGTGGACGCACCTGGAGGACCTGCGCGACTCGCAGGCCATCTCGCGGATCCGCGTGCATCCGACCGACTGCGACGTGGTTTACGCAGCCGTCTTCGGCCATATCTACGACGAGTCGCCGGTCCGTGGCGTGTACGTGTCCACGGACGGCGGCCAGCGCTTCCGCCGCACGCTGTTCCGTGACGAGAAGACCGGGGCCGTGGACCTCTCGATCGACGCGCAGAACCCGCGCGTCCTCTACGCCGGGCTGTGGGAAGCGTTCCGCAGCCCCGGGGGATGTCGAGCGGTGGTTCGGGCAGCGGGCTCTTCAAGTCGTCCGACGGCGGCAACACGTGGACCGAGCTGACGCGGCAGGCGGGCCTGCCCACGGGCCTCTGGGGCAAGGTGGGCGTGTCGGTCTCGCCCGTGGACAGCACCCGCGTCTACGCGCTCGTCGAGAACGAGAAGGGCGGGCTCTTCGTCTCGGACGACGCGGGGGCGTCGTGGACCCTGGTGAACGCCGACCGCAACCTCCGGCAGCGGGCGTTCTACTACACGCGCGTGCTGGCGGACACGAAGGACAAGGACACGGTGTACGTGCTCAACGTCCAGTTCTACAAGTCCACCGACGGCGGCAAGACGACGACCACGATCCGGCCGCCCCACGGCGACAACCACGACTTGTGGATCTCGCCGACCGACAACCAGCGGATGGTGCAATCGAACGACGGCGGCGCCAACGTCAGCGTGAACGGCGGGCGCACCTGGACCGGACAGGACTTCGCGACCGGCCAGTTCTACAACGTGTTCACCACCAGGCACGTGCCGTATCACGTGTGCGGCGCCCAGCAGGACAACTCCACCGCGTGCGTCGGCAGCGAGGGTGGCGGCGGCGGGGGAGAGGGGGGCGTGCCGCCGATCTTCTACGCCGTGGGCGGCGGCGAGAGCGGCTACATCGCGCCGGATCCCAATGATCTCGACGTCTTCTACGCCGGCAGTTACGGCGGGTTCCTCAGCCGCCTGGATCGCGAGACCGGCCAGCAGCGCCTGGTGAACATCTACCCGAACAACCCCATGGGGTACTCGGCGATCGACATCAAGGAGCGCTTCCAGTGGACCTATCCGATCGTCTTCTCGCCGGTGGACGGCAAGACGCTCTACGCCTCGTCGCAGCACCTGTGGCGCACGACCAACCAGGGGCAGAACTGGGAGCGCATCAGCCCCAACCTGACGCGATCCGACCCGAAGACGCTACAGGCCTCCGGTGGCCCGATCACGCTGGATCAGACCGGCGTGGAGACCTACGGCGTCATCTTCACCATTGCGCCGTCGCACCAGGACATCAACACGATCTGGACGGGGTCGGACGACGGCTGGGTGCACGTGACGCAGGACGGAGGCAAGACCTGGAACAAGGTCACGCCCCCCGACCTGCCCGACTTCACCCGGATCAGCCTGATCGAAGCCTCGCCGCACCAGAACGGCGCGGCCTACCTGGTGGGCAATCGCTATCAGCTCGGCGACCGGCGCCCGTACGCGTTCAAGACCACCGACTTCGGGAAGACGTGGACGGCCATCGTCACCGGCATTCCAGACACCGACTTCCCGCGGACGATCCGCGAGGATCCCACCCGCCGCGGTCTGCTGTACATGGGCACCGAGCACGGGATCTACGTCTCGTTCGACGACGGCGGCCGCTGGCAGCTGCTCACGCTCAATCTGCCGACGACGCCCGTGCACGGCATCGTGGTCGAGGAGCGGGACCTCGTGATCGGCACCCACGGCCGCGGCTTCTACGTCCTCGACAACATCGGTGTCCTGCGGCAGGCCTCGCCCTCGATCACGACGGAGAACCTGTTCGTCTTCGAGCCGTTCAACCCGATGCGCGGGCTCGATCGGAACGTCACGTTCGACTACTACCTCGGTCGCGACGCCGGGCAGGTGACCATCGACTTCCTGAACGCCCAGGGTGCTGTGGTCCGGTCCTTCACCGGCACCCCCAAACCCGAGACGGCGACGGGGGAGCGGGCTGGCGGCGATGACGACGAGAACCCCTTCCGGCAGGGCCCGCCGGCGGTCGGGGTCGAGAAGGGTATGAACCGGTTCACCTGGGACCTGCGGTATCAGGGGGCCACCGTCTTCCCCGGCATGATCATGTGGGCGGCTGCGCCGCAGCGGGGGCCGGCAGCCCCTCCAGGAAAGTACACGGTACGTGTCGCCGCCAACGGCGAGACGAAGACGCGCGACTTCACGCTCGGCATCGACCCTCGCCTGCAGGCCGCCGGCGTCACCGACGCCAGCCTGCAGGAGCAGTTCACGCTCTCGCTGCAGGTCCGCGACCAGGTCTCGGCGGCCAACCGGGCGGTCATCCAGGTGCGCGGCATCCGCGAGCAGGTGAATGCGCGGCTGGAGCAGGTCCCGCCGCGCCGCAAGGCGGAGTTCCAGCGTCTGGCCGACAATCTCCTGACGCCGCTATCGGAGGTCGAGGCGGAGGTGTACCAGGTGCGCAACCAGAGCAACCAGGATCCGCTCAACTTCCCGATCAAGTTGAACAACAAGATCGCGGCCCTGATGGGCGTGATCGAAAGCGCCGACAACCGGCCGACCGCGCAGACCTACGAGGTCTTCAAGGAGCTGTCCACGGCGCTGGAGGCCGAGCTCCAGAAGCTGCGCACGGCGCTCGACACCGACCTGCCGCGGCTGAACGACGCGTTCCGGCGCCAGAAGCTGGAGCCGGTCAGCGCCGACGTGCCGCTGCCGCCGCAGACGCCGCAGCGTCGCTGATCGTCCTCGGGACACGGAGAGGACGCCGGCCGTGTCCGCGAACGGCCTCCGCCGCCTCTGCGTTAGAATGTCCGGATGCGCGTGGCCCGGCGGTTCCTGGTGAGCGGACGGGTCCAGGGCGTGGGCTTCAGGTTCTACGCGGCCGACGCCGCCCGGCGCGAGGGCCTGGCGGGCTTCGTGCGCAACCTGCCGGACGGACGGGTCGAGGCCGTCGCCACGGGCGAATCGGAGTCGGTCGTCCGGTTCGAGCGCGCGCTGCGCCAGGGCCCGTCGCGTTCGCGGGTCGAGGGGGTGCTCGTCGAGGACACCGAGCCGCCCGACGCGTCGCACCAGTTCGTCATCGACGGTTGAGCAGACACCACTCCGTATGGATCACCTGAAGGCCAAGATTCGCCACGTGCCCGACTTCCCGAAGCCGGGCATTCTGTTCTACGACATCACGACGCTCCTCGGCGACCCGCAGGGGTTCCGGGACACCGTTGACGCGCTGGCAGCCCCCTACATGGGGGAGGACATCGACACCGTGGTCGGCATCGAGAGCCGCGGCTTCATCCTGGGCGCGGCGGTCGCCAACGCCCTGGGTTGCGGCTTCGTGCCGATCCGCAAGCCGGGCAAGCTGCCGTCGAAGACGCTGCGCGAGAGCTACGCCCTCGAGTACGGCACCGACAGCCTCGAGATCCACGACGACGCGGTGACACGCGGCGGCCGCGTGCTGATCGTTGACGACGTGCTGGCCACGGGCGGGACGGCGGCGGCGGCGACGAAGCTCGTGAAGCAGCTCGGCGGGGATCTCCGTGCGCTCGCGTTCCTCATCGAGCTGGACTTTCTCAAGGGTCGGGAGCGGCTGGACGGGGAAACCGTGTATTCGGTGCTGAGCCGCCGGCCGGCCGAGACGCCGGGGCGGCCCGCCCGCTAAGATGCGGGGAACAGGCGCCCAGCTCAGTGGATAGAGCACCCGCCTCCTGGCGGGGGGTCGGCGTTCAAGTCCGCCCAGCCAGACTACCGGCGGCACAGGGCCCGGCCATGACTCCAAGGGCCGAAGATGGAAGACAGGACATCATGAAGAGTTCCGAGCGACGTCATCTCCAGACGAACGAGTTCGCCGAGTTCGTGTCGCAGGGTCAGGCACGGGTGGGCGAGCACGGCACCACCCTCCTGGCCGCGGTGGCAGCGGTCGTCGTCATCGGCGGCGGCATCCTCGGCTATCAGGCACGGCGGGGAGCGTGAACAGCAGGGCCGCGGCGCTGCTGGCCAGAGGCCATGGTCGTCGGGAGAGCCGGGTACGCCGCCGGCGCCGCCCGCGGGCACGACCAACGACCCGACCAACCCGGGCGGCCAGCTGCCGGGCACCTACCCTTCGACCAAGCTGAACGCCGCGCTGCCGAAGTTCATGGCGGCCGCCGACCAGTGCCCCGACACCGCCGCCGGCCAGGACCGCACGCCTGCACGCCGCCGAGACGCGCTGGCCCAGATGGGCCGCCGTGACGGAGCCATCCATCGGCCGACCAGCTGCTGGGCAGCGGCAACGAGCTTCTGGTGGTCCGCGCCGCCAGGCTGGGCAAGGCGTCGGTCCAGCTCAACGCCGGCCAGTTCGACCCCGCCATCGCCGCTCTCAAGGAACTCTCCGGAACAGCCGAACGGCCAGCTGCCAACCGAGGCGCTGCTGATGGAGGCGGACGCGCCTACCGCCGCCTTGCCGGCAAGACCGACGACGCGCAAGACACTCACCCCAGGTGGTGGAGCAGCACGCCGACTCGCCATGCGCCGCCGACTTCAAGACGGAGATTGCCAAGCTGAAAGGCTAGGCGGAGGTGCAGGGTGCCTCGTGCAGGGGTGCCGGGTGCGGGTGCCGGGTGCCTCGTGCAGGGAGAGAGTGCCGGGTGCGGGTGCGGGGTGCCTCGTGCTAGGAAAGTGCCGGGTGCGCGTGCCGGGTGCCTCGTGCTGGGGGAAGGTGCCTCGTGCGGGGCCGGGTGCTTCGCGCCGGATCAGCGCCAGGCGCAATAGCTCGGGGGCTCGTGGAAGCCCGGGTCAGCAGGACGGCACGTCAGGCGTGTCGGAGCCGCCCGCGCGGGTGACCCGGCTGCGGCGCCGCACCCCGCACATCTCGAGCCGCACCCCGCCCCGTGAGGCCGCACCCCGCACTCGGCCTCGCACCAGGCACCGTGCGCTCGCACCCCGCCTCTGGCCTCGCACCAGGGCACCCCCTGCACCCGCACCCGGCACCTCGGAACCCGGCACCCTGCACGTCCCGGCCACTCAGTCCTCCGCCTCTGCCTTCCAGCTCACCACTGGCAACTGCAGGGCGTCCAGCGGCGTGGTGCGGTTGATGTCGACTTCGCGCAGCCGTTCGCGCAGGCGTTCCTCGACTGGTGACTCCGCCTGGAACAGCCCGAGCTGCGCGGTGGGCGCGGGGCGCTGGCCGCTGATCGCCGGGCGGCCGCCCCGGCTCAACTCGTCCTGTTCGAGGGCGTGCAGGATGGTGCGGGCACGCGTGATGACGGGGCCTGGCAGTCCCGCCAGCCGCGCCACCTGGATGCCGTAGCTGCGGTCCGACCGCCCCGGCAGGATCTTGTGCAGGAAGACGATGTCGTCCTTCCACTCACGGGCGGCCACGTGCGCGTTGTTGACGTTCGGCTGCGCATCGGCCAGGTCGGTCAACTCGTGGTAGTGCGTGGCGAAGAGGGTCTTCGGCCGGGCGGGCCCGTCCTTCGCGAGATACTCGGCCACTGCCCACGCCAGCGACAGGCCGTCGAAGGTGGCCGTACCGCGCCCGATCTCGTCCAGCACGACCAGGCTGCGTGACGTCGCGCCGTTCAGGATCTGCGCCGTCTCCTGCATCTCCACCATGAAGGTGGACTGCCCGCGTGCGATGTTGTCCGAGGCGCCGACGCGCGCGAACAGGCGGTCCACGATGCCGATCTTCGCCTCCCGTGCCGGCACGAACGATCCCGCCTGCGCCATGAGACAGAGCAGCGCCACCTGCCGCAGGTAGGTGGACTTGCCGCCCATGTTCGGGCCCGTGATGATCACGAGCTGATGGTCGCGGCTGTCGAGCTGTACGTCGTTGGCGACGAAGGAGCCGCCCGCCAGCCGCTCGACGACCGGGTGACGCACGTCGGTGGCCGCAAGCGTGTCGTCGTCGCTCACGTGTGGCTTGGCGTAGTTGGAGACGCTCGCCGTCTCGGCGAGGCCGGCCAGCACGTCCAATGCGGCCAGGGCGCGGGCGGTGTCGAGCACGCGCGGCGCAGCGCCACGCGGGCTCATAGGTCCTCGAAGATCGCGAGCTCGCGCTCGAGGATCCGCTCGTCGGCGCCGAGCACCTTCTCCTCGTATTCCTTGAGGGCGGGCGTCACGAAGCGCTCGCCTCCGGCGACCGTCTGCTTGCGATGGTAGTCGGGCGGCACCGCGTGCAGGTTGGACTTCGAGACCTCGATGTAATAGCCGAACACGCGGTTGAAGCGCACCTTCAGGGAGGCGATGCCCGTGCGGGCGCGCTCCTGCTCCTCCATTTCCGCAATCAGCTGCTTGCCGGATCGGCTGATGTGCCGCATCCCGTCGAGCTCGGTATCCACACCGTCGCGCACGAAGCCACCGTCGCGCGCGAGGGCGGGAGGCTCGGCGGTCACGGTGGTTTCGATCCAGCCGCGGACGTCGGCCAGCTCGTCGAGCTCGCCGCGCAGGCTCCGCACGAGCGGGGCCTCGAAGCCGTCGAGCAGCAGCGAGACGCGCGGAACGACGGCGATGGAGGCGCAGAGGGCCACGAGGTCGCGCGGGCCCGCGGTGGCAAGCGCGATGCGCGACATCAGCCGCTCGAGATCCTGCACGCCCTTGAGCGTCTCGCGGACCTTCGCACGTTCGGTGGCGCGGATGGCGCACTCCTCGACGGCGTCGAGCCGATCGCGGATGCGTTCGAGCACGACGAGCGGGCGGAGCAGCCAGGCGCGGAGCATGCGGCCGCCCATCGGCGTGATGGTGCGATCGATCTCGTGGAGGAGCGAGCCCTGGCGGCCGCCGTCGGTGGACTCGACCACCTCCAGGTGCTTGAGCGTCGTCGGGTCGATGACCAGCGCGTCGGTGGACTCCTTCAGGCGCACGCTCCGCACGTGCGCGAGCTCGGCCTTCTGCGTGTCGCGCAGGTGCCGGACCAGCGCGCCGGCGGCGGCGACCGCCACCTGGCGCCGCTCCAGTCCGAAGCCGTCGAGGCTGGCCACGCGCAACTGGTCGAGCAGCGTCTGGCGCGCGGTCTCGATGTCGAAGTGCCACCCTTCCACGTCGGTGACCGTGAGGCCGAGCTGCGCGATCTCCGGGACCGAGGCGCCGATGTCGGAGCCGCTGGCCACGATCACCTCGCGGGGCCTCAGCACGGCAATCTCGTCCCGCAGCGCCTGCAGGCCGTCGGGCCCGGCGTACTCGGCCACGTCGAACTCGCCGGTGGACAGGTCCAGCAGCGCCACGCCGTAGGCCGTCGCGCGGGGATCGGCGCCCGACGTCGCGTAGATGGCGAGCAGGAAGGACGGCTCGCGCGCATCGAGGTAGCCGGTGTCGGCGAGCGTGCCCGGCGACACGACCCGGACGACCTCGCGCTTGACCACCCCCTTCGCCTTCTTCGGGTCCTCGACCTGCTCGCAGATGGCCACCCGGTAGCCCTTGCGGACGAGGCGGGCGATGTAGGTGTCGCCGGCGTGGTAGGGCACGCCGCACATCGGTACGGGCGCACCCGACGCGTCCTTGGAGCGGGACGTCAGGGTGAGGTCGAGGGCCCGGGCGGCCACCAGCGCGTCCTCGTAGAACATCTCGTAGAAGTCGCCCATCCGGAAGAACACGAGGGCGTGCCGGTACTGGCGCTTCGCGTCGAAGTACTGGCGCATCGCGGGCGTGAGCGTGGAACCACCCGGGGCAGGGGAATCGGACTTTGTCGGCTGAGCCACGTTGGCGTGAGAAGCGGCGGACGAGAGTCGAGTATACGATCGGCACAGTCGGCTGTCGCCCGTGCTCATCCTCGCCCTCGATACCACCACCCGCGCCGGCAGCGCGGCGCTGCTCGATGACGATCGGGTGCTCGTCGTCCATCCCGGAGCCCGGGACGCCACCCACGGCGAGCGCCTGCCCGGAGAACTGGCACGCGTGCTCGACGATGCCAGGGTCCCGCTGGCCTCGGTGGGCCTGCTGGCAGTCGCCGCGGGACCGGGCGGCTTCACCGGCATCCGGATCGGGCTGGCCGCCATGCAGGGGCTCTCGATGGCGATCGATCGGCCGGTGGTCGGCGTCTCGGCACTGGACGCCATGGCCCTGGCGGCCGTGGAACAGCTCGGCGTGAGCCAGGCGCGCATTGGGCGCGTGGATGGATGCGGGCCGCGGCGAGGTCTTCGCGGCGGCGTTCGACGTCGCGGCGCCCACCGGCGGGCAGAGGCGCGTCTCGCCCGCTCTTCGCACCGGATGTAGGGCTCCCCGCCGAGGTGTGGGACCGATGGCGCGGGCCCGGCGCGGACGGCCTCCTCCTGGTGGGGACGGCGCCGAGCGCTACGGTGCCATGACCGGTTGCCGCCTCCTGCCGCATCCGGTGCTGGCCCCCGCCATCGGCCGGCTCGCACGGCGGGCGGCAGGCGGCGAGGCCCGGCACCTGCCGCACGAGCTGCAGCCGATCTACATCCGCCGGCCCGACGTGGAACGCCCATGAGCGCGCTGCCGGACGGGAGTCCGCCCGACGTGCGGGTCGAGCCCATCGCCGGCGAGGCGGATCTCGACGCCATCGTCGCAATCGAGGAGGCGTCGTTCCACAACCCGACCGGCCGCGCCTGGTATGTGGCCGAGCTGGCCCGTCCGGAGGTGTGCGCCATCTATGTCCTTCGCACCCCCGACGCCCCCGTCGCCGCGTTCATCGCCTTCTGGCACGTGGCCGACGAAATGCACGTCAACAACCTGGCCGTGGACCCGCGGTTCCGCAACCGGGGCCTGGGCCGGCAGCTGCTCGCGGGCGCGCTCGAGGCGGCGGCGCGGATGGGCATCCGGCGCGCCACCTTGGAAGTGCGGCGGTCGAACACGGCCGCGCTGCGGTTGTACGAACGCGCAGGATTCCGCGTCGCGGGCGTTCGCCCAAACTACTACTCGCACCCGGTCGAGGACGCGCTGCTCCTGACGGCGGCCGTCGAGCCGCCCGCAGTTGAAACCCCTCCGGCGCGGTGGTAGAGTGCGGCTCAAGAGGGTCGGTGTACCCAAACGCCGCGCCCCGGAAGGAGGCAAGCCCGATGGCTGAGGCACAGGACTTGAAGAACCTGCTCCTCGAGACCAACGACGAATTCCGCCAGTTGGCCTCCCAGCACCACGAGCTCGACGAGCAGCTGGTCGCTCTCGAATCCAAGCCGTATCTCTCCGAAGACGAGCAAGTCCAGGAAATCACCCTCAAGAAACGCAAGCTCCACCTCAAGGATCGGATGGAAGAAATCCTGCGCGAGCACCGCGCGGGCGAAGCGGCACTGTCGGCCTGACAGCAGGCCGCGCGATATCAGGTTTCAGGGGCCACCCGTCGCGGTGGCCCTTCTTCTGTACGCCGACGCCGGTTGCGGCTCTTGCCCTATGATCGAAGGCCGATGCCCATCGATCGCGCCGGCTGGCCCTTCATCCTGATTGCCCTCGCCCTCGCGGCCCTCTCGGCGTGGGCCGGCGGCCGCGGCTGGTCCGTGCCGTTCCTCGTCCTGACCGCCTTCTTCGTCTTCTTCTTTCGTGATCCCGGCCGCACGACGCCCGCCGACCCGGGCCTGATCGTGTCGCCCGCCGACGGCCGCGTCATGATCGCCGGGGGACAACCCGGCCCGGGAGCGCCGGCGGGGGAGTGGCGCCAGATCAGCATCTTCCTCTCCCCGATGGACGTGCACGTGAACCGCACGCCCGTGGAGGGCGACGTCACGCACGTGGAGTATCACGCAGGCTCGTTCCTGCCCGCGTACAAGGTGGAGGCCGGTCACCTCAACGAGTGGACCGAGGTGTGGTTCGAGCGGCAGGGGAGGCGCATCATCTGCCGGCAGATCGTCGGCGTCCTGGCCCGCCGCATCGTGTGCCGGCTGAAGCCCGGCGACACCGTCGGGCGCGGGGAGCGCTTCGGGGTGATGAAGTTCGGATCGCGCATCGACCTCTTCGTCCCGCCGGACACGCAGATCCTGGTCAAGGCGGGTGACCGCGTGGTCGCTGGCGAGACGGTGCTCGGCCGGGTATCCTGACGGCAGGCACACATGGCTGTCCCGCACGGTCCCCATCCCCGGATTCATCCCGTCCCGCGTCCACCGGAACAACGGGGGCTGCGCCGCGGCGTGTCGCTGCTGCCGAGCCTCTTCACGCTGGCCAACCTCTTCTGTGGCTGGGCGTGCGTGATCTACGCGATGCGCGGGGATTTGACGACAGCGGCGCCCTTCATCGGCATCGCCATCGTGCTCGACATGCTCGACGGCCGCATCGCGCGCATGACGGGCACGAGCAGCGAGTTCGGCGTGCAGCTCGACTCGCTGGCAGACCTCATCTCGTTCGGCATGGCGCCAGCCATCCTGGCCTTCCAGTGGGGGCTGCTGCCGCTGGGCCGCCTGGGTTGGGCGGTCGGCTTCCTCTTCGTCACGGCTGCCGCCCTGCGGCTCGCACGGTTCAACATCCAGGCGCACTCCGACAAGCGCTACTTCGTCGGCATGCCCAGCCCGGCGGCCGCCGCCGTCCCTGCGGCGACGGTCTTCTACTTCCCCGAGGGGATGCACACCTACCAGCAGGCGTTGCCGGCGCTGGCGGTCGTGCTCGTGCCGGCGCTCCTCATGGTGAGCACCATCCGTTTCCGCAGCTTCAAGACGTTCGACCTGGGCACCAAACGCAGCTACCGCGGGTTGATTGCGGCCGCCGCGGTCATCGCTGCCGTGGCCAGCCGGCCGCACGAGATGCTCCTGCTGGCGGCGTACACCTACCTGGCGTCCGCCTTCGTGGGCGTCGGGCTGTCACGCCTGCGCGCCTACCGGCACCCGCCGTCGGCTAGCTGACGCGGGCGCCGCCCGCCGCGGGCAGTTCCATCGACACCGTCGTGCCGACGCCCCGCTCCGAGCGCACGTGGATGCGGCCACCGTTGGCTTCCACGTTGCGCTTGGCAATCGTCAGGCCCAGGCCGGTGCCCGACGTCTTCGTCGAAAAATAGGGTTCGAAGATCCGCGCCACCGCCGCCGCGTCCATGCCGACCCCTGTGTCGGTGACGTCCAGCCGTACCGTCCCCGACTCGGCGACTCCGGTGAAGCGCAGCGTGCCGCCATTGGGCATGGCGTGGAGCGCGTTCTCGATGATGTTGGTCAGCGCCCGCGCGATCAGCAGGCGGTCCACCTCCACATCGGGCAACCCGGCCGGCAGCGCCACTTCAAACGCGACGCGGCCGGCGAGGCCCGCCGTATAGGGCTCGACGATCTCGGTGAGGAGGGCCTCGAGCGACACCGGCGCCGGATGGGGCTGCGGCGAAGAGGCGAAGCTGGAGAACTCGGCCGAGATCTGCCGCAGCAACCGCACCTGGCCCAGGATGTTGGCGACGCAGTCGTCCACCAGCGAGCCGAGGGGGCGCCCGCGGTCGGCGTGCACGCGCAGCAGGTGCTCGGCATTCAGCTGGATGGGTGTCAACGGGTTCTTGATGTCGTGCGCGACCTGTCGCGCCATGTCGGCCCAGGCGGCCAGGCGGTTCGTGCGTTCGAGTTCGCCCCGCTGCTGCCGCAGGTCCTCGGCCATGCGGTTGAAGGCGTCCACCAGGCGCCGCAACTCGTCGCCGGAGGTAGACAGGACGCGGGCGTCCAGGTCGCCGCGCGCGATGCGCTGGGTGGCCCGCATGAGGCGGTTCACCGGGTCCGCGATGCGTTCGGCCATCGAGTAACCGATGCCCGCGCCGAGCATGATGAAGAGCAGGGCGGCCAGCAGCACCCGCCGATCCAGTTCCTCGATCTGCCCCTCGATCTCCTGCTGGCGCGAGGTGAGCGGCACCATCAGGATCGCTTCGCGCGTCTCGATGCGGACCGGAGCGGCCGCCACCAGGTACTCGACCTCGCCCACGGACTCACGGCCGACGAACGACGGCCGCCCCTCCAGCAGAATCGCCTGGTAGGCTTCAGCCGGCGTACGGGTGGAGAGCAGTCCCGACGCGAAGAGGTTGCGCTCGCTCGAGGCCAGCAGCCGCGGGCCGTCGAACACGTTGACGTCCTGCGCGACGACGCGGCTCAGCCAGACGACGATGTTGTCGTCAACGGCCGGCAGCGTGGCGAGCCCGCGCGTCTGCAGGGATCCGAAGTCCTCGACGACACGGCTGGCGACGTTGGCCATGCGCGTCGCCTCCATCTCGATGTCGGCGATCATCAGCGACGCGAAGTAGGCACGCGCCACGAAGGCGAGCGCCACCACCGGCACCACCGCCGCGGCCACGAACGCGAGGAAGAGCTTCCGATAGAAGCTCGCCCGCACCTCTCGAAGGAGGGCGCGTCCCGACGCGGGCGTCCGCGCCGCGACCGTGCCGAAGACGACACCCGCGAGCACCGCACCGATGAAGGTGAGGAACGCCAGCGACACGAGCTCCGCCATCACGATCAGGTGGCCGAAGCCGCTGCTCGTCTCGATGCTGAGCACGTAGATGCCGCCACGGTCGTTCAACACGTAGGCGTCCACGCGCCGGCCCTCGTGGCTGACCTCCGTCCAGAAGGGCTCGCGGCTGTCCACGGCGCGGCTGAACGTCGCCTCGTCGAGCGCGTCCGCCCTCGACGCCGACGCGTACAGCACCTTGCGGCTCCAGCCGTACACGGTGAAGGTCACCGGCGTCAGCAGCGGCAGCTCCGGCGCCGTCGTGCCGCCGGGGCCCAGCACTGCCACGTAAGGGCTCTGCGCAGACACGAACGACAGGTTGCCGTAGTCGAGCATGAGATGGACGACCACCTCGCCGACCCTGCGCGTACGTCCGTCGGGCTCCGTGACGCAGACGCCCCGTCCCGCGTGCAGCAGCCGCCGCTCCTCGGCGAAGAAGGGCGAGACCTCCTCGAAGATGTCCCACGCACAGCCGACGTCGGTGGCCGCTGGGGCGCCCGCGATCTCGGGAAGCTTGAGCGCGAAGCGGCTGACGATGGCGCCGGTGGCTGCGTAGAGCTCGACACTCGACGTCAGGCGGAGCCGCGCCAGCTCGGTCTGCGACCAGACGAGGAACGCGGCGTCCACCGGGGGCGCGCCCTGCAACACCGGATCGGAGCCGCGCACGAGGTCGGCCAGGCCGGGCAGCCGGTCGATGTCCGCGAGGGCTTCCGCCAGGTGGGCCTGCAGCGTCCGGCGCTGCTCCAGGACCTCCGGTGCGAACCGGGTCTCGACGAGCACCCGCCGCGCACGGCCTGCGGCCTCGACCAGCGAGGGATAGAACGCCAGCGAGGGCAGCACCAGGCCCAGCACGAGCGTGAGCAGGCGCGCCGCCTGCGAGGCGTTCCGCATGCTGGCGCGGATGCGGGTCACGCGGGCGGCCACGGCGGCGATGAAGGCGGCACCCAGGATGGTCGGCACAGCGGGCGTCCACGCACTGACCGCGCCGCTGGCGACCAGCGTCACGGGCACGACCAGCCACGCCAGCCACGCCAGCACGCGCACGGGAATGGACGTGCCGGCGAGCGTCCAGGGCTCGGCCGCCAGGCGCAGCACCACCACACCGATCGCCGTCACCGCCGCGTTGAGCGCGATGATCCCGACCAGCACCCCCAGCCGCGCCCAGTCCAGCGGCCGAAGGCCGAAGTGCAGGATGTCCGTCGGAATGGCCGCGATGCCGAACCGGATGAAGGCGCCGTAGGCCACCACGAGGCCGGCGACGATGCCCCCGGCCGCGACCTGGACCAGCACCATCGTCGCAATCGCGGCGCCGTCGTCGGGAACCGAGCGTCCGCGGCCGCGGCGGACGAGTCGCCAGAGCTCCAGGCTCGAGGCCGCGAGCGCCGCGAGTCCGCCCACCATCAGTGTCGAGGCGAGGAAGTGGAGGGGCGAGCCGAAGAAGAACGGCGTGAGGCCCGGCCAGGCGGCGAAGACCTCGCCGGTGACCAGCGGAGCCGCCACGAAGCCGGAGAGGTCGATCGTCCAGCCCAGCACCATGCGCGCCAGCACCAGCACACCGGCGATGACGAGCGTCAGGACCGCGCCGGCCGCCACCCGTCGGACCGAGCGGCGCCAGTCGAGCAGGGGACCCGTGCAGAGCAGGAGCCACACGGCCACCAGCAGGAGCAGCACCGCATGTACCGCGGCGGCCGAAGGCCGTGCGCTCCAGCCCGAGCGTCGCTGCGGGCACCGCGACCGACGCCAGCACCTCGCCGCTGCGCGCCCGCACGGTGAACTCACCGGGGGCGTCATCGCCACCCCCCTCGAAGCGGGGCCGGACGGTCACCCGCGCAAGGCCGGTCGGCAGGACGTAGTCGCCCAGCCCGCCATCGCTCGCGCGCGCCAGGGCGGCCTGCACGACGATGGCGCCAGTGCGGCCGCCGGCGGGACCGGTCTCCGGCAGGGCTGGACGCGGATGAAGCGGAGCCCCTGGGCGTCGGGGGCGAGGAACGCCGCGGCAGGCCCGAGGACGCGGGCATCCGGGAGTTCGATGGGACGGCCCGCCCAGGCGACCGGCACCGGCGTGCTGCCGTAGAGCGTCGCGGAGACCACCGGGCCCGGTCCGGTCGTGGCCGCGGCCAGCCGTTCGAACAGCGCGCTCGGCGACGGATCACCTGGGCCGCCGCCTGCAGGCCGCCCAGGTCCACGGTGGCCAGTTCGATGGTGCGTTCCAGCGCCCCCTCGATGTCGCGGACGCGCGCGTCCACCACGGCCGCCACGCGCGCGCGGCCGGCCGCGTCGTCGGCGCCGAAGCGCCGCTGCTCGAGCACGCGCCCGCCGGCCCACGCCAGCGCGACCAGCGCGAGAAACCCGGCCGTGAGGCGGCGGAAGGCACGCACGACGGAAGGCGGAGGCCGCATCGGGTGCCGTCATTGTACCGGGGTAACATGGACGCCCACGCCGTCCATGAACCAGTCACGCGCGCTCAAGCTGCTGCTCAAGCGGGGCGCTCTCGTCGCGGCGGCCAACTGGCCGGTCGTGATCGTGCAGTTCGTCGCCGACACGCTCTTCCAGGCCCTGCTGGCGCTGCCCATCATCGGCGGCGTCGTGCTGGTGATGCTGCTCATCGGCTCGGACCCGGCTGAGCTGCTCGGCATGGAATACCGGCAGGCGGTCCCGGCGGTGATCGCCGCCCTGGTGGCGCAGCCCGTGGCGCTGGCAGCCTTCGTCGGCGCGCTGGCCCTGGTCGCGGGGGGCGGCTCGATCCTCCTCATTGCCGTGAAGGCGGGAACGGTGACGGTGCTGGTGGCCGGTGAGCGGGCTGCAGGCGCCATCGAGCAGCCGCCGCTCCATTTGAGCGCACTGGCCCGTACCAATCAGTTCTCGGTCGAACGCTACACGACAGGGCTCCGGCACCTGTTCCCCCGCTACCTCGTGCTCGGCGCCATTCTCGCCCTCGCGTACGGCGCCATCGTCGGGGCGTATGCGGCCGTCGTCATGGGGCCCGCGCCGATCTCGCGCTGGACGGGACCGCTGGTCGTCACCGCCGCATCGGCCTGGCTGGTGGCCTTCATCACGCTGGTCAACTTCGTGTATCTGCTGGCGCAGATCGTCGTCGCCACCGATGACTGCCGGGTGGGGGAGGCGCTGCAGCGGGTCGCGCGGCTGCTGGTAGTGGGCGCGCGCCCCATCCTGGGGATCCTGGCCGCGATCCTGGGGTTGATGGCACTCTCGACCGCCGCCTCGGTGCTGGCAACGGCCGCACTGGGCCTGAT
>JAWKHU010000077.1:0-32125 GCA_041394685.1 Vicinamibacterales bacterium
CGTAGGCCTGCCCGAGACGGTCCCGCTCGAAGCGGCCCACCAGTTCGGAGACCGGCGCGCGCGCGGGCTCCTCCGTCCGGCGCCGTTCGCGAGGCAGGGCGTAGAGATGACCCCGCACACGAACGAGCAGCCCGTCGGTCACCAGTTGGCGCAGGTGCCGCTTGATGGCGGGGCGCTCGAGTCGCGGCACGCGCAGGATCCGTACGATCTCGTCGCTCGTGGACGGATGCGCGAGCCGCTCGCGCAGGCGCAGCAACAGGTCGGCCTTGGTCACGGCTCCATCAGCAGGACTTGCAGGTCACCGACGTTGGTGTCGGTGCGGCCCGTTCGCACGGTATCGCCGAGCGGGCCGAAGTAGTGAAACGAGTCGTTGCGCCGGAGAAAGTCCGCCGCGGGCATGAGGCCGCGCGACTCGGCGCGCTCCGCCGTCCCGCCGTCGACCACGGCGCCAGCGACGCCACTGGTGCCGTCGACGCCGTCGGTGCCGACGCTGGCAACCACCACCCCCGGAACCCCACGCAGGGGTTCGGTCAGCGCCAGTGCGAACTCCAGGTTGCGTCCGCCGAGGCCGTCTCCCTCGACACGTACCGTCGTCTCCCCGGCCGACAGGATGCAGCAGCGCCCGCCCGTCTCGCGCGCCAGCGCTCGTGCCCCCGAAAGCCAGGCCGGCGCCACCTCGCGTGCTTCACCCGTGACGCGTGTCGGCCAGATCCTCACGGCATAGCCCATCGCCTCGGCTGCCTCTCTTGCCGCCGCCACGGCATGGGCAGCGCTTCCGACGACGAGTCCCAGCGAACGGGCAAGCCGCGGGTCGTCGGCCTTGGGTGTTTCGGCCACGGTGCCCCGGCAGCCGGCCTCGACCGCGAGCCGCACCGGTGCCGGCAGGGCATCCCACGCCTGGCAGACGTCGAGCGCCGAGGCCACGTCTCCCCAGGTCGAGACGTCCGGCACACCCGGACCCGAGCCGATGACACTGAGATCGTCACCCACGACGTCTGACAGGGCCAGCGTGAGCGTCGCGCCCGCGCACGAAGCCGCGAGCCGCCCCCCCTTCACCAGGGACAGGTGCTTGCGCAGGGCGTTCAACTGGTGGATGTCGGCGCCCGCCAGCATCAGGGCGCGTGTCGCCCCCAGCTTGTCCTCGAACGAGATGCCGTCGGCGGCTTCGGCCATCAGGGCAGAGGCGCCGCCGGACACGAGGAGTACGAGCTTGCCGTCAGGGCGCACTTCCCCGGCGATCGCCAGCGCGGCGCGGGCTGCCGCCCGGCTGCGCGCATCGGGGTATGGGTGACTCGACGGGAGGAACTCCAGCGAGGCCGGCATGCCGTCGGCGGCATGGGTGCCGATGGCCAGCGCGCGCGCCACCCGCACCCCGGGCTGACGCAGGAACGCCGTCGCCATGGCGGGCCCGGCCTTGCCGACGGCCACGACGTGGAGGTCACCCGCATCCAGTTCGCGGGCCACGTCCGGGATGGCGAGCGCCCGCTCGACGACACGCGTGGCGGAAACGCCGTTCAGGGCTGCCTGGACGACGCGGTGGATATCGATGTGCAGTGAGGGATTCAGTGGACTTTCAGGGGATCGGACCAGGCCGAGAGGCCTGTGACGACGTCGAACTCACGGAGGAGGCGGGCCATGACCTGGTCCGCGTCGGCCTTGCCGGAGAGGCGCTCGAGATCCGCCATCACGCGCTGGAGGGCGCGCTCGACACCGCAAATCGCCTGCTCCGAAAAGTACTCTCTCTGCGCGTGGAGGCACCGCTGGTGCTTGAGCAACTCCTCGCGGTAGAACTCGATCAGAGAGGAGACCGGTATCGCCTGGCGACGGTCGGTGAGGAAACTGGGGAGTCTATTCCGTACCCTCGGCATATCCGACCCTCCAAGTGTAAAGAGGTGTCTTCACGATTGTCAACGCCTCGTGACAAATGCCGCAGGAGGGTCACAAGGACCACCGCCCTTCACCGGGCCGAACGCGACGCCACGAAACCGGCCGCGGCGCCGACGGCGAGGCCCGCGCCGATGAGCAGGAGCATGTCCCCACCGAGAGGAACGCGACGCCTTCCGAGCCCGACACGGCCGCAAGGGCCTCGCCGAGCGTGCTCCGCGTGGCCACATGCCCCACGGCCAGCGCGACGATGGCCAGCACGGCGCCGATTCCGCCGAGCAGGGTCCCTTCCGTGATGAACGGGCCGCGAATGAACCCGATGGGCGCTCCCACCAGTTGCATGATGTCGATCTCGGCGCGCCGGGCGTGCAAGGACAGCCGGACCACCGCGGTGACCGTGAACGCCGCGCCAGGAGCAGCACGACCGTGACGACGATACCGGCCGCCCGGGCGCCGGCAATGAGCGACAGCAGCCGCTCCAGCCACTGGCGGTCGAACTGCACGTCGGCGACGCCGTCCTCCGCACCAGGTCTGCCGCCAGCGACGCCGCCTGATCCGCCACACCGGGGCCCGGCTGGAGCTGCACCTCGAAGGAGGCCGGGAAGGGGTTGGTCCCCAGCGTCGAGCTCACGTCGGCGAGCTCGGGAAGTCCGACGTGAACCGCCCGAGCGCGGCATCCTTGGAGAGGTAGTCGACACCGACCACGCCCGCCCGCGACCGCAGCGCCGACTCGATGGCCGCCTGATCCTCTCTGCTCACGTCGTCGCGGAGGTAGACCGAGACTTCCGCGGACTCCATCCACTGCTGCACGACGCGCTGCAGGTTGCCGGTGACGAGCATGAAGCCGCCGAGCGCGAGAAACGCGGTGGCAATGGTCCCCATCGACATGGCGGCCGCGCGGCCGCCCCGCACGAGGCTGGCCGCCGCCTCCTGCAGGCTGTAGACGAGCATGCTCACGCCGGGGCTCCGCGGCATCCAGGCGCCCATGATCCAGGTGGATGTGGCGCTTGCCGACGAAGCGGATCAGCTCGGGATTGTGCGTCGCGACGAGCACGGTGGTGCCTCTCGTGTTCATGTCGCGGAACAGCTTCATGATCTCGATGGACAGGTCCGGATCCAGGTTGCCGGTCGGTTCGTCGGCCAGCACCAGGTGAGGATCGTTGACGAGCGCGCGCGCAATGGCGATCCGCTGCTGCTCACCACCCGACAGTTCCGGAGGGAACGCCTGCAGCCGATGCTGCAGCCCCACCCACTGGCACCTGGTAGGTCCGCCGGCGCTGGTGATCGATGGGCACCCCAGCACGCGCAGCGCAGACGCGACGTTCTCGAAGACCGTCTTGGTCGGGATCAGCTTGAAGTCCTGGAACACGAAGCCCACGGTTCGGCGGTACGCCTGGATGTCGTTGGGCGACAGCGACGCCAGGTTGCGCCCTCCACCACGACGTCTCCGTCGGTCGGGCGTTCCTGCAGCAGGAGGAGCTTCAGCAGTGTGCTCTTGCCGGCGCCGCTCGCGCCGGTGAGGAAGACGAACTCACCCTTCTCGATGGTGAGTGTCAGATTGCGCAACGCGTAGAAGCCATCGCCGTACGCCTTGCTCAGGTTCTGCGTCTCGATCACGGCCGGTAGTCTACCCGTTCCACGCGGAAGCGTCCGAATCCCGTCACGACGTCGACGCGCACCGGACTCCGGCGCGCGTCCTGCGTCAGCCACAGCGTGGCCTCGAGCGGTGCATCCGGCGGCCGCTCCACCCGGAGCTGGATGCGCTGCGCTGGCACCTCGCCGGAGGCCAGAGCCACCACCTCGCGTCCCTCCGCGTGCGCGTGAACGGACATCGGTTGCCCCGCGTCGTTGACCGCCAGCTCGGTGACCGAGCCGTCGCCGAGTGGCTGTGCCCGCAGCTGGTAGAGCGCCGTCAGCGCATCGCGGGCAGACGGCACGAGCGCACCGACGTCGCCCTCCCCCGCGAGGACGGCGGCTTCGGCCGGCCCGGACACGACGCGGCCGGCCGCGCGGTCGAAGACATCCACGTGCGGCCGCCGCCGGCTCCCCTCCTGCAGGTCGCGGGTATGGAACACCGGCAGGAGCCCGCTCGTGGCGAGCGTGGTGAAGCGGCCGCGCGCCTCGTAGAACGCGGAGACCCACTCCGCAGTGGACACCGACGCCTCGAAGCGCCACGCGGCGTCCGGCCACCGCGTGCGCTCGTCGGGGGCGGGTTCGTCCACGCGAAGGACGATCTCACCAGCGGGCAGGTCCCCCATCCAGCGCACCGCATAGGTCGCCACCTCGCCCGCGCGGAACGCCCGTTCGGGCGCGGCCGACTGTCCGCGATCGGCCGCCGGCGCGGCCGCCGAGGCCCCGGCTGTCGGCACGTTCACGTACTCGACGCACAGCAGCGCGATCAGCACCGCCCCGACAGCCGGGCGCGTGGTCCTGACGAGGTGACGCATGCCCAGCGCGGCCAGGACGATGAGGCCCAGGACCGCGATCACCCCGAAGCGCGCCGGCGGGCCCGCAAGGCGCAACAGGACGTGGCCGGCACCGAGCCGGTCCACGGCATCGGGAGCGCCGGCCAGCATCGACAGTCCCACTCCCCCGAGCACGAGGGCGGCGCCCAGTCGCGCTGCTGGCGCCGCATCAGAACGCCAGGCCACCCAGGCACCGCACGCGGCAAGGCCCAGCAGCACCAGGCCCGGGAACATCGGGTCGCCGGACTCGCCGGCCGGCGACGCCGTGTGCGGCATCAGTCCCGTGTGTCCGTACACCAAATTCGCGGCCGGCACGCGTGCAAAGCCGGCCAGCGGCGCGGCGATCCCGGTCGCCGCGAACGCCACCGTTGCGGGCCGCTCGACGCCGAGACCGCCGGCGACGGGCCCGGCGAGCAGGACGGACAGGAGCGCAGCGGCACTGACGCGCGTCCAGTAGCGCCCGGAGCGCCACTGACCGGTGGCCCATGCCAGGGTCGGCGCCGCACATACGAGGGCGGCGGCCGTCAGTGAACCGGCTGCCATCGACACGAGGGCCTGCAGTCCGCCGGCGACGCCCAGCGCGGCGGCGTCCACCCAGCGCCGGCGGGCGGCCACGCGTGCAAGGGCCCAGAGCGCCAGCGGCAGGAGATACAGGCTCTGGAGTGAGAGCTGCGTCGCGTGAGCGGCTCGCCACGGCCAGCCGCTCCACGCCAGTCCCGACAGGAGGGCGGCCGCGGTGGAACCGGTCAGTTGCAGTACCAGCCCGTGCGTCGCGAGCCCGCTGGCGGCTGCCGCGCCGACGAGCGCGACGAACCCGCCGCCCCCCGCCGGGGCCCGATGAAGGTCATCGCCGCCAGCGCGTAGACACCCGCCAGCAGCAGCGCCCGCCGCACGGTGGCTACCCGATGGCCTTCTTCAGCAGGTCGGTGACGACCTTCGGGTCGGCCTTGCCCCGCGATGCCTTCATCACCTGCCCCACGAGGAACTGGAACTTGCGGTCCTTGCCCGCGCGAATCTCCGCGATGACGTCGGGGTGCGCGTCCACCACGCTGCGCACGTGGGGCTCGAGGGCCGAGGTGTCGGACACCTGCGCCAGTCCTTCGGCTTCGACGATCGCCTCGGCCGAGCGGCCGCTCTCGCACATACGGGCGAACACGTCCTTGCCCACCGTGCTGCTGATGGTGCCGCCCTCGACGAGCCGGATGAGCGAGGCGAGGGCCTCCGGGGACACCGGCAGGTCGCCGATCGTGGTGCCGCGCTCCTTGAGCGTGCGCTGCACCTCACCCATCACCCAGTTGCTGGCCGCCTTCGGGCTGCCGGCGCCGGCCGCGGCCGCCTCGAAGTAGTCGGCCATCTCGCGCGTGTCGGTCAGGATGGCGGCATCGTAGGCCGGCAGCGCGTACTGGGACTCGAAGCGCGTCGCGCGAGCCTCCGGCAGTTCGGGCAGCGCCGCGCGCAGCGCGTCGCGCCGCGCGTCGCTCACCACCACCGGCGGCAGGTCCGGCTCCGGAAAGTAGCGGTAGTCGTGCGCCTCCTCTTTGGACCGCATGGAGTAGGTCTGGCCCTGCGCCGCGTCGAAGAGGCGGGTCTCCTGCACCACGCGCCCGCCGTGTTCGATCACGTCGACCTGCCGGCCGATCTCGTACTCGATCGCCTTCTGCAGGTAGCGGAAGGAGTTGACGTTCTTGACCTCGGCCTTGGTGCCGAGCGTCGTGCTGCCGGCGGGCCGGACCGAGACGTTGGCGTCACAGCGCAGGCTGCCCTCGTCCATGTTCCCGTCGTTGACGCCGAGCCAGACGAGCATCTGGCGCAGCCGCTCGAAGAACGAGGCGGCCTGCTCGGCCGTCCGCATGTCGGGCTCGGTGACGATCTCGATGAGGGGAACGCCGCTGCGGTTGAAGTCCAGGTAGGTGCGCCGATCCGAGTCCGCGAAACCGTCGTGCAGCGACTTGCCGGCGTCCTCTTCCATGTGGATGCGCGTCAGGCGCACCCACTGGCGCGTGCCGCCCGCGTCCACCTCGAGGCCGCCCCCGGTGGCGAGCGGCCACTCGTACTGCGAGATCTGGTAGCCCTTCGGAAGGTCCGGATAGAAGTAGTTCTTGCGGGCGAACACCGAGCTGGCCTGCACCTCGCACCCGAGCGCGAGCGCGGCCGTGATGGCGCAGTCGACCGCGTGGGTGTTGAGGACCGGCAGGGCGCCCGGCAACCCCAGGCAGACCGGACACACGTGCGAGTTCGGCGGGGCCCCGAACGAGGTGGGGCACCCGCAGAAGATCTTGGTGCGCGTCAGGAGCTGCGCGTGGATTTCAAGGCCGATGACGGCTTCGAACGCGGACATCGCGGCGGCGGCTCAGGCGCGCGGGCCGGCCAGCTTGACCGCCTCGTCCACGTCGGCCTCGAAGTTCGCGAAGTTCTCGACAAACATGCGGGCCAGCCGCGTGGCCTGCTGGTCGTAGGCGGCCGGATCGCTCCACGTCCCGCGCGGGTCGAGGACCGAGGCCGGCACGTCCAGACAACTGGTCGGCATGTCGATGTTGAAGATCGGATGGCGCTGGTAGCCCACGTGATCGAGGCCGCCCGAGAGCGCCGCCTTGATCATGGCGCGGGTGTGCGCGATCTTCATGCGGCTGCCCACCCCGTACGCGCCGCCGGTCCACCCCGTGTTCACGAGCCACACCTTGGCGCCGTACCGCGCAATCCGCTCACCGAGCTGGCGGGCGTACACGTTGGGGTTGAGCGGCAGGAACGGCGCGCCGAAGCACGTGCTGAACGTGGCGGTGGGTTCGGTGACCCCCTTCTCCGTGCCCGCGACCTTCGCGGTGTACCCGGACAGGTAGTGGTACATGGCGCCTTCGGGCGTCAGCCGCGCGATCGGCGGGAGCACGCCGTAGGCGTCCGCGGTCAGCATCACGATGTTCTCGGGGTGGCCGCCCACGCCCTCGAGCACCGCGTTGTCGATGAACTCGATCGGGTAGGCGCCGCGGGTGTTCTCGGTGAGCGACGCGTTGTCGAAGTCCAGGAGGCGCGTCAGCGGATCGAGCATCACGTTCTCGAGCACCGTGCCGAACCGCTGCGTCGTCCCGTAGATCTGCGGTTCCGCCTCGGCCGACAGCTTGATCATCTTGGCGTAGCAGCCGCCTTCGAAGTTGAAGATGCCGCGGTCGCTCCAGCCGTGCTCGTCGTCGCCGATCAGCCGCCGGTCCGGATCGCTCGACAGCGTCGTCTTGCCCGTGCCCGACAGGCCGAAGAAGAGGGCGGTATCGCCACCGGCGCCGATGTTCGCCGAGCAGTGCATGGCCAGCACGCCCTGCAGCGGCAGCAGGTAGTTGAGTACCGTGAAAATCGACTTCTTGTTCTCGCCGGCGTAGCTGGTGCCCGCGATGATGACCTCGCGGTCCGCGAGGTTCAGCGCGATGACGACGTCCGAGCGCGTGCCGTGCCGGGACGGGTCGGCCTTGAAGGTCGGGGCGGTGAAGACGGTGAACCCCGGCTGGAAGCCCGCCAGGTCGGCGGCCGGCGGCACGATGAAGAGGTTGCGGACGAAGAGGTTGTGCCACGCCAGTTCGTGCACGAAACGGACGGGGAGCCGGTAGGCGTGGTCCGCACCGGCGTAGAGGTCCTGGACGAAGAGCTCCTGGTTGCCGAGGTGCGCGAGCACTTCGGCCTTGAGCGCGTCGTAGTGGGCGGGCTGCAGCGGCTTGTTGACCTTGCCCCACCAGACGTGCTCCCGGCTGGACGGCTCCTCGACGACGAACTTGTCGTTCGGCGACCGCCCCGTGTGGCTGCCGGTCCGGCAGACCAGGGGGCCGGCCGCGGCCAGCACGCCCTCGTCCCGGCGCAGGGCGTGCTCGTACAACGCCGCGGGAGACAGATTGAAGTGAACGGGCCGCGCCGACCGAATGCCGATGGCTTCGAGTCCAGGACCGGCCTGCAGGGTGCTCATATGGATGACTCCGGAAACCGCAAACGATGAACTGGCGGCATGTGAAACAGGCATCGTACAGATGACAATCTCGACAAGTCAATACCTTCCAACGGTTTCGGGGGTTCCTGATACAATCCGGTAAATAGCCTCCGCAGTCGGTCCGTAACTATGGCAGGACGTTCTCTCGTCGACGCCGGCGCCTCGGTTTCCCGGGGTCCGGACCGCCACTCTCCGGCTTCGGCCCTCGCGGCCGAGATCAAGGGACTGGCGGTCTCCGGAGCTCGTGAGGAGGCTCGCGAGCGGTTCGGGGCGCTGGTCGCCCTCCTGCAGCGCCGGGCCCTGCGGGTCGCCTTCCAGTACCTGCGCAACGCCGCCGACGCCGACGAAGCCGTCCAGGACGCGTTCGTGAAGGTGTTCCAGCACATCGAACAGTACCGGGAAGACCTGCCGTTCGACGTCTGGTTCACGCGGATTCTCGTGAATGCGTCGCTCGACCGGCTGAAGTCGCGCAACCGCCAGCAGCGGTTCGTGTCCCAGCCCGCCGACGATACGGATGACCGGTCGGTCGAACAGGTGCCGTCGACCGATGCGTCGAGCGAGCGCCGGTTGCTCGCCCGCGAACGGTGGGAGCTGGTGTCGCGGGCCGTGGCGGCCCTGCCGGACCGGCAGCGGCTGGTGTTCACGCTGAGCCAGGTGGACGAGCAGACGCCGGCCGAGATCGCGCAGGCCACGGGCATGAGCGCCGCGACCGTGCGGGTGCATCTGTTTCGCGCCCTCCGCAAGTTGCGCGGGGCGCTGGGAGTGCAGGGATGAGGAGACGCGAGGACGCTGACGTCGGGATGGCCGCCGCCCTCGAGGCGTATCGGGCCGCGGCGTGCGCGGAAGCCGACGCGCACTTCGACGACCACGCGCTCGAAGCGCAGCGCGTGCGTATCCTGCAGCGGCTGGATCTCTCGCACAAGGCCCGGGTCCTGCCCTTCCCGGGCGCGCCCGCTGCCACCCGGCCCGTGTCCACGGTGAGCCGCCGCTGGATCAGCGCCGCGGCCGTGGCCGGCCTGCTCATCGGCCTGGTCACCGGCCAGTTGCTCCACGTCCTGCCCGGCGACTCCGTCGTCAATCGCCAGACGGCCGTCAGGCCGTCGAGCCTCGAACCGCGCACGTCCCCGGTTGCCGCACGCGTCAGCGCGCCCGTGGTCGACCCGGACAACGCCCTGCTCGACGCCATCGACCTCGCCGTTTCGCGCGGGGGGGCATCGGAGCTGCGGGCGCTGCACGACCTCACCTTCGCTTACGAGCCGTACTAAGCCCCATCTCGTGCCTGCCCTCATCTTCCGCAAGGGCCTCGACCTCAAGCACGCCGTTGCCGGGGTCCTGGCCGACAGCTACCACAGCGCCCTGGTCAACCGGATCAAGGACGAGGACTTCCGCTATACGTCCGGCCGGCTGACCGTCCATCTCGCCCGCGAGTTCGGCTTCTGCTACGGAGTGGACCGGGCGGTGGACTACGCGTACCAGGCGCGCCGCCGGTTTCCGGACCAGCGGGTGTTCCTCACGGGCGAAATCATCCACAACCCCCACGTCAACGACCAGTTACGCGCGCAGGGCATCCGCTTCCTGACCGACGCCGGCGAACGGAACGCGGTCCTGGGGCCGGAGGACGTCGTCATCCTGCCCGCCTTCGGGGTGACGATCGAGGAGCTGCAGCGATTCGTCGAGACGGGATGCACGCTGGTCGACACCACCTGCGGGTCGGTCCTCAACGTCTGGAAGAACGTCAAGCGTTACGCCCAGGACGGGCTGACCTCGGTCATCCACGGCAAGTTCTGGCACGAGGAAACCCAGGCGACCGCTTCCCAGGCCGTGGCCAACGGGGGCCACTACCTCGTCGTGCTGGACCGGGCCGAGGCCGAGGTGGCCTGCGACTACGTCGTCCACGGCGGTGACCGGGAGGCGTTCCTGGCGCGGTTCGCGAAGGCCACGTCCGCCGGGTTCGACCCCGACCAGCACCTGCTGCGGGTGGGGTGCGCCAACCAGACGACCATGCTCAGCTCCGAGTCGCTGGCCATCGGCGAGATGTTCCGCGACGCGTTCCGCGCCCGGTTCGGCGAGCCCGAGATCGCGACCCGGTTCCGGGCCTTTGACACCATCTGCAGCGCCACGCAGGACCGCCAGGACGCCGTCCTGCGCCTCCTCGACGAGCATCCGCTGGACCTGATGCTGGTGATCGGCGGGTACAACAGCTCCAATACCTGCAACCTGGCCCGGCTGTGCGCCGAGCGCGTGCCCACCTACCACATTGCCGCCCCCGACGCGCTGGTGGCCGCCGACGCCATCCGCCACCGCGACGTCGCGGCCAGGGCCGAGCGCGTGACCCCGGGCTGGCTCCCCGCTGCGGGCCCCGTCTCGGTCGGCATCACGTCCGGAGCCTCCACGCCCGACAATCTGGTGGAGCACGCCATCCGGCTGCTCGAGCGCCTGGCGGACCCGGTCGCCAGCGCCCCCACGACCCCCGGGACGGCACCGTAAACGACACGGTCCAGGCGGTCGTAACGCCTGTTAGAACACCATGCGATCGTCTGCTAAGTTCTTCATATGTCTCGGCTTGTCTCTCCTGCTGCTCACCTGGCCCGCCGCGGCTTCGGCACAGGGGTTCAAGTGGTGGCACAACGACCGCTTCCAGTCCGAGCTGGCGCTCACCGAGGAACAGGTGACGCGGCTGGATGAGATCTTCCAGGCCCTGCAGCCGACCCTCAAGGAACAGAAGGCCACCCTCGACGAGTACGAGGCCAAGCTCTCCGCCGTCATCAGTGATGCGCGCGCCGACGAGGCGATGGTGCTGCACGCCGCCGAGAAGACCGAGGCCGCGCGCGGCGAGCTCAGCAAGTCGCGCACGCTCCTCACCTTCCGGATGGGCCGTATCCTGACCTCGGACCAGAACGTCAAACTGAAGGCGCTCTACGAGCAGTGGGCTCGTGAGCGCCGGAACCGTCCCTCGCAGCCGCATCGCGATCACCGGGGACGGTAGGCGGCCGATCGCGTCTTCGACACAGAACGTCATGAGAAGGATTGTGAGTTTCGCGGCCCTCGTGGGCCTGTTTGCCGTGCCCGTTGGGGCACGTGCCCAGTCTCCCGCCGCCGACGCCGACGCGTCGCGGACCAATCGCGTCGTACACGAGGCCGTCGAGGCGTACACGACGGCGATGAAGGCGCTGGACCAGGCACCGGTGCCCGAGATCCAGTCGCCCACCGGACGGCCGTCGCCGGGCGGCCAGCGCGAACTGACGCTCGAGCAGAGCGTCGAGCTCGCGCTGGATCGCAACCTCGACATCCAGGTCTCGCGCCTCGAGCCCCAGTCGGTGGATCTCCAGGTGGCCGGCGTGCGCAACACCTACCTGCCGGTGTTCAACTCGACGCTCGGACAACGGGAACAGACGACGCCGGCCACGAGCACCCTGGCGGGCGGCACCACGTCGGTCAGCACTGACACGACGACATACAACTTCGGCATCTCCAAGCCGATGCAGTGGGGCGGAGGCGCATTCGCCTTCAACTGGAACAACGGCCGTGCCGCCACCACCGACACGCGCGCCAACTTCAACCCGAGCTTCACGACGAACTTCCAGGCGACCTACACCCAGCCGCTCATCCGCGGGTTCCGCATCGACAACGCGCGGCAGCAGCTGCAGGTGGCGCTCATCAACCGCGACATCTCGGAAGAGAGCGCCAAGGCCACGGTGGCCCAGACCCTCGCGAACGTGCGCAACGCCTACTGGGACCTCGTGTTCGCCCGCAGCGCCGTGGACGTCGCCCGGCGCGCCCTCGACATGGCGGACCGGCTCGTCGTGGACAACCAGGCGCGTGTGGAGGTCGGCACCCTCGCGCCGCTCGACATCGTCCAGGCGCAGGCCGAGGCCGCCACCCGCCGCCAGACGCTGGCCGCGGCCGAGGCAACGGCCTCGACCGCCGAGCTCGCGCTCAAGCGGTTCCTCGTCAACGGCACCGAAGACCCGCTGTGGCGGCAGGAGATCGTGCCCGTGGACGTGCCGTCGCTCGAGCCTCCCCCGACCGATGTCGAGGGCGCGATGCGCCGCGCGATCTCGGACCGCACCGACCTCGCCACCGCGCGGAAGAACCTCGACTCCAACGACGTGTCCATTCGCTTCTTCCGCAACCTGTCGATGCCCGCCCTCGACTTCAACGCCGCCTACGGCGGCCAGGGCGTCGGCGGTCCGCGCGCAATCCGTACGGGCACCGGCGCCGACGCGCAGGTGACCACGACCGTACCGGGCGGCTACCTCGACGCCCTCTCCGCGCTCAGCGGACGCGACTTCCCCAACTGGAACTTCAACGTGACGCTCAGCTACCCCCTCATGGGCAGCCAGGCCGACGCGCAGCTCGCGCGCGCCCGGGTGCAGCGGCAGCAGGCACAGACCCGCCTGCGCGCGCTCGAGGTGCAGGTGGCGGCCGAGGTGGCCAATGCCGCGTTCACGGTGCAGAGCAACCTCCGCCGCGTCGAAGCGGCCAGCGCGGCCCGCGAGCTCGCGCAGAAGCGGCTCGAGGCCGAGCAGAGCCGGTTCGAGGTGGGCCTGACCACCAACTTCTTCGTCGTCCAGGCGCAGCGCGACCTCCGCGATGCCGAGAACACCGAGTTGCGGGCGCTGGCGGACTACCGCAAGTCGCTCGTCAATTTCGAGCGCGCGCAGCAGGCGCCGGCCGGTGGCGGTGGCGGCAGCTCGATCACGGCCGGCGGCGGTTCCTAGGCGACAGCGCGACAGCGAAGGCGAGTCGAGACCCCATATGCGAAAAATCCTGATGATCGCGCTCGTGGCCGTCATAGCGGCCGGCGGCGCCCTCTACTTCGGCCTCTTCTCCCGTGAAGAGGCCGCGGCGGCTGGCGCGCAGGCCGGAGCCGGCGGCGGCCGTCCGGGCGGTGGCGGCCCCGGCGGCGGCTTCGGTGGCGGCGGCGGCTTCCGCCCGCCCATCACCGTCGCCATGGGCGAGGTCGTGCGCGGCGACATCAGCGCCGCGATGACCGTCGTGGGCAACCTGATCGGCGAGCAGACCGTGGACGTCGTCCCCCGCACCGGCGGGCGGCTCGTGACCGTCAACGTGCAGCTGGGCGACCGTGTCCGGCGCGGGCAGCTGCTCGCGAAGATCGAGGACTTCGAGATCATCGAGCAGGTGAAGCAGGCCGAGGCCTCGCTCGAGGTGGCCAAGGCCACCATCCGGCAGCGAGAGGCCGACCTGAAGGTGGCCGAGCTCAACTTCGAGCGCTCCAAGAACCTCTTCGAACGGCAGCTCCTCGCGAAGCAGGCGCTCGACGATGCGGAATCCCGCTACCTGGCGGCACAGGCGCAGCTGGATCTCGCGCGGGCGCAGTCCACCCAGACCAGCGCGCGCCTCGACGAGCTGCAGATCAATCTCGGCAACACCCGGATCACCTCGCCGGTGGACGGCTACGTCGGCCGCCGCAATGCGGACCCGGGCGCCTGGGTCTCGCAGAACGCCCCGGTCGTCTCCGTCGTCGACATCTCCCGCCTGCGCCTCGTCGCCAACGTCGTGGAGAAGGACCTGCGGCTCGTCAACGCCGGCGACCCGGCGACCGTCGAGGTCGATGCCTACCCCGGCGAGAACTTCAAGGGCCGGATCGCCCGGGTCTCCCCCGTCCTCGATCCCGCCACCCGCACCGCCACGATGGAGGTGGAGATCCCCAACGGCGACAACCGCCTGAAGCCGGGGATGTACGCCCGCGTGCTGCTCACCATCGAGGAGCGGAAGGGCACGACCTTGGCGCCCAAGGCGGCGGTCGTGGACTACGAGGGACAGCGCGGCATCTGGATTCCGGACGAGGACAACAAGGCCCGCTTCATTCCGGTGAAGCTGGGGCTCGAGAACGCCGAGCGGATCGAGATCCTGCAGGGCGTCAATCCGGGCAACCGCATCATCACCGAGGGCGCGGCGTCGCTGCGCGCCGGGGACACACTCGCCATGCCGGGCCAGGGCCCGGGCGGACCCGGCGGCCGCGCCGGGGCGGGAGGCGGATCCGGCCGCCAGGGCGGTGGCCGCGGTCAGGGTGCGGCGCGTGGGGCCGGCGGTGCCGGCGGCCAGGGGCAGGCCCGCAGCCAGGGGCAGGGACAGCGCCCGCAGTAGCGGCGCTGTCGTTCGAGTCGATCGCTTCGTGAAGGAACACGTATGAGCATTCCTCGTCTCGCGATTCACCGGCCGGTGACGATGTTCATGATCAGCTTCGTCATCGTGCTGCTCGGCGCGATCTCGCTGACCCGGCTGCCCGTCGACCTGATGCCCGACACGGAGTTCCCGAGCATCACGGTCCGGGTGAACTACGCCGGCGTCGGTCCGCTGGAGATGGAGGAGCTGGTCACGCGCCCCATCGAGCAGGCCGTCAGCGCGGTGGCCGGCCTCGAGCGCGTGCAGTCCACGTCCTCCGAGGGCAACGCCACCATCCGCCTGAACTTCGTGTGGGGCACCGACCTCAGCGAGGCCGCCGACGACGTCCGCACCCGTGTGGACCGCGTCCGGGGCCGCCTGCCCGAGGATGCCGACCCGCCGACGATCTTCAAGTTCGACTCCAACTCCATGCCCATCCTGGGTATCGGCGTCGAGGGTGACTACGACGCCGTCACGCTCCGCGAGCTGGCGCAGAACGACCTGTCGCCCCGCCTCGAGCGCGTGCCCGGCGTGGCCGCGGTCACCATCGACGGCGGCCTCCGCCGGCAGATCCGCGTCGACCTCTCGCGCGAGAAGATCACGGCCCTCAACCTCTCACCCGACCGGGTGGTCCAGATTCTCCGGACGGAGAACCAGAACATCCCGCTCGGCGAAGTGAACGACGCCACCCGCACGCTGCTGCTGCGGAGCCCCGGCCAGTTCGTGAACCTCGACGAGATTCGCAACACCGTCGTCCTGACGCGCGCGGGCGTGCCCGTCTACCTGAAGGACATCGCCGACGTGAAGGACTCGACGGAGGACCGCCGCGCCATCACGCGCATCAACGGCCGTCCGGGCATCCGCATGCGCGTGACCAAGCAGTCCGGCACCAACACCATCCAGATTGCCGAGGGCGTGCGCGACGAGGTCGACCGGATCAACCGCGAGGTCTCGGGCATGCGGCTGCAGATCCTCGACGACCAGTCGAAGTTCATCGACCGCGCCATTCACAGCGTGCAGGAGCACGCGATGATCGGCAGCATCCTGGTCATCGCGATCATCTTCCTGTTCCTGCGCGACTTCAAGTCGACGCTCATCATCTGCACGTCCATCCCGATCTCCGTGATCGGCACCTTCGCGCTCCTCTACTTCGGCGGCTACACGCTCAACACGCTGACGTTCGGAGGGCTGGCGCTGGGCATCGGCATGATCGTCGATGCCGCCATCGTCGTGCTGGAGAACACGTTCCGGCACCTCGAGATGGGCAAGGACCGGATGACGGCCGCGATCGACGGTTCGGAAGAGGTGTGGTCCGCCATCCTGGCCTCCACGCTCACCCACATCGCGGTCTTCGTGCCCATGCTGTTCCTGAGCGGCGTGTCGAGCATCATGTTCGGGCAGCTGGCTGCGGTCGTGTCCTTCTCCCTGGCCATGTCGCTGCTGGTGGCGGTCACGATCGTGCCCGTCCTGTGCTCGCGGCTTCTCGATGCGCCGCACAGCGGCGAGCAGACCGGCGTGATGGCCGCGATCAGCCGCAAGGTGGACGGCCTCCTCGACGGCATGGACGCGTTCTACTCCCGTGCCCTCCACCGCTCGCTCCACCACCGCCCCACCGTCTTCGCGGTCGGCTTCGGATTGTTCTTCGTGGCCCTGTTCCTCCTGCCGCGCATCGGCTTCGAGTTCCAGCCGACGACCGACGAGGGTGAGGTCACGGTGGACGCCGAGCTGGCGGTCGGCACCCGTATCGAGGTGACCGAGGCGGCGCTCGTGCAGCTCGAGGAACGCATTCACGAGGCCGTGCCCGAAGCCACCATGCTCATCACGCAGGCCGGCGGCGGCGGCGGGTTCGGCAACTCCTCCACCCACCGGGGCAACGTCCAGGTCCGCCTCGTGCCCCGCACCGAGCGCGAGCGCAGCAACGAGGCGATCGCCATGGATCTGCGGCGTCAGCTCTCGGGCATCCCCGGCGTCGTCGTGCGTGCCCGGGCGTCGGGCGGCCAGAACATGATGCGCGGCATGGGCAACCAGGACGGCGGCCGCCTCTCGGTCGAGATCCTGGGCCACGACCTCGAAACGTCCCGCCGCATCGCGCAGGACGTCAAGACCCTGCTCGACTCGACGCCGGGCATCGCCGACTCGCGGCTGCAGCGCGAGGAAGGCCGTCCCGAGCTGGCGGTCCGCGTGGATCGCGACAAGGCCGCCCTCCTCGGCATGACCGTGACCGGCGTCGCCAACACCATCCGGACCAACGTGGCCGGCACGCAGGCGGCCATGTTCCGCGAGGCCGGCAACGAGTACCCGATCGTCGTCCGTCTCCGCGAGGAGGACCGCGAAGAGGTCGCCTCGGTCGGCGACGTGCTGCTCAGCACGCCGAACGGCCAGGTCCTGCCGGCCAAGAACGTGATGGCGATCGACCGCGACACCGGCCCGGTGTCCATCGAGCGCAAGAACCAGGAACGCATCCAGCGCGTCAACGCCGAGACGGAAGTCACGCTCAGCCAGGCGGTGAACAACATCCAGGCCCGCCTCGACGAGATCAACGTGCCCAAGGACTTCGCCGTCGGCTTCGGCAGCGAGGTCGAGGAGCAGGACAAGTCGTTCCGCGAGCTCCAGCTCGTGCTCATCCTGGCCATCGTCCTGGTCTATACGGTGATGGCGTCGCAGTACGAGTCGCTGCGCGACCCGTTCATCATCATCTTCTCCATCCCGCTGGCCGCCATCGGCGTCGTCGGCAGCCTGCTGCTCACGAACACTCCGTTCAGCATGCAGGCCTACATCGGCGTGATCATGCTGGCGGGCATTGTCGTCAGCAACGCCATCCTGCTGGTGGACTACACCAACACGCTGCGCCGGCGCGACGGCATGCCCCTGCGTGAGGCGGTCGAAACCGCCGGCCGGCACCGCCTGCGTCCGATTCTGATGACCTCGGCGTGCACCGCACTCGGGCTCGTGCCGATGGCCATGGGCATCGGCGAGGGTGCCGAGATGCAGGCGCCCCTCGCCCGCGTCGTCATCGGCGGTCTGATCACGTCCACGATGATCACGCTGGTCTTCGTCCCGGCGATGTACACGCTCTTCGAAGAGGGCGTGCGCGGGATGTTCAAGCGGGCGGGAGCCTCCGAAGCGCACTGGACGGTAGACCCGTCACCGGGTCCACCCACGCACCGGCCACCTCCGCGAGCGGCGCCAGCACGAAGCGCTGTTCGCGGAATCTCGGATGCGGCACCACCAGGCCCTCCTCTACCCGCCAGTTCCCGCATACAGCACCAGTCCAGTCCAGCGTGCGCGCCGCGTGATGGGGCATGGCCGCTCGCGGCGGCGTGCGCTCGATGGTCTGCAGCTCCTGCAGCAGTGCCTGGGCGTCAGCGTGGTGGTCGCCGGCGACGGCGGCATTGAGGTAAGGAGGCTGCTCGTCGGGCACGTCCTCCGGGGCGGTTTCGAGGATGCTGGAGACGCAGGCCCTGCAGGCGGGACTTGCGGCTTCGACGGCGGCGGACAGGTGGCCCATCCGGTCGCCCAGGTTGATCCGAGGGCGACGGCGACGGGCACCTGGTGGGGCCACGACCCCCGCGACTACTCCATCCAGCGCGTGGCGGCGACGACGCCGCGGCGCTCGTTGATGGGGAGATGGGTGCCGATGAGGTCGGAACGCCCGGCCGCCGCCTGGTCGAACAGGCGCTTGTGCTCGAGCATCTCGCCGAGGATGACCTCAGCATGCCCTTGTGGCGCGCGTGCATGACGTGCTCGACGCGCGGCCGCCGTGTGTCCACGAACTGCTGGCCTGCCGTGGCGTCCTCTCCGCAAAGCCCCTTCCAGGCGTCGCCCTTGGCCGTGGCCACCGACGGGCGCGCGGGGTCGGCCGGAATCTGCACCTGCAGGTCCATCAGCGCGTGCTGGAGCCACGACATCGTGGCCCTCGCGGGCGATGATGTGACTGCAGGCGTTGTTCGTGTCGCACGCGCTGACCTGGCGTGCGACCTCTTCATGCCGCATCAGCAGCGCGAGCCGCGCCAGGTAGAAGTCGCGAAGGAGGGACTGGAGTTCGGTGCTCACGCCTTCTGCTTTTCCTTGCAGGTGATGCACACCCGCGTCCAGGGGATGGCGTTGAGGCGCGCTTCGGCGATGGGCTCGCCGCAGTCGCGGCAGATGCCGAAGGTGCCCTTCTCGATACGGAGCAGGCCCGTCGATGAATGCGCGGATCTTGGCGTCGGTCTGCTTGGCGCAGGTGGATGTGCACCTCGTTGTTGCCGGCGGCCTGGTCGGCCATGTCGCCCTGGCGGCCGTTGTTGTGCTCCATCTGGTGCTGCAGGGGACGGAGACCGGCGGCCTGGGTCAACTCCGCCCGCTTCCTGTGCAGGGCGTCCTTGTAGACCGAAACGTTCATCGACTTCCTACTCCCTGTGCCGCCGTCGACGGGGGCGACAACAGTTCATGTTACCACGTCGCCCGCAGCCGCCGCGCGCCGGCTACTCGGCGCGCAGGGTGGCCAGTGGCTTGCGTTGCAGCACGTCCCAGCTCGAGACGATGCCGACCACGGCCACGAGGACGGCGGTCGTGACGACGCCGGCGACGCTCAGTCCTGGCAGGAGGCGGAACGGAATCTCGAGGGCGAACCGGCTGATGCCCCACGTGAGCCCGGTGGCGCCCAGCGCGCCGATGAGGCCCGCCAGGCCGCCGAGCAGCCCGTACTCGAGCAGCAGCACCGTGGTGATCACGCGCCGCGTGGCGCCGAGCGTCTTGAAGATCGCAGCCTCGTAGATCCGGCGGAACTTCGTCATGGCGACCGCGCCCACCAGGATCAGCAACCCGCTCAGGACGACGAGCGAGCCCACCACGGAGACCGCCAGCGTGACGTTGTCAACGACCGTGCGGATCGTCTGGAGAATCTCGCGGCCGTCGATGACCGAGACGTTGGGCGCCACGCCCACGAGCGCGGCCTGGAGCGTCCCGCGTGCCGAGGATCGGCGGGACCGCGGAAGAAGGCAATGGACCCATGCGGCGCGCGATCGAAGACGCCCGGACGGAAGACGAACATGAAGCCGCCCGCGCGGCTGTCGGACCACTCGACGTGGCGCACGCTCGTCACGCGTGCGGCGATGGGCCGGCCGAGGACGTCGAAGCGCATGCGGTCGCCGACGTGGATGCCGAAGCGCTCGCTGATGCTCTCCTCGATCGAGACCTCGACGTCGGCATCCGGGTCACTGGACGCGCTGTTCCAGAACTGCCTCTTCGGTCAGGCGCTCGTTGTCCTCGAGCGCGTCCCTGTAGGTGACCGTGTATTCGCGTAAGGAAAGGAGCCGCGGCCGCGGACGTCTTCGTAGTTCTCGAGCTGGACGTCGCGCTCGACGCCCACCACCCGCGCCCGCAGCACGGGCAGGAGGCGGGGTGGCGGGGCCCCTGCGTCCTGGTGCGCCACGACGACCTCCCGCACCGGCTCGATCTGGTCCGCCTGGATGTCGAGGAGGAACATGTCCGGGGAGTCCGGCGACAGGTCCACGGCGAACTCCGAGATGAGGTTCTCCTGCAGCGAACGCACTCCGAGGATGAAGAACGCGCCCAGCCCGACCGCCAGCAGCACGATGCGCACCTGGCTGCCGGGACGGCTCAACTGCAGGACGGCATGGCGCAGCGCGAAGGACCGGGCGCGTGCCAGCGGCCGGATCACCCGAATCAGCAGCAGGCCCGCCAGGTGCAGCACGAGGGCCGTGGCGGCAAAACCCACGACCACGACCAACCCGACGCGCCAGGAGCCCGCCTGCCAGACGGTCAAGGCGACAAGGCTGGCGCCCACGGCGCCGACCGATGCCAGCTGCAGCAGGTCGAGCCCACCCTGCGCCGCCTCGTCCCGGAGCAGGCGCGACGGTTTCACGCGGCGGACGTCGAGCAGGGGCACCACCGCGAAGAGCACCGACACGAGCAGGCCGATGCCCACCCCTTGAGCGACGGCCGGAAGCGTCAGCCCGTAGTGCACGTCGATGCCGGGCGTCGCCGCGGCCGCCAGCGTCGCCGGAATCGCCGCGATCGCACCGGCCGCCAGCAGCACGCCCAGCAGGCTGCCGGCCAAGCCTGTGGCGACCACCTGCGCCAGATAGATGGCGAGCAGCTGTGACGAGCGGGCGCCGACGCACTTGAGGATCGCGATGCTCTTGATCTCTTGCTGCACGAACACACGCGTCACCTCGAAACGCCGATGCCGCCGAGGATCACGATGACGAGCCCGACGAGGCTCAGGTAGGTCCTCGGCACGAGCGCAGAGGTCCTCCGCCGATGTCGTCCTCTCGGTCGCCGTGTAGGACCATGCCCCGGACCGAGGAAGTCGTTTGGCGAAGTCCGTGCAGGTGAGCGGACAGGCCGGATCGAGGATCCGGAGACCTTGACGACGGCTGAAGCCGACGCACGGCTGCCGAACGGCCCCAGCAGGCCCATCGCAAGGTCCGCCAGGCCTGGCCGAGCGGAACGCGCGGTCCGAGCTGAACGCGCCCAGGCGGCGGCCGGGCTCGCTTTCGAGGATGCCGCGCACCTCGAAGCGCCTGGTCCCGATCAGCAGGGTGCTGCCGACGCCCACGCCGAGCTGCGCCCGCAGCTCGGGCCGGATCAGGACCCCTCCGTCGCGCAACAGGTCATGCGAGAACGGCTGCCCGCCCTCCAGCACCATGCGGCCGTAGTAGGAAACCCCGGGCTCCACGGCGCGGAGTTCCATGCGCGTGAGGCCCGTCCTCCGCAGTCAGCGCCGGACCATGGTCGCGATCTCGACCGACTCGATGCGCCTTGCCTGACTCGGCCAACTCGTCCACCATGGACCGCACCTCCGGGGCTGAAGTCGCGGTTGCTGGTGATGATGGCGTCGGCGGTGATGGCGCGGAGCCTCGCCCGCAAACGTCTGCCGCACGCTCTGGATGACCGAGCGCAGCGCGACGATCGCCGCCGACGCCCACCGCGATGCAGATGAAGAACCTTCAGGCGGCGCCACGAGGCCCGCATCTCGCGCCCGATCATCCGGACGACGAAGCTCATCGCCCGCCCGCGACCTCGTGGGGCTCGACGACCGGGCGGCCGTCGCGCAGCACCAGCCGCTCGTCGGCCACGGCCGCGACCGACAGGTCGTGCGTGACGAGCACGAGCGTGACCCGGCGCGAGTGACGAACCTTGAGCAGGAGATCGAGGATGTGGCGCCCGTTCGAGCTGTCGAGATTGCCCGTCGGCTCGTCGGCCAGGATGAGCGGCGGATCGTTGGCCAGTGCCCTCGCAATGGCCACGCGCTGCTGTTCCCCGACAGCTGCGACGGGTAGTGGTGGCCGCGGTCGTGCAGCCCCACCTCGTCGAGCAGCGCCTGCGCACGCTCCCGCGCGTCGCGCCGGCCCGCGATCTCCATCGGCACCTGGATGTTCTCGAGCGCCGTCAACGACGGCACCAGGTGGAAGAACTGGAAGAACAGGCAAAATCTTCTCGCCGCAGGCGCCAAGCGCGTCCTCGTCGAGACGGGTGATGTCCACGCCGTCGATGAGAATCTGCCCTGAGGTCGGCGCGTCGAGGCCGGCGATGAGCCCCAGGAGCGTGGACTTGCCACTGCCGGACGGACCGATGATGGCGAGGCACTGCCCATCGGGCACGTCGAGGCTGAGGGGATGCAGGATGGTCAGCACCGCGCCGCTTCTCGACGGTCTTGCTCACCTCGCGCAGCGCGATCATCGGGACGCCGCCGCCCGTTCGAGGACCAGGGCGAGCACGCGCCACACGGTGTCCGCCACCCGCCGCGCGCGCCTTCCACGTTCGGGTGGATGCCGTCGGCCTGGTTCAGTCCAGGGTCGCCCGCGACCCCATCAGTAGGAACGGGATGAGCGGCACGTCGAACTCCGCAGCCAGGGCGGGATACGCCGCGGAACCGCGCCGTGTAGTCCGGATACGTTGAGCGGCGCCTCCGCCCGCCGTCCGAACGCGCCCGCGTCGCGCGCGCCTCGATGATGGCTGCGGAGTTGCGCTGCAGGTCTTCCGGAGGCGGAGGCCCTGAGGCCGTCGTTGCCGCCAGGGCGGCCACCACCACCACACAGGGACGGCCCTCGAGCGCCCACTCCAGCCGGCGCAACCCGCCGGCGGCGATGACTCTCGGACACGCCCGCGTTGATCACCTGAAACTGGAGGCCCGCCTCGTCCATCCGGTCCTGGAGCAGCGACGGAAAGCTCTGGTCAGGTTGAGGCCGAGCCCGGCCGTGAGGCTGTCGCCGAGGAACACGACCTCCGGACGGTCGTCCTCGGGGGCCGGGTCACAGCCGCAGCCGGCGCGGCGTCGTCACCTGTTGGGCAGCCGCCGCGGGCCCAGATCGGCGCCGCGCACGAGCCGAAGCAGGCACGCGGCCGACACGATGACAGCGAGGGCAATCCTGTGCACAGGGGTAACTCGATCGATTATACGAAGGACGCCGGCCCCTCGACCATGTCAGCCGGCGGCCACGACGAGCGCGGTCGCGTTGTCGGTGGTGTGCCGGGCAATCGCCTCGGCCACCAGACCTTCCGCCTGTCCCGCCACGTCGTCGGGCCGCGCCCGGAGCACCGCGGCAATGGCGGCGCCGTCGAGCCGGCCGTGAACACCGTCGCTGCAGAGCACGAAGCAGTCTCCCGGCTCGATGTCCTCCTCGCGCACCGTCGGCTGCAGGTCGTCCCGCGTGCCCACCACCCTGGTGAGCACGTGTTTCAGCGGGTGGTTCGCACCGCGCCCGTCGTCGGCCGTCAGCCCCATGACCGTCGAGAGCCAGGTGTCGTCGGTGGTCAACTGCTCGACGCCGCTCCGCCAGCGGTAGATGCGGCTGTCACCCACGCTCACCATCGTGGCGCGCGTGCCCGACACCAGCACCCGCCCACCAAGTCAGCACCCATGCCCTCGAGCGCCGCGTGGGTGCAGCCCTGTTCGTAGATCCGGCGGTTTGCCAGGCGCACCGCCGTCAGCAGGCGGTTGGCCTCCACCGACAGCGTGGCCTGGTAGGGGAACGGCCAGGTCATGTCCAGGCCACGCGCCGATTCCGCCACGAAATCGCGGACGGCCTGTGCGGCGAGATGCAGGCGACCTCCCCGGCGTTGTGCCCGCCCATGCCGTCGGCGACGACGAAAAGGCCGAGGTCGAGGTCCCACTCGAGCCAGTCCTGGTTGAGGGCGCGCGGCCCGATGTCGGTACGCCCGGCGGCGGTTAAAGTCATCTCGTAAGCAGAACTTATGCGCGACTGGATGCCCAGTGTGTTCATCCGGTGCTGAGCGCGCCGCTCCAACCGGTCATGGCCCGAGCCGCCGCGGCCATCGAACGGGGGCAGGCCTCCACGGCCATCGAGCAGCTCGCTCCCCTGCTGCGCAGCACCAGTTCCCTGACCCGGAACGACGAGCTTGCCATCCGCTCTGCGGTTGCCGAGGCATACCTGCTCCAGGGCGACCTCACGCAGGCCGCCTCCGTCGTCGGACGCTCGCCGGACAGCATTCGCGAACCCATTCCACCCGTCATTCTCTCAAATCTCTGGCGCGCGCACGGGCATCGCGTTTACGCGGCGAGCAGTCGCGTGCGATTGCGCCTGCACAGCCGCGCGTTGAAGCAGGCCGAGACCGCCCACGACTCGCGTGCCATCGACTCTTTTCTGTCTCGGACAGTGCTACCGCAAGGTGGGCGACGTCTCGATCGTACGCGAACACATCGCCGAGGCAGCGGCGGCGTTGCACGCAGCCGGCGATCGCCGGTACCTGGCGCAGGTGCACTCCCTGTCCGCCACCACGCTCGCGCAGAACGGGCGCTACGAGGAGGCCGCGGCGGCCCTGCGGCAGGCGGAACGCCTGGCCACGCTCATTCAGGCCGACGACGTGCTGGCGATGGTGTACGGGAACCAGGCCAACGTCGCCCTGATCCGCCACCGCTACGATCAGGCCCTGGCGCTGGCCGAACGCGCGGTGGCCCTGCACGAGGGCATCGGCGAGGGACCGGGCCTGTCGCGCTCACTGGCGACCCTCGGACAGATCTGCGTGCGCCTCGGCAATCTGGAGCGTGCCGACAAGGTGCTGCACCGCGCCCTGGACGCGCGGTGCGCGGTGCAGTTCCACGAGACCACTGGCGCGGTGTACGACACGCTCGCGCAGATGTCGCTCATGCGCGGCGACTACGAGAACGCCGCGGAGTATCTGCGCCGCGCGGCCGACGCCTTCGGCGCCTACGGGCAGAACACGAGCCGCTGGTACGAGTGGTCGCTGCGTGTCATCACGGCACGCCTGGCCACGCGCCGCGGGAATCCCGACGAGGCGCTGGCCACCGCGGACGAGATTGCCAACTCCGCCGCCGTGCCGCCGGCCGAGGCCATCGAGGCCGAGCTCATCGGCGTCGAGGCGCTCGTGTCGGCCAATCGCATCGAGGAAGCGGAGTCGCGGCTGTCGCAGGTCGAGGGCCGGCTGGATCCCCGCACCTCGCCGGGCGCCTGGGGAGAGTTCCTGCGCCTGCGCGGAGACCTGCGCGCGCGGCAGTCGCGCGCGACCGAGGCCTACCACGACATCGCCCAGAGCTCGAGTGTCTTCGAGCTCGTCGGCGAGCGCTACCAGGCGGCCGTGAGCCAGCTGGCGCTCGCGCGCCTGGCCACCCGCGCCGGCGCGCGCTCGACCGCCGACCGCCACTACCAGTACGCGGCCCAGGTCTTCCAGTCGCTCGGCGCCACGCGTGACCTCGACGAGGTGGTGGCCGCCATGCGTGCGGCGCCCACGGCCGGCACCGGCGAGTACGTCGGCTCACCAGCCGACGCCGACGACGCGCTCGTCCGGCGGCTCGTCGATGCCGCCATCCTGCCCGACCTCCTGGCGAGGGAGCTGGCCGCGGCGCTGCTCGAAGCGCTGGGGGCGGACATCAGCGTGGTCTTCGCCGAGCTGCCCGGTGGCGACGTCCGCATCCTCGCGCACGCGGGCGCCGACACCGAGGGCGCCCGCAGCATGGCGCGCCTCGCGCTCGAGGGCGGCGCATACGGCCGTGGCACGCTGGTGGTCGAGCCCGTCGGTCGCGAGCCGGATGGCCCGCGCCTGGTCGCCGTCGCGACGCCACACCCGGCCGGCCACCCGGCGCTGAGGCGGCTGCGCATGATGGCGGCCGTCGCGCGGCAGGGATTCGAGTTGTGCGGCGCGCGCGAGAACGCGCCGGCCGCGGCGGATACCGGCGTCGAGCGGCCGCTCGAGCCGCTGCTCCCCGGCTTCGTCTGCGCCAGCGCCGCCATGCACCGCGTGGTCGATCAGATCCAGCGGATGCAGGGCAACGACCTGACGGTGCTCATCACCGGCGAGAGCGGCACCGGCAAGGAGCTCGTCGCACGGGCCATTCACGTGGGCTCGGCGCGCAGCGCCGCCACCTTCCTCCCCTACAACTGCACGACGACGACGCGGGAGCTGGCCGACAGCCAGTTGTTCGGCCACCGCCGCGGCGCGTTCACCGGCGCGGTCTCCGACCAGCCGGGTCTGGTGCGGACGGCGGGCGCGGGCACGCTGTTCCTCGACGAGGTCGGTGACCTGCCGATCGACGTGCAGCCCAAGCTGCTGCGCTTCCTCGAGCAGGGCGAGATCATGCCTGTCGGGGAGACGCGGCCCCAGCGCGTGGACGTGCGTGTCATCGCGGCCACCAACGCGGACCTGGAGCAGCGCGTGTCCGAGGGCAAGTTCCGCGAGGACCTGCTCTACCGGTTGAGCGTCATCCGGATTCATGTCCCGCCGCTCCGGCAGCGCCGGAGGAGATCCCTCACCTGGCGACCTACTTCGTCCGCGAGTCGTCCGATCGCCTCGGCAAGCCCGACGCCCAGCTCAGCTCCGAGGTCATGGATCTGTTCGCCCAGTACTGGTGGCCGGGCAACGTGCGCCAGCTCCGGAACGAGATCCAGCGGGCCGTCGCCATGGCCCCGGCCGGTGGCGTGATCGGCCCCGAGCACCTGTCCGCCGATCTCACCGCGGCGCCGGCGTCTCGCCCGGATGCCATGGGCGGTTCGCGTGTGTCGCTGCGCGGAGGCCAGACACTGGCGGCCCTGGTTGACGACATCGAGCGCGAACTGATCCGCGAGCACCTGTCGCGTCACCGCGGCAACATCTCCGAAACCGCCCGCGCCCTGGGCCTCACCCGCCGCGGGCTGTACCTGAAGCTTCGCCGCCTGGGCATCGAGGACGGCGCTCCGGTTGGCTAGCTAGTATCCAGTTACAGGCATCGATGGATAGCGAGTATCCATCAAGCCCGTCCGCGCTGGTGTCCTTTCAGCCATTCAATGTCGCATAGAGGCATGTAAAGCACGCCTATGGGGTCCTCCGGAACGTTGCACGCAAATGCGGCGTGGAACTTGGAATAGGGAAGGGCATTGCAAGACCTGTTTTACGCGCCCTTACCCTGGAGAGACTCGTGACCGAACACAACTTTGGCTGGACCTCGACCCCTCGCCCCGGACGGGATGCCCTGTCGGTGGCGGCGCGGCTGACGTGGAAGGATGCCGATGGGGCGGTGCGGTTCACGTCGGTGCGAACCCGCGAGGTGTCGGAGACCGGTGCCATCGTGGAGTGCGACAACGCCGTTTCGCTGCCGCTGTTCCGCCTGGTGCACCTGCAGGTCGAGAAGGCCGCGCGCGACCTGTCGCAGCTGCCGCAGTCGCTGCGCGACGGCCGCGTGCTGTCCGCCGTGTGGCAGGTGGCGCCGTGCAAGGCGGCCACGGGCACGCCGGCCGGATACGCGCTGCGCTTCATGAAGGCCCCGACGGCCGCCCTCGAGTCGGCCGCACCCGCCCGGCGCGCGTCCTAGCCGCCGGCGTCCGACGGGCGGCGCTTCCGCCAGTAGCGCGCGAGGCCCGCCCAGATCTGCTCGAAGGGCGCCGCCTGTTCGAGGGCGGCCGCGTCGGTCTCTGACAGCGCCTGCCGCGCCGCGCGGCGCATGTCCGCCGCAAACTGCGCCGCCCGCTGCTCGTCGGAGTCCCCGCCGGCGAGCGACCCGGACACCGCCTCCCCGTCGCCGCCAGGACCTGGCGATAGCTTCCTGTGTGCGCGCGCGGCTCCCACCGGACCAAAGTGCGTCAGGAAGAGGCTGGTCGCCTGCCACGCCTCGATCGCGTCGAGACTGCGATTCCACAACTCGATGTCGATGTCCGGTGGCGGCGTGGCGGCCACGATGTAGTCGCCGGCCACCCGGATCCCGCAGGTGTCGCCCACATACGCCGTGCCGTCCGACTCGTCGAGGTACGAGACGTGGTGCACCGCGTGGCCCGGGGTGTAGGCGACCCGGATCGGGCGGCCCGCCACGTCGAGGCGTTCTCCGCCCTGCAGCACGCGCACCCGCTCGGCCGGAGCCGCATCGAACCGTCCCCAGAGCGCATCCATCCGGTCGCCGTACAGGCGCGTGGCGCTGGCGATGAGTTTCGCGGGATGGATCATGTGCGGAGCGCCGCGCTCGTGCACGAGGACCTCGGCGGCCGGCACGCGCGCGAGGATGGTGCCCGTGGCGCCGGCATGGTCGAGGTGAATGTGCGTCAACAGGATTCGCCGGACATCCGAGAGCGAGGCGCCCAGCCCGGCGAGGCCGCGCTCGAGGGCGGGCAGGCACGAGGTCGGTCCCGGGTCCACCAGCGTCACGCCATCGGCCCCGCGCAGGACGGCAGTCGCGATGACGCGGGCGTGGCCCCCGAAGTGCAAGTCGATGTAATCCACGGACTCCCCTGCTGGTGCATGTGACGCGCCGCGGCCGTCAGTTGGTCACACCGCCCGCGTCTCGTCGATCGTCAGCCGCTCATTGTAGTGCGACCGCACGGCCGGGGCGGCGGAGTAAGATGCCGCGATGCGCACCTTTCCTGCGTTCACCGCGTCCGCGGTCCTCCTGTCGTGCGTCGCGGCATGCTCCCCGTCCGCGCCGGCCGCCGATCCCGCGTCCCGGGCCTCGGGCATCGTGCAGGCCTCGATGGATCCGTCGATTCGGCCGCAGGACGACATGTTCCGGCACGTCAACGGCGCCTGGCTGGCGGCCACCGAGATCCCCGCGGACAAGGCCTCCTGGGGGTCGTTCGACATCCTGGCCAACAAGGCGCAGTCCGACCTGCGTGCGATCGCCGAAGACGCGGCCAAGCAGCCCGCGCGGGCGCCGGGCAGCGATGCGCAGAAGATTGGCGACTTCTACACGAGCTTCATGGACGAGGCGCGTGCCGAACGCCTCGGACTCGAGCCGCTCGAGGCGGAGCTCGCCGCCATCGATCGCATCCAGTCCAAGACCGACCTCGCCAGGCACTTCGCGCGCTTCTCCAAGCTCAACCTGATCAACCCGGTGCTGGTGTACGTCGATCCCGATGCGCGCGATCCGCAGCAGCAGGCGCTCACGACGTTCCAGGGCGGCCTCGGCCTGCCCGACCGCGACTACTACCTGAAGGACGACGAGAAGCTGAAGGAGTATCGCGAGAAGTACGTCACGTTCCTCTCGACGATCCTGGGCAAGACGGGCGTGTCCTCGCCAGGCGCGGCGGCTCGCGACATCTTCGTGCTCGAGACCGAGATGGCGCGCGCCCACTGGACCAACGTCGAGAACCGCGACGCGGTGAAGACCTACAACAAGCTCTCCACCGCCGACCTCGCCGCCCGGTATCCGGGGTTCGACTGGTCCGCGTGGCTGGCGGAGCTCGGCGTCTCGGAGGTGCCGTCGATCCTCGTGAACCAGCCCAGCTTCCTCGAGGCGTTCGCCGCCATCGTGGACAAGACCCCGGTGGAGCGCTGGAAGCCCTACCTCAAGGCCTCACTCGTGAACGGCTTCGCCCCGTTCCTGAGCGCCGAGTACGTGGACCTGGAGTTCGACTTCTACCGCCGCACCCTGCGGGGCGTGGCCGAGAACCAGCCGCGCTGGAAGCGGGCGGTCAACACGCTCAACGGCACGATGGGCGAGATGCTCGGCAAGCTGTATGTCGAGAAGCACTTCACGCCGGCCGCCAAGGCACGTATGGAACAGCTCGTCGAGAACCTGCGCCAGGCCTACCGCGCCGGGATCGACGAGCTCGACTGGATGAGCCCCGACACGAAGCAGCAGGCGCAGGCCAAGCTCGCCAAGTTCCGGCCCAAGATCGGCTACCCGAACACGTGGCGCGACTACTCCGCCGTGGACGTGAAGCCAGACGACCTCGTGGGCAACCTGCTGCGCGCGTACACGGCCGAGAGCGAGTATCAGCTGGCCAAGGCCGGCAAGGCCGTGGACCCCGAGGAATGGGGCATGACGCCCCAGACCGTCAACGCGTACTACCACCCGGTGCGCAACGAGATCGTCTTCCCCGCCGCCATCCTGCAGCCGCCGTTCTTCGACATGGCCGCCGACGACGCGGTCAACTACGGCGGCATCGGCGCGGTGATCGGGCACGAGATGGGCCACGGGTTCGACGATCAGGGCCGCAACTTCGACGCCGACGGCGTACTGCGCGACTGGTGGACGAAGGCGGACGCCGACGAGTACATGAAGCGGGCGGGGCTGGTCGTCGAGCAGTTCAACCGCCTCGAGCCGCTGCCGGGGCTCCACGTCAACGGCGAGCTCACGCTGGGCGAGAACCTCGCCGATCTGACCGGCCTGACCATCGCGCATCGGGCCTACCTGCTCTCGCTCGGTGGCCAGCCGGCGCCCACCCTGGACGGGTTCACGGGCGATCAGCGCTTCTACATGGGCTGGGCGCATGCCTGGGCGGGCAAGATGCGCGACGACATGCTCCGGCAGCTCGTGATGACCAACCCGCATTCGCCCGATCAGTACCGGGCGAACGAGCCGCTGCGCAACATCCCCGAGTTCTACTCGGCGTTCGACGTGAAGGAGGGCGACGGCATGTTCATGCCGCCCGCCGAGCGCGCGAAGATCTGGTAGGGCGGCCGCGCGTCAGCGCGAGCCATCGCGGAAGGTGTCGCAGTCCTCGATGCGTCCGGAGCTCAGTCCCTGGCGCAGCCACGTGGCGCGCTGCTCGGACGTACCGTGCGTGAAGCTTTCCGGCGACACGCGTCCCTGCGCCTGACGCTGCAGGCGGTCGTCGCCGATCGCGGCCGCTGCCCGCAGGCCCTCGTCCACGTCGCCCGGCTCGAGCAGGTTCTGGCGGGCGGCATGGTGGCCCCAGACGCCCGCGTAGCAGTCGGCCTGCAGTTCCATGCGCACCGACAGCGCGTTGGCCTGCGCCTCCGAGGCCCGCTGCTGCAGCCGCGTCACCTCGGCGTTCACACCCAGCACGTTCTGGACGTGATGCCCCACTTCGTGCGCCACGACGTAGGCCTGCGCGAAGTCGCCGGGCGCCCCGAAGCGCTCGTCCAGCTCGCGGAAGAACGACAGGTCCAGGTACACCTTGCTGTCGGCCGGGCAGTAGAAGGGTCCCGTCGCGGCCGACGCCGCGCCGCACCCCGACTGCACCGCATCGGTGAAGAGCACGAGCACCGGCGCCGGATAGCGCTCGCCCGCGTCAGCGAAAATGGCCGTCCACGTTTCCTCGAGGTCGCCGAGGACGCGCTTGATGAAGATGGACTGCGCATCGTCTGGCGGAGGCGCCGTGTTGGCAGGCGCCGGACCGTTCGCCGGGCCGCCACCCGTCATCTGGAGCAGCGACAGCGGGTTGGTGCCGGTGAGCCACGACACGATCAGGATCAGCACGATCATCCCGATCCCGCCGCCGCCCACGCCGACCGGTCCGCCCATGCGCATGCCACGGCGATCTTCGACATTACTGCTCTGACGCTGATTCTCCAGCCGCATCGCCCTAGCTTATACCGCCGCCGGACGCGCGCGGGAAGCCGGTAAGATGCTGGCATGCGGGAGCCGTTGATCAGGGCCGGCGGGGCCGCCGTCACGGTGGCGTACGGCGTGCTCATCCTGTGGTTGACGGGGTCGCAACCGCAGACGATGGCGGAGGTGACCGGAGGGCTGGCGGCCTCGGTCGGCGCGTACCGCGTCGACCCGGTCGCCTTCGATGACGGGCTGCGCTTCTTCCACGACGACAAGTTCGTCGAGGCCCGCGCCGCGTTCGCGCGCGCGGATCGCGCCGGGCTCGACCCGACCACACAGTTCTATATCGCTTACAGCTTCTATCGGCAGGGCTGGGGCCGCCTCAGCCATGACGATGCCCTGTACTCCGAGGGGCTGGCGGCCATCGACCGCGCGATCGAGGCATCCCGTAACGGCCGGGTCGTCGTAGACGACCCGAACCTGCAGCTCCACACCGCCGACGAGCTCCGCGCCGAGCTCCAGGCCGGCCTGACGCGCGAATGGTCGGACTTCAATCCGATGCGCGTCTTCGGAGAGCGCAAGTGACGGTCCTCGCCGAGGCGGTCGTCCTTCCCATCACGTGCCTGACGGCCGTGCTGCTGGGCGGGCTCCAGATCGACGCCGTCGTCTCGATCGCACCGCCGACGCTCTTCTCACTCGTCCTGGCGAGCCTGCTCCTGGCCGTGCTCGTGCAATCCGGCACGCTCGACCCGTCGCGGCTGCTGCACGAGACCCGCACACCGCTGGCGAACCTGAACGGCGCACTCGCCGTGCTCTCACTCTTCCTGGCGACCGCTCAGGTGCTGACCATGCTGACGCCGCGCAGCGGGCTGCCATCGCTCGGCGTCGGGCTCTTCTTCCTGATCGCGATCCTGCAACTCCTGGCCGGGGCGCTCGATCGCGCGCGCGTGCTCCGCGTCTGGTCGGTCACGCTGCTGGCGGCGTTCGTCGTGAAGTTCG
>JAWKHU010000078.1:0-30880 GCA_041394685.1 Vicinamibacterales bacterium
TCGCCTGCCACGAGGATCCTCACGGCGGGCCGATGAAGGAGGGCGGCTGCGAGAGCTGTCACACGGTGGACACGTTCCACGTCACGGCGTACGTCCATCGCAACCAGCGACGGCTCCGCGACTTCTTCACCGGCCGCCATGCCGCGGCGCCCTGCGCCGCCTGTCACAAGCCGACGGAGCGTGTCTCGCCGGCGGGCGTCCCCACGGTCGGCTACGCGATTCCGACGACGTGTACGACCTGTCATACCGACATCCATCGCGGCAGCCTCGGGCCTGCCTGCGAGACCTGCCATCGACCCTGACGAGGACCTGCGATGCCCCGGCTCATCCGCCTGCTGCTCATGACCATCGCGTTCGCCCTGGCACTCGCCGCTCCGGCCCGTGCCCAGTTCGAGACGCCGAACCGGCAGTTCCACAACGGGGTGGGCTTTCCCCTCGAGGGCCGGCACCGGGACATCGCGTGCGAGTCGTGCCACATCAACAACGTTTTCAAGGGCACGCCCACCCGCTGCTTCGACTGCCACTGGGAGCGTCGTCAGGACGACCGCTTCAAGCTCCAGCTCGGGTCTCAGTGCGAGATGTGCCACCGGCCCGTGTCGTGGACGTCCGTCCGCTTCGACCACGCCGCCAGCACGGGGATGCCGCTCAACGGAGCACATCGACAACTCGCCTGCCAGACCTGCCACCAAGGGGGCAACTTCCAGGCCGCCAACACCACGTGCATCAGCTGCCATCAACAGGATTTCGCGGCGGCGCAGAACCCCAATCACGTCGCGGCAGGTTTCCCGACCACCTGCGAAGCCTGCCACCGTCCCAGCGACGTCACGTTCAACCAGGCCCGCTTCGACCACCAGGCCTCGTTTCCCCTGGTCGGGCTGCACGCGCAGGCCACGTGTGCCACCTGCCATCGGGGCAACGTCTTCCAGGGCACGCCCCGTGACTGTGTCGGCTGCCATCGTGCCGAGTACGAGCGGACCAGTGCGCCAAACCACGCGGCGGCCGGCTTCCCGACGACGTGCGACAGCTGTCATCGCGAGACGGATACGAGCTGGTCACAGGGCGCGGGGTTCAACCATGCCAGCATCTTCGCGCTCGTCGGGACCCACGCCCAGGCGGCCTGCGTCAGCTGTCATCGCAACAACGTGTACCGCGGCACCTCCCGGGACTGCGTGGGCTGCCATCAGGACGAGTACAACCGGACCTCGACACCCAACCACGCCGCCGCCGGATTCCCGACCACCTGCGAGAGCTGCCATCGGGCCTCGGACACCAGCTGGCGCGGCAGCGGGTTCAATCATGCGTCCATCTTTGCATTGGTCGGACAGCACGCGCAGACCGCCTGTACGACCTGCCACGTGAACAACGTGTACCGGGGCACTCCCAGGGACTGCGTCGGCTGCCATCAGGACGACTACAACCGCACGTCGGCGCCCAATCACGCATCGGCAGGGTTCCCGACCACGTGCGAGACCTGTCACCGGGCCTCCGACAGCAGCTGGCGTGGCGCGAGCTTCAACCACAACTCGGTGTTCAACCTGGTGGGCCGGCACGCCAGCACCGTCTGCGAGTCGTGCCATCGCAACGGCGTGTACCGCGGTACGCCGCGGGACTGCGTCGGGTGTCACGTGGATCAGTACAACCGCACGACCAACCCCAACCACGCGTCCTCCGGCTTCCCGACTACGTGCGAGAACTGCCATCGCGCGGCAGACACGTCGTGGAACCAGGGCACCTTCAACCACGCCACCGTCTTCGCGCTGGTGGGACGCCACGCCTCCGCCACCTGCACCGCCTGCCACCGCAACGGCATCTACCGCGGCACGCCGCGGGACTGCGTCGGGTGTCACGTGGATCAGTACGCACCGCACGACCAACCCCAACCACGCGTCCTCCGGCTTCCCGACTACGTGCGAGAACTGCCATCGCGCGGCAGACACGTCGTGGAACCAGGGCACCTTCAACCACGCCACCGTCTTCGCGCTGGTGGGACGCCACGCCTCCGCCACCTGCACCGCCTGCCACCGCAACGGCATCTACCGCGGCACGCCGCGGGACTGCGTCGGCTGCCACATCGACCAGCACAACCGCACCACCAACCCGAACCACGCGTCGTCGGGCTTCCCCACCACCTGCGAAAGCTGTCACCGGGCCACGGACTCGTCGTGGAATCAGGGCACGTTCAACCACCGGTTCCCGATCACGTCGGGCCCGCATCGGCAAAGCTGCTCCACGTGTCACCAGACATCGACGCAGAGCTTTACGTGCCTGGTCTGCCACGAGCACTCGCAATCACGGATGGACAGCGAGCATCGCGGCCGCTCCGGCTACCGCTACGACTCGCTGGCCTGCTACAGCTGCCACCCGAACGGACGGAGCTGACATGAGGACCCACACGCCGCACGTCCGCCCATTCCTGGCCGTCACCTTCATCCTGGGCCTGGTCACGGCTGCGGCCGCCCAGTCGCCGGCGCCGAAGCCCCGCGTCGATGGCCGGATCGGCTTCATCATCAACACCGCCAGCCGCGACGTGGAGGGCCTGGACCCACGCCGCGATACCGAGCTTGCGACGACGGTGACGTTCCGGACGCCCGATATCGAGGCACCGGCCTTCGACGTGGGCCTCGACCTGCGGCACTCGCACTACACCACGGTCGATCGTCCCGATCGCGTGTCGGTCTACGACGGCTTTGCCGGGGCGCGTTTCGGAACCGAAGGGCAGTTCCGCGTCCGGGCGGGCCACATGTGGTTACCCGACCTCGGCACGGCCGGTGCGCTGGCCGGCGGGCTGTTCGAGTATCGCCAGGCCGCGAGCACGCACCAGGGTATCCGGCTGGCGGCTGGCGCCTTCAGCGGCGTCGAGCCGCTGGTGTACGACACCGGCTACGCCTCTGGTGTCCGTAAGCACGGGGGCTACGTCGCGTTCCAGCGCGGCTTCATGCAACGCCACGTCGTGGGCTACGCACGCATCCAGCAGCAAGGGGTCACCGAGCGCGAGCTGCTCACCTTCACGAACTACCTGCCCGGCAAGTCCGGGTTCTTCCTCTATCAGGCTGCCGAGGTCGATCTGAAGGGACCTGCCAACGGAACCGCGTCAGGCGGACTCTCCTACTTCCTCGCCAACGGGCGCGTCTCCGCCGGGCCGCACCTGGAGCTGAACGGGACCTACAACCGCGGCCGCTCACTCGACGCACGCCGCCTCACCGACGACGTGCTCAACGGCCGGCCGCTGACGCCGGAGGCCGTTCAGGGGCTGGTGTACGAGCGCAGGCGGCCGGGCCATCGTGCGCGTCGGCCGGCAGGCCGACGTGTGGGCGGCATCACCGCGACCGCAACAATCGCGACGATGCGGCGACGGGCCGGGTGACGGTGGGCGGCCATGCCGGCAATGTCGGAGGTTCCGGCTTCGACGTGTCGGGCACCTTCGGGCGCTACGATCGTCCGACCGGCCCGTATACGTCCACGTACGTCTCGGTCGGCCACGACATCGGCCGGGCCTGGTACGTCTCCGGCGACTACTCCACCTCGCTGTCCGTCGTCCGCTTCATTCGCAGCGACGGCGTGGTCATCGAGACACGCCCCTCGACGCGCCGGCTGTCCGGCACGGCCAACGCCACGCTCGGCCGGCACCTCTCGTTCATGCTCGTCATGGACTACACGCGCGACACGGGCTTCTCCGAGCTTCGCGTGCTGTCGGGCCTGACCTACCGCCTCAGATGAGACTCGCGATGCGCTGCCTAATCCTGCTCCTGCTCCTGGCCATGCCGCTGCCGTCGGCGGCCCAGACCACTCCTGACGCTGGCGCGACCCAGATGGTCCGCGCGGCGGGCATGCCCCTGAACGACGGCGCGCTGGCGCCAGGGACGCTGACCGTCCGCGTGGTGCAGGGCACCTTCACGGGCAACCTGTCTGGGCTCACCGTCGAGTTGACCATCGATGGCCAGGCGCCCAAGCAGGCGGCAACGGGTCCGGACGGTCGCGCCGAGTTCGCACACCTGCCCGTCGGCAGCCGCGTTCAGGCATCGGCCGGTGTCGGCGCGGAGCGGCTCGTGTCCGACACGTTCGCCATGCCGGCAGAGAGCGGCGTCCGCCTGCTGCTGGTGGCCGGCGGAGACTTCGTGGATACCACGACGAAGGAGTCGGCGGCGCTGGCCGCCGCCTCTTCGGCAGAACCCGCCGCGAGGGAACAAGCGGCCGCGGCCACGGCCGCGGCCATGCCGGTGTCAGCCGCCGCCTCCAACGATGCGCAGGTGGCCGCGTTCCGGATCTTCATGATCGGCGCGACGATCGTGGCGTTCCTGATCGTGGCGTGGAGGCAGGTCAAAGGTTGACGGAACGGGTGCAGGGTGCCTGGTCCCGGGCGTGCCGAGTGCGCGTGCGGGGTGCAGGGTGCGCGGTGCGGGTGCAGGGTGCGAATGATTGGTGCATTCGATTTCTGCATTCTGATTTCTGACTTCTGAATTCCTTCTACGTCCCCTGTCCTTCCTTCAGCAACCGGTCGACGGCGCCGGACCATGTCAGCTGTGACGCCCGGGCGGCACCGGCCTCGCCCATGCGGATGGCGCGCGTGCGGTCGGTCATGACGTCGCGCAGCGCCTGCGCGAGGGCCTCGGGCGTGGGCGGCGTGACGAACCCGCTCACGCCGTCCTCCACCAGCTCGGCGGGGCCGCCGCTGTCGGTCACCGTCACTACCGGCTTGACCGAGGCGAACGCCTCCACGGTCACGAAGCCGTAGTCCTCGTTCCACGGCACGAACGCCACGGCGCGGCAGCGTGCGAGGTGCGTCAGCATCTGCTCGTCGGTCAGCCGGCCGACGAACTCGACGCGGTCGTCGAGGCCGAGCAGGTTGCGCTGGCGCATGAGCGCCGGCAGCTCGCCGCCTTCGCCGCCGACGACGCACTTGATGCCACGGGCCACGGGCTCGGCCAGCGCGCGGAGCAACAGGTCGAAGCGCTTGAGCGGCGCCAGACGCGAGACGGCGAAGATGTAGTCACCGTAGTCGTCACACCGATACGGCCGGACGGGCGCCGGGGGGTAGAGCACGTCCGACTGGATGCCCCCCCATCGCTGCAGCCGCGCCTGGACCGTGGCCGAGATCGCGAACCGGCGCTCGGTGCGCTTCAGGAAGTAGGCGTCCGCGCGATGGATGAGGGCGCGACGGACGCGCTCCTTCATCCGGGCTTTGGCCGAGATGGTCGCCTGGAACCGGTCCCAGAGGTCGTAGTACTCCCGCATCCGGTGGTTGAGCCAGACCGTCTGATGGGGATGCCGGACGGCGTAGGCGGGGAACCGCAGCGTGATGACCCGATCGATGCGCTGTTCCTCGTGCGCGAGGCCCACATCCGTGCTCCCCGCCGCCAGATAGGCCGTCGCCTGCCGCCCGAAGCGGTTCTGCGGCGTCACGATGAGCCCGGCCTGGTGGCCGCTCTCCCGCAGGGCGCTCACCAGCTCGCGCGCCATGACGAGATGCCCGCCTTCGGCGAAGGCGGGGCTGGAGGTGACGACGGCTACGCAGGCCACAGATGTGAGACGGGACGGGATGACGCGGATGGGGCCGCCGATGTTGAGGGCGCCGCAGATGACGCAGAAGCCGCAGATGCGGCAGAGGCCGCAGAGGCCACAGAGACTAGAGACGCCACAGATGGCGCAGAGGTCACGGACAACGCAGATGGCGCAAAGGACACGGATTCGGTGGGCGGGGCCGCAGATGCCACAGATGCCACAGATGGCGCGGATGGCGCAGATGGTGCCGGGGGCCCTTCACCTGAGAAGTGACGAAGGTCGGCAGGGCGACTGACTGTGGCGGGTCTGCGAGACTCGTCACTCGGTCGGCAGCCGGATCGAGTATCCCTCGACCCGCTTCGACCGTTCCGGCATCCGTGTCATCCGCGCCATCTGCGGCCCGTAGATCGGCGTCATCTGTGCCATCTGCGGCCCGCACGTGATCGGCGTCATCTGCGCCATCTGCGGCCCACACGTGATCGGCGTCATCTGCGCCATCTGCCGCGCGTGCTCGGCGTCATCTGCGCCATCTGCGGCCCGCACGTGATCGGCGTCATCTGAGCCATCTGCGGCCCGCGCGTGATCGGCGTCATCTGCGCCATCTGCGGCCCGCGCATGATCGGCGTCGTCTGCGTCATCTGCCGCCCGTGCGTGATCAGCGCTATCTGCGTCATCTGCGGCCCGTGCGTGGTCGGCGCCATCTGCGCCATCTGCGGCCCGTGCGTGATCAGCGTCATCTGCGCCATCTGCGGCCCGCGCATGATCGGCGTCATCGCCGTCATCTGCGGCCCGCACGTGATCGGCGTCATCTGCGCCATCTGCGGCCTGGGCCGGCGGGGTCTCCGTGTCGTACATCGGCGTCACCCGGACGAAGACGCCCAGGAACCGGTTGTCGCGCACGCCGGAATCGAACAGCGGGATGAAGCCGGTTTCGCTGTCGATCGACAGGTTGTAGACGTAGTTGGTCGGGAACCGCGGATCCGGGCGGTATGGCAGGCCGCGCGGCATGGCGAGCATGATGGTCTGCCGGTTGCTCGCAGGCAGGTCGACCACCCGGGTCTCGGCGTCCGAGGAGACGACGACGCGGTTTGGCTTGGCGCCTGTTTCGAGCTCGATCTGCAGCCTCGCGATCCGCAGCGGGCGGTTCACCTCCCGTCCGGACGCGTCCGGCTCGGTGAGGATCGGCGCGCGCAGCATGATGTCCGCGCGTGATTCGCCGCGCACCCAGAAGGCGTCGCCCTCGCGGTTGTAGGCGTTGTCGTCCAGGAAGTAGGCCGACACCGGCGGCGTGCCGCCGAGCGGCTGACGCGACCGCGAGGGGCTGACGTTGACCGGAAGGTCGTTCACGAGCGTCAGTTCGGGGGGCAGCAGGCGGAAAAGGCCCGTCTTGGTGTGCTCACCCGGATGGAACGACGCGTAGAACGGGTTCGACAGGATCTGCGTCACGAACAGCCCGCTGATCGCCATGGTCACCAGGCCCGGCACCGCGGTCTGAAGAGGCGGCGTCAGGAACAGGAAGACCGGGTACACGCCGAGGAAGTAGCGGTTGCCCACCGGTCCTCCCCCGCCGGAGTAGGTGAAGGGCATGTACAGCAGGAGCGCGACCGCCGAGCCCAGTCCCGCCGCCAGCGTCAGCCACTGCCAGAACGCACGGTCGCGCGTCGCGGCGAGGAACAGCAGCATCGCCATCATGCCGGGGAAGTAGTAGGCGGCGAAGCCGGTGTGGCGGCCGAAGAAGAAGTAGCCGAGATTTCGGCGGAACACGTTGACGAAGGCATCGCGCCCTGTGAGGACCTCGAGGAGGATGCGGTCGGTGGCGCGATTGTCGCCGACGGCGTCGAACTGGTTCTGCTCCGTCTGGAACGGGAAGACCCACATTCCGCTGTAGAACGTGCGGCGGTCGCCGCCCTGGTAGTTCCACTCCCCCGTCACGGCCACGTTGATGCCGAACAGCAGGCCCGTCACCAGCCCGAACGCGATGCCGATACGCAGAGTCCGCTGCCATTGGCGTCGCAGGAGCGCGGAGACCAGGAGCGGCCCGATGAGCAGGACGTGCGTGGGCTTGGAGAAGGTGGCAATGCCCAGGAAGATCGCGGCAATGACGTCGGAACGGTTCCCCAGGAACCAGCGCACGCGCGAGGCCGCTGACTGGGGCACCGCGCTGGCGCCGACGGCGTCCTTGTAGCACCAGAAGAAGTAGCCGAAGGTCACGATCGCCATGTTGAAGAAGTCGGGCGTCATCCACACCATGTAGACGGGTGCGACCGACACGAAGATGTAGGCGAAGGCGAAGACCAGGGCGGCCAGCGGATGGCTGCGCGCCACGAGGAACGCGTACGCGGCCAGGAATGCCAGCGTGATGAGCACCGCATGCAGGACGAGGAAGCCGTTGGTCCCGAACAGGAAGACGAACGGCGCGGCGAAGAGCGGGAAGATGTAGGACTTGCCGTAGTAGAGGCGCGTCGTGTCCGGATCCTCCCGCGAGGTCACGTGCACGAACGGGAACCCGCCGCCGAGGGACACGTCCAGGTCCCGGCCGCGCTTGAGGAAGATGCCCTCCGGGCCGCTCGGAAACTCGCGCCAGACGCGAACGAGGTCCTCGCGGCGGTAGGCGAAGTCGAAGTCGTCGGCCAGGCTGTGGGCGAGGCCGTAGTAGGTGGCGCCGTCGCTGAAGAACCCGTAGCTCACCTTGGTGAAGTCCACGGTGAGCGCCCACGTCAGGAGCACGACGCCGATGGCGACCGTGGACGAGGCGCCGAGGCGCCAGGCCAGGCTGCGGCCCTCGATGCGCGTGGCAACGGGCTGGTCGATGGTCATCGCGAGGTCGCGAGAAAACTCAGGTCCGCCTGCAGCACGCCCGCCCGGCCGGTCCGGCGCGAGGTCTCGTGCAGCAGTTCGTAGAGCCGCTCCATCTTAGTGACGAACGCCTGGATGTCATAGTGGGCGCCCGTGACGCGCGCCCCCGCGGACAGTTCCGCGGCCAGGGCCGGCTGCTCGATAAGGGTGCAGATGGCGTCCGCCAGGCGGGCCGCGTCCCGCTTCGGCACCACCAGCGCATCGCGTCCACCGACCAGGACGTCCATCAGGCCGTCGGCGTCGGTGGCCACGATCGGCTTGCCCATGGCGAGCGTCTCGAACACCGTCAGCGGTGTCCCCTCCCAGAGCGACGGAAAGGCCACCACGTCCAGCGCCGACAGCGCCATGGCGACGTCGCGCTGGAACCCGCAGAACACCAGCCGGTCGCCGAGGTTCAGTGCCGCGGCCTGCGCCTCGAGCGCCCCCTGCAGTTCGCCTTCGCCGACGATGAACACGCGGGCGCGGGTGGCGGCGGACGATCTCCGGCACCGCGGCCACGAGGAACTCGTTTCCTTGGACGGCATCAGGCGCGTGATGGTGCTGACCGCAATCGTGTCGGGCGCGATGCCAAGCGCGGCGCGAGCCGCCGCAATCTCATCCGGCGTGCGCACGCGCGCGAACTCGTCGAGCGGCGCTCCCAGTACACACCTTCGTCCGCTCCGGCGGCATGAGGCGGGCGCGGATGGTGAACTCCGCCGTGGACTCCGACACGGCGATGGCCAGGTCCGTGTGCAGGGCCAGCACGCGGTCGGCCACCTTCTGGAACCAGGGCGTGTCGCCGTGGTTGGCGTGCTCGTGCAGGATGGAGGGATGCCCATCCGCCACGCGCACAGCCGTCCGAACGTGGTCGCGCCGCATTCGTGCATGTGCACGACGTCGGCCTCCTTCTTCCGGAGCACCTTGAGCAGCGCCGGATAGGTGGCCGGGTCGAACTTGTGGCGCGCCATGTAGCTGACGTCCACGCCGAACTGTTCCAGCGTGTCCTCGGACAGGTCCTTGCGCCGCAGGGAGATCAGGGCGTTGAAGCGCGCCTTGTCGAAGCGCGGCAGCATCCAGGCGAAGAGGCGCTTCACGCCGTGCATCCGCGATCCTTCCCAACCCAGGTGATCGCAGATGTGGACGATGTTGAGGCGCGTCACAGGAGCCCTTCCGCGCGGGCACCAGTCCGCGGTGCGATGGATGCCTTCTTCCAGATCCACCTGCGGCGCGAAGCCCAGCTCCGTGCGCGCACGCGTCGTGTCGAACGCGCGGCTCTTGGTGTAGAAGTCCACACGCCGGCGGTAGAGCGGCGGCTCCACGCGCAGCGGCACGCACACCATCTCGCACAGCAGGCCGGCGGTCCAGAAGGGCCATACTGGCCAGTGGATCCGCGGCGGCGACACCTGCAGTTCGCGCGCGACCAGCGCGACCAGGTCCGCCAGCGTCGTGTAGCGCGGCCCGGCGAGGATGTAGGTCCTCCCGCGGCCGCGGGGACTGGTCCCGCACAGACACGGAAGCCCTCGACCAGGTCGTCGATGTAGGTGAGGTGATAGAACGCGCGTCCGGCGCCGAGCATGGAAAGCGCCCGCGCGCCAGGCCGCGGAACATCTTCAGGAAGCGCGTGTCCCCGGCCCGTAGATGCCGATGGGCCGCGCGATGACGACATCGAAGCCGGTGTCGGTGCCGAACTGCCGTGCGAGGAGCTCGGCCTCGAGCTTGTGTCCTGATAGACGTCGCCCGGGTTGAACGGCGCGTCCTCGGTGGCGGGCGGGCGCGCGATGTGCCCGTGCACGCCTCCGGTGCTGCAGTGGACGAGCCGCGTGGCGCCCGCGGAGCGGGCGGCCTCGAGCAGGTTGCGGGTGCCCTCGACGTTGATCGCGCGGTAGGCGGTGTCGGGCTGCCCCGCTTCGCGATAGGTGGCCGCGATGTATGACACGACCTCCACGCCTTCGACCGCGCGCCGCAGGAGTCGGCGTCGCCCAGTCCCCGTCTACCGGCACGACACCCGCCGCCGGAAGGGCCGAGCGATCGAAACGCGCGCGGCTGCGGGGCCGCACCAGTGCCCGCACGCGTTCGCCCGTGCGGCCAGCGTGGCCGCCAGGTGACCACCGGTGAACCCGGTGGCGCCGGTGACCAGCACCGTCACTGCTCGGCCACCGTCTGCGACGTGGGCACCGACCCCGACGCCGGGGGCGACAGGCGCGCGTAGGCCTGCGCCGTGCGCCGGACGTAGGACTCGCGGTTGCACTGCTCGCCGGGCCACGGCGTGCGCCCGTGCCGCCAGCGCCGCCCGCGCCTCCGGGTCGTCCAATAGCGCGGCCAGCGCCTCGGCAAACGGTTCGGCGACCGGATCGACCAGCACGGCAATCTCGGGCGTGAGCACCTGCGTGTGGGTCAGCAGGTTGGTGGCCAGAATGGGCCGGCCGGAGCGAAGGTAGGAGTAGATCTTCAGCGGGGTGTTGGTACCGCGGATGCGGGGCGACACCAGCACGTCGCAGGCCTGGACGAAACTCGGGATCTCGCGCGCGGGCTGCTGGCCCGTGAAGACCATCACGTCCGCGGCGCCGCGCTCGCGCGCCAGACCCCGGGCGCGGTCCACCTGCGCGGGCTCGCCGCCAACGACCAGCACGCGGGCGTGCGGACGGGACTGCGCCAGCAGCACCGCCGCGTCGATGAGCATCTCCACGCCCTGATAGGCCTCGAACGTCCCGGTGTAGAGCGCCAGCGGCGCATCGGCCGGGATGCCCCACGCGGTCCGGATCTCGGCCGCCGGGCGCGACGGGGCCTCGTCCACGTCCCCTCCCATCACGTTCTCGATGAGGAGCGAGCGATCGCCGGCCCCCATCCGCGTGACGGTGTCCTGCAGCTCCTGGCAGATCGTGATGACCGACTGCGAGCCGTGCACCATCCGGTCCTCGGCCCACGAGAAGGCGCGGTGCAGCAGGCCCGAGCGGCTGTACTTGAAGTTGCCCAGCTGCTGCGGGAGGCTCGAGTGCATGTCGTAGAGGTGGGGAATGCCCAGCCACCGGGCCAGCCACACCCCCACCAGGCCCATCTCCTCGTGCGAGTGGATGGCGTCGTAGCGTTCGCGCGCGGCCCGTCGGGCGATGGTCAGCAGCATCAGGCCATCCAGCACGACCTTGGTGAGCGAGGGGCCGATGCGCACCTTGCGGACCAGCGGCGGGCGCCAGGCCCGGAAGATGCGCAGGTTGGGGATGTCCACGTCGCGGCCGATGGGATAGGTCACCAGGTCCACGTGGTGTCCGAGTTCCGAGAGGGCTTTGAGGCGGTGGTATTCGCTGAACGGTGTCCCGCGGGGCTCGAAGAACGGCTCCGGGGCCAGCATCAGGATGCGCACAGCACATTATAAGAGGGCTTCTCTACCGTGGGGCAGATGCGCGCAGCGGTGTGTAAAGCCGGACGCGGGATCAGCCGATATACCCATGGAAGGGGAGGATCTGGATGTACCGCACGTCTGCCGCAATCGTGATGGCCGCGCTGGCGCTGGCCGGTGTGGGGTGTGAACGGGCCAAGAGCGCGAACCCGCTGAGCCCGTCGATTGCGGGCCCGATTCCGGGCGTCGACATCACGGCCCCCCGCCTCCTCGAGCCCGCCGCCGGGTCCAACGTCGTCCAGGACGGCCAGCCCGTGACGCTGCTCATCGAGAACGCGTCCACCACGGGCGAGCGGCCCCTCTGGGTGCAGGTCGAGCTCGCGGCGGACCAGGGCTTCCAGCAGCTGCTGCACCACGCGGACCGGGTGTCGCCGGGCGACGGCGGCCGCACCAGCTATCGGATGCCCGAGCTCCTCGGGTCCGGCTACACCTACTATTGGCGGGCGCGCGCCCAGGACGGCGCCAACACGGGCCCCTACTCCGCCGTCGGCAGCTTCCGCGTCGTCGAGCCGGTGGTCGTGGACCCGCCCATCCCGCTGGAGCCGATCGGGGGCATCTCCACGGTGACGCCCACCTTCCGGCTGCGCAACGGCCGCATCGAGGGCACCACCGGCGTCATCTACCGCATCGAGGTGGCGACCGCACCGGATCCGGGCTCGGTCGTCGCGGTCATGAACGTCGCCGCCGACCCGAGCGGCACGACGTCCATCGCGGTCACGCAGCAGGTGCCCTACGCCACCACCTACTACTGGCGCGCCTATGGCACCGACGGGTCGGTGACGAGCACCTATTCGAACGTGGTGTCCTTCACCACGCCGGCCGCTCCGCCCGGAGGCGGCGGTTCGCCGTCGCCGGCCCCGCCGCCCTCGCCCGGCGGTGGCGCACGGACACCGAACCCGCCAGCGGGCCAGCGCCTGCCGCTGCCCGGCTACGGCGCGGGCACGGTGAGCGACGTCGCGGCGCGCTACCTGAGCGCCATGCGCAACTCCTGCCAGGAGCACGGCGGCACGTGGGAGTTCATGGATCGCCCGCTGGATCGCCTGCGCACCATGGACACGCGCTGGGGCTACAACGGCAAGCGCGGCAACACCAACGACCCGTCGCATGACGTGGTGGACTACAACTCGGCAGCGGCGCCGACGAAGGCACGACCGACGTCTACATCATCGACGTGATCCGGGCCACTGCGGCTCGAGCCCGGGCCCGGCCTGATCGACCAGACCGGCCACGCGCCAGGGCGCACGATCGGCCGGTGGACGGGGCGCGGACGCTTCTGAGTCACGAAGGACACGAAGGGGTGGAGAAGAGCTTCGTCCCACGGGCGTACGGAGGGCACGGAGGAGCTGCCAGGAACCGCGACCCACGAAGGGCACCGAGGGTCACGAAGCCGCGAGCTGACTTCGGCTCTTCGTGGTCTCTCCGCGAGACGGTGTTCTCCTCACCCCTTCGTGCCCTTCGTGAGTCCGCGCAGGTGCGACAGGCCTCTCGGGCCGCTCATACGAAACGCAAAGGTCTGCTGATGCCGGAACCCCCCTTTCTCATCTCCGAGGCCGAAGGGCACGGAAGCGGGAGATATTTCTCATCCCTCCGTGCCCTTCGTGGACGGTGTTCTTTTCCCGCCCTTCGTGCCTTCGTGACTCCCCTTCGTGCCTCGCGAGTCCTTCGTGCCCTTCGTGTATCAGAAGCGGATGCGCCCGCCGATTCCGAACTGGAGGCCGCCGAGGTCGGTTTCGACCGTGCCGTTGGCCAGCGCCAGCTTGGCGGTGGCGCCGGTCACGCGGATAAAGCCGCCCACGCCCAGGCGAATCGAGTCGGTGGTCTTCAGCATGTAGGTGACGTCCGCGCCGGCGTTGTACCCGGTCGCGTTCTCCTTGCGCAGCTCGATGTTGGGCTGGACGACCACGCTCGTGAAGGGCGGGCCCTGTTCGGCGAGGGTGACGTCGGACACCAGTTCCTGTGAGAGGCGATAGAAGGACGGGCCGGCGAAGAGGAAGACGTCCAGCTTCTCGCGCAGCGGCAGCATCCAGCCGAACTGCAGGTGCACGGCGTGCTCGTCCCGGTCGATGCCGTCCTCGGCCGAGGTGAAGTTGCGCGGGCGGTCGAAGAAGATCGGGTGCGGGATGGAGCCCTGGATGTCGGCGACGCCCGTGGAGCTCTTGGTGTGATAGCCGATGGCCACGCCGAAGTTCCGCACGACGCGCGCGCCGACCGAGAAGTCGAGGATGGAGTCCGGATCGAAGCTGGTGTTGGAGATGATCCGCGCGCTCTCGCCGTAGATCGAGAAGTCGCGGGCGTCCGACAGCTCGGCGCCGCCGCCCTCGAACCCGAACGAGATCGAGGCGAAGGCGCGGTCCTCCCACGGCGTGCCCTGCGCGAAAGCGGGCTGGCCCAGTCCCACAACTACGGCCGCGATCAGGGCGGCGCGCAACGTTCGGTGCATCACGATAGGAGACTCCCCTGCAAGGTTCGGTTGTGCATCTGCGTCGTACAAAACACCGAAGTGTAGCATGCGGTCTGCGCGAGCCGGACCTTTTGTCAGAGAAAACGGCGCCTTTGCTTGGGAATTAACGAAGGCCTCGGCTACAATGGCGGGCGGTTTGCCGTGGGACGCGAAGGGTCCGCGCGGCGAACGGTTCAACCCCAGGAGTTCTGACCGATGCAGAGTGCGTTCTGGAAGAGTGGCGCCAGCCTGGCCGTGGCGCTCACGATGGCCGCGTGCAGCGGCTCGCCGGCGTCCCCCACGTCCCCGTCCGCCGCCACCGGTGGCAACACCACCGCCGCCGCCGACGGGTCCACCCTCAAGGCCACGGCGCCGACGCCCATCTCGCCGGTCAACGGCGCGCGGGTCGAATCCCTCCGTCCCATGCTCGAATGGACCGCCTCGAGCGGGACGTTCACCAACTTCACGCCCAGCTACGAGATCGAGGTCACGCGCGACGGCGCCATCGCCTACAGCATCATCGTCGAGGGCACGTCGCACCAGGTGAACGCCGAGGCGGAGTTCGACCAGACCTACAGCTGGCGCGTCCGCGCGCGGCTCGACGACGCCCTGGGCCCCTGGTCCCCGGCCGCGACGTTCCAGTCGCCCCTGCCCACGGCGGGCGTCACGTCGGGTTACCGGACGCCGGATCCCGCTCCGGGTACACGCCTGCCCCTGCCGAACGAGAGCGGGCTGGTCAACGACGAGTACAACCGCAACCGCTCCGACTGGCAGAACTCCTGCCAGGAGCGTCAGGGCGAGCGCGGCTGGATCTGGATCGACAAGCTGATCGACCGCCTGCGTACCAAGGACCTGCGCTGGGGCTACAACGGCAAGCGCGGCAACCCCAACGATCCGTCGCTCGACGTCATCGACTACCACTACGGCGCGGGTGACAGCCAGTTCAGCACGCAGGTCTACATCATCGACGTGCTGTTCTCGCACTGCGGCAACAGCCCCTCGCCGGCGTGGATCGACCAGACGGCGGCGACGGCGGCCGGCCGCAGCATCGGCCGATTCATCTATCCGCGTCCGGGACGCACCTTCACCCAGTAGTGTGAACGGGTCTGGACGGGAGCCGGGGTTCGTGAGAACCCCGGCTCTCGTGCCGTACGGGCGTGCCCGGCCCCTGTACAATGCCCCGCTGATGGCCGAGTCCCAGCCCGACACCTTCTACAAGAGCTTTTCCGAGAAGAAGCTCACCACCTACGGCACCGGCCGGCGCGGGAAGATCGAGCGCCACCGCCTGGCACTGCTCCAGCGGTTTGCCACCCCGCCCGGAGACCTGTTCGAGATCGGGCCCGGGCACGGAACGCTGGGCGAGCTGGCGGTGGCCGCCGGCTGGCGCTACACGGCCGTCGAAGCCAGCCCCATCCTGATCGACGTGCTCCGGGGCAAGGGCCTCGCGGTCATCGAAGCGTGGACGCCCCCGATGCCCATGGCGGACGGCAGCGCCGACGTCGTGTACGCCGACCAGGTGCTCGAGCACATGAGCGGCATCGACGCCGCCTTCGGCAGTTCACCGCCGAAGCGCTCCGCTCGCTGCGCCCCGGCGGTCTCTTCTTCGTCGTGGTGCCCGACTACCTGAAGGAACGGACGTTTTTCTGGGACGTCGACTACACCCACAACTTCGTCACCACCGAGCGCCGCGTGAAGCAGCTGTTCAACGACAGCGGCTTCGAGACGCTGCACATCGAGCGCGGCATCGGCGTTGCCACCGGCGTCGCCCGCGACGCGCTGGCCGCCGCCGCGCTGCTGGTGAACCTGCCCGGCGTGGACGCCCCGTCACGGCACACGGGCACCGAGGACTTCGTGTTCAAGGTCCGCAAGAACCTCTTCGAGACCCTCACCTTCGTGGCCAGGAAACCGGCATAGGAGGCGTGACGCCTCCCGGGACGGCCCTCAAGCCTTCAAGCCCCCAAGCCCCCAAGCCCCAGGTCCCACGCCCCAGGCCCCACGCCCCAGGCCCCACGCCCCAAGCCCCAAGTGCCTTCCCTCCTCCGCTCCACCCGTTCCGACTGCTGCTCTCCCTGGCCATCCCAGGTGGCTGGCGGCGCGCATCGACATGGGCGAGGCCGCGCGCCATGGTCACCGTGCGGCTGCCCTACTCCTGGCGGCCGTGCTGGCGCTGGTGGGCCTCGACCGCGTGATCATGATCTACCGCTGGGTGCCGTTGCTGTACGCGCCAGCGGCGTGCCCATCACCACCGCCAAGGCCGCCGACATCTTCCTCGTGAGCGCGTTCGTCGGGAGCTTCATGCCCGCGGGCGTGGGCGCCGACGCGGCGCGCGCCTACGGGCTGCGCGCGCACACCGGCGAGGGCGGCGAGGCGCTGGCGTCGGTCGTCGTGGACCGGCTGCTCGGCACGCTCTCCCTCGGCCTCATGGGTGTGGTCGGCCTGCTGGCGTGGACCTCAGCGGCCTCCAGCGACTGGCGCGTGCTGGCTGTCATCGGCATCCTGATCCTGCTGAGCATCGGGGCCTTCTGGGCCGACCACGCGGTCAAGGCCGTGCTGGCCGACCGCGCGCATGCCAGCCGCGCCGGGCGGGCGCTGCTCCGGCTGACGGATGCCGTGAGCCGCTACCGCGGCCGCAGCGGCACGCTCGCGGCCGTCTTCTTCTGGTCCGTCGCCATCCAGGTCATCCGCATCGTCGAGGCGTATCTGCTGGGGCTGGGGCTGGGCCTGACGGTCCCCTTCTCGTACTACCTGCTGTTCATGCCGCTGGGACTCCTCATGCTCCTGCTGCCCATCTCCGTCAGCGGGTTCGGCCTGCCCCAGGGGGTGTTCGTGTGGATGCTGCGGCCGGTCGGCGTGCCGGATCCGGCCTCCTTTGCCCTCTCGACGCTCATCGTGGTGACGGGCCTGGCGGGCAACATTCCGGGCCTGCTGCTCTGGTTGCGGAAGGACAGGGAAATCCTGTAAAATCTGCAAGTTACATGGCACAGACCTATGCGGCGAAGTACCTCGCCAAGGCGGCGCTGAGCGCGCCGCGCGACCTCGTGCGGGCGGCCGTCGCGAAGTACACGCCCCTCCACCCCACCGTCTTCATCTTCCATTGCACCTTCGTCTGCGACGCCCGCTGCGAGATGTGCAGCAACTGGACGCGCGGCAACCGCAAGGAAGACATGACGCTCGCCCAGATCGAGCAGGCGTTCGAGTCCCCCCTGTGGAAGGACATCGAGAACGCATCGATCTCCGGCGGCGAGCCGACCACCCGCAACGACCTGGTCGACATCGCGCGGGTGATGATCGACAAGTTCCCCAAGCTCCGCAAGCTGACGCTGAACACCACCGGCATCACCCACCACCGGGCGATCCCGATGCTGACCAAGATCGTCCAGCTCTGCAACGAGCGGAACGTGATCTTCTCGACGCGCGTGTCGATCGACGGCGTCAACGACATGCACGGCAAGGTCCGGAACGTGAAGAACGCCTTCGACAAGGCGGGCAAGACCATTGCCGCCATGAAGGAGCTGCAGAAGACCTACCGCTTCAACTTCGGCATCTCGTCCACCATCTTCGAGACCAACCTCGACGATGCGGACAACATTCTGGCGTGGGCGAAGAAGGAGAAGCTGGACATCGTGTTCAACATGGTGCGCTTCACCGACGCCATGCTGGGCAACAGCGAGCTCGAGGGCAAGCTGCGGCCGATGGGGATGCAGGAGCAGCGGATGCGCCGGTTCTTCCTGGACCGCGTCCGGCAGGACCCGCTGCTCGACGGGCAGAACTACATCTACATGCACTACGTGGACATGATCGCCAACGGCTATCACCGTACCGCGCCCTGCCCGTTCCAGACGCAGGGCATCATGCTCAACCCCAACGGAGATCTGGTTCTTCTGGCGAGAACAGCGACATCGTCGGGAACGTGACGCAGGAGGATGCGGAAGCCATCTACTTCCGTGCTTCGTCGCAGGAGCATCGTCGCCGCATTCGCGACGAGAAGTGCCCGACGTGCTCAGCCCGTGCCGATGAACGTATGATCACAGGTGGTGCCGTATGCACGCTTCCTCGTCCGCGCGTCCATGGAGAAGCGCCGCACGGGACGGATTGCCGCCGCCGTCTGACGGAAGCGTCCCGACACAGCCGTCGGCAAATTTCGACAATAGTCAATTTCTTCAAGAATTATTTCTCCGGCTCATCGATTCCCCCACTGCGTAGGGTGAGCGATAGCGCCTCAGGTTCCACGCCGAGGGCGGCCGCCGAAGTTTGGACGTCCAGCCCAACCTGTTACGCTCACGCCCTGACCGACGTCATTTCCTCGTTGAAGTCGTTGCACCCGATCCGGCGTGGGCCGTGGTCAAGCTGCACGACATGCTTACGCAACGGCGCCGCAGTTCGTCGCCGTCGCCGAGCTCGTCGGCCTTCGCAACCGCCAGGCGCTCATCATGGTGAAAGACGACGTGGTGCGTCGCTGCCTGGGTGTGGCCGTCATCCCGCTGTCCGACGGGCGCGGCATCCTCGCGCTCGAAAGCTGGCGCGGCGTCTCCGAGCTCGAACTGGCCGTGATCGACCGCCTTCGAGTCGAAGGACACCGGCAAGGCCGAGCGCGAGGCCCCTGCAGACCCTGCGCAGCGACCTGCTCCAGCCAGTGGCGGCTCGAGGGCGTGCACTTCGAGTCGCGGACCGTGATCGTGGCGCAGCGCGCCGCGTCGGCCGACGGCGACGGCGCTGGCCCGCGGCGCCACCGCAGGTGACGCGCCATGGGAGGGTGAATGAACCGGCCGCCTCCGTGCGGCCCTGATCGCGCTCGCCGTCCCTTCCATCGGCGCCACGCTGCTTCTCGTCGCGCCCGCGGGGTTCGTGGCGGTGTCGCTCCTCGAGAAGGCGGCTTTCATGCTGCCCGATGCCTGCTCGTCCGGGCGCCGCCGGCCGACGCGGTGGCTGCCCGTGGCCGCCTTCGGCCCGCTCCTCGGATTCGGGCTGTCGAGCCTCGCGCTGCTGGGCCGTGGTCCGCGGGCGCGCGCGACGGCTGGACGTTCTTCTTCGCGGCGTGCCGGCCCTCGGTGCTGCCGCTGGCGCTGCTGGCCCGGCGGCAAGACGGCATTCGGGCATTCTCGCACGACGGTGCGCGGCGACGCTGCCGCCGGCGGCGATCGTGCTCGTCGTGCTCTGGTGGCGGCCTGTTCGCGCGCGTCGGCGAGATGCCGGAGGGCCGCGGCTTCATCGCGCGGATTTCACCGTGCCGACTACGTCTGGCGCCGCGCCGTGGCCGAGCTCGCCAAGGGCGACATGCCGCCGGTCAACCCGGAGCTCTACGAGGGCGACGACCTCCACTACTACTGGCTGCCCCACCTCTCGACGGCCGTGTCCTACCGCGACATCGACCGGAACCTCGACGGAAGTGCTGCTCGCTGGGGCACTTGACCGATGGACGTCTGCTTCATCGCGTTCCTCTACGGCCTGGCGCGGCTGGTTCGCGGCCTCGCCTGGTGCATCGGCTCCGGCGTCGCGACGGTCGTCCTCTCGACGAGCTTCGAGGGCGCCTATGCGCTGTGGGACTACTGGCGCCAGGGTGGCGTCCCGCTCGCTCGTCCGGGCATCGAACGTGGACGCGCTGTCCCGCTGGGTACTTCCTGACGGGATGCCCATCGACGGGCTGCAGCGGGTGCTGTTCTACCAGCCACACCAAGGCTCTTCGGATACGCGCTCGGCTTCATGGGCGTGCTCGCGGTGACGGGCCTACGCGGCGGTCTTCGATCTGGCGGCGTTGGCCGTTGGCGGCACCTGCTCGGCTCGCCACGGCGGTGAGCTCCTTCGCCGGGCTGATGCTCATCGTGGTCGCCGCAGTGTGGGAAGGCGTCTCGGTGCTGCGCTGGCGCGAGTGGTGGCGGGCCGTCGTCCACGCGTCGGCGGCCGCCCTGCCTCCCTCTCCCGCCGCCGCACTCGTCATCGGGCTCGGGCGTCGATCGCGGCGGCCGCATCATCACGCTCGGCCCCAACCACGTCGCGTTCGTGGCGCTGTGGGTCATGCACTCCCTCAGCTTCGGCCCCATCCTGCCGCTGACCGCCGCCGGGGCGCTGACCTGCTGCGGCGTCACGATGTCGTGGGCTGGCTCTTCGTGAGCCTGGCGGTCACCTGCACGGCGTTCGGTTTCGTGGACGTGCGCGACCACCAGGACGTCTACGTCGGCTGGCGCGTCGGGCACCTGTGGTTCATCTCGGCGGCCGCCCTCGCGGCGCTGGTACCAGCGGTTTGCCGCCATGCCGGTCCGCACGCGCCTGCTGTGGATGGCGCCGGTGCTGCTGATCGTCGCAGCCGGCCTGCCGACCGCCGGCATCGACATCTACAACACCCGCATATCTTCAACTGGAACGAGGACCGGGCTTCGCGTGGACGCTCCTGCTGTCACCCGACGAGCTCGCGGCCTTCTGAATGGGTCAGCGCCAACACGCCCGCCGACGCCGTCTTCCAGACCGATTCGACCGCACGCGGCGTCGAGGACTGGCCATGATTCCGGCCTTCTCGCGGAACGCCGCATGTCGATCGGCCTCCCATCTCCGCTGGTGCCGCTGCAGAGCTATTTAGAACAAGGCTCCAGCACCTGTCGTAGCTGTTCGAGACCGGCAGCTGAAACCGCTCACGCCATGGCCGTGAAGTTCGGCATCGACTACCTGTGGGGTGGGGGGACGGGAGCTGAAGCGGCATCCGCAGCTGCTCGCACGAAGACTCGAGGCGAACACGGCGCTGTTTTCGGCCTCGCCTATCGCAACACCGGCATTGCTATCTACCGCGTCGTGAAGGACGGTCATTGACGATTGTCAATTGACAATTGAAATCACTGGCCGATTGGCGCAATGCCGCATTGGGGCAATCGATTTGAGGATTGCAGCACTGGTGCAATGCACCATTGGTCCGATCGATTGCGCAGATGCCGGATTGGGCCAATGGCTCAGTGAATTGACAATCGACAATTGACAGCCCGCCATTGGACGCCATCTATTTCCAGTCAGGCACTTCTGGTCGTTCCCTGGCCCCGATGTCAGGCGCACGACGCGGCCGTGGTTGGCGGCATCGGTGATGGCCGTGTCCCAGTCCTCCCCTGGTGATGTTCGGGGAGACCGAGAAGGCAATGTAGCAGGCCGTCCGGCGAGTAGGCCGGGTAGTAGGACCACAGCGTGCGGTCGGCGATGAGCGTGCGCCGGCTCTGCTCCGTGACGGCTGAGCCGTGACGGTTCGTCATCGAGGTGGACGAACGCCAGCTCGCCGCCGTCCGGGCGAAGGCCGGGCGGCAGGCGCCGCCGTCGGTCCCCACCGTGCGGGTCTCGCCGGCGTGTATCCTTCAGTTGGATCGGTGAAGCCGATGAGGAGCTGGCTGGACCGCGAGCCAGCGGCTGCCCGGCGAGGTGGCCGGCATGATCGCGCGGGACAGGCCCGTGGTGATGCGTTCCACCTTCCGAGTCCACCCAGACCCGGTAGATTTCGCCGCGGCCGTTGCGTTCACTCGTGAAGAACACGCCCGGCCGTCCGCGGCCCAGGTGCCGGGTCCTGGTCGGGGGCCCGGTCGTCGGTCAGGCGCACCGGCGCACTGCCGTCGGCGTTCATGATCCAGATAACGAGGTTGCCGCCACCGCGGGTGGAGGCGAACCGGCGATGCGGCGGCCGTCGTGGCGACCAGTCCGGGTCCTCGTCGAACCACTGCCGGCCGCGCCCACACGCCGCACCGCCCGGGTCGCGACGTCGATGATGAACAGGCGCGTGGGGGGTCTTCGCGGCCGGACTGGAAGACCAGCTCGCCCGCGCCTTGGCCCTGCGGCTACTTGCGGCAGAACGCCATGAGGTGCCAGCCCGGGTGGCCGCACCCAAGATCGCGGCAGCGTATTGAAGGCCCGACGAAGCACGTGTTGAAGACCAGTCCTTTCCACCCGCCGTGCAGCCGCGACTTCACCGGGAGCGTTCGGGCACGATGCGGGCCTCGGCAAACGGCGCCAGCAGCGTCCGGAACTCGCTGATCGAGAGCTTCCGCAGGCAGGGCGCGTCCTCGTTCGAGCGCCACCTTCATGACCTTCGACAGCGCGTTCAACCACGAGATGCGGTTGTAGACCATGAAGATGGCGGTGCCGCCCGGCTTGAGCACGCGGTGGCATTCCGCCACCAGCCTCGCCGGATCGGCCGTGTTTACCGTATGACGCCGTGGCCGTAGACATGGTCGAAGGTCGCGTCGCCGAACGGCAGGGCTTCTGCGTTGGCCACCTGCAGCTCGACGGGCGCGAGGTCGCGCAGCTCGAAGCCCTTCGAGGCCATATCGATGGCCGTCTGGCAGAGGCCGTCCACGCCCGTGACCAGCGCGCCTCGCGCGCGAAGCGCACCGCAGTCGGTGCCGATGCTGCAGCCGACCTCCAGCAGGGGTCTCCCCGCGGAAGCCGCCGAAGTCCACCAGCTGCGGCAGGTAGCGCAGCTTGTCGAAGCGGGTACTCGTCGAGGGCATCGAAGAAGGCGAGCGTGCCGACGGGCTCGTCAGTCATCCCGGGAGGTCGTGGATGCGCGTGTTCCAATAGCGCCGAATCTCGTCGATCATCGATCCGCTATCGCATAATCAAAACCCGGATGGTGCGCGACCTCCGCCGCCTGGCGGACACTCGCTTCGACGTGCTCGTCATCGGCGCCGGCGGCCTACGGCGCCGCCACTGCATGGGACGCTGGCCTCGCGCGGCCTCTCCGTGGCCCTCGATCGGGGCGACATCGGCGGCGGGACCTCGTTCAACAACCTGAAGACGCTTCACGGCGGCCTGCGCTCGCTCCAGGCGCTGAACTTCCCCCAGATGCGGCGGTTCATCCGCGAGCGCCGCGCGCTGGCCCGCATCGCCCCGCACCTAATCCGCCCCCTTTCCTTCATCGTCCCAACCTCGGGCCTCGGCAAGCGCAGCCGGATGGCGATGCGCGCCGCGCTGGCCGTCAACGACCTCGTCGCCCGGGACCGTGACGAGGGCATTGCCGACCCGGCCCTGCACCTGCCCAACGGCCGCGTCGTGTCTCGCGAGGATGCCCTGCGGCTGAACCCTTACGTCGATCCGGACGGGGTCAGCGGGGGCGCGGTCTGGTACGACTACCAGATGACCCGCGCGGACCGCGTCACCTTCGCCTTTGCGGCCTCCGCCGCCGACCGTGGGGCCGTGGTCGCCAACCACGTGGAGGCCGGCGGATTCCTCTCCGCGCAAGGCCGCATCACCGGCGCCCGCCTCCACGATCGGCTCGAAGGGACCGCACTCGACGTCCAGGCACGCGTCGTCGTGAACGCGGCCGGGGCCTGGCGCCCGATCTCGTCGAGACGCTTGGCGGCGGTCGCAGCGCCGTGCCGGCCCCGGAGGCTGTCGCGCGCAATGAACCTCGTGCTGGATCTCCGGCGCCGCATGGGTGGCGGCGTGGTGGAGGGCCGCTTCCTCTTTCTCGTCCTGTGGCGCGGGTGTCGATGCTCGGCACGAGTCACGACGTCCACGACGGCCGCGCCGATGCGCTGACGGTGACGCGCGCGGACGTGGACGGTTCCTGCGTGGAGGGCCAGCGGCGTTCCCTCGCGCCGGCCTTCGACCGGAGCGCGTGCGCCTCGTCCATCGGGGGTCCTGTTGCCGATGGTCTCCGGCTCACGCCAACAGGTCACCCTCCTCCGCGAGAGCAACGGTCAGTGGATCACGCCGCGCACGGGTCACCGGGCCTGGTGTCCGTCCACGGCGTGCGATACACCACCGCCCGCGACACCGCGCAGCACACCGTGGACACCGTCTTTCGCGTGCTGGGACACGACTCGCCACCGGAGTCCCGCTCCGATCGCATGCCGCTGACGGGTGGCGCCATCGACGACGTCGCGGGGCTCGTGTCGGCGCGCGCGGGCCGAGACGGGCGACCTCCTGCCGCCCGATGCCGTCGAGCGCCTGGTGGGCACCTACGGAACCACCTACGCCGACGTCGTGGAGCTGCACGCGCGCGACTCGAGCTGCGGGCGCCCCTCGGAACGGCCTGGTGCCGACCGGCGCGGAACTCGTCCACGCCGCTCTCCGGCACGAAGCCGCCCTAACGCTCGCCGACGCGCTCATCCGGCGGATCGGTGCTGGCTCCGCCGGTCACCCGGGTGACGATGCCGCCGCACGGCGGCCGCGGCTGTCGCAGGAGCTGAACTGGAGCGACACCCGGCGCGACCAGAGATGGCGGTGGCGGTGGAGGCCTTCTACCGGCTACCAGTAGGTCGCACAAGAAACCGCGAAGGGTACGAAGGATTCTCCGCCGACCGCGAAGGGTTCGAAGGGGGCACGGGGAACACGAAGGGAGCACTCAAGCCCCTGCTCCCCCGCCGGCCGAAGGCGGATTGAGATCCCCCGGGCCGAAGGCCGGTCCGTGTTCCTTTACAGATATTCCTCCGCCCACCTTTCGAACACCATCAGCGGGAAGAGCGTGTGCGTGGTTCTCCCGGCCGGCCACGTGCTCGTTCATCAGGCGCTGGACCTCGGCGGGGTCGAACAGGCCGCGGGCCTGCAGGCGGTCCGGGGCGAGCAGGCGCTGCATCAGCGGCTGCAGTTCACGCCGCAGCCAGTTCTTCATCGGGATGCCAGCCTTCTTCCGGCGCGTCAGATCCCCTCGGGCAGGATGCCCGTCATCGCCTGCTTGAGCACCACTTGCGCTCGCCGTTGCGGATCTTCATTCTCGCCGGCATGGAGAACGATGACGTCCGCGTCGAGGAACGGCGCACCGCGTCTCGAGCGAGGTGGCCATGGCCATGCGATCCACCTTCACCAGATGTCGTCGGCGAGTAAGCCGAGGTCCGCATAGCTGCCGGTTGAGCAGTCGCCCTGGCGAAAAGCGCCCGAGCGCCTCACGCACCGGTGGCGGCATCGTCGTGCGATACCAATCGATCGCGCAGGCCTGCGGCACAGGCGGCGCTTGCCCTCCGCGCCGAGGGCATACACCATCCACCGGTAGTGGCCCAGTCGCTCAGCGCGGACGCCGCGCCGGCCGTAAATCGCTTGACCTTGTTGACCAGCCCCTTCTTCTTCTCCGTTGGCGGCAGCGTCGCCGCGACGGGCCGCCATGCCGGCATCACGGCCTCGCCGAACCCGCCGAGCCGCGCCGCGAGGGCCTGCGCCTCGTAGGCGTCGTAGCCGCCGAAGAGCTCGTCTCCCCCGTCGCCCGACAGTGCCACCGTCACGGTGCCCGCGCGAGCGACGACACCGCATGTAGGTGGGAAACATGGACACGTCGGCAAACGGCTCGTCGAGGTGGACGACGAGCTTGTCGAACAGCGGCTCGAGCGAGGGCGTGACCGTTCGCTCCCGGTGGTTGGTGCCGAACGCGGCCGCCACCTCCCGCGCAAACGCCAGCTCGTTGTAGCTCCCGTCGTCGAACCCCATGCTGAACGTGTTGATGGGGAGCCGCGAGGCCTCGCTCATGAACGCCACGAGCGTGCTGGAGTCGATGCCGCCGGACAGGAACGCGCCCAGCGGGACGTCCGACATCATCTGGCTGACCACGGCATGGCGGAGGCGGTCGCGCAGCGCGTCCACGGCCTCGGCATCCGTCCACGGCTGGAGGGGCACGGCAGACGCGTCCCAGTAGCGCCGCACCTCCACCTGGCCGTCCCGGTACGTCAGGTAGCTGCCGGGCGGCACCTTGCGAACGTGCTTGAGGATGGTCCGCGGCGCCAGGATGTACTCGTAGGTGAGGAACTCGTCGAGCGCTTCCGGGTCCAGCTCGCGCGACACCTCGGGCCGGTCCAGAGCGCCTTCACCTCGGACGCCAGCCGCAGGCTCCTTCGGCGTCAGGCTCCGCAGAGCGGCTTCGCCGGCCTGATCGCGCGCCGCTACCAGCGTTCGGGTGCGTGCGCGTCCCACAGCGCAATGGCGAACATCCCGCGGATGCGCGGCAGCAGGTCGGTGCCCCACTGCTCGTAGCCGTGCACGAGCACCCGATATCACCCGAGCGGAAGGTGTGCCCCAGGTCTCCAGCTCGTGCCGAAGCTCGGGAAAGTTGTAGATCCTGCCGTTGCCGACCAGGTGGATGTCGCCGGGTTTCGTTGGTGAACGGTTGCTGTCCGCCCGACAGGTCCACGATCGACAGGCGCGCATGGCGAGGAAGCCAGACGCCCGGCAGCGTGATGCTGCCCTCCTCGTCCGGCCCTCGGTGCACGAGCGTCCGCACCATGTGCTGGAGTCGCCCAGCGGCACTCGCGCGAGGTCCTCGATTCGACGATGCCGACGCGATGCCGCATGTCAGGACTCCCGTGCCGCGGCCGCCGCGCCCGGCGCACCGCCGGCGGCGTCGCGCCGGTCGCGCATGACCCGAGGCCGGAATGCCTGCGGCAATGGCATTTCCGGCACCTGTCCTACGACGACCGCGCCGGCGCCGATGATGTCCCGACCGATGGTGGCCCCATCGGTCACTACGACGTGCGTCCCGAGCCACACGCCGTCGCCAACGTCGATGCCGCGCCGTGCGGTCTGCTCCAGCACCGGATGTCCACCGGTCGCATAGGTGATCGCCGCCCACGAGGCATGCGTAGGCGGCCATCAGGATGCTCTTCCCCACGCGGACGCGCGAGGCCGAGAAGATCTCGCAGTTGAAACCGAGATTGGCGTGGTCCTCGATGACGATGTCGCCGTTCTTGCAGCTCAGGATGGTGTTGCGCCCGACGAACACGCCGCTGCCGATGTCGATGCCCCGGTTGTCGGTGCCCTTGGCGTCGAGGCAGCACTGATCGTCGATGACGACGTTGTCGCCGATGACGATCTTGTGCGGATGCCGCAGCGTCACGTTCGTCCCGAACACAACGTTCCGGCCGACGCGGCCGAGCACCAGGGGATACAGCTTGGAGCGGAGGAAGAGGCCGAGGGCGCCGGGCACCCAGCTGGCGAGCAGGGTCACGAGCTCGTAGCGCACCAGCGGCCACAGGCCGGGGCGACCGACGACCAGTTCCCGATACTTGTCCACCTTCGACCGGCGCTCGTCGAACAGCTCCTGCTGGATCACCGTGATCCGCGGATCGTGCTCGCGGGGCGCGGCCGGGGGCATCAGCCGTCGACCGACGCGAGCTCCGCCGTCTGCCGGATCTCGCGAATGACGTAGGTGGGCTTGTTCTGCGACTCGTAGTACGTCCGCGCCAGCAGCTCGGCGAGGAGGCCGAAGGTGACGAGCTGCACCCCGATGAAGAGCAGCATCATGCCGAGGAGCAGCAGCGGCCGATCGCCAATCGCCTGGCGCTCGAACAGGCGCACGTAGCCGAGCCACGCCGTGATCAGCGTGCCGAGCCCCAAGGCGCCGATCCCGAGCAGCCCGAAGATCTGCAGCGGGCGCGTCGAGTAGTTGAGGAGGAACTTGACCGTCGCCAGGTCCAGCAGCACGCGAATCGTGCGAGAGAGGCCGTACTTGGACGTCCCCGCCTGCCGCGCGCGGTGGTTCACCACGACCTCGTCGATGGAGACACCCACCTGGCTGGCGATTGCCGGGATGAAGCGGTGCATCTCGCCGTAGAGCCGAAGCGGCTTGAGCACCTCGGAGCGGAACACCTTGAGGGAGCAGCCGTAGTCGTGCAACTCGACGCCGGTCGCCCACGAAATGAGCTTGTTGGCCAGGATCGACGGCACGCGGCGCGTGATGAACGTGTCCTTCCGGTCCTTCCGCCACCCGCAGACGATGTCGTGGCCGGCCTCGATGCGGGCGACCATCTGGGGATGTCGCGCGGGTCGTTCTGGAGGTCCCCGTCGGAGAGCACGATGAGCCGACCGCGCGCGTAGGCGATGCCGGCCGCGAACGCCGCGGTCTGGCCGAAGTTGCGGCGGAAGCGGATCACCCGCAGGCGGGGTCCTGGCCTGGAACGCCGACAGCTGCGCGAACGTGTCGTCGCGGCTGCCGTCGTCCACCAGCACGAGCTCGTAGCTCCGCCCGTACTGGCCCAGGACATCCGTGAGCTCCTCATACAGGCGCGAGATGTTGGGCGACTCGTTGTAGACCGGAATGACGATGGACAGCTCGGGAGTCATCGAGCAATCCAGTGATTATATACGGGCTTCGCGCAGGATCCCGAGCATCGTCGTGCAGGGACCCGTTCGAGGCCAGGATGTGGCCTGCCGCAGGGTCCCACGGCGCCCGTCCATGCCCGTCACGCGCCCGCCCGCCTCCTCGACGATGAGGGCACCGGCACGCGTGTCCCAGGGCTGGAGGCTCTCTTCCCAGAAGCCGTCCATGCGGCCGGCGGCCACGTAGCAGAGATCGATGGCGGCCGAGCCGAGGCGGCGCACGGCCCGGGCGCGGGCGATGAACGCGCCGAACACCCGCATGTACTCTCGGGCGTCTGCTGCACCGTACGGGAAGCCGGTCACCAGCAGCGCCTCGATGATGGACGCGGTCGTCGAGACCCGAAGCGGCTGCCCGTTGAGCCACGCACCGACGCCCCGCTCGGCCGTGAAGAGCTCGTTGCGGTTCGGGTCGAAGACGGCGGCCACCGCGGCCTGGCCGTCGATTTCGAGCGCCAGCGACGCGCAGAAAATCGGCAGGCCGTGCGCGTAGTTGGTCGTGCCGTCGAGCGGGTCGAACACCCAGCGGAACCGCGCGCCGGTGGACGAGCCGCCCATCTCCTCGGCCAGGACGTCGTGGTCGGGATAGCGCTCCGCGATCATCGCGCGGAACGCGCGCTCCACCTCGAGGTCCACTTCGGTGACCAGGTCGATGGCGCCTTTCTTGTCGATGCGCACGCCGGAGCGGAACTTGCCAAGCTGTATCTCGCCGGCGCGGACGACGGCCTCGACGGCCGTGGCGAGGAAGGCGGGATCCGGCGTCACGGGTTGTCGGACGCCACGGACTTGGTCATCCGGACCTCCATGCCGCCCTCGGGCGCCCGCCGGATGCTGACGTCGCTCATGAAGCTGCGGATCAGGAAGATGCCGCGGCCGCTGGACTTCATGATGTTCTCTGGCGCCAGCGGGTCTGCAATCTGCTCGGGATCGAAGCCCTCGCCCTGATCCACGACGCGAATCGTCATCCCGTCGTCGGGCGTGCCCGAGAACTCCACGACGACCCGCTTGGACTCGTCGTTCTGGTTGCCGTGCTTGATGGCGTTGACCACCGACTCGCGGACCGCCACGCTCACCCAGTGCAGGGCGTCGTCGTCCAGACCGGTGTGGCGGCCGACGTAGTCGCTGACCACCTGCACGAAGTCGAGCATGTCGAAGGCGCTGTGGAACTCGAGGCGAACGGCAGGCGGCGACGGACTCATCGGCTTCCGGCGGGAGGGGCAGGCCACGCACGCAGCATGTGCGCGTTTAAGTACCATAGCGCTCGAAACGCGGTCAAGTTGCTATAGTCTAGCGAGTGTCTCGAGTCATTGAGCCGGCCCGCCACCTGCGCGGCCGGATCCAGGTGCCCGGCGACAAGTCGGTGTCCCATCGCTACGCCCTGCTGGCCGCCCTGGCCGACGGGGCCTCCACCATCACCAACTACGCACCCGGCGCCGACTGCCAGTCCACGCTGGCCTGCCTGGCGTCCCTCGGCGTGCGCATCGAGCAGCCCGGGCCCAGCGAGGTGCGCGTCACCGGACGGGGCCTCGGCGGGCTCCTCGCGCCCTCCGGCCCACTCGATTGCGGCAATTCGGGCACCACGATGCGGCTCATGGCCGGCGTGCTCGCCGCTCATGCCTTCGACACCACCATGGTGGGCGACGCGTCGCTGTCCAGGCGGCCCATGCGCCGCGTGATGACGCCACTCACCGAGATGGGGGCGCGGTTCGACGCGGCAGACGGCGGCCGCCCGCCGCTCACCGTCCACGGTACCCACGTTCGGCCCATCCACTATCACCCCGAGGTCCCGAGCGCCCAGGTGAAGAGCGCCGTGCTGCTGGCCGGGCTCCATGCCCACGGGACGACGTCGGTGACCGAGACGGCCATGACCCGCGATCACACGGAGCGGGCACTGGAAGCCTTTGGCGCCCCGGCGCAGGTGGACGGCCGCACGGTCTCGGTGACCGGTGGCTCGCGGCTCACGGGCCGCGCCCTGCGCGTGCCTGGCGACATCTCGTCCGCCGCGTTCCCCGCGGTGGCCGCCGCGGCCATGCCCGGCTCGGACGTCACGATCGAGGGCGTGGGGCTCAACCCGTCGCGTGCCGCCATCCTCAACCTGCTCCGCCGCTTTGGCGCCGTGGTCGAGGCGCAGGTGGAGTCGGGCCACGACGGCGAGCCGGTCGGCTGGATTCGCGTCCGGTACGGCGCGCTCGAGCCGGTGAAGGTGCTGCCGGACGAAGTCCCCGAGGTCATCGACGAGCTGCCGGTGCTGGCGGCGCTGGCCACCTTCGGTGGCGGCATCACCGTGAGCGGCGCGGGCGAGCTGCGCGTCAAGGAGAGCGACCGCATCTCGTCGCTCGTGGGCGGCCTCGTGGCGATGGGTGCGGACGCCGAGGAGCGGCCGGACGGGTTCGTCATCCGTCCGCGGCGCCTCACGGGCGGGCACGTGGACGCGCACGGGGATCATCGGCTGGCCATGGCGTTCGCGGTCGCGGCGCTGGGCGCCACGGGCCCCACCACCATCGACGGGGCCGACGTCGTGGCGGTGTCCTACCCCGCGTTCTTCACCGACCTCGACGGCCTGCGGGCGTGACCACCGACAAGATCTACCTGGTCGGCTTCATGGGGGCCGGCAAGTCCACCGTCGCGCGCGCGCTGGCCAAACGCCTGGACTGGCGGGCCGAGGACGTGGA
>JAWKHU010000079.1:0-30281 GCA_041394685.1 Vicinamibacterales bacterium
CGGGCGCGACGGGCGTGAGACCGGATTCCTCCCGGATGACGGTGCGGATCAGGGTTTCGAGGTCGTGGGCATCGGTGTCGTGGCTCATGGGCGGAAAGCGCCTTTCGCGCGGGCTGACGAGCGCGCCGGCCGCGGGGACCGACGCCGGCGAGTCCGCGGCACGGGACGGGCCGGCCGGCTGCCGGCTCGCGCCCGCATCGCCGTCGCCGGCGCGTTCGAGGGACGATGCGGCGCCGGCCGGCCGCGCGTGGCGAGGCCCGCCGCGGTAGTTGTGTTCGCTGCCACAGTAGTCGCACCGCACCCGGATGGGCTGGGACGCCGTGTCCACGACGATCACCGTGTGCATCCGATCCTCATGACACTGTCGGCAGATGTCTTCGACCGATTGCCCGGCGCGGTACTGTCGCGTCATCGCCGCCGATTCTAGCGCGGCCCCGGGGCCGCAGATGGGCCGCAGATGGCGCAGAGGCGGAACAGCCGGACGAGATCGGGGAGGGTCATCCTCGCGGAGATTGGCTAGTATCTAGGTATGCGCGTGCTTGTCTCTCTGGCGTGGGTGCTGTCGGTGTCGGCGGCGGCGCTGGCACAATCGGCGGCGCCGGAGAGCAGGGCCGTGGCGTTCCTGGTGAAGGCTGTCGAGGGCTGGCACGGCGCGCAGGGCTGCTACTCGTGCCACCACAACGGCGACGCCGCCCGGGCGCTGCTCCTGGCCAGTCATCGCGGGCACGACGTCGGCAAGGCGCTCGATGAGACGCGCGCCTTCCTCGCCACGCCCGCGCAGTGGGCGGCCAACAAGAGCCACGGCGATGACGAGGCGCTGATGCGGCTGCAGTTCGCGGCCGCGCTGGCCGCCGACGGTGAGCGCGACCTCCATCCGGCCAAGCCGCTCGAGGACGCCGCGACGCTCCTGCTCGCGGACCAGCAGCCGGACGGCAGCTGGGTACCGGATGCCTCGGACGGACCGGGCTCCCCGCTCACGTGGGGCACCGCGCTCGCCACATCCATGGCGCGCGCCACGCTCATGTCGGCGGGCCGCCAGCCCGACGACTTCGCCGTCGCGCAGACCGATCGGTGGCTTCGGACCGTCGAGGCGTCAACGGTCACCGACGCCGCCGGCATCATTCTCGGCCTCGGCATGACCTCCGATGTCATGACCGACAAGCAGCGCGCCGCCTGCCTCAACCTGCTGCGGTTCGCGCAGCGGGACAGCGGCGGATGGGGCGCGGAACCCAACGCCGAGGCGGCCACGGTGTTCGACACGGCGCTCGTCGTGATCGCGCTGCAACAGCTCGACACCGATCCGCGCCTGGCCCGCTCGACCTTCCGGCCAGAGGAGCTGAAGGATGCCATCGCGCGCGGCCGCGCGTTCTCGGCGCAGCAGCAGCCCGACGGCGGCTGGCCGGAGACGATGCGGGGAGCGCCGGGACCAGTGCCGCACAGCGGATCTCGACGACGGGCTGGGCGCTGCAGGCCCTGCTGGGGAGTGCGAAGTAGCCGGAACGGGCACGAGAAGTCGGTCAACCTGCAATCGGTCCCCGGGGAGTGGTGACGTGTATCGTCGCGACGCAATTCGCCTGTTGGGACTGTCTGCCATGCGCCGGCCCCTTCCGCGTCCTCGATGTGGATCATGCGTGGAGCCCGGCTCCCGCGCCCAGCCTGGCGGTGCGCCGCCCCGGACGTCGAGCTGCTCCTCACGGCAGCGCCGGCGGAGGTGTCCGTCTTCGATGGCGCGCCGACCCGTGTCTGGCGCTTCACCGGCCGCGTGCTGCGCGGCCCCGCATCCGCGCTGCAGGTCCTGCCCGACTCCTACCTCGGACCCACCATCAGGCTGGTGCGGGGACAGCGCGTCCGCATCCGGTACCGCAACGGGCTGAACGAGCCCTCCATCGTGCACTGGCACGGCCTCGACGTGCCCGAACAGGCCGACGGCCATCCCCGCCTCGCCGTCAACGGCGGGGCGGAGTACGTCTACGACTTCGAGGTCACCAACCGCGCCGGCACGTACTGGTACCACCCGCACCCGCACATGCGGACGGGCGCCCAGGTGTACCAGGGACTGGCCGGTCTCCTGCTCGTGAGCGACGAGGAGGAAGGGGCCCTCGAGCTGCCGTCAGGCGATGCCGAGCTCACGCTGGTGCTGCAGGATCGCCGCGTCGATGCGGCGAACCAGTTCGTGTACGCCGAGGCCTCGACCATGAGCATGGGCGGTGGACGGGGCATGGGCCGGGGCATGATGGGCGGTGGTGGCCGCGGCATAGGCGGCATGGCGGCCATGATGCAGACGATGAACGGCTGGCTCGGCGATCGCGTGCTGGTGAACGGCCGCCCGCAGCCGTCCCTGGCCGTGGATCGGCGCAGCTACCGGCTCCGGCTGCTGAACGGATCCAACGCGCGCATCTACGCGCTGGCGTTGTCCGACGGCTCGCCGCTCACGCTCATCGGCGGCGACGGCGGGCTGCGGGCGCAGGCGCGCGAGGTCCGCATGGTCACGCTCGCGCCAGGCCAGCGCGCGGACGTCCTGCTCGATCTCTCGTCGCGGCCGCCCGCCTCGACGCTGCGACTCGTCAGCCTCGCCTACCCGGCCGCGGTCGTCGGGCGCGTCGGGATGATGGGCGAGACCGCGCCGCTCCCCCAGGGTGCGCCGCTCGAGCTCATGACGCTGCGCGTCTCGAGCCGCACCGGCCCGAGGACCACGCTGCCCCCCCGCCTGTGCGCGCCGCCCGCGCACTGGGCCGTGCAGGGCGACGCCCCGGTACGCCGCGTCGAGTTGATGTTCATGCAGATGAACTGGCTGCTCGGCGGGCGCACGTTCGAGCTCGAGCAAGCGGCGCCGGACGAGACCGTGGCGCCGGGGTCCACCCACGTCTGGGAGTTCGTGAACCGCCCCAACCCGATGGGCATGGCCATGGCGCACCCCATCCACCTGCACGGCACGCAGTTCGGTGCTACTCGCGGACGGGCGCGCAGCCAGGTCCGCTGCACGACGGCGTGCACGACGGCCCGGCGACCGATACGGTGCTGGTCTTCCCGGGCGAGACCGTCCGCGTGCAGATCACCTTCTCACGGCATCCGGGGCTGTGCCTGTACCACTGCCACATCCTCGAGCACGAGGACATGGGGATGATGCGCAACTTCAGGATTGGGGCGGGGCCTGAGCTCACCAGCGGCCGCTGGCGCCGCCGCCGCCCAGCTGCCGCCGCCGAAGCCGCCGGAGGAGTCGGACCCGCCCGACGATCCCGAACCGCCGCTGCCCGTGTTGCCCCAGACCCATCCTGAAGACTGTCCGCGGGAGGAGCGGCGCAGCGACGCGCGGTTGGCGGGACGGAGGCCGTAGCGGACGCCCCCCACGACCGCCAGCGCCGCCACCGCCATCAGGATTCGGGCGCCCCAGCCCGGCATCACGAGCACGCCGAGCAGCATCGGCACGCCGCCGAAGAATGCCCCCAGCAGGATCGGGCCGATGGCCAGCGCAGCCACGCCGGCTCCCAGCATGCCGAAGCCGACGATCTCGAAGATGCTCAGGAAGGGCACGAGGATCCACGCCGCGCCGTCCGTCTCTCCGGCCTGCCGGTCCAGCGCCGCACGCTCCTCGGCCGTCAGCACGTGGTTGCGCCGGACGACCTCGGCCACGCGCCGCGTGCCGGCGACGATGCCGCCGCCGTAGTCGTTCTCGCGGAAGCGCGGCAGGAACGCCTCGCGGATGATGGCGCCGGCCAGACCGTCCGGCAGGATGCTTTCCAGCCCGTACCCGACCTCGATGCGCATCTCGCGCTCGTTCGGAGCGACCAGGATGAGCACGCCGTTGTCGATGTCCCGCCGGCCGATGCCCCAGGCCTCGAACAGCTGGACCGCGTAGTCCTCGACCGTCGTCCCGTTCAACGACCGCACGGTGGCCACCGCCACCTGCGCGGTGGTCTCTCGTTCGACGTCGGCCACCAGTGCCGCCAGTTCCTGCTCCTCGGCCGCCGTGAGGATGTCGGCGAAGTCGTTGATCCGGCCGGTGGGCTGCGGCAGCTGCGCCGACACGACCACCGCCGCGAGGCACCACGCCGCCATCGCCCACGCGGGCGCGCGTCCCATTCGACGGGCGGCTACCACCGGCCGCTGGCGCCCCCGCCGCCCGAGCGTCCGCCGCCGAAACCCGACGAGCTCGACCCGCCGCCGCTCGACCCGCCGCCCTCCATCACCCATCCGCGCGACGCGCCGTGGCGCTTCCCCCGCAGGCGCCGCCGCCAGGTCTCGTTGCGCCCGAGCACCACGCCAGCAATGAAGACCGACACGGCGTAGATGGCCATGCCGATCAGGTACGGGGGCGGCAGGGCCAGCAGCGAGAACCATCCCGACATCCCGGTGACGAACGTGCCCGAGAACACGGAGCTGACGATCCGCGCGCCGATGCCGGAACCCAGCATGAAGGCGCCGAGGCCCACGAACAGGCCCAGCATCACCACGGCCACTACGCCGGGCGGCTCGGGCGCCGCGTTCGCGGCATCGAGTGCCGCGCGTTGCTCGGGCGACACGATGTCGTTGCGGGTGATCACCTCGGCAACGCGGCGTGTGCCGGCCACGATGCCGCCCGCGTAGTCATCGTCGCGGAAGCGAGGCAGGAACGCCTCGCGGATGATGGCGCCAGCCAGGCCATCGGGCAGGACGCCCTCGAGCCCGTAGCCCACCTCGATGCGCATCGCACGCGCGTCCACGCCGACGAGGATCGGGACGCCGTTGTCGGCCCTGCTTGCCGATGCCCCAGTCCGGAACAGGCCGGCGGCGCATCCTCCACCGACGCCCCTCCGAAGTCGCGCACGGTGACGACGGCGATCTCGGCGGTGGTTGCGGCCTCGACCTCGTCCACCAGGCTCGTCAGGGTGTCGCGGCTCGTCGCATCGAGCACGCCGGCGAAGTCGTTGATGCGGCCGTCAGGCCGCGGGTAGGTGAGCGCCTGCGCGAGCCGGCCACGAGCCAGAGCACCGCCGCGATGGCGGTCCACGCCGTCCTCATGCCGAGCTCACCGGAGCGCACGCGCTCCAATGCCACCCGCCGCATGTCGCGACTCCGGTTGTTCGGCGTGGCGGCCGCCCTGGCGGTGGTCGCGGTGACCGTGGACCAGCCACGCGCCCAGGGCGGGGCATTCGCCGTGCGTGTGGAGCGTCCGGCCGCGGCCGTGGCCCGGTGGACGGACGCCTGCTCCTGATGATCGCCGGGACGCCCGGCGCGGCGAGCCGCGCTTCCAGATTGGCGACGGCGTGGACACGCAGCAGATCTTCGGCATGAACGTCGAGGGCTGGCAGGCGGGTCAGCCGGTGTCGATGGCCCTGGATGCCGACGGGTCCCCGTGTCGCGCATGGCCGACATCCCGGCCGGCACCTACGTGGTCCAGGCGCTGCTGCACAAGTACGAGACCTTCCGGCGCGCCGACGGGTTCACGGTGAAGATGCCGATGGACCGCGGCGAGGGGCAGCAGTGGGCGCGCGCGCCGGGGAACCTGTACAGCACGCCCGTGGAGATGCGCATCGACCCGCGCGGCGGCCCGATCACGATCACGCTCGACCAGGTCATCCCCGAGATTCCCGCGCCGGCCGACACGAAATACATCAGGCACGAGCGCATCAAGAGCGAGCTCTGACGAAGTTCTGGGGGCGCCCGATGCACATCGGCGCCAACGTGCTCCTGCCCGAGGGATGGGACACGCATCCGGACGCCCGCTATCCGCTCTTCATCTACCACGGGCACTTCCCGTACCTTCACAGGGTTCGGCCCGAGCCGCCGGATCCGAACCTGGTGCCCGACTTCGCCGCCCGCTTCAACCTGGCGGGGTACAACCGCATCCAGCAGCAGTACGCACACCAGTTCTACCAGGAGTGGACGGGCCCGGGCTTCCCGCGCGTCCTCGTCATCGAGATCCAGCACCCCACGCCGTTCTACGACGACAGCTACGCCGTCAACTCGGCCAACAGCGGCCCGTACGGCGACGCCATCATGCAGGAGCTCGTGCCGTACCTGGAACGCAAGTACCGCGGCATCGGCCAGGGCTGGGCGCGCTTCACCTACGGGGGCTCGACGGGCGGCTGGGAGGCCATGGCCGCCCAGGTCTTCTATCCGGACGCGTTCAACGGCGCCTACATCGCCTGTCCGGACCCGATCGATTTCCGTGCCTACACGGTGGTCAACCTGTACGAGGACGCCAACGCGTACTACGACGAGGGCGACTGGAGCGCGCACGCCGCGGCCGGGCCTGCGCAACTACCTCGGACACGTCCGCACGACGCTCGAGGACATGAACCGCCTCGAGCTGGTCTCGGGAGACAAGACCCGATCGGGACAGCAGTGGGACGTCTGGAAGCCACCTACTCACCGGTCGGGCCCGACGGCTACCCCGCCCGCATCTGGGACAAGCGCACCGGCGTCATCGACCGCACCGTGGCCGAGCATTGAAGGAACACTTCGATCTCGTCCACATCCTGCAGCGCGACTGGGAGAAGGGCCTCGGCGCGAAGCTCGAAGGCAAGCTGCACCTGTGCGTCGGCGACATGGACAACTACTACCTGAACGACGCCGTCTACCTCGCCGAGCAGTATCTCGAAACCACCCGCGCCCCTACTACGGCGGCGAGGTGCAATCGGAGACCGCGCCGAGCACTGCTGGAACGGCGACCACACCCGGCCGAATGCGCTGTCGCGGCTCCGCTATCACCAGATGTTCATCCCGCGGTCGGTCGAGCGCATGGGCAGACGGCGCCCGCGGGAGCGGACCTGAAGAGCTGGCGGTACTGATTCCGGCCGCTCACCGCGCCCGCCCCCGCTGACCGTCCGAACGCGGTATGGACCTCGTCGTCGCGGGCATCTTTGCCCTCGTGTACCTCGGGATGTTCCTCGGGGAACTACCCGGCCTGCGCGTGGACCGCAGCGGCATCGCGCTGCTGGGCGCCATCGCCGTCGTCGCAACGGAGCGTCTGTCCACCGACCAGGCCTGGGCCGCCATCGACGTCCGGACCATGGCGCTGCTGCTGGGACTGATGATGGTGTCGGCCCAGTTCCGCCTGGGCGGCTTCTACTCGGCGGTCACCCGCCGGCTCGGCGAGCGCCACCAGCGGCCCGAGGTGCTGCTCGCCCTCGTCGTGGTCACCGCAGGGGTCCTCTCGGCGGTGCTCGCCAACGACATCGTCTGCCTCGCCATGGCGCCGGTGCTCGTCGAGCTCTGCGCACGGCGAGGCCTGGCGCCGGTCCCGTACCTCCTCGCGCTGGCGTGCGCCTCGAACGTCGGCTCGGCCGCCACGTTGATCGGCAATCCCCAGAACATGCTGATCGGATCGATGCTGGATCTCTCCTTCGCCCGGTATCTCTGGGACGGCGGGGTCCCCGCCGCCGGCGGCCTGGCCATCGTCTGGGGCGTCATCGTACGCACCTACCGGCACCGGTGGCTCGCGGCCATGCCGGTGCCGGCCGTCGCCGCTCCGCCCTACGATCCGGTACAGACCATGAAGGGACTCGTCGTGGTGGGAGCCGTGATGGCCGCCTTCCTCTTCACGGGCTGGCCGCGCGAGGTGGTCGCCCTCGCGGCGGGAGGCGTCCTGATGTTGTCGCGCCAGGTGGCGTCACGCGCGATGCTCGCCCTCGTGGACTGGCAGCTGCTGGTGCTCTTCGCCGGGCTCTTCGTGGTCAACGGCGCGGTCGTGCAGTCCGGCGTCCTCGCCAGCGGGCTCGCCGCGCTCCGTGCCGCGCACGTCGACCTCACCCAGCCTGCGGTGCTCTTCGCGACGACGGCGGTGCTGTCGAACGTGGTCTCCAACGTGCCGGCCGTACTGCTGCTCCTGCCGGCGGCGGGGCATCCGTCTGGCGGGCCGGTGCTCGCCCTCGCGTCCACGCTCGCCGGCAACTTCCTCATCGTCGGCAGCATCGCCAACATCATCGTCGTGGACCAGGCGAGGCGGCTCGGCGTGGCGATCGACTGGCGCACCCACGCGCGCGTCGGCATCCCGGTGACGTTGGGCACCCTGGCGCTGGCCGCGCTCTGGCTGGCCGTGGCCGCCGCGTAGGCGCGCGTCAACGGACGGGCGTCACGCCTGCCCGGCTACCGGATTCCGAGGGTCGGCCGCCGACGGGACGATGTCCCACGCGGTGTCGGACGCCGCGCCGAGCGCGGCGGCGATGCCGACCGCTCGATCCTGGTCGGCCGGCACCGGGAGGGCGTGACGTCCCGGGTGATGCAGCGACCAGCGCAGGTCCTTGCGCTCGGTGTTGACGCACACGGCGGGGCACGGGAGCGCGTCGAGCATCGCGTGCATCCGGTGGCGCAGCCACCGGTAGCCGGTCCAGCGCGGGCCGTCGAGGAAGACGATGTCGGCGTCGAGCCGGGCCAGCAGGTCCGGAATGCGCGCGGGCGTGGTCAGGTGCACCTCCGGCACGACGCGGGCGTCAACGATCTCCCCGCGCACGTCCTGCAGCGCCTGCACCCGGTCGTAGGGGTACGTGTAGGCCAGCATCAGCAGCGTGCCTTCGTCGAACAGGTCGTGGAGCGGATGCACGACGTGGAGGGCGGCGCTCGGGCGGGATGCGTAGGCGGCCGCCAGGCTGCAGGTGCGTGCGGCTGCTGTGCCCCTCCTCCACCACGCACGCCACGCGACGCGGGCGGCGCACGCCCCGGCGATGCAGCGCGGCAGGACCGTGCGTCCAGACCGGCGCGGGGCACTCGCGGACCAGCCGGGACCGGAGCGAGCGGTGGCCGATGCGGGGCATGCCGAGCGGGTCTCCCGCAGGCGCCACCACGAGGTCGATCGGCTGGCGCGTGGCCAGGCGCTGCACCGCGTCCACCGGCGTGCCGCGCTCGAGGATGCGCCGGCACCGCGAGAACGCGTCGGCCTCGGAGAAGAAGTTCCGGAGGTTGTTCTCGAGCGGGCGCGTGTCCGCCGTCTCACCCGCCGCATGGACGATGGTGAGGCGCATGTCGATGTCGTCGCTCATCTGCGCCAGCGACGGGATGGCCCGGAAACAGAGGTTCGAGAAGTTGGTCAGGAACACGACTTCGAAGGGTCGAACGATCACGGCAGCCTCCTAGTACACGAATCCGTCGATGGGCCCCACCTCGCGCGGCGCGCGCCGGTCTCCCATGACCTGTCGCAGGTTGATCTCGATGGTGCGGGACAACGCGCTCATCGGCGTGTCGTGCACCGTGTTCTCGAACGGCGCTTCGATGTCGCGGCCGATGGACTCCAGCACCAGGAAGATGAAGCTCACCAGCGTCGAGGCCAGCGGCGTCAGCAGCCCCATGCCCTCGACCAGGCCGAACGGCAGCAGCAGGCAGTAGGCGCTGACCAGCATCCGCGGGAAGTAGTCGTACTGGCGCGGCAGCGGCGTGTTCTTGATGCGCTCGCAGGCGCCCTGCACGTCGCAGAGGCGCGAGAGCGTGGAGTCGAGCTGCACGAACCGGTAGGAGTCGAGCCGGCCGAGCTCGTAGAGGCGGCGGAGTCGTCGCCCCGCGTGCAGCAGCAGCGCGTGCGGCACGTTCTGGTGTCCCCGCAGCCAGGTCACGAGGGCGGCGGGCAGGCGGGCCGCGAGCTCGGGAAACGGGTTCTGGCCGCGCAGGTGGCAGCGCAGCGCGTGCACGTACGCGATCTGCCACTTCACCAGCTCCGTGGCCTCCTCGTCGTCGGGATCCCCGTCAACCAGCGTGAGCGCCTGGCGGCTGAACGTCCGCGAGTCGTTGACGAGCGAGCCCCACAGCATGCGGGCTTCCCACCACCGGTCGTAGGCCGAGTTGTTGCGGAAGGCGAGGAAGATGCTGAGCGCCGCCCCCATCATGCCGATCGGCAGCGACGAGAGCGCGAGCTCGGTGAGGCCGCCCTTCACGTACAGGACGGCCACGGTCAGGTCGAAGGCGAACAGCAGGCCGAGGCGCTTGGAGACGCTCGGCCACACGCGGCGCAAGGGCAGGTGGTCCCTGACGATCATGGGTTCCACCCTACCGGCTGCGCGCGGCGCAGGCCACGTATCCTTCGACACTCTTTCGACCGCTCACGGCGCGCGTGTCTGCGGACGTCACCGGGCGTCACGGCCGTCCGGGCTATCGAACGGTAGACCGAACGACGGGTTGTCCGATAGCGGTGACCCATGGCACGATGCCTGAGGTCGGTGCCCGCCTGCCCGAGCCTCCCATCCGCATATGCCCCTCGTTGGTTCGAGCTTCTGGGAGACCGCCCGCACCTCGGGTGACGGGATGGAGATCGCGGCGCCGCCTCCCCTGCCGGCGCCGAGCCCCACCACGCGTCACGTCATCCGGACGCTGGCGTTCGCCTGCCTCCTCGTCGCGGGCCTCGTGGCGCTGGAGTGGTACTCCCAGCTGACGTACTCGCTGGGCATCTTCTACGTGTTCCCGATCCTCGTCGCCGGAACCGTGCTGTCACGGCCGCAGATCCTGGCCGCCGCCTGCATCTGCGCGCTGGTGCGCGGCCAGTTCACGCCGGAGCTCACGCCGATCGAGTTCTGGCTGCGCTTCGCCATGGCCACGCTTGCCTATGCCGGCATCGGCCTGCTGGTCGTCGAGATGACACAGCGGCGCCGGCGCGTGTTCGAGGCCTACGAGCGGCTGCAGGTGGAACAGACGCGACGCTATCAGGCCGAGGACCGCCTGCGCCTGCTGGCCGAATCCAGTCCCGCGGCGATCGTGACGCTGAACGACCGTGCCGAGGTGATTGGCGCCAACCAGGCCGCCGCGGAGGTCCTGGGCTACGACAGCGCCGGCGACCTGGCGGGCCGCAGCCTCGCCGACCAGGTGCCCATCTTCCTGAGCGCCCTGCGCAAGAGCCCCGGCGGCCGTCCCATGCGGACGTCGGCGACGAGCTGGGCGCGCCGGGCCAACGGCCAGATCTTCCCGATCACGGTGTGGTTCTCGACCTACGGCGACGGACAGGCGCGCTGCCTGGCGGGCATCCTCGTGGACACCTCGGAGGAGGTGCGCGACCGGGAGCGCGAGGCATTCCGCCACTTCCTCGACTACAACCGGCTGCTGGCCGGCGCGGTGGCCCACGAGATCCGCAACCTCTGCTCCGCCATCCGCGTGACGTCCGCGAACCTCGGACACCGCGTCCACCTGCACGAGGACGTCGACTTCCGCGCGCTGCGCACCCTGGTGGACGGGTTGGCGCGCATTGCCGCCTTCGAACTGGAAACGGGCATGGAGCCCACGGTGCACTCCGTGGACCTGCACCAGATCTTCGATCAGCTGCGGGTCGTGATCGAGCCGGACTGGGTGGACATGGAGGGCACCATCGCCTGGGAGCTGGAGGACGCGACGCTGCGCGTGCCCGCCGACGCGCACGCGCTGCTGCAGGTGTTCCTGAACCTGGCGCAGAACTCGCTGCGCGCGTCGCAGGGCTGCGCGCGGCCGGCCCTGCGGATCCGCGCGTGGCAGGACGGATCGAGCGTGATCGTGAGCGTGGCCGACGAGGGCCGCGGCATGCGGGACGCCGGGCAGCTCTTCCAGCCCTTCCGCGAGAACGCCGACGGGTCCGGGCTCGGGCTGTACATCTCGCGCACGCTCGTGCGCACGTTCGGCGGCGACCTGCGCTACGTCCCGCAGGCCGCCGGCTGCCGCTTCGACGTCATCCTGCCGTGCGAACCGAGCGATCGCGACACGCCATGAGCCGGCCGATTGCGCTCTTTGTCGTCGACGACCACGCCCTGTTCCGCGAGGGCCTGCTCCGGCTCCTCGCCTCCGATCCCAGCCTGCAGGTGGTCGGCAGCGCCGACTCCGTCGAGCAGGCGCTCGTGCACATGCCGGAGACGGGCGTGGACGTGCTGATCCTCGACTACGACCTCGGAGAGGAGAACGCGGTGGCGCTGGTCACGGCGCCTTCGGGAGCGCCAGTTCGGCGGCCGCATCCTGCTGGTGACCGCGGCCTCCCGAATCACGACGCCCTCGAGCTGGTGCGCCTCGGCATCTCGGGCATCGTCCACAAGCAGCACTCGCCGGAGGAGCTGCACCGGGCATCGTGGAGGTGGCCGGAGGCAAGGTCTTCATCGAGCAGCGCTACCTTGCAGTCGCTGCTGGAGTCGGCCACGCATCACGCGGCGCCGCCGAAGCTGACGCCGCGCGAGCGGAGGTCATGCGGCTCCTGCTCGAAGGCTGCTCGAACAAGGAGATCGGCGCGGAGCTGGGCGTGTCCGAAAGTGCCGTCAAGGCCTCGCTGCAGCAGCTGTTCGCGAAGACCGGGGTGCGCACGCGCAGCCGGCTCGTGCGCGTGGCGCTCGAACGCCGCGACGCGGTGTGACCGCCTGCTGACCTGGGCTTCAATGGTGCCGAGCCGCCAGGACGTGGCGGCCGACATCTCAGCAACCAGGAACGTCCACCCGCAGGCCGACCGGCAGCCGCGCGCCGGGCTCGAGCTCGACCAGCGTCTCGAGCACCTTGGTGTCCGCCTTCTCGGTGGGTTCGTCGGTGCGCGTTCTTGCGCCCCAGCATCGTGCCCACGCGCACCACCTCTCCGGAAGCGCGTGTCGCCGTAGGCGGGGGCGGTCACCCAGGCGTGCTGGCCCACGTGCAGGTCGGCGACGTCGGTTTCGTCCACGTCCACGCGTACCCGGAGCCGCCCGATGTCGGCCACGGTCACGACGGCCGGAGACGGGCCGTCGAGGGACACGCTTTCGCCCGCCCGCTTGTGGCGGCGGAGCACGACGCCGTCGATGGGCGCACGGACGACGGTCTTCTGCAGCAGGGCGCGTGCCTCGGCCACCTCGGCGCGCGCGAGCCGGACGGCGGCCTCGGCACGGGCGGTCTCGTCCACGCGCGCGTCGCTGTCCACCACCGCGAGACGCTCGGCCGTCTCTTCCTGCCGCGCGCGGGCCACGCATAGTCACGATCCGCGCGGTCCAGCTGCTCGCGCGGGATCACGCCGCCGTCGAACAGGCGCCGGCTCCGCGCCAGCTCCGTGACCGCGTGCGCCAGCGCGGCGTCCGCCTGCTCGGCGACCGCCCGCGCCTCCCGGCGTTCGGCCCGGCCTCGCCCCATTCGCCAGCCGCAGGCGCTCGGCCTCCGCCACCGCCACCCGCGCCTCCGCCGCGCGCAGCCGCGCGTCGAACTCCTCCGCCTCGAGCCGCGCGATGACGTCGCCCGCACGCACCGCATCGCCTTCGTCCACCGCCACGTCGATCAGCTTCCCCGACAGCTCCGGCGCGACGTCGATCTCCTCCGACACCGGCTCCACGCGCCCGGGCCCCGCAATGAGCGGCCGCGTGCTGGACACCGTCTCGTTCGTCTCGGTCACGGGATCACCCGCGGCCTGCCGCCCGCCGCCGACGAGCACCGCCACACTGGCCAGCCCCACCGCCACCACCACGGTCCATGCCCTGCGCGTCATCACGCCCTCCCATCTCCCGCTTCGCCCATCGTCCCCATCCGAGCCGCCACATTCCGCCCTTCGCGCCATCTGCGCCATCTGCTGTCTGCGTCATCTGCGGCCCGTCTGCGTCATCTGCGTCATCTGCGGCCCGTCTGCGTCATCTGCGTCATCTGCGGCCAGCGTGCCGTCCGCAATCCGCACCACCCGATCGGCGTAGGCCACCGCCCGATGGTCGTGCGTCACCATCACCACGGCGCGTCCGCGCGCGTGGGCGAGCGTGCGCAGCAGGTCCAGCACCGCGCCGCCCGACTCGGTGTCCAGGGCTGCCGTCGGCTCGTCGGCGAGCACGATCGACGGCTCCCGACCAGTGCGCGCGCGATGGCGACGCGCTGCTTCTGCCCGCCGCTGAGATCCGCCGGATAGCTCGCGGCCTTGTGGGCGAGCGCCACCGAAGTCGAGCGCCGCCAGCGCGCGCGCCTGGCCGCCTCGCGCCCGCCGATGCCCCGCACGTCGAGCGCGAGCCCGACGTTCTCCACCGCGGTGAGCGCCGGAAAGAGGTTGAAGCCCTGGAAGACGAACCCGATGTGCGCCAGGCGGATGCGCGGCAGCGCACGCTCGGGCAGGCCCACGATCTCCTCGCCGTCCACCCGCACGCTCCCGGCCGACGCCGCCAGGATGGCGCCCATGATCGAGAGCAGCGTGGTCTTGCCGCTGCCCGAGGGCCCATCATCAGGAGCACCTCGCCCCGGTGCACGTCGAGATCCACGCCGTGCAGCGCGCGGACGGCCGTCGGGCCCGTTCCGTAGGTCTTGCCGACACCGCGTACGGACACGGCCGGCAGCGCCGTGATTCCTGCATGGCCCTACCCCTTGAACACCATGGCCGGGTCGATGCGCGTCACCTTGTTGATGGAGACGACCGACGCGGCCAGGCACATGACGAACGTCAGCACGAAGAGCGCCGCCGTCAGCGGCGGCTCGAGATGATGGCGGTGGTTCCCGCAGGCTTGCGCGCGACACCGCCAGCGCGATGTAATGCCGGCGCCGTAGCCGCCGAGGGCGCTCCAGGCCGCCTGCTGCAGGATGACGCGATACAGGTAGGCGTTGGTCGCGCCCATCGCCTTGAGCGTGCCATGCTCGCGGAGGTGATCGACCGTCGCCGCGTAGATCGTCTGGGCCACGACGACGACCCCCACGAGGAGGCCGAGGCCGGCGGCAATGAGCACCGTGATGCCGGCGCCGGTGCCGAACATCAATGCGCCTCCTGTCCCGCCCGCCAGGCGTCAGCGGTGATCACCTCGACCCCGTCCATGCGATCGCGGAGCCGCGCCGCGACCGCCGCCGCGGCCTCTCCTGGCGCGACGCGCACGAGCAGGAACATGGTCTCGTCCTCGGCCACGCCGGCGTAGTCTGGGCGTGCTTGAACGACGCGAACACCGGGCGCCGTCGTGAACGTCGAATCCCGCGCGTGAGCCCGACGACGCGCGCGCGGTGCCCGCCGATCTCGACCACGTCGCCCACCCCCTGGATGCCGAGCTTGTCCAGGTAGAGCTCGTCGGCGATGACGGCGTCGGGCTCGGCGAGCCGCTCGGCGTCGCCGGCCGTCAGGTTCCACGGCCGTCCCATGGCGCCGGCGAGGTCCACCCCGATGACCATCACCGATTCCTGGCCGCCGTCCGGCTTCTGCCACTGGCCGAACCGCACGAGGTGCTTCTGCGCGGAGGCCACGCCGGGCGTCGCCAGCGCGTCGTAGAGCCGGCGCTCGGAGAAGGGCACGCCGGTTTCGAGGTGCGTGACCCCGCTCGAGGTGACCCAGACGTCCGCACCCGCAAAGCGGATGACGTCGGAGGTGGCGCGCCGGAACCCGACGAACAGGCCGAGCTGGACGGCCGACAGCACCACGGCGAAGACGATGCCGGTCAGGGTGACGACCAGCCGGACGCGGTCGTGGAGGAGGTTGCGGCGGGCGAGGGAGGGCATGCGTGGCACCTTGGGTCTTTACATTGCTAATTGACGTAACACCGTTAAGTCCGGTTGCAAAAAATTGCGGCCCGCCCGGGCCGCCGTGACATGCTCCTGTGGTCGCGCCCCTCAGCCCGGCCCGGCCACCAGGCCCCGCACCAGCGTCTCGACCTGGGTGTCGATCAGGGCCGCGCGCGGCGCGAACGGGAAGCCCTTCCTGGCCACGAGCAGCGACACCAGCCCGTGCACGCTCATCCAGAGCACCTGGGCGGCCACTTCCGGGTGGACGGGACGGAGGAGCCCGGCCTCGGCCGCCTCGGCCACGGCGGTGCGGAGCATGCCGAACGCCCGCTCGCCGGCTGTGCCGCCGAAGTCCTCGGGCGCCTCGCCGGGCGGGCGCCGCATGAAGGTCACCAGGTAGTGTTCCGGATGCTTCAGTCCGAAGTCGATGTACTCGCCCAGCCCGGCGCGCAGGTAGGCGAGCGGGTCGCCCTCGTGCCGGCGGCGGTGCTTTTCGAGCCGCCGGACGAGCGTCTCGAACGTCTGCTCGCAGATGGCCTCGAAGAGCGCGTTCTTGTCCTTGAAGTAGAGGTAGATGGTGGTGGGCGAGTACTCGATGCGCTCGGCAAGGCGGCGCATGCTCACGCGCTCGTAGCCCTCCTCGACGAACATCTGCCGGGCCTGCTCGAGGATCTCGCTCTTGAGCGACCGGTGGTGGCGCGCGCGGCGCTCGGCGATGCCCATGGACTTAACACCGTTAACCTCTCACGGTGCCGCGGAGCCTGTCAAGGCGCCGGGGTCCGGGACCGCGCCGGCACGGCCGTGGCCACCCCCGCGTCGTAGTACCATCCCCGGCATGGTCACTTCGCTGCTGCTGACGTGGCTGCTGGCGGCCCCGGCCGCCGCGCCCGAGCCCGCACCCCAGGCCCGCCGCGCCGCCGCCCCGGCCAGCACCACCCTCACGCTGACCGTCACCGACAAGATCGGCGCCGTGCTCGAGGGCGTCACCGTCACGCTCGACGGCCCTGTCGAGCGCCAGGGCACGACCTCCGACGAGGGACGCCTCCGGCTGCTGACGGTCCGTGCCGGCACCTACCGGGCGCGCTTCGAGAAGGAAGGCTTCTACACCTTCGAGCGCGAGTTCGCCTGGCGTGCCGGACAGGCGGCGCCCACCCTCACCATCGCGCTGTCGCCCGCGCCGCCGCCCCCGCCTCCGCCCGAGCCGCCCCCGCCGCCCGAGCCCGTGGAGCCCGCCCTCACGCTGCCCCCGCCCTCCTCGCCGAAGACGATGGCGCTGCCCGACTACATCGAGCGCAACTTCATCGGCCCCCGCGAGGATCACAAGGAGGATCTGGTCGGGTGCAGCGGCCTCGGCCAGGGCATCGTCTGGCAGGTACGCGAGCCGTGGAGCGGCCGGCAGCACGAATCGGCCGACGCCATGCTCTACGTCATCGGCGGCGACGGCACGCTCCGCCTCGGCGAGCGCGACGTCTCGCTGTCGGCGGGCAGCTTCGCGGTCGTGCCGCGCGGCACCGCATGCGGCTTCACGCGCCGCGGCCGGAACCCGCTCATCGTGCTGGCCTTCCTCGCCGGCGCGCCCTGTGCGATGAACTGACCCGTCCGGCCGCCTGCGGACCGCTCCGGGCGCCTCGGCGCCCGCGCCGGCTGCCGGTCCGTCCCGAACCCGGCTCGGCCGTGCCTTCCCCCCTCCCCGATTGGGATACGCTGACTGGCTCCGACATATGTCCGACGCGAATGTGAAGGCGGAGGCGCCGCCGCAAGACTTCATCCGGGGAAATCGTCAGCGCCGACGTCGCCGCGGGGCGGAACGGCGGACGGGTCGTCACCCGCTTCCCCCCCGAACCCAACGGCTACCTGCACATCGGCCACGCCAAGGCCATCTGCGTGGACTTCGGCGTCGCCGCCGACTTCAGCGGCTCCTGCAACCTGCGCTTCGACGACACCAACCCGGTGAAGGAAGACGTCGAGTACGTGGACTCCATCAAGGAGGACGTCCACTGGCTCGGGTTCGACTGGGGCGACCGCGAGTACTACGCGTCGGACTACTACGAGCGCCTGTACGCCTTTGCCGAGGTCCTGATCCGCAAGGGCGTCGCCTATGTCGACTCGCTCACGGCCGATGAAATCCGCGACCATCGCGGGACGCTGACCGAGGCGGGCCGCAACTCGCCCTACCGCGATCGACCGGTGGACGAGAACCTGGACCTCTTCCGCCGCATGCGCGCCGGCGAGTTCGCAGACGGCCAGCACGTGCTCCGGGCGAAGATCGATATGGCCTCGCCCAACATCAACATGCGCGACCCGGTGCTCTACCGGATCCGCCACGCGCACCACCACCGGACGGGCGACGCCTGGTGCATCTACCCGATGTACGACTACGCGCACCCGCTGTCCGACGCCATCGAGGGCGTGACGCACTCGCTGTGCACGCTGGAGTACGTCGACCATCGCCCGTTGTACGACTGGTGCATCGCCCAGGCGGGCACCGAGCACCGGCCCCGCCAGTACGAGTTCGCGCGCCTCAACCTGAACTACACGGTGATGAGCAAGCGCAAGCTGCTGCAGCTGGTCGCCCAGCGGCACGTCGGCGGCTGGGACGACCCGCGCATGCCCACCATTTCCGGGCTGCGGCGCCGTGGCTACACAGCCGAGTCGATCCGCGACTTCTGCACGCGCGTCGGCGTGGCCAAGAAGGAGAACGTCATCGACATCGGCCTGCTGGAACACTGCGTGCGCGAGGATCTCAACCTGCGCGCGCCTCGTGCGATGGCGGTGCTGCGGCCGATCAAGCTGGTGCTGACCAACTACCCCGAGGGCCAGGTCGAGCACATGGACGTCGTGAACAACCCCGAGGACGCCTCCGCCGGCACACGCAAGGTGCCCTTCTCGCGCGAGGTGTTCATCGAGCGCGACGATTTCATGGAGGATCCGCCGAAGAAGTTCTTCCGCCTCGCGCCGGGACGCGAGGTCCGCCTCCGCAACGCCTATCTCGTGACCTGCACCGATGTCGTCAAGGACGCCTCCGGCGCCGTCGTCGAGCTGCGCGGCACTTACGACCCGGCGACGCGCGGCGGCGACGCGCCCGACGGCCGACGCGTCAAGGCAACGCTGCACTGGGTGTCGGCCGCGCACGCGGCCACGGGCACGGTCCGTCTCTACGACCGCCTGTTCACGGTGGAAGACCCGGACGGCGCCGCGGCCCGCGCCGGCGTCGACGTCACGACGCTCATCAACCCGGCGTCCCTGGAGCAGCTGCAGGACTGCCGCATGGAGCCGATGCTGGGCGAGGCCGAGGCCGGGGCCCGGTACCAGTTCGAGCGGCTCGGCTACTTCTGCGCGGATCCGGACTCGCGGCCGGGAGCGCCCGTCTTCAACCGGACGGTGTCGCTGAAGGACAGCTGGGCACGCGTGTCCGCGCGCGGCGACGGCGCCTGACCGCCCGCTCATGCGCGTCGCCATCGTCGGCGGTCCCGGCGTCGGCAAGAGCACGCTCGTCCGCCAGCTGGCCGATCTCTACCATCACGGCGCGTACGGCGAAGGCGAGAAGGGCGTCTGGGACCCGCGTGTGCTGGAGGACATCGCCGCCGGCCGCAACGCCGTCGGGGTCACCGAGTACTTCGCCCGCATCTACGACGCCAACTACCGGGATGCCGCCCGGCACGACGGCCCCGACCGCGTGGTCTTCCTGGAGGGCGCTCGCATCACGCTCGACGCGCACATGGCCGAGTACCCGGCGGCCCTGCACGACGCGCTGGCGCGCGTGGCCGCGCGCGGCGACGCCTGGCGTCCCGACCGCGTGCTCGTGCTGACCTCGAGCAGCGCGACGATCGAACGCCACATCCGGCTGCGGAACCGGAGCCACGAGGACGTGGAGGCAATGGTGACCCGCTTTCGCCTGATCGACGCGGCGTTCCGCGAGCTGGCGGCGCGCGAGCCGGCCGCCGTGCTCATCGACCGGGACGGCCTGGAGTTCCACGAACGGCGCGACCTCGAGGCCATCGTCCGCCTCGCCGGCCTGCCACCGTTCGTGGAGGTTCCTTACACGCGCGACTGACGCGGCCTAGCGCAATTCGTCCCAGATGACCTGGGCATCGGCGCGCACGCGGTCCGGATTGGGCTTCGCGTAGCCGCTGAAGCGGGCGGGTACCGCCCAGCTCTTCACGACGTCGTCAACGGACCGTCCCGCCTGCCGCGCCTCGCGCACGAACTGCACGAACGCGCTCACGAACTCGGACTGGGTCCGCATGTCGGCGGGCGTGGTGGTGGTGGGGTTGTGCCCGTTGATGATCGTGTCGACGCCGCTCACGGCCGCCGCCTTCGCGAGCGTGCCGGCGAAGGCCACGCCGCTGCCGCCGTTGTTCTTGTCCATGATGGGCAGGTCGCGCGTGTGGAACGCGTCGCCCGCGTGCATCACGCGCAGCGCCTTGAACACCACGAAGGCGTCGCCGCCCGTGTGGGCCGCGCCGAAGTGATAGAGGTCGATCTCGTCACCCCCCTGCCCGATCTGCAGCGTGTCGCTGAAGGTGCGCGTCGGCAGCCCGCGGCCCTGGTTCTGCTCGAAGATCGTGGGACCGGGCGCCGGCGGAGGCAGGCCCGTGACGCCGCGCATGGCCATCATGTTGGCCTTCGTCACGTCCTGCACGACCACTTCGACCGAGGCCGGGAACTCCACGTTGCCGCTGACGTGGTCGTAGTGCGTGTGGGTGTTGATGATCCGCACCACGGGCTTGTCGGTCAGCGCGTGAATCTGCTCCAGCAGCGGCTGCCCCCAGCCGGGGTTCTTGGTGTCGACGACGGTCACGCCGTCGGTGCCGATGAAGACGGCGCTGTTGCCGCCACCGCCCTTCATCACGTAGAGGTTGTCCTTCAACTGCTCGACCTGCACGACGCGTGGTGCGGCCGGCTGCTGCACCGCACTCAGGGTGATCGTGCACAGGCCGGCTGCCAGCACGGCTCCAACCGTCCATTCGCGGGTCATGAGTCTCCTTCGACGACGCAGGGTGTTCGGCGCGCGACGAGCCTACCACGCGGCCGCGCCGGGCCGTGGCGATAATGCGCCGACGTGGCCGGTCCCACGCTCGCCCGCACGCTGTCGCTCGGCGATCTCATCGTCTACGGCCTGCTCTTCATCGGCCCGCTGGCGCCCGTGGGCGTGTTCGGCGTGCTCGACGCCCGCACTGGCGGTGCGGTGGCGCTCGTGTACCTCCTGGCAACGGCGGCCATGGCGTGCACGGCCTGGTCGTACGCGGAGATGTCGCGCGTGGTGCCGCACGCCGGCTCGGTGTTCGCGTACGCCACCGAGGGACTCGGCCGGCCGGCCGGGTTCGTGGCCGGCTGGATGGCGATGCTGGACTACCTGCTGATCCCGGCCGTCGCCTATCTGTTCTCGGGCATCGCGCTGCACGCGTTGATGCCGTCGGTGCCGGTGTGGGCCTTCACCGTCGCGGCGTTCGCGGGCACGACGCTCCTCAATCTCGCCGGCGTGGCGATTGCGGCGCGGGTGGGCTTGGTGGTGCTCGTCGCGGAGGTCGCGGTGCTGGCGCTGTTCGTCGTGCTCGGCGTCGCGGTGCTGCTGACGACCGGGCCCGCGCGCCCGCTGCTGTCGCCGTTTGTCGGGACGGGCGCCCTCACCGCAAGTGCGGTGGCCGGGGCCATGGCCGTGGCCGTGCTCTCGTTCCTCGGCTTCGACGCGATCGCCGGCTTCGCGGAGGAGAACGCCGGGGGACCGGACCAGGTCGGCCGCGCCATCCTGGTCTGCCTCGCCACCGCCGGCGTGCTCTTCGTGCTGCAGGCGTGGCTGGCTGCCGTCCTGAGCCCGCAGGACCCGGCCGGCCTGGCCGGGGATCCCGCGCGCCAGGGCACGGAGTTCTACGACGTCACGCGCGCGGCCGTGGCGCCGTGGCTGGCCACCGTGCTGGCGATCACCAAGGCGGTGGGGCCTGCCTTCGCCGCCATGACCGCGCAGGCCGCATCCGCGCGCCTGCTCTTCGGGATGGCGCGCGACGGACGGCTCCCGCGCATCCTCGCGCGGATCGACGGCCGCCACGGCATGCCCCGGGTGGCGCTCGTCACGTCCGCGGCGCTGACCTTTGCCGTCGCCCTCTGGGCCGCACGCCGCGCCGACGGCCTCGACGTGCTCGTGTCCATGGTCGACATCGGCGCGCTCGCGGCGTTCACCCTGCTCCACGCCTCGGTCGTGGGCTACTTCGTCGTCCGCCGCACCGCCCCGGGCGGCGCCAGACACGCGATCGTCCCCTTGGCCGGGGCCGCGGTCACGCTGTGGGTCATCGCCGGCGCCAGTCCCCTCGCCCAGGCCGTCGGCGCCGCCTGGCTCATCGCGGGTCTCGCGATGTTTGCCGTGACCAGGACACCCACGGACCCGCCCCGGGCCGCATGATCTCCCGACAGCCTACCGTCCCGGCCCTGCTCTTCTCCCGGCAGCCTTCCGCTCCCGGCACCGTACTCCCACATAATCCACTCCCATGCCCTACTCCATTCGGACCGCGACGGCGGCGGATGTGCCGCACATCGTGCACCACCGCGAGCAGATGTTTCGCGACATGGGAACGGCATGCGACTACGCGGCGATGGCCGAGGCCTGCACGCACTGGTGCGCCGACGCCGTCGAGGCGGGCACCTATCGCGGGTGGATGGCCGAGGACCAGGATCGGGTGATCGGTGGGGGCGGGCTGATCGTGATGCCGTGGTCGCCGGGCCCGATGCGACTGGACCCTCGCTGCGCCTTCGTCTTCAACGTCTACGTCGAACGGCCCTACAGGCGGCAGGGCCTCGCGCGGGCGCTGATGGCCGCGATGCACGCGTGGTGCGCCGAGGCAGGCATCGAGCGTCTCGCGCTGAATGCCAGCCGGGCCGGCCAGCGGGTGTACGAGGAGCTCGGCTATGCGGCGGTGGACGAGCCGATGATGCGGCTCGACCTGCCCCCGGCGCGTGGCACAATCGGGCCCACCTGGAGGCGTCCATGAAGCTTCGTGCCTGGCTCGTCGTCGCGCTCGCGTCCGGCCTGCTCCTCGCAGGACCGGTCACTCGTCCCCCGCTCTCGGCGCAGTCGGCGGCTGCACCCGCGGTGCAGAACCCCACCCGCGCCGAGGTCGTGCAGATGATGAAGGACATCTCCAACTGGGGACGCTGGGGGGCCGACGACGAGATTGGGACGTTCAACCTGATCACGCCGGAGATTCGCCGGAAGGCCGCGGCGCTGGTGACCGAAGGCCTCTCGGTGTCCATGGCCCACACGCTGGACAAGGAGGTGATGGCCGACAACCCGACGCCGTTCAAGCAGGAGTTCTTCATGGGCCCCGATGGCAAGATGCGGTCGGGCGCAGCCATGGACGTGATCTCGTCCACCTATCACGCGACGACCACCACGCACATGGACTCGCTGTGCCACTACATCTTCGAGGGCAAGACGTACAACGGCTGGGACATCGAGACGTACCACAAGGCGACGCCGACGCGCGAGGGCTTCGGCGAAGGCCCGGGCTGCATGAAGAACAGCATCCTCGGCTTCAAGGACGGCCTGATGACGCGCGGCGTGCTGATCGACCTGCCGCTGATGAAGGGCGTGCCATGGCTCGAGCCGGGAACGCCCGTCACGATTGCGGATCTCGAGGCGTGGGAGAAGTTCGCCGGCATCCGCATCGGGACCGGAGACGCCCTGTTCCTCCGGACGGGCCGCTTCGCCCGCCGCGCGAAGCTGGGGCCCTGGCCCTCGGCGCGCGAGTCCGCCGGCTTCCACGTCTCCGTGATGCCGTGGTTCAAGCAGCGGGACGTCGTCCTCATCAGCAGCGACTCGGTGCAGGACGTCCAGCCCTCCAACATCGAGGGCTTCCCGCGCCCCATTCACATGCTCTCCATCAACACGCTCGGGATGCCGATGATCGACGTCGCCGATCTCGAGGAGGTGGCCACGGTCGCGGCGCGGCTGAAGCGCTGGACCTTCATGCTGACGGTGACCGCGCTCCCTGCGCCCGGCGGATCGGGCTCGCCGGTGAATCCGACGGCGACGTTTTAGGGGGCGTGGGCTTGGGGCGTGGGGCGTGGGGTGGGGCGTAGGGCTCGGGGTGAGGCTTGAGGGCTTGCAGGCTTGCAGGCTTGGGGGCTAGAAGGCCTGCAAGTCCTCAAGTCCTCAAGTCCTCAATCCTCAAGCCTGCAAGCCCAAGTCCCACACCCACGCCCCAAGCCCCACGCCCCAAGCCCGCAATCTTCAAGCCTCCTGCGCCGCCTCCACTGGTGTGGGGCTCAGGACGCGCACCAGGTCGGCGGGTGAAAGCGCGATCAGGTATCCGCGCCGGCCGCCGTTGACGAACAGGCGCGGGAGGTCGAGGATGCTGCGCTCGACATACACCGGCATGGGCTTGCGCGTGCCGAAGGGCGAGGTGCCGCCCACCTGGTAGCCCGTGTGCCGGTCCGCCACGGCCGGCGCGCAGGGCGTCACCGACTTCGCGCCAATCTGGCGTGCCAGGTTCTTCGTGGACACCTCGCGATCGCCGTGCATCAGCACGATGAGCGGCCGGCGGGTGTCGTCTTCCATCACCAGCGTCTTGATCACCTGGTGTTCGTCCACGCCGAGCTCGCGCGACGACACCCGCGTGCCGCCCTTCTCCTCGTATCGATAGGGGTGCTCGGTGAAGTCCACCGCGTGCTGGCGCAGCACGTCATTGCGGCGGTGACCGACATGGCGTGCGACCATTCAATCATGGGTAGAGGCCAAGGGCGGGGGCTTGGGGCTTGGGGGCTTGGGGGCTTGCGGACTTGCGGCTTGCGGACTTGCGGACTTGCGGGCGTGCGGACGTGAAGGCCAGCAAGTCCCAAGCCCTCAAGCCTTCAGGCCTTCAAGCCTCCAAGCCCCAAGCCCCAAGCCCGTCCCAAGCCCCCAAGCCTTCAAGCCCCCCCCCACGCCCCCAACCTCACTCCCCCTGAGCGCCAGCAGCGGGCTCACCCGCGATGCTCGAAGCGCCGGCACCAGGCTCGCCGCCGCAGTCACCGCCAGCACGCCCAGGGTTACCGCGCCGAGTGTCCACGGGTCGCCGGGCTCCACGTCGTAGAGCACGCTCGTCATCAGGCGTGTCAGCGCCGTGGCAGCCAGTCCACCCACGGCGAGGCCGCCCAGTGCCAGGAGCAGTCCCTGCCCGAGGATCATGCGCAGCACCTGGGCGCGCCCCGCGCCCACGGCCAGGCGGATGCCGATCTCGTGGGTGCGGCGGGCGACGAGATAGGCGAGCACCCCGTAGATGCCGACCGATGCCAGGAGCAGCGCGATGCCCGCGAACGCGCCCAGCAGGAATCCGGTGAGACGCGGGGCGGCCAGGGCCGCGGCCACCACCTCTCGCATGGGCCGCACGTTGGCCACCGGCAGGCGCGGGTCGAGCGCCCGCACCTCCGCCGCGATGGGCGCGGCCAGGCGCATGGGATCCCCGCCCGTGCGCACCACGACGAACGCGTTGCGGATGATGTTCCCGCCGGTCACCACGTGCCACTGGCTGTGCGGGATGTAGAACTTGCCCTTCACGAGTCCGGTGACGCCGTTGTGCCGCTCGTCGGCCACGATGCCCACGACGACCACCCACGGGTTCGACGGGCTGCCGACACGCAGGCGGCCTCCGACCGCACGGCCCTCGCGGAAGTAGGTGCGAGCCAGCGTCTCGTTGATCACCGCCACCGGCTGCGCGGCGGTGGTGTCCGACGGCGCGAACCAGCGCCCCTCCACCAGCCGCGCGCCCATGGCCTCGAACGCACCATCGCTCACGATCTGCCAGTCGCCCTTGGCGCCATCGCCCGGCCGCTCCTCGTATCCCTCGACGTCGAGCCCGCGGTCGCCGATGGTCGTGCCCAGCGGCAGCGCGCGCATCACCCCGGCGGACTCCACGTCCGGCAGTGCGCGCACCCGCTCCATGAGCGACTGGTAGAAGCCGACGACGCGCTCGGGGGTGTCGTAGCGCGACTGCGGAACCGACACGCGCAGCGTGAGGACGTGCTCGGGATCGAACCCGAGGTCGATGCGGCCCAGCGCCACGAGGCTGCGGATCATCAGCCCCGCACCGACGACCAGCACCACCGCCAGCGCCACCTCCGCGACGACGAGCCCGCGGCGCAGGCGCTGCCGGCCGCCGCCGATCGTGGATTGCTGGCCGCCCTCGCGCAGGGCCTCGACGAGGTCGAGCCCGAGCGTCCGCAGCGCCGGCGCCAGCCCCACCAGCAGCGTCGTCAGGATACCGATCGCCAGCGTGAAGACGACGACCGGCGCATCCAGCGACACGGGCGCCAGCGGCGGAAGGCTTGCGGGATCGACGGCGGGAGCACCCCGCGCAGTGCCACGAACGCCACGAGCAAGCCCGGCCGCGGCGCCAGCCGCAGGCCCGGGGAGCAGGCTCTCGGTCGCCAGCTGCCGCACAGATCCGGCCGGGACCCGCGCCAGCCGCCGTCCGGAGCGCCAACTCACGCAGGCGCGCATCGCCGCGCACCAGCAGCAGGCTCGCCACGTTGGCGCACGCAATCAGCAGGAGGAAGACCACCGAACCCATCAGGATCCACAGCGCCGGCCGCACGCCGCCGCGCACCTCCTGGTCCACGGGCACGGCGAACGCGCTGAATCGCATGGATGCGGGATAGAGGCCCTCGTCGGTCATGCGACGCGCCAGGGCGCCGAGCTCTGGCTGGCGCGCTCGCGCCGTCTGGCCCGGCGCGCGAGCACGGCGGCCGCATAGTAGCCATGGCTGCCCCGCTCCAGCTCCGCCGCGTCGAACCGGATCGGCCGCCACGCCTCCGTGGGCTCGGCCGCGTGTTCCGTGAAGTCGGTCGGCAGCCGAAATCCCCGCGGCATCACCCCCACCACCTCCGCCGGCACGTCGTCGAGCAGGATGCTGCGCCCGACGATGTCCGGATCCCGCCGTAGCGCGCCTGCCACAGCGCGTGCCCGAGCACCGCGACCGGCGGTCCTCCCGGCACGTCCTCCTCCGGGCGGATGCCACGGCCCACGAGAGGATGGGCGCCGAGGACGATCGAACACATTGGCGGTGACGAGCCCCACCCCGATCCGCAGCGGGTCACCGTCGCCCGTCAGGTTCTGCTGCGCGACGTCCCACGCGCGGCCACCGCCGACAGCGTGCGCGCATCACGCCGGTAGTCGGGTACCTCCTGGTCCGAGAGCCAGGTCTTGTCAGAAACCCACCCAGCAGGCTCAGATCATCACGCGCCGGTCGGCCTCCGCGTACACGGCAGCGGCGCCAGCAGGACGGCGCGGACCACGCTGAAGATGGCCGAGGTGGCGCCAGTTCCCAGCGCCAGCGTCACCAGGGCCGCCAGGGTGAAGCCCGGACTGCGTCGGAGGCCGCGCAGGGAGGTGCGGAGGTCCTGGAGGGTGTCCATGGCGGGTTGGACGGCTGGGGGCTGGCGGAGGGTTGGCGCGGGTTGGGGAGGGCTGTCCATTGATGATTGTCGATTGATGATTGACGGCGATTCATTGGGGCGACGGATTGGCGCAATGGGGCAATCAGGAGTGCCGCATTGTGGGATTGCGGCAATGCCAGGATTGATTGAGGCAATGCAGCGTTCGTCATTGCGCCAATGAATTGTCAATTGACAATCCGTCAATCATCATTGGACGCGCTGCGCGCGCTAAGGGCTACGCTTCCCGGATGTCCTCCACGACCCAGGGCGCCCCTGTCGCCTCGTGCGCGCGCAGCTCTCGTCCCCTTCTCCGATTCGCCAGATCATGAAGATGGCCGAGCGGCAGAACATCGCCGCCATGGGGCTGAATCCCGACGACGTCATTTCCTTCGGGGGCGGCTGGGTGAACCACGAGGCGCCGGAGGAGTTCCGCGAGGCGTAAATCGCCATTGCGGGCGACAAGGCGCTCTTCCACAAGAGCGGCGGGTACACCGCGACGCTCGGGGAGCTCGAGTGCCGCGAGCAGATTGCGCGCTTCGAGGATGCGCTCTTCGGCGTGCCGCGGCTGGGCGCGGAGCACATCGCCCTCGGTATGGGCAGCACCCAGCTCACGCACGACCTGTTCCGGACGATCCTCGACCCGGGCGACACGGTCATGCTGCTCGATCCCACCTACGCGAACTACAGGGACAGCTCGCGTTCGCCGTGCCCGGTGTCACCGTCGTGCGGCTCCCGTCATCGACCCGGCGACCTGGCACTACCTGCCGCGCACCGATGCCGACGCCACCATCCGGGAGTTCCGGCGCCTGTTCGACCAGCACACGCCGCGCCTCGTCCTCTTCGGCGCTCCCGACAATCCGACGAGCCAGATCGTGCCGCAGGAACTGGCCGAAGCCATGCGCGAGCGCACGGCCGCCGCCGGGGAGCTGGCTGGCCATCGACTTCGCGTAAGATGCCAGTGGCTCGCCCTACCCCGAGTGCTACGCGTGGTCGCCCGCCGACCACCCGCATCTCATCGGCATCCACTCCAACTCCAAGTGGGCGCGCGGGCTGGGACGGCGCCTTGGCTGGATCGAGGCACGCCGGCGCTGGTGGACGCCATCGAGCGCGTCCAGCAGTGCAGCATCCTGTGCCCCGACACGCTCGAGCAGAATGACGATGGCGCGATACCTGAAGACGGCCATCCCGAGCGGCGGGCTGGCGCGGTACGTGGAGCAGGCCAACACGCTCTATCGCGAGGCCGCGCGCGTCACCATCGACGCCGTCGATCGCTACCTGAAGCGGCCCCGGCTCGAGCCGGCCGGCGGGCTCTACACCGTGGTGGACGTCGGCGAGGACGCGGAGGCCTTCGTGCCGGCGGCCCTCAAGGCCACCGGTGTGCTCGTCGTGCCGGGCCGGGGCTTCGGGCCCTCCATCGCGCGCGGGGTGCGCATCTCCTTCGGCCCGCTCGTCCACGACACCGCGAAGATCGAACAGGGGCTGCAGCGCCTCGGGACGTGGATGGCCCAGCGCGCGTAACCGCGCGCCGTCTCGGCGCCGCCTAGGCGCGGCCAGGAAACGACGGCTGCGCCAGCACGTTGCGCGCCTGCCAGAGATGGCGGCGATCGTGCGCGGGGATCACGTGCAGGACGGTCGCCACGCGCATGGGGACCCAGCGCACGAACGGGTTCCAGACGCGGGTGGTGTTCGGATCGAGCGTCGCCGCCAGGTCAGCCAGTTCGTAGTAGCCGGCGTGGCTCGCCAGGTAGCGGGCCAGCACCTCGCCGGGGTCGAGCGCCGAGACGGGCGCCGGCGTCACCTGGGCGGTCGGGGCCTTGAAGCGGCGCCGGACCGGGGGCTCGAGCGACGCGACGAACTTCCGCCCGAAGAAGCCCGGGCGAGGAGGCGCGTAGCGACCGGCATCCCGTCGGGCCGCAGCGCGCACGTCGTCAAGGACCGAGCGCGCGTACATCTCGTTGGTGCGCGCGAGGTGGTCCAGGCACTGCGCCACGCTCCACGCACGGCCCTCGTCCGGCTGCCAGTTGGCGGCCGGCGCATCGAGGCCGGCCATCACCGCGCGGGCGTCAGCCTCGACGGCCCCCACGGCGTCGACGAGCACCTGCAGTTCGGGTGGGCGCATCAGCCGCGATCATAGTGGAACGCCGCCGCCCTCGTCCGCCCGCTATCCCCGGTCGTAGGGAAACCCGATGAACCCGGCGTCCTGTTCCGGGCGCATGACCATCCACGTGAACATGAACCGGATCGCCAGGCGATTGTCCACGCGCGTGACCTCGATGGGCTGCTGCTGCCGCACGTGCCAGTCGTAGAGGTCCGTGAACACGTCGGAACCGATCTCGCAGTAGTCCGGGAACTTCTGGTTCGAGCGCAGGAAGACGCCGAACGCCCGCCGGATGTCGGCCACCGGCCCGACGGCCAGCGACGGCCCGAGCAGGGCCTGGCGCAGGAGGGTGCGCAGCCCCTCCATCTCGTCCTGGATCCGCGCCAGCTGGCGCGCCATCTCCACCTCCGCCGTCTGGGCGCCGCCCGCTTCGCCGGCCCGCCCGGCCGCGTCGCCCGCACCGGCCCCGAGTGCCCCGAGCGCCCCCGCCGCAACGACTTCACGCCGTGTGACCATCCCAGGCTCCTTCGCCCGATTGAGACGTCCGCGCCCGGCCGATGGCTCGCCGGATCCGACGGCCCGGTACGCGCGTCCTACCTTCCAACCCGACGATGTCACTGGTTTCCCGCCCGGTTGCCTGGCTGACCGCGTCCGCCGTGGTCCTGGCCATCGCGGCAACCCTTCTCGTGGTTCGCCTGTCCAGCGTGACACCGGTGTCGGACGCCGGTGGCCGGGCCTCCCTGTACGACTTCTCCGCCCCCAGCCTGGAGGGGACCTCCACCCGGCTCGCGTCGTGGCGGGGCCAGGTGGCCCTGGTCGTCAACGTGGCCAGCGAGTGCGGACTGGCCTACCAGTATCCGGGCCTGGAATCCGTGTACCGCCGGTTCCGGGACCAGGGCTTCGTCGTCCTTGCCTTTCCCAGCAACGACTTCTGGCAGGAACCCAACGACGAGGCCGGCATCCGCCAGGTCTGCGCCACCCGCGGCGTGAGCTTCCCGGTGTTCGGACGGTCCCACGTGCGCGGCCGGGACCGCTCCGACATCTACGGGTTCCTGGCCGGGACCGGCGAGACGCCGATCTGGAACTTCGCCAAGTACCTCGTGGGCCGCGACGGCCGTCCGCGGGCGTTCTTCGGCAGCCTCATCGACCCGAGCGCCCCGGAAGTGACGGCCGCCATCGAGTCAGCGCTCGCCGAAGCCGTGCCGGCGGGGCCCAAGGGGCCGAGTCCGGACTGACCTGCCGCCCCGGGAACGGCGCTGGCCATGCGCCGTTCGTCCCAGTATCCTGCAGCGTCTCCCCAACCGGCGCCCCGCGCGCGCCGTCTGATCCCGGTTGAGGCGCCGCCCATGCTCACCGACTTCCGACACGCCCTCCGCACGCTCGCCCACGCGCCCGCCTTCACGCTGGTGGTCGTCCTCACCCTCGCCCTCGGCATTGGGGCCAACACGGCCATCTTCTCGCTGAT
>JAWKHU010000080.1:0-28983 GCA_041394685.1 Vicinamibacterales bacterium
GGTAGGTCTTGTACTTCGCGTGGTCGAAGTAGTACTTCCGCATCTCGGGCCGGTAGCGGTCCATGATGCCCTTGTTGAGGTGGATGGCGGGCTGGTCGCCCGGCCGGATGAGCGGCGTGTAGGTCCGCTGCTTCAACTGGACGTTCTGGAAGTAGTCCTTGGCCGACTGCACCAGTTCGGGCCGCGTCATGAACTCGATGAGCGTCATGGCCTGGGCCCGCGCGCCGTAGTTCACGCCCTTGTGGGCGATCGGCGTCGCCATCGGGATGGCGTTGGCCCAGTTGTGGCCGGGCCCGGCCTGGAAGTTGGCCGGGAACGAGAGCGACACCGTCGGCACGTTCCACGAGATGTCACCGATGTCGTCGGAGCCGCCGCCCCGCTTGTCGTCATCGGGGATCTCCTCCCGGCCGCGCAGGTCCCGGATCTCCTTCGCCAGCCCGATGACCGGCACCTTCAGCTCGCGCTGGGTGGCCTCGGCCAGGGCGATGTCCTCCGCGCTCCACGTCGGCAGGCCCACCTTCACGATGTTGGCGTGCAGCGTCTCGGCCATCGTCTTGTTCATGTGCGACGGCCAGGCCGACCCGAGCACGCGCGACGTCCACGTGGTGTTCGTCATCAAGGACGCGCCCTGGGCCATCTTGTCGGCGATGTCCCACAGGTTCTTGATGTTCTCGTAGGTCGTCTCGCGGAAGTAGTACCAGATGCCGGCGTTGCGCGGCACCACGTTCGGCTGGTCGCCGCCGTTGGTGATCACGGAGTGCGAACGCTGCTGCAGGCGGAGGTGCTCCCGCCGGTAGTTCCAGCCGACGCTCATCAGCTCGACCGCGTCCGCCGCCGAGCGGCCGCGCCAGGGCGCGCCGGCGCTGTGCGCCGTCTCGCCCTCGAACATGTACTCGACCGAGATCAGGCCGTTGCCGGCGCTGTCGCCCCAGCTCGTGCCGAGGTTCGACCCGACGTGGTTGTACATGACCAGGTCCACGTCCTTGAACAGGCCCGCGCGCACGTAGTAGGCCTTGGTGCCGAGCTGCTCCTCGGCGATGCCGGGCCAGATCATGATCGTGCCCGGCAGCTTCTCGCGCTCCATCACGCGCTTCACGGCCAGCGCGGCCACGATGTTCAGGGGCGTGCCGGAGTTGTGGCCTTCGCCGTGTCCGGGGGCCCCCTCCACGATCTGATCGCGGTAGGCCACGCCGGGCTTCTGCGACGCCTGCGGGATGCAGTCCACGTCGGAGCCGAGCGCGATGACCGGCCGGCCGCTGCCCCACTTGGCCACCCACGCGCTGGGGATGCCGGCCACGCCGGTCTCGATGCTGAAGCCGTTGTCCTTCAGGACGCCGGTCAGGTACTTCTGCGTCTCGAATTCCTGGAAGCCGAGCTCGCCGTAGCTGAAGACGGTGTCGGTCATCACCTGGCCGAGGTCGAACATGGCCGGCGACGAGACGTCGGCCAGGACCTGGTCCTTCAGCTTCTCCACGCGCGGGTCGGCGGGCGCGGCGGCGGGCGTCGCCGCCGCGGGCCGTGTCGCCGGTGCCTGACGTTGACCCGCGACGGGGACCGCCGCGGCGATGACCACCGCGAGGCCCGTCGCCGCCACCGAGAGAACTGCGTTGCGGTTCATTCCACTCCTCCATCGTCGGGCGCCGCGCCGGACACGCGAAGCGCGAAACGCCCGGAGTTCCCGCGGATTATGGCACCAGCGCGCCGGTCCTGGACGTTACAGCGGGAGACAACCCGCCAGCGCCATCGAGCTCGGCCGTCCGCGCCCTGGGCCTGGCGGCGGGCCGGCTTCGTCGCAGTGGGCGTCCAGCACGAGGTCCGCGGCCGCCCGGCGCGCGAATCCCGTAGAATCGGCCCCATGCGCTCCGCTCTCGTCCTCCTCTGCGCGGCAGCCGCCGCCGTCCTCGTGATGCCACCCACACCGCTCGACGCCCGGCAGGACCTGCTCGCCCGCGCCAAGGCCCTCCACGGCCAGGCGCCCCTCATCGACGGACACAACGACTACCCCTGGGCGCTGCGCGGCCTGGATCCCGGCCGGGATCTGGCGAAGGCCGACATCACCAAGAGCGTGCCGGCCCTGATGACCGACATCCCGCGGCTGCGGGAGGGCGGCCTGGGCGGCCAGTTCTGGTCGGTCTACGTGCCGTCGACGATGCCCGCGCCGGAGGCCGTGGTCGCCACGCTCGAACAGATCGACGTGGTCCACCGCATGGTCAAGCGGTGGCCGGAGACCTTCGAGCTGGCGCTCACCGCCGACGACGTGGAGCGGGCCTTCACGCGCGGACGGATCGCCTCGATGATCGGCATGGAGGGCGGCCACTCGGTGGACAGCTCGCTGGCGACGCTCCGCATGATGTACGCGCTGGGCGCGCGCTACATGACGCTCACCCACAACAACAACACGCCCTGGGCGGACGCGGCCGCGGACACCCCCGCGCACGGCGGCCTCACGAAGTTCGGCGAAGAGGTGGTGCGCGAGATGAACTGGCTGGGCATGCTCGTGGACCTGAGCCACGTGTCGCCCGACACGATGGAGGACGCGCTCCGGGTGGCGGCGGCGCCCGTCATCTTCTCGCACTCCTCGGCCCGGGCCGTCGCCGACGTCCCCAGGAACGTCCCGGATGCCATCCTGCGGCAGCTGCCGAAGAACGGCGGCGTCGTGATGGTGAGCTTCGTGCCCGGCTTCACGTCACCCGAGGTCGTCGCCCACGATCGCGAGGCGACGGCCGAGCGCAACCGCCTCCGGGCGGCCATGCCGAGCGACGAGGCCGGCGTGAATCGCGCGATGGACGCCTGGCGGAAGGCCCACCCGACGCCGCGGGCGACGGTGGCCCAGGTGGCCGACCACGTCGATCACATCCGCAAGGTCGCGGGCATCGATCACATCGGGCTCGGCGGCGACTTCGACGGCATCACCGAGGTGGTGCAGGGCCTGGAGGACGTCTCCACGTACCCCGCGCTCACGGCGGAGCTCCTCAAGCGGGGCTACTCGGACGACGACGTCAAGAAGGTGATCGGCCTGAACGTCCTCCGCGCCTGGCGGCAGGCCGAGCGTGTGTCCGCCGATCTCAGGCGGCAGCGCGGTCCTTCGGCCGCCACCCTCAGGGGGCTGGACGGGGCGCCGTAGCCAGCACGTCGAGCAGCGAGAGCGGATCGACGCGGGCGCCGTGCAGGCGCACGGCCCAGTGCAGGTGGGGCCCGGTCACCCGGCCGGTCGCCCCGACCTTGCCGAGCACGACCCCCGTGTCCACGCGCTCGCCCTCCGTCACGTCGATGACCGACAGGTGCGCCATCGTCGAGAACAGGCCCTGGCCGTGGTCCACGACGACGGTGTTGCCCGAATAGTAGAGATCCTGTGCCACCACGACCACCCCGGGCGTGGGATTGTGGACGGGCGTGCCGGCGGTGGCCCGCAGATCCTGGCCCGTGTGCGGTCCGCGCGGCTCGCCGTTCAGGACGCTCCGCACGCCGAAGCCGCTCACCGACACGCCGGCCACCGGCCGCACCGCGCCGGTCCCCCACAGGCGCTCGCCGAGCGGTGAGCCGAAGACCTTGTTGAGCAGGGCGGTGTCGCGGCGAATCCGCGGCAGGGCGCTGGCGGGCGGGTTGACGAACTTCGGATCCACCGTGATGCGCCGGGTGCGGAAGGCCTTGGCCGACACTTCGATCACGTGCGTGTGGGTCCGCGGCGTCGCGGCACCCTTTCCGGTCAGGGCGAGCGTCATCGGTCCGGGCCTGGCCGCGATGTCGATCCCGAGCAGGGCATGCCACCGCCCGTCGGCGCCCCGCTCGAACGGCACCGGCCGTTCGTTCCAGCGGCCGGTCACGGCCGTGACGCCGTCCGGGGGCGTCACGACTGCGTCCACCACGTCGCCAGGCTGCACGAGGCCGTCGCGCACCAGGACCGTCCAGTCGCCGGCGCGGCCGAACGCCGACGACGAGAGCGCGAGGACCAGGACCGTCGCGAGGCGCGTCGCAGTCATCTTCGGATTATAGGGGCGGCGTGTACTCCGGGCAGGACATCGGCTGAGCTCGCGCGTGCGACGAGCGGCTCGACCATGGCGAGGGCTGGCAGGATTGCTCGTGAAATTCGCGGTTCTCCGTCGCGCTCGTGATCGTCGGCACAGCGGCACGATCCTTGATGCAGTGTTCCGCAGGAGGACGTGAACATGCGGAACCTACCGGGATGGGTCGTTGGAGCACTTGGCGTGAGCGCGCTGGTCGGCGCGTTCTATGCGGGCGGCTTGGTGCACGCCACCTCGGCGGGCGACGAGACCGTGGCCGCTCAGGCACTGACCGCACAGGTGCCGCCGCCGGTGGCGGAGGGCGTGAGCGTGGAGTGCGAGCCCGGGCAGCGCGCGGTGGTGCGAACGGCGGCCACGGGCGTCCCGGCCGGCGTGGCGTGCGTGAGCGACGCGCCCGCGGTCGCGACGGCGCGAGTCAGCGCGGCGCCGGCAACGGCCCCGCGGGGCCTGCCGGTGGCCGACACGATGCCCGCACCGCAGGCCCGCCCGGCCGTGATCACCGAGCCCATGACGGTGTATCGTCCGCGGTCGGTCCCGGTGTCCTCGCCCACCCGTGACGAGGTGGCCACGCCCTCCCGGACGTGGGAGCGCAGCGCCGTCATCATCGGCAGCTCCGCCATCGTCGGCGCCACGCTGGGCGGCCTGACGAAGGGCAAGAAGGGCGCGGTGGTCGGCGGCATCGTCGGCGGCGGTGCCGCGACGGTGTGGGATCAGGTGACGCGGCGGCGCGACGACGCCGATCGCCGCTAGGCGGCAGGCACGGCCCGCGCGGGGTACGCGCGGCCCCGTGTCACACGACGCGCAGGGTCGTTCCTCCTCGGCCCTGCGCGTTCGTGTGTACGGCCGGCCGAGGCGCCCTGCAGGCACCGGCGACCGCCACACCGCTACGCCGGGGCCGCCTCGGCGGCCCCGATCGCCGGGGTCGCGCCAGCGGCCTGGACGAGGCGCCGGCAGGACGCAATCAGGGCGAGGCCCGTACGATCGCGACTCACCTCCATCGCCGGCTCCCCGAACCCTGCCTTCGAGGCCAGGCGGCAGACGTCCGCGACGGAGCGGTGAATCAGATTCCAGTTGCCGAGGCACTCGATCCAGAGCCGGTAGGGGTCGTCCTCGGCGATGTTCGTGAAGAACATGCGCCCTGCGGGCGCCAGCAGGCGGTCGTGCACGTACCGCAGCAGGCTCACGGCGACGGCATCCGGCAGGTAGTCGAAGAGACCGCCCGCCAGGACGAGGTCGAACGGCCCGAGATCGCGGACCGAGCCCAGCCCCTTCAGCACGTTCCGGCCGACGGGCGCCACGCGGTCGCGCAGCGCGCCCAGCCGCGCCACCGCGACCGCCAGCGCGTCGTGGTCCTGATCCAGCAGCACGATCTGGACGTCGCGCCGCGCCAGCGGCCGCTGCACGAGCGCCACGTCGGCGCCGCTGCCGCAGGCGAGCACGAGGATGCGCGCGGTCCGGCCGTCGTCTTCCGCGTCGGCCACGGCGTCGAGAATCGCCTGGGCCTGCAGCGCCACCTTGTTCCGGTGCTGCTGGGCGATGGGGCAGTCGAGCGCGTACTGCTCGGCGTAGAACCCGAAGGTACCCGGCGTGGCCCGGTTGCGCTGCTCGAGGATGTACTCGACGGTCTCGAAATCCCCTGGATAGCCCCGCGGCCACTCCTGGAGCCGCCGGACGAAGGGGGACTGCGCGTACACCTCACGGGCCGGCCCGACGGCCGCCCTGATGGCGTCGACGGGCCATCCGTTCTGTTCGCATTGCCTGGCGGCCGCGAGGAGGTTGAGGCTCAGCGTCGCGGCGAGGTGCAGGCCCTCCGCGGGCGCGAGGTTCGTCCGGGCGCCGTGGCGCGTGACCGCGCGCACGGCCCTGTCGAGGTCGTTGGCGGCGAGGTGCAGGGTGGGCATGAGGGAAGCCATGCCGGTGTGACGGACAGCAGCCGGTGATTTCGATGACGCGCCGGCACCACGCCCGGAGCGTCAGGTCCCTCATGGCCTCACGCCCGTCAGCGCCAGCGGGCCGGCTGGATCCGGAGCCGCACGGGAGGGGCACGTCGTGGACGACCCCCGTGTTCGGTTTTCCCTGGTGCTTCGTTTTGGGAAGTGCTGCCAACACCCTGGAGGCCCCCAATGCACCCGGACAGCCGACTCGACCCGTCCCCGGCCGATCTCGCCCTCATCGAACGCGTCGCCCGCAGCGTGGCACGCGCGGGGGGCCTCCACCCGCGCGAGGCCGACGACTTCACCCAGAGCGTCCACCTCCGGCTCGCCGAACGCGGGTACGACGTGCTCGCCAGGTTCGAGGGCCGCTCGTCGCTCCGCACCTACCTGACGGTCGTGATCGCGAGGCTGCTGAAGGACTGGCGCAACCACGAATACGGCAAGTGGCGCCCGTGCGCGGCGGCCCGGCGCCTGGGGGCGCTCGGCGAGGAGATCGATCGCCTGCGGAACCGCGACGGGCTGTCGTCCGAGGAAGTCGTCCAGGTCCTGGCCAGCCGGATGCAAGCCTCCGAATCGGTCATCCGCGCGGCCGTGGACCTCGTGCCGCGCCGCGCCGCGCGGCAGCGGGTGCCCCTCGACGCCGTCCCGGACCCCGGCGTCCCGTTCGCGGACCCCGTGGCCACCCGCGAGCGCGAGCGAGGGCAGGCGGCGCGCCGCGCCGCCCTGGTCAGGGCGGTGGCCGACCTGCCGCCGCAGGAGGTCCGGCTGCTCTTCGCCCGCGCCGGGGGCGGCGCCACCATCGCCGATCTCGCCCGTCGGACCAACGAGGACGCGAAGGGTCTCTACCGCCGGCTCGAGCGGCTCAGGAAGCAGTTGCGGGCGCGGCTCGAGGCGGAGGGCGTGCGAGAGGTGGCCACCGCGGGGTGATACGGACACCACCACAGGGACCCGGTCGCGCGGGCCGGCAGGCAGGTTGGCGGAAGCTGCCCCCGCCGGCCGGCCGCGGGGTGGGGTCCCGCGGGATAGGGCCGGTGTCGCGTGTACGAATCAGGGGGCTGGAGCGTTCTCCCACACAAGGACGGGTCCGCGGAGGTGTCGACAGAGTCGGAGCGCTGGGTGCCGGACCCCGTCGAAGACGCGCGTCTGGTCGAGCGGGTGGCGGGTGCGGTGGCCCGCGTGAAGGGCCTGGGCACGGACGACACCGACGCGTTCGTCGGCATGGTGCGCTCGCGGATGACCGCGCCCGCACCGACGCACCCGGCGGTCTTCGAGAGCGCCCTCCAGCGCCAGGCCTACCTGACGATCGTCGTGGCCCGGCTCCTCAAGGACTGGCAGTCGCCGACGTCGCGGATCGGGACGCCTCGCCCTACTCCGCCCTGAGCGCCACCGACGGATCCACCCGTGTCGCCTTCCTGGCCGGGAAGTACGCCGCCAGCGCGGCCACGGCGAGCATCAGCAGCACGACGCCTCCGAAGCTGAGCGGATCGGTCGCGGTGACGTCGTAGAGCAGGCTGCCGATGACGCGTGTGATGCCGAAGGCGCCGATCACACCCAGGGCGATACCCCAGCCCGCCAGCGTCAGGCCTTGTCGAATCAGCATCCGGCGCACGTCGGACGGCTCGGCCCCCAGGGCCATCCGGACGCCGAACTCCTGCGTACGCTGCGAGACGCTGTAGGACAGGACACCGTAGACGCCCACCAGCGCCAGGACCAGCGCCATCGCGCCGAAGGCCCCGAACATGTTGCCGAACAGCTGGAACTGCCAGAATCCCCCGCGCCGGATCTCGTCCATGGAGCTCGCCGAGAACACGGGGAGCGTCGGATCGGAAGCACGGATGGCCGCCCGCAGACCCGAGGTGACGGCCGTGGGGTCGCCCGACGCGCGCACGATGACACCGGTGTTCGGGGTCTCCTGGTAGGGGTACGGAACGAAGGCGGCCGGTGCGACCTCGTCGCGGCCCACCTCGTCCACCAGCACGTCCGGCACGATGCCGATGACGGTGAACGTCTCGGCGGACGGCTCGTCGAGCAGGCGAAACTGCCGCCCGATCGGATCGAGGCCGCCGAGCTCTCGGGCGCCGGCGAGCCGTTGCGGGGAGACGCTCGGCAGGGCCGCCGCCTCGTCGGCCGTCGCCAGGAGCGTCCGCGCCATGCGCACGTTCACCACCGCGACCTTCGACCGGGTGGCCGCTTCCTGTGCCGTGAACAGTCGCCCGCGGAGAGGCACCAGGCCCAGCACGTCGAGGTAATGCGCGGTCACGCCCGCGTAGAAGAGCGACGGCTCCCTGCCGCGGTCCGCCGGCCGCCCCGGGATCTCCACACGGCTTTCGCCGCCCCCGCCATCGAGCGGAATGAGATTCGACGCCCCCGCCGCCTGCACGCCCGGCACCGACTCGATGCGCTCGACGACGTCGGCCACGCGCCGCGCCTTCGCGCCGTCGGCGGCGTAGGGCTCGCCGGGCATGAAGAACCGCACCGTGGTGATGGGGGCCACGTCGAAGCCGGCATCGGCGCGCTGCAGGTTCAGGAAGCTCCGCACGAAGAGCGCCGCGCCCACGAGCAGCACGATCGACACGGCCACCTCCGCCACCACGAGCACGTTGCGCGCCCGGTTCCGGGCCCCGCTGTCGCCCGTTCGGCCGCCCTCGCGCAGCACCCCGGCCAGGTCCCCGCGGGCCGCATGGACGGCCGGCGCCAGCCCGAAGACGATACCGGTCAGCGCGGCCACGATCACGGCATAGACGAGGGTCGCGGGGCTCACCCCGAACTGGATCAGGTAGGGCACGTCGTCCATCCGCATGCCCGCGACCACCGCCCCGACGCCGGCATACGTGAGCGCGATCCCGGCCGGCGCGCTCAGGATGCCGAGGAGCACGCTCTCGGTCAGCAGCTGCCGGACGATCCGCCCCTGGCCCGCCCCGAGGGCCGCCCGCACCGACATCTCTCTGGCCCTGGCCGTGGCGCGGGCGAGCAGGAGGTTGGCGACGTTGGCGCACGCGATGAGCAGCACGAGGGTGACCGCGCCCATCGCGGTGAAGGTCACGAGCCGCACTTCGCCCGGGATGAAGTACTCCGAGAGCGGCCGGAGGAGCGTGCTCCAGCCCGCATCCTGTTCGTGGGTCCCGGCGAGCCGCGCCGCCGTCGCCGCCAGTTCCTCGCCGGCATCCGCCATCGAGCGCCCCGGGGCCACGTGGGCCACGACCAGCAGGTCCCGGTCCTGGCGCGGAGCCGTCGAGAGGAGCGGCGCGAGCGGCACCCAGGCCACCTGCTGGAAGGGAAACTTCACGCGGGGCGGCAGGACGCCGATGACCGTATACGGCGCCGTGTTCACGGTCACCGGCCGCCCGACGACGCCCGGGTCGGCGTTGTAGCGGCGCCGCCAGAGCTCGTCGCTCAGGATCAGCACGGGCGGAGCCCCAGGACGATCGTCGGCGGCGGTGAAATCGCGGCCCAGCGCCGGCGTCACGCCCAGCATGGAGAAGAGCGGCCAGCTCACGGCCGCGCCGGCGACGCGCTCCGGCTCATCGGTGTCGGAGAAGGTGAGGCTACGCAGGTGGAGGCCGGCCATGGCGTCGAACGCCCGGCTGCCCTCCCGGAAATCCACGAAGTCCTGGTACGACACCGCCCCGCGCCGCACGCGGCCCTCGGGCTGCGTCGACCACACGGTGACCAGCCGCTCCGCGTCCTTGAACGGGAGCGGGCTGAGCACCGTGCCCTGCACGATGCTGAAGATCGTCGCGTTGACGCCGATCCCGAGCGACAGGCACGCGACGGCCAGGGCGGCGGCAACAGGGGCCCGCAGCAGGGCGCGCGCGGCGAGTCGAATGTCGTGCAGCAGGGTGTCCATTCCGGTGGTCCTCGGGGCGACCCGCCGAAGGGTCGCGCAGCTCTGGGGTGCGCGTCAACCGACGGGGCGTCGCTCGAACGCCGCTGCAATCCGGCGGCGCATCGACGGCGAGTCCGTCCGGACCATCACGAGCTGACACGAGCACCGCGCCGACACGGCCGCGCCGGTGCGCGCGACGGCGATCCCGGCGAGCACGTCGCCCGCGAACACGGGCCCGCCGCTGTCGTTCCCGCAGACGCCGCGGGCGTGATGGACCCGTGCGGTCGCCGTCGTGGCCGTGACCGCCACGATCGTCGCCTGGCGCCGCTGGAAGCGGCGGCCGGTGTGTCCCCAGAACGTCACGTCGACGCCGGGTCGGAGGAAGGTCCGTGTGGCCAGTTCGCCACGGCCGTTCCCTGTCAAGGCGCGGAGAACGGCCAAATCGGTGCCGAACGGCGACCAGCGGCGTACGACGACGAAGCGGCGGCCGACGGCCTCGATCACGGTGCCGGGACGGCCGTCCACCGCGGCCAGACAGTGGGCGGCCGTAAAGGCACGACCGTCACAAAGCGTGACGATCGTGCCGATGCCGCCGAAGCGGCGGTGGTAGCGATGCATCAGGGCTGCGGGAACGTCGCTGGTGGACACTCGGGCGTGTCGATGACGCGGATGCGCCCCCGCGCCCCCGCGGCGCTCCGCTCCGGGGGCTGCAAGCGGTCGACCGCCTTCCCCTGGATGGCGTCATAGAACGCCATGTAGTGTGGCAGGGCGTCGAGACTGCGCTGGGCCGATGGGAGCGCCCTCGCGTGGAGGGCGGCGTCTGCCGGGGTGGCTTCGTGGACCACGGCCAGCCGTACGACCTTGCCGGTCGTCCCCGACAGCCGAATCACGCTCGGCCGCCCGCCGGCCTTCCCCACCGCCGAGACCTCCACCCCGGGCAGGGTGCAGTGGAACTCGAAGCGATTCGTGATGACCTGATCGAACGACTCGCTGAAGCGCCACGCCTGCATCCGCCGCCGGTCCTTCGGCAGCGCGCCCCGGAGTTCGCCTCCCGTGAAGCGGACGGCACCCAGGACGTTCGGACCGATGGTGGCGAACGCGCTCCTCAGTCGTGCGCCGGGTGCGATCTTCGACAGGTCGGGCAGCCGCCGCCAGTCCCCGTACGCCTTGACGTCGTTCGTGCTGGCCGGATCCGGAAGCCGTCCGGACGCGTCGAGCTGGAGGGTTTCGAGGAGCGAGACACCTCTCCCCGTGCCGAGCGTCACGTCGAGCCCCGAGAGGCTCCAGCCGTAGTGTCGGCCCGACATCAGGCCTTCGGTGTCCACCAGCGCCTCAGGCGCCGGGAGGGGCGGCGAGGACCGCTTGAGATCGACGTGCTTCGCCGGTACGAACAGCAGCGGATGGTGGTAAGGCAGCTGCGGCCGGGACAGTATGCGCTTCGTGTTCTTCGGCGGCGCCGCGGCGCCGTTCAACAGCAGCACCGAGGCCGACTTCGCGCGATTGCCCTTCGTCCCTTCGAGTACGCACAGGCACATCCCATAGAACGACACGATCAGCTTCATGAAGTCTCCGATCGAGGGGGCCTGTCGCGGACGTCGCGGCAGTGCGGGGATTATCGCTGTGATGCGGACGTGAACGCCACATAGGCCGCCCAGTCACGGGCGGGGCGGCGGCCATCGGCGAGCATGCGCTGCTGGGCGACCCGCAGGGCCGTCCAGGGAGGCGCGCCCTCCGCCAATGCCTCGTGCAGATGGTCCATGAGCTCGCCCGCGGCGTCGTCGCGCACGTCCCACTGCGCGGCCACCACCTCGTCCACACCGGCGCGCAGGAACTCGCCCGCCACGCCCGTGGCCCCTTCCCCCCGGCGCCCCTGCGCGCGGCTCGTGCGGCAGGCCGACAGCACGACGAGGCGCGCGTGGGCGGTGCCGTCGAGGAACGCGGACAGTGGCACCCGGACGCCCGCGCCGTTCTCACCGGCCAGGAGCAACGCGGAGCGGATCGGGTCGCGTTCGTCGGCGAGCGCGTGCCCGGCGTAGTGCACGACGGTGGACTCGTTCAGGGCCTCGTGGAACGCCGCCGCCGTGGCCCGCTCGACGGCCGAACCGGCGTAGCGCCGACCGATTCGCGCGGCCTCATCACGCGCCGCCGACAAGGGCGCGAAGCCGTCGCCGCCGTCGGCCGAATACAGGACCGACACCTTGGCCCGGGCTGCCACCAGCGGCGCCGTCGGGCCACAGGCCGACACCGACGGGCAGCGCACGGTGGCCGTCACGTCGACGATCCGCCGGGCATCGCCGGCCCCCCAGGGCAGGGCGGCGAAGGGCACGTGCTGCAATGCCGGATCCAGCACGAGCGCCACGCGCGGGGCCACGTCGCCGCCGCGCTGCAGGAGCCCGGCGATCGGCCACCACACGTCGCGCGCGAGCCCGGCGGCCGCGTCCTCGGCCGCGTCGGCGGCGCCCTCCAACGTGATCACGTGGGCCAGGCGCGCCGCACGTCGCTCGAGGACGTCCCGGGTCACGGTCACGCGCCGCTGGTGCGCGCGGCCCTCGACCACGACCCACACCCACAGGCCGTCCGGACGCGCGAGGTACGCCACCACAGGGCCGTCGCGGCTCGCCAGGGCGAGCGAGACGGCAGGCGTGGGGCCCGCCCAGCGTCGCCTGACGTCGAACCCGCGATCGAGCCAACGGAGCGCCGCTTCGGTCTCACCGGCGTCGGCCTCGAGATCCACCAGCTCGGAGAATGCATCCCAGCTGGCGTCGATGAACGAGGGGAGATAGTCCTGCCGAGCGATCTGGCGCTGCTGTTCGTCCACGTTCGCGACGGCCTCGAGCAGCACCCGGCGCGCGGCAGCGACGTCCCCGAGGGCGCGATGGGCTCGCGCCTGCTGCACCTTCAGCGCCAGCAGGCGCTGACGAAGGCTGATGCCCCCGAGGCGCCGTTGCGCCTCCACCAGCGCCGGAATCCCTCGCTCGGGCGACTGCGCCGTCACGACGTCCGCCTCGGCCTGCGAGAAGTCGGCGAGGTAGCGCTCGCGCATCGCGGGGTCGGGAAGGTCGGCCAGCGAGTTGCGGCTCCGCTCGAGAGCGTCGTTCGCGTCTCCCAGCCGATGGAGCCGGACGAGCGCGCGGGCCTGGAGCCCTCGCGCGGTGGTCAACAGCCCGGCATGCCCGATGCCGGTGGCGATGTCCTCCGCTTCGCGCGTGAGGGCAACCGCCGTGGCGGCCAGCCCCTGATCCAGACTGGCGAGAGCCGGGCCAGCCACAAGGGAGAACCGAAGACCGGCATCACCGGGGTGTGCACGCAGAATCCACCCGTATTGCTCCCATGCTTCCGTGAATCTTCCCAACTTGTTCAACCCGTCCCCGAGCGCCAGTCGGGATGATGCCTCCCTGCGCGTGTCGTGCAACGCCTGCCGAAGGCTCACGGCCCGCCCGTACTCCCTGATGGCCTGGTCGTATGACCCGGACACGTAGTCCAGGGCGCCCAGGCGATGACGCCCATCCGACTCGAGGGCCGTGAACCCACGCGCCTTCGCAATCCCGGCCAGGCGCTCGGCACGCGCACGCACGTCCACGCCGCGGCGTGAATTGAACCCCGTGGTCAATCGGACGCGCTCCGCCCATAGCCACAGGGGCGACTCGACGTCCGGGGTGTCGGCCTGCGCCCGACCCGCCAGCTGCTCGGCTTCGGAATAGTTCGCGGCCGCGACTGCGCGATCGGCGGCAAACAGCATCTCGATGACGTGCGCGATGCGACGGCGCCCGTCGCCTCGTGACGCGCCAATGACGCCGCTCACGGCCACGTAGAAGGGACCATAGCGCTGCACGTCCGGCAGCACGGCCTCATCGGGCATCTCGGTCGCGGTCCCGGCCCATCGCCCAAGTATCGCGTCGGCTTCCGCGGCCGGAGACGACGGCGGGTCGTCAGGGGGCACGAGCAGGGCGTCGCGCCGCTGTCGGGCCTCGTGCGCCCACCCGTCGTCCAGACTCACTTCCAAGTAGTCGTTCCACGCCCGCTCGCCCTCATGTGACAGGTGCAGGGCCGTCAACGCGAGGGCGTAGTTGAAGCGAGCCTCGCGCAGCGTCGGCGCCAGGTGGATGGCCCTGTTCGCCGCCTCCACGGCCCGCGCCAGGTCGATGGCGTGCCCGGGCACGGCGGCGCGCGCCAGGTACGCCGCGGCGAGGTCCGACTGGACGGCGGCGCGTCCGGCATCGGCCACCCCCGCATCCTCCAGCGCCTGGACGGCGGCGTCGTAATGGCCGGCGTTCAAGGCCGCCAGGCCGAGGGCGTGCAGGTGGCTGGCGCTGGGGTCGCGGTCCGCGGCATCCTGGGCCCGGGCGGCCTCTTCGAGGACGCGCCAGCCGGGGGCCGGAGGCGTGTCACCCCGAACCGGCACGGCGAGCGGCGCGTAGGCGAACCCGCCCGACAGGCGTCCCTCCACCGGCCGCGGCACGCCGTGCATCGCGGCGACGAGACGTTCGATGCCGGTCGTCGCGCCGAACAGGCACCAGACGAGCGTGGCCGTGACCGCCGCCGAGAGCGACAGCCACGCGGCGCTGGACGCGGCAGGGCGTGTCGCTGGGCCGGAGGTGCCGGAGGGAGGCTCGGGGGCTGGCACGGGCAGACTGACCGCTAGCGTCCCTCGGCTTGGCGGAGATGCCTCCGGGCCTCGTCCTGCCACGGGGCACCCTGATTGGGATCCGCGGCGACGGCCCGCCAGGCCCGCGCGGCCGCATCGGCCTGCCCGCTTCGTTCGAGCGCCAGCGCTTCGTTGAAGTGGGCGGCGGCGTTCGCGCCGTCGAGCTGCAGCGCCTCACGCGCGGCCTTCAACGCTTCGACTGGCTGGCCGTTCGCCAGCCGCGCGGCCGACATGTCTGCAAGCACGGCCACCCGCGTGTCACGCCCCGGGGCCTCGGTCGCGAGCTGCTGCAGTTGGCGAATGGCGTCTTCCCGATCGCCGAACAAGAGGGACGCGACGGCCGCGGCGTGGTGGGCGTCGAAACGCGCGCCGGCCGTCGCGGTCCCGACGGCGGCGGCCAGCTTCCCCGGCAGCGACTGGCGCGCGAAATCGGTGGCCGTTCCATCGCCACGGAGCGGCGGCGCCAGCGGCAGGTGATCGGGCAACCGGCTGAGCCGAGGCTCCAGCGAGCGCTCGGTTCCCACGGCAGCGGCGATTTGCTGCCAGGCGCTCCCGGTGTGGCCCTCGGGGCCAGGCGCCTGGCCACCGCCCAGACGGACCGCCAGGACGATGGCGGCGGCGGCCGCGGTCGCCCAGAGCCACGGGGGAATCGGCCGACGCCCGTCGAGGGCGGGCTCCCCGGACGGTTCGGCGGCAGGCGTCACGACCAGCCGGGGATCGGCCGCGGGCGTCGGCGCGCCGGCGGTGAGGGCCAGGTGCGCCTGCACGGCCGTCGCCACCACCTCGCGGCAGTCGTCGCAGCGGTCCAGATGGTCCCGAATTCGCCCGCGGGCGGTCTCGTCCAGCTGGCCGTCGATGTACAGGCTCAGGATGGAGTCGTCGGGGCAGTGCGATCCGCCCCAGGTCGATGGTTCGATACGGTCGGCGTCCAGACAGTCGTCTCCGTCGATCACAGTACCCTCGGCCGCAGACGCTGCGCAGGGGCGGGCGCGGCGCTCATGGCCTGGGACGGTCCAGCGTGGTCTTTTTTGGCGGCCGCCTCGAGGACGGATGGACCGCCTTCGAGGTCCGGTGCGGCGATGATCTGGCGAATGTCGTCGCGGGACACCCCACGGGCGGTCAGCGTCCGGTGCAGCCGGCTCAGAAGGGAGAGGAACCGCGGATACAGGCGCTGCTGGTCCAGATGCAGCGACCGGGCGATCTCGGCGCGCGAGAGGCCGTCGAAGAAGAACATCTTCAGGATCAGGCGGTCCTCCGTCGGCAGGTCCGCCAGGGCGTCCGACAACGCCAGTTCGACGCGCCCGGCCAGGTCTGACTGTTCCGAGGACCGGACCAGCACGTCGGCCTCGCCGCCGGGCTGCTCGCGCTGCTCCAGTTCCGCGACGTCCACGAAGTAGCGGCCCGCCGAGACCGGCAACCGCGAATAGATGGCCCACAACTCGTCTCGAGTCGCGGTGAAGCCCTGCTCGGACTGCAGCGTCATCACGGCCTCGTCGAAGGTGAGGCGCTTGCGGTGCGTGAGCCGCCAGAGCGCGAGCGCGACGGGACCCAGGCGGCGCGCGACGGCGGGCGGCTTCGCCTTGCCCCACTCCTGGTTGCGGTAGTCCAGGAACACCCGCGAGATCACGGTGACGAGGTACGTCAGGAGGGATCCCTCCCGGCGCCATCGGCGGAGCACGGCATAGTCGTTGGTCGCCAGGTGGAGCAGCACGCGGCTCTTGAGCTCGTCGCTCATGTCGCGCGACAGGTGGTTGCGCGACGACACGAAGCGCACGGCGTCGTCCACGACGCCGATCTGCTCTTCCAGCAGGCGGCGACAGGAGTCCACGTTCTCGCGGGTGGGGGCCATGAACGCCGGTGAACCCCTCCCGTCGGTCGCGCGGGCCCGCCGGAGCGGGTCCGACGGCGAGGGGGCCGGGCCGATTATTCGGGACGGAGCCCGGAAAGGCAAGATGCGCGGGCGGGACGGCAGCAGCCTCGCGGCGACGATCGCGGTGGACACGGAACACCCCCTTGGCCGACGAACCCGGCAGCGGAATTTCGCGGCTGCCGGGCCGCCCGTCGAAGAAAGCGTGAAGCCGCGTCCTTCTCCCTCGTCCCCCTCGATACGTGACGAACTGCGCAGCCGCGCGAGGAGTCGCTCCAGCCGGGTACTGCTGTACGTGTCACGGGCCGGCTGCGTGAAACAGCCGGCCCGTGTGTGGTACGGAGGGCGGGTCCGGTTCCCGCCGTGCGTCGCCCCGGGTCCCGGGTCCCGGGTTCCGGCCTTTTAGAAGGTCAGCTTGAAGCCCAGCTGCGCCTGGAACGGATCGAAGGCCTGCTGCGGCGTGCCGAAGCCCGTCGGCTTGCCCGTTGAGGTGAAGCCGGGCGCCGAGGACTGGTTGCCGTTGTAGTTGTTGAAGTTCACCGTGTTGAACACGTTGTACATCTCCCAGAGGATCTCGCCCGTCACCTTGCCGAAGGTCACCTTCTTCGAGGCGCGCAGATCGAGCTGGAAGTACGCGTCGCCGCGCCCGGCGTTGAACCCGGTGCCGGCCGGCCGGTCGTTGTTGTCGCCGTCGCGGTTGGCGTCGGTGCCGAGCGTGATGTTGTACGGCGGCGCCGAGTTGGCCGTGAGGATCGTGCCGAACTGGATCTGGTACGGCAGCTCGTAGATCACGTTGCTGACGAAGCGGTGCCGCACGTCGTTGCTCGTGGGGCCCCAGTCCGCCATCAGGTCGTACTTGTTGGAGGGTGTGCCGTTGTCGGCGATGGTCTTGGCGCTGCCGAGCGTGTAGCCCAGCAGGAAGCCCAGCCGATCGGCGAAGCGCTTCTGCAGGCGGAACTGCGCCTGGTGGATGCGGATGGGCGCCGAGTCGTCATACAGCAGCAGCCGCAGGCCCGAGGCCACGATCGGGAACGTGCCGTCGGCCTGGCGGGCATTCACGTTGCGGGTCAGCGGGAAGTGCTCGCCGCGCATGTACACGTAGTCGAACGACGCCGCGTAGTTGCTCCCGAGCTGGTGCGTGACCCCGGCCGTCATCTGGTGCGAGTACGGCGACTCGGCGTCGGGACTCGGGATGCGGAACGACGACCCGACCGACGCCGGCAGCGGACCCGTCGGCAGGTTCGGGAAGAAGTCGTTCGGCAGCCGGGCGCCCGACCGGGAGTCGTTGGCGATCTGGCTGGTGATGAAGCCCGGATAGCCCGCGACCACGCCGCGCATGGTCGTCGTGTTGATCTGGTCGTAGTAGATGCCGTAGCCGCTGCGGAACACGGTCCGGCCGTTGCCGAGCACGTCCCACGTGAGCCCCAGCCGCGGCGCGATGTTGTTCTTGTCGTTCGGCGCCGCCTTGAAGTTCTGGCCGACGAGGTCGCCGGTGGTGAGGCGGACCCAGAACTGCTCGATGTTCACGTCCTTCGGGATGTCCTGCCCGTTCAGGTCACCGCGCCAGTACTGCCAGTCGTAGCGCACGCCCAGGTTGATGGTGAGGTTGTTCCGAGGCTGCCACTGGTTGTTGACGAACGCCGAGAAGATGTCCACGTCGCGCGTCATCTCGGACAGCGTGCCGCGCAGTTCGATGCCCTGCGTGAAGCGGAACGGCAGCGTCGTGAGATCGCCCGGAATCACGGGCTGGTCGCGCAGGAACTCGAACAGCCCGTTGAACGACTGGTTGATGGTGCTGGTCGTGGGCACGTGGTTCATCTCGAACCCGAACTTCAGGTCGTGCGTGCCCTTGGCCACGAAGTTCACGGTGGTGGCATTCGTGACGATGAGGTTGTCCTGGACGCGCGCCTGCGGGATGTTGCTGGCGCGGCCGAACTGCGTGCTCGGGAACCGGATTTCCGGCTTCGAGGTGGAGCCGGCGGGCAGCACGCGGTCGAGCGCCTGGTGCGAGGAGCTGACGCGCAGCTCGTTCACGATGTTGGTCCGGAGCACCGATGTCAGGTTGCCCACGAAGAACCAGGCGCGCCGCTGGTCGTCGTACCCGTGGTCGCCGGCGCTGTTGCCACCGGTCTGCTGGTTGAACAGATCGCGGTGGTCGTACATGTAGGTGCCGTTCACCGTGTGGTGCGCCGACGCCAGGTAGGTGACCTTGCCGAACACGTTCTGCTCGTCGGTGGTCACGGGGATGTCCGTCCGCGTGTCGTAACCGAGGCTCTTGGCGAAGTCGAGAATCGAGGTCGGGATGTTGACCTGCACCGAGCGGTTGTTGGCCCGCTTCTCCCACGACGCGAAGTAGAAGAGCTTGTTCTGCTTGATCGGCCCGCCCACCGTCGCGCCGTACTGCTCGATCTTGAACGGCGGCACCTTCTCGGCGAAGTAGTTCGGCTTGTCGAACGCGTCATCACGCCGGAAGTAGAAGCCCGAGCCGTGGATGTCGTTCCCGCCCGACTTCGTCAGGATGTTCACGGCACCCGACGCCGAGCGCCCGAATTCCGCCGAGTAGGAGTTCGCCATCACCTGGAACTCCTGGATGGCCTCCTGCGCCAGCGCGATGCGCGTCGCCGACGACAGCGAGCTCCCGCCGCCCGTCACCTCGTCGTTGAAGTCCACGCCCTCCAGCCAGATCGACTTGTAGTTCTCGCTCATCCCCCCGAACGAGATCGAGTCCGTCTGCCCGCCCGACGCCGACCCCTGGTCCGTCACCACGCCCGGCGCGAGCAGCGTCAGGTCCAGGAAGTCCCGCGACTTCAGCGGCAGGCTCGCGATCTGCTGCGTGTCCACCAGCGTCCGCACCACGTTCTCCGTCGTGTTCACCAGCGGCGCCTGCTCGGTGACCGTGATGGTCTCCTCCAGCCCGCCGACCTCGAGCACGAACGGCGCCGCCACCTGCGAGTTGATCGCCAGCCGCACGTCCGCTCGCGTCGCTTCCTTGAACCCCGTCAGCGACGCCTTCACCGTGTAGAGCCCGGCCGGCATCGCCGCGAACCGGTAGTTCCCGACCCCGTCGGTCACCGTCTCGCGCGTCAGGCCGTTGGCCTGGTTCACGGCCGTCACCGTCACCCCGGGCAGCGTCCCGCCCGTCGAGTCCTTCACCTCGCCCAGAATCGTCCCCGCCGTGGTCTGGCCGTGGACCGCCGCCGGAGCGAGCCAGGCCACCAGCGCCATCCAGGCGCAGGCCGTGCGTAGATACCTCATGTGTTCGTGCCTCCAGGCCGATGTGTGTCCGGATTCAACGGGGCGGTGGCACACGCCCGCGATCGGCCCCGGGGATTTTAGCCGGGAAACGGCTCATCTCGGTCATTTCCAGGACGCATTGATCCCATATTTTCGATGGGCTCAATACCGAATCGCCTGGGCACGTGCTACTGCCTGCCATGGCGGGAAACCGGGGTCCCAGTGGGGCGGCGCCGTACATGCCACGGGCCGGCTGCCTGAACAGCCGGCCCGCGTGATGGGGAGGGCGGATCCGGTTCCCGCCGTGCGTCGGTGGCCCCGGGGTCCCCGGGGCCCGGCCTTCTAGAAGGTCAGCTTGAAGCCCAGCTGCGCCTGGAACGGATCGAAGGCCTGCCGCGGCGTGCCGAAGCCCGTCGGCCGCCCGGTCGCCGTGGTGCCCGCGGCCGAGGCGCGATTGCCGTTGTAGTTGTTGAAGTTGACCGTGTTGAAGACGTTGTACATCTCCCACAGGATCTCGCCCGTCACCTTGCCGAGGGTCACCTTCTTCGAGGCGCGGAGGTCCAGCTGGAAGAAGGCATCGCCGCGCGCCGAGTTGAAGCCGACGCCGGCGGGCCGGTCGTTGTTGTCGCCGTCGCGGTTGGCGTCGGTGCCGAGCGTGACGTTGTACGGCGGCGCCGAGTTGGCCGTGAGGATCGTGCCGAACTGGATCTGGTACGGCAGCTCGTAGATCACGTTGCTGACGAAGCGGTGCCGCACGTCGTTGCTCGTGGGGCCCCAGTCCGCCATCAGGTCGTACTTGTTGGAGGGTGTGCCGTTGTTGGCGATGGTCTTGGCGCTGCCGAGCGTGTAGCCCAACAGCGCCCAGCCGGTTGGCGAAGCGCTTCTGCAGGCGGAACTGCGCCTGGTGGATGCGGATGGGCGCCGAGTCGTCATACAGCAGCAGCCGCAGGCCCGAGGCCACGATCGGGAACGTGCCATTGGCCTGGCGCGCGTTCACGTTGACGGTCAGCGGAAGCGCTCGCCGCGCATGTAGTCGAACGACGCCGCTAGTTGCTGCCGAGCTGGCGGTCACGCCCGCCGTCGTCTGGTGCGAGACGGCGACTCGGCCGTCGGGCTCGGGATGCGGAACGACGACCCGACCGACGCCGGCAGCGGACCCGTCGGGAGGTTCGGGAAGAAGTCGTTCGGCAGCCGGGCGCCCGACCGGGAGTCGTTGGCGATCTGGCTGGTGATGAAGCCCGGATAGCCCGCGACCACGCCGCGCATGGTCGTCGTGTTGATCTGGTCGTAGTAGATGCCGTAGCCGCTGCGGAACACGGTCCGGCCGTTGCCGAACATGTCCCACGTGAGCCCCAGCCGCGGCGCGATGTTGTCGAGGTCGTTCGGCGCCGCCTTGAAGTTCTGGCCGCGCAGGTCCCCGGTGGTCAGGCGCACCCAGAACTCCTCGATGTTCACGTCCTTCGGGATGTCCTGGCCGTTCAGGTCGCCGCGCCAGTACTGCCAGTCGTAGCGCACGCCGAGGTTGATCGTGAGGTTGTTGGCCGGCTGCCACTGGTTGTTGATGAACGCGGAGTAGATGTCCACGTCGCGCGTCATCGCCGCCAGCTCGCCGCGCAGCTCGATGCCCTGCGTGAAGCGGAACGGCAGCGTCGTGAGGTCGCCCGGAATCACGGGCTGGTCGCGCAGGAACTCGAACAGCCCGTTGAACGACTGGTTGATCTTGCTGGTCGTGGGCACGTGGTTGATCTCGAACCCGACCTTCAGGTCGTGCGTGCCCTTGGCCACGAAGTTGATCGTCGTGGCGTTGGTCACGATGAGGTTGTCCTGGGTACGCGACTGCGGGATGTTGCTGGCGCGCCCGAAATCCACGGCCGGGAACCGGATTTCCGGCTTCGAGGTGGAGCCGGCGGGCAGCACGCGGTCGAGCGCCTGGTGCGAGGAGCTGACGCGCAGCTCGTTCACGATGTTGGTCCGGAGCACCGACGTCAGGTTGCCCACGAAGAACCACGCCCGGCGCTGATCGTCGTAGCCGTGGTCGCCCGCGCTGTCCCCGCCCGTCTGCTGGTTGAACAGGTCGCGGTGGTCGTACATGTAGGTGGCGTTCACGCTGTGCCTGGACGACGCCAGGTAGGTGAGCTTGCCGAACAGGTTGTGCTCGTCGGTGGTCACCGGGACGTCGGTGCGCGTGTCGTAGCCGAGGCCCTTCACGAAGTCGAGGATCGAAGTCGGGATGTTGACCTGCACCGAGCGGTCGTTGGCCCGCTTCTCCCACGACGCGAAGTAGAAGAGCTTGTTCTGCTTGATCGGCCCGCCCACCGTCGCGCCGTACTGCTCGATCTTGAACGGCGGCACGTCCTCGGCGAAGTAGTTCGGTTTGTCGAACGCGTCGTCGCGCCGGAAGTAGAACGCCGAGCCGTGGACGGCGTTCCCGCCCGACTTCGTCAGGATGTTCACGGCGCCGGAGGCCGAGCGCCCGAATTCCGCCGAGTAGGAATTCGCCATCACCTGGAACTCCTGGATGGCCTCCTGCGCCAGCGCGATGCGCGTCGCCGACGACAGCGAGCTCCCGCCGCCCGTCACCTCGTCGTTGAAGTCCACGCCCTCCAGCCAGATCGACTTGTAGTTCTCGCTCATCCCCCCGAACGAGATCGAGTCCGTCTGCCCGCCCGACGCCGACCCCTGGTCCGTCACCACGCCCGGCGCGAGCAGCGTCAGGTCCAGGAAGTCCCGCGACTTCAGCGGCAGGCTCGCGATCTGCTGCGTGTCCACCAGCGTCCGCACCACGTTCTCCGTCGTGTTCACCAGCGGCGCCTGCTCGGTGACCGTGATGGTCTCCTCCAGCCCGCCGACCTCGAGCACGAACGGCGCCGCCACCTGCGAGTTGATCGCCAGCCGCACGTCCGCGCGCGTCGCCTCCTTGAACCCCGTCAGCGACGCCTTCACCGTGTAGAGCCCGGCCGGCATCGCCGCGAACCGGTAGTTCCCGACCCCGTCGGTCACCGTCTCGCGCGTCAGGCCGTTGGCCTGGTTCACGGCCGTCACCGTCACCCCGGGCAGCGTCCCGCCCGTCGAGTCCTTCACCTCACCCAGAATCGTCCCCGTCGTGGTCTGGCCGTGGACCGCCGCCGGGGCGAGCCAGGCCACCAGCGCCATCCAGGCGCAGGCCGTGCGTAGATACGTCATCAGTTCGTGCCTCCCAGGCCGGCGGCAGCGGCGCGTTACCTCTTCCGGGCCGCGCGGATCGTACGTGGAACGGTGGCCCTCAGCCATTCAGGGGAACCCGGGCCGGCAGGGGGGAATCGACTGCAATTTCGCGCCAGAAGTCAGCCACGTCGACACGGCGACGGCCTGCATCGGGCGGCCGGAGCGGCCAACCCGACGGCCCCGGCGGCGGGCCCCGTCGACGCGGCACCGGGGAGTGACAGCCAGAGACAAACCGCGACGGAACGTGGCAGCGCCCGCGGCGCGGATTGTGGTTTTCTTACGGCATAATTAACGACCTGCGGTCGGCGCCTGCGCCGCCGCTCCGAAGACACGCTGCGGCCGTCGGGCGTCGTGCGGGGGTGGTTGATGAAGCACGTAGTGTTCTTGGCGTCAGCCGGAGTGGCGCTGCTCGGAATCGGGCTCTCGGCCCGTAACCCACTCAGTCAGACGGCAATGCCGGCGCCCCTGGCGCAGGCGGCCCGGACGGCCTTCACGCAGGCGCCCGCGCCGCGTGCGGCGGCCCGGCCGGCCCAGCCCTCGTCGCCGACGATGGTGGCCGCCGAGCAGACGCGCCTGGTCACGACCTACTGCGCGACCTGCCACAGCGAGCGGGGCAAGGCCGGCGGTCTGTCGCTGGCCAACTTCGACGCCATGCACGCGCAGGAACAGCGCACGGTGGTGGAGAAGATGATCCGCAAGCTGCGCGCGGGCATGATGCCCCCGCCGGGCGCGAAGCGTCCCGAGCCGGAGGCCATCGCCGGGCTGACGGCGGCCCTCGAGACGCGCATGGACGAGTTCGCGGCGTCCAACCCGAACCCGGGCTGGCGTCCCTTCCAGCGCCTGACGCGCGCCGAGTACACCGCGGCGGTGCGGGACCTGCTGGACCTCGACGTCGACGTCACGCCCTACCTGCCCGCCGACACCCAGGCGCACGGCTTCGACAACATCGCCGAGGCGCAGTCCTTCTCGCCCACGCTGCTCGACGGCTACCTCCGCGCCGCGTCCCAGGTGAGCCGCCTCGCCATCGGCGACCGGCACGCCTCGCCGACCAACGCCACCTACCGCGTGCTCCAGACCGAGTCGCAGATGGGCTACGTGGAGGGCGCGCCCTTCGGCTCCCGCGGCGGCCTCGTGGTGACGCACAACTTCCCCGCCGACGGCGACTACGTCTTCAAGGCGATGCTCCAGCACACGATCAGCGGCGAGCTCTTCGGCAACACGTCGATCGCGACGGCCGGGAGCGACGAGCTGCTGGAGATCTCGCTCGACGGCGAGCGGGCGACGGTGCTCGAGGTGCCGGCCACGATGAGCGACGCCACCGAGCAGGGCTTCGTCATCGAGGCGCCCGCGGTGCACATCACGGCCGGCCCGCACAAGATCGCGGCCGCCTTCGTGCCGCGCTTCGTGGGCCCGGTGGACGACCTGATGGCCCCCATCGACCACACGCTGGTGGACCTCCGGATCGGCACCGGGTTCGGCGTGACGGCGCTGCCCCACCTGCAGGACGTGGTGATCGAAGGCCCGATGACGACCACGGGCGTGTCGGACACGCCGAGCCGGCGCCGCGTGTTCCAGTGCCGGCCGACCGCGCCGGGCGAGGAGATGCCCTGCGCCACCGAGACGATCCGCCGGCTCGCCCTGCAGGCGTACCGCGGCCCGGTGGGGCAGGCCGACATGGCCGACCTGATGAAGTTCTACGAGCAGGGCCGCAAGGACGGGGACTTCGAATCGGGCATCCGGATGGCGGTGCAGGGCATCCTGGCGAACCCCCGCTTCCTCTTCCGCGTCGAGAGCGCGCCCGCCAACGCGACCGGCCCGTACCGCATCGCGGACATCGAGCTGGCCTCGCGCCTCTCCTTCTTCATCTGGGGCACGGTGCCGGACGCCGAGCTCGTGAAGGCGGCCACGAGCGGCACGCTGCAGAACACGGCGACGCTCGAGAAGCAGGTCGCGCGTATGCTGGCCGATCCCCGCGCCGAGGCCCTCGCCATGCGCTTCGGCGCCCAGTGGCTGCGCCTGCAGGACGTGGACAAGGTGCGGCCCGACGGCGTGCTCTACCCGCAGTGGGATCAGTCGCTCACCGAGTCGATGAAGCGCGAGACGGAGCTCTTCCTCGCCAGCCTCGTCCGCGAGGATCGCAGCGTGCTGGACCTGCTGAACGCCGACTACACCTACGTGGACGAGCGCCTGGGCCGCCACTACGGCATCCCGAACGTCCAGGGCACGGCGTTCCGCCGGGTGGCCCTGCCCGAGGGGCGGCGCGGCGTCCTCACCCAGGGCAGCGTGCTCATGATGACGTCGGTGGCCGACCGCACGTCGCCCGTGCAGCGCGGCAAGTGGATCATGCAGGTGATGCTCGGCTCGCCGCCCCCCCCGCCGCCGCCCAACGTGCCGACGCTCGACGCGACGGCCGCGGCGCAGGACGGCAAGGTGCTGTCGGTGCGCGAGCGCATGGAGCAGCACCGGTCCAACCCGGCCTGCATGTCGTGCCACCGCGTGATCGACCCGCTCGGCCTGGCGCTCGAGCACTTCGACGTGACGGGTCAGTACCGCATCAAGGACAACGGCGTGCCCGTGGACGCGAACGGCGAGATGTACGACGGCACGGCGCTGAACGGCGCCGACGGCCTGCGCCGGGCGCTGCTCGGCAAGAAGGACGCCATGCTCAACAGCTTCACCGAGAGCCTGATGACCTACGCGCTCGGACGGCGCGTGGAGTCGTTCGACATGCCCACGGTGCGCGCCATCAACCGCGACGCGGCGAAGCACGACTACAAGATCTCGTCGCTCGTGATGGGCATCGCGAAGAGTCAGGCGTTCAGGATGAGCATGCCCGGCCCCACGCCGGCGACGACCGAGGCGGCCGGAGCCCGTCAGTAGGAACCGCAGGAGACCCCATGTTGATCACGAAGCGCCACCTGTCCCGTCGCACCGTCCTCAAGGGCCTGGGCGTCACGGCGGCCCTGCCGTTCCTCGACGCCATGGTGCCGGCCAGCACCGCGTGGGCCAAGACCGCCGCCGCCAGCAAGGTCCGCCTCGCCGCGCTGGAGATGGTGCACGGGTCGGCGGGCAGCACCGCCTACGGCATCAAGACCAACCTGTGGTCGCCCGCGGCCACCGGCCGGGACTTCGACCTGTCGCCGGGATCGCTCGCGCCGCTCGAGGGCGTGAAGCAGCACATCACGATCGTGAGCAACACGGACCTGCGCCAGGCGGAGGCGTTCACCACGCCGGAAATCGGCGGCGATCACTTCCGCGCGAGCGCCGTGTTCCTGACCCAGGCGCACCCGAAGCAGACGATGGGCTCGGACGTCCGCGCCGGCGTCTCGCTGGACCAGCTCTACGCCCAGCGCGTCGGACAGGACACGCCGATTCCCTCGATGCAGCTCTGCATCGAGCCGGTCGATCAGGCCGGCGGCTGCGAATACAACTACTCCTGCGTCTACACGGACTCCATCAGCTGGGCCGACGCCGAGACGCCGCTGCCGATGATTCGCGATCCGCGGACCGTCTTCGACCAGCTGTTCGGCGTGGGCGCCACGAAGGAAGAACGCGCCCAGCGCCGGCGCGAGGACAAGAGCATCCTCGACGGCCTGACCGACTCGGTCACCCGGCTGAAGGCCCGGATCGGCGCGGCCGACCGCGCCCGCCTGGACGACTACCTCGAGGACGTGCGCGAGATCGAGCGGCGCATCCAGAAGGTGGAGGCGTTCAACTCCAGCGGCCAGGAGCGCGAGCTGCCCGGCGCTCCGGTGGGCGTGCCGGACTCCTACGACGAGCACGTCCGGCTGATGTTCGACCTGCAGGCCCTGGCCTTCGGGAGCGACATCACCCGCGTGTTCGCCTTCAAGATGTCGCGTGACGTATCCGGCCGCGTGTTCCCGTCCACCGGGGTCACCACCGGCTTCCACAACGCGAGCCACCACAACGCTCGCGAGGACCGCATCCGCGACTTCGCCAAGATCAACCAGTACCATGTGAGCCTGCTGCCGCACTTCATCGAGAAGCTGGCGTCGATGAAGGAAGGCGACGGCACGGTGCTGGACAACACCCTCATCATCTACGGCTCGCCGATGGGCGACCCGAACGTCCACAACCACCGGCGCTGCCCGCTGCTCTTCGCGGGACACGCCGGCGGCGCACTCAAGGGCGGCCTCCACATCAAGGCGGCCGACGGCACGCCGATGGCCAACACCTTCGTGGACGTCCTGCACAAGCTCGGACAGGACGACGCGAGCTTCGGCGACAGCAGCGGCAGGCTCGACCTCAACGCCGTCCAGGACACGACGGCCGCGGCCGACTAGGAGCGATGCACATGCGACGACTGTTTGGAACTCTCGCGGCAGGCACGGCCGGGGCGCTGGCCCTGGCGGCGGTGCTCGGGGCATCGGGCGAGACGGTGCCCGACGCGGCGATGTCCGGCGACCTCGCCACCGTGCGCGCGCTGCTCAAGTCCGGCGCCGACGTGAACGCCGCGCAGGGCGACGGCGTCACGGGCCTCCACTGGGCGGCCCGACAGGCCAACGAGGAGATCGCGAAGACCCTCGTCGTGGCCGGCGCCAACGTCCGGGCGACGACGCGCTTCGGCGCAATCACGCCGCTCCACCTGGCCGCCGAGCGCGGCAGCGGCGCGGTCGTGCAGCTGCTCGTCAAGGCCGGCGCCGACGTGGACGCGCGGACGAGCACGGGCGCCACGGCGCTGATGTTCGCCGCCGGCTCCGGCGACACGGCGGCCGTGACCGCGCTCATCGACGGCGGCGCCGACGTGAACGCCGTGGAGTCCGAGCGCGAGCAGACGCCCCTCATCTTCGCGGCGGCCGCGAACCGGCTCGACGTGGTGAAGCTCCTCATCGCGAAGGGCGCGGACAAGAACGCCGCGACGAAGGTCACGGACCTGATGGCGCTGAGCGCGAACGGCCAGAACCCCGACGGCCGGAACCTCGCGGCGAAGCCCGAGACCCGCGGCCCGTCGCCGGCGCGGCCCTCGGCGCGCTCCACCCAGCCCCGCACGCCCGGTCTCGAGCGCGGCTATCTCTTCAACGAGCAGGTGCACACGCAGGGCGGCATGACGCCGCTGCTCTACGCGGCGCGCCAGGGCTACATGGACGTCGCGATGGCCCTGCTGGACGCCGGCGTGGACGTGAACCAGCGGAAGAAGGGCGACCTGGTCCCGGCCATGCTGGTGGCGACGGTCAACGGCCAGTTCGACCTGGCCAAGGCGCTGCTGGACCGGGGCGCCGATCCGAACCTGGCGGCCGAGAACGGCGTCACGCCGCTCTACGCCACCATCAACCTGCAGTGGGCGCCTCGGGCCGGCTATCCGCAGCCGCGCGCGCAGCTGAACCAGAAGGTCGGCTACCTGGAGTTCATGAAGGCCCTGCTCGACAAGGGCGCCGACCCGAACGCCCGCGTGAACAAGAAGGTGTGGTACTCCAACTACAACTTCGACCAGTCGGGCGTGGAGGAGACGGGCTCCACCGCCTTCTGGCGCGCCGCGTACGCCGCCGACGTCGAGGGCATGAAGCTCCTGATGTCCTACGGCGCCGACCCGCACATCCCCACCCAGAAACCGCCCGAGCGCGGCGAGTTCGGTGACGCCGGCCGGCGCGTGATCCAGGACGTGTCGGGCGTGCCGCCGGTGCCGGTGGCGGGCCCCGGGATTCCGGCCCTCCTGGCCGCGGCCGGCTACGGCTACGGCGAGGGCTTCGCCGGCAACTCGCACCGCTTCGCGCCCGGCGGCATGCTGGCCGGCGTGAAGTTCCTCATCGAGGTGGCCGGGGCCGACCCGAACGCCCGCGACCACGAGGGCAACAACGCCATCCACGAAGCAGCCGCGCGCGGAGACCTCGAGATGGTGAAGTACCTGGTGTCGAAGGGCACGGACCCCCTGGCCGTGAACCGCGAAGGCCAGACCACGGTGGACATGGCCAACGGCCCGGTCCAGCGCGTGCAGCCCTGGCCCGAGGTGATCGCCTACCTCGAGAGCCTCGGCGCCAAGAACAACCACAAGTGCCTGTCCTGCTAGGCTGACGGCACCGCAGTCCCACGAGGCCCGGGTCTGCCGCACGGCGACCCGGGCCTTCGTGTGTACGGCGACCGAACGCGCGAGCAACGTCGCGCCGCATCGAATGACTGATGGTTGATGCCAGTGCCCGCGTCGAGCACGAACCGGGCACCCGCCGGGTCCTGGCGCGGAACAGCCCGTTCCACGCCACCCGGCAACCCGGCCTGGCGCTCGACGCGGCGTCGGC
>JAWKHU010000081.1:0-28020 GCA_041394685.1 Vicinamibacterales bacterium
CGCAGGTCGACACCCGTACCCAGCTCGGCCAGGGCTTCGCGCGCCAGGCACACGTCCGCCTCATTGTCCTCGGCGAGCAGGATCACGCGCGGACGCGAGGGCCTAGACAGGGGCATGGACGTGGGAGCAATGCGGTCCAGGAGGGAGGCGTAACGGCTTCCGGATCCGTGCGCCGAATTGGCAGGCCGGAAGGACCATCACGTTCCCGATTGTGCTCCAGTTACCACGGCGGGGCAAGGACCGTGTGGGACCGCTCCCGGGCCGGGAGGCAGCCGTCGTGATTCGCGTCCTGTTGCTCGAAGATTCGCCCTCCGACACCTTCATGCTGATCGACAGCCTGAAGTCCACTTTTGCCATGGAGTTCGAGGTCACGCCGGCCGAGACACTGGCGGAGGGGACGGCGCTGGTGGGCGGCGAGTCGTACGACGTGGCCATCGTGGACCTGAACCTGCCCGACAGTGAGGGCCTTCAGACCTACACCCGCCTGCGCGAGGCAGCGCCCGAAGTGCCCATCGTCATCCTCAGCGGCCAGGCCGACGACGCGCTGACGCGCGACCTGCTGGCTGCGGGCGCGCTCGACTGCCTGCCGAAGGGCCTGAGCCCGGCCATGCTGGCGCGCTCGATCCGCTTTGCCGTGGAGCGGCTCGCCATCATGACCGCGCTCCGCAAGCGCACGCGCGAGCTGGTGGACAGCCGCGAGCGGCTGCGGACGATCATCGACATGCACCCGGACGCGGCGATCGTGGTGGACGAGGCGGGCACGGTGCAGTTCGTCAACCCGCCCGGCGCGGCGATGTTCGGCCGCACTGCCGAGGACTTCGTCGGCCACCCGTTCGGGCTCCCGCTCGCGGCGCATGAGGAAATCGAGGTGGACATCCGGCGCGGCACGGGGCACGGCGTGGCGACGATGCGCGTGGTGCCGGTGACGTGGCGCGGCCAGCCGGCGCGGATTGCGTTCCTGCACGACGTGACCGAGCAGCGGGAGTTCGCCGAGCGCATGAGCCAGCTCAACGTGATGCTGGAAGAGCGCGTCGCGGAACGTACGCGCGAACGCGAGCGGACGACCCAGATGCTGCAGGAGCGCAACCAGCAGATCGAGGCCTTCTACCACATGCTCTGCACGAGCTGAAGACGCCGCTGACGTCTGCCCGCGAGCTGGTGTGCCTCACCCTGGACGGCCCGGCCGGGCCCGTGACCGGGCAGCAGACCGAGTTCCTGTCGCTCGCGCGCGAGAGCTGCGACCAGATGCGCCGGTGCCTGGACGACCTCGTGGACGCCTCGCGCCTCGAGACGGGGAAGATGTCGCTCAAGAAGGCGCCCGCGTCCCTCGCCGACATCGTGTGCGTGGCGGTGCGATCCGTGCAGCCCAACTACGAGGAACGGCACGTCCGGATTCGCCAGCGCATCGCGCAGGGCCTGCCGGACATCGACGTGGACCGCCAGCGCATCGTGCAGGTGGTGACCAACCTGCTCAACAACGCGGCGAAGTTCACCAGGCCCGGCGGCAGTGTGGCCATCACGCTCGACGAGGAAATCGGCGGCCAGCGGATCAGCGTCAGCGACGCGGGCCCGGCATCGCCCCCACCAGCAGCAGCGGATCTTCGACCGTCTGGACCAGATCCAGACCGGCGACGCGGCCACCGAGCAGGGCATGGGGCTGGGGCTGTTCCTGTGCCGGGAGTTCGTCGAGCTGCACGGCGGCGAGCTCGGGCTGGAGATACGCCGGGACGCAGGAGCACGTTCCGGTTCGTGCTGCCGGCGGAGGAGAACACCGGGCAGCCGGCGGTCGAGAACGTCGACGCGGATGTCGATTCAGGAGCGGGATCATGAGCACGATTCTGATTGTCGAGGACGACCGGAAGATCGCGATGGCGCTCGGCGTGCGCCTCAAGGCGGAAGGCTACGAAGTGCACTCGGCGGCCGACGCCGTCCAGGCGGTGGCGGTCGCCGTCAAGCTGAAGCCCGACCTCGTCATCCTCGACCTCGGCCTGCCGGGCGGCGGGGCTTCCTGGTGGCGGAGCGCATGAAGAACGTGGTGTCGTCGCCGGTGCAGTTCATCGTGATGACGGCGAGCAAGAAGGCGGGGCTCGAGGAACAGGCGTACGCGATGGGCGCCGCGGCCTTCTTCGAGAAGCCCTACGACTCGGCCCTGCTGCTGGCGTCGATCCGCCAGGCGCTGGGCACCGCGGCCTGACGCGCGAGGCCGATCGCGAGCGCCCACGATCGTCGGGCTGCGGACCCTCGAGGCGCCGGGACCGCGCCCGGTGGCGTGGGCGCTCACGATCCGCCCGCCGGCGCCAGCCGCCGCAGCGACTCCAGCGTATCCGCCTCGTCCGGCCGCTTGTCCGTCCGCCAGCGCAACATGCGCGGAAAGCGGACGGCGACGCCGGACCGGTGGCGGCTGGAGCGCGCCACGGCCTCGAACCCCAGCTCGAACACCTGCACTGGCTCGACGTGCCGCACCGGCCCGAACCGGGCCACCGTGTGGCGCCGGATCCAGCGGTCCAGCTCCCGATCTCCTCGTTGGTGAGCCCGGAGTACCTTGGCCACCGGTACCCAGCTCGCCACCGTCCCACAACCCGAAGGTGTAGTCGGTCAGCAGGCTCGCGCGCTTGCCGGAGCCGGGCTGCGCGTAGATGAGCACGGCGTCGATGGTGTGCGGGCCGATCTTCCACTTCCACCAGTCGCCCCGGCGCCGGCCGACGCCGTACGCCGACACGCGCCGCTTGATCATCAGCCCCTCGACCCTGCGTGCGCGCGACGTGCGGCGCAGCGCCGCCGCGTCCACCCAGGTCTGAACGTCGAGCAGCGGTGACGCCTGGAGTGGCGCGGGTGCGTTCGCCTCCGCGTCGCCCGGCTCGTCGAAGGGCAGGCGCGGCGGTTCATGGACGCTGGCGCGTATGGGCGTGAGCGCATGCCGGGACACATCGGCGATCAGCCGGTCGAGTGTCCGCCGGCGCGCCTCCAGCCGCTCGCCGCGGACGTCCACACCCCCGTGCTCCAGGACGTCGAAGGCCATGAAGACGGCCGGGACGTCGCGCGCCAGGCGTGCCACCTGCCGTTCGCGCCCGATGCGCTGCTGCAGCGCGGAGAAGGGCAGCGGGAGCCCGTCCCGGAACGCCAGGATCTCGCCGTCGAGCACCGTCCCGCCTGGCAGGAACGCGGCGGATGCGGCGATCTCGGGGAAGCGTGCGGTGATCAGCTCTTCGCCGCGCGACCAGAGCCAGACGCGGCCCGTGCGCTGCACGAGCTGCGCGCGGATGCCGTCCCACTTCCATTCCGCCATCCACGCGCCGGGATCGTCGAGGACCGCGTCGAGGCCTCCCCCCGCGTCATCGGCGCCATCGAGCGGGGACGCGAGGCAGAACGGATAGGGTCGCGAGTGGTCGACGTCGGTGACGCCCGGGTCCACCAGGCGCTGGTACCACGCGGCGTCCGGCGTCCAGTCGCCCATGAGGCGCGCGGCAATGGTGGTCGCCGGCAGCCGGGCCGCCTGCGCGATGGCACGCACGGCGAGCGTGTGCGACAGCCCCAGGCGCAGCTCGCCCGTCAGCATCTTGAGCAGCGTGAAGCGCTCGACGCGGTCCAGCTCCGCCATCCACGCGAGCACGCGCGTGCGCTGCAGATCCGCCGGCAGGCCACCGAGCGGCAGGATGCGCGTCTGTACCCAGTCCGGCAGCGACAGCGTCGTGGTGCGCACTGGCGGCAGCTGGTCGAGCAGCAGCGCCGCGGTCTCCGCGCCGTCGCCGACCGCCGCGTAGCACTCACCCAGCAGCCACTCCGGCACCCCCGTCGCGGCGACGATCCACCCGCCAACGGCACGCCTCGGAAGCAGGCGCGTGAACCGCCGTCCCAGCAGGAAGAACACCGCCCAGGCCGCGTCCTCGGGAGGCACGCTGGCGAGGTAGCGGGCCACCGCGTCCACCTTGAGGGAGGTGGCGTTGGTGGCATCCAGCTCGGCGAAGAGCGATGCAAACCGTCTCATGCCCCCTCGTCCATCCCGCACATCGCTGCGAGCGCCCCCGCCACTCACGCGCGTCGGCGCGCCACCGCCACATGCCGGCCGCCACACATCGTCGTCGTCGGGCACATCGGTGAGGCTGGCCATGGGCAGCAGCGTGGCATCGACGAAGCCGGCGGCGGTGAGCAGGCCAAGGACGACGGCGTGGCTGCGCCGGAAGCAGTGCAGACCGTAGCGGAACCTGAGGCGGCCGACGGCAGACCGGTCGGTGCGCCACCCGTCCTCGGTTCGCCAGGCCGCGTCGTCGAGCTGCACGTGGCAGAGCAGCAGGCCGCCCGGCTTCAGCTTCGACCGCATGGTCGCCAGCACGTCGGCGAGCACGGTATCCGGCAGGTGCTGCGCCACGGCCAGGCTGCAGGCGAGGTCCACGCCTCCGTCGGGAATCGCCGCCAGGTCGCCGGCGTTCGCGCGCAGGTAGCGCAGGTTCGGCGCCGCGTTCAGCGCGGCCGCGCAGGCGAGCGCGCCGCGTGACACGTCCACCGCGTACACGTGTGCGGCGTGACGCGCGAGGATGGCGGACAGGAACCCGGGGCCGCAGCCATAGTCGAGCACCACGGCGTCGGCAGGCAGGCGAGGCGCGAGGAGCGCGTCGAAGATGCGCTGTCGCGACGCGGCAATCCGACGGCACTCGTCGGCACGATGGGCCTGGCGGGATCGGCCGCCACGCGGCGTCGTGAAGTAGTGCGGACTGAGGGCGAGGAGGCGGCGGGCCATTTCCGGTCGCGCGGCGCCGGGTGTCGCCGCCATCAGCCCCGCCACCCAGCCCGCATCGAGGAAGCTCTGTGACGTGCGGCCCATCGTGAGTGCCCAGAGCAGTGGACGGGCGTTCACGTGGCGCCCCTCATTCCGCGTCGTCCATCCCGCGCTCGCCCTCCCAGGCGGTGCGGATCACGCCCGCGTCCAGACCCTGCTCGCGCAGGTAGCGGGCCAGTGGTTCGGCGTGGCCGTGCGTGGCCAGCACGCGCGATGCGCCGGTGTCGGCCACGGTCTGCAGGAGGGCGGGCCAGTCCGCGTGGTCGGACAGGACGAAGCCGCGGTCGTAGGCGCGCTGCCGGCGCACGCCGCGGACCCGCATCAGTCCGGACGTGAGCGCGTCGGCGTAGTCGCCGAGCCTCCGCATCCACGGCGTGCCACGCGCCGAGGGTGGCGCCAGCACGAGCTCGCCCGCCAGCGAACGCCCGCGTGCCCGCTCCACGAGCGTCTCGGTCGGCGCCATGGACACGCCGGCCTCGCGGTAGATCTCGGTGGGCGGGACCAGCATGCCGTGCACGAGGATCGTCCGGTCGGTGACCTGCGCCAGTTCCGCCAGCAGTCGCTGCGCCTTCCCGATCGTGTAGCAGAAGACGACGGCCGCCTGCCCGCTCGCCGGCGGCCTGCCACCAGTCCACGAGCTCGCGGATGACCGCGCCGGCCGGGTCCACCTGATAGATGGGCAGTCCGAACGTGCTCTCGGTGACGAACACGTCGCAGGCGACCGGCTCGAACGGCGCGCAGGTTGGATCGGCCGCGCGCTTGTAGTCGCCGGCCACCACCCAGACGCCGCCCGGGCCTTCGATGCGGACTGGGCCGAGCCAAGCACGTGCCCGGCCGGGTGCAGGCTCACGACCGTGCGGCCCTGCGTGATTCGCTGCCCGTAGGCGACGCCCTCGAGAACGGCCTCCGGTCCGACGCGTCGCCGGAGGAGGTCCAGTCCCGGCCGTGCGCACAGGTACGCGGCGCTGCCGGGGCGTGCGTGATCGCCGTGCGCGTGGGTGACGATGGCGCGCGGCACCACACCCCACGGGTCGACGAAGAAGTTGCCATCCTCGCAGTACAGCCCGTCGGGCGTCTCCTTCAGCATCGCGTGGTCTGACAGGTGAGCTGCGGCTCACAGGCGCGCGGGCCCGCGTGCGACGGGTGATGTGTGGCACCCGCGTGGCCGTCGCGTGACAGAAGGATGGCAACGTGTGACAGCGCCGCGGGCACGGCGTCGGCCCCGTGCGCGCGCGCGTCGAACGGCGATGTTCGTGGACGGGGACACCGCGTCGCGTGCGGGTGACAGCGCGGCCGCCGCCTGCGCTCCCGCGTGGTCAGCGCCGGCGCGGCACGGCCCTGCACTCTCGCGCCCGCAGCATGCCGTCCACCACTCGCACAATTGTCACACTTGCCACCGTCGTTGCCATCGTGTCTCCCGTCCTGCTCCACGCGCCGCCGGCCGCGGCGCGGGAAGCGGTTCCCGCCGCCCGCCTGGTGCCCGCGCCCACGGTCGAGCTGAGCGGCCGCGTGGACTCCAACAGTCCGGCCGTCTGGGAGATGGTGGACGGCCAGCCCTTGCTGCACGTGCTCACGTCCATCGACGGCGCGCCGAGCATCGCCGCCAGCAGCCGCATCGGGCGCATGGGAGCGCCGAACCGGTCTCGTTCATTCCCACCCCGAGCACGGCCTCTGGATGGAGGCCGTCGTCGCTGACGCGCAAGGCACGTGGTGCGGCTACTACCACAACGAGATTCCCTCGCTCCTCTGCGGGCGGCCCGACCGCGTGCAGCCGCGCATCGGTGCGGCCCGCTCGACCGACCAGGGACGTACCTGGGAAGACCTCGGCATCGTGCTCGAGGCGCCGCCCGGCGGCGAGGTGTGCGATACGCCGAATCAGTACTTCGTCGGCGGCGTCGGAGATCTCAGCGTGATGCTGGATCCCGACGGCGTCACGCTCTACCTCTTCTTCAGCCAGTACTCGCGCCAGGCCGCCGAGCAGGGCGTGGCCATCGGGCGCCTGCTCTGGGCCGCTCGCGACCAGCCCGTCGGCCGCGTGGAGGTGTGGTCCGGCGGCGCGTGGCTCCCAGCCGTTCCCCAGTTCGGCGACACGGCCGACGCCGCACCCACCTGGACCTATCCGGCGGGGACCCCGCTCGTGATGCCTCAGCATCCCTGGCACGACGACGACCCGGAAGACGATGCGTTCTGGGGCGCGTCGGTCCACTGGAACGACTTCCTCCAGAGATACGTGATGCTGCTCAACCGGACGAAGGACGAGCAGTTCGGCCCGGAAGGCATCTACGTGTCGTTCGCCACCGCCCTCGACGACCCCACGGTGAGGTCCGCCCCCGAGCGTATCCTCGAGGGCGGCACCTGGTATCCGCAGGTCTTCGGCCTCGCGCCCGGCGAGGGCACCGACAAGCAGGCCGGCAGCCGGGCGCGGTTCTTCATGGGCGGCACCTCGGCGTACACGATCGAGTTCAGCCTGCGGAACCCGTGACGGCCGCGCCCGGGCGGCGTCCCGACAGCACCACCTCGCGCGTACCTGCGGCCGGCGGTTCGAAGGTGTAGTCGGCCCACATCGTCTCGAGCGTGAAGCCCGCCAGCCGGTACAGCAGCTGCAGCTCGCGCGGGAAGTAGACGTGGCTCGTGAAGTCGCTGACGTATCGCTCCACGTGGCGCCCGGCATGGAAGCGGTCGTACAGGAACTGGATGTCCGCGCGCTGGTCGATGGCGTCGAAGCGCGTGGTGCGCTGGCGGATCAGCCGCTCGCCGGTCTCCGGCTCGGTCTGATCGAGGTCGATCTCCGTGAGCGCGCGCGGCGGCGTCCGCAGCGACTCGGCGAAGGCGCCGAAGTCGGGCAGCGTCACGTCGATGACGAAGCGTCCGCCAGGCACGAGCTGCGTGCCCGCGGTCTCCCACAGCGCCAGCTGGTCGTCGATCGTCTGCAGGTGCGTGATGGACGAGCACGCCACCAGCACCAGATCGAAGCGCTCGTCCGATCGCCAGCGGCACATGTCCCCCTGCTCGAGGTGCACCCGCGCCCGTACCTCCGGGGGCGCGTCGTCGCGCTTGCGGCGGGCGTCGGCCAGCATCTCGTCGGCGAGCTCGACGCCGACGATGCGGCCGTCGGGAGGCAGGCAGGCCGCCAGCGGCAGCGTGACGCGGCCGCTGCCGCATGCCAGCTCGAGAATCCGCGCCGCCCCGAGTCGATGCACCAGCCGGCGGTAGAAGCGCACGTCGCGGTCGTCGCCGTCATGTTCGAGGTCGTAGTCGGCCGGACGTTGGTAGATCGCTTCACTCATGTGCCGGTCAGTGCAAGAACGAGGCCCCGCGGCCCGAGGCGAAAGGCCGGGAGGGCTGGCGGCACCCGGAGACCTTCCGTGACATGGGCTGTCTTGATCTGTCACGAGACGGTTCCCACTCGTGTCCCGTACGCGCCCGTTCGTCGCCGTGTGTTGACAACCCACGGGGTGGCCACTATCCTGCCCTCGATTTTCGGGCAGTACCGGCGCGCACCCCACGCGCGACCCGACTTCTCGGGCCGCGCCGTGCCGAACGGGCATCTCGGGTTAGGGCCGCGTGCGCGCCCGCCTCTGTCCCCCCGGCGGAGGAGACGCGGATGTTCCGATTCCTGCAGCGTTCGCCCACTCGTCTGCCAGTCGCGGCGCTCCCCGGGGCACACCCCGGTCATCGCCCATGGCGCCGCGCGGTGATCGCGGCGCTCCTCTCGGTGGCGGTCGCCGGCGCGCCCGCACCGGCCGGCGCCGAGCCCTCCATCTTCGAGGAGTACACGCTCACGTCCTGGACCGACGAGGATGGCCTCTTCGGCGGCTGGATCGTGGGCCTGGCGCAGGATCTCCACGGCTACCTATGGGTCGGCACCGTCAGCGGGCTGCTGCGGTTCGACGGCTTCCGGTTCGAGCGCTTCCGTCCTACGGGCGAGAACCCGATGCCGCAGCGCTCGATCTCGAGCATCTTCGCCGGACGTGACGGCAGCGTGTGGGTGGGCTTCACCGGGGGCGGCGGCGTCTGCCGGATCCTCGACGGTGTCGTGACCGACTACGGTCCCTCGCACGGACTGGGCGGCGGGCGCGTCACCACCATCCTCGAGGACGCCGACGGCACCGTGCTCGTGGCCACCGCCGACGGGCTCTTCCGCCTGGTGCGGGATCGGTGGGAACGCACCGCGCCCGAACAGGGGCTGCCGGAAGGGCCGGTGCTCTCCGCGTATCGCGACCAGACCGGCGGCATCTGGGCGGTGACCTCCGCGGGCGCCTACCGGCGAAGCCGCACGGACGAGCGCTTCGCGCGGATGCCGCACGTCACGTCGCGTCCCACCGGGTTCAGCGAATCGGCCGGTGTGCTGTGGGCCACGGACACGCGCACCGGGTATGCGCGCATCAGCGACAGCGGCGCCTCGGATCTCGACGAGAGCGGTGAGTCGTTCGGGACCGGCTACCGGCTGCTCCACGATCGCGCCGGCAACCTCTGGGTCGCGACACTCGGACAGGGACTGTGGTTCGTCAGGCCCGACGGCCGGCCGCAGGTCGTCGGCACGCACAACGGCCTGTCCAACGACACGGTGCGCAGCCTCTTCGAGGATCGGAACGGCGACATCTGGGTCGGCACCACGCAGGGCCTGCACCGGTTCTCGCGGCGCCGCGTCACCGCGCTGACCGATCTCGGCGTCGTGAAGGCGCTCGAGGCCGATCCGGCCGGCGGGGTGTGGGTGGGCACCATGACGGGGCTCGTGCACATCGCGGGTGGTGTCCGCACCCCGTACGGCGTCGCCGAGGGGCTGCCGAGCGCCAACGTGCTCGCCCTGCACGGCGACCGCCGCGGACGGCTGTGGGTGGCCACGGCCACGGGCCTGGTCATGATCGACGGAGGCACGGTCTCCCCGGTCCCGCTGCGGTCCGGCGCCTGGCCGCCCTCGATGATTGCGATCCATGCGGCCGAGAACGGGGACATCTGGATCAGCACCACCGACCACGGCCTCTTCCGCTGGCGGCACGGGGCGCTGATCGCGTCGGGGATGCCGGACGAGGTCGCCTCCAGCGTCTACTCGATCGTCGGTGACGGCGCCCAACGCATCTGGCTGATCCTCTCGGGCGGCGGCATCGCGATGCTCGACGCCGAGGGCGGCGTCCACATCGTGCGCGCCAGCGATCGGTTCCATCGCAGCGACGCCTGGCGGCGTAGAGGACGCCTCGGGCGGCATGTGGTTCGGCGCCGCGGAGCGCTGACGCGGTTCGAGGACGGGGGCTGGCCGCCATCACCGCCTCGCAGGGGATGCCGGCCGAGGCCGTTCGCGCCATCGTCGGCGATCAGAGCGGCCACCTGTGGATTGGCACGAGCGGCGGCATCCTGCGGCTGGACCGCGAGCAGTTCGACTCGGTCCTCAGGAACCCGCAGTCGCGCCTCGCCTTCCGCGCCTACAACGCGTCGGACGGGCTCGCCGGCATGCCCGTGCGAACGGGGGTGCCCAACGCGGTGCGGTCCACGGACGGGCGCCTCTGGTTCGTCACCGCCAACGGCGTCACGGTGCTGGATCCCGAGCGCCTCTCGCCCACACGGCCTGCGCCGCCGGTGCGGATCGAGCGCATCACCGCCAACGGCCGCACCTACGAGTCCAGCGGACCGGTGGTGCTGCCGGCGGGCACGACCCACCTGCAGATCGAGTACGGCGCTGGAGTTCTTCTCTCCCCGGCACGTCGAGTTCCGCTACCGGCTCGAGGGGTTCGACGATGCGTGGACCGACGCGGGATCGAGGCGCGTGGTGTCGTTCACGAACCTGCCGCCGCGGCAATGCCCGGTTCCACGTGATCGCCCGCAGCAGCGAGGGCGTGTGGAACGACTACGGCGCCGTGGCGCCGTTCGAGGTCGAGCCGATGTTCTACCAGACGCGCTGGTTCGCCGCGCTCTGCATCGCGGTGGCCATCGGCGCGCTGCTCGCCGTCTGGCAGCTCCGCCTGCGCCAGGTGCGCCAGCAGTTCTCGCTGGTGCTCACCGGAGCGAGCGCGCAGGCGCGCGAGATTCACGACACGCTGCTCCAGAGCCTGGCCGGGCTCGAGCTGCAGGTGAGCGCGGTCTCGACGCAGCTCGACACGTCGCACCCGCGCGTGAAGCAGCAGCTGGACCGCGTGCGCCGGCAGATCCAGTTCGACGTCTCCGAGGCCCGGCAGTCCATCTGGGACCTGCGCTCGCCGGCGCTCGAGCAGCGCGAGCTGGCGGCCACGCTCGAAGAGATGGGCCGCACGGTCACGCGCACTGGCGAGGTCGAGTTCGAGTTCGTGCTCCACGGGCGCCCCGCCCGTGCGGGCGCAAGGTGGAGGAGCACCTCCTGCGCGTGGCACGCGGGCCGTCAGCAACGCCGTCCGCCACGGCCGTCCGCGCGTGGTCCGGCTCGAGCTGCGCTACACGGAGCAGGCCGTCACGCTTCGCGTCGCCGACGACGGCTGCGGGTTCGACCTCGAGGACGCGGCGTACGCGACGGCCGGCCATTGGGGGTGGCGGCCATGCACGAGCGGGCGCAGGCCATCGGCGGCCACCTCACCCTCGTCAGCCAACCCGGCAGCGGCACGGATCTCGAGATGGTCGCTCCTCATGCCCGCACGCACGTGACCGACCCCGACCGCCCGTATCCGCGTCCAGTGCGTCGATGACCACGCGGTCGTCCGCGAGGGCATCAGCCTCAACATCAACCTGCAGCCGGACATGACGGTGGTGGCCACGGCCGCCACCGGCGAGCAGCCGTCGCGCTCTTCACCGCGCAGCGCCCGGACATCGTGCTGATGGACCTGCAGCTGCCGACGATGAGCGGCCTCGAGGCGATTCGGGCCATCCGGTCGATCGACGGCCAGGCGCGCATCATCGTGCTGACCATGTACCAGGGCGAGGAGGACGTGTTCCGCGCCATCCAGGCAGGCGCGGTCACCCTACCTGCTCAAGGGCACGCTCTCGGACGACCTGATCCGGATCGTGCGCGAGGTGCACGCCGGGGGCCGTCCCATGCCGCCCGACGTCGCCCGCGACGCTCGCCGCGCGCGTGCCCCGCTCGGCGCTCACGCCGCGCGAGGTGGAGGTCGTGGAGCTGATGGCGAAGGGGATGCACAACAAGGAGATCGCGAGCGAGCTCGGGATCAGCGCCGAGACGGTGCGCATCCACGCGAAGAACATCTTCTTCAAGCTGCAGGTCCCCGATCGCACGGCCGCCGTCGTCGATGCGCTGCGCCGCGGCATCATCCATATGGGTTAGTGCGTGACCCGATCGGGTTAGCGCGAGCGGCATTTCACCCCGCCCGCTCCCAGAAATTCCGCTCATCCTACTCATTCGGGTGATTGATTCACCCGGTCCCTCCGCCGAACATCCCACCACGTTGGTTCTCGATCGGGCGTCGTCGCCGATGCGCAACAGGCAGCGCGCGGCAACGGCCGATCGGCGCGTTCGTGAGCACGCGCCGGTCGCACCGCACGGCTCGACGGGAACCAACGCTTTTGAAGCGGGTGGCGCGTTGCACATCGTCGCAGGGGCGATGTGCGCTCGGAGGTCTGAAGCCGTGGGAGGAGCCGATGTAGGCGGAAGATGCACGCCCAGCATGGGCGTTGGTCCTCGTGATGTTGGCGCCCGTGTTTGCGTGGGCGCAGGGTTCGGGCGCCGGCACGATTTCCGGCGTGGTGAGGGATGAATCGGGCGCCGTGCTGCCCGGGGTCACCGTGGAGGTGTCGAGCCCCGCGCTGATCGAGAAGGTGCGCGCGACGGTCACGGAGGCCGACGGCGCCTACCGCGTCACCGAGCTGCGGCCCGGCGCCTACGCGGTGTCGTTCATGCTGCCGGGGTTCGCGACGCTGCGGCAGGAGGGCATCCAGCTCACCTCGGGCTTCACCGCGTCCATCAACGCGACGCTGACGGTGAGCACGCTCGAGGAGACCATTACGGTGTCCGCGCGGACGCCGCTGGTGGACACCTCCACGGCGACGCAGCGGACGACGATCACGCGCGAGACGCTGTCGGCGGTGCCCACCTCGCAGAGCGCGCTGGGCATCGCATCGCTCATGCCCTCGGTGGTGCAGCCGCCCAACGCGCAGGACGTCGGCGGCAGCATGGGCGAGCGCTCGGTGCGCATCTCCATCCACGGCACGCGGACCTCGGACGCGCGGCTGCGGCAGGAAGGGATGATCTACAACGCCCTGACCGCCGGCCTGCCGTACGGCACGGGCGGCCTCGAAGGCACCGGCCGCGGCTACTACGTCAACCCGCTGGCGGCCAGCGAGATCGTCGTCGACGTCGGCACGATGGGCTCGGCCGAGTACGGCGTGGGTGGCGCCCAGTCGAACTCGGTCTACAAGGACGGCGGCAACCCGTTCAGCGGCGTGGTGTTCGGCGCCTGGACGGGCCACCAGCTGCAGTCGAACAACCTGTCGGACGAGCTGCGGGACCAGGGGCTGACCGAGGTCAACACCATCCGCAAGATCTACGACGCCAACTTCACCGTCGGCGGCCCCATCCTCCGCGACCGCGTGTGGTTCTTCGGCCACGCGCGCGCCTGGGGCGTGTCGGGCCGCCCGGCCAACCTCTATCGGGATGCCAACATCAGCCGCCGGGTCGTGGGCGCCCCGGCCGATGCGTGGCTCTACGCGCCGGATCTCAGCGCGCCCGTGGACCAGCGCGAGATCGACAAGGGCGGCGGCATCCGCCTGACCGCGCAGCTGAGCGCCAAGGACAAGGTCACCTTCTCGTACGACCGACAGAAGAACTTCCAGGACTCGCTGAGCGGCGCCCTCAACCTGGGCACCAGCAAGGTCGAGGGCAACGGCCCGTACTGCCAGCAGCACGCGGTCTACCAGGCCACGTGGGTGCGCCCGCAGTCCAACCGGATCCTGTTCGAGAGCGGCATGACGGTGAGCCGCTTCAACTTCGGCGACTGGGGGACGAAGCTCGACCTGAGCAACTACTCGCAGTGCGGCGAGCAGATCGACGACAACGTGTCGATCAACGACACCGGCTTCGGCTACACCTACAACGGCGGCGGCGTCCGGACGCTGAGTGCGTCGCACCAGACCAACGGCCGCTTCTCGGTGTCCTACAACGCCGGCGATCACAACCTGAAGGTCGGCACGCAGTGGATGTTCGGCCTCGGCGGCGGCCATCGCACCTACTCCGACCGCTCGCCCTCGCAGATCAACGGCATCCCCGTCGCCTACACGTTCCTGCGCGGCGTGCCCACGGGCCTCACGCAGTATGCGGCGCCCACCTACGTCGTGGCGCAGATGAACCCCGATCTCGGCATCTTCGTGCAGGACCAGTGGCGGATGACGGACCGGCTCACGGTGAGTGCGGGCCTGCGGTTCGACTGGGTGCGCGAGTCGGTGCCCGAGACCTGCCAGGAGGGCGGCCTCCTCGTCGGCGCGCGGTGCTTCGAGGCGCTGGACAACGTGCCGAACTGGAAGGACCTCAACCCGCGGTTCGGCCTCGTGTGGGATCCCACCGGCACGGGCGGCACTGCCGTCAAGTTCGGCATCAACCGCTACATCGTCGGCGCGACGACTGGCATGGCGACGTCGTTCGCGCCGGTCAACTCGGCCGTGTCGAGCTCGACGCGCGGCTGGACCGACGCCAACGGCAACTACTTCCCCGACTGCGACCTCACCAACACCAGCGCCAACGGCGAGTGCGGCGCGCTCGCCAACCAGACCTTCGGGCAGGTGGTCCGCACCGTGGTGCCCGATCCGGACATGAGCGAGGGTTGGGGCAAGCGCGGGTACAGCTGGCAGATGCAGCTCGCCGTGGACCGCCAGCTCATGGAAGGCGTGTCGGTGAGCGCCGGCTACTACCGCACGTGGTACGGCAACTTCCTCGCCGTGGACAACCTCGCGGTGACGCCCGACGACTACAGCCCGTACTGCGTGAACGTGCCGGACGACCCGCGGCTGCCGGGCGGCATCCGGGGCACGGAGCTCTGCGGCCTCTACGACATCAACCCGGACAAGTTCGGCCAGGTCGATCAGGTCGTCACGCTGGCGCAGAACTACGGCACGCAGCGTGACATCTACAACGGCGTGGACGTGACCTTCCAGGCGCGCGTCAAGGGCCACACGGCGAGCGGCGGCTGGAACATCGGCAACTCGGTGCAGCTCGGCACGACGGCCGGCGGCGCGGTGTCGTCCAGCACGGATCGCTGCTTCGTCGTGGACTCGCCGCAGGACCTGTTCCGCTGCAAGATCAACAACCCGTACCAGAGCCGGTTCAAGCTGAACTGGGCCTACCTGCTGCCGTGGCAGGGGATCCAGATGGCGGTGGTGTACCAGAACAACCCCGGCCCCCAGTACACGACCAACATCCCCTACTCGAGCGCCCTGATTGCGCCTTCGCTGGGCCGGCCGCTGGCCGGCGGCACGCGCCAGGTGACGATCGAGGTGGCCGAGCCCTTCACCCAGTTCGGTCCCCGCCTCCAGCAGTTCGACATCCGGGGCACGAAGATCTTCAGCCTGGGCAGCCGGCGCCTGCAGCTGAACGTGGACCTCTACAACGCGCTCAACGCGAACCCGGTCATCAACTTCTTCAGCACCTACAGCCTGGCCGACGGCGGGGCGCGGTGGCGGCAACCGACGCAGATCCTCGACGGCCGCCTGCTGAAGTTCAGCGCGCAGTTCAGCTTCTGAGGCACATCCGATGAACCGTCAGATTCTTCGTGAAGGATTCGGGATGCGGGCGGCCGCGGCCACCCTGGCTGGCGCCGCCCTGGTGCTGGGCCTCGGGGCACTCGTCGTCGCGCGGCAGCCGGCGCCCGGCCAGGGCGCACGTATCCTCCAGGCGGCCCCGACGGATCACTCCGTCAACGTCCTGGGCGAGACGCTCAAGCGGTACCTGAGCGAGATGGACGCGCACAAGCTCGCCACCCTCCGCATGGTGGAAGGGGGCAAGTACAACGTCAACATCCGGCGGATCACCGACGCCGAGACCGCGCTGATCCATCCGAAGACCATCGACCTCTGGGTGGTCATCGACGGCAGCGGCACGATGACGACGGGCGGCAAGCTGGAGAAGGGCAAGATCATCGGCGGCGTCTCCAACCAGCTGCGTGTGGGCGACGTGGCGTTCGTGCCGGCCGGCGTGCCGCACGGCGTCAGTGGTGTCAACGGCAACATCACGTGGCTGAACATCCGCTGGGACGTGGACTGGCCGGAGTCGGCGCCCATGGGCGCCGGCACCCTCAAGCCGCCGGCCAACGCGCCGTCGGGCCGCCCGATGCTGAAGCCGCTCGAGTACGCGCCCACGGACCGCGCGGTCTACATCCCGAAGGAAAAGCTCGCCGAGTACCTCCAGACGATGGAGAAGGACAAGGTGTCCACCCTGCGGATGATCGAGGGCGGCCACTTCAACGTCAACATCCGCCGCATCAAGGCGCCGTCCGCCGAGCACCACCCGACGACCATCGACACCTGGGTCGTGCTCGAGGGCGGCGGCGTGGTCAACACGGGCTTCACGAGCGCGAACGGCAAGCCGGATCGCTCGACGGGCGTGCATGCCTTCGCACGGCCGGGCGACCTGTTCTTCGTGCCGCCCAACCTGAACCACGGCTTCAGCGACGTGGACTCGGTGGTCGCGTGGCTCAACGTCCGGTGGGACACCAACTGGGAGGCGGGCCAGTGACCCGTCGCGTGGCGCGCGCCCGGGTGGCGGCCGCCGGCCTTGCGGCCGCGGTCCTGGCAGCGGGCGCCGCGTGCGAGCAGCGCGCGGCCCAGGCCGAGGCGCCTGTCTCCGCGGGTGCACCGGCCACCTTCTCCGGCGCCGGCATGCCGGTGTTCGAGGTGGACCCGGCCGGCCGCCCGCCCTGCCGTACAACTGGGTCGTCGGCCACGTGCCGTCGGTGGCCGTGGACTCGCGCGATCACGTGTTCGTGCTGTCCCGGCCCAACACGCTGGCACCCGAGGAACGCGCGCGCTCGGCGCCGCCGGTCCTCGAACTGGACGAGACCGGCACGTTCGTCAACGCGTGGGGCGGTCCCGGCATCGAGGGCTTCGACTGGCCGGACAGCGAGCACGGCATCGCCATCGACTACAAGGACAACGTGTGGATCGGCGGCAGCGCGCCGGTGGCGCCGTCCCTCTTCCGGCGCAACGACGACATGCTGCTGAAGTTCACGCACGACGGGCAGCACCTGCTGCAGATCGGCGGACGTGACTCGAGCCCGACCTCGGCCGACCCGCCGCGTCCGGGCGGCAACGCCGCGACCGACAGCGTGCACCAGTCGGCCGACGTCTACGTGTATCCCGCGACCAACGAGGCCTTCGTCGCCGACGGCTACGGCAACCGCCGCGTGGCGGTGTTCGACGCGGACACGGCGGCCTTCAAGCGCGCCTGGGGCGCCTTCGGCAACGAGCCGCAGGACGTCCTGACGCCGCCGGGCCCGCCCGCGCGCGGAGGCGCGCCGCCGACCCTCGATACGGAAGGGCAGGGGGCGCCCCAGTTCGGCAGCCCCGTCCATGCCGTGAAGGTCTCGAAGGACGGGCTCGTCTACGTGGCCGATCGCTCGAACCGGCGCGTCCAGGTGTTCAAGGTGGACGGCACCTACGTGACGCAGATGTTCCTCAACCGCGCGGGCCCGGCAAGCGGCTCGGCGGCGGGCATCGCGTTCTCGCCCGACCCCGAGCAGCGGTTCATGTACATCGCCGACTACGGCAACTCGCACATCGCCGTCGTCGAGCGCACGTCGTTGCAGCTCCTCTACCAGTTCGGCCAGCGCTCGGCGCGGCCGGGCGACTTCCAGGGCCTGCACCACCTGGCCGTGGACTCGAAGGGCAACATCTACACCGGCGAGGTCGCGCCTGGCGCGCGCGTGCAGCGCTTTCTCTACAAGGGCCTGTCGGAGACGGTGCCTCCCAACGGCGTCGGACCGACGCCGGCCGAGGTGACGGCCGCCAACGGCAACGGTGGCGACGCCGGCCCTCCCCGCTAGCAGGAGACAGACGATGCGACACACAGGACGACTCGTACTCGCGCTCGGCGCGATCGGGCTGGTGGCGGCGGGGACGCCGCACGCCCAGACCTCGCCCAGCGCGATGAGCAATCCGTACCAGATGGTGCCCGCCTGGCCCTCGCTCGGCCCGAGCATGAAGTGGGGCGCCGCGATCGGTCTGATTCCCGACGGGCAGGGCGGGGTGTGGATGCACTTCCGCTCCGAGCCCGCCATCAACCACTTCGACGCATCCGGCAAGCTGCTCGCCAGCTTCGGGGAAGGCGTCTTCGTCCAGGCACACGGCTTCTGCCGCGACAGGGACGGGAACTTCTGGGCCGGCGACAGCGGGCCGTTCCGCGACGATCCCTCGACGAAGGGACGCGGCTTCACGCTGCACAAGTTCAGCCCCGACGGCAAGCTCCTGATGACGCTTGGCAAGCCGGGGGTGTCGAAGGCGGGCACCGACACCTTCATCGGGCCCACGGCGTGTGCCGTCGCGCCCAACGGCGACATCATCGTGGCCGACGGTCACTGGCCGCGGCCCTCCACCGCGCAGCAGGACGGCGATCGCATCGTGCGGCTGACGAAGGACGGCAAGTTCGTCTCCGAGTTCGGCCGCCTCGGCAAGGGGCCGGGCGAGTTCATGGGGCCGCACTCGCTGGCGTTCGACTCGCAGGGACGCCTCTTCGTGGCGGACCGCTCGAACAACCGCGTCCAGATCTTCGACCAGAACATGAAGTTCGTGGACGACTGGCGGCACTTCGGCCGGCCGAGCGGCGTGGCGATCCTGGCCGACGACACGCTGATCGTGTCGGACTCCGAGTCGGGATTCCCCATCGACGGGCCGCCGATGGCGCCCGAAGGCGGCGGCGCGAGCGTCCGGAACCCGGGGTGGCGCAACGGCGTGCGCATCGGCAGCGCGAAGGACGGCTCCCTCACCTACCTCATCCCCGACACCAGGCCCGAGGGGCTGGCGGCCGACGAGCACGGCAACGTCTTCGCCGGGCTCACGGCCGGCTGTGACAAGAGCCCGTCGGGCGGCTGCCTGCAGAAGTGGGTGCTCAAACGCTAGCGGCCCTGCGATCGACGGACGCCGGGTTCAGGAGGGACGAGTCATGCAACGAGCGATCGTGTCGCTGCTGTCGGTGATGGTGCTGGGAGGCGTGGCGGTGATCGCCACGCAGTCGAAGCCGATGGTGTCCACCGCCATCACGAAGAAGGAGATCGATGCGGTCCAGCAGGCGCCCGAAGGCGGCGGCGACCGCCAGATCAAGGTGGTTGACGTCGGCAAGCTGAACGTGGCCGTGGGTGTGCTGCACCGGGATGCGGTGAAGGACAGCGGCGGGCCCACCCGCGGGTTGAGCCACACGCTGGTGACGGAGGTGTACTACATCACCTCCGGCTCCGGCACGCTGGTCACGGGCGGCACGCTCGCAGGGGAGCAGTCGATGGCGGCGGACGCCGAGGTCGTGAAGGTCGCCGTCGGCCCCAGCGTGACCAGCACCAGTACCGGCGGCCAGACGCGCGTCGTCTCGGCCGGCGATGTCGTCGTCATTCCAGCCGGGATGTTCCACGGCTGGAAGGAAGTCCCGGATCACGTGACCTACATCAGCATCCGCCCGGATCCGGACCGGGTGCTGCCGGTGGGCTACGTGAGCCCCGTCATCAAGTAGCCCGTGGAGTGCCGCGGCGGATCGTGACGCGTGGACGGCAGACCGCGGCGTGGGTGTGCGTGATGACGGCAATGGTCCTCGGACCGGTCACCGCCCGGGCGGCACAGGTGCGGGCGCCCGATGAGTCGGGCGACGCGCCCGCGCCCGCGGTGGAGCCGGCGGCCCCGGCGCCACCCTCGGTGATCGCGCGTGACGACCAGGGCCGCGTGACCGTGCGCGCGGAGCGCCTCGACCAGCCGCTGGTGCTGGACGGCGTGCTGGACGAGGCCGCGTACCTCCGCACGCCGCCCTTCGGCGGCTTCATTCAGCAGGAACCCAATGCCGGACAGCCGGCGACGGAGCGTTCCGAGGTGTGGGTGTTCTTCGACGAGCGGGCCGTGTACGTCTCCGCACGATTCTGGAAGTCGGACCCGTCGGACCTGATTGCGAACGAGATGCGGAAGGACGACTCCGGCATCTTCCGCAACGACTCGATCGGCGTCGTGCTCGACACCTTCCTCGACCGCCGGAGCGGGTACTACTTCAACACCAACGCGCTCGGCGCGGTCCGCGACGCGCTGCTGGTGAACGAGAACCAGAACGCCAACCTCGACTTCAACCCCGTGTGGGACGTGCGGAGCCGGACATTCGACCAGGGCTGGACCACCGAGATGGTCATCCCCTTCCAGTCGCTGCGCTTCCCCGAGGGACGCACCCAGGTGTGGGGCCTGCTGGTCCAGCGCATCGACTGGAAGAAGAACGAGCTGTCCTACCTGACGGCCATCCCGCCGTCGTGGGGCGGGGCGGGCATCTGGAAGGTGTCCTCGGCGGCCACGCTCGTGGGCATCGAGGCGCCGGCGCGGGCGCGCCGGCTCGAGGTCAAGCCCTACGTCGTCTCCAGCGCGACGACCGACCGGCTGGCCATGCCCCAGAAGCACGGCGACCTCTCGGCGGACGCGGGCGTTGACGCGCGCTATCGCCTGACCCGCAACCTCAACGTGGACTTCACCTACAACACCGACTTCGCGCAGGTCGAGGTGGACAACCAGCAGGTGAACCTCTCGCGCTTCAGCCTCTTCTTCCCGGAGAAGCGCGAGTTCTTCCTGGAGATGCAGAACACCCTGGGCGTCGGCGCGAGCGGCCCGGGGGGCGGGCGCGGGGCCGGCGACCCGACGCCGCTGCTGTACTTCAGCCGCCGCATCGGGCTCGCCGACGGCGTGACGGTGCCGATCGTCGCCGGCGGCCGGCTGCTCGGACGCGCCGGTGAGTACTCCCTCGGCGCGTTCACCATGCGCACGGCCGATTCCGATCGCGCCGGGGCACCGGGCACCACCTTCTCGGTCGGGCGCGTCCGCCGCAACGTCTTTCGGCGCAGTTCCATCGGCGCGCTGGTCACGCACCGGTCCGTTGCCGCCAGCGGCGCCGGCGACAACCGCGTGGCGGCGGTGGACGCGCTCCTGCGGTTCTACGAGAACGTCGAGGTCAACGCGTTCTACGCCGCGAGCGGCGGGTCGGAGGCCGCGTCCGACTCGACGCTGCTCGGCCAGTTCCGCTACGCGGGCGACCGCTGGGGTGTCGAGGCCACGCGCCTGCACGTCGGCCGGGACTTCGACGCCGGCATCGGCTTCGTCCCGCGGCGGGGCATCACGCGCAACTACGGCTTCTTCCGCTTCAGCCCGCGGCCTGCGCGGCTGGCTGCCATCCGGAAGTTCTCCTGGGAAGGCAGCGTCGACCGGATTGGGGGCACGGGCGGCGGACTCGAGACGCTGCAGGGCCGTGGCGTGTTCCGCATCCAGCAGAACAACGGCGACGAGTTCAACGTGGACGTCACCGACACCGAGGATCACCCGCGCCAGGCGTTCGTGGCCGCCGGCGCCCCCATCGCGGCGGGCGCCTACCGCTTTCGCGACGTGCGGGTGAACTACGTGCTCGGCCCCCAGCAGCCCATCGTCGGCAACCTGTCGGTGTCGCGCGGCGGCTTCTACGGCGGCACCAAGACCGAGGCCGGCTACAACGGCCGCGTCTCCCTGAGCTCGCGCCTGCTTCTGGAGCCGTCGGTGTCGTGGACGGCGCTCGATCTGCCGTCGGGCAGCTACCGCGCCCGGCTGCTGGGCGTCCGGGCGACCGTGGCGCTGACGCCGCGGATGTTCACCACGGCGCTCGTCCAGCACAGCTCCGTCGCCGGGACGCTGGGTGCCAACGTGCGCTTCCGCTGGGAGTATCGCCCCGGCAGCGACCTCTTCGTCGTCTTCAGCGAGGGCCGCGACACCGGCGCCGGCCCCGCACCGGGTCTCCTCAACCGCAGCGTGACCGTGAAGTTCACGCGCCTGCTGTGGATGTGAGGACGGCCATGACAGTCCGATCGGCCCATTCATTCCGAATCCCCACACGAACACCTTTCGTCAGGAGCTTCCAATGACGCAGAGAATCCGGCAGCTGATGTGTGTCGCGGTGCTGATGGCCCTTCCGGCCTCGAGCTACGCCCAGTTGAACGACGACGTGAAGGAGCTGGATGGGATCATCGACGTCCACCAGCACGTCGGCCCGGCGACGCAGCTGTCGATCACGCGCACGCTCGACGCCATCGAGGCGGCGCAGATCGCCAAGCGCAACGGCATGCGCGCCATCGTCTTCAAGCAGCACTACTCGAGACGGCGTCCGGGCCTACCTCGTGTCCCAGGTGGTGCCGGGGATCAAGCTGTTCGGCGGCATCGCGCTGAACCGCTCGGTCGGCGGCCTGAACCCGAACGCCGTCGAGCAGGTGGCGACCTTCGCCGGCGGGTTCGGCCGCGTCGTCTACTTCCCGACGTTCGAGTCGGAGCACTACAACCCCGGATCGCCGGTCGCGGTGCCCGTCTCCAAGGACGGGAAGCTGCTCCCGAAGGTGTTCGAGATCCTCGACATGATCAAGAAGTACGACCTGAGCATGTCCACCGGCCACTCCAGTCCCCAGGAATCGCTCATGCTGGTGAAGGCGGCGCGGGAGAAGGGCATCGACAAGATCTACGTGCAGCACCCCATGCTGAACCGGATCGACATGTCGATCGAGATGCAGAAGGAAGCGGCCGCGATGGGCGCCTATCTCGAGTACGTGATCGGCGAGGCGCTCGGCAGCCCCGAGGAGTTCAAGCACTGGTCCGACGGCATTCGCGCCGTGGGCCCCGAGAACGTGATCATCTCGACCGACCTGGGGCAGCGCGGCCGGCCCATCCACGTGGACGGCTACAAGGTCGTGCTCCCGCGGATGCTCAAGGCCGGCTTCACGCAGGCCGAGCTCGACATCATGACCAAGCGCAATCCCGCGCGCTTCATCGGGTTGGAGAAGAAGTAGCCCCGGGCCGGAGGCCCGCGGCGACCGGCGTGCTCCCGCACCTGCGGACGGGGGCTCCGAGAAAGGAGGTGTCAGCGATGCGGAGGTCGAGGTTCACCGAGGAGCTGATTGCGTGCGCCCTCAGGCAGGTCGAGGCCGGATCCTCGCCGGCCGAGGTCTGCCGGCAACTGGGCGTGAGCGAGGCCACGTTCCTCGTCTGGCGCAAGCGCTTCCCGAGCCTGGGCTCGGCCGAGCTCAGGCGGATGCGCCTGCTCGAGGACGAGAACCAGCGGCTGAAGCGCCTTGTCGCCGAGCTGAGCCTCGACAAGTACACGTTGGCCGAGGCGCTCAGGCACGCGATGGCCGGACCGGCAGACCGCTCGTCCCGGCTGCCGATCGGCGACGTGCGCCCGAGGTTGGTCGTCCGAACCGGACACGGACGACTGCACCGCGGCTGACACGCATGGACGTGTGGCCTGGGAGCTCCTCTCCCGGGCCGCCGGCCGGGTCCGAGCGTCGCGGACCGGGGAGCGAGCGACGCACCATCGATTGCCCTCGCCGGGTACGTATGGAGGAGACGACGGCTCATGGTACTCCGCGACGCGAAGCGCCTCCGCGTGACGCTCGCCATGGCCACTTTCACGGGCGCCGCGCGGGCGCCCGTGTCAGACCAGCTGGTACTCGGGCGTGCTCATGATGAGGTGCGCCGTGAGCCGGAGGGGATCCCCGAGATAGTGCGGACCGCTCGCCGTCGGTCCCCAGTTCCCCTGTCAGGGAACGTCACGACGCCTCGCGCGTGGCCGGCGCCGGCCGGCGAACGCGCAGCAGCCGTCCCAGGAGGGTAGTCCACCCCAGGTCGGCTGCTGTCCGCGCGCCCGGGTATCGTCACCATGGCGCCGTCGATGCGGGCGGCCTGCCTGGGGCGTGGGAATGAGCTGCCGGGCCGCCTGCTGCCAGCTGACGTAGCCCGAGATGCGCGTGTTGAACCGCTCGTCGCGCTCGAGAGCGCAACGCGGTCGAAGGTGCTCACTGCGAGGCCGCTCTACGGTCGTCGCACCGATGTCGTAGCCGTCGCGGAGCCGGCGGCCCAGCATCAGTCGCCGCCGCCGGCGGTGAAGTTCCAGTCGCGGAAGCCGGCTCGCGTCCGGCATCATCGTCGCGCGCGACGCGCCGCTGCGGGCGATGAGCAGGTTGGGGGTGATCCACGCCTTGCCGCCGGCCCAGCCCGCCACCGACGGCGGGTTCAACAGGTGCTGGCCCATGGCGATGGTGGACTGGTTGAAGTCCGGCACGCCTGGCATGGCCGGGGCGCCGAGGTGCTTCATCATGGCCACGCAGTGCTCGACCGGGCCCCCGATGTGGCCCTGTGAAGCCTCGCTGTAGAAATCCCGGGACGACAGGATGGTCGCAGGCGCGGCTTCACTCGAAGTCGTGCTCGCGGAGCACCGCGCCGAGGCGGCGCTGTACAGGTCCGCGCCAGTTTCGTCGCGCACTTGAGGAAGCGTAGATCTCCCCGCGAGGAACCTCGGGCCGTCACCGGCTGCTCGAAGATGATGCGGATGACGTCGGTCCCGTCGAAGGCGCCGGTCCGGCCGAGAAACGTCTTGGCGCCCTCGCCGTGGCGTGCGGGCTCGATCTTGAAGTCCAGGTCGTCGAAGTACCACCCGGTGAACGCGCGCACTCGCGCACGTCGCCCGAGCAGCGGGCCGACGCCCATGGTGAAGAGCTCCATCACCTCGCGCGCTGGTTTCGTTGGGCGCGCCCTTGACGTTGCATCGCGCGTCGAGGAAACAGGAGCATGGCCGTCTCCGCGACGCCGGTCAGCTTCGCGGGCGCTGCTCGTCGCGAACCGCTCGAAGAGCGCGATCTGCTGCTGCATCTTGCGGTAGTCGCGGACCTTGTTCTCGTGCGTGGCGAAGTGGCCGTGCCAGAAGAGCGCCATCTTCTGCTGGAGCGGGTGCGTCGTCTGCAGCATCCGGTCCGCCCACCAGTAGCCGAGCCGCCGCGTCTGAGCATCGTCGCGCGCAGCCAGTGAAGAAGCGGTCGACACCGGCTGCAGACGGTTGCCCGCTGGCCGGACCGCCGTGCCCATCGAGACGCCGTCCCGCTCGGCGCGGTCGGTGGCCTCGGGACGGCTCTCGGGGAAGCGATCGAGCGCTTGGGTCCTGAGCCCCGATTCCACGAACGTACGCAGCGCTGGCCCGATGGCTCGCGTGCATCGAGCGTCCTGATCGCCCCCGCCATGCCGCCGGCGTGAAGCGCGTCCACCTCGGCGGGCGTGCCAAGCTGGCCGGCGTGCGCGAGCAGGTGCGCCGCACGGTCGCGGGTCCAGCCGGCATCCGCAATCGGCGCCGGTCCAGTCCGCAGGTCCGGGCGACCATGGGCAGCGGCCATCGCGCGTCCCCCTCATGTCCGGAAGAACCCCAGCGACGGGAAGGCTTCCGAGCACGTGTACGGCGTTCGCCGAGCCAGTCCTCGATGAGCGTGGTGGACCCGGCGGAAGTCCACGGTGGTCTCGAGGTTGTCGCCCAGGACGAGGTTCGTGAGACTGGGGCGCCGTAGAGACCGCCCTCGACGCCATTGCCGATGACGAAGTTCGCGCGGTGCCGTGGTCGGTGCCTGTGCTCGTGTTCTCCGGCGGCCGAACTCGCTGTAGACGCATATCACTTCATATCGTCGGCCGGCCGATGCGCTCCATCTCGCGGAAGAAGCCGGCGATGGCGTCCGAGCAGCACTGGAGCTGGCGGTCGTGGGGCGAGGCCTGGTTCACGTGCGTGTCGAAGAGGCCGCCGCGGAGTGGGACGTAGTAGAGGCGCGGGGAAGTCGGCTGGATGAGCGCCACCACCTTGTCCTCAGATCGAGGAGGCAGGTCGCTCGCGCGCTGGCATAGCGGCGCCACGCCGCGCGCACCACCTCGGATGCCTGTGCCGCGCTGCGCGTCACCTCGAGCACGTAGCGGTGCGCGTCGCCGACCGGCGACGTCGCGGATGCGAGCGTGTCGACGACGGGCCGCTCCTGGGCGAACAGCCTCCGCGCTGGAACCGCATCGGATCGATGAAGACGAGCGCACGTGATGCTTCGCCTTGACCGCCAGCGTCTGGCTGTCGGCGATGTTGACGATGAGGTTCGCGCGTCCGCCCTCGGGGTCGATGGCCGAGGCCGTCCGTCCGATCCAGCCGTATTCGTTGCCGCTGTTCGGCGCGGCCGTGTGCCAGAAGGACATCGACGTGAAGTGCGAGAACGACGGCTGGTCGTAGCCGACGCCCTGGACGATGGCCACCTTGCCCTCGTCGTAGAGCTGCCGCATCCCGCCCATGGAGCGGTGCCAGCCGAGGTGGGCGTCGATGGGCAGGAGGTCGGTTTCGCGGATACCGATGGTGGGCCGGTGCCGGTAGTACATCGGGTCGCCATACGGCACGATCGTGTTGAGGCCGTCGTTGCCGCCGAACCACTCGAAGACCACGAGGATGCGCCCCGCCGTGCTGGCGGCGGACGCGCGGCTGGCCTGGCTCAGCACGAAGGGCACGGGGCCGAGGCCGCCGAACAGGCCGAAGCCGAGCCCGCCCGCGCCGATCTTCATCATGTCGCGGCGTGATACGCCGCAGTCGCTCAGTCGCCCGCTCGTTGGCATCTCGGGTCGCGCCTCCAGCCGGCCGGGTCGGCCGGCCAAAGAATAGCGCGGCGGGCGGCCCTGCTCAACGGCGCGGGCGATGGGACCTGGGCCGTGGCTCGGCTCCGCCGCGAGGCCATCAGCGGGGTGCCGCTACCCAACAGTCGGGGTGGACCCCATTTCTGGCACGCGTCTTGGTTCTCGGATTCGCATGACCCGCATCCTGTCCATGCTGCTCATGGCCGGGTTCGCGTGGGGGCCGCCGGCGCCGGCCCCGCTGCGTCCAGGCCGCACCGTCGAGATGGAAGTCACCGCCTACTGCCTCACCGGCACGACGGCGTCCGGCGCCCACACCCGGAAGGGCATCGTGGCCGCCGACCCGCGTCTGCTGCCGCTCGGGAGCCGCGTCCGCGTGCGCGGGCTGGGCCGCGGGCTCGATGGGACCTACGACGTCGAGGACACCGGCCGGCTCATCAAGGGGCGCGAGCTCGACCTCTACATGCGCGACTGCGACCGGGCGATCGAGTTCGGCCGCCAGGACGCCCGCGTGACCGTCCTCGCGCTCGGCCCGTCGTCCTAGTCCGTGCGCAGCGCCCGCATGGGGGCGATGGCAGCGGCGCGGGCGGCCGGCAGGATCGACGCGACGAACGCCGCGGCGCCGAGGGCGACGGCCGCCAGGCCGAGGGCGGCTGGATCCCAGAACCGCACGCCGTACAACTGGGCCGAGAGCAGGTAGCCGGCGCCCACCGCGAGCGGCAGGCCGAGGAGCAGGCCCACCAGCACGCGCCGGAACGCACCGCTCAGGACGATCCCCACCACGGCCCCGCGATCGGCGCCGAGCGCCATGCGGATGCCGATCTCGTTCGTGCGCTGCGCGACCGAGTACGCCGTGACCCCGTAGAGCCCGATGGCGGCCAGCACGAGGGCGATGATGCCGAACAGCCCGGCGAGGCCCGCGACGGCCCGCTCCTGATCGAACGACCGCTCCACCTGTTCACGAAGCGTCCGGACGCCCAGCACCGTGAGGTTCGGATCGGCGTCCGCGAGCGTGCGCGTGAGCTGCGCCTCGAGCGTGCCGGGCGGCAGGCTGGTCCTGAGCAGCAGGCCGCGCACGAAGTGCGACTGCGACTCGATCCGCGCCATCAGCGGGTTCTCGTAGTCCACGGTCTGCGCCAGCGGAACGTAGAACATCGGGCGCGCCGGCCGGCTGAGGGCGAAGCCGGCGAACTTGGCGTCTTCCACCACGCCGACGATGCGGTAGGTGTTGACCAGTTCGGGCAGGTCGAGGCCGAAGTGCTGATCGAGGGGCTCCTCGCCGTCCTTGAAGAACCGCGCGACGAACGCCTCGTTGACGACGGCCACGTCCTCGGAGGTCTCGTTGTCGGCCTCGGTGAAGTAGCGGCCGCGCCGGAGCGCGACCCCGAGGTGCTGCAGGTACTCCGTGCTGACTCGGTCCCACGAGGCGCCCGCCTGCTGGCCGGGCTCGGGCAGGGGCTTGCCGGAGATGAGGACCAGCTCGCCCCAGTTGTCGGTGAGCGGGTTGTACAACGCGAGGCCCGCACCCTCGATGCCGGGCATTCTCGTGAGCCGGTCTTCGACGTCGCGATAGAGGGCGGCCAGCCGCTCGGGCGTGTACGAGGACGGCGGGCGGTTCAGCGCCACGACGACGCGGCCGTCGAGCTCGAAGCCGAAGTCCTGGTTCTCCAGGTTCCCCAGGCTCCGGCCGAGCA
>JAWKHU010000082.1:0-27715 GCA_041394685.1 Vicinamibacterales bacterium
GAGAAATGAGTGGCGGCCCCGCAGGCCTCCTGCTAACGTAGCCGGTGCGCAGCGGTCGATGGGGACCGCGCCCCCACGAGACGCTCTTCGATGATCTGGTTCTATCACCGCGGCTCCGAGTCGATGACGATCGAGACGCGGTTCAATGCGCTCACCGGGCTCTACGAGCTCATCTGGCAGCATCCCGACGGGCAGCAGACCGTGGAGTCGTTCTCGTCGGAGGACGAGTTCCGCGCGCGCAGCGAAGCCGTGGAGGGCCTGCTGACGCGGGACCGGTGGCACCCGACGGGGACACCGGTCCTGCAGCCAGACGGCTGGAAGCCGCAGTAGGAAACGCCGCGGACGCCCGGCTCAGGCCCAGCGGAAGCCGTGCCGGGCGAGCGGCAACTCCCGCACGCGCGTACCCGTGATCGCGAAGATCGCGTTGCACACCGCCGGCAGGACGGGTGGCAGCGCCGGTTCGCCCAGCCCGGTCGGATGGTTGTCGGTGATCCGGAAGTGCACCTCGACCTCCGGCGGCGACTGGCGCATGCGGAGCAGCGGGTAGCGATCGAAGTTGCTCTGGACGGCGCGTCCGCCCTCGAACGTGATCTCCTGGCCCATCAGCGCGCCCAGTCCGTCGAGCACCGCGCCCTGCACCTGGTTCTCGGCCATGCTGGCGTTGACGATCTGCCGGCCGACGTCCGCCGCCACCCACACCTTGTGGACGCGCACCGCCTTCGCGGCGTCCACGCTGACCTCCGCCACCTCGGCGAAGTAGCCTCGATGACTGTAGTGGAACGCGACGCCGAGCGCCCGGCCGTCGGGCAGGGTGCGACCCCAACCGGCGCGCGCGGCCACGTCCTCGAGCACGCCGCGCATGCGGTCGGCGCTGAAGCCGTCTGCGGCCGCGCCTTCCGGCCGTGACGGCGGGACGCGCAGCAACTGGAGCCGGAACGCGACCGGGTCCGCCCCGGCGGCGTGCGCGCACTCGTCGATGAACGACTGGTACACCCAGGCGACGGCGTTGCTGCGGGGCGCCCGCATGGCCCCGGTGGGGATGCCGAGCGGGATGAGCGAGGCGTGCAGGCCGATGTGCGGCACGAAGCCCGAGGGGAACTCGGCGCCCGAGATGTTCGCGGAGCGGACGAACGCGTTCGGGTTGCCCGGCTCCGGCGTCAGCGGCCCGAAGCTGACGAAGTGCCCCCGCCACGCCGCCAGCGCGCCGTCGGCGTCGAGGCCCGCGGTGAGATGGTGGAAGCCGCCCGGCCGGTAGAAGTCGTGACGCGTGTCGTCCTCGCGCGTCCACAGCAGCTTGACGGGTGCGCCGATCACCTTCGAGATCCAGGCGGCCTCGACCACGTAGTCGTTGGTGAGGCGCCTCCCGAAGCCGCCGCCCACCTGCATCAGGTGGAACGTGATCTTGTGTTCGGGCACCCCCAGCGTCTGTACCACGAGGTCGCGGCCCCGCTGCGGCGTCTGGCTCGGCGCCCAGATCTCCAGCGAGCCGTCGGCCTTGTAGTGCGCGGCGCAGTTCTGCGGCTCGAGCGGCGCGTGCGCGATGAACGGGTATGCGTAGGTGGCATCGACGGTCCTGGCCGCTGCCGCAATCGCCGCCTCCTCGTTGCCCTGGCGCGCCACGGTGAAGCGCGGGGGCTGCTGCATCAGCGTCTCGGCCTGCGCGGCAAACGCCTCCGTGCCCTGGGCGGCCGTCGGGCCCTCGTTCCAGGTCACCTCCAGCGCCTTCCGCGCGCTCTGGGCCTGCCACCACGAGTCGGCGACGATGGCGACGCCGCCCAGCAGGCCATCGAGCGCGGTGCCGCCGTCGACGACGAACGCGTGCCGGACGCCGGGCTGCGCCTTCACCACATCCAGGTTGGCGCCGGCCACCGTGCCGCCGTACACCGGGCACTTCTCGTACACGGCGAAGAGCATGCCCGGCAGGGTGAAGTCGATCGAGTAGATGGGCCGGCCCGTGACGATGTCGCGGTTGCTGACGCCGGCGACGCGCGTGCCGAGCAGCGTATAGGTGGAGGGATCCTTCAGGGCCACGCGCTCGAGGTCGGGCGCCGGCAGCGTGGCGGCCCTGGCCGCGAGCTCGCCGTATGCAAGGGAGCGTCCGGTCGCGGCGTGCGTCACGCGTCCGTTGGCGGCCGCGCACGCGTCCGGGGCGACGCCCCACGTCTCTGCGGCGGCGGCGACCAGCAGGTGGCGGCCCGCGGCGCCCGCGCGGCGCAGCGGCTCCCAGTTGGTGGGCGTGCTGGTACTGCCCCCCGCGCTCTGGGGACCGTAGGCGTCCGGATCCAGGTCCGCCTGTTCGAGGCGCACCGACGACCAGTCAACGCCGAGCTCCTCGGCGACGAGCATGGGCATCGAGGTCTTGACGCCCTGTCCGACCTCCGGGTTCTTGGCCACGATCGTCACCAGGCCGTCGGGCGTGATGCGGATGAAGGCGTTGGGCTGGAACGCAGACGCGGCCTGTGCGCCGAAGGCCTCACCCACGCCGTCGAGGTGAGTGGCCAGCAGCAGGCCGCCGCCGGCCAGCGCACTGACGCGGAGGAAGGCGCGGCGATCGAGCGAGGGTGCCATGGCTACTCCTCCCCCTGGCGGCCGCGAACGGCGCCGTCGGTCTGCTCGCCGGCCAGCGTGGCCGCTGTATGGATGGCCTTCCGGATGCGCAGGTAGGTGGCGCACCGGCAGATGTTGCCGCTCATGGCCTGGTCGATGTCGGCGTCGGTCGGCCTCGGCTTCTGCGCGATCAGGGCCGCCGCGGACATGATCTGGCCGGCCTGACAGTAGCCGCACTGCGGCACGTCGATCTCCATCCACGCGCGCTGGACGGGTGCGACGCGTCGGCCGACAGGCCTTCGATGGTCGTGACCGGCGCCGACACGGTCGACACGCGCGTCTGGCAGGCCCGTGTCGGACGTCCGCCCACATGCACCGTGCAGGCGCCGCAGGCGCCGATGCCGCAGCCGAACTTCGTCCCCTTCAGGTTGACGACGTCGCGCAGCACCCAGAGCAGCGGCATGTCGCCCGGCACCTCGACGGTATGTGCCGTGCCGTTGATCGTGAGCGTATAGGCCATATTCTGCAGTTTACCGTTTGAGCTCCGAGGATGTTTACCCGGCGGGGCGGAACGGCGCGACGCGCCCTCCAGATCGCAATGTAACGAGTGTGAAACATCGGTGTAACCAGGAGGAAACGCGGCGTTGCCAGAATCGCTGGCGTGACATACCTGTCCGCCATTCACTCTCGTCTCTGCCTCCTTGGCGTCGCGCTCGCGCTCGTCGTCGTGCCCTCCGCTCGCGCCAGTGCCTCGAGTGACGCGTTGCTGAAGCTGCTGCGCATCCTTCGGGACCGGGGAGCGATCACGGCCGCCGAGTACGAGGAGCTGCGGCTGGCGGCCGAGGACCCTGCGCCTCCGGCGGGCGGCACCCCGGGCACGACGCCCGTCGCCACTGCGGGCGGCGGGGCTGCCGCGGGGCAGCAGGCGCAGGCCGCCGCGCAGGACACCGACATCGCGGTGAAGAAGGTGCTGGCCGGGAAGTGGTACGAGCGGCTCGGCCTGCGCGGCTACACGCAGCTGCGCTTCACGGCGGTCCGGCAGGGCGACGGGCCCTCGCTCGAGGTGCCCGCGGACAAGTCCGCCAACGACGCCGAGTCGCTCGTCATCCGGCGCGGCCGCCTCGTCGTGAGCGGAGACGCCGCCAGCCACCTCTACCTGTATGCGCAGGCGGACTTCAACGGGTCGACGGGCGCGTCCGAGTACTCGCTGCAGATGCGCGATCTCTACGCGGACGTGGCGTTCGATCGCGCGAAGGCGTTCCGGGTCCGCCTCGGACAGTCCAAGGTGCCGTACGGCTTCGTGAACATGCAGTCGAGCTCGAACCGGGCGCCGTTCGAACGGCCCGACGCCATGAACTCGGCCGTGGAGGGGGAGCGGGACTACGGCGTCTACTTCATGTGGGCACCACCCGTCGCACGCCGGCGATTCAGCGCCCTCACCAGCCGCGGGCTGAAGGGGTCCGGGGACTACGGCGTCGCCGCCATCGGCGTCTACAACGGCCAGGGTCCGAACCGCAGCGACCAGAACGGCGAGCCGCACGTGGTAGCCCGCTACAGCTATCCCTTCGAGCTCGCCAGCGGCCAGTTCCTCGAACTCGGGGTCCAGGCCTATCACGGCCGCTTCGTGACACCGGTCCAGGCGCTGAGCATCGACGGGCGCACCCTCACGCCGGCACGTCCGGACGACGGCGTGACCGATCAGCGCGTGGCCGTGACCGCGGTGTGGTACCCGCAGCCGTTCGGGGTGGAGGCGGAGTGGAACATCGGGCGGGGGCCGGAGATCAGCGCGGACCTGTCACGGATCGAACGGCGGCGTCTTCAGGGCGGCTACGTGCAGGTGGCCTACCGGTCGGCCGACGGGGGGCGCAGCCTCTTTCCGTTCGGGCGCTGGCAGTACTACGACGGCGGCCGCAAGTTCGCCCGCAACGCGCCGCACGACCGCGTCAACGAACTGGACCTCGGCCTCGAGTTCGCCCGCTGGTCGGAACTGGAGCTGACGATGGTCTACACGCGAACCTTCGAGCGCACGCGAACGGGCAGCTTCCCCTTCGCCACCACCCGCGGCGCCAACCGCGTGGGGTTCCAGGCGCAGTGGAACTACTGAGGGATGGGAAAGAGTCCGGAATTCAGAATGCAGAATGACGAATTCAGAAGAGGTTTTGCCTTCTGCCTTTCTGAATTCTGAATTCTGAATTCTCCATTCTTAATTCCCTGTGTCCCCCCTCACCACCGCCTGACGCGGCCGGTGTCGACGTGCACGAAGTCGGAAGCGGGGTAGTAGCCGACGCCGCCCAGCTTCAGGGATAGCGCCGCGTCGCGCAGGCCCTTGAGCGGCGTGTCGGAGACACGGATGTCGATGGCCTGGCCGTCCATGTGGAGGCTGTGGCTGGCGACGCCCGTGCTGCGGCTGCGCAGCATCGCGTTGGTCTGCGGCGAGCGGTAGCCCGAGATCACCTGGAACGGTCGGCTGGCGCCGGTGGCGGTGTGGAGGCGGTGCAGCAGGTCCAGCAGGCGCCGGTCGATGGTGTGCACGTCGCCGGTGCGGAAGTCACGGAGGAAGTGATCGATGGTCGCCAGCGCGTCGGGGAAGTAGCGGCCGCCGGTCGCGTGCTCGACCGAGAGGTGTTCGCCCGTGTGCGTGTGCAGGAACGACAGCGCGCGGGTGCCGGCCGGCAGGCCCGCGTCGGGCGCCGCGGCGAAGGCGGGCCAGTGCAGCGCCAGGGCCGGCGCGGCAATGGCCAGGGTCGAGAGAAAGCGTCGGCGTGTCGTGTGCGGCATCGGGCTCCAGGTGCTCACACCGAAAACACAGCCCGGCCGCGAGCCTCGCAGGCTCTCACCGCGCAGCCGGTTACAGTTCAGGGGATACTCGATGGTAACACCCCTCCCTCGATGGACCCAAGACCTGATATCGTGAGGGGTTCGTGAGTGTGACGGCCCAGTCAGATGCGATCGCCCGCGAGGTAGCCCGCCGCCGGACGTTCGCCATCATCTCCCACCCCGACGCCGGCAAGACCACGCTGACCGAGAAGACCCTGCTGTACGCGGGGGCCATCGAGCTGGCCGGCGCCGTGCGCGGCAAGAAGGCCCAGCGCCATGCGGTGTCCGACTGGATGGACATCGAGCGCGAACGCGGCATCTCCATCACCTCCGCGGCCCTGGAGTTCGAGCTCTCGGGCCGGCGCGTCACCCTGCTCGACACCCCCGGCCACCGCGACTTCTCCGAGGACACCTACCGCACGCTCCTCGCGGTGGACAGCGTCGTGATGGTGATCGACGCGGCGAAGGGCATCGAGACGCAGACGCGCAAGCTCTTCGAGGTCGCGCGGCAGCGGCGCCTGCCGATGCTGACCTTCGTGAACAAGCTGGATCTGCCCGCGCGCGACCCCCTGGAACTGCTCGACGAGATCGAGCGGGTGCTGGGCGTGGCCGCCGTCCCGATGAACTGGCCGATCGGGACCGGCGACCGCTTCCGCGGCGTCTACGACCTGCGCGACGACACCGTGTCCTTCTACGAACGCGCGGGCGGCGATCGCCGGGCCCCGGTGCAGGTGACCAGCGCCGATGACCCGGCGCTCATCGGCCTGGTCGGCGAGGAGCGTCGCGCGGAGCTCCTCGAGGCCGTGCAGCTGCTGGGGGCGGCCGGGACCCGCTTCGACCGCGACGCCTATCTCGCGGGACGGCAGACCGCCGTGTTCTTCGGGTCGGCCCTCTCCAACTTCGGCCTCGAACCGTTCCTGCACGCCCTCGCAGACCTGGCGCCGCCGCCGCAGCCGCGCGAGTCCGACGCCGGCCCCGTCGATCCCGCCTCGCCGGACTTCAGCGGCTTCATCTTCAAGATCCAGGCGAACATGAATCCCCGCCACCGCGACCGCGTGGCGTTCCTGCGGGTGTGCTCCGGCATGCTCACCAAGGACATGCTCGTCACCAACGCGCGGCTCGCGCAGCCCGTGCGATTGTCGCGGCCCAGCCGGTTCTTCGGACGCGACCGGGAAACGGTCGAGACCGCATATCCGGGAGACGTCGTGGGCCTCGTCAACCCGGGACGATTCGCCATCGGCGACACGCTGTTCGCCGGCGCCCGCGTGCGGTTTCCACGCATCCCGCACTTCCCGGCGGAGTTCTTCGGCGCGCTCCGCCTCCGCGATGTCAAGTTCAAGCAGTTCGACGAGGGCATCCGCCAGCTGGAGGAAGAGGGCCTCATGCAGGTCGTCTTCCCGATCTACGGCAAGCGCGAGCCCATCCTCGGCGTCGTCGGCGCCCTCCAGTTCGACATCGTCGAGGCGCGGATGAAGAACGAGTACGGCGTGACGTGCCAGGTGGACAAGCTGCCGCACACCGCCGCCCGCTGGCTCGACGAGGACGCGCCGCGCTCCCTCAAGCTCCCGCAGGGCGTCCTCGAGACCGTCGATCGCGAGGAGCGGCGTGTCCTGCTGTTCCAGTCGGACTGGGAGCTGCAGTACACCGCCCGCGAGAACCCCGACCTCCGCATGCTCGCCGTCGCCTGAGGGCATCTGCCCGCAGGTGAGCCGGACGCCGCCCGACTGAACTCGGCGCCCGAATGGCCGATTTCCTCCTCCGAGGCCGCACCCGGCCGCTGGTCTACGCCAGCGGCCCGCGGCTGCCGGAGACTGCACAACCGTGGACATCGCCACCGTCATCGGCATCGTACTGGGGTTCGGTCTGGTCATCGGGTCGATTCTCCTCGGCGGCTCGCTCGTCGCCTTCATCAACGCCCCCGGCATCCTCATCGTCCTCGGCGGCACGGTTGCGGCCACCCTGATCTCCGAGAAGCTGTCGGTGTTCATCGGATCCACGAAGGTGGCCGTGCAGGCGTTCATGCAGCCGACCATCTCGGTCCAGCAGACCGTGGAACAGCTCATCGCCCTCTCGAACGTGATGCGCAAGGACGGGCTGATTGCGCTCGAGGACCAGCGCATCCCGGACCCGTTCATGGCCAAGGGCGTGCGCATGGCCCTCGACGGCGTGCCGCCCGACGGCGTGCGGTCGGCCCTCATCGGCGAGATGCAGGCGCTGCGCGACCGCCACCGCAAGGGGCAGCGCATCTTTCGCTTCATGGGCGCCACGGCGCCCGCCATGGGCATGGTCGGCACCCTGATCGGCCTGGTGCAGATGCTCCAGTCGATGTCCGACCCCTCGTCGATCGGGCCGGCAATGGCCGTGGCGCTCCTCACGACGCTCTACGGCGCGGTGCTGGCGTTCCTGGTGTTCATCCCGATTGCCGACAAGCTGGAGGGACGGACCAAGGACGAGGTCCAGCACATGGGCGTCGTCGTCGCGGGCATCGAAGGCGTGCTGAGCAAGGAGAACCCGCGCATCATCCGCGAACGGCTCGACACCTACCTGGATCCCGAACACCGGACCGCGGCGTCCGGCTCCAAGGCGGCGTAGGCGATGCTCGAGGACGACGACGAGGGCGGAGGGGCGGCGAGGCGGCGTGGATGGCCACCTTTGCCGACATGATGAGCCTGCTGCTGACGTTCTTCATCCTGCTGCTGTCCTTTGCCACGATGGACATCGTGAAGTTCAAGCAGGCGCTCGGGTCGGTGAACGAGGCGCTCGGCGTGCAGCATAAGCACGACGGCGACTACGAAGGCGTCGCCGACGACATCGTCCAGATCTTCGACTCCGAGAAGGTGCCGGAGCTGGCGCTGCTCGAGGACCAGGCGCTGCTGCGCGAGCTGGAGGCCGCCATCGCCGACGAGCGTGACCAGGGGCGCGTGCAGGCCGACACCGTGCCGGGGCGCGGCGTCGTGCTCCGCGTCAACGGCGAGGTGCTGTACCAGCAGGGTGAAGCCGAACTGCGGCCGGAGGCGTTCCCCATTCTCGAGCGCATTGCGGCCTGGCGGCCGGCGCACGGCACCAGATCATGATCGAGGGGCACACCGACGACCTGCCCATCCACACGGCGCAGTTCCCGTCGAACTGGGAGCTCTCCACGGCGCGGGCCACCTCCGCGATGCGGTTCATGGTCGGCGCCGGCATCGAACCGGTTCGGGTCGGGGTCGCCGGCTACGCCGACCTTCGACCGCTGCAGCCGAACGACTCCGACGAGCATCGCGCCCGCAACCGCCGCGTCGAGTTCGTGTTCCTGCGCGCGGAACGGTAGGGGACGTCGTTCTGAATTCGAATTCTGAATTCAGAATTCAGAAGGTCCATGCGGCGATCGCGACCGCGATGCCGAGGACCGAATCCGTCAGGTAGTGATAGCGGCCCAGCACGGTCGCGGCGCTGATGCCGAGCCCGATGACGAGGAGCACGGCGCCGGCGGCGGGGAAGACGGACCAGACCGCCAGCCCGATCGCCACGGCACCGGCCGCGTGCCCGCTGGGAATCGTGTTGGCCTGGATGCTGCCCGCCGACAGGATGCGCTCGTTGAGCCTGCGCAGCGGTCCGGGCCGTGCGGCGTCCGGACGCGGCGGCTCGACGATGCGCGGAGGCCGGCACTGCAGCCACGGCAGCAGGCCGTAGCAGGAGAGGACGGCCGCGAACACCACGCGCCAGCTGCTCCAGCCGTGACGGCTCCCCGCCGGCCACGAGGACGGCGGCACCCACCGGCGGCAGCACGTAGACCAGCAGGTAGAGGGCCTCGAAGAGCTCGCGGACGACGAGCGGCGATGCCTGGTAGGTTGCGAGGACGCCGGTCGCACCGAGCCAGCGGACGTCGCCGCCCAGCAGCCGGCGCTCGAGGCGGCGGTCAGGGGCCTGGACGTAGGCGCCGGACGTCCGGTACGCCGCCAGCATGGCGAGGCTCGGCACGACCGCCTGGATGATGCCCGCGGCGCCTGTCCCGACCATCGACGCCTTCGGCCAGATGAGCCAGAGGACGGCCGCGAGGGCGGCCAGGCCCAGCGCGGCGGGACGCGCCCGGGCGAAGCGGTTCGTCCCCCAGGCGAGCGCCAACAGGTAGATCGCGTAGATCAGGAGCAGTCCCGTCCAGCTCATCATCGTCGTACCCGGGTACTGTGACGCGGGCATCGCCAGGGGCTCAGCCGTTCCCGTCCGTCCAAGGCATGACCACGATGGCCAGGCCCCGTGGCGTATGGCAGGCGCCGGCCGAGCCCGCGCGCCCTGTGCCTGCCCGATGCGCGATCGGAATAGGATGAAGGGGAGCGATACTTTCGCCCGCCGCCGGTGCGGCGAGAGCCATGGAAGGACGACGCGCATGACGATGAGCCACGAAGGTGTGAAGACGGGGATGCGGACGCTCGGAGCCGCGGCCGTGGCGTGGACGGTGGCCCTGACGGCCGCGTCGCTCGCGGCCCAGGCCCCACGGTCGGTGAACGAAGGCGTCTACACCTCGGCGCAGGCGCGGCGCGGCGAGGCAACCTTCACCAGCATCTGCACGACCTGCCACGACACCGCGCGCTTCACCGGACCGGACTTCGTCTCCGCCTGGAGCGGCAAGTCCCTGGCCGGGCTGTTCGAAGCCGTGCAGAGCATGCCCGAGGACAACCCGGGCAGCCTGACCGCGCAGCAGTACGCGGACGTCATCGCCTACTTCCTGCAGCTGAACGAGTACCCGACGGGCTCGAGCGAGCTGGCGGGCGAGGAAGACGCGATGAAGGCCATCGGGATGGACGCGCACAAGCCCTGAGCGTTCGCCCGCCCGGCGTGCCGCGCGAGGCTCCGGCCTCGCGCGCGCCGCGCCTCCTGCCTTGACACGCCCTGCCGACTGGTCCAAGCTTCCCTTCGCTTTCATCCGGCCGCCGCGTTCAGCGGCGGTCGTGCCGACTGGCGCTCGATTCCCTGCGCGTGCATTGGAGAGGAGTGAGTATGCCTGTTCCCCTGAGGTGGCTGACGACGGCGGTGGCCCTGGCGGCCGTGCTGGCGGCGAATCCGGCCGCGGCCCAACGCTTCAAGACGATTCAGCCCGGTGAGTTCGTCGTGCAGGAGCAGACGATTCCGGTGGACATCGTGCTCATCGGGTACGAGCCCAGCCAGATCGACGAGACCGACATCAGCGACCTCCTGCCGGCGACGTATCGCCCGGTGGTGCGCTACCCGCAGTTCTACGGCCTCGCCGGCCGCGATGTCGGGCTCAACTTCACCTTCGACTACAAGATTCAGCGCGCCACGCGGCGCTTCGAGGACGCCTTCTTCCGCTTCCTCGCGCGCACGGGCACGGCCGGCCCCGTTACCCCGTTCCAGACGATGTACAACGACCAGACGAACAACGTCCTGGACGTCACCGGGCCAGTGCTGTACATCGATGCCCCGACGGTCGAGCGTTACCTGGCCCAGCACGGACAGGCGAATACCCGCGGGTACACGATCTACCTGATCAACTGGTACAGCCGGCCCGACTTCCAGTTCCACGTCTACACGAAGATCGACGAGCCCGATCCGGACACCGGGTACAACTTCGGCGTCGAGCGCGGGTCGCGCAAGATGATCGCCTGGGGCGGGTCGCACTCGCGCACCTGGTTCTACGACCTGTCGGCGGGGCCCGAATCGTGGACCAACAACTGGATCGTCGACGACGACCAGAGCGAGTACCACATGCCGCCGATCTGGGAGTACACCGACGGTGGGTACCGGCCGCCTGCCCAGCTCGGCTCCGATCTCGGCTACGTCGCCCGCTTCGTCGCCATCAACCTGCTCTTCACCACCTCGCCGCTCTATGACCCGCTGAACACCTCTCCCGAGGCCGGCGCGTCCAAGGTGGCCCACGTGGCGATGCTCGAGGCCGACCCGGGATCGAGCGGTCTCGACTTCTTCAACCCGCAGTTCACGGGCCGCCAGCTGCGGCGCTTCCAGCCCTACTACCGCTGGACGCTCGGCACCTCCGATACCAACCCCATCGACGATGGCGCCGCGCGCGCGCTGGCGCTCTTCAGCGGCAACCTGTTCGAGAGCGACTGCTGGGTCGGCTTCGGGACGCCCTTCGCGCAGCTGTTCTGCTATTTCGACTCGAACCTGTCCACCTACGTCCCCGACTACGGTCCGGGTGACTACGTCGGCGAGGTCTTCTCGTTCAACACGACGGCCGCGGGCCTCGGCTCGCAGTTCGGCCTGCTCGGGTTCGCCGACGACAACTGGATCGACGGGACGCAGAGCTACGTGTTCACCTTCGGCGCGCCGGAGTACCGGACGCTGGGCTACGGCTTCACGTCAACGGTGGTGCACGAGTTCGGCCACCACGTCGGCATGTCGCACCCGCACGACGGGTACGACTCGGAGCTCGATGTCGACTACGGCGCCAGCGGCTTCTTCGAGTTCGCCTGGTCGGGCGACGAGAGCGACACGGTGATGCACTACATCTCGCTCAGCAACGGCTTCGGGCAGTTCGACCAGGACAACGCCTCCCGCTGGGAAGCGGCCGGGTACCTGAACTGGACCAACGCCGTGGTCGGGGACGTCATGATCCACGGCGCCCCCTGGCACGTGCGCCTGCTCCTCGAGGCGGCCGACTGGGCCGCCACGGCATCGGTGGCCTCGTTCAAGCGATGGGACTACGTCGCCTCGGCCGCGAGCGCGCGCCTGGCCTACACGCTGGCCTCGGCAGCCGCGGGGGCGATCAGCGCGCCGACACCAACCCTCACCTCCGCGCGGCAGCTGCGTCCCGATCGGCACCACCCGAAGGACGGCTGCTACGTGCGGTATCCGCTGCAGTAGCGGACCAGGATGCGCCGGCGGGGCGGGGCTGACGACGCCCCACCCGCCGGGCCTTGCGCGCTAGGGCTGGACGCGCGGCTTGGCCGGGGGGCACGCCTTGATCCGGCCCTGCCGGTCGGTGTGGTACTCGACCTGTCGTCCGTCCACCTTCAGCGTGAACGCGTAGCCGTCCACCGGCACCGGCTCCAGCAGGCCCTTGCGCTCCGGACAGCCCAGGTTGGCGTCCGGCCACACGCGGTCCTCCTCCTTCACCATCTCGATCGCGTCTTCCGCGACATGTGCGGACCGGGCAAGGTCTGCGACGACCAGGGCGCGTGTTTCGGGCCGGGTCTTCATCGGTGGCGTCGGCGCCTGGGCGAGGGCGGCCGCCGCGCTCACGGCCGCGACGGCCAGGACAGCGGTGATCTGACGCATCGGCGTCCTCCTGAACCGAGTCTCGCGCCGCGGGGCCGCCCGCGTCAAACGCCGACGCCGGAAGACCTCTCCGAACGAGACAAATGTCTCGAAGTGCTTGCCGCAGCCGCGGCGTGCGCCCGTGCGGGGGCGTGCAATCGCGTCACGACCCGCGCAGCGCTCCGTGGCCACAATCTTGCTCGAATCCTGGGTGCCGCCCGCATGTGGCGGTGTTCGAGGAGCACCCATCGGCCTGCCACCTTCCGGGGTGGTGGCGTCGGCCTGCCGGCTCCCCCGGCGGGTGTGGTGCGGGGCGGCGCTCCGGTCCCCGGGGCGCCGCCTTCGTGTGTACGCCGGGCTATAATTCGCTGTTTTGCTGTTGGCCGCGTCCGCGCTCCAGGGTCCGCCCCCGCGCGCCGGCCGGCGGCCGTCCGACGTTTCACCCGAAGGAGTGCACGCTAGTGGCGAAGATCACGGTCAAGAACCCCGTCGTCGAGATGGACGGCGACGAGATGACGCGCATCATCTGGCAGAAGATCCGCGAGCAGCTGATCCTTCCGTACCTGGATGTCGAGCTGAAGTACTTCGATCTCGGGATCGAGGCACGCGACCGCACCGACGATCAGATCACGATCGACGCGGCCAACGCCACGCGCGAGCACGGCGTGGCGGTCAAGTGCGCGACGATCACCCCGGACGAGGCCCGCGTCAAGGAGTTCAACCTGAAGCAGATGTGGCGGTCGCCCAACGGGACGATCCGCAACATCCTCGACGGCACGATCTTTCGTGAGCCCATCGTGTGCCGCAACGTCCCGCGCCTCGTGTCGCACTGGGACAAGCCGGTGGTCGTCGCCCGCCACGGGTTCGGCGACCAGTATCGAGCCCAGGACTTCCGTTTCCCGGGCGCCGGCACGCTCACGATCAGCTGGACGCCCGAGGGCGGCGGCGAGGCCGTCGCGCGCGAGATCATCAAGACCAGGGGCGGCGGCGTGGCGCTCGGGATGTTCAACCTCGACGCGTCGATCGAGGGCTTCGCCCGCGCCTGCTTCACCTACGCGCTCGGCCGCCACTACCCGGTGTACCTGTCCACCAAGAACACCATCCTCAAGGTGTACGACGGCACCTTCAAGAACACGTTCCAGCGGATCTTCGACGAGGAGTTCAAGGAGCGGTTCGACGCCGCGGGGCTCACCTACGAGCATCGCCTGATCGACGACATGGTCGCCGCGAACCTGAAGTGGAACGGCGGGTACCTGTGGGCCTGCAAGAACTACGACGGGGACGTGCAGTCGGACACGGTCGCCCAGGGATACGGATCGCTCGGCCTGATGACGTCGGTGCTGATGTCGCCCGACGGCAAGACCGTCGAAGCCGAGGCCGCGCACGGCACCGTGACCCGTCACTATCGCCTGCACCAGCAGGGCAAGCCGACCTCGACCAACCCGATCGCGTCGATCTTCGCGTGGACGCGCGGCCTGCAGTATCGCGGCCGGTTCGACGACACGCCCGACGTGGTGCAGTTTGCCGAGACGCTCGAGCAGGTCTGCGTGGACGTGGTCGAGTCGGGACGGATGACCAAGGACCTCGCCATCCTGATCCGGCCGGATCACCCGTTCCTCACGACCGACGCGTTCCTGGACGCCATCGACCAGGAACTCCGCGGGCGCATGTAGCGCCGAATCCCGCCGGGTGCGCGGCCTCCATGCGGGCCGCGCGTCCCGGCGCCTTCCTCCCGCCGCCCCTGCCCGCGGCGTTCCCCCCGTCTCAGTCCCCGTCGAGCACCGACCGCACCTTGGCGGCCAGCGCCGGCGGCATGAAGGGCTTGTGCAGGAACGCGTGCCGGCCCATCACCACGCCGTGCCGGATCACCGCATCGTCGATGTATCCACTGACGAGCAGGACCTTGAGGGCGGGCCGCTGCTGGACCAGCCGGTCGGCGAGATCGGCCCCGCTCATCCTGGGCATGACCACGTCGGTGACGAGCAGGTCGATCGGACCGGCGTGCGACTCGGAGAGCTCCACGGCCGCGGGTCCGTTCGGGGCCTCGAGAATCGTGTAGCCGTAGCGCTCGAGCGCACGCCGGGCGAGCCGCCGCACGCTGGCGTCGTCCTCGACCACGAGCACGGTCTCTCGACCGGGCGCCACCTCCTCCACGGGCGCGGCGTCGTCCAGCGTGGTGGCCGAACCCACGGCGGGCAGGTAGATCGTGAAGCGCGTCCCGACACCGGGTTCCGACCAGAGATCCACGTAGCCGTCACTCTGCTTCACGGTGCCGAACACCATGGCCAGGCCGAGGCCCGTGCCCTTGCCGGGCTCCTTGGTGGTGAAGAACGGTTCGAACACGCGCGCCTGCACGTCGGGCGCCATGCCGGTGCCGGTGTCGCGCATCGAGACCCAGGCGTAGTGGCCGGGCAGGCTCCCGGCATGGTCGCGGCAGAACTCCGGTGTCATCTCGAAGGTCCCCGACTCGAGCACCAATTGACCGCCCCTCGGCATGGCGTCACGCGCGTTGACGGCCAGGTTCAGCAGCACCTGCTCGATCTGGCCGGGGTCCACGTACACCATCGCCGGCCGCGTCGACAGCGTCGTGGTGAGGGTGACGTCCTCGCCAATCAGGCGCCGGAGCATCTTCTCCACGCCAATCACGATGTCGTTGAGGTCCAGCGTCTTGGGCGCCAGGACCTGCTTGCGGCTGAAGGCCAGCAGCTGCCGCGTCAGGCCGACGGCGCGCTCGCCGGCACGTTGCACTTCGACCACCAGGTCGCGGTCGGCATCGTCGTCCGGCATGTCCTGGAGGATGAGCTCCGTCGTTCCGCTGATGATCGTGAGGAGGTTGTTGAAGTCGTGGGCGATGCCGCCCGCGAGGCTCCCGACGGCCTCCATCTTCTGGGCCTGCCGGAGCTGGGCCTCGAGGCTCACGCGCGCGGTGATCTCGCTCCACGAGCCGATGATCTCGTCGGGTTGCCCGTGCTCACCGCGCACGAGCCGCTTCTCGTCGAGCACCCAGATGTACTCCCCGTCGGCGCGGCACAGGCGGAACTCGAGCGCCTGGTGGTCCTCCTGGTAGGGGAGGGCATGCGCCGCCCTGACGTGGCCGGCGTCCTCCGGATGCACGTGTGCCAGCCACCACAGGGCGTCGTTCGACTCGTGGGGCTCGTGCCCCGTGAGGCGCCTGACGTTGTCGCTCGTCCACGCGTGCGTCAACGCCGCCGGCGTGACCAGCCAGGCATAGATGACGGCGGGGCTGCCCGAGAGGAAGCGCTTGACCGCGCTCTCGGCCTGGCGCCGTTCGGTGATGTCGGTTGCCACGCCCGAGGACATCACGATCGTGCCGCGCTCGTCCCGCACGGGATAGCCGCGATCGAGGATCAGGCGCACGGAGCCGTCGGAGTGGCGGATGCGTGCTCCACCTCGAACGACTGGCCCCGCGAGAGCCTGGAGAGCGCGCGTTCGACGAGCGGCCGGTCGTCCTGCAGGATGTTGGTCAGGTAGAGGTCCGGTGAACGGTACAGCTCGGCGCAGGGCCGGCCCCAGATGCGCTCGAACGCGGGGCTCGCGTAGGTGATGGCCGACCCGTCGGGCGATCCCATCCAGAACACCTGGGCGATGGTGCCCGCCATGCGCCGGAAGTTGAGCTCGCTCTGCCGCAGGGCCTCGTCGGCGCGCTTGCGCTGCGTGATGTCCTGCGTCGTGCCGTACGAGTAGGCGGGCGCACGCGACGGCCCGTCGCCCTCGAAGACCACGCGAATCTCGATCGCCAGCCAGTGCTCGCTGCCGTCCCGGTGCACGACGCGGTGCTCCATGGAGTGGGAGCCGGGCCCGTCCGGCCGTCGCGTCGCGGCGATCTCGGTCCGCACCCGGGCGAGATCGTCCGGATGGACGCGCTTCATCATGGTCTGGAGATCGATGGTCTCCGTGTCCACGTCGTAGAGCCGTCGCGCGCGGTCGTCCAGCCGGTATCCCACGTGCCCGCTCTGCCGGAGGTCGCGCCGCCAGATGCCGAGCTTCGCGGCATCGAGCGCGAGGCGCGTCTGCCGTTCGCTCTGCTGAATCGCGTCGGTCATCGCCCGCTGGGCGGTGACGTCACGGGCGATGCCCAGCACGCCGATGACCTGTCCGTCCTCGTCGAACATCGGCGTCTTGATGGCGTCGCAACGAATCTCCACGCCGTCGCGGGGCACGCCAACCTCGAACCGGCGCTGCGCGCGCGCGGTGATGACCTCGACATCCTGCTGTCGGTAGCGCTCGGCCTCCTCGGGAGGCCTGAACTCGATATCGGTCCGCCCCTTCACGTGCTCTTCGGGATACCCGACCACGCCTTCAAAGGCCTCGTTGCACGCGCGGTAGCGGCCGGCGCCGTCCTTGAGCCAGACCGGATCGGGCAGCGAGTTGAGCAGGGCGCGGAGCCAGGACCGTTCGTTCTCGAGGGCGAGCTGCGACCGCATCGAGCTGGTGACGTCCTGGATGACGCCGACCGCGCGCAGCGGGTGGCCATCCGCGTCGCGGTCGATGTCGGCGCGCGCGTGCAGCCAGCGGGTGTCGCCGTCAACGATGACGCGGTGGCGGCAGTCGTAGATGACGCCGGCGTCCAGCGCCGCCTGCCAGATGCGGGCCTGGAGGGGCCGATCGTCCGGATGCACGACGGCCGTCCAGGCCTCGGCACGATACAGTCCCGGTTCCCAGCCGACGAGGCGGGCGGCTTCGGCCGACGCGTCGAAGGTGCCGTGGACCAGGTCGGCCGTCCAGCTGCCCGTGTTCGCCAGGCTTTCGGCCTGCCGCAGCCGCAGGGCGGTCCGGCGCAGGGATCGCTCGGCCTCACGCTGCGCCGTGACGTCCTCGTGGGCGATGACGGCCAGCCCCCGGTGCGACGGCCCGATGCGCGTCACGTGCGCGACGACGAGCCGCGCGTGCCCCGTCGCCGGGACGATGGTGAAGGCGAGGCTGTCGCGGGTGCCGTCGATCACCCCCTGCAGGCTCGCGAGCAGCGCGTCCGGACCAGGCTGATCGGGGGCGAGAACCGGACCGCAGATGTCGAAGTAGGTGCACGTGGCGCCCGCACGCTCGGCGCAGGCGGGAGCCAACCGCTGCCACGCGGCGTTCCCCTGCACGATGCTGCCCGCGGCGTCCACGACGACCAGCGGCGTCGGCAGCGCATCGAGCGTCGCCAGGGCCAGGCCGGAATCGGTCGTGCGGGGAGCCGCCGTCGGCGTACCTGTCCGCTCGGTCGCCGGGGCGTCGGTGGTGGGCCTCATCGTCTGATCCCCGGGTCGGCGGATGTCGGTGCGCCGGCACGGTGTGCGGTCGTATGCCGTCACGCGGCGTGCGCCCGGCTGGGCGCACACGGCTCGGAGCCGCGACACGAATGGCGTGATTCTGGGTCACAAGCGGTGACTTCGTCGTCATGGGGCCCGGCGCGTCCGTCCGACCCGGTGTTCGCCGGCCGGGCGCGCCCTCCGAGGTAGCACAACCCATGCCCGGAGTGAAAGCGGAACATGCGCCTGAGGCACGTGTGCCCGGCGCGAGCACGGCCGCGCGCGATTTCGTGCAACCCGACAGCCGGTCTGCAATTGCGATGTGCCGCGCAATGGGGAAGGATCAGAGCGATGCCGCGCACGGTCCCCATCCTGCTCCTCGCGCTCGCCATCGGCCTGCCGGCCGCCGCCGGCCAGCCCGCGACGTGCGACGGCTGGCAGGCGTGCCGCGACCAGGTGGAAGCCGCAATCGGGGACGGTGCGTTCGAGCGTGCCCACGACCTGGCGTGGCGGGCGGTGCAGCAGGGGCCGAAGGACGACCCCGCGCTCCTGTTCCTGCTGGCCCGCGCCCAGGCGCTCAGCGGACGCCCGGAGGATGCGCTGATCATGGTCCGGCGCCTGGCCGAACGCGGCGTCGCGACTGACGCCGCGACACACCCCGATCTGGAGCGGGCGCGTGCGCGTCCGGGCTGGGAGGCCGTGAGCGCCCTCGTTGCCCGGGCGGCCGCGGCGAAGCCCGCGATGGCGGCCAGCGTCGCGGACGCGGCTCCCGCAGAACCGTCCGCGGCGCCGACCACTCCCGCCGAGAGTGGGAATGCGCGGGTGCCGGAGCCGAAGCCGAAGCCGGAGCCGGCGACGACGACGGTCGCGGGCGGGTATGCGGACGGGGGGGCGCTCGAGGAGGACATCGTCCCGTTCTCACGCGACGGGTTCGCCACGGGCGGTCTGGCCTACGACGCGGTGTCGCACCGGTTCCTGATCGGCGATCGGGACCACCGGAAGATCCGGGTCGTCGGCGAGGGGCTGGACCAGGCCGTGGATCTCGTGCGCGCCGAGTCGGCCGGATTCCGCTCCGTGCGTGCACTTGCCATCGACCCGAAGCGAGGGGACCTGTGGGTGGCGACCGCGGGTGGGGACGCCGGCAGCCTGCATCGGCTGCAGCTCATCTCCGGCCGGCCCATCTCCGCGCTGCCGCTCGAGGCCACCGCCCCGGTCGCGCCCATCGACCTCGCCGTCACCGGCGCAGGCCGTGTCCTGGTGCTGGACGCCAACGGGCGCCTCGCGACCCTCGCACCAGGGGCCGCCACCGTGTCGTCGGTGGCACTGGCGCTGGAAGGCGTCTCGAGCGTTGCCGCAGGTCCTGCCGAGGGTGAGGTGTTCGTGGCGCACGCCGCCGGCCTGGCGCGGGTCGAGGTGCGAAGCGGACGCGCCACCCCGGTCCAGGGTCCCGCGGGCGTGAGTCTCGACGGCCTGCTGCGCATCCGGGCGTACCGGGACGGCCTGGCCGCCTTACGGGACGCGGGCGACGGCACCGCACGCCTCGTCGTGCTCCGTCTGCAGTCCGGTGGCCGGCGCGTGCGCGCGGCAACCGAGTTCGACCGCCCGATTCGCCTCGGCGACGGTGCGCCCGACCTGGCCGTGGCCGGGGACGCGCTGGCCGTCGTCGGCTACGACCACGGCGCCGCCGCGCCGGAAGAACCTGCTGCCAGTCCGCTCCCCCCGGCCCTGGTTGTCCGTCGTCTTCGTGTTCCCTGACCAGGAGTCACCATGCCCCGACTGCGCGTGCCCACCCTCGATGACCTGAAGCCCGAACAGCGGGTCGTGTGGGCGCGGACGCTCGCCGGACGCCGGGGGGCCGTGCCCGCCAACGTGCGCGTCTGGCTGCACAGCCCCGAGCTGGCTGGACGCGCCCAGGCGCTCGGCGAGTTTGTCCGATACAGCACCACCCTTTCACCGCGGCACACCGAGCTGGCCGTCCTCGTGGTCGCGCGGCGGTGGTCGGCGCAATACGAGTGGGCGGTTCACGCGGCCGAGGCGGTCCGGGCCGGGGTCTCGGAGGAGGTCATCGCGGCGGTGCGGGAGCGCCGGGCGCCGGCGTTCACCGACGCCACCGATCGGGCCGTCTTCGACCTGACGGGTGCGCTCGTGACCGACGGCCGCGTACCCGACGAGGTCTATCGGGCGGCGATCGCGGACCTCGGAGAACGGGCCGTCGTGGAACTCGTCGGCCTGGTGGGCTACTACACCATGGTCGCCTTCACGCTGAACACCTTCGAAGTGCCCGCCCCGGCCGGGTCCCCGTCGCTCGACTGAGGCGCACCGTTCCCGTCTGTCACCGGGAGCGGTCGCGGCGCATCTGTCTGGAAGGAGCGAGCCATGCTGCGGGTGTGCCCCTCGTGCGGACGCAAGAACCGTCTACCGGCTGACAAGCTGACCGCGCAGGCGCGCTGCGGGGCCTGCAAGACGACGTTGCCCCCGGTGGCGGCGCCGATTGATGCGGATGCGGCGTCGTTCGACGACATCACCGCGCACGCGACCGTGCCGATCCTGGTGGACTTCTGGGCGGCCTGGTGCGGCCCGTGCCGGATGGCCGCGCCGGAAGTGGCGGCCGTCGCCGCCGAGCTCGCCGGCCGGGCGCTCGTGCTGAAGGTGGACACGGACCGCTATCCCGAACTGGGCGCCCGCTACGGCGTCCGCGGCATCCCGAACTTCGTCGTGCTGCGCCACGGACGCGTCGTCCGGCAACAGGCGGGCGTGGTGGGGCGTGACGAGATGCGCGCGTGGCTCGAGGCCGCCGCGGCCTGAGCGGCGAAGGTCAGACCGGGAGCGCCCCGCGGCTTCGTGCCCTCCGCGCTCTCCGTGCCCTCCGTGCCTTCGTGCCCTTCGTGCCCTCCGTGCCCTCCGTGCCTACGGCTTGCGCGTATGCGCGTGGCCGGTTGGTGTACCCGGCCCGACGAGCACCGTGCCCATCAAGCCGCCCTCGGCGTGGTCGAGGATGTGACAGTGGAACATCCACTCGCCCGGCCGCTCGTCGAAATGGATCAGGACGCGCAGCGTGGTCTTCATCGGCACGTTGAGCGTGTCCTTCCACGCCAGCGGCTGCACCGGCCGGTTGTCGTCGTCCAGCTGCATGAAGAAGTAGCCGTGCAGATGAAACGGATGGTCCCATTCGGTGTCGTTCTGCAGCACCCAGATCTGGCGGTCGCCCAGTCCGGCCACGAAAGGTGAGGCCTTCCAGTAGGGCACGCCGTTGACGTGGAACTCCGACTGCCCGTCCGGCCCCGCGGGTGGCAGCGTGAGGACCACCGGGACCACGGTGGCGCCGTCGGCCGACGGCGCCTGGATCGTTCGCGTGACGCGCGCGGGCGCCGGCTGTGGCAGGGCGGGCTCGTCGGTGAACTGGATGGTGAGCAGGTCCTCGACATCGCGGTACTCGACGCTGCCGTATCCCCGGTTGTAGAGCATCGCCCGCAGCACGAGCGAACCGCCGGGCGGGCCCGTCGGCGCGACGAGCACGTCAACGCGTTCGCCGGCCGTCACCAGCACCGTCCCGCTCGTTACCGGTTCCGCCTGCAATCCACCATCGGTGCCAATGGTGGTGAACGGCTGGCCATCCATGTCGAGGAGGAAGAACCGGCTCTTCGCGGTGTTGGCGATGCGCCAGCGTTGCGGCGCGCCTGCGCGCACCGTGATCGTCGGATGACGGCGTCCGTTGACCAGCACGTACTGGCCTTCACGTCCGAACACCATCCCGGCGGGGCCGCCGCTGTCGGCGGGTTCGAGCCGGCCATCCGTGTCGAAGCCGATGTCACTCAGCACCAGGGTCAGCTCGTCGGCGACACCGACGCCGTCTGCCGGGTCGTCCACCTGCAGCACGCCGTACAAGCCGAAGCCCACCTGCGCCGCCGAGGAGACGTGCGGGTGGTACCAGAACAGCCCCGCGTCGCGCAGGACGAAGTCGTAGGTGAACGAGTCGCCGATGGCCACGGCCGGCTGCGACACGTCGGGCACGCCGTCCATCTCGATCGGCACGCGCAGGCCGTGCCAGTGAATGGTGGTCGCTTCCGGAAGCCGGTTCGTCAGGTGGACGATCAGGCGGTCCCCAACCGACGCGCGGATGAACGGGCCCGGCAGGATGCCGTCGTAGGTCCAGGCCTGCACCGTCAAGCCCGGCTCGATCTCGACCTCGGCGACGCGCGCCACGATGTCGATCTCGAGCACATGCGGGTCGGGATTGCGGTCCACGGGGCGCACGAGCGCGAGGCCATCGGCCCAACCGGACGGTTGCAGCCGCGGCTGCGCGACGGCCGATGCGGCCACCGCGAACACGGCCGCAGCCAGGAGCGCCATCCGGGTGGGCGAGGGCGCGAATGGGATCAGAGCACCATGTGACACGGGCAGATGGCCTTTCCTGTCGGCATCAGGCGGCAAGCGCGCGCCGGAAGAGGACGTTGTTTTCGAGGTGCATGTGCAGCATCAGGTCCACCTCGAGCTGCTGGAGGTCTGCATACAGTCCGCGCCAGGCCGCGTCGGCCGAGGGCGGCGCCGTGAAATCGGCCGTACGCATACGGATGTCCGCCAGGCGCTCGGCGTGACGCTGGTGGCCGCGCTCGACCGCCAGGACGGAACCGCCCGCCTGCGTGCCCTGCCCGCTGACGATGAGCGGGAAGAGGAGGTGCTCTTCCTTCTCCAGGTGCTCGAGCACGGAGTGGTGGAGATCGGCAATGGCCGTGGCGAGGCCGCGCGGATACGCCGCGGTCCCGCGCTGTCGCCGCTCGACGGCCCGCGCTTCCACGACGAGCGCCGGCAACTGGTCGCGCAGGCGCTGATGCACCGTGGACACGACGTGATCGACCAGCGCGGACAGCGGCACGCGATCCCAGCGCGTCAGGTCGCCGGGCTGCGGCGCTTCGGCCTCGATGGCCGCCAGGATGGCGCCCGGGTCGAGCCTCCGCTCCCGGCAGGCTTCCACGAGCGAGCGCCCGCCGCGGCAGGAGAAGTCGAGGCGATACCGGTGGAAGACCCGAGTGGCCCCGGGCCGGGTGACGGCCAGTTCAGCGAGCGTGGTCGCGATGGTCACGAATGGTCCCCTGCTCCAATACCTCAGCAGGAACGATGCCATGGCCAATTTCCCGTATTGACAACGACTTACGGCGATGATGTTATCTCATCGACAACAAGGTGTCGTTGTCGAATGGACAGCACGTTGACGGATCAACAGCAGCCTGCTGCGCTCGAGGTCCTGCTGGAGCTGGCGCGCGACCTGACCGCGTCGCTGGCGGCGTCGGACCGCTATGCCCGGCTGATCGCGGCCGTCCGGCAGCTGATCCCCTGCGACGCCGCGTGCCTCCTGCGGCTCGAGGGCGACGAGCTGGTCCCGATGGCGGGGCATGGCCTGACGCATGCCGCGCTCACGACGCGCTACGCGCGGCGTGACCACCCGCGGCTGGACGTCATCCTGGGCGCGCGCGAGCCCGCATGGTTCCCGCCCGACAGCCGGCTGCCGGATCCGTTCGACAACCACATCGCGGCGGCGCCCGGGCCCCTGCACAAGGTGCATGCGTGTCTGGGCTGCGCGCTGACCGATGGTGGCGAGGTGGTCGGGGCGCTGACCGCCGATGCGCTCGAACCTCACCAGTTCGATGCGCTCGACACCCGCGTCGTCGCCACCCTGGGCGCGCTGGCGGGGGCGGCGCTCAGGACCACGACGCTCATCGATGCCCTCGAGCACCAGGCCGCGCACCGCGGGCGGGTGGCTCGCGAGCTGCTGCGGAGGGCGGCGGAGTCGAGTGGCGGCGCGCTGCTGGGCACCAGCGTCGCCATGACGACGCTGCGCGCGGAGATTGCGCTCGTCGCGGCCTCGGATCTCGCCGTGCTGATCACGGGCGAGACCGGTGTCGGCAAGGAACTCGTGGCGCACCACGTGCACGCCGCCTCTGCTCGCGGCGACGAGGCCCTGATTCACGTCAATTGCGCCGCGCTGCCGATCGCCATTGCGGAGAGCGAGCTGTTCGGCCACCTGGCCGGGGCGTTCACGGGCGCGGTGCGCGACCGGGCCGGGAAGTTCGAGGTCGCCGACGGGGGCACGCTGTTCCTCGACGAGATCGGCGAGCTGTCGCTCGAGATCCAGCCGAAGCTGCTGCGCGTGCTCCAGTACGGCGAGTTGCAGCGCATCGGCTCCGATCGCGTGCACCGCGTCAACGTCCGCGTGATCGCGGCCACCAACCGCGACCTGCCGGCGGAGGTGGCCGCGGGCCGGTTCCGCGCCGACCTCTATCACCGGCTCGCCGTCTTCCCGGTACACGTGCCGACGCTCCGTGACCGCCGCGGCGACGTGCTGCTGCTCGCCGCCCACTTCGCCGAGTCGGCCGCTCGCCGGCTGGGCCTGGCGGGCGTGCGGCTGGCCGACGATGCCCGGGCGGCACTCGAGGGCGGAGAGTGGCCGGGGAACGTGCGCGAACTGGAGAACGTGGTGTCCCGCGGCGTGCTGCGCGCGTCCGCCGGCCGCGACCGCACTGGCTCCGTGGTCGTCGAGGCCGGCCATCTCGATCTCGCGCCGGGCGTGGCGCCCGCGGGACGCGAGCGGCGACCCCTGACGACGGGTTCCGACCTCGCACCGCTCGCCGACCGGCTCGCGGCGTTCGAACGGGCGGCCATTCTCGACGCCGTGCAGCGGCATCACGGCAACTGGGCCGCCGCGGCCCGCGACCTCGGCCTCGATCGGGGCAACCTGCACCATCGTGCGCGCCGCCTGGGGCTCAAGGCCGGGCGCCGGGGACGTCACGGGCCGGCCACCACCGACGGCTGAGGTATCCTGTGTGGCCATGACGGCCGCCGCGCGCGGCGGTCGACCGCGATGCCAGCTACGTGCCCCCCCACGCCGACCGTGTGCTGTACGCCGGTGAGCGGCCCTTCGAGGGCCCGAACCGGGGGTCCGGTCCGATGACGTTCGGCGCCGTTCTTGGCGTCAAGGACGAGGTCGAGTTGATCGGCCCGTCGATCGCTCACCTCCGCGCCATTGGCGTCGATGCCATCGCGGTCTCCGACTTCGGATCCACGGACGGCACGCTCGACGTCCTGTCCGACGAGCGCCGCATGGGTGACGTCACCATCACCCACGTCGACCCCGACGTCGTGTACGACTACGACACCTGCTCGGCCAACGACATCGCCCAGGCGCATCGCACGGGCGCCGACTGGGTGCTGTTCCTCGACGCCGACGAGTTCTTCGTGCCGGCGCAGGGCAGCCTGCGCCACTGCCGCGGGTTGTCGAAGGCCGACGTGCTCGTGCTCGACCGCTACAACGTGGTCACGTCCGCGACGCATCTCCACATGCCGGTGGACCTGTCGCCCGCCACCTACGAGGCGCTGCGTCTCTTCACGCGCCAGGTGGCGGACTTCCAGGCGGTGATGGCGCGTGAGCCGGATGTGCCGTTCATCAGCATCCGCCCGGGACCCAAGGTCATGGCCCGCCGCGCCGTGGCCGCCGACGTGGCGCCCGGCGGGCACGACGTAAGCGCCGCTGGCGAACCGCTGCGGCGCGTGGCGGCCGACGATCTCATCGTGGCGCACGTGCCCTTCACCACCATGGGACGCTTCGAGCGCAAGGTCGCGAACATCCGCCGCGAGATGATCCGGCACCCCCGCTACTTCGACGGGGAGTTCGCCTGGCACTGGCGGCGATGGGCGGAGATGACGGCGCCCGGTGTCCTCGAAGGGGAGTTCGCCCGCCAGGTGACGAGCCACGAGGCGCTGCGATGCCTGGAGGATGCGGGCCTCGTGCGAACGGCCGCCCGGCTCTTCGCCGAGCGCGCCGCGAACGCGTCCGCGGCCGAGACCGGGCGACTGGGCCGCTGGCGGGCGCTCGTCGAGGCTGCGCGCACCGATGCGGGCCTGCGACCCCTGTCCATCCTGCCCGCCCGCTCCTGACGCCAGCCGAACGTGTGCGTCGCCGAGTCGGCGCGCCGCCCGGCACCGATGCGCGGACCGGCGCCGCCTGTTTACCTCGGCGCCAGCGGGGGGCGCCCGCCGCCCGGGCCCGGTCGCGCCGGGCCGTCGCTGCCGCCCACGGCTGCGGCCTTCGCCGAGCCGGTGAAGACGACAGGCGCGTGGACCGACTCGTCCACCTCCAGCTGGAACACGTCCGGCCGCGCGTAGTGGCCGACGGCGTCGAAGTCCATGCGGGCGCGCGTGATGTCGTGGAGATCGATCTCGGCGGTGAGGATCGATTCCCCACTGAAGTCGGGTCCGGCGAGGATCTCGCCGAGCGGGCCGATGATGCAGCTGCCGCCGCGCGACAGAATCGTCTGCGGGTCGTCGCCGAAGCTGGATGCGTAGTCGGGCGGGTAGTCGCGCCGGCGTGCGAACTGGTTGGCCGACAGCACGAAGCAGCGGCCCTCCTGCGCGATGTGGCGCATGCTCGGCAGCCACGTCGCGCGCGCGTCGGCGGTGGGCGCGCAGTAGATCTCCACGCCCTTGGCGTACATCGCCGCGCGCAGCAGCGGCATGTAGTTCTCCCAGCAGATGACGGCGCCCACGCGTCCCATGTCGGTGTCCACCGCGGTCAGCGTCGACCCGTCGCCGAAGCCCCACACCAGGCGTTCCGAGCCGGTGGGCATCAGCTTGCGATGCTTGCCGAGGTAGGACCCGTCGCTGCCGACGAAAATCACGCTGCAGTACAGCGTCCCGCCCGAGCGTTCGACGACGCCGACGACCAGGTGAATCCGGTTGGCGCGCGCGATCTTGGCCATGCGATCCACGTGCGGTCCGGGGACGTCGATCGCGCTCTCCCAGTAGCGGCGGAACTGGTCGCGGCCTTCGCGCGAGCGCGCGCCGATCACGGCGCCGAAATCGAGCCCGCGCGGATAGGCGGAGACGAACGCTTCGGGGAAGACGGCCAGGTGCGCGCCGCGGTCGCGTGCGGCGGCGGCGAGCTCGCCGAGCTTCTGCAGGGTGCGTTCGACATCGAAGGCCACGGGGGCCGCTTGAACGACGGCAACGGTGAACAGACGTCTTGCGTGTGGTGCGCTCACGGGGGAGTGCGGCGCCTCCTGTGCCAGCGACTATACCGCGCGCATCCGCAGGGTGGATGCGCTATCGTTCCCAGTTGTGCCCGATCTTTTTCGTCGCTGTCTGCAGTGGTCGTGCGTGATGACTTTTGTCCTCGCGGGAGTGGACTGTAGTCGCTCGAATGCGACGTCAACGACGGATCTGGTACCTCGATCGCACGCCATCGGCACGTGGGCGGGCAGCGGCGATCACACGATCGGCTTCACGAGCAACTCCGGCCGCTTCCGCGTGCAGTGGGACAGCCAGCTCGAGTCGGGCGCCACCGACGGGCGCCTCCACGTCACGCTCCACAGCGGCGTGAGCGGGCGCCCGCTGCGGGAGCTGATCGAACAGGACGGCGCCGGCAGCGGCGCCGTCAACGTCGAGGACGATCCACGGCAGTTCGATCTGCTGGTGCGCTCGGCCGGGCTGGACTGGCGGATCAGCGTCGACGAGGTGGTGCTGGTCAGGCCCGGCACCTGAGCCGGCGCCCGCTCGCCGCACGCATCGCGTGCCGGCATCCCCGACTTCGTGTAGTCTGGCCCGGTTCACCGGAGAACCCCACATGCACTCACGACTGCTCACGGCCGTTGCGGCCTGCCTGTTCCTCACCGCGGCCGCCGCGGCCCAGCGTCCTGCCGACGCGCCCGCGACAGGGCCAGGCGGGACGCCCCCCGACAGCGTCATGCTCGAAGACCTCACGTGGGCCGAGGTGCGCGACCTCGTCAAGGCCGGGTGGACCACCGTCATCATCGGCACCGCCGGCACCGAGCAGAAGGGGCCGCACATGGTGGACGGCGAGCACAAGTTCGTCATGACCTGGTCGGCGGATCGCATTG
>JAWKHU010000083.1:0-27378 GCA_041394685.1 Vicinamibacterales bacterium
CGTACTGGCACGAAGAGCCTATCGGCGGCCGGTCACAGAGCAGGAAGTTGGCGCGCTGATGGCGTTCTACGAAGTCGGACGCAGGAAGGGCGACTTCGATGCGGGCGTTCAGACCGCGGTCGAGGCGCTCCTCATGACGCCCAACTTCCTCCTGCGCGTTGCCCAGGATCCGGCGGGCACTGCACCAGAGACGAACTACCGCCTCAGCGCTTTCGACCTGGCCTCGCGTCTCTCGTTCTTCCTCTGGAGTACGGTGCCAGACGATGAGCTGATCGATGTTGCGCAGTCCGGGGAGCTCGGAAAGCCGGCCGTACTCGAAGCGCAGGTGCGGCGCATGTTGAAGGACGTGCGTTCGAATGCGCTGATCAAGGGATTCTTCAGCAGCTGGCTGTCGCTCCGGGACCTGGCCAACGTGCAACCCGATCCTGCCGCCTATCCCGACTTCGACGACAACCTCCGATCGGCATTTCTCACGGAAACCGAGATGTTCCTCGACAGCCAACTGCACGAGGACCGCAGCGTGAGCGACCTGCTCACGGCGGACTACACATTCCTCAACGAGCGACTGGCTCGCTTCTACGGCGTGCCTGGCATCTATGGAGCGCGGTTCCGGCGCGTCACGATGACGGACCCGAATCGCATGGGACTGCTCGGACAGGGAAGCATTCTCACCGTCACGTCGTACTCAACGCGGACCTCGCCGGTCGTCCGCGGGAAGTGGCTCCTCGGCAACATCCTCGGGTCGCCGCCACCTGCTCCGCCGCCCAACGTGCCGGCCCTCGTCGAGGCGGGGGAAGGCGGGGCTCCCCCCTCTACCGTCCGCGAGCGGATGGCCCAGCACCGGTCGAACGTCGTCTGCGCGAGTTGCCATCGACGCATCGACCCGATGGGATTCGCCCTCGAGAACTTCAGTGCCATCGGCCGGTATCGCACGACCGAGTTCGGGCTTCCGATCGACTCCACGGGCGCATTTCCGGACGGCTCGGAGTTCAAGAATCCTGCGGAGTTCAGGAAGTTGCTGGCTGCCCAGGATGAGCAGTTCATCAGGACGGTGACCATCAAGCTACTGACCTACGCGTTGGGACGCGGCGTCGAGTACTACGACATGCCGGCGGTCCGCCAGATCATGCGCGAGGCTGCGGCACACGACAATCGCTGGTCAGCTGTGATCCTGGCCATCACGAAGAGTATGCCGTTCCAGATGAACCGGACTGGAGCGGATACGCCGCCGACCGAGGCGGTACGTCGGTAGGGTTCTGGATCTGCGTTCCCAGGAGGAAGCACCATGCACGTCGTTTTTGGAAGCATCACCGAACGCCGGACGTTCTTGCGCGGGCTCAGCGCGACTGTGGCCCTGCCATTTCTCGACGCGATGGCGCCGGTGTTCGCCGCGCCGCCGAAGAGTCCGAAGCGTTTGGGAATCGTGTACGTGCCGAATGGGATGAACATGGCCGAATGGAGGCCCCGTCCGTTAGCGCCACGGCTTCGACCTGCCGGGTGCCCTGCAGCCGCTGGCACCGTTCAAGAAGGGAGCGCGCCTGCTCGTGATGTCCCGGATGTCGAACCCGGAGGCCGACCCGAGGCCGGCGAGGGTTGGGCGACCACTCGCGCGCGCAGGCGGTGTTTCTCACCGGAGTCCATCCGCGCAAGACGGAGGGGACGGATATTCGCGCCGGAATCTCCGCCGACCAGATCGTCGCACGGGAGTACGGCAAGGAGACCGAGCTCACGTCGCTGGAACTCGGCCTGGAGGCCGTCGACCTGGTGGGTGGGTGTGAGGACGGCTACGCGTGCGCGTACAGCGGCGCGCTGGCATGGCGGAGCGAGACGATGCCACTGCCCGTCCAGGCGCAACCCCGGGCGGTCTTCGAGCGCCTGTTCGGCGCCAGCGACAGCACGGACCGCGCGAGCCGCCTGGGCCGAATCGAGCTCGAGCGGAGCGTCCTCGACATGGTGTCCGACCAGCTGAAGGGCCTGCAGCAGCGTCTCGGGGCGTCCGATCGGACCCGGATCGCCGAGTACTTCGAGTCGATCAGAGACATCGAGCGTCGCATCCAGCGCGCCGAGGAACAGAGCGGCCGTGGCGGGTTCCCCGAGATTCAGCAGCCAGGGGGCGTGCCGGACTCCTTCGGGGACTACGCGAAGCTGATGTTCGACCTGAACGCCCTCGCCTATCAGACCGACCTCACCCGCGTGTCCACGTTCCTCATGGGGCGCGAGAAGAGCGGTCGGACGTATGCGGAGATCGGGGTGCCCGATCCCCACCATCCGATCTCCCACCATCAGAACCGTCCCGAGATGCTCGAACGCGAAGCCAAGATCAACCGCTTCCACATGGAGCTCTTCGCGCACTTGCAAAGCTGGACGCCATTCCGGAGATGGAACGGTGCTCGATCACTCCCTCATCGTGCATGGTGCCGGCATGAGCAACAGCGATATCCACCTGCACACGACCTGCCGATGCTGATGGTGGGTTCGGGAGGTGGACGGGTGAAGGGGGGCCGGCACCTGGCCTTCTCCGAAGACACGCCGCTGTCCAACCTGTGGCTGACGCTGATGGAGAAGATGGGACTGCCGGTCGAACAGTTCGGCGACAGCAACGGTCAGCTCGATCTCCTGTCCGACGTGTAGGACCCGCGCATGTGCCGGTCGCCAGGCGGCGGCCGGCGGATCGCGCTGCATCCGGTGCGAAGGGCTCTGGTTCGGCGGCCCGTTGTGCGGTGGCGAAGAACGTCTGGAGGAAGTGTCCATGGAGCGTGTGTCGCGTTGGGGAAGCGTCCGGGTCGGGCTCACGACGCTGTGTCTCGTCAGCCTGTCGATGGCCACGCATGGCCAGGCGGGTCCGACTGGCGAGTGGCGGGCCTATGGTGGCGATCTCGGTAGCACGCGATACGCGCCGTTGGACCAGATCGACCGCAGCAACTTCGGCACGCTGGAGGTTGCGTGGCGGTTCAAGACCGACAATCTGGGGCCCCGCCCCGAGTATCAGTACGAGGGCACCCCTCTGATGGTCAAGGGGGTGCTGTATGCGACGGGCGGCAGTCGCCGAGCCGTCTTCGCCCTTGACGCCGGTACCGGTGAACTGCTGTGGCTCCACAGCGAACGCGAGGGCGCGCGCGCGTCGGCATCGCCGAGGCAGCTGTCCGGACGCGGCCTTTCGTACTGGACCGACGGGCGCGAGGAACGCATCTACTACGTGACGGTCGGCTATCAGCTCGTGGCACTCGACGCGAGGACCGGCGCGCGTGTGGCCAGCTTCGGCAATCAGGGCATCGTGGATCTCAAGTTGGAGGCCGACCAGGTCATCCCTGCGGATGGCGGAGACATCGGCCTGCACGCCACGCCACTGGTGACCAGAGACGTCGTGGTCGTTGGCGCGGCGTTCGGTACCGGAGCCAACCCGAAGAGCCCTCGGGCCGTGAAAGGATATGTGCGGGGGTTCGACGTACGAACGGGCAAGCGCCTGTGGATCTTCCACACGATCCCCCAGCCAGGAGAGTTCGGCAATGACTCCTGGGAGGACGCATCGTACGAGTTCACGGGGAACACCGGGGTGTGGGCTCAGATGTCGGCCGATGAGGAGCTGGGCCTCGCGTACCTGCCGATCGAGTCGCCGACAGGCGACTACTTCGGCGCCAATCGTCCGGGCAACAACCTGTTCGGCGAAAGCCTCGTGGCCGTTGACCTGAAGACCGGCCAGCGACGCTGGCACTACCAGTTCGTGCATCACCCGATCTGGGACATGGACCTCCCTTGTGCGCCCATCCTCGTCGACGTGCCCATCAACGGCCGGATGGTCAAGGCCATTGCTCAACCGTCGAAGCAGTCGTTCCTCTATGTCCTGAACCGCGAAACCGGCGAGCCGATCTGGCCCTTCGAGGAGCGGCCCGTGGAGAAAGGCAACGTCCCGGGTGAGTGGTACGCTCCCACCCAGCCGTTCCCGACCAAGCCACCCGCCTACGAGAGGCAGAGTGTCAGCATCGACGAACTGATCGATTTCACGCCTGAGTTGCGTGCCGAAGCGGTCGAGCTCGTCAAGAAGTACACCATGGGCGGACTGTTCAACCCGCCGGTGGTGAGCAAGGTGGAAGGCCCAATCGCGGCGCTGACGCGATCGACGTCAGGCACGAGGTGGAAGGGCGGTTCATGCGATCCCGAGACGCATGTGGTCTATGTGTCCTCGACCGGCAACATCGGCGCCCTGGCTGTTGCCTCCGCCTCCCGGCTTCTCGGGATGAAGTTCATCGCCGGGAACGCACTCACCGGTGCACGCCTCACTGCCGGAGCGGAAGCCTGCCGGCGGAGGCAACGCCAACTTGATGACCGCGAGGACCGGAGCCCGCACCGGCGGCGAAGGAGAAGGTGGTGGCGGCGGTGGCGAGGCCGCCCTGAGCGTCAGGCCTGCCACTCGGAAAGCCGCCCTACGGCAGCCTGACGGCTATCGACCTCAGGGACGGCACAATTCTGTGGAAGGCACCTCACGGAGACACACCGGACAACATCAAGAACCATCCGGACCTGAAGAACCTGCAGATTCCCAACACCGGGCGCCCCGGCACCGTCGGGACCCTCGTCACCAAAACGCTTCTGATCGCCGCTGATGCGGGTGTCGGCATCCAGCCCAATGGCGTGCGAGGCGCGATGCTGAGGGCGTACGACAAGGCCACGGGGGAACGCGTTGGCGCGGTCTTCATGCCTGCTTCCGAGGGTGGCGCCCCCATGACCTACATGCACGAAGGCAAGCAGTACATCGTGATCGCCATCGGAGGCGGGGTGTACTCGGGCGAGCTGCTGGCGTTCAAGCTTCCGGGGTGGATCTGCATGCCACGCACGGCCCACTGGCCGTCGACGGCGCGTGACGCGTGCGCAATGGGTCCGGCCAGCCATGCCGATCATCGAGTATCGCTGCACGGGTTGTGAGGTCGTGTTCGAGCGCCTCGTGCGGGGCGACGAGACACCGGCCTGCACCCAGTGCGGGTGTCTCCTTGGAGCGCTTGATCTCGAGCTTTGCCGTCAGCACGTCTGGCGTGGCCCACTCGCGGCTTCAGGCCGCGCGGCGCGGCTTACCGCCCGTAACGGGACCGCACAGTGGCCGAGCGGGAAGCGCGCGAACAGCATCATCACTGGTGGTCGTCGGCCGCCCCGATGCGGCGGATCAGGAAGGCGATGGGGAGGAGTCCGATGCGAATCACGTCGTTCGGGAAACAGGTGGCTCTGTTCGCCGTCCTCGGCCACGGTCAGTGAGCGCTCTGGTCATGGGCGCCGCCGGCACGCCGGCGGCGGAAACCCTGTGCCGCAGTTCAAGGTGGACACACTGGCCCCACGTGCCGACGCAGTGGGTGCTGGGCCTCGTCAGCGGCATCGGCATCGATTCACGAGACCACATCTGGATTCTGCACCGTCCCAGGACCGTTCCAGATGCTGACAGACCGCGCGCAGCTCCGCCGGTTCTGGAATTCGACGTTGATGGAAACTTCATCCAGGCGTGGGGAGGGGCCGGCGAAGGGTACGGTGGCCCGCCATCGAACACGGCATTGCCTTCGACAGCCAGGACAACGTCTGGCTTGCCGGAAGCGCCGCCTCCGACGGGCAGATCCTGGAAGTTCACCCGGGACGGAAAGTTCCTGCTGCAGATTGGCAAGTCTGGTGCGTCGCGCGGCAACACCGACACCCGAAACGTAAGGGGTGCGGCCGACGTGACATCTTTCGACAAGACGAATGAGATCTTTGTCGCAGACGGTTACAACAATCGGCGCATCATCGTCTTCGATGCCAGCACCGGGAATTCAAGCGGATGTGGGGTGCGTTTGGAAACGTGCCGATTGGATCGCCACCTCCACCGCACCAGTGCTCGCGGCAACGGTTTACCTCCGGCAGACACCTCGCTCGAGGGTCAGGGCCCGATCAATTCAACCTCGTGCCTCCGCCAGAATCTCGAACGACGGCTTGCTGTATGTCGCCGACCGAGCCAACCGACGGGTTCAGGTGTTCAAGCCGGACGGGACCTACGTCACCCAGGCTTTCATCAGCCGGGTCCCGCGGACGAAGAGTTCGCTCGCTGGCGAAGCGTTCGGCCGCCCCCTGAGCGCATTGGCCGATGGTCTCATCAACGCCGGCATGACTGCCTCCCGGACCGCGTTTTCCCGGACCCTGAGCAGCCTTTTCTCTACGTTGTGGACCGTGTCCGTCAGCAGATCGCCATCCTCGACCGCAAGACCCTTGGCTTGCTCGGCCATGTGGGCGACGGCATTGGATCCGCTCCTGGAGCCTTCTACATCCTCCACGACGTCGCGGCGGATTCACGCGGGAATCTGTACACCGCGGAGGTCAACAACGACGGCAACCGGCGGGCCCAGAAGTTCACCTTCGTCGGGCTCAGCAGCAGCCGCTGAAGGTGGGATCGTGCGAGAGCGGCCACATCCGACCGGCGGTACCGCCCTGCCCTCGTCCTACCTCGTTGTGCTTGGCATGTGTGTGTGTGCGGCATTGCCCGTCGCCCTGCCGGCCGTGGTGCGTGACCCCGTCGGACACTCGGTTGTGTCCGCAGTGCTCCCGAAGGAGCCATCAGCCAGTGCCTCTTTGATCGTGGACAACGCGCGCGTGACGGTCTGGGACGTGTTGTGGACGGATGCGGCCATACCCACTCTGCCACCCCTCAGCGATGCTCTGGTCGTCTCCCTGGACGACGCCGACTGCGTGAAGCCAGCGGGCGTGGGTGCGGTGCGTGTCGTGACAGGCGCCAGGTACGGCGCCGGAGCCGAGCCCCAGCGGCACCGTGACATCGTGGTCCAGCCCAAAGGGATGGTGGGGCCGATCCCGAACACGTCCTCCCATCCAGTCGCGTTTCCGCGTCCGAGGGCCGTGAAGGTTGCGGAGACTCACAGTGCCGTGGCATGGGACTACACCTGGCTGCCAGGGCAGCCTACGCCGACCCATTTTCATGACAAGGACGTGGTGGTGGTGTATCTCGCCGATGGAGACCTGCTCTCTGTGAGCCCGGAAGGCTCGCGAGCACGGAACGCTCACACATTCGGCTACGCAAAGTTCAACCCCGGGAATCGCGTGCACTACGAACTGCTTGGCAGCGGGCACGCACGGGCGATTGTCATCGAACTGCAGTGAGGCGAGGAGTCCACACATGAGCGGTCGGCGAGCGGCAGGGGGGCTTCTGGCGGCGGTCCTCGTCGTTGCGAACCTTGGAGCGCGTACTCAGGAAAGTAGCGACTGGGTCACGTTGCTCGACGGTTCCACGATCGAGGGATGGCTTCAAACGGGATCCGCGAAATGGCGGACAGTCGATGGTGCGATCGAGGGCACCAGTGGGCCAGGGTTCCTCGTGACACCTCGAGCGTATCGAGACTTCGACCTCTACGTGGAAGTGTGGGTCGCCAGCGACGCCAACTCTGGCGTGTTCTTTCGAGCGGAGGACGCGAAGGAGATCGTCCCAACCTCGGCCTACGAGGTGAACTTGTTCGACCACCGCCCGGACCCCAAGTATCGGACGGGTGCCATCGTTGACGTGGCGGAGCCGTCGGCCAAAGTCGACGTTGGCGACCGATGGAACACTGTCGAGGTGCAGGCGCGAGGCGAGCATCTGAAGGTCGCCATCAATGGCGTGAGCACCGTGGACGCGTCAGATGGCAAACACGTCAGTGGACCGATTGCGCTACAAGCGGCTACCGGAACGTGATGTTTCGGAAGGTGCGGATCCGGGCGCGATGACCGCATCGAGTGGTCGCGCAAGAGCGGCGGGGGAGTGATGGGAAAGTTGAGTGCAGCCTTGCGGATAGACGCAGGTCTCGAAGTGGCGGAATCCGCATTGGCGGAGCCCCGAGGCCGCGTTGGCCATGAATCACGTCACGAGTCGTCGCCATCTCGTCGAAAAGAGAGCCGCACGAAGGGCGATCAGAAAGGGGCGGTCATTCTCCAGCTGCTGGACGAGAACGCGCGCCTCAGGCGAATCGTGGCGGCGCTGGCGCTGGACAAGCAGACACTCATCGACGCGATCCGTGAAGACGGACCGGAAGGGAGCACGAAGGAGGCCCTGTGAGGAGACTGAACTGGCTGCCCCGCAGCTAAGGCTGCGAGGTCTTCTACGAATCGTCGGGCACTCGGTCCCGTTCCACTCACCTGGATCTCGACCGGGCCTTCCGTCAGGATGAAGTGCGGCAGGTTGGCAGGTTCAGTGTAAAAGCTGCCGGTCGGCAGCCTCTTCAGTTGCGCCATCTCGAAGGTGCTACCGTACCCGTCAGATACGTGCCGGACAGGATCGTCACCTCCCGAGCGTCTGGATGAAAGTGCGGTTCGATCCGGTACCCGTCCGGGAATCGAAGCCGTATGGTGTAAGGACCCGGCTTATTCGGGTCTCCGACCAGTAGTGCCTGTCCCATGCCTGGCGGGGCAAGACCATCGCTCGAGAACACGATCTCGGAAGGGGTCAGCGCCAGCGGAGCGACAGCTCCAGTTTGCGTATGCGCGGTAGTCCCGAGAGCGAGAGCAAGAGCGAACGGGGCAACGACGAGGCGAGCGTGCATGGCTGTGGCCTTCACGGTGAGGTGAGTGTGGAGGTGTGATTCTAGCAGTAGAAATGAATGTCGTGTGACTGAAATCGAGAAGGTCGGTGTCGTGACTTACTAGTGGTGACGTGAAGAACCGTACTCTGGTCCAGACCACTGACCCATCACGAGCCCACCAAGGCAGCGGAACGATACGCTGCCGGCCGTTGTTGGCCGCGACAGCGACGTGTCGCTCGCCACACCTGGACGCTCAAGTGTCCGTGAGTACGAGTCCAGCTCCAGCAGAATCCCCGTGTCCCAGCCAAGCTGGCGCCGTCAATCGCAGTCGCTGACAGTCACGTCCAAGAAGCGCCTGGTCTCGTGCCACTCTTGGAGTCGTGAGTGCTCTCCGCGAGCCATGAGATGTGGCGTCCGAAGCGTCAGCCTCGCGCAGCAGCGATCACGGTCTGCGAATCAGGGTCGCAGGATCGACGCGTGCGGCCCAGCGGGCTGGGAGGGCGAGCGCCAGGCCGCTTGCCAGCAGTAGTACGCCGCAGACGAGGATGACAACGTCGAGGCTGATGGGCGCCAAGCCGAATACCGCGCTGTGCGCGACCACGCGTGCCGCCGCAGCTACCCCGAGACCGAGGAGCAGGGCGACACCCACGACCGCGAACCCCCGACCGAGCACCTGCCGTCGAATCTCGGAAGGGCTGGCACCCAGCGCCTGGAGGACGCCGATCTCCCGCGCACGTCTGCGCACGCCGTATGCCATCACGCCGAACAGCCCTACGGTACTCAGGAGGAGGGCGGCGCCACCCACCACGCCGAAGACGAGCGTGGGCAGGCGCTGCTGCCGAGCCCGTATCTCCAGGAGCGCCTCCACACTTTGCAGATCCGCCACGGCGATGTCGGCGTCGACCGCCTGGACCGCTCGACGCACGTCGCCGACGATCGATGAGAGTGCGCCGTTGGCCCGTACGATGACGGTGACCTGTCCGTGCAGGTCAGCCGGGAGTGCCCGGTAGAAGGTCGGCGTCGTGAGCCGTTCTGCCGAGTCCCGAAAGAAGTCCGAGACGACGCCCACCACCTCGAACGGCTCCGTGTCCCCGTCGGTGCTCGTGAAGCGCCGGCCGACTGCCGAGCCATCCGCCGCCAGTCGATGGGCCATGGCGCTGTTGACGACGACCCGCCGTGAGTCCGGCAGCTGCCAACCGTCGAGTCCCCGCCCTTGGATGACGTCCAGACCCACGACCTGCGCGTATGCGGCTGACACTCGGAACTCCATCGCCACCAGTGGGGCGCGCATTGCCGCCGTGGGGGACTCGCCGGTGATGCGTATCGAACGTCCGGAACCCAGCACAGACTCGCGCGACCAGGCGACGCCGCCAACGCCGGGCAGACGAGCGATTGGGTCAGCGAGGCGCGCGAGGAGGCCGTCCGCCTCCCGCAACGGGCGCGCAGCCGGATTCGAGAGCGTGAGCGTGCCCGAGATCAGTCCTCGTGTATCGACGCTGACCGAGCGGTCCTGTGCGTGAAGATAGCTGCGGGTGACGACTCCTGCGGCGAGCAGGAGCACGGTGGACGCGGCGAGCTGCACGATCACCAGCGCGTGAAACAGGCGCAGCGGCCCTGGTGACCCCCCAGGGGTCGGGCCCGCGCTCAGGAGCCCCTGCAGGTCGATGCGGCTGACGGCTCGTAGGGGTGCGAGACTACAGATCACGACGGCCGCGGCCGCAGCCACGGTTGCGGAGAACAAGACCCGGAGGTCTGGCCGAACGTCCAGGGCGTAGGTGACGTACTCGAACGGGGTGTCAACCTGCGCGACCAGGGCCTGCGTGAGCCAGAGGGCGACGATGGCACCGCCCGCCGATCCCAGCCACGCGAGCATGGCGCACTCGACCACGAGTGTGCGCGCCACCTGCCACCGGGACGCTCCGAGGCTGACGCGGATCGCCAGCTCTGGCTGCCTGCCCACCGTGCGCGCCAGCATCAACGCGGCGACGTTGGCGGACGCGACGGCGATGAGCAATCCCATCAGCACGTATGCGGCCGTCGAGAGCCCGGTGACCGCGGGCCGGGCCGCGGGGTGCCCGAAACCGGTCGCCTCCGTGACCACGACCATCGATCGCGTGGATCCCGCACCTGTGACGGCTGCCAGGGCTCCGGTGAGCCGTTCGGCCGCCTCCAGGCGCGTAATGCCGTCGGCCAACCGCCCGATGACGCCAAAGATCGGCACGGCGTCGGCATCCGCCGTGCGCGCCATCTCGGCATACACAGCGGCGGGGCACCACAGATCGGCATGGACGAGTCGCGTAGCCCCGACGAAGTCCACCGGCGCGATGCCCGCGACAGTGACGGCCCGCCCGTTGACCCGCATCACGCGACCCACGACGGCTTTGTCGCCGCCGAATCGGGTGCGCCACAACCGGTCGCTGAGGACGACTGCGATCGGTGCCGCCGGACGGTCGTCGTCCTCGTCGAAGAACCGCCCGTGTTGCGGCTCGAGGCGAAGCACGTTGAAGTAGTTCCCGCTGACGAACTCCGCCTGCACCATCCGCGTACCGTCGCCGGCAGCCAGGCTCGAGGGGAGGAAGGTGCGGGCCAGAAGGGCCACGGTGGAGGTCGACGCCGCGGCGAGACCGCGGAAGCCGCGAAGGGCAAACGGGTGTGTGGCCGGTTGATCCGGTTCGCGGAGCGCCACCATGACCAGTCGTTCGGGCTCCTCGAATGGCGAGGCCGCAGGAGCACGCCGTTGACGAGGGTGAAGGCTGCGGTACTGGCCCCGGTCGCAATCGCCACGCAAAGCAGCGCGGCTATCGACCAGCCTGATTGACTGGCCAGGAACCGAGCCGCTGACCGTATGTCTCGGGCCAAGGCGTCTGGCATGGGTGTCCGCACGATATGACGGGAGTCGGACCGTTCGGGTTCGAGACACGCGCGAGACTGCTCGGCTGGCGGCGCAGCCGGTGCGGGCTCGACTCAAGGGCGCCGGAAGTGCGCACGGAGGCGATTCGACGGACAAACCTGGAATGGGGCACCACACGAGGCTTGCGCTGGCCGCTCTGAGTAGTCCTGCCGGCCGAGGAGGGGACCGGGCGGGAACTTGAGCCGGCGTTGCAAACTCGTTGCAAGCGGAAGCCAGAAACGTGGCGCGCCCGGCAGGGATCGAACCTGCGACCCCCGGCTTAGAAGGCCGGTGCTCTATCCGACTGAGCTACGGGCGCCTTCCGCCATTGTGCGTGTGCTCCGGGGCCGCCTCGCGGACGGACAAGGCCCGCGCGTGCGGTGTGACGAGACCGCGACGGGGCCCGGCGCCGCGATCGGCCGTCGCCCGCCGCCGCTTGCCCCCGGCCCGCGCCAGCCTCATACTCTGGAGCACTTGATTCCGTCGACTCGCCGTTCTTCAAGGAGTCCCTCATGAGCGCCGAACTCCAATCCCTCTTCCACGCGTTCGATCGCGGCGGGCTGTCGCGCCGCCAGTTGCTCCAGGCCCTCGGCGTCGCCGCGGCCCTGCGGCCGGCCACCGCCCTCGCCCAGGGCCAGTGCGGCGGGGCGCTGAAAGGCACGCCGCAGTGCGACGCCACCCCCGCCAAGGCCCCCTTCGAGCCCACGGGCTGGCGGACGGTGCTGCTGGACCACTTCTCCTGCCAGGTTGCCGACTACCCGAAGGAAGCCGCCTTCTACAGCGCGCTCATGAATTGGCCCGTTCGCAGCGACGATGGGAAGCAGGCGGTGCTGGATATCGGGGACTGGGGCGGCCTCGTGCTGCGCGGCGGCTACACCGCGCCGCCTGCGCCAGCCACCCCTCCGCCGGGCGCCGGCGGGGCCGGTGGGGAGCCGGACGTGGCGGCCGCGGCCCGCGCGCGCCGCGCATGGCGGCCTTCGACGGATACTGCTGGGGCATCGATCCCTGGGATGCCAAGACGGTGGAAGCCGAGCTGAAGAAGCGCGGCCTCTCACCCGTGGCCGAGAACCATGGCGACTTCCAGAGCTTCCACGTGAAGGATCCCGACGGCTTCAACCTGCAGATCAGTAACGGGAGCCGGAAGAACCGCCGGCAGGCCGCGGCCAGCGGCAAGACCTCGGCCCCGGCGCCCTTCGCCTCGACCGCCTGGAAGACCGTGTGGCTCGACCACATCTCCTTCGAGTCGTCCAACTACAAGGAGTCGGCGGCCTTCTACGCGGCGCTCCTCGGCTGGACGCCCGGTGAGGACGAAGGCAGCCAGAACACGATGGAGATCGGCGACATCGGCGGCATCATCATCCGCCGTGGCCGCAACGCGCCCGGCGCGTCCGGTCCGCGGAGCGCCAGCATCGGCCACATCTCCTTCGGCATCACGCCCTTCGATCCCGACCAGGTGAAGGCCGAGCTCGAGAAGCGGGGCCTGAACGCCCGCGAGGATACGGGCGGACGCGGCGACATCCACACCGCGCCGTACAAGAGCTACCACACCACCACGCCCAACGGCTTCGACCTCCAGATCAGCGCCACGACCAGGGCGACCCGGGATCTGTAGCGCGCGCCGGCGCCACACGGCGCCGCGTGGTGCCCGGACACGGGGGCGGCTTCACCGGCCGCTCCCGTGCCATCCATCTGCCGATCCCGCCGGCATGTCCCCGCGGGAATGACGGACCTCGACGATGCTGCAGCTGTTCCGATACCTGAGGCCGATGCGCGGTCTGGTCGCGCTCGTGTGCGTGCTCGCTTTCCTCCAGTCGCTGGCCAACCTCCTGCTCCCGCGCCTCATGGCCGACGTCGTGGACCACGGCATCGTCCGCGGCGATACACGGCGGATCCTCGAGCTCGGCGGACTCATGCTGCTGGTGGCCGTTGGCGGCACGGTGTGCGCCGTGGCCGGCAGCTTCTTCTCGGCGCGCGTGGCCACCGGCTTCGGCCGCTCGGTGCGCGATGCGCTGTTCCGCCGCGTGGCGCACCTGTCGGTCCACCAGTTCGCGCACTTCAGCACCGCGTCGCTCATCACGCGGACGACCAACGACACGACGCAGGTGCAGTCCATGCTCATCATGCTGCTGGGCATGGTGATCTCCGCGCCGATGATGGCCATCGGCGGCATTGCGCTGTCCGTGTCGCAGGATGCCGAGCTGGCGCGGGTGCTCATCGCCGTCGTGCCCGTGCTCGCCGTGATCTTCTTCGCCATCATGCGGAAGGCGGTCCCGCTCTTCCAGCAGATGCAGGTGAAGATCGATCGGCTCAACCTGATTCTCGACGAGGGGCTGACCGGCGTGCGCGTGGTCCGCGCGTTCGACCGCGGCGCGCACGAGAGCCGCCGGTTCGACGCGGCGAACGAGGACCTCACCGACACCGCCGTCACCGTCAACCGCCTCGTCGCGCTGCTGATGCCGTCGATGTTCCTGATGATGAACGTCACCAGCGTCTCCATCCTGTGGTTCGGCGCGCTGCGCATCGACGCCGGCGCCATGAACGTCGGCGCGATGATGGCGCAACTGCAGTACGCCATCCAGATTCTCTTCGCCGTCTTCATGGTGACGGCCATGTTCGTGTCGCTGCCGCGCGCCGCCGCCTCCGCCGCGCGCATCAACGAGGTGCTCGATGTCGTGCCCGAGGTCGCCGACGCGGCCGGCGCGCGGGCCTCGGGACGCAGCACCGGGCTCGTCGAGTTCCAGGACGTGTCGTTCCAGTATCCGGGCGCCGAGGAGCCGGCGCTGGCGGGCGTGTCCTTCACCGCCCACCCCGGTGAGACCACGGCCATCATCGGCGGCACGGGATCGGGCAAGTCCACGCTGGCCGGCCTCATCCCGCGCTTCTACGACGTCAACCAGGGGCGCGTCCTCGTGGACGGCGTCGACGTGCGCGAGATCCGCCAGGAGGACCTGCGCCACCAGGTCGGCTTCGTCCCGCAGAAGGCGGTGCTCTTCTCCGGCACCATCGCCAGCAACATCCGGTTCGGCTACGAGGCGGCCACCGACGAGGAGGTCCGGCACGCGGCGGCCGTGGCGCAGGCGGCCGAGTTCATCGAGCCGATGCCGGACGGCTACGACTCGCGCGTCTCCCAGGGCGGCACCAACCTGTCCGGCGGGCAGAAGCAACGCCTGTCCATCGCGCGCGCGCTCGTGCGGCGGCCGGCCATCTACGTCTTCGACGACAGCTTCTCCGCGCTGGATTTCGGCACCGACGCACGGCTGCGTGCCGCGCTCCGGCAGGACACCGCCGGCGCCACCGTCTTCATCGTGTCGCAGCGTGTCGGCACCATCATGGGCGCCGACCGCATCGTCGTGCTGGACGAGGGACGCGTGGCAGGCATCGGCACGCACGCGGAACTGCTGGCCGCCTGCGAGGTGTACCGGGAGATCGTCGAGTCGCAGACGGCGCTGGAGGACATCGCATGAGCGAGGAGCGCGCGGCGCTGAAGCGGGCGCAACCGCAGCAGGGGGTCTTCGGCCGTGGTCCCATGGCGGGCTTCGGCATGCCGGTGCAGAAGGCCCGCGACTTCAAGGGCACGCTGCGGCGCCTGACCGGCTACCTGCCCCCGCACCGGCCGGCGCTGGTGGTGATCCTGGCTGCCGGCGTGGTGGGGACGCTGTTCGGCGTTCTCGGACCGAAGATCCTGGCCTGGCGACGACGAAGATCTTCGAGGGATACCCGCGCGTGCCGCCGGGGCGTCCACGGGCATCGACTTCGCGCTACGTGGGCCGGGTGCTCTCGGGACTGCTCGTGCTCTACGTGATCAGCGCCGTGTTCCAGTACTGCAGCAGTACCTGATGTCGGGCGTGGCGCAGCGGACGGTCTACGCGCTCCGCCAGGACGTCGAGGCCAAGTTCGGCCGCCTGCCGCTCCGCTTCTACGACACGCGCACGCACGGCGAGCTGCTGAGCCGCGCGGTGAACGACCTGGACAACATCAGCAGCACGCTGCAGCAGAACCTGACGCAGCTCATCTCGTCCGTGCTGTCCGTGCTCGGCATCATCGTGATGATGCTCAGCATCAACTGGATGCTGACGCTCGTCATCCTGTTGTCGCTGCCGCTCAGCTTCGTGATCGTCTCGCGGCTGGCGCGACGCTCGCAGGCCTTTTTCGTGCGCCAGCAGAAGGCGCTGGGCGAGCTCAATGGACACGTCGCGGAGATTTACGCCGGCCACACCATCGTGACCGCCTTCGGCCACGAGCGCCAGGCGGTCGAGCGGTTCGACCGGCTCAACGCCGAGCACTACGAAGGCGCGTGGCGGGCCCAGTTCGTGACGGGGATGATGTTCCCGATCATGATGTTCGTCGGCAACCTCGGCTACGTCGCCGTGGCCGTGATCGGCGGATACCTGGTCACCCAGCGCGCGATCGCGCTCGGAGACGTGCAGGCCTTCATGCAGTACAGCCGGCAGTTCTCCATGCCGATCACGCAGTTGAGCAGCATGGCCAACGCCATCCAGCTCACCGTGGCATCCGCCGAGCGCGTCTTCGAACTGCTGGACGAGCCCGAGGAGCCTGTCGAGTCCGCTGCCGCGCACCCGCCCGCGCCGCGCCGCGGCGCCGTGGCCTTCGATCACGTGTCGTTCCGCTACCGCGAGGACGCGCCGCTCATCGACGACCTGTCCATCGACGTCGCCCCGGGGATGACGGTGGCCATCGTCGGGCCGACCGGCGCCGGCAAGACGACGATCGTCAACCTGCTGATGCGGTTCTACGACGTGGACGATGGCGCCATCCGCGTGGACGGCGTGGACATCCGCGACCTGCCGCGGGGCGAGCTGCGCCGCACCTTCGGCATGGTGCTGCAGGACACGTGGCTCTTCTCCGGCACCATCCGCGACAACATCGCCTACGGGCGCGACGGCGCCGGCGAAGAGGCCATCGTGCGCGCCGCCCAGGCCGCGCGCGCCGATCACTTCATCCGCACGCTGCCGGACAACTACGACACGGTCATCAACGAGGAAGCGACGAACCTGTCGCAGGGGCAGAAGCAGCTGCTGACCATTGCCCGGGCGTTCCTGTCAGACCCGGCGATCCTGATCCTCGACGAGGCCACCAGCAGCGTCGACACGCGCACCGAAGCCCTGATCCAGAAGGGCATGGCCGACCTGATGTACGGCCGCACCACGTTCGTCATCGCCCACCGCCTGTCCACCATCCGCACGGCGGACCTCATCCTCATGCTGGAACACGGCCGCATCGTCGAGCAGGGCACCCACGATGCGCTCCTGGCGGCGGACGGCCGCTACGCCGCGATGTACCACAGCCAGTTTGCCGGTCACCTGATGGGGCGGGCGGCGGACGCCGACGAGGGCGCGGCCGTGGTGGGCTGAGCGGATACTCTTCTCCCCACTCCCGGGAGGCGAAGCCCCTCCCGCCCTCGTCAATACCTGAGCACCAACCCGACGCTCCCGCGCCAGTAGCGGACGCGGGCGCCCGTCCCGGATATCTCGTCGTCGCCGTTGCCCAGGCTGCGCAGATAGCGGAGGTCGAAGCGGACGCCCACGCTGTTGGTGAGGAAGCCAATCGCTCCGCCTCCGAGCGTGATGGCGGGCATGGTGCTGCGGATGGGAAACGTGGACAGGTTGTCGCGCGCCTCGGCACGGAACAGGCCGCCGCCGGCGACGACATAGGGCCGCAGCGACTCGCGGGTCACGCTCAGCGGCAGGGTGATGATGGCGGCGCCCGTCAGGCTCGTGACGTAGCTGCCCGGTACGACCAGCTGGCGCTCACCGCGCTCGAAGAAGCCCGGGACGTAGCCGATGTCGGCTTCGACGCCGACGAACCCGGAGCCGATCAGGCCGAGCGACGCGCCGAGCGCGCTCGCCGTTTCGCCCGCTCCCTGCTCGAGGTCGGCGAAGAGGGAGCTGCCGCCGGCAAAGGTGAAGCCGAGATACGGGATGATGAGCAGGTCCTGCGCCATGGCGGGCGCGGGAGCGGCCATCAACAGTGCGAGAAGCAGGAGCGTCGGGGGGCGGCGCATGGTCGCGCGTCGGGCGCGTCCGTCGGGCATCCGAAAGGATTACACAAAGAGGCGGAGGAAGATCTTCACGAACGGCGAGGCCGTCACGTCTCCTTGTTCCAGGTTGGCCCCGGTGCTCAGGCCGTCGCTGTTGGCCAGCATGATGAGCGTGAGGCGTCGCGCCGGCATCTTCAGGATGAGGCCCGAGTAGGCGCCCGGGATGTGGCTGAACTGCCAGATCAGCTTCTCGCCCTGGTAGTTCTGCACGAACCAGCCGAGACCGGTCGGCAGCGGAGCGCCCGAGAAGTTGGCGGGCGTCCACGCGACGCTGAGCGACTCCCGGCGGAGCAGCACCTCGTCGTCGAGCGCCGCATCGAAGCGGGCGAGGTCGCGGACGGTGGAGACCAGGCCATCCGCGGCGCTGAAGCCGGAGGGGGTGATGTCGGCGCGCGTCGCCTTGCCGTTGCGGTCCACGCGGTAGGGCACGGCCAGGCGGGAGAGCACATCCTGGTAGCGGCCGAGCCGCCCGCCGTCGAACTGGTCACGCGCCGGGCTGCCGCCGACGCCCAGATCCTGCCCCGGCACCGACACCGCCATGCCCAGCCGGTCGAGCACCTCGTCGGCCACCACGACGCGGAAGGCCTCGTCGTCGCAGGCTTCGGCAACGCCGGTGAGTCCCGCGAAGCGCGATTCGTCGTACCTGAACTGTGCCGGGGTATCCGAGGCGTGGGCCATGACCCGGCGCACGCTGGCGTCCGGGGCCGCAAAGCCGGACACCCACCGCGAAATCGGGTCGTCGATATCGAGCCGGCCGCGCTCGGCGCAGTTGCCAAGTATCACGGTAGCAATGGTTTGGGTCAGTCCCCCGACCGGGTAGGGCGTATCGGGCGCCGCCGCAATCGAGCGGTCCACGTCCTGGTACCCGAAGCCGCGCTCCCACACCACCTGTCCGCCCTGGACGATGGCGGCGGACATGCCCGGAATGCCGGTCTGCAGGCGCAGGGAGTCGATGTACCGCTCGAAGAGCGAGTAGAGCAAGCTCTGCCCCGACCCGGGGGCAGCCAGGGCGAAGCAGGCGCACAGGGCGAGGGCGACCACGCGCAGACGTCGGTTCATGGTCCCGGGATCTGAAATCATAGCATTCCTGTCGGGCTTTCGTCCCAGTGCCCGGCTGTCGAGCCGGGGAGCTGTGCTACAGTTGAGACCCGAGTGCGCCTGCTCGACCGCCGTCTGTTCGTAGGGATCCTGACCGCCGCCCTGGCGGGCCTCGCTGTCCCGGCTTCCGCAGAAACCTTGCGCGTCCGTCCGCTCGTGCGCGACGGCCAGGTGCTCGTGTCCTTCGCGCTCGAACAGGGCTTCACCGACGAAGTGCGCGCCGTCATCCAGAGCGGGCTCCGCACCACGTTCACCTACACGGTCGAGTTGCGGCTGCGCGTGCCGGCCTGGGTGGATCGCACGGTCGGCACGGCCGTCATCTCCACGACCGTCGAGTACGACAACCTCACGCGCCGTCATACCATCTCGCGCACGCTCGACGGCCGCATGGAGGAGTCCCGGGTCGTCGAGGACGAGGCCATCGTCCGTCAGATGATGACGACCTTCGAGCGGCTGCCGCTGTTCGACACCCGCATCCTCGAGCAGAACCGCGAGTACTACGTCGTCGTGCGTGCCGAGGCGCGGCCGCGCAGCGGCGCCGCCTTCTGGCCGTGGGGCGGCTCCACGTCGGGCTCGGCCCGGTTCACGTTCATCCCCTAGGGGCACCCATGTCCTGTCCACGTCCGGAGGCCCGCGCGTCGCAACGCACGGCCGGGCTGGTGTTGTGTACGCTCGTGCCGGCCCTCGTGGCGGGCGCGTGCGCGGGCCCCACCGCCGCCGAGGCGCCGCCGCCCGACGCCGGCCCCGCCGCCGTGCGCGTGCTCGACACCCCGACGACGACCGGCAGCACGGCGTACGCGCTGGCGGCCGGCGCCGATGGCGCCGCGTACCTCGCGTGGATCGAGCCGGTCACCAATGCCGGCTACGCGCTTCGCTTCTCACGACTGGAGAACGGCGCCTGGAGCGCCGCGCGGGACATCGCCCGCGGCGACGACTGGTTCGTCAACTGGGCGGACCATGCGTCGCTGACGGCCCTTCCTGACGGCACGCTGCTGGCGCACTGGCTCGTCAACACGGGCCGCAAGGAGGGCGCGTACGGCTACGGCATCCGCGTCGCGCGCTCCTCCGACCGCGGCGACACGTGGTCCACCGTCTTCGAGGACGGCATGGACAACGTCTCCGACTACGCCGGCTTCCTGACCTTCCTGCCCGGCGCGTCCGGCGCCGAGGCCGTCTACCTGAAACCGCTCACGCCAGACGATGGGACTGCGGCACATGGCGAGGAGGAGCACACCAAGACGCTGGCGGCCGTGTCGTTCGCCGCCGACGGGACGCCCTCGGACCAGCAGGTCGTCGACGACGATGTGTGTTCGTGCTGCACCACCGACATGGCGGTCACGGCGGACGGGCTGGTTGCCGTCTACCGCGATCACCTGCCTGGCGAGATCCGGGACATCTCCATCGTGCGGCGGGTGGACGGCGCCTGGAGCGCGCCCGCGCGCGTGGCCGAGGACGGATGGATGATTCCGGGCTGCCCGACCAACGGACCGGTGGTCGCGGCGCGCGGGCAGCGGGTGGCGGTCGCGTGGTTCACGGCCGCTGGAGACACGCCGCGCGTCAAGCTTGCGCTCTCCCAGGATGCCGGCCGCACCTTCGCGGCCCCGATCGTGGTGGACGATGGCAATCCGGTGGGCTGGCCCGACCTCGTCATGCAGGACGACGGCCGCGTGCTGGTGAGCTGGCTGGAACGGCGTGGCGAGGGCGTGGGCGAAGTGCTAGTCCGCCGCGTCTCTGCGGACGGCGTGCCAGCGACGCCGCTCGTGGTGGCCGCGAGCGTCAGCGGCCGCGCCACCGGCATCCCGCACATGATCGCCGCGGGCGAGACGGTGATCGTCGCGTGGCGGAACGAGCGCGTCCTCTCCGCCGCGGTGCCGCTCCGGGCCATCCCCTGAGCCGGATGGCCCGCCCCCGTCCCTCCACGCTCCCGGCCAACTGGACCGAGCTGCCCGACGAGGCGCTGCTCGACGTCCGGCTCTCGGACCTGCCCCTGTCCCTGGACGGCACCGTGATGCAGACGCGCATCGCGCAGCTCCGGGCGGAGCTCGCGGCACGCGGGCTCGCGTTCCCCATCCATTTCTACCTGTCCTCCGAGTGGTTCACGCCCGACGGGCACGCGTCGATGGCCGTGCCCTTCTACCTGGCCCACCCGCGCCTCGAGAAGCTGGAGCAGGCGCAGATGCTGGCCGTGGAGGGCGGCGAGCACGAGTGGTGCATGCGCATCCTTCGCCACGAGGCAGGCCACGTCGTGGACAACGCGTACAAGCTGCGCCTCCGGCGCCAGCGGCGCGAGCTCTTCGGGCCCTCGTCACAGACCTACCCGGAGTTCTACACACCGAAGCCGTACAGCAAGAGCTTCGTGCTGCACCTGGACCCGTGGTACGCGCAGAGCCATCCGGACGAGGACTTCGCCGAGACCTTCGCGGTGTGGCTCACGCCGCAGGGCAACTGGGAGCAGCGCTACGCGGGCTGGCCGGCGCTCAAGAAGCTCGAGTACATGGACGCGCTGATGCAATCGGTGGCCGGCAAGCCCCCGCCTCGACTCGGCGGAGGAGATCGAGCCGCTGCGGAGGCTGCGGAAGACGCTCCGGCAGCACTACCGGCAGAAGCGCCGCCATCACGGCGTGGACCACCCGTCGTTCTACGACCGCGACCTGCGGCGCCTGTTCTCCGACGCGCCGGAGCACGCCGATCGACCAACGGCGGCGCAGTTCATGCAGCGCCACCGCCGCAGCGTCCGCCGGATGGTGGCGGAGTGGACGGGCATCTACCAGCACGATCGATCGCGTGCTCGAGGACATGATCGCGCGGTCGCGCAAGCTGCGGCTCCGCATGGCGCTGCCCGAAGAGCAGGCGCGCCTCGAGTTCACGGCGCTGCTGACGGTGCAGGTGATGAACTACCTGCACAGCGGACGCCACCGGGTGGCGCTGTGAGCATCCGCCGCGTGCTCGTCCTCGTGCACAAGGATCTCGTGCCGCCCGACACGGCGGACCCGAAGACCCTGCCCGATGCGCGGTGGCGCATGGAGTTCGACGTGGTGTCCACGCTCCGCGCGCGCGGCTACGAGCTGCGCGTGATCGGCGTCCACGACGACCTCACGCCCATCCGCCAGAACGTGGACGACTTCAAGCCGGACATCGTCTTCAACCTGATGGAGGCCTTTGCCGACATCGGCGTGTTCGACCAGAACGTCGTCAGCTACCTCGAGCTGCTGCGGCTCCCGTACACCGGCTGCAACCCGAGGGGGCTCACGCTGGCCCGCGACAAGGCGCTGTCCAAGAAGCTCTTCGCCTATCACCGCGTGCCCGCGCCGGACTTCAAGCTCGTTCCGCTCAACCGCAAGCCGTCACTGCCCAAGTCCCTCCGCTTCCCCCTCATCGTCAAGTCGGCGACCTACGAGTCGTCCACCGGCATCTCGCAGGCGTCGGTGGTGGCGAACGAGGAGCAGCTCGCGCGGCGGGTGCAGTTCATCCACGAGTCGATCGGCACGGCCGCCATCGTGGAGCAGTACATCGACGGCCGGGAACTGTACGTCGGCGTCATGGGCAACCTGCGGCTGCAGGCGTTTCCCGTGTGGGAGATGTCGTTCGCGAAGATGAGCGACCAGAGCTGGCACATCGCCACCGAACGCGTGAAGTGGAGCACGGCCTACCAGCAGAAGCACGGCATCGACACGGCAGAGGCGACGCTCACGCCCGAGGTCGTGGCGCAGGTGCAGCACCTGGCCAAGCGCGCCTACAAGGCCCTGGACCTCTCCGGCTACGGCCGCATCGACCTCCGCATGCGCGGGGACGGGCGGCTGTTCGTCATCGAAGCCAACCCGAACCCGCAGCTCGCGCGTGGTGAGGACTTCGCCGAGTCCGCCGCCCGGGCGAGCGTGGAGTACGGCCCCCTCCTCGACCGCATCATGAGCCTCGGCCTGCAATGGCGGCCCGCGCGCATGGCGGAGGGGATGGTGTAGGAGACGGAAAGGCACAAGGCAAAGGCACAAGGCAAAAGGCACAAGGCGAAAGGCGCAAGGCGCAAGGCGAAACGCCAAAGGCAGAGGCAGAAGCGGAGAGTTCGGAATCCGAACGTCAGGCCTGCCTCATTCCGTCCCTTTTTTGCCTTTTGCCTTTTGCCTTTTGCCTTTTGCCTTGTGCCTTGTGCCTTATTGCCTTGGCCTCATGCCTTTCGTCTTCCGCTCTGCCTGCACGTCCCACCACCGCGACAGATTCCGGCCCGGGACGCGGGGCGGTCGTCGTAGTGCGAGGTGTCGTTGAAAAGCATCAGGCGCGCGCGGACCGGGTCCCGGAAGTCCAGGACGTTGAGGCACGCGGGCGCCTGGTCGAGGCGGTCGCGGTAGCCGCGGGTGTCGAAGCCGAGCAGGCTGGCCAGCAGGATGCGGATCGTCGCCTTGTGGGAGACGACCACCACCGTCTCGCCCGCATGCCGGACCACGATGTCCCGGACGGCGGGGAGGACGCGCGCGAGGACGGAGACGCCGGACTCGCCGCCCTGGGGCGCAAAGGTGAAGGGGTCCTGCTCCCACGCCGCATACTCGTCGCTGAACTGCTCCTCCACCTCCTGGCGCGTCAGCCCCTCCCAGCGCCCGTGCCGGATCTCGCGCAGGCCGTCGGCGACGTGCAGCGTGAGGTCGCAGCCGGCCGCGAGGATGCGCCCCGTCTCCAGCGCGCGGTCGAGGGGGCTGCTGATACCGCCGCAATCCCATCGTCGCGCAGGCGCTCCGCGAGGCGCTGCACCTGGCCCCGGCCCTCGTCCGAGAGCGAAACGCCGATGTCACCCGAGAACCGATCCTCGGCGGAGAGCTGCGTCGCGCCGTGCCGCACGAGATAGAGCCGCGTTGCATCCATCCCCACAGCTTGCCACGAGACGCCGGCCGGCGCCTCGCCGTGCGAGAATGTGCCGCTCATGCGCGACTATCTCCACTACGATGTGTTCACCGACCGCCTGTTCGAGGGCAACCAGCTCGCGGTGTTTCCCGATGCCCGCGGGCTCTCCGCCGACGAGATGCAGGTGCTCGCCCGCGAGATGAACTTCTCGGAGTCCACCTTCCTGACGCCCGCCGAGGTCGAGGGCACCGACGTCCGCATGCGCATCTTCACGCCCGGGGCCGAGCTGCCGATGGCGGGACATCCCACCATCGGCTCCACCTTCGCCCTGGCCGACGGCGGCGGCATCCGGCCGGGGGCCACGCAGATCGTCTTCGGGCTCAACGTCGGCCCGACCACCGTGGAGCTCGAGTGGGCAGGGGAGCAGCTCTCCTTCGCCTGGATGGACCAGCGCCGCCCCGAGTCCCGCCCGCCGACCGTGCCCGATGCCGACCTGCTCGCGGCCCTCGGCCTGGACGAGGCGGCTCGGCTGCCGGGCGCGCCGCTGCAGGAGGTGTCCTGCGGCGTGCCGTTCCTCTACGTGCCGCTCGCATCGCGCGAGGCGGTGGACCGTGCCGAGCCCGACGCCGGGGCGCTGAAACGCGTCGCGAGCGCCTTCGGCGCCAGCCACCTGGGGTTCTTCGCGTTCTCGGTCGAGCCTCAGGGGAGCGACGTCACGGTGTACTCACGGATGTTCGCGCCCGGCCTGGGCGTGCTGGAGGATCCCGCAACCGGATCGGCCACGGGCCCGCTGGGCTGCTACCTCGTGACCCACGGCCTCGTGCCGCCGGAACGCTGGCTGCACATGGTCAGCCTGCAGGGCGTGCGCATGCTGCGGCCCAGCCGGGTGCACATGCGGATTCACGCGCCGGCGCCCGACCGGATTGAGCGGGTGCAGGTGGGGGGAGGCTGTGAAGGTGGGGGCCGGGGGGGAAGGCGGCCATTGACGATTGTCGATTGACGATTGTCAATTGATTGGCGCATTGGCGCATTGGCGCAATCGTGATTGGCGCAATGGGGCATTGGGGGATTGGTCGTGCTCCGAGGCGTCGGATCTAAGGGGCCAGTCGGACTCGCTTCCACCCGTCGCCGTCCCGTGAGTACAGCAGCCGGTCGTGCAGCCGGCTCGGACGTCCCTGCCAGAACTCGATCCGCTCCGGCGACACGCGATAACCGCCCCAGAACGGCGGCACCGGGACATCGTCGCCGTCGTACTGCGCGGTCAGCGACTCGAAGTTCTCCTCCAGCACGCGGCGGTGGGGAATCGTCCGGCTCTGCGGAGAGACCCAGGCGCCGATCTGGCTTTCGCGGGGGCGGCTCCGGAAGTACTCCGACGTGTCCTCGCGGGACACCTTCGATACGGCGCCGAGGATGCGAACCTGGCGTTCCAGTTCCTTCCAGAAGAAGAGCAGCGCCGCGCGCGGGTGCGTGGTCAGGTCCTGGGCCTTGGCGCTCTCGTAGTTCGTGAAGAACACGAACCCCTGCGCGTCGAAGCCCTTCAGCAGCACCGTGCGGGCCGAGGGGTCGCCGCCGGCGGTCACGGTTGCCAGCGTCATCGCGTTGGCCTCGACGACCTCACGCGCGAGCGCCTCGTCGAACCAGCGCGTGAACTGCTCGATGGGGTCGGCCGCGGCGTCCGCTTCGGTCAGCGCGTGGTGGCCGTAGTCGCGGCGCAGGTCGGCGAGTGACATGCCCGTCAGTGTAGCGCGCGCCGCGCCAGGGTGCGGCTACGGGGCGGTCACCCAGACGCCGAGGAAGCGCCGGTCGCGCGAGGCGGGATCGCGATCCGCGGGGACGAAGCCGCCGCTCGTCTCGATGGTCAGGTAGACGAGCCCCTCGTGGCCGGGCGGCAGCTCCACGTCCTGCGGCTGATTCGCCTCCAGGGTGACCGTCTGTTCCCAGCCGTGCGTGCGCAGCGTGACCACGTTCGCGTCCGCGCCGCTCCTGAGCGTGATGACCGCGCGTCCGCTGTCCGGCGCGATGGTCATCCTCGTGGGGCGGCGGCCCTGAATCCAGAAGCCGTCGGGCTCGGGCGTCACCTGGTCCTCGTGCAGCAGCACGGTCGTCGTGCCATAGCGCCCGGCCGAGAGGACCGCGGGCGTCCGCAGCCGGGCCCCCTCGCCGACGATGGTGAGCGGGGTGATGGTGATGGAGGCGACGGCCTGCTCCATCTCGCGCGTGCTGCGGAAGCCGACGAAGCTGGCGTCGAGCGGCAGCCGGAACGTGTGACTGAGGGAGGCCTGTCCGCGTTCGACGGGCCAGTTCTCGAACGGTGGACCGACACGCCCCACCTGGAGCCCAATCGTGCCCGCCGGGGCCGTCCGGCCGGGCGCGAAGGTGACGTCGGCGCGGAACTCGCCCGCCGGGAGGGAGAAGCGGCCGTTGTGCAGCACGCGAACCGGTTGCGGGTCCGACCGCAGGCCGGCGTGACCCCCAGTGGTCAGCGACGGGAGGATCTCGGCGGCGCTGACCTTTCTCAGCGGGTCGAAGACGACGGCCGCCGGACGCGCGCGGAGGTCGTAGTGGTCCAGGGCGGGCAGGCGCGATCGGGCCAGCAGGTCCACGCGCGGGAGCGGCGGGTCGTCGGGAAGGAGCGGGATGAGGATCGACGCGGTCGCCAGGGCGCCGGCGAACACGGCGGCCGCCGTGCAGGCGGCCGTCCCCGGGCGACTCCCTCGGAACCGGGCGAGCAGCGCGGCCGCACCCCCCGCAATCAGCAGCCATACGGCGGAATGCAGCAGCGCCGTCGGCGCCTCGTGATGGATGAACGTCGGCGCCAGCGTCCACAGCGCCCAGCGCGGCGACCACCATTCGAGCAGGCTCGACGTGCCGTCGCGGCCGTTGGCGATGAGGAGGCCCTGTTGCGCGAAGACCAGCGTCACCGCAATCCCGACCCCCACCCACAGCAGCAGCCACTGCGCCGCGCGCTGTGCCGAGGCCCGCGGCGCGGCGGCGTGGGCCGCCGCGATCGGCATGCCCAGCAGGAGCAGCCCGGAGGCCAGCGGACGGGCGGGGGCCGCCGAGCCCCCCCACCAGATGCGGAAGGCGCCGACGGTGCCGAGGAGCGCGCCGAACACGAGCACGACGCGAATCGCCTCGCGGCGGCGCTCGCCGCCGTCGCGCCAGAGGGTCCAGAGCCCGGTGACGGCCAGGATGTAGGCGGGTGCGTACGGGAGCAGGCCGTACTCCTGGTCGAAGAGCAGGCCCGGCGCGCCGAAGACCAGGTTCCAGGGTGTCGTCTGCACCATCGCGCCGTACGGCGCCTGCGGCCACGGTGAGCCCCAGATGGCGTAGAAGAAGCCGAACCATGCCGCCAGCAGCAGCGCGTACGGCACGCATCGCTGGATGGTGGCGCGCAGCGCCGTCCGGTCCCACAGCACGGTGCCGGGGCCCGCGAGCAGGAGCACGGCCGACATCGGCGCGTACTTCGTGCTCAACCAGGGCAGGACGCCGCAGTACACACCGGCCAGCCAGGGGTTGCGCGTGGTCATGCCCAGCATGACGACGAGCGCGGCGGCGATCTCGGGGTAGACCGTGAACGTGTTGAGCAGGAACGGCGCCGAGCAGGCGACGACCGCCCACGCGAAGGTGGCCGATGCGGGGGCGCGCAGCGCGGCAACGACCCAGCGCCACATGAGCGCGGCCGCCAGCGCCGCCACCAGCACCAGTACGTGCACGACGCCGAAATAGCCGAAGAGCCCGTACACGGGGGCCAGCAGGATGGGCAGGCCCACCGGGTGGATCGAGTAGATCTCGCCGTCGGCGCCGCGCGTGAGGTAGTGCGGCTCGAGGGGCTGCGCGAAGTACTCGCGGTAGTCGCCTCGCTCGTGGTTGTTCTCGATCCTGAAGTCGCCGTCGCGCCAGAGGCTCTGCGCGATGACCAGGTAGTGCGGTTCGTCGCCGGCAGGAAAGAGGACGGTCCCGGTGAGGCGCGCGGCGGCGGCCCCGCT
>JAWKHU010000084.1:0-27231 GCA_041394685.1 Vicinamibacterales bacterium
CGTGGCGGGCGTGCTGCCGTCGACGGGCCTGCTCCAGTCGAGCTTCGGGTCGCGCTTGGGCACGAAGTTCGAGTGGAAGTAGGCGATGTTGCCATCGGCGTCGGCGTAGAGCGTGTTGTTCGACGAGTTGGTGTGGGCCTCCATCACCTGCTTGTACTCGGCGATGTTCCTGGCCTTCGTGCGGCTGTAGGACTGAATGAGCGCCTTGAGCGGCTCCTCCATCAGCCGGACCGCGATCCACTTGCCGTTCTCCTCGCGCACGATCGGGCCGTGGTGCGTGCGATAGACCGTGAATTCGCGCGTCGCCATGCCCGTCTCCGTCTTGTAGTGGACGGGAATGCGTTTGGTCACGACGGGCCGTTCCTCGTCGCCGTACTTGTAGAAGTAGTCGTCGCCCTTCTTGACGATGGTCTCGGCGTATTCGTCGATGTTGTCCACGCCGCTCGAGGTGTGCATCCAGCCGGCACGTTCGTTGAAGCCCTGGTAGACGAAGAACTGCCCCCACGTGAGGGCGCCGTACGCGTTCAGCCCCTCGTCGCTCGTGACCTGGGCCTCCTCACGGAAGAAGAAGGACGTGTGGGGATTGATGAAGAGCAGCGCCTTGCCGTTCGCCGTGTTCTTGGGAGCGACGGCGAAGCCGTTCGAGCCCGTGGGCTCGGGCGGCACCCTGGCGTACATCGGGTCGGGCTCGAGCCGGCTCAGGGCGGCGGGATTCTTCCCGTAGAAAGCCTCGAGGCGGGCCACCGAGATGCTCTCGATGTCACCGCCGATGCTCCCTTCGCTGAAGCTCAGGGCCATCCAGGGTTCGAACTTCGTCAGGACGCGGGGCGTCACCTCCGGGTGCGTGGCGAGGTAGTAGTTCAGGCCCTCGGCCCAGGCGTCCATCAGCTGTTTGAGCCAGTCCGGCGCCTTCTCGTACTCCGCTCGCATGTCGGCCGGGTCGATGAAGAGCTTCATCCGGAGGTCCCGGTAGATCTCCTTCTCGCCTTCGGCCTCGGCGAGCCGGCCCTGCGAGTTGATGAAGTTCGTCTCGACGCGGTTGAAGTCGTCCTCGGCCTGCGCGTACATCAGCCCGAAAACGGCGTCGGCGTCGGTCTTGGCCTTCACGTGCGCGATGCCCCAGTCGTCGCGGGTGATCGTCACGCCCTCGGCGCGGTGCCGCATGGCCACGACCTCGGGCGGACCGGGTTCGGGGCCGCTCTGTGACGAGCAGGACACCAGGGCGACGGCGGCGAGGACGACGGCGAGCGTACGCGTCATGGATCGGCTCCAGGAGAAGGCCGGCCCGGGGGTCGGCGAGGGGATTGTGGCATAGAACCCCGCGCACGGATGGACCTCGCGGTCGCACGGACGGACGCGCTCGCGGTGCGGGCGGCGTGGCAGGAAATGGTCGGGGTGGAGGTGGCGGACGGGCGGGTCGGCGGAACGGCCCGGTGGCGGGATCGAACTGGCGCCGCCCCCGAGGAGGGGGGCGGCGGGGCCGGCGCTACTTGAGCATCGGCGGGATGGTCTGCCAGCCGCGGGTGGCGTAGTCCATCAGCGTCTCGAAGATCAGGATGGCGACGAAGAAGAGGCTGAGCACCACGGTCAGCTTCGTCAGGCGGCTGCTGTACTTCACGTGCATGAAGAACAGGATCACGAGCGACGCCTTCACGACGGCGATGCCCAGCGCCACGACGGGGTTGAACGAGCCCAGGTTGATGAAGGCCACCCCCACGGTCAGCGCCGTGAGGACCATCAGCGCGGCGAAGATCGAGAGGTAGGTGCTGAGCGGCGAGACGTGGACGGAAGACATGAGGCGACGCCTAGTTGTGCCGTTCGACGAGGTACAGCAGCGGGAAGAGGAAGATCCAGACGATGTCGACGAAGTGCCAGTAGAGGCCGGTCATCTCGACGGGGGCGAAGTACTCGCTGTCGAAGCGGCCCTTGTGCGCCATCCACGCGACGATGAACAGGATCACGATGCCGACGATCATGTGGAGGGCGTGCAGCCCCGTCATCGTGAAATACAGGCTGAAGAAGAGCTGCGTCGTGCGCTGGAGCTCGTCGGGCCCCATCGTCATGACGTGGCCGCCCTCTGCGGCGGCGGGCGCCGCGTGCTCGGCCGCACCGCCTTCCGCGCCCTCGTGCTCGGATGCGAACACGAAGTGCGGACCGGGCACGTGGTGGTGCTCGAACTTGTCGGCGTACTCGATGACCTTGATGCCCAGGAACAGCGTGCCCAGGAAGATCGTGGCGAGGAGCCAGTTCACGGTGGCCTTGCGCTGGTTGGTCTGCGCGGCCCGGACGCCCAGGGCCATCGTGAGCGAGCTGCCGATGAGGACGGCCGTGTTGATGAGGCCCCAGGAGATGGTGATGGACTTGCTGGCGGCCGCGAACGCCTCGTAATACCAGGTCCGGTAGATCGTGTAGGTGAGGAACAGGCCACCGAAGAACAGCACCTCCGTCAGGAGGAACACCCACATCCCCAGCACGCCCGCCTCGCGCTGCTGGTCCATCGTGGAGAAGTGGTGCTGCAGCGCCGGGTGGTGCCCGTGTCCGTGGCCGTCTGCGGTGGCGAAGTCGTGGCCGGCGGGGCCGTGGCCCGCGGCGGCGTGGGCGATCGGATTAGACAAGCTTGGCCTCCCGCACGACTTGCGGCGTGTACTCGTACGCTTCGGGGATGTCCGTCGGCACGTCGACGAAGTTCTCGGTCAGCGGCGGCGACTGCGTGCGCCACTCGAGACCCGATGCACCCCAGGGGTTGTTGCCGGCCACCGCGCCCTTCTTGATCGAGTAGAGGAAGTAGATGACCGGAATGATGTAGCCCAGGCCCAGGACGGACGCCCCTGCGGACGAGAGCACGTTGAGCACCTGGAACTCGGGGGGATACATGTGGTACCGGCGCGGCATCCCCATGTAGCCGAGCATGAACTGCGGGAAGAAGGTGAGGTTGAAGCCGACGAACACCAGGATGGCGCTGATGCGGGACCAGAACTCGGAGTACATCCGCCCGATCATCTTGGGCCACCAGAAGTGCAGTCCGCCGAGGTACCCCATGATCGCGCCGCCCACCATGATGTAGTGGAAGTGCGCCACGACGAAGTAGGTGTCGTGCAGGTGGATGTCCGTGCCGAGCGTGGCCAGGAAGAGGCCGGTGAGGCCGCCGATCAGGAACAGGCCGAAGAAGCCGTAGACGTAGAGCATCGGCGCTTCGAAGCTGAGCGAGCCGCGGTGCAGGGTGGCCGCCCAGTTGAACACCTTGACGGCCGACGGGATGGCCACCGAGAAGCTCAGGAACGAGAAGACCATCGCCGAGTAGACCGAGATGCCGGCGACGAACATGTGGTGGGCCCACACGATGAAGCCGAACACCGCGATCGCCAGGGACGAGAAGGCGACGAAGCTGTACCCGAAGATGCGCTTGCGCGAGAACGTGGAGATGATCTCGCTGATGACGCCCATGGCCGGCAGGATCATGATGTAGACGGCCGGGTGCGAGTAGAACCAGAACAGGTGCTGCATCAGCACCGGGTCGCCGCCGCGCTGCGGGTCGAAGATGCCGAAGCCGAAGGCCCGCTCCACGAAGATCATGACGATGGTGATGGCGACCACCGGCGTGCCGAGGACCTGAATCAGGCTCGTGGCGTAGTGGGCCCACACGAACAGGGGCAGCTTGAACCAGTGGAGCCCGGGGGCCCGCATCCGGTGGATCGTGACGATGAAGTTCAGGCCCGTCAGGATCGACGAGAAGCCGGCGATGAAGACGCCCAGGGCCGTGGCGGTCACGTTCGTGCTGGACGAGACCGAGCTGTACGGCGTGTAGAAGGTCCAGCCCGTGTCGACGCCGCCTGCCACGATGGCGAAGAGCGCGAAGAGTCCGCCGACGACGTAGATGTACCAGCTGAGCAGGTTGATCCGCGGGAACGCCAGGTCCTTCGCGCCGATCATGGGCGGGATGAAGAAGTTGCCGATCACCGCGGGGACGGACGGAATCAGGAAGAAGAACACCATCATCACGCCGTGCAGCGTGAAGAACTTGTTGTAGGTGTCGGGCTGGAAGAGATCGCCCTGCGGCGTCGTCAGCTCCAGGCGGATGCCGACGGCGAACAGCCCGCCAAGGAAGAAGAAGATCGAGATCGAGATGAGGTAGAGCATCGCGATCCGCTTGTGGTCCTTGGTGAGCAGCCACGACTTGAGGCCGTGGCCGTTCGACAGGTAGTTGTGCGCGGGGTACACGGGCGTGTCCATGGCTTACCTTCCCGCGCCCTGCGCCGGCGCGGCTGGCGTGCTGGTTGACGGGGCCGCCGCGGGAGTCGGCGCGGGGGCCGTCGCCTGCGGCGACAGCGACTTGATGTGCTCGATGAGGGCCGCCAGCCCCTCTTCGCTGATGAGTCCCTGAAAGGTCGGCATGAGCGGCGTGAAGCCCTTCACGACCCTCGACTGCGAGTTCAGGATCGACTCGCGGAGATAGCTCTCGTCGACGAGGACGCTCGTGCCGTCGGTGAGCTCGACGGGTCTGGCGAAGATGTCCTTCAGCGACGGGCCGCGGCCCTGGCCGTCGTCGAGGTGGCAGGTGTTGCAGGCCAGGTCGCCGAAGAGGCGGCCGCCGCGCTCGGCCATCGTGCCTTCGTTCAGGTCACCCGTGAGCCAGTCCTGGTACTGCTGGGGCTCCATGACGACCACCGTGCCGATCATGCCGGAGTGCTTCGTGCCGCAGTACTCGGCGCAGAAGATGTGGTAGCGGCCGGGCTTGGTGGCCGTGAACCACAGCGGCTGGTAGCGGCCGGGGATCGCGTCGATCTTGGTGCGGAACGCCGGGAAGTAGAGGTCGTGCAGCACGTCCTCGGACGTGACGAGCACCTTCACGGGGCGTCCCAGCGGCACGTGCAGCTCGTTGATCTCGCGCTGGCCGCTGGGGTGCTGGAACTTCCACATCCACTGCTTGCCCACGGCATAGACCTGCAGGGCCTCGGCGGGCGGGCGGCGCATCTCGTAGTAGAGGGTGGCGCCCCACGCGAACATCACCATCGCGATGATGGTCGGGATGATCGACCAGGCGAGCTCGAGCGGCAGCGAGCCCTCGATGTGGGCGCCGATCTCCTCCGCGTGCCGGCGTCGGTACCGGAACGCGAACCAGATGACGGCCACGGAGACGGCCACCGTGAAGAAGGCCGACACCAAGACGATGAAGATGTAGAGCGCGTCCACCCGCCCGGCGAAGGCGGATGCGGCCTCGGGAAACAGCGGAATACCACCCATATGCGTGTCAGTGCCCGGCTGTGGCGCGCTTGTCGCGCCGCAGCGAAACCGCGACGAACCCGAGGACCGCCGCGAGCGTGACGGCACCGCCCAGCCTGACGGCGTTCATGGCGACCAGGCTGTACGAGCCCGTGGCGGGTTCGTAGTGATAGCAGTAGAGCAGCACCTGATCGACGACCGATCCGACCCTGCCCTCCGACGACTCCATCAGCGCGAACTTGAGATCGCGCGGTGGAAACTCGATGCCGAACAGGTAGCGCGCGATGCGTCCGTCCGGGGTGACCACGATCGCGCCGCTGGCGTGCGCGAACTGCTGCGTGGCGGCGTCCCATGCGAAGTGGAAGCCGGCGGCGTCGGTCACGCGCTTGATGTTCGCGGCGTCGCCCGTCAGGAAGTGCCAGCCGTCCTCGGACCCGGGGCGGGCGTAGCGGTCGACGAACGTGGCCTTCTTCCCCGCGGCCTGCACGGGCGTCTCGCGGGCGTCGAAGCTGATGGCGACGACGTCGAAGTCCTTGCCGGCCGTCTGATCGAGCACGCCCAGTCCGCTGACGAGCCCGGCCAGGATCTGGTCGCACAGCATCGGGCAGTCGTAGTAGACGAACGCGAGGACCACGGGCCGGCGGCCGAAATAGCTGCCCAGCGTCACGCGCTGGCCGTGGTCGTCCGCGAACACGGCGTCGAGCGGCAGCGGCCCATCGAGCCGCTGGTCGAAGCGGACGTCCTGCAGGGCCTGCGGCATGGCGTTCGACGGCCGTCCCGGCGCGGGGCTGAGGCCCGGGGCCTGCTGCTGCGCGGCCAAAGACACGCCGCCGGCGGCCGCCAGAGCCGCACACACCGCCACGCGCCGGAGGAAGTTCTGCATGTCGTCGTCTAGCGCGGCGCGGAGGTCCGCCCCGCCGAGGAATCCTGCACGACCATGCTCGGCCCGTTGCTTCCGCCCTGCCGGGTCGGAAGGCCGTGCTGGAGCGTCATCTCCATCGCTTTCTCGATCGGCACGTGCGCGATGCCGTTGGCCTTGTCCACCCACCCGTAGGTGTTGAGGACGTGCCGCTGTTCCGTCTTCAGCTCGAAGACGTCCTTGAAGGGCTGCGTCTGGAGCTGCGGCGCCGGCGGCACGGTCGTCTCGACCGAGGCGACGGGATAGGCCCGCATGGCGTCGCGGGCGTCGGCCTGGCTCCGGAACAGCGCGAAGGTCCCGTAGACGATGGCCGCGCCGATCAGCATCGAGACGGCGAGCCAGATGCCGAACTTGTAGCCGATGCCCGGATCGATGTCCGTGTGCTCGTACTGCGCGCCCGGTGGCGTTGGTCCGTATTCGAGATCCGCGTCGTTCGACATGTCGTTCTTCGATCTCTCTAGCCGCTAGCCGCTAGCCGCCAGCCGCTGCAAGCATCAGTGCGTGTGATGCGTGAGCGCCTTCTCGAGCCCCGCGTCGTGCAGCGGCAGGAGCGGACGCTTCTTCAACTCCATTGCGAACAGCATCACGAACACGCCGCCCAGCAGGATGGGCAGCGCGACGTCGATGGGGGCGATCGACAGTCCGTCGGTGTGGAATTCCGGGGCGACGTGCCAGTAGTAGTCCACCAGCCGGACGCCGACGACGAACATCGCGATCTGGCTCACGCGGCGCCAGTCACGCTTGATGTCGCGGGACAGGAGCATCACGTAGGGGAGCACGAAGTGGAAGACCACCAGCGCCCAGCCCACCCATTGCCAGCCGTGCTGCGATCGCACCCAGTAATGGGGAATCTCTTCCTGCGTGTTCGCGGAGTAGATGATCAGGAACTGCGAGAACGACAGGTACGCCCACAGCATGATGAAGGCGAACAGCAGCTTGCCCAGGTCGTGGAAGTGCGACGCGTTCACGACGTGGTCCATCGGCTTTTCGCGCGCCAGGAGGGCCAGGATGAAGATGGCGAACGCCAGGGCCGAGAGGCCCCAGCCCGCCACGTAGAGCAGGCCCCACATCGTGGAGAACCAGTGCGGGTTGACCGACATCGTCCAGTCCACGACGGCGAAGGTCACCGTGAGGCCGAACACCAGCAGGCCGCCGCCGGACAGGGCGGCCATCTTGTCGGCCAGCGACGGGTCGCCGGTGCGATCCTGCTCGGCCGACCAGCCGCTGAGGCGGTACGCCATGAAGGACCAGATGGCGAAGTAGATCACGTAGCGGGCGATGAAGAACGGGACGTTCAGATAGGCGGCCTTGTCGCGGATCGCCGCGTCGGCGGCGGCGACGTCGGCGTGCGACCAGTGGTACAGGTGACCCATGCCCGCGAGAATGGGCAGGCCGAGCACCGCCATGGCGGGGAGCGTCCGGGCCGCGGCCTCGAGGATGCGCCGGATCACCACGCCCCACGCGCCGCCGGACAGGTGATGAACCATCAGGAGCGCCAGGCTGCCCAGGCCCATGCCGGTCCAGGCCACCCAGGCCACGAGGTACGCCTCGTAGAAGCGATCGAGGCCCGACATCGCGAATCCGAGGCCGGCGAGGACGGCGCCGACGACGGCCGCGATCATCCCCTTCGACTGGAGGCCCGACAGGCTCTCGGGCGGGTTGTACGTGTCCGCTGCCATGTGTATCCCTGGTCCGTTCCTGGATCGCTATCGTTCCGACGGCGGCGCCGCGGCGGCCGGCGCCGCACCCGCGGGCGCCACGCCGCTCGGCCCTTCGTCCAGCCGGCTGCGGTCGGCCGCGGGCACGTCCTCGGCCTTGACGTTCTGGCTGAGCTGCAGCGCGCGCACGTAGGCGGCAATCAGCCAGCGGTCGCGCGGCGGCACCTGCTCGGCATAGCCCTGCATCGCGCCGAAGCCGTTCGAGATCACGTCGTAGATGTAGCCGACGGGCTCGTTGCGGAGCCGGTCCTGGTGATAGGTCGCCGCCTGGCGGAGGCCGCGCTGCACCACCATGCCCCGGCCGTCGCCGAGCTGCCCGTGGCAGGGCGTGCAGTAGATGGTGAACCGCTCCTGGCCCCGCTTGAGGTCCGCCTCGCCGATGGCGAACGGGAACTCGGCGACGAAGGCGCCGTTCACCTTGCCGGTGTAGAAGTGCTCGTCGTCGCGGAGCTGGCCGCGGGCGACGGTTCCGGCAGGCAGGTTGCGCGAGGCGCGCCCGTCCGGCATCGAGGCGTTGGCCTCGTACGCCTCGTAGCGCGGCGTGTCGTGCATGTCCTGGCGGCAGCCCGCGAGGGCGGCGGCGGCCAGCAACGCGACGCCGAGGTGGGGGCGGATGACGCCCATCAGCCTAGTGCGCAACGTCGTACACTCCCTTCGCGCCGGCGCCCTGGAGGAACGCGGTCGTCTCGTCCTTGCCGAAGTGCGCGTCGTCGGCTTCGATGACGAGGAAGAACTTGTCCGTGGACGCGAGCGTGAACCGCTCCACGTTGAACACCGGGTGGTACGGCTGCGGCAGGCCGTTGAACGCGATCATGCCGATGGCGGCCGTGAGCGCCGAGAACAGAATCGTCAGCTCGTACGACGGGACGACGAACGCGGGCCAGGTCGCCAGCGGCCGGCCGCCGATGTTGAACGGGTAGGCGGTGGTCGAGGCCCAGTACTGCAGCACGAACCCCGTCCCCATGCCGACGAACGCCATCAGCAGCACGAGCTTGGGCAGCCGCGTGCGCCGCTTGTGGATGATGTCGTTCAGTTCCTCGATCGGGAACGGCGTGTAGGCCTCGAGCTTCGTGTAGCCCGCGCCCACGGCCCTGGCGGAGGCGTCCAGGATGCCCTGCGCCGAGTCGAACTCGGCCATCAGGCCGTAGAGCCCCGTCTTCTCGTTGCTGACGTGCATGGCTGAAATCCCGCCTCAGTGTCCGTGCCCGTGCGCGCCGTGCCCGTGGGAGGCGTGCACCTTGGCTTCGGGCAGCAGCGTCTTCACCTCGAAGATCGCGATCATCGGCACGAAGCGCATGAAGAGGAAGAAGAGCGTCAGGAAGAGGCCCATGGTGCCGCCGAACATCATGAAGTCCCAGCGCGTGGGCGAATACATGTCCCACGACGAGACCACGAAGTCGCGGTGCAGCGACGTCACGATGATCACGAACCGCTCGAGCCACATCGCCAGGTTCACGATGAGCGACAGCGCGAACATGATCTTCAGGTTGTGCCGCACGCGCTTGAACCACAGCACGTGGATGAGCCCGGCATTGATGAAGATGAGCAGCCAGTAGGACCAGGCGTACGGGCCGGTCATGCGGTTCCACAGCATGAAGCGCTCGTACTGGTTGGCGCTGTACCAGCCGAAGAAGGCCTCCATGCCGTAGCCGTAGGCGACGATGAGGCCGGTCGCCAGCATGACCTTGGCCATGTTGTCGATGTGCCGCATCGTGATGAGGTGCTCGAGCTTGTAGGCCGACCGGATCGGAATGGCCAGCGTGAGGACCATGCCGAAGCCCGAGTAGATGGCGCCGGCGACGAAGTAGGGCGGGAAGATCGTGGCGTGCCAGCCGGGGATGACCGAGACCGCGAAGTCGAAGCTCACGACGCTGTGCACCGAGAGCACCAGCGGGGTGGACAGGCCGGCGAGAATCAGGCTGGCCACCTCGTAGCGGTGCCAGTGCCGGGCCGAGCCCCGCCAGCCGAGCGACAGGATGCCGAAGACCCCCTGCTTCACCTTGGAGGTGGCGCGGTCGCGCATCGTCGCCAGGTCCGGGATGAGGCCCACGATCCAGAAGATGACCGAGACCGTGGCATAGGTGGACACCGCGAACACGTCCCAGATGAGGGGGCTGCGGAACTGCGGCCAGAGGCCCATGGTGTTCGGGTACGGGAACAGCCAGTAGGCGGCCAGCCACGGACGGCCGGTGTGGAGGAGCGGGAAGAGGGCCGCGCACGCCACGGCGAAGATCGTCATCGCCTCGGCGAAGCGGCTGATCGACATGCGCCACTGCTGCTTGAAGAGCAGGAGGATGGCCGAGATGAGCGTGCCGGCGTGGCCGATGCCGATCCACCAGACGAAGTTGATGATGTCGAACGCCCAGCCGACCGGGACGTTGTTGCCCCAGATGTAGACGCCCTTCAGCAGCAGGTAGCCGATGGCGAGCTGGAGGGCGCCGAGGCCCGCGAGGCCGATGAGGAAGCCCAGCACCCATCCGAAGGGCGTGCGCTTCGACAGCGGAATTTGCGAGACCGCTTCGGTAATCGTCTCGTAGTCCTGCCCCGCACCGAGCACCGGGTGCTCGAGGGTCACGGCGGACTGTTGGGAGTTCTGCGCCATCTCAGTGCTCGCTCTCGCTCGAGGCCGCGTCGTGGCTCTCGCCGTGGTGGCCGCCCACGGTCGGGTTCGTCGGCAGGGCGGCGTTCGGGTTCCGCACCGCCGCGAGATAGGTCGTGCGCGGCCGCGTGTTCAGCTCGCCGAGCATCGCGTAGTTGCGCTGGTCGGCCTTGAGCCGCGCGACGCGGCTGTTCGGGTCGGCGACGTTGCCGAAGGTGATGGCCTGGCTCGGGCACGCCGACTCGCATGCGGTCACGACATCACCATCGCGAATCTCGCGATCCTCGCGCTTCGCCTGGATGCGAGCGGCGTTGATGCGCTGCACGCAGTACGTGCACTTCTCCATGATGCCGCGGCTGCGGACGGTGACGTCCGGGTTGCGCTGCATCTTGAACTGGGGCGTCTCCCAGTCCTGGTAGAGCGTGAAGTTGAACCGCCGCACCTTCCACGGGCAGTTGTTCGAGCAGTAGCGCGTGCCCACGCAGCGGTTGTAGACCATGTCGTTCAGGCCTTCCGCCGAGTGCACCGTCGCCGCCACCGGGCACACCACCTCGCAGGGCGCGTTCTCGCACTGCTGGCAGGGCATGGGCTGGTAGTAGGTGTCCGGGCTGTCGATGTCGCCCGCGTAATAGCGGTCGATGCGGAGCCAGTGCATCTCGCGGCCGTTGGCCACCTGGTCCTTGCCGACGACCGGGATGTTGTTCTCGGACTGGCAGGCGACCACGCACGCGTTGCACCCGGTGCACGTGTTGAGGTCGATGGCCATGCCCCACACGTAGCCGGAGTACTCCCACTTGGGATAGAGCGTGAGGCCCTCGGAGAGCTTCATGTGCTCCATCTCGTGCGCGAAGCCTGGGTTCTCCTTGTACTCCTCGAGGCGCGCGGAGCGGACGAGATTGCGGCCTTCGATGGACCAGTGGTCCTGGGTGCTCACGAGCGTGTAGCTGCCGCCGGCCTTGGCGACCTCGGCCGGGGCGAACCACGGCGACGCGCTGCCGCGAAGGGCGTAGCCGTTCACGCCGACGCCGCTGCCGACGCGCCCGGCGCGGGACCGGCCGTAGCCGAGCCCGATCGTGAACGTGTCCTGGGCGTGGCCCGGATCGATCCAGACCGGCGCCTCGAGCGTGCGGCCTTCGACGGTCAGCCTCACCAGATCGCCGTTGCGGACGCCGAGCCTGTCGGCCGTGCCCGGGGCGACCAGCGCCGCGGTGTCCCACGTGAGCTTGGTGACCGGCTTGGGCAGTTCCTGGAGCCAGCCGTTGTTGGCGAAGCGGCCGTCGTAGATCGACGAGTCGCGCTTGAACACCACCTCGACGCCGGACGTCCCGGCACCCGCCGCCGGGGTGCTGTTCCAGGACGGCGACAGCGCCACCGTCCGCGGGCTCGCGGCCGAGCCCGTGATGAAACCGTCGTGCAGCCAGCGCCGCCACTGCTTCTCGAAGCCCGCGGCCGACGAGCCCGCCGTGGCGTCCATGGCGGCAGGCATCACGGCCATGTAGTAGTCGCGGACGACGTCGTAGCCGCTGCGCTCCGCACGCTCGCCGAGCGTGGCCGCCACCTCGTGGCAGGACTTGCCGCCGTACATCGGCTGGATGAGGGGCTGCACGATCGACACGGTGCCGTCGATCGAGCGGGCGTCACTCCACGTCTCGAGGTAGTGCGTCGCCGGGACGTGCCACTGGCACTGCTCGGCCGTCTCGTCGTGGAAGAGTCCCGAGTGCGCGCGCCAGGCGACTTTCTGCAGGGCCTCGCCGAACTTCCAGTCCGCCGGTGCGGTGAAGACAGGGTTCGACTCGCCGAGGATGAGCAGCGACTGCACGCGGCCCGCTTCCATGTCCACGACGAGCTGGCGCATGGCGGCGTGCTGCTCGCTCGGCACGATTTCGGGCGTCGGCAGGTAGCTGACCGTCTGACCGGCGTTGCCGAGCATGTCGTTCATGGCGTGCGCGAGCGCGTGGACGGCGGCGGGCTGGCCCTCGCCGGCGACGACGAGCGACGTGCCCTTGTGCGCGGCGAGGTCGGCGGCCACGGCGTCGACGAAGGCCTCGGAGCCCGCGACGGCCGCGCCGGACGCGCCCGGCACCCCCAGCTTGGCGGCGACCGCGCGCGCGAGTGCCTCGACCTGGCTGGCCTTCATCGGCAGGCGGTGGTCCGCCCGCCCGCCCGTGACCGACGGGGTGGCCTCGACGACGTAGAGCCGGTTCATGCGGTCCGGCGCCGCGTCGAGACGCCGCCGCGACGCGAACGCCCGCGCGTACTTCACGCCGAACGCGTTCTCGGCCGCCAGGAAGTCGGCGTCGAGCGACAGCACCACGTCGGCGCGCGTGAAGTCGTACACGGGCTCCACGTACTCGCCGAACGCCTGTCGCGCGCCGGCGCGAGCGTTGTCACGCGTGGTGGGCTCCCACTGGATCCACTTGGCTTCGGGGTGCCGCTGGAGGACGTCCTGGATCTGGGCCGCCAGGACCGGGGAATTGACGGTCTCGGTCAGGATCCGGAGGCCCGCGCCGCGGGTTGCGATCTGCGCCGACAGCGCGCCGCGCATCGCGGCGATGAACGCGCTCCAGGTCCTGATCTGGCCCAGCTCCGTGATGGTCGTCGAGCGGTCCGGGTCGTAGAGCGTGAGGATGGACGCCTGGGCGTAGAGGTCGGTGGCGCCGAGGTTGACGGGGTGGTCAGGGTTGCCCTCGATCTTCGTGGGCCGGCCCTCGTGGCTCTCCACCAGGAGCCCCGTCGCCACGCCGCCGAGGGACATGGCCGTGGCGAAGAACAGCGGCTTGCCGGGAATGATCTCTTCCGGCTGCCGGACGTAGGGAACGATGAACTCGTCGGGCTGCACCGTGCATGCGGAAACGCCCGCCAGCGCCAGCGACGCGCTCATCAGCTTGAGGAAGCCGCGCCGCCCGACCGGGTCGTTCCATTCCGACGCGTTGGCCGGGAACTCGCGATGCAGGAACTCGAGGAACTCCGGCGTCTCGGCGACCGCCTCGAGGCTGCGCCAGTATTGCGGTCCGGACGCGCCCTGCAGCTTCTCGCGAATGGCGGTGAGGTCTAGCTGTTGCTCTGCGCTCATCGTTCTGGTTCCGTCCGCCCCCGCCACGTGGCGCCGCGGAGCGCGGCGCCTGGCTGGCTCGCGGGGAAGACTTCGTCCGCTCGTGGTCTCGTCGGGCTCAGCGGTGGCACACCGAGCAGTTGGTCAGGCTCTGGATCTTGTAGTCGGCCACCAGTTGCGGGCCGAGTTCGCTCTGGTCGACGGCGGGCGTGTAGCCCATCGTGAACACCTCCGCGCGGGGACGGACGTACTTCTCCGGGTTGCGGTGGCAGTTGAGGCACCACTCCATCTGGAGCGAGTTCTGCTGCCGCATGAGAGGCATCTTGTCCACGCGCCCGTGGCACGTCTCGCACCCCATCCCCTTCTTCACGTGAATGCTGTGGTTGAAGTAGACGAAGTCGGGGAGGTCGTGCACACGGAGCCAGCGGAGGGGCGTGTCGTCGCGGAAGCTCGAGCGGATGGGTTCCAGATACGGGCTGGTGGACCAGATCTGCGAGTGGCAGTTGATGCAGGTCTTCGTGGGCGGGATGCCGGCAGACGAGGAGACTTCGACCGAGGTATGGCAGTAGCGGCAGTCGATGCCGATGCCCCCGACGTGATGCTGATGACTGAACTGGACCGGCTGATCGCGGAACGTGTTCGCGGTGGTGACGAAATCCGATCGCTGGATGACCGGCAACGCCGCGCCCAGGGTGCCGAGTAACGCCACGACCGCGATGATGCTCGCCTTCGACCAGGCGTTCGCGCTCTTCGGAAAGATCTGCGACATGAGCTGTCTGTCTCAGCAGTCGCCGGACTGCTCTTCCCCCGCAGGGTGCGGGCAAACTCTACACGCAATCCGACCTAGCCCCAACATCCCCGGCGGGCGGGCCGGAGGGCATGGAAGCCGAGGACAGGGTTTGTGAAAACTTTCGCAAGGACTTGTACCAGAAACCCCCAGCTTTCACAAGGAACCGAAATGGTCGGAGTTCCTTGCGGTCGAGGAAACATTTGGTCATAAAGCAGATAATTCCGTCGCGTTCGCGACTCGGGCGGCGGCGTCCTCCGCCCTCCTCCGATGTCGCCAGCACGTTGAGCGGCTTCGAGTTCCGGCGGACGCTGGCCTTTGGCGACCGTGTCGCAACCACTGCAGCTGGCAGAGCCGGCGCGGGTGCCGGCTTGCTCGGTCAGATGCCCATTCGCCAAGGCCAGAGTCGCGTTGGCCAGACCGGACGCTCCCGGGTGCGCGCCCGACCGTCAGCCGCGGCGGGCGCCGGTAGTCCCAACGCGTTGCACGGAGATTGCGTTCCGTCCCGCGCGGCGCGGACTGCGGCTGGGACGAGCCCTGCCGCCATCGCGGCGCAGGCGCGGTCGCCGCGACATAACGCGTGCACACGTACGGTCGTCGCGCCGGAGGTAGACGCGGCCGCGCGCAGGAACCGCGGACCGCGGACCGCGGGCGCCCGCCGCCTGCGGACCTGGCGCGCACCGTACGCGTGTCTCACGCCGTCTACGCGCCGGCGGCAGCCTTTGGCTGCGCGCGCGTCGTCCTCGCGCGCATCGTCACGGTGCCTCGACGCGTGTCTTCGCTAGGCTCTCGCAGGCCTTCCGCTCGAACCCGCGTGATTCGTGCGTGCGTCCCAGGGACGCGAATCGTCGGTGGCCACGCGCCCGTTTCGGCCTTGACACGCCGCCACCGGGCGGCGCATAACTCGCGAGTGCGCCCGCAGCCTGCCGGCGCGCGTAAGTCTGCCTCGGGGCTGGTCCAGCCCCCGGCTCATGCATTTCAGGCCGCTTCGCTGTCTCGTCCCCATCGCAACCGCTGGCTTCGCGCTGTCGGTCGGCGTGTCGGCCCAGGCGCCGCAACCGGCGAGCGATCGCGAGCCGTGGGTGCTGGCGCGCCTTGCTGAAGACGCTCGCGTGAGTCTGGGTGTGCCCGGACTTTCGGTGGCCGTCACCAACGGGGACAACATCGTCTTCGCGCAGGGCTTCGGGAACGCAGACATCGAGCAGGGCGTGCCCGTCAGGCCGGACACCGTCTTCCGGATCGCGTCGATTTCGAAACCGATCACGGCCACCGCCGTCATGCAGCTCGTCGAGCGCGGCCTCGTGTCGCTGGACGATCCGATCCAGCGCTACGTGCCGTACTTTCCGCGCAAGCTGCAGGGCGAGATCCGCATTCGCCACCTGCTCAACCACACTTCCGGCATCCGCCACTACCGAGGCGCCGAGTTCAGCCTGGCGATTCCGTTTCCCACGCTCGAGCGGGCCATCGCGGTCTTCAAGGACGATCCGCTCGAGTTCCCACCGGGCGAGCGATATCTCTACTCCACCTACGGATACACGCTGCTGGCCGGCGTGATCGAACGCGCCTCCGGCCGGACCTTCGACGACTACCTGCGGACGAACGTGCTGGGCCCCGCCGGCATGACCTCCACCTGGCTGGAGTATCCGCAGGAGATCGTGAAGTCGCGCGCGCGCCAATACGTGCGCGGGGCGGCGGCGCTCTCGCTGCTGAACGCTCCCTACGTGAACCTGAGCGTGAAGTGGGCCGGCGGCGGACTGATCTCGACGGCGTCCGACATCGCGCGCTTCGACATCGCGCTCGGGCAGGGCCGGCTGCTCCGGCCGGACACGATGGAACGGATGTACGAGCCGGGCCGGCTGAGTTCCGGCCGCGCCACCGGCTATGGCCTGGGCTGGATGGTCCGGCAGGCGAACGGCCGCCTCCTCGTCGCGCACAGCGGCGGCGCGATGGGCGGCACGACCTACTTCGTGCGGGATCCGAAGGCGCGCGTCGCCTGCGTCATCCTCGCCAATCTCGATGTGGTGCCCAGGCTCGATCAGCTCGCCGTGCAGCTGATGGCACTCGCCCCTGGGCCGCTGCCGGTGTCGACTCGCTGAGAACCCACGCCGCCCGCGCGGCGACCGAAGGAACACGTCATGTCCGATCGCAAGTATCGCCAACACGGATACCAGGACGACGACCGCGATCGCCGGCCGTCCCGGGAGGGCGGCAACGGCGGCGACCGTCGGCCCGAACGGGAGCCGGGTGCACCCGCCGGCACGCGCCGCATGTCGTCCGAAGGCGCGAAGAACCCGCGCATGATGGGCTACCGGTCGGTCGCCAAGTGCGCGCGGTGCGGGGCCCCCGTGGACGGCGAGATCCTGTCCCTCAGCAAGTGCGAGAAGTGCGGGCAGGCGCTACACGCGTGCATCCAGTGCGTGAATTTCGACCCGAGCGCGCGCTTCGAGTGCAGCGAGCGCGTGCCTGCGCGCATCTCGCCGAAGGACGCGGCCAACGAGTGCGCCTCGTTCACCCCTCGAGCCAGCTGGGAGCGCGCCACGAGCTCCACGCCGGCGCCGGCGGCGTCCACCTCGAGCGGCGCCCCAGAATCCGTGTCAGACGCGAAGAAGGCGTTCGAGGATCTGTTCAAGATCTGACGGGCGGCGCCATTCGGCAAGCGCCGGCGGCTGGAGCCCGGGCCGATCCCCTTGGCCGCCGCGCGCGGTAAGATCACGTCATGTCGCTGCTCTCGCCGAACGACCGTCAGACCCTCACGGCTCACCTGGCGCCGATCACCACGCAGGTCGATCTCCTCCTCTTCACGCAGACGTTCGGCGGCTCGGAAAGCGGGCTCGTCGCCAAGCAGGTGCTCGACGAGGTGGCGTCGCTGAACGACAAGGTGACGGTGGTCGAGAAGAACTTCGTGCTCGATACCGAGGACCGGGAGAAGTACGGCGTGGACAAGTCGCCGGCCGTCGTGGTCCTGTCGGGCGGCGTCGACACGCGGATGCGCCTCTACGGGGCGAACACGGGCTACGAGTTCGTCACCGTCGTCGAGGCCGTGCTGCTGGCCGGCACGGGCAACGTCGAACTGGAGCCGGAATCCGTTGCCGCGCTCGCCGCGGTGCAGAAGCCGATGCGCATCCAGGTGTTCACGACACCCACTTGACCGCACTGCCCCAGGGCGGTCGTCCTGGCACACAAGATGGCGTTCGCGAGTCCCTTCATCACCGCCGACGCGGTGGACGCGCAGGAGTTCATGGATCTCTCCCGTCGCTACCGCGTCACCGGCGTGCCGAAGACGATCGTCGACGACGCGGTCGAGATCCTCGGCGCCCTGCCTGAAGCGGATTTCATCGAGGCCGCGCTCGGACCCGCGGACGCCGGCGCCTCATCCTCGTAGCCGGCCGGCGGATCGCGGGGCAACGAGCCCGGGTCAGGGCGCGATCAGCCGCGCCCGCTCCTCGGCGCCCGGGTGCGTCGACAGCCAGCCCGGGACGGCGCCGCTGCCGGCCTGGGCCTCGAGGCGCTCGAGCGCCTCGAGGAATCGCCGCCGGTCGATCCCCATCCGGTCGAGCGCACGTACGGCGAACTGATCGGCCTCGCGCTCGAACGCCCTGGAGTAGCTGGCGTTCAGCAGAAAGGTCGGCAGCGCCGCCGCGCACGACGTCACCGACACCACGTCCCCGACGAGCGCCGCCAGGAGCACGCCCGCCGCCGACGTCTGCAGCAGCTGCCGCATCGTGTGCCGTTCGACGACGTGGCCGACTTCGTGCGCGAGCACGGCCACGATCTCGTCGTCGTTCGCGGAGAGCGTCACGAGCTCGTCCAGCAGCACGATGGCGCCGCCGGGCAGGGCGAGCGCGTTCGGACCCATCGTCGGACCCGAACGGAACACGAGGCGGCAGCCGGCCTCCGGCGCGACCCGGCTCGTCAGGGCCTCGAAACGCTGCGAAATCTCGGCGCGCCGCACCGCCGACAGTGTCGTCGGCCGGAGCGCCACGCGCTCGAGCGTCGAAAGCGCGTTGTCGCCCATCACCCGTTCGACGGCGGGACTCGTACGCGAGGCAACCGCCCTTGCCGCCACTGGCACACCGACGGCGATGCCCAGCCACACTCCGCCCACCACGATCAGGGCGGCTGCCATCGCCGGCAACCACCGCACTTCGGCGTCGTTGACCCAGCGTTCGAGGCTCGGCGGCGCCGGGCCGGCGGTGAGTTCGAACGACGCCGGGACCAGGCAGCTCCTCCGCCCGGCAGATCGAGGCGCCGCGGCAGGTCGGCGAGCCGCGACTCGAGCCGTACGGAGGCGAGCGGGTACGCCGTGGCGACGTCGTCGCCCTCGATGTGCAGCAGTCCGTGCTGCACGCGCACGCGCACCGGCCGTGACGTCGAGGTGCGGCCGTCGTGCCAGGTGCCTTCGACGTCCGTCACAAGCCGAAGTCCAGGTCGAGCGCGTCGCTGAATTCGGAGGCCGTCGCCGCGACGTCGTCGACGATGGCGCTGGACACGGATGCCAGGGGCCCGTGAGGGAGCAGCGTCAGCGCGCTGGCACGGTACCGGGCCAGGCGCACGCGGGCCCAGGGCACGAAGGCCCCGAACGTGAGGGCGATGGCCAGCGCATTGGATCCGTACAGCCACAACATGTCACGGGCGCGCAGACGGCTCTCGAACGCGTGTTCGTCCAGCCGTGTGTGATTCCAGACGAGATTCTCGAACGCCGTGCGGAGGACGACGAGAATGACGCCCGCGCCCGCATACAGGAGGGCCATGCCGAGCACCTGCCTCGCGGGGGGCAGGTCCGTCAGATCGCCCTCGAAGCCGGCGCCGAACGCGACGGCGCCGATGGAGAACGAGAGCAGCACGAACAGGACGCCGGCGACGATGTAGATGCCGTAGACGCGCGCCACCGGCAGCTGCAGCGTGAAGGGCGAATCGCCGTGGCGGCTCTGGCCCACGACGAACTCCCGCTGGCGGGCCACCATCAAGGGATACGCCAGGCCCAGCGTGAGCGGGACGAGGAGGGGCAGGAACACGAACACCTGGTAGGCGTGCGGCTCGGAGCCGGCAAAGCCGAAGCGGACGCCGCGGTACGACGAGTTGAACGCCCGGAACCGCAGACTGCGAACCAGGACGATGGGCAGCACCATGAGGAGCGGCAGGTAGAGCACGCTGGCCGCCAGGGGGGCCACTTCCGACACGACGGCCAGGGTCGCCACGACGGCGAAGGCGATGATCCGCCCCTTCAGGATGGCCCTGGGTGCGGCGTGATACCCGAACGCGCTGCCGTCCACCGACGTGTGGCCGTGGAAGTAACGAAGCCGTCGGACCTTGGCCCACGCGGAATAGATGCCGAGCGTGGCCACGCTCAACAGGAGGTTCACGATCCAGATCCGGAAGTACTCGCTGCCGCTGCCCGTGAACCGGAACGGCCGTGGGGTCAGATCTGGCGCGGGACTCGCCGGCTCGGCGGGCGGACCGCCCTCGGGTGCGGATGACGGGACGTGTGGCAGGCCGGCTGTGGACGGGTCCGGTGGCACCGGCGAATGTTCGTCCGGCGACTCTGGCATGCGGAGCTAGTGTACGCGACCGGACCACGAGATCCGGGCACGCCACGAGGGGCGCTCCGAGGGGTCGCGCCTAACGCTCCACGGGTCGCCACCCGCGATCGGCCACGAGCTCGAACCGCGTGATCGGCAGCGGCTCGACGCCAGGCGGAGCCGGGTAGGTGGGGTCGCCCGGCAGCGTGAGCACCGTCCGGCCCTCCTCTTCGAAGAACCCGGGCTGGATCCTGACGATGGGCGCCGTGGACGCCCACGTCCACGCATCGTCGATCGACGTGAGCGCCTGCAACTGCTGGAGCGTGGTCCACGTCGGAGGCGGCAGCTTGATCTCGCCGCGGTGGGCGCGGGCGAGGGCATCGACGGGAGCGAGCCAGTCGAGGGCGGTCGTCTCGCCGCCGTCGTGGGTCGCCTCCTGGGTGTCCGGCATCCGCGCGAGCAGGAACCGCGTGTCGAATCGCCGCGTCTCGATCTCGGGCGTGACCCAGTGCGCGAACGGCACGACCGCGTCCAGGGCGGTACGAAGGCCGTGGCTGGCGAGGTGCGCAACCAGGGACGCGCGCGCTCCAAGACCCGCCCGGATCACGTCGGCCGTCGGCCGATCCACGAACGTCTGCGAGCGGCGGGCCAGCAGCACGCCGGCCTCTTCCACGAGCTCCCGGATCGCCGCGATCCGGTAGCGCGCCTCGTCGCCTGCCGCCAGGTCGGCGCACCGTCCCAGCGTGTCGAGGCCGTCGCACGAGTCCGGGGGCTCGGCCGCGTCGCCCGCGTCCACCCGGCCTCCGGGAAACACGTGCGCGCCCGCCATGAACGCGACCGAGTCGTTGCGCCGCACCAGCAGCACCTCGAACGGGCGGGTGGCGGCAGGCCGGACGACGATGACGGTGGCGGCGGGACGGGCGGGAGCGGGCGGGGCGGTCATCGGCGGGAGGTCCTGCGGTGGCGGTTCATTCTGGCATCGCCCGACGGCGGCTGGTGGCGGTCCAGCACGGCCACCACCTCGACGTGCGCGGTGTGGGGAAACATGTCAACCGGCTGAAGCGCCGACACGCGGTAGCCGGCCGCCACGATCGACTCGAGCTCGCGCGCCAGGGCTTCGGGACCGCACGAGACGTAGACCGCCCGCGCCGGGGCCAGACGGCCGAACACCTCACGAAGCACGGCCGGCGCGCAGCCCTGGCGCGGCGGATCGAGCACGACCGCGTCGAAGCGCCGGCCCGGAAGCGACCAGAGCTCGCGCTCGACACGTCCGGTGAGCAGCCTGACGCGACGCGGCGAGATGCGGTTGACGTCCAGGTTCCGCCGGGCGTCCGCGACGGCGCTGGGGTTCTCCTCGATCGCCGTCACCCGGTGTCCGCGCATCGCAAGGGGCAGCGTGAAGAGCCCGCTGCCCGAATACAGATCCAGGACGTCGCCTTCGCCCTCGTCCAGCGCCGCCAGGACGAGCTCGACCAGGATGTCGGCGGCGGTGGGATTGGTCTGGAAGAAGGCAGTCGGCGACACGAGGAAGGCGCACCCGCCCACGCGTTCGGGGACCAGAGCGCGTCCGTCGATGCGCAGCGTCCTGCGCCCCACCATGTACGGCGACGGCGTGTCGTGGACGTTCAGGAAGAACCCGTCGGGTCGGTCGGACGAGGCGAGCAGTGCGCGGACGGGGCGCTTGAGCTCCGCGGCGTTCCGCGTCACGACGAGCATGGCGACGGCATTCGTGTCGTCGGCGCTCGTCCGGACGATCAGGTGCCTCAGCACGCCGGTCAAGTCGGGGCCGGCGGCGGTGACGCGAGCGGCGAGGAGCTCGTCGCGGAGCCGGAAGGCGATGCGGTTCGCCCGCGCGCTCTGGACGGGGCACTCTTCGACGGGGATCACTTCGCGGCCACCTGCGGCGAAGTGCCCCATCACGAAGGACCGGCCGGCCGGGCTGAACACGAAGGCCGACTTGTGGCGGAAGTGCCAGGGCATCCCGGACGCGTCGCCGGGCATCGGGATGACCGGAGCGGGCGTCGCGTACCCGCGGAACAGCCGGTCGAGCGACGCGCGTTTCCGTTCGAGCTGGCCGGCATACGGCACGTGCTGCCACTGGCAGCCGCCGCAGCGGCCGAAATGGCGGCACCGTGGGAGATCCGCCGGCGCTGCCACTAGCTCGCGCCGAGCAGCTCGACCTCGAACACCAGCGCCGCGTTCGGCGGAATGTCACTGCCGGCCCCGCGGGGCCCGTAGCCCATGGCCGAGGGAATCGTGAGGACGCGCGTGCCGCCCACTCTCATCCCGGCCACGCCTTCGTCCCAGCCGGCGATGACGTCGCCCTTCCCGAGCTGGAACTCGAACGGCTCGTTGCGGTCCTTCGAACTGTCGAACTTCTTGCCGCGCATCTCCGGAGCCGACGGATCGTACAGCCACCCGGTGTAGTGCACCGTGACGGTCCTGCCCGGAATCGCCTCTGCGCCCGTGCCGACCGTCCGGTCGTCCTTCACGAGTGCCGGGACGTCCGCCGGGGCCCCGGAGGCGGCTCCGGGAGCGGCGCCGCCGCCGCACGCCGCGCACAACAACCCGGTCGCCATCACCAATGCCAGCAGTCGAGACATATCCGGATCTTCGCCCAGGTGACGCCGGGGGTCAACGCACGCGGCCCAGGCAGGGGGCCGTTGACAAGTCGCGAGCCCGATCCGCACGATGCCACCCATGCGAATGCCCGTGGCAAGCCTGGCGATGGCAGTGGCAGGGGCGGCGGCGCTGACGGCGTGGCAGGCGCCTGCGCGCCAGGCGCCTCCGGATCTCGTCCTCTACAACGCGAAGGTGGTCACCGTGGACCCCGCGTTTCGCGTGGCGGAGGCCATCGCCGTCACGGGAGACCGCGTGGCGGGGGTGGGGACGAACGCCGAGATGCGCGCCACGGCGGGGCCATCGACCCGCATGGTCGATCTCGGGGGGCACGCAGTGATTCCCGGCCTCATGGACAACCACCTGCACTCGGCCGGGGGCGGTCCCGGGGTGGATCTCTCGCGCGCGCGGTCGTTGGCCGACGTCGATCGGGCCGTCAGAGCGCGCGTCGCCACGACGCCGGCCGGGGGCATCGTGGTGTCGAACTCCGACTGGCACGAGGCGCAGCTGCGCGAGAAGCGTCTGCCGCTGCGCGACGATCTCGACAAGGCGGCGCCCACTCATCCTGTCGTGCTGATCCGCGGAGGTCACGAGTACGTGCTGAACTCGGCCGCACTCCGCCGTTGGAACGTGGACGAGCGCACCGCCGTTCCCGAGGGCGGACGCATCACCAGATACCCGGACGGACGCCTCAACGGCGAGCTGGTGGACACCGCCAAGGCGCTCGTCACGCTGCCGGCACCGCCCGCGCGCAGCCAGGAGGAGATGCTGGCTGCCAAGGCGGCCGAGTACGCCGCGCTCAACGCGGTGGGGCTGACGAGCGTCAGGCACCCGGGAATCTCGGTGGCGGACTTCAGGCTGATCGACGGCCTGCGCCGTCAGGGCCGGCTCACCATGCGGATCAACGCGCTGCTTCGCCCGGGTGGCGGAGCGCAGGCGATGACGAAGGCCCTGGACGATTCCGGTCTCCGTCAGGGCGACGGCGACGCGTGGCTCCGCGTGGGCGGGGTCAAGCTGGCGGTGGACGGCGGGTTCGAGGGCGGTCTCATGCGCGAGCCCTACGCCGAGCCGTGGGGCGAAGGGGGAACGTTCCGAGGCCTGCAGACCGTGTCACGCGAGTCCTTCCAGGCCACGGTGCTCGCTCTCAACGAACGCGGGTGGCGGGTGGCCACCCATGCGGTAGGCGACGCGGCCATCGAGCTGGTGCTGGACGCCTACGAGGCCGCCAACCGCCAGCGGTCGATCATCGAACGCCGGTGGTCCATCGAGCACGCGTTCATCGGCCGGCCGGACCATCTCCCCCGGATGCGGGCCCTCGGCGTGGCCCTGGCGGTGCAGGACCACCTGTACCTCGCGGGCCCGAGCCTGGTGAGCTACTGGGGCCCCGAGCGGGCCGCCCTGACGACGCCGGTGAAGCGCTACCTCGACGCCGGATTGCCCGTTTCGTCCGGCACGGACGCGCCGGTGGTGCCGTATCCGCCGCTGTGGACGCTGTATCACTTCATCACCCGCGACACGATCGCGGGCGGGGTCCTGGGCGCCGATCAGCGGATCACGCGTGAGCAGGCGCTGCGGCTGGCGACGAACGGCAATGCGTGGCTGACGATGGAGGAGCAGGACAAGGGCTCGCTCGAACCCGGCAAGCTCGCTGATCTCGTGGTGCTCTCGGAGGACCCGTTGACGTGTCCCGAGGAGCGGCTCCGCGACGCGACGGTGCTGCTGACGATCGTCGGTGGTCGGATCGTCTACGAATCGAAACCGTGAGACGCGTGACGTCGCGGCGCCAGGGTGGGAGCGGCCGGCCTCGGCGCCCGGGTGTCGCGGCGTGGGCTCCGCTCAGTTCGCGGCGGAGGGACAGCTCCAGTCCGTGACGGAGAAGTAGCCGTCGGGATACCGGTGAGCCTGGTAGACCACGGCCGCGGTCTTGTCGTCGTACTGATTCAGGAACTCCCAGACCACGTCGCCGCTCGGCGCCACTTCGAAGACACGGCCGACGTTCGACTCCACGATGAGCAGGTTGCCGTTCTCGAGCCACTCGTGCTTGCCGCGGAACGCGGAGTAGAACGGCTGCTCCTTCGTGCCGCCGTACACCACCGTCGTGGCGCCCGACCGGGGATCGAAGTCGAGGATCGTGCTGGCGCCCAGCGGGTCGGGCCATTCCCCTCCGTTGGCGTGCGGCTCTATCGCCTCGAGGGTGTTGTTGCTGTAGATGGTGATGTGGCCGTCGGGCCGGAAATCGGGATCGTGCTGGCGAATCCACCGGCCCACGCTCTTCCAGACGAGCTGCTTGGTCGAGGGGCGCATCACGGCCAGCAGGCTCACGCCCCGGAACGACAGCAGCAGATCCCCGGCGGCGAACTCCGGAAACTGGTCCGCGAAGCGCGCGGGCAAGGGCTCGATGTCGTTGAGGTGCATCATCTCGCCGCGCGGCACTTCGTAGGCCGAGCCGCCGAAGTAGGCGCTCGGAACCTCCTGGAGCAGGGCCTCCAGCGCCGAGATCTCTTCGAGGGGCTTGCCGTCGGCCGAGACCTTCAGAGCTGTTTCGTCGGCGAAAGGCGTCCTGATGTGCGGATACGGCGAGGCGCCCTCGACGTACCGCTTTGCGCCGACCCAGAACGTCCCGTCCTCGTTCGGGTGGATTACGTGGTGCACCATCCGGGGCAACGTCCACACCGCCTGGCCGCAGCGGTCCACCTTCACGAGGCCCATGCTCTCGAAGTTGAAGACCAGCGATCCGTCGGGCAGGGCCAGCCCGTCGTGCAGCTCGGCGTTCCACTCGCTCTTGGGGCGGTCGGTCGCCGGCAGGACGTGCGTCGGGTTGGGGAAGAAGTCGTAGAACTTCACGGGCCAACGGTGCACCGGCGTGCCGTCGGCCGTGATCAGACGCAGCTCGTTGCTGCCGTCGAAGAATCCTTCCACCAGGGTGAGGCCCGGCGCCATGCGGCCGTCTTCGTGGCGGGTCACGCCGTTGCCGGCGTAAGGCGTGGGCTCGAGGAACGGATCGGGCCGGACGCCCAGTTCCGTTCGCCAGTTCTGGCGTGCGTCGCGCACCGCGTCGATGCCTGCGCGAACCAGGCGATACGGGAAGACGTTCTGGGATCCGACGAGGAATCCGTACGCGAACACGAACAGGGCGGACGAGAAGACGAACGCGATCTTCGACCAATCGCGGCGTGGGCGCGGTGAGGAGGGGGCGACGGGCATGTGGGGTCTAGACGATGGATCGACTCAAGAGCTCGGCGTGCACGGCATCGGCCGCGGCCAGCAGGTTCTGATCGCGAACCTCCGAGCGTCGGTCGCGGTGGCCGCGTGGTTCCCAGAAGGACTGATCGTCGTCGAGCGCCCGAGGGGTCAGGCCCAGGCTGGTCGTGAGGGAGTCGAGCGCTGCTGCGCCGCCCGAACACAGACGCTCGTATGAGACGAATACTACACCGTCTCCTTCCGACAGCACATGCCGGAAGCCGTGGACCCAGTAGGCGAGCCAGTAGTCCAGCGTGTCCGTCGAATATCGCGCGCGCATGTCGGTCACGCCGTCGAAGGCGATCGGCCGATGCAGCGCGCCGAACTCGAAGTGGCCGATGTCACGCATGTACCGCCGGGTGAAGTCGTGCTCGCGGTGCAGGTCGAGGAACCGGCGGTGCTGCGTCAGGAGCGACATCGCCTGCGCCACGGGCTCCCGGAACGGGACCACGATGGCGGCGTCCGGAAACAACCTCGACAGCAGGCGGCGCCGCGCCACGTTCGCGTTGTTCTTCGAGACGTACCGGCTCCGAGGATGGTCCGGCGTCGATCGCACCGCGATGACGCGCTGCACGAGCGCCTTCATGAAGGCGGGAAAGTCGTCGGCGTGGTCGGTCTCGGCCCAGAGCCGGATCTCGTCCGGGCCGTACTTCTCGGGCCAGAAGGCCATCCACGCGACTTCTTCGAAGGCCTCGGGGCTGTCGACGTTCACCTGCACGCCGTCGCCGTGCGCACGTTCCGCCCGCGCGTGATCGACGCGGAACGGCCCGGACAACTGCGCCCAGAGGAGGGGCGACAACACGAACGGCATGTCGCGATAGCAGTGCGCGGCGAGGTCGGGGTGGGCCGCGAGCCGTTCGAGCAGCAGCGTCGTGCCGGCGCGCGGCAGCGACGTGACGAAGATCGGGCGGCTCACCGGCAGATGCTCGAACCGGCGGCCGTGCATGGCGCGTTCGACATCGGCGGCGCCGAGTTGCACCGAGGGGGTCGAAAACGCCAGCGTGTGGAGAAGGCGCTCGACGAACGAATAGGGCGGCGGGCTGCTCACGTCCGGCGGCCCGGCAGGAAGGCGACGGTGCCCGTCACGAGCGCGAGGGCGATTCCCTGCCACGAGGTGAGGAACGCGACCACGTCGGTCGATCGGGCGACTCCGCCGATATCGGCCAGCCACACCGGCAGGAACAACAGGCCGGCGCTGACGAGGCCGCGGACGAGGATCGAACCCGTCGCCTTGAAGAGCGCGCCTGATGCGGCGCGTGCCGCACGCTCGCGCGCGTCGTCGTCGAGCGAGGGATTGCGGACCGCGGCGAGCGCGGACCGCGCCGTGTCGGTCGCGGACGCGGCGGCAGCCACGACGCCAGAGAGCCGGAGGCTGAATGCGAAGGCGAGCGTGGAGATGATGGCCGTGGCGACGATCACGGGGCCGATCGCGGTGTGGCGGCCGGCTCGTGGCGCCGCCCCGTCAGTCGACGCCACGCTCGCTTGATCGGGTACCACACGAATCCGACGATCGCGACGAACACGCTTGCGACCAGGGCGAACGCCGCTCCGATCACGG
>JAWKHU010000085.1:0-25284 GCA_041394685.1 Vicinamibacterales bacterium
GAGTCGAAGTGACCGGCCGGATCCGAGAGTGGGCGCTGCGCCTGGCCGAGACCACCGGCCTGCGGGGCCCCGCACGCGACTTCGAGGACGAAGTCGAGACACACATCGCCCTGGCTGCGGACGACCTGGAGCAACGGGGCGTGCCCGCTGACGAAGCCCGACGCGCGGCCGCCCGTTTCGGCAGCCGCGCCGCCGCTGCCCAGCGGGTGCGCGAGCAGCGGGGGCTTCCCCGCCTCGACGCCCTGCTGACCGACGTCCGCGACGTCGTCCGCGGACTGCGGCGCGCGCCCGGGTTCACCTCCGCCGCACTGATCGTCCTGGCAATCGGCATCGGCACCAACGTGGCGGTCTTCACCGTGGCGAACGCGGCGCTCTTCAAGGGCTTCGCCGGTATCGAGGACAACGGCGCGCTCGTCTACCTGACGACCGGCCGCGACTGCTGCATCTCCTACCAGGATCTCCTCGACTGGCGCCGCGACGTCCGGACACTGGACGGCATCGGCGCGGTGGCCGACCTGCGCGTCGCGGTTGACGCTGGCGCCGGCGCCGAAACCGCCACGGCCACCGAGATCACGGCCAATACCCTTGCCGTCGTCGGCGCACGTCCGCGCATCGGCCGCGACTTCGTCCCTGCCGACGACGTGCCCGGCGCGACGCCCGTGGCGATCGTGAGCGATACGTTCTGGCGACGGCGGCTCGACGCGGACCCGCGTGTGCTGGGGCGCGTGCTGCGCGTCAACGGACGACCAACGGCCATAGTCGGCGTCATGCCCGCGGGATTTGCCTTCCCGCAGTATCAGGACGTGTGGCTGCCGCTCGGGCCGCGGGCCACTGGCCAGCCGCGCGACGCGCGCGGGCTCTGGTTCGGCGTGGGACGCCTGGCGCCGGGCGCATCGGTCAACAGCGTGCGGGCGGAGCTGGAGGCCATCGGCGACCGGCTCGCCGTCGCCTTCCCGTCCACGAACACCGGTGTCCGACCGTGGGTGCAGACCTTTCGCGCGATGTTCATGGGTCCGGATGCCCTGCTCGTGTACGGCTCGCTGTGGGTGGCCGTCGGCATCCTGCTGACGATGGCGTGCGCCAACCTCGCCAATCTGCTGCTGGCCCGGAGCGTCGGGCGCACGCGAGAAGCGGGCCTGCGCCTCGTCCTCGGTGCCGGCCACTGGCGTGTCGTCCGCTCCCAGGTAATCGAGGGCGTGCTGCTGGCGGGCGGCGGCATGCTCCTCGGCACGGTCGTCAGGTCGTGGCTGCTGCAGGCCTACGCGTCCGTGGCCGTTCCGCCCACGCAGCCCTGGGCGGCGCAGCTCCTGGACGACTCGACCGATGGCCGGGTGCTGCTGTACGCGGCAGCCACGACGGTGGCGACCGGGCTCGCGATGAGCCTCGTGCCCGCGTGGCGTGTCCGCACGATCGACATGATGTCGGCCGTGCGCGCCGGCGGGAGGGGCACGATCGGGTCGGGCGCCCGGCCGCGAGCGGCCGCATGGATGGTGGCCACGCAGGTGGCGCTGGCCGTGGTCCGGCTCGCCGCCTCCGGCGTGCTCACGCGCAGCTTCCTCAACGTTCGGGATCGGGATCTCGGATACGACCCCGGCCGGCTCCTGACGACGCTCACGGTGCTGCCGGCAAGCCGGTATCCGAGTTCCGCCGCGCAGTTCGACTTCTACGACCGCACCGAGGCCACGCTGCTCGCCCTGCCTGGGGTCGAGCGCGTCGCGTTCAGCGACGCCGGCGTCGCGCAGAGAGGCGGGCAGGCGGCATTCGAGGTGGAAGGAACGCCGGATAGGGCTCAGGCACGTCCGCGTGTACGCACGCTGGCGGTGAGCCCGGGCTATTTCGACACGATGGGAACCGCGCTCCGCCGGGGCCGTGATTTCGACGTCCGCGACGGCAGTCCCGACCGCCTGGGCGCCGTCGTCAATCACCGCATGGCGCTGCTCTACTGGAACGACGAGGACGTCGTGGGCCGCCGGCTGAACATGCGGGGGACACCCCCGGGCCGTGGCGGGTGTCGGGATTGCGCCGGACCTGCACCATGGCGATCTCGCGCGATCGGATGTCGAGCCGGCGCTCTACGTGCCACTGCGTCAGCGTCCCGCACGCGGAGCCTGGGTGGCGCGCACCTCTTTCCGCCCGCATCGCTGATCGAGGAAGTGCGGCGGCGGGTCAGGCACTGGATCCCGAGGTGCCGCTCTGGTCAGGCCCTACACATTGAGCGACTGGATCGCGGGCAACTACTGGCGCCGCGGCGTCACGAGCGGGATCTTCGTGGCGTTCGCGGTTGGCGCGCTCGCGCTGGCCGGCTTCAGGCTCTTCGCCGTCACGGCTCACGCGGTGGCGCAGCGGACGTCGGAGCTGGGGCGTGCGGCTCGCGCTCGGTGCGACACCGGGCGAGGTGGCGCGCCTCGTCGTGCGAGGGGCAGTGAGGCCGGCGGCGCTGGGACTCGGTGTTGGACTCGTGGTCTCGCTTGGCACCAACCGGCTGCTGGGCGCGCAACTGGTGGAGATCCGCACGTGGGATCCCCTGACGCTCGGTGCAGCCTCAGCGTGATCCTGTGCGCCGTCCTCGCGGGCTGCCTGCTTCCGGCGTGGCGGGCGATGCGGACGGATCCGCTGGTGGCGCTGCGCAGCACGGTAGTCGGGCGCAGGGCGCGTCGCCCCCTGCCTGCGGCGGCGCGAAGGAAGCCGGAAGCTCGTGACGGCGTCGCGGCGATCCGCGTCCCTGGCGCAGGCCATGGCAACAGTTCCGTCTCGCGCACGGCGGGTGCGACAACAGACCGCAGCCGACCCAGCCGCTCCCCTGCGTAGACTGTCGCGATGCGCCGGGTTCATCTGTGTCTCTCCGTGACAGTGGTCGTGCTGCTTGCGTGCGCCGGCGGTGCTCGCCCAGACGCCGCAGACCATGCCATCGCCGTCTCCGGATCAACAGGTATACGACCGCTATCGGGACTGGACCTACGGCGTGCCGGTCGACGAGCGGGGCGAGGTACTGCTGTCGCTGTATCGCCAGCATCTGGGCCGCCAGGGCCTGTCGCCGGCCGACATCGACCGGCAAGTGGCCATCATCGAGCGTGAAGGCCGGCGCCTGGGAAGCGGACCGATGGAACGTTCTTCACGGCAGACCGCCCGCGCTTCAACGTCATGCCCAACGTGTTCCTCACCCAGGTGGCCGAGTCGCGGCCGCCGGGTGCGGCCCTGGACGTCGGCATGGGCCAGGGCCGCAATTCGATCTGGCTCGCACGGCAGGGATGGCAGGTCACCGGCTTCGATCCGGCCGTCCAGGCAATGGCGGTCGCCCAGGCCAGCGCAAAGGCGCTGGGGCTCACCCTCAGCACCGTGGAAGCGCGCGATGACACCTTCGAGTGGGGCGAGCGGCGCTTCGACCTGATCCTCATGTCCTATGCCGGCTGCGACCCCGCCAACGTACCGAGGGTCGAGCGGGCGCTCAAGCCCGGCGGCGTGCTCATCGTGGAGGCTTTCCACACTGATGCCGCACGTACGTTCAAGATCGGCGGGTCCCTCTGCAGCCCCGGGCAGCTGCCACACATGTTCCAGGGACTGCGCACGATTCACTACGAAGAGCCGATTGCCCTCCCGGACTTCGGCCAGGCCCGCATGCGCATCGTTCGCTTCGCAGCCGAGAAGCCGGAGTAGCGAACCCCCACACCACCGGACGCCCGTTCCAGGCCACCGCTTCGTTTCAGAGAGCACAGGTCCCCGACATGTCCTTGGCCTTCATTCGTCTCGCCACCGCCCTGGCCGCGCTGCTGGTCGGTGCGTTCCCCACTGATGCCCGGCAGTCGGCCGGGATCAGCGGCTTCGTCTCGGACCAGACCGGCGCGGCCGTCGTCGGCGCGCGGGTGAGCGTCTCGAGCGGAGCCCGTCCGCCTCAGGCTGCGGTCACCGACTCCCAGGGACGCTATCGCATCCAGGCCCTTCAGGCGGGCGAGTACGTCGTTCGCGTGACGGCGTCCGGCTTCCAGCGCGCGGAACGCCGCGTTGCCGTGTCCGCCTCGGACACGGCCGTCGCCGACTTTCGGCTCGACGTGCAGACGCTGGTCGAGAACGTCGTCGTGACCGCGGAGCAGACGAAGGCGGAGGTCGAGGCCCAGCGCGCTCTGACGCCCGGCGCCGTCACGATAATCGAGGGCGACGAGCTCTATCAACGGCACGTCAGCAACCTCGCGGACATGCTCCGCTACGTCCCGGGCGTCTGGGCGGACAGCGGGTACGGCAACGACGAGCTGTTCTTCTCGAGCCGGTATCTGCCGGTCACGACCGCCGATGGCAACAACCACAACCGCGTCATCGACCCGCTGACCGCCCGCTACGCCAGCGTGGCGCGTGGCGCGAATGCGCTCACCTACGGCGCGAGCGCGCTGGGAGGCGCCATCCGACTTCATCTCTCCGACCACACGCAACAGCCCGCCCCTGTCGGTGTTCCTCGAGGGCGGCAACTTCGGCTCGCTTAACGGGCGCGTCACCTTCGGCGGCGCTGGGGAGACGGTCGACGGGCTGGTGACGATCGAGGGCCGCCACTTCGACGGCTACCGGGACCACAGCCGGCAGGAGCGTGAGGGCATCTACGCCAACGCGGGCTGGCATCCCTCGGCGCGCACGAACGTGCAGCTGTTTGCCACCTACGTGCACAACGACCTGCGCCTGCCTGGCGCACTCACGGAGGCGGAGGTGGCGGCGGATCCCGACCAGGCGAGCGCGGCGGCCCTCGATGGCAACTACGGGAAAGTCGTGAAGACGGCACGTGTCGCCGCGAAGGCGACCTGGTCGCTCGGCGGCGGCGGGCAGCTCGCCGCCGGCGTCTCGTACGAGGGTCAGTCGCTGTTCCATCCAATCGTCAACCAGATCTTCGTGGACTTCGACGGCCCCGGACCCGCACTTCCCGTAGAGGTCTTCAGCCTGTTGATCGATACCGATCACCGGGACCTCGGCGCCATGGTACGGTACGACCGGCGCCTGGGTGCGCACGACGTGCTCGCGGGGATGAACTACGGCAGGGGCACGGTCGATGGCCGGAACTACCGCAACCGCAACGGTCGGCCCAACGGCGTCAGCGAGTTCGTCGACAATGACGCCGACAGCCTCGAGGCGTTCGTGACCGACCGCTGGCGCGCGTCCCCGCGCTGGACTGCGGTATTCGGGGCGCAGGCCGTGACTGCCGCACGCGACGTGCGCACGACCAACGCCGTGACGGGCGCCCTGAGCCACCCCAAGGCCCGCTACTCGTCATTCAATCCGCGCGCGGGCGTCATCGCCTCGATGGATCGAGCGGGTGAGTTCTATGGCAACGTCAGCCGCCTCTTCGAAGCACCGACAACGTTTCAGATGCAGGACAACGTGATCGGGGGCGATGCCACGCTCGATCCCATGAGCGGCACCGTGCTGGAAGCGGGCTGGCGGTCCACCGCCAGCCAGGCCTCCGGCGCACGCGTGACCTGGGACATCGCCGCCTACTACGCCCGCATCCGCAACGAGATCCTCTCGATGGACGATCCCAACGCTCCGGGTAACAGCCTGGTGACGAACTTCGATCGAACGACGCACGCCGGCATCGAGGCCCTGGTGGGCGGCACCTTCGCGGCCGGGAACGTGCATCGCGTCGATCCGAAGATCAGCGTCACGCTGAACCGATTCCGGTTCGACAACGACGCCGTCTACGGCGCCAATCGCCTCCCGGCCGCACCGACGTACGCGGTTCGCGGCGAGGTACTGTACCGACACGCCGGCGGCTTCTACGCCGGGCCGACCTTCGACCTGGTCGGTGAGCGGTACGCCGACCTGGTCAACGCCTATCGCGTCGATGGCTACGAGCTGATGGGGCTTCGCGGCGGCTTCTCCGGCGGTCGCTGGGAGGTGTTCGGCGAGGTGCGCAACCTGCTCGACGCAAACTACATCGCCACCCTCAGCGTGCTCAACGTCGCTGCCACCGACGCTCGTGTGCTCTATCCGGGGTCTCCGCGCTCGGCGTACACGGGACTTCGCTTCTCGTTCTGAGCGCGGGCGTCCCGGCGCGGACGGCGGTTGCCGGCAGCAGGACGGCGAGGCCGTTCGTGGTCCCGGAGTGAATGGACTAGATGCCCGCGTACCAGGAGTACGCGCCCGGCGCCACGTGCCCCTCGAGCGTATCGGTAACCGTGAGGCGCCGCAGGTACTTGACGCTCTTGTAACCGAGCTGGCGCGGGACGCGCATGCGCAGCGGGCCGCCGAACGGGACGGGCAGGTCCGAGCCGTTGAAGCCGTAGGCCACCAGCGTCTGCGGATGGAGGGCGTCGGCCATGTCGATCGCGTCCTTCCAGTACGGCTCCATCGACTCGTACACGACGTACCTGGCGCCGGGCAGCACGCCCGCCTGCTCCAGCACGGACGACAGGGGGACGCCCATCCATTCCGCGATGTAGGACCAGCCCTCCTCGCACGCGAGCGACGTGACGTGGCGGCTAGGCGGATAGGCCCGGAGCGCGGCCAGAGACACCGGCCCTGGGGCGCGCACCATCCCCGCGATGTCCAGGCGCCACTGGCTGAACCCGTCGGCCTTCATCGCGTCGAACTCGTCGCTCCGGAACGCCGTGGGGTTGGCGAAGGGGCGGCTGGAGATCTTCTCCCGTGGGAACTCCCGGGCCATCGAGTGCCCGGTGATCAGCCGCTGCGTCGCGTACGTCAGCGCGTGGCCGGGCCCAAAGAGCCCTCCGGCGTCGGGAGGCAGCAGGGACAGGCCATCGAGCAGGCGCGCGGCCCCCGCGACACCCGCCAGCCCTACACCCGTCATGGCTCCCGCCAGCAGCCTCCGCCTCGACACGCTCATCGGTCCTCCTCTTGAACGGCGGCGCCCGTCAGCATGGCCCTCGTCCGATTGCCGAACCCGGCGCGGATCACCATCACGACGTGGACGACGACGAAGGCGGTCAGCAGGATCGTCGCCGCGAAGTGCAGCGTTCGCGCGGACTGGTGGCCGCCGAACACGGAGAGCGGCCCGGGAAGGGCCGAGACCACGGCCGGCGACATGGCCAGCCCCGTCCAGACCATCAGCGGCACGAGCACGAACACCACGCCCAGGTAGGCCAGCCGCTGCACGGGGTTGTAGGACCAGGCCTCCTCGGGCCCGGGCCGCGTGAACCGCAGGTGGCTCGCGAGCGACCGGGCGAACGCGGCGGGACGCAGGCTGTCGGGCGACGGCAGCAGGTCCCGCCGGAAGTGCCCTGACACCAGACCGTGCACGCCGTAGAGCAGGCCGGCCAGCACCAGCGCCCAGGCGGCCTCGAAGTGCAGCGAACGGCTCCAGCCGTTCTGGTCGGGCAGGACGTAGTCGTAGCCGGTCGGCACCGCCTCCCGGGACGAGGGGATGGGAAGCTGGAACAGAGCGGGGGTGTTGACGTTCCCCTCGTCGCCCCAGTAGAAGCGCGGATGCGAGACGACGATTTCGGCACCGGTCACCAGCAGCGCCAGGACGGCGAGCGTGGTGACCCAGTGCGTCACGCGGACGAGCGCGGCATGGCGGGTCGCGCCCGTTCCCAGGGACCGGACAGCCGCGGCGTGCGAGCCCTGAACGGACGCGTCCACGGCCAGATAGTAGCAGGGTGCAGACGGACCCGCGGCGTCCGTCCCGCGGAAGGCCGCCTGCACTGGCACTGTCAGCCGACGCGCACGTATCCCTTCAGCCCAAGGTTGATCGCCGTCGTCATCGCCCACAGATCCACCTGGATGACCGGGAGGATGGCGTGGCGATCGATCTTCATGCCGACGACGGCCTGCCCACAGACGCGCAGGTCCACGCCGCCCGCCTTCAGGGCCTGCAGCATGGCGGCGTTGGGGTTGTCCTGACCGTCGTGCTTGGCCTTGTAGGCCTCGTTGGTCAGGATCATGTCGATGCCGCCGCGGATCATCACGACGATCTTCCGCTTCTCGGCCGGTACGCCAGCCTTGGCGAGCGTGTTGACGTAGCGGGCCACGGCCGTCAGGGTCGGGTTCACTTCGTCAGCCTTGGGACCGGCCCCGACCATGAAGAGCACCTTGTACTCCGTATTCGGATCCGGCATCTCGTGAGCGTCCGGCACGTCGCGGGCCGGGGTGACGCCGGGCACGGGAAGCTGCGCACGGGCGGGCACGGCCGCCAGCAGCAGGGCAACGAGGATCGCGAGCACATCGAGACGCTGGCGCATGGGTGTCTCCTTGGCCTCCGCGTTGCGGAGGCGCTTCAGGGGTCATGACTGGTCGGCAAGAATCGTGCGAATGCCGGTGACGATCTCGTCGACCGACGCCTCGTACGCGAACGTCGTCCGCACGCGCCCCTGCGTGTCGAGGGCGTAGACGGCGGTGGTATGGGAGATCGTGTACGGCGCCGCCGAACCGGGCGTGGGCACGACCTCATAGGCCGCGCCGTACTGCTCGACGACGCGATCGATCTCTGCCTTCGTGCCCGTCAGGCCGACGGCGTCCAGCGAGAAGCTGGCGAGGTCCGCCTTCAGGACCGGTGGCGTGTCGCGCTCGGGATCCACCGACACGTAGAGCGTCCGCACACGGCTCGCCTCGTCTCCGAGGCGCCGGGCGACGGTGGACAGCTTGGACAGCGTGGTGGGACAGGCGTCGGGGCACGAGCTGTACCCGAAGAAGATAAGGATCACCCTCCCGCGCTGAGAGGCCAGCGTGAAGGGCTGGCCGTCGTCATCGGTCAACTGGAAGTCGCCACCGATGGGCAGGACGGGCAGCGGCGGCACGGTCGGCTTCGACTGGCAGCCGGCCAGCACGGCCACCACCGCGACGGTCAGCAAGGCGTGCCCGAGGCGCGGGTGGACGCCCGTCATCGCATCTGTCCCGGCTGCCGCACCGTGGCGTCGGTCGTGACCGTCGATCCGTCGTCCAGGGTGAGGGTGAGCTTCACCCTGTCGCCTGGCGCCGGCTTGCCTTTCAGCTCGAACAGCATCACGTGGAAGGAGCCCGGCTTGAGCTCGATCCTGCCGTGGGCGGGCACCTGATGCGGGGCACCGGTGACATGCGCATCATGCCGCCCTCGTTCTTCATCTCGTGCAGTTCGACCTTGTCGGAGATGTCCGCGGCCGCGGCGACGATGGCACGAGGGGCGTTGCCGCTGTTCTCGACGACAGCAAAGGCGCGGTCATGTTGCGGCTGCCCATCGGCTCACGCACCCACGCATCGTGGACGGTGATCGACTGGGTTTGTGCGTGCGCGATGCCGGCACCGACGAGCAGGGCGACGGCTAGGACTCGTAACGGCGTCGATGGCGACATGGCGAATCTCCTCAGCGGGATTCCGGGCGAAGGGACATCACGTAGAGCGCAAGCGACCGCCGCTCGAGCTCCGACAGGTGTGGAAACGGCGGCATGCCCTGGCTGTGGTGCGGGTGCGCTTCGGCGGCGTTGGAGCGCGATCGGCTGGTCGAACGAGATGCCGTTGGCAATCGTGGCCGCGACGGTGTCGACGTCGAAGCCGGTGATGAACGCGCTGTCGGCCTGGAAATCGGTGGGAGGCGGCGCGAGGTGGCGGCGATGGGACCGTCGCCGCGCCCGGCCGCACCGTGACAACTGGCGCAGCCGTTGTCGGCGTACAGGAGCTGCCCGTCGGCCACCGTGGGCACGGGTTCACGGGCACAGCCGGCCGCGAGCGCCGATGTTACCCCGAGCAGCCAGACGGGAACCAGCCAGCGACGCACGAATCCCTCCGGTCGCGTGTGCCCCGGGGACCGGCAGGAGCCAGCACGACAATCTCAGCCGCTATCGTGCCCCAGGCGTGCGATGGACGTGGCGCGGCAAGTTGTCGCACCACGTGGTGCGGTCGGGAGGGCACCGCGAACGGGGTCTCCAGGCGCCTCAGTCCTCGCGGAGGGCTTCCATCGGCGTGACACGGAGCGCCGGCCCAGTTACCCGGACCGCCGTGACTGCGCGCGCAGGTCCCGTACCGAGCAGGGTGCGGCTCTCGAGGTAGTAGCCCTCGAATGCCCCGAAGAGCTCCGGGTGTCCTCGCCAGACACCCAACTCGTCGGGTCGCACGCTGTTCCACGACTGCGCACGGTCGCCGCAGCAGTTGCCGATGCGATTGCTGTGTCCGAGCATCGCGCCGCCTTCCGTGCTCGTCCAGTTCCGGCGCTGGCCCGAGTTACTTCGCCGGCGCCACCGCGCGCAGCGCCGCCTTGAGCGCCTCCGCCGTCACCCGGAAGTGCGAGCCGTGCCACGCCACCGTCCCGTGGTGCAGGAGCAGCGCCTGTGGCGACTCGTGGCGGATGCCGAACCGCGATGCGATCGCGTTGGAGACGTCGCGGTGCTCCCGCACGTCGATCAGGTACGCCTCCACGGGCCCCTCCGGAGCGACGAGGAAGTCCGCGACCTCGGACAGCGCCATGGCGCTCCGGCCGCACGTGTGGCTGTGCTTGAAGAAGAGGACGGGCGTGGCCGACGAGCGGTCCACACCGGCATCCAGCTCCGACGCGGACGTCAGGGGACGCAGGGGCAGCGTGGAATCAACGGGTGCGTGCAGCATGCTCTGTGTACGATGCCGGCGAGGGCCCGACGGGGCCGCCAGCCATGGGACCGTGCCACCGATCGTATCAGGGGCCGCACGCGTCGCCATCGGCAGGGCCCGGGTGCGCGGCATGGCCGGTTGCGCTACGCTCGCTGCATGCCCAACCGCTTCGACGCGATCGTCATCGGCACCGGACAGGCCGGGCCGCCCCTGGCCGCGCGGCTCGCGAAGGCAGGACGCCGCACGGCCATCATCGAGCGCGCCCGTTTCGGCGGCACCTGCGTGAACACCGGCTGCATCCCGACCAAGGCGCTGGTGGCCAGCGCGCGCGCCATGCACGTGGCCCGGCGCGGCTCGGAGTTCGGGTTCGCTACCGGTGGCGCCGTGACGGTGGACCTGCCGCGCGTCCGCGCCCGCATGGCCGCCATCGTCCAGCCGTCGCGCGATGGAGTCGAGACGCTGACCAAGACCACGGACAACCTGACGTCATTCGAGGGTCACGGGCGCTTCACCGGGCCGCGCACCGTCGAGGTCAACGGCGAGGTCCTCGAGGCTCCCCAGATCTTCATCAACGTCGGCGGGCGCGCGTTCGTGCCCGATATGCCCGGCGTATCCGACGTGCCGTTCCTCACGAACTCGAGCCTGCTGGCGCTCGACACCCTCCCCGAGCACCTGGTCGTCGTCGGTGGCAGCTACATCGGACTGGAGTTCGCGCAGATCTACCGCCGGTTCGGCAGCCGCGTGACGGTGGTCGAACGCGCGCCCCGCCTGATCTCGCGCGAGGACGAGGACGTCTCCTCCGAGCTGCAGGCCATCCTCGAGGACGAGGGCATCACGTTCCGGTTGTCGGCCAGCTGCATCTCGCTCGCGCGAAGCCGCACCGGCGTGTCGGTGGGCGTGGACTGCTCGGACGGAGAGCCGGCCGTGGACGGCAGCCACGTGCTGCTGGCCGTCGGACGACGGCCCAATACCGATGACCTTGGACTGGACGCGGCCGGCGTCGCCGTGGACGCGCGCGGCTACGTGACGGTGGACGATCGGTGCCGCACCAGCGTGGACGGCGATCTGGGCCATCGGCGAGTGCAACGGACGCGGCGCGTTCACGCACACCGCGTACAACGACTTCGAGATCGTGGCCGGGCACCTGCTGGACGACGACTCGCGGGGCATCAGCGATCGGATCCGTGCTATGCGCTCTTCACCGACCCGCCGGTCGGGCGCGTGAGGCATGACGCTGCAGGAGGCGCGCCAATCGGGACGCCGTGTGCTCGTGGGCCATCGTCCCATGGCGAAGGTGGGCCGCGCGCGGGAGATGAGCGAGACGCGCGGCTTCATGCGCGCGCTGATCGACGCCGACACGTCGCGCATCCTGGGCGCCGTCGTCTTCGGCACCGGGGGCGACGAGGTCGTGCAGGCCCTCGGCCGACGTCATGTACGCCGACGCGCCCTACACCGTCGTGTCGCGGGCCGTCCACATCCACCCCACCGTCGCGGAGCTCGTCCCGACGATGCTGCAGTCGCTCGAGCCGCTGCGCTAGAGGACCGTCGAGGGGAGCCGCCGCATCGGGCGATGTCCGGAACGGGCCGCGGCCATCGGGCGGGCCAGCGTCCTGGGGATGTCGAACGTCCCCAGGCGAGCCCACTCCCGCGCGCCGTACCGCGCGAACAGCTCGACGCGGGCGTCCACGAACGCCGGATGCTCGAGCAGCGTGAGGGGCGCGCCGCTGCCGACGTGCCCGTGCTGCGAGGCCACGAGTACCGTCTCGGTGCCACCGCCGGGCGCGAGGCCCCGGCCGCCGATGCGGGGACGCCAGACGCTGTCCCACTCCAGGCCGTCGTTGGCGCGCCTGAACACCACGTTCAATTGCACGCCAGCCAGCCGCCGCGCCGTCGGGTTGCCGACGCGGACGACCACGGCCGGAATCATGCGCACGCGGCCATCGGGCGCCGGCATCGGCAGCCACCCGCTGGCCTCGACCCGCACGTCCAGGGCCTCGGCGCCGGGCCCGGACGACCGCGACAGCAGGCTGGCCCCGACGAGGACCACGCCCGCGAGGACCGCGGCCGTACGGATCCACGTCCACGGTTCCCGCCGAATCGCCCGCATCGTCAGGACGACGGTGCCGCTGGCGACCTGCTGCCAGTACCAGGAGGCCGGGCGCCTGGCCGCCACTTCGCAGAGGTCGCCGATCAAGGCGTCGGAGGCGCCCAGCCGCGAGAGCCACCACTCGGACAGCGCACGCATCATCGGGCGTCTCCCTTGAAGGCGGGCACGGCCGCCCACATCCGCGTGAGCACGGCGCGCGTCGCATCCACCGCGCGCAGGCCGGCGGGCGTGACCGTGAAGTAGCGCTTGGCCCGGCCGCCGCGCTCGGGCGTGGGCTCACCCAGCGTGGAGCGCACCAGGCCGCGCTCCTCCAGCCGCTCGAGGGCGACGTATACCGACGCCATCGAGACGTCTGCGCCACGGGCGTCGGTCACGGCCTCGGCCACGGACACCCCGTACGCCTCATCGCCCAGCTGGAGGACGGCCAGCAGGACCAGGAGGTCGAGCGTGGGCAGCACGGCCTTCATTTCTTACAAGATACGAAATCAATCACGAACGGGCAAGCGGAGGGAACCGGATGGCGCCGTTTCCGGTCTACCCTTTGAAAGGGACACACCCGTACCAGGAAGGGATGCACGCGTGCCCGTACGACCCACACTCGGAATGACCGCCCTCATCGCCGCCCTCACGTTCTCCGGCGCCGTACGCGCCGACGAGCCCGCCGTCCCCATCGAGCGCTTCATGCAGCTCGATGCGCATCTCTACCGTGGCGCACAGCCCGATGAGGCCGGGTTCCGGTACCTGCAGGCGCACGGGATCGACACCGTCATCAGCCTGCGGAACGACGCGTCGGAGCAGGCGCTCGTCGAGTCCCTGGGCATGCGCTGGGTCCAGATTCCCATCACGTTCCGTCCCTTTGGCTGGGGCGACGACTTCTCCGCGGATCACGTGCGGGAATTCTTCGCCGCCCTCGACGATCCGGCGAACGGGACAATCTTCTCTTCCACCGGCAGGCGCGGACCGACCGGCACCCTCGCAGCCATCTACCGCATGACCCGGCAGGACTGGAACTGACCGGGCTGCATGACGAAGCGCGTGACGTCGGCATGCGCTGGTGTACTTCCCGGTCAAGGGCAAGATGGCGAGCTTCGCGGATGCCGTCGAGGCCGACGACAACTGAGCCCGCAGGTGCCCGCAGGAACCCGATGCTGAGGCCGCCGGCCGAGCTGCGCTGTTGGCCGCACCCTTGCCGCCGGCTGCGGCAACGGACCAGCTGCGCCCAGCCTGTCGGCGATCGGTATCGTTCCGGATGTCACGGGGGAACGCTTCTCCGTGTCCTGCTGACGAGCCAGGAACAGATCGACGCCGCCCGCGCGGCACGGAACGGCGGCTCGGCCACGATCCCGGAACGGCCGGATCGTCGCCGGCACCGGCGTGAACACCGGCTGAGCCGGCACCTCGAGGACGTGGAGTTCGCGGCCGTCACCATCGAGGTGTGCGATGGCCGACCCTCGGACGTGGAGCAGCAGGGGTGCAGTTCGGAGGCGGCCGCTTCTGCCCGTGGAGCGAGCGTCGTCTCGATCGACGAATCGTAGGCGACCCCGCGCTCGCGGGGCTACCGCGCGAGTGCCCGCCGCAGCGCACGAAACGCGCGCGTGAAGTCTCGCGGCCTGGTAGTGCGCGTTCAACCCGCTGGTATTCGGGAGCACCCAGAGCATGGCGCCGTCGAGCTGTCTCGCTGGCGGCCGAATCCGGCCCGTGGACGCTCGAAGGCCGTTCGATAGGCCCCAATCCCCACGATGGCGACGGCCCTCGGGCGATAGCGCCGCACCTTCCGCCTCAACCGCTCCCGTCCGCTCCGCAACTCCTCGTCGTCCAGTTCGTCGGCCGTTGCCGTCGTCCGGGCGACCAGCAGAGACGCCTGGCGCAGCAGCCGTGCGCCTGGCGACTGGTGCGGCGCTGGCAGCCGCGGCGTGGAAGCCGGCGGCCGCCAGTGCGGGCCAGAACCGGTTGCCGGGGCGTGGAGTGCCACCCGTCGCGCCGGAGATAGGCCCGGATTGATCCCAGAAGAGCACGTCGAGGCCCGGGGCGATGACGTCCCGGAATCGTCCGCGCCTGAGCGCCTGCAACGCTGCGGCCGTGGGCCGGACGGGAGCTCTGTCGGAACGGGCGGGCATAGGGGTAGGGGCAGGATCAGCCCTCAGGGCCCGCAGGCCCGCAGGCTTGCAGGCTTGCAGGCTTGCAGGCTTGCGGGCTGGTTCTGAATTCCTGCATTCTGACTTCACCCCGAGTTCCGAAGTCACCCTCCGTCGCGCCTGCATCTGTCCAGGCAGAAGGAGAACGGCCCTGATGTGTCAGCGTGTTCAGTGTGGAAGTGCGGCAAGGCGACGTGGGTGGGGTGCGGCCAGCACGTGGACGAGGGATGCGGTGTCCTGGACGCGGACTGGTACGTGCCCGCGGCCCGCGTCGTGGCTGTCGCGGCTCTCTTCGGGCGGTAGGGGGCCCGGCCGCCGCGAGGCCTGCGCATCGAACGCCCGGACGACACGGGCGTGGATGGCCGCCGCCTCCTCGCGTGCCTCGTGGCGCACGGGGAGCGTCAGGGAGGACCGCCCAGGCGAGCCCCGAACCGGCGCCGCGCAGCGGCCGGCGGGTGAAGCCACCGGCGAGCCGACGAGGCTTGCGGCGCCGAGCCGGACGGAACCGATTCAACCAGACACGAAGCGTCGCTCCGCCTGTTCGCCGAGCCGCACAGGTTCGAGCGGTGGCAGTGCCTTCGGCGGCGTCGAGGGCGACTGCACCGGTTGCGACGGCGACCGCCCCACCAACCCCAACGCTCCATGGTTCGTGCAGGCATGATGCGCCACGAGCACCGGATGGGCCTCCAGTGTCGGCCGGGTGCTCGGCGTCCGCGGCAGCACGATGCCCCTCTACCTGGCCATGCCGATGAACGGCGCGCGGGAACCCGGCGTCGCCACCAGTTCTGGCACGGACCTCTCGCAGACGCGCGGCACGCAGTGGCACCTCACGGCCGGGTTCGAGCGGACCTTCTTCCGCACCGCGCGTGGCGCGACGATGGGCGTGGCGGCCGACGTCATGCTGCCGGTGGGCGGAGGTGGAGTTCCAGCCTCGCCGTGCCGGGATCTCGCGCCGTCCGGGTCGGGCTGGTCATCCAAGGCTGCAACCTGCGCCAACGCCGGGTCGCGTCTGCGTCGCGCGTCGGTGCGGCAGGCTAGGACTGCGAGTGCGACCGCAGGAGCGGCCGACCGGCGCTCCGCCATCTGCCTGACGCGGCCGTCGTCGTCACCGCGCCGCGCAGCCGTCACGTCCGCGGCCGTGGGACCACCGATCTGGCCCAGGGCGCACACCGCCGCGAACCGCACCTCCCAGGCCGCGTCCGCTGCCACCGCGGCCGCCGGCTGCCGCGTCGAGGCTGCCGATGACGCCCAGCGCATAGGCCGACTGCTCGCGGACGCGCCAATGCGCGCTGGGCCAGGCCGGCCACCAGCGGCGCCACGGCCGTCTCGCCGAAGCGGTCCAGCACGACATGAGCGTGTGGCCTGCAGCCTGGCGACCGTGCGAACAGGCGCACGACACCGGGCACCGCGCGGCGTCCCCGAGGACACCGAGCGCCCACGCCACCTTCCCCGCCACCTCGTCGTCTTCGTCGTCGAGCGCGGTCAGCAGGCGATCGGCGGCGGCTGATCCGCCATGAGCTTGCTGAGTGCTGGGTCGAGGCGCGTGCTGCATGGTGGCGCGGGGTCGTCCAGGAGGGGACAGCAGTGCCGGAAAGGGCGCCCTCCGGCAGCACGACGGCCCACGTCAACGTCTCGCGGACGAAGAAGCCGGCTCGGCCGCCGTGCGGCCCGGACGAGCGCCTGAGCGCGCGGACGTCTCCGGCCGCACCGCCCCGAGCGCCGCTGCGCAGCGGACGTTCTTGTCGGGGTCGGACAGGCGGGCAACGGTCTCTTCGAGGGACACGGGTTCTCGGCCTTTCGTGACGGCGGCGATGCGCCGGCTCAGGGGTGGGCTTCCGCGTAGGCCGCGAGGAAGCGCAGCAGCGCGGCCGTCGAGGCGAGGCTGCCGGTGATGACGACCTTGAGGCGCGCGGCGGAGCGGTCGTAGATGGTGTCCACGCGCAGCGGCTGCTCTTCCGGCGGCCCCTTGGCCGCCGCGAGCAGGGCCCCGGTGAGGCGGCTGGCGGCCTCGGCCGTCATCGGTTCGAGGTCCACGATGGCGGAGGCATCGGCCCGCGCCGAGGCCACCGGCGCCGCCGGCTCGACCGGTGCCGCATCCACTCCCGTCAGGGCCGCCAGATCCTCACGCGCGATTCGATATTGCTTGCCCAGCCGTACGGCCTTCAGCTGGCCCGTCCGCACGTAGTTCCGAACGGTCCGGGGATGCAGGTGCAGGTGGGTGGCCACCTGCTCGACGGAGTAGAAGTCCTGAGACGCGCTGGACATACTTTAAAATACCATATAAACCATATATTTGGACATACAACTAGACATATACATACTTATATAACCTCATACAGGATCAGCCTGGCGAGCGGGACCGCGGCCCGATGGTGAAGACGTCCTGACGCCGCGGCACCCTTCTTGCCCCGATCGACCGTGAAGGCGCCGGCAATGACGCCGGCGGCCGTCACTCGACTCAGGTTGGGAGGTTCCCGTGCCAGATCTCGGAAAGCTGATTCGTTCACTCGCCGCCGGGGCAGCCGTCGTGGCGCTGGCCGCGCCGGCACAGGCCGCCGACAACCAGAAGGAACTCGAGCGGGTCACCAAGTCCATCGAGGTCCTCACACAGCTCTCGAAGACGCCAGACCAGGCGATTCCCGGACACATCCTCGAGCGCGCCGAAGCCATCGTCGTGATCCCGACGCTGGTCAAGGGCGGGTTCGTGATCGGTGCCGAGCACGGCAAGGGCATCATGAGCGTGCGCGACCGCGCGACGGGCACGTGGAGCGTTCCGTCGTTCGTGGCGATGACGGGCGGCAGCATCGGCTGGCAGATCGGCGTGCAGTCGGTTGACCTCGTGCTGCTCGTGATGAACCGCGACGGGGTTGAAGACCTGCTCTCGTCGGAGTTCAAGCTGGGCGCCGATGCTTCGGTGGCTGCGGGTCCGGTGGGCCGCGCGGCGCAGGCCGCGACCGACGCCAAGATGGGCGCCAAGATCCTCGCCTACTCGCGTGCGCAGGGCCTCTTCGCCGGGGTGAGCGTGCAGGGCCTCGCTGCGTGACGACGAGGACGCCAACGAGGACGTCTACGGCCGGGAGCTGTCGTCGAAGCAGGTGTTCGCGATGGCGCCGCCGGCGCAGCTGCCGGCCGTCATTGGCCAGTGGCGCGACGCCCTGCGCACCATGATCCCGGCCACGCGCTAGGTCCAAGCGCGAGGACCTGACGCTTCGGAAGGCAGAAGGCCGGCCGCTATGCCGTGGGCGAGGCGCCCGCCTCGCCCCTTCTGCTTTCCGCCTCGCGGCGCGACTCGGCCTCGTCGGCCTCGCGCCGTCCCGCCTCGGTCAGCGCCCAGTCGTGCTCGAAGGTCGCCTGCATCTTGCGGACGGCGGGCCGCTCGTGAACGAAGACGCCGACCTCGCGGCGCCGATCGAGTTCGAGGCTCCTGAGGCTCTGGCTCCCTACGAAGGCGCGCAATCCGTCACGCACGATGGCGCGCACGTGCAGCCGGCCCCCGGATACTTCTCGGCAGTCACGCGCGCGCGCGCCGACGCTGCCGATGATGCGGACGTCCACGCCGGCCTGCCGCCGTTCGGCGAGGAGGCGCAGCATGCGCGGGTCGCTGACCTTCGGGTCGTAGATGAGCAGCTGGCGCCGGGCGCCCTTGATGAAGGCCGCCAGGCGCTCGCGGGCGTTCTGCGGGCTGACGACGAACCGGTCGCAGCCGCACTGATAGCCCTGGCGATCGCAGTCGGCCTGAAAGAGCTTCGACGCTTCCTGCACGAGGCGGCGGACCGACGTGGTGACCCCGAAGCTGCGGCTGCGGTCGACGTCCAGCCAGGTGAAGTTGAAGCCGTTCACGTGCAGGCGGCGGCCGTCGATGACCATCATCTTCGCGTGGTAGCGGACCAGGTCGTCCGAGGTGCGCGTCACCGTGGCGCCGACGTCCAGCAGCCGCGTCTCGAGCCTGCGCAGCGACTTCTCGCCCCCCCGGTTCGTGTGGGCGATGAGCGCGCGGACCGCGACGCCGCGCGCCACCGCTGCGGCGAGACCATCGACCACTTCCTTGATGTCGAGGCGGAACACCATGATGTCGATGGACGTCCGCGCCTTGTCTATGGCCGCCAGGAGCGGCGTCACGCCCTCGTCCGGCTGCACGATGAGCTTCATCTCTCCTCCGTCACCCGCTACTTCGCCTTCTTCTGATCGACCTCGACCTCGACCTCGCCCGACGCATCCATCGCCGCGATCCGCTCGGACAGGCGATCGCTCGGCCGGTCGAGGGGCCACCGGATCTCGTAGAGCAGTTCCTCCGGCGACACCGTCCGAGTTTCGTAGGTCGCCTTCTGCCGGCTGAAGAGGGCCTCGATCCGGCTCTTGAGGGCGGCGGGGTTCTTGGTGCGGATCTTGACGGTCAGCACCCGCGTCGCGGTGGGATCGAACGACTCCACCACCCACAGCAGCACCAGGATAAACACCGTCCCGAAGATCGCCAGGAGCCACTGGCCGACGCCGGCCGCGAGGCCGATGGCGAGCGTCGAGAGCATCACGCCGGCGTCCTTCGGGTCCTCTACCTTCGCCCGGTACCGCACGAGACCGGCCGCGCCCACGATGCCGAAGGCACGCGCCAGGCTCGACCCGACCACCAGCATCACGAGCGCGCCGATGACGGCGAGGATGATCTGGGTGTGAATGACCGCCGTGCGGCGCGCGGGCGTGCCCAGCCGGCGTGGCCGCAGCGCGAGCCCGCACGCCAGCAGCGCCGCCAGCGGCAGCCGCACCAGGGCCTGCATCAGTTCCTCCACCTGCGAGACCATGGTCTCCTCACCGCCGAGGGCGACGGGCACCGGCGTCTGGGCCCTGACGCTCCACGCGCTCAGGACGAGCATCCCGATGGCAACGACCCCCGACGCGGCCAGGCCCCGCCTCATCGCGCACTCCTTTCGGCCAGGCACGACCGCGACGCGATCTGGCCGACCTTGTCCTTGAACGCCCGCACCCACGCCTCCACGTCGTCTACCTCCCCGGCCACCGCCGCATCCGGTGTCCGCTCCGCGAACCGCGCGACCGAGAAGAGGTCGCGGAGCTGACGGTCGGTGAGCTGCCGCAGCCGCTGCAGCAGGAATCGTCGGCCCGCATCCGTGATCGCCGGGTGCTCGAGCGAGCCAGTCAGCGACCGTTCGAGGTTGGCGTGACAGCCCGGGAGGTCCGCCCACACCGGCACCGAACGCCACGCCTGCAGGCTGACGCTCCCGGGCCGGTCGCGGTTGAACGCGTTGGCTCTCCCGAACGTCTTGCCGAGGTCGTTGATCAGCAGGAACGGATGCACGCAGTCGTCATCGTCATCGTCATCGTCATCGTCATCGTCGTCGTCTTCGTCGCCGCCTCGCACCTGCGCGTCCCGGCAGATCAGCCGCTGCTGCTCCGGTTTGCTGTCGGTGTGCTGCAGCAGCGCGGCGAGGAGCTTCAGCGCGTCGCGTTGCGCGATCGTGGCGCCCCCTCTGGCCGGAGCGGTCGTGTCCAGTTCCCGCCACGCCCACCCCTCGCCGTCCGGTCCTTCGATCTCCCGTCCCGGCATCTTCCGCTCGATCGCGGCGATGTCGTACACCCGCACGTCCCCATCGCCCTGGACACCACCGACCGGGCAACCCTCGCAGTGCACCCGCACGGGGTACATCCGGTCGGCGCCGAACCCCAGCGCCCAGAGCAGGCGCGTGGCGGCCACTTCGGCGTACACCTCCCCGTTGTCGCGGCCGTACTTGACCTTCACCTCGTCGCCGTCCGGCAACTCGCAGGTGAACTTGGGGGTGGTGCCGTTCATCTCCTTGTCCACGTACTCGCAGGTCACGACGGCATCGGGCGCAAAGGCGCCAGGCGCCGTGGGCCCGCGCCGCAGATCGAGCGTCCGCGTGCTGGTGGGCATCCAGACCGCGGCCCGTCGAATCAGGTCCGCTCGCTCGGGACGGGTCACGTCCGCGTCCGCGGCCCTGAGGGCGCATCCGCCCGCCGCTGCCGCGGCCATCACGATCAGAGTGGCCCACCGGACGGCGTCGCACGATCCCCGGGAATCCCGTGTCAACGCTCCGCCTCCCCCTGCCCCGTCATCGTCGCCGGCTGCTGGACCCGCGCCACCCGCCCGGAATCCACGACCCGGCCGCGCTGATCGATCGCGTTGAACGTCATCTCGTCATCGTGGATCTCGGCGGCGAGGAACACGTTGACCTGGTCCACCACGACGGCCGAGAACGGCTGCCCGCGTCTGACATCGCCGGGGCGAAGCTTTCCGCCGGAGCCGGTCACGAAGTAGGTGATGCCGTGCTGCGGCCGCACGCGTTCGTAGATGTGGTCGTGTCCGCTGAACACCACGCTCACGCCATGCTTGATGAAGAGGGGCTCGAGGACAGCTCGCAACTGGTCGTCGGAGCCGTGGGTGCGGCCAGACGAGTAGAGGGGATGGTGGAAGAAGACGATCTTCCACTTCTCCGAAGATCCCTCGAGCGCAGACTCGAGCCAGCGCACCTGCGCGGGCTCGAGATAGGTGGTCTCGAGCGCGAAGAAGCGCACGTCCTGCTCGGGGGCCTTGACGCTGTAGTACAGCTGGCCGTTCATGTTGAACGGAGCGTAGAAGCGCTGTTCCCGGTCGTCGTGATTGCCCAGCGACGCGTAGAACATGACGCCGGCGTCCAGGAGCGGCGCATACGGCTGCTCGAACTTGCGCCGGAAGTCGTCGGGGTCCTCGGAGCCATAGAGGTTGTCGCCCACCAGCGCCACGAGCTCGAAGGCGAACCGCCCGTGGAGGGCGGCCATCTCGCGTGCGAGCGCGTACTGCGCCGTGCCTCCCGTGCCGAAGTCCCCGAGCACGCAGAACTTCAGCGAGCCCTGGGCGTTGGGCAGCGGCACCACGGCCGCTGCCGGAGTGGCCCCGCGCGCACCCGGGCTCGCGACGGTCCTGACGGCCGCCGACGACGTGCGTATCCCCTGGCTCCCGAGCGGCGCGCAGGCACCAGCCGCGAGCGTGCCGGCGAGAACGACGACGAGGGGACGGCAGAGAACGGCCACGGTACTCACCTACTTCGGAAGGGCGCGCGGCACGTAGTCCACGATGAGGTGCGCGCGCGAGTCCAACAGGATCAGGGCATTGCCGACGAACCGGTATTCGAGCCCGTCTGGCAGCGGCGGCAGGTGCCGCAGCAGCGAGGGCGGCATCGTGCTCACCGGGATGTCGTCGGGGTAGGGCGTATTGACGGCAAGCGGCACCGCCGCGGTGTCTTCCTCGGAGATGCCAGCCTCGAGGGCCCGCGGAGCGTCACTCCGCTCGAACAAACCGTCGATCAGCTTCCGCACGACGGCGGCGATCTCGGGCCCGAACAGATCGCCCGGTTGCGCATTCGCGCGTGCCGCCGCCAGGTCCTCGACGAGCGCGTGCCGATGGGCGGCAATGGCCTCGGCGCTGGCATCGCTGGACCGTGCGGGCACGTCGCGCTCGACGCGCTCCCGGAGTTGAACGTGCTCCCGCGCACGCTTCGAGAAGTCCTGCATGACCTTCGCGTCATGGTTCACGGGTGTCTGTGCGGTCGCCACGGCCACGGCTGCGCCGGCGTCCCTGCCGCCGGATGCGGCCCCAGCCAGCGCACTCGCCAGCCCCGCGATCATCAGCACGCGAATCATGTCGTCGGCTCCCCACTCTGGGTAACGCGTTGCCTCACAAGCAGTGAACTGAGCAACCACCATGCCACCTCGACGGTCGTGTCGGCAGGAATGGCCCTTGCACCACCGCGCCTCATGCGTGCCGCCCTGCTGATCGCCGCGTGCCTCCTGTTGTCGCCGCCCTGCGCCTCGGCGCAGTCTCCTGCGCCCGACGAGGCATCGCCCGGTGCCGCGGACACGGAGACACCAGAGGCCGCGCCAGAGGACCAGGCGAGGACGACCGATCGCCGCACCGCGTGGGTCGAACGCGTGCGTGGATGGTTCGACAACACGTCGGCGCCCACCGTCCAGCCGGTGTTCGGCGTCGTCGCACCCGGCGCGGGTCTGTCCGCCGGCGCCGCTGCAGAGGTCGTGCGGCTTGGTCGCACGCCGCTCGGCGTCGGCGTGGACGGCATGGTGTCGATCCGCAGCTACCGCCAGCTGGCCGTGCGGTTCGGCATCCTCGGATCCCGGCGTCAGCTCGCGGCGCTGCGCCCGTGGGACACGACGCTGGGCCCTGTCCTGAACGACGGCGATCGAGAGGCGGAGGGCCTCGCGGTCTACGTCGAGCACCAGTATCGCCACCTGCCCGGTCTCAGCCTGTTCGGCGTGACTGGCGGGGATCTCGCGCGAACCGACTTCGGCCGGGACACGACCGGCACCGACGTCGTGCTGCAGTGGCGCGCGCGGCGGAACCTGGACGTCGGCGTCAGGGCGGGCTCGACGATGGTCGATGCCTACGCGGGTGGTGATGGCCACCTCGTCAACACCGACGTGGCGCTGCCGGTGCTGGCACCCGCGCTCGACGGGCGCACGCGATACACGACGCTGGGCGCGGGGGCCGGGTGGGACGGCCGCGACCATCCCACCCGGCCGACGCGCGGCGGGGTTGCGCAGCTGGCGTGGTGGGCGTTCCGCCCCACCGATCCGTCGGCGACTGCGTTCACGCGCACGACGGTCGATCTGCGCGCCTATCGCCAGGTCGGGTCCGCGCGCCACGTCCTGGCGGCCCGCCTGCTGGCGTCGATCGACCAGCACGGCTCGGGCACGACCGTCCCGTTTCACATGATGCAGACGCTCGGCGGCTCCGAAACGCTGAGGGGGTTCCACAGCTATCGGCTGCGGGGCGAGCGGCTCGCCAGCGTGAGCGTCGAGTCGCGCTGGCAGATCAACCGGCTCTTCGACGTCGTCCCCTTCGTCGATCTCGGCGCCGTCGGCCGCGGCCCCGTCGATCAGCGGGCGTCCGGCCTGCTGACCTCGTTCGGTGCGGGCCTGCGGACGCACCTCGGCGAGCGAGCGGTCCTCCGCACGGACATCGCCGCCAGCCGCGAGGGCGCTCGCTTCATCCTCACCCTCGACGCCCCGTTCTAGATGTGAATGTCAAAGAGGTTGTTCATCTTAGGTAGCCTCTTGGAAACGGGTCCACGGCGCGCGTCGCCCCAGACTCGCATGTGGACGTCGGTGGTTGTAGAAGCGGAGATACGGGCGCAGGGCGTCGGTCCGCCGTGCCGAGCTCCGATAGGCCGTGCGATAGGCCCATTCCCGCAGCAGCGTCTGGATGAAGCGCTCGGCCTTCCCGTTGGTCTGGGGGCGGTAGGGACGGGTGAAGCGCTGGCGCACGGCCCAGCGCCGGCAGACGGCGGCAAAGACGCCCGCCTTGTAGGCGAGGGCGTTATCCGTCAGGAGGCGGCGCACGCCGATCCCGCGGCGGCGAAACCAGGCGAGCGTGCGCTGGAGGAACGCGGCGCAGCTCGGCGCATCATCGGCCGCCAGCACTTCGGCATACGTCAGTCGGGTCGCGTCATCGATCGCGACGTGCAGATACTCGTAGCCCGCGCGTCGGGCGCGGCGGCGGCGATCGCCATGGATACGATGCCCGATGCCGACGACCCGGCCGAGTCGTTTGAGATCGACGTGCAGCAGGTCGCCGACGTGCGGCCACTCGTATCGCTGGATCGGCGCGGCCGGGTCAAGGAGCGCGATCCGATTCAGCCCCGCCCGGGCCAGCACCCGCGTGACGGTCGAGCGCGGTTGCCGCAGCGCCGTGCTGATCTGCCACGCCGTGAGCCGCCGGCGCCGCAGCGCGACGATGGCGCGCTCGAGCGCCGGGGCCGTCCGGCGCGGCTGACGGTGCGGGCGGGAAGACCGATCCCCGAGCGCCGCGTGACGGGCGCGCGTCACCCACTTCGCGACGGTGCGCACGCTGAGCCCCAGGGCCGCGGCAATCCGCGCATACGTCCAGCCCTGGCGGGCACGGGTCGCAATCAGTTGGCGCATGCGGGGGGGGCTTGGCGTTACGATGGACGTTCATTCGGGAGCTCCTCCAGAGACGATGGGTTGGCTTGGTAACCCCCATTGTTTCCAGAGACTCCCGGATGAACAACGTCTGTAGCATTCACATCTAGGTCATGCCCCGGTGGCGTCGCCACCGGGAGCAGGCTCGAATCCTGATTGTTGCAGGGCGCGCCACGCACCTTCGTAAGGTGACTGCTCCCGGCCATCTTCCAGATCACGCCGCGACAAGCCGCAGCGCCACGAGCGGCTCGAATCCCGCCCACTGAGGACCTCAGTGAGCCAGGAGCAGCAACCGTCTGTGTCATCTGCGCCATCTGCGGCCCGGAGTCTCTGCGCCCATCTCTGTCATCTGCGGCCCTGCGCCATCTGCGGCCCGTGAGCAGCGAACTGCTCACGTGGGCATCGCCTTGCCTACTCTCGCCGCTCCGCCTCCGCGGCGCGCTCGTGCGTCACGGGCTGCGGCTCCGCCTCGTCCTCGTGCACCGCCGCTGCCGCCTCCGGCGACGACGCCTGCGGCGACACGGCCGTGGCCGTGCGTTCGTCGAGCGGCGTGCGTGCTCGCACCGTCTGCAGGCAGTTGCCATCCGTCAGGTC
>JAWKHU010000086.1:0-24710 GCA_041394685.1 Vicinamibacterales bacterium
GCGGTCGATCTCGGCGTGGGCAACGTCCTTGGCAGTAATCTCTTCAACCTGGTCATCCTCGGGCTCGACGACGTGTTCTATCGGCAGGGGCCGCTGCTCGCGCACGTTGACGGCAGCCACGTGGTGTCGGTGCTGGCGGTGATCGTGATGAACGCGCTCTTCCTCATCGGCCTGAGCGAGCGGGCGCTGACCAAGCGCTTTGTGGTGGCCTGGGACACCGGGGCGATTGCGACGGTCTATGTCGCCGCCGTTGCGCTGGTTTACGCGCTCCGTGGCTGAGCGACATCATCGAGACAGGGAGGCAGGGATGAATCGCGGAGGCCCGGACACCATCGTGTGCGGCACGGACTTCACCGACGCCGCCCGCCGCGCGGCCGACGTCGCGGCGGCGCTGGCGGCCGCCCTCGGCAGGCCGTTGCGGCTGGTACACGCGCTCGGCGCCAACGGGCTGCAGGCGCAGGAGGAGTTGGCGCGCACGGCGCGGGACGCCGCCCGCCGGGCACTCGATGCCGAGGCCGCGCGCCTCGGCGCGTCGGGCGCCGACGTCATGGGCGACCTGCGGGATGGCCATGCCGACGAGGCCATGGTCGCGGCCGCAGCCGCTTCCGGCGCGGCGCTCATCGTCGTCGCGGCAGTCGGCACACGGCAGGACAGCCGCGAACGCCTCGGGGGGATTGCCGAACGAACGGCCATGGGATCGCCGAGCCCGGTCGTGGTCGTTCGCGACCCCGGACGGCTGCTGACGTGGCTGGGCGGCGAGCGTCCGCTGCGGGTGTTCGTGGCGTTCGACTACTCCGAGGCCGCACAGGCGGCCCTCGGATGGGTGCCCGTCCTTCGCGGCGCGGGCCCGTGCCATGTGACCGTCGCCTACGCCAACTGGCCCGACGAGCGGGCGCGGCTGGGGTACGCGTCATCGCCCTCGGCGCACGACAATCCCGAGCCCGTCCAGCACGCGCTGGAGCGCAGCCTGCGGGCGCGCGTGGCCGTCGTTGCCGGGGAGGATGCCGACGTCATCGTGCGTGCTGCCCGCGGCCGCGCGGACCTGGCGCTCCTGGAACTGGCGGAGCAGTCCCAGGCAGACCTCGTCGTCACGGGGAGCCGCCAGCAGCAGGGGATCGGGCGCTTGCTGTCGCCGTCGGTGTCGCGCGGGTTGCTGCACGGCGCAGCCGTGAGCGTCGCGACGGTGCCCGCCGCCGTCGCGGCGCACCGGCTCCCACCGATTCCGGCGCACGACCGCGTGCTGGTGGCCACAGATTTCTCGCCGCTGGGCAACACGGCGATTGCCCACGCGTTCTCGGTCGTGGATCCCGGCGGCACCGTCCGGCTGCTCCACGTCGTGCACCCGCTCGAACTGCCGGCGGGGGAGTTCCAGGAGTCCCTCGGCGCCAGCCCTGACCATGCGTCGCTCCGCCACGCGTGCGAGGATCGCCTGCGCGGCCTGATTCCCGAGGAGGCGGGTGCCCGCTGGGATCAGCGCCGAGGTCTCGATCGCCGAGAGCGACGGTCCGCCGACGCCATCTGCCGCGAGGCCGAGCTGTTCGGCGCCGACGTCATCGTGATGGGCACGCAGGGCCGATCGGCCCTCGCCCGTGTCATGCTCGGGTCGGTGGCGCGGTCGGTGATGAGCGCGAGCACGCGCCCCGTGTTCGTCGTGCGCGCGCCGCGGTCGTAGGGGCGCCGGGGAGTCCCTGGTCGGGAGGAGTCGCATGACGACGTTTCTGGTACCCTTGGCTGGTGGTGGGGATTGGGCTCTGGGTGGCGATCCTCCGTGGTGCCGGGCGCGTCCAGCTGGCCTCTGGGTGCGGCGCTGGCCATCGGCGCCCTGGTGCTGGGCTTCGTCCAGCGCCGTCGTCCGGCCCGTCATCGCGCTGCTGACGCTGCCGCTCACGCTGCTGACTCTCGGCCTGTTCTATTTCGTCGTCAACGCCGCCGCGTTCGGCACGGCCGCCGCTCTGGTCCCCGGGTTCTCGGTGGCGTCGTTCTGGTCGGCGCTCTTCGGGGCGCTGGTGGTGTCGCTCGTGTCACCTGGTTCATCAGGGCCTTCATGGGGAGGCTCGTCGCGCGGTCGTGACCCCGTCTGTGGGCCCACCGGCTGGCAGCCGCATTCAGGGCCACCCGTGCTAAGCTGAAGGGCTATGTCCGATGCGGAAGTGATGAACGACCAGCCGGAGCCGGTCGCCGAGGTGGACGCCGCCGAGCGTATCCGGCGCCACCGCCCATCGAGAGCCGTTTCCTGTTCGACCGGACGTCTCGGCCCTGCGGGCCAGCAGCTCCGCCGTGGCGCCAAGTCGCGCCTCGAGCCAGGACCGAGCCGGCGCCCGTCGCTGCCGCGCCGCCGGTGCGGGTTGCCGCGCTCCCGGTCCTGTACCGGGCGTGCCGACAGCCCCTGGGCAAGGCGGAGCGCGTATGCAGGAAGTGCGGCAGGGCCTCGTGGACTGGAGCCTTCCGGACTTCAAGGCCGTCTTCGACACGCGTAGGCCGAACGGCCGGAACTGCGGCGGCGCGCGACTCGTCTCTGTGCAGTGAGATGATCGAGCTGCTGTTCTTCGTCGCGCTCATCACGGCCGGCCTGGTCGTCACAGCCGTGGTGACCCTCGCCGTCTCGCTGGTCAAGCTGGTCGTCTGGCTGGTGATCCTGCCGATCCGGCTGCTCTTCAAGATTCTGATGGTGCCGGTCTGGCTGACCCTGGGGGCAGCCGGCCTGGCCCTGGGCGCGGTGGCCGTCCCCGTCGTGCTCCTGGCCCTAGCGGTCGCCGCGGTCGTCGGCCTCGTCGCCACGGCCGTCGCAGTTTTGCTTCCCGCCATCCCCGTCATCCTGCTCGGACTGGTCGTCTGGGCCATCTTCTTCCGCCGTTCGCCCGTCGCCGCCTGAGCACCCGTCGCGTGGCTCGTCCGTTGGCTAAGATGGGCGGACCATGTCCCGCGCTCGCGTCGCCCTCGTCCTCGCTGCTCTCCTCCTCGCCACCCTGCCCGCGGTCGGCCAGGCGCCATACCGGATCCTCCTGACCAACGACGATGGGGTGCGTGCTCCCGGGCTCGAGGCCCTGGCGCGTGCCCTCGCCGACGTGGGCGAGGTCACCATCGTCGCCCCGGCCGAGAACCAGAGCGGCAAGGGGCACTCGATCACGATCACCGAGCCCGTGTACGTGGACGACGTCACGCTGCCGAGCGGGCTGGCAGCGCTCGGCGTCACGGCCACACCTGCAACCTGCGTGAAGCTCGGCGTGCTGAACCTGATGCCCGTGCGCCCGGACCTGATCGTCTCGGGCATCAACCGGGGGCTCAACGTCGGACGCGTCGCCTACGTGTCCGGAACGGTCGGCGCCGCGCGCGAGGGCGTGATGCAGGGCATTCCGGCCGTGGCGGCGTCGATGGACGTGGCGAGCAACTGGAACGACTACACGCAGGCGGCGCGCTTCACCGCGCAGGTGGTGGCGCTGGTGAAGCGCACGGGGCTGCCGAAGGGCGTCTTCCTGAACGTGAACGTGCCCCGCGGCACGCCGAAGGGACTGCGTGTGGCGACGCAGAGCCTGGAGGCCGGCCACGAGACCTGGGAGGAGCGCCGGACGCCGAGAGGGCGGCGCTACTTCTGGAACGAGTTCCGGGAGCCGGAGACCGACACGGACGGGACCAGCGACGTCACCGCCGTCGCGCAGGGCTACGTGGCCGTGACACCGCTGCACGCCACCGAATTCGATCGCGCCACGGCCAATCGCCTCAAGGGCCTGGTGAAGTAGCGCGCGTGTGTCTCCCGGCGTTGCCGGGTCAGGCCTGGGCCTCGAGCGCATGCCCCGCAGCCAGCAGGGTGGCCTCGTCGAACATGCGGCCCGTCAACTGGACGCCTACCGGCAGGCCATCGGCCCCGTCCCCGGCCGGCACGCTGATGGCCGGCAGCCCCGTGAGGTTCGCGCTCACGGTGAACACGTCGCTCAGATACATCTGGATGGGATCGTCGGTCTTCTCGCCGAGCCGGAACGCCGTCGTGGGAGTCGTGGGCATGGCCACGACGTCGCAGGCGGCGAAGGCCTCCTCGTAGTCCCGCCGCAGCAGCGTGCGCACCTGTTGGGCCTTCAGGTAGTAGGCGTCGTAGTAGCCGGCGCTCAGGACGTAGGTGCCGAGCATGATGCGGCGCTTCACCTCGGCCCCGAATCCCTCGTCGCGCGTCCGGTCGTACATCGCCTGCAGGCCATCGCCGCGCCCCAGGGTGGCGCGGTGCCCGTAGCGGACGCCGTCGTAGCGCGCCAGGTTCGAGGACGCCTCGGCGGTGGCGATGAGGTAGTAGACGGGGATGGCATGGCGCGCGTGGGGCAGGGTCACGTCCACGACGGTGGCGCCCGCCGCCTGCCAGCGCGCGAGGGCGCCGGCAAACGCGGCCTGCACGTCGGCCGCGACACCCTCGCCGACGAACGCGCGCGGCACCCCGATGCGGAGGCCGGCGACACCACGGTCGAGCGCGGCCATGTAGTCGGGCACGGGCTCGGCCGACGAGGTGGCGTCGTGGGAATCGTGGCCGGCGATGACCTGCAGCACGAGCGCCGCGTCCTCGGTGGTCCTCGTCAGCGGGCCGATCTGATCCAGTGACGAGGCGAATGCCAGCAACCCGTACCTCGAGACGCGCCCGTAGGAGGGCTTGAGCCCGACCAGCCCGCAGAACGCCGCCGGCTGCCGGATGGAGCCGCCCGTGTCCGAGCCGAGCGCCACCGGCGCCATGCAGGCGGCCACTGCCGCGGCAGACCCGCCGCTGCTGCCCCCAGGCGTGCGGGCGACATCGCACGGGTTCTTCGTGGTGCCGAGCGCGGAGTTCTCGGTGGACGAGCCCATGGCGAACTCGTCGAGGTTGGTCTTCCCGATGACGACGGCACCGGCGCGTTCGAGCCGCTCGACGACGGTGGCCGAGTAGGGCGGCACGAAACCCCGAAGGATCCGCGACGCCGCCGTCGTCGGCACGCCGGCGGTGCACATGTTGTCCTTGATGGCGACCGGGACACCGGCCAGCGGCGCGGACGCGCGTGCCGGCGGACGCGTCGATGGCGGCGGCGCGCTCCAGCGCCTGCTCCGGACCACCGCGGTGAACGCGCCGATACGCGGCTCCTCGGCCGTGATGCGTGCGAGGAAGGCCTCGCAGACGTCGCGCGCGCTGGTGTCGCCGGCGGCGATGGCGCGGGCGAGCGCGCGGGCGGTCGTGTCAACGGCGTCGCCCATCACAGGACCCGCGGTACCTTGAAGAGCCCGCCTCCGGCGCGGCGTCTGGCGCGTTGCCCAGTACCGCCTGCTTGCCGAGCGGCGTCACCTCGTCGTCGGTCCGCTCGACGGGCCTCGTGAGGCCGTGGGAGGTGGGCGGGACGCCGGTGGTGTCGAGATCGCGGATCTGCTCGACGTAGCCGAGGATGTCGCCCAGCTGGCGCGTGAAGAGCTCCAGCTCCTGCTCGGTGAGCTCGAGCCGTGCGAGCTCGGCGATCCGCGCCACGTCGGCGCGCGTCAGCGCGGTGGACATAGACGGAACATTGTAGTGCAAGGGTTTCGGCGCGCTGCGCCTCACGCGCGGTCGCTGGTCAGGTCAACGAACCGATCGTCATCGAGCAGCCACGCGCGGCCGGCGAAGCCGCTGGCCGCCACCTGGCCCGCGACCGTCCGCAGGGCGTCGGGACGCGCGTACCGAACGGAGAGATGGTGCAGCACGAGGGTGCCGGCGCCGGCCAGGCGCGCGGCCTCCAGCGCTTCCTCGGTGCTGGCGTGGATGGGTTCGCGGCGGTCGCGCACGTCGAGGAACGTCGCGTCGTGCACGAGCACGCCGGCGCCGTCGGCGGTGCCGGGCGGAATGGCCATCGAATCGCCGCTGTGGGCGAAGACCACGTGCGGCACCTCCTCCATCATGGCGTCGCGCCCCCCCGCTCGCGCGCGCGTCGCGATCTCGGCCGGCGGGAGGCCCGCGAACTCCGCGCGGAGCCGGCGCCGGCGTTCGACCACGCGATAGCCGAGCGCGGGTTCGCCGGGCGTGTGTGCGGCCTGGAAGGCTTCGAGCGTGCGGCCGGCGCCGAGTGACAGGGTGTCTCCCGGCGCCAGCGGCATCCAGGTGAGGGGGAACGTCACGCCGCGAGAGGCGATCTCGAGGACGGCCTGCATGGCGCGGACGCCCGCCGAACCCTCCGGATACGCGACGATGAGCGGTTTGTCCTGTGCCCCCTTGCCGAAGCGGCGGGCGGCGATCAGGCCCGGGAGCCCGAGGACGTGGTCGGAATGGCCATGCGTGATCGCCACGACCGACGGTGAGAACACCCGCGTGCCCAGTGCGAGCTGGAGCCCTTCGCCCGCGTCCACGAGCAGTTGCAGCGGGCGATGCCACAGCCAGTTGCTGTACATCCCGCGCGAGTAGCCGACCAGGTCGGTCCCAGGTGTCATGAGCGCGCGGCGCGCGAGCGGCGGGCGGCCAGGCGCGTGGGCGCGGGTGCCGGCGCCGCACCGGCTGCGGACGCATCGCGGCGTTGACCGGCCTGCCGCGGGAGGCCGGCCCGGCGGAAGGGGTGGAGCAGGATTTCCAGGTCGGCCTTCACCCAGGCCGCGTGGTTGTCGTGACGGCCCAGCGCCGTCCAGGTGAGGAGCGAGCCGCGCGTCATGGCAATGACGGCGCGCGCCAGCGCCCCCGTGTCGCAGTCGGCCAGCTGCCCGGCCGCGCGGGCCTCCTCGAGCAGGCGGGCCATCTCGGCGGCCAGGGCGGCGTCATGGCGCTTGGCCACCGCACGGAACTCCGGATCCTCGAGGCTGAGCTGATGAAAGGCGAGCAGGTTGGCGAGTTGCTGGGGGGCCTCGGCCATGGCGCCGATGCAATCGCAGGCGTCGGTGATGGCGTCGAGCGGGGAGGCCGCGCGGGCGCGGCGGGCGCGGAAGTAGTCGGCCATCTCCGCGATGCCGCGTTCGGCGACCGCCAGCAGGAGCCCGCGTTTGCTCTTGAAGCGGAGCAGCAGGGTGGCCGGGGCGAGGCCGACCTCGCGGGCGACGTCCTCGAGGCGCATGCGGGCCGGCCCGAGCCGGTCGAGCTGGCGCGCCGCCGCGTCCAGGATCACATCGTCGGAGGCGGTCTTCGGACGCGGTGACATCGTCGTTACTTTACAATAAATGAACCTTCATTTATCATCCTCTCTTCCGCCAACCCGACCCGACACCCGTCCGGCCCTGCGTTGGCGTCCAACTCACCATGTCCCCGACAACTCCATTTCGTGCGTGTGTCCTGCTGTTCATGCTGGGCGCCGCGGCGTGCGGCCGCGGCGGTGACGCCGCCGGCGGTCCCGGCGGCCCCGGCGGGCCGGGGCGGCCCCCGCCCATGCCGGTCGAGATTCAGACCCTGGCCGAGCAGCCCGTGGAGCGGACCAGCGAGTTCATCGGCTCGCTCAAGTCGCGCCGCTCCACCACCATCCAGCCCCAGGTCGAAGGCTTCCTGACCCGCATTGCCGTGCGGTCGGGCGAGTCGGTGGCACGCGGCGCCGTGCTCTTCGAGATCGATTCGGCCCCGCAGCAGGCGGCGGCCGCCGCGCTCGACAGCACGCGCGCCGTCCGCGACGCCGAGCTGCAGTACGCCCGCCAGGAGCTCGACCGCACCCGCCGCCTCTACGAGGCCGGCGCCGTCAGCCAGCGCGAGCTGTCGCAGGCGGAAACGGCCGCCCGTACGGCCGAGGCCACGCTCCAGGCCCTCGACGACCAGGTCCGCCAGCAGCGCAGCCAGCTCTCGTACTACCGCGTCGTCGCACCGTCGGCGGGCATCGTCGGTGACGTGCCCGTGCGCGTCGGCGATCGCGTGACGAGCAGCACCGTGTTGACGACGGTGTCCGAGAACGACGTGCTGGAGCTGTACGTGAGCGTGCCCGTGCAGGAGGCGCCCGCACTGGCGGTCGGCCTCCCCGTCCGCATCGTGGACGATGCCGGGAAGGTCCTGGCGACCAACCCGATCACCTTCGTGTCGCCGACCGTGGAGCCGACGCAGACCGTCCTGGCCAAGGCCGCCCTGGTCGACGGGCGTGGCCAGTTCCGCGCCGACCAGTTCGTCCGCGTCCAGATCGTGTGGAGCAGCGCGCCCGGGATCACTATCCCGCTGACGGCGGTGACGCGCGTCAACGGCCAGTTCTTCGTCTACCTGGCCGACACGCGTAATGAACAGACGGTGGCACGCCAGCACGCGGTGAACCTCGGCGCACTCCGTGGGAACGACTACGTCGTCATCGACGGGCTGAAGGCGGGCGACCGGCTGATCACGGCCGGGATCCAGAAGATCGGCGACGGCGCACCGGTGATGGCCGGGCCGCCGCCGGGCGCGCAGCCACCCGGGGGCGCCGCGCCCGCGGAGCAGAAGGGCGCCTAGCGATGTTCGCCGACGTCTTCATCAAGCGGCCCGTCCTGTCGACGGTCTGCTCGCTGCTCATCATCCTCGCGGGCGCGATCGCGATTCCGACGCTGCCCATTGCCCGCTACCCGGACCTGGCGCCGCCCGCCGTCCAGGTGCTGGCGATCTACACCGGCGCGAACGCGCAGACGGTGGAGAGTGCCGTCACGACCCCGCTCGAGCAGGCCATCAACGGCGTCGAGGGCATGTCGTACATGCAGTCCTCGTCCACCAATGCCGGCGTCTCGACCATCACCGTCACCTTCGACGTCGGCCGGGACCAGGACCTGGCGGCCGTGGACGTGCAGAACCGCGTGAACGCCACCCTGGGCCGCATGCCATCGGACGTGCGCACCAACGGCATCTCGGTGACGAAGGTGTCGGCGGGCTTCATGGGCGGTCTCGGCTTCTACAGCCAGGACAACCGCTACTCCAACCAGTTCATCAGCAACTACCTGGATCTCTACGTCCGCGACGCCATCAAGCGCGTGCCGGGCGTCGGCGACGTCATCATCTTCGGCGAGCGCCGGTTCGCCATGCGGTTGTGGCTGGACCCCACGCGGCTGGCCGCACGGCGCCTCACGGCAGGAGACGTCCTGAACGCGCTGCGCGAGCAGAACGTGCAGGTGGCCGCCGGTGCGCTGGGCGACCAGCCGGCCGAGGACGGCCAGATGTTCACGATGAGCGTTCGCGCGGTGGGCCGGCTCACCGAGGTCGCGGACTTCGAGAACGTCGTCCTGCAGACGGGGGCGGACGGCGCGCTGGTGCGCGTCCGGGACGTCGGGCGCGTGGAGCTCGGCGCCGACCAGTACTCGGCCAACCTCCGCTTCCTGGGCCTCGAGGCGTCGGGCATGGGCATCGCGCTGCTGCCCTCGGCCAACGCGCTCGACGTCTACCAGGGCGTGATGGAGACGATGGCGCGGCTCGAGCCGAGCTTTCCGCCGGGGCTCGAATGGCGCCTGGCCTTCGACAACGTGTCGGTCGTCCGCGAGTCGATCGTCGAGGTGCTCAAGACCCTCGCCGAGGCCATCGGCCTGGTCATCATCGTGATGTTCCTGTTCCTCCAGAACTGGCGGAGCACCGTCATCCCGGCCGTGACGATTCCGGTGTCGCTCATCGGCACCTTCGCGTTCATCAAGCTCTTCGGCTTCTCGATCAACACCCTGACGCTCTTCGGCATCGTCCTGGCCACGGGCATCGTGGTGGACGACGCGATCGTGGTCATCGAGAACATCGAGCGCCACATGAGCGAGTACGGGAAGTCCGCCCGCCAGGCCGCCATCGACGCGATGCGCGAGGTGTTCGGCGCGGTGGTCGTCATCGGCATCGTGCTCGTGTCGGTGTTCGTGCCGGTGGCGTTCTTTCCCGGCGTGACGGGACGGCTCTACCAGCAGTTCTCGCTGACCATTGCGTTTGCCGTCGTGCTGTCGGTGTTCAACGCCGTGACGCTCACGCCAGCGCTGTCGGCGCTGCTCCTCGACAAGGAGAGCCACAGCCACGGCGCCTTCTTCAACGGCATCAACGCCGTCATCGACGGAGGCACCCGCTTCTACGTGCGGGCCGTGCGCCTGGCGCTGCGCTTCCGCTACGTGATGCTCGCGCTCTTCGCCGTGGGGCTGTGGGGCACCTACACGCTGCTCCAGATCGTGCCGTCGGCTTTCGTCCCCGAGGAGGACGAGGGCTACTTCATCTGCGTCGTCCAGGCCCCGGCGGGCGCGTCGCTCGAGTACACCACCGAAATCGCCAAGCAGGCGGAGAAGATCCTTTACGCGGAGGAGGACATCGCGGCGGCCTTCTCGGTGATGGGCTTCAGCTTCTCGGGTGCGGCGCCCAACAACGGCCTGATCTTCGTGCCGCTCAAGGCGTACGCCGAGCGCGAAGGCGAGGCGCACTCGCTGCAGGCCGTGCTCGGCCGCGTGAGCGGGCCGCTGTTCATGATCCCGGGCGCCATCGTGGTGGCGTTTCCGCCGCCGGCGATCCAGGGGCTGTCCACGTTCGGCGGGTTCCAGTTCGAGGTGCTCGACCAGACCAACAACGCCGACATCAGCGGGCTGGCGCAGGCCACCTTCGGCCTGATTGGCGCCGGCAACCAGAGCGGGCGCGTGGCCGGGCTGTTCAGCAGCTTCCGCGCCGACGATCCGCAGCTGGTCGTCGACATCGACCGCGACCGCGCGCGCAGCCTCGGCCTGCCGATCCGCGAGGTCACCGACGCGCTCCAGGTCTTCCTCGGGTCGGCCTACGTCAACGACTTCGACTTCAACAACCGCGCCTACCGCGTCTACGCGCAGGCGGACCAGCAGTACCGCTCCGACCCGACGGATCTCCGTCAGCTGTACGCGCGGGCGACCTCGGGCGAGATGGTGCCGCTCGACACGGTGGTGCGCCTCCGCGAGTCCACGGCGCCGCAGGTCATCAGTCACTTCAACCTGTTCCGCGCGGCGGAGATCACGGGCAACCCGGCCCCGGGCCAGAGTTCGGGCCAGGCGCTGCAGAGCATGGAGGCGCTGGCGCGGCAGACGCTGCCGCCCGGGTTCGACTTCGCCTGGGCGGGGCAGTCGCTCGAGGAGATCAAGGCGGGCTCGCAGGCCGGCGTGATCTTCGGGCTGTCGGTCGTGCTCGTCTACCTCGTGCTGGCCGCCCAGTACGAGAGCTGGATCCTGCCGTTCATCATCCTGCTGGGCGTGCCGCTCGCCGTCATCGGCGCGTTGTCCGCCCAGCTGCTCCGCGGGCTCGCCAACGACGTGTTCTGTCAGGTCGGGCTGGTCCTGCTCATCGGGCTCGCCGCGAAGAACTCCATCCTGATCGTCGAGTTCGCCGAGCAGATGCGGGAGCGCGGGCTCTCCATCGTCGAGGCGGCCGTCGAGGCGTCCAGGATCCGGCTGCGGCCCATCCTGATGACGTCCTTCGCCTTCATCCTCGGCGTGATGCCGCTGGCGTTCGCCACGGGCGCCGGCGCGGCCGCCCGTAACTCGGTGGGAACCGCCGTGGCCGGCGGGATGATCGCATCGACGGTGCTGTCGGTCATCTTCATCCCGGTGCTCTACGTCATCATCCGGACGCTGGTGCCCGGCCGCGTGCGTGGCGGCGACGAGGGACCCGAGCCGTCGGGCTCGCCTGCGGGCGTGGCCGCTGGCGTCGTGCTCCTGGCCCTCCTCGGGGCGCCCGCGGCCGTGCACGCGCAGGCCCCCGTGCCGGGCCTGGCGCTGTCCGCGGCGTCGCTCGACGCGGCGGTCGCCCAGGCCGGGGCTCCGTCGGTTCCGGCGCCGTCGCAGGCGCCGGCGCGTCCGCTCTCCTTCGACGAGGCGATCGCGGCGGCCGTGGAGCAGAACCCCTCGGTCCAGATCGCGGCCGCCAACGTGCTGCGCGCCGAAGCGCTGCTGCAGCAGGTGCGCGCCTCGACCCTGCCGTTCGTGAACGTCTCGGTGATCAACACCACCCTCGACGGCGATCGCGGCTTCGACGGGCTCGTCGTGCAGCCGCAGAACCAGTGGCAGGTGGCGCCCAGCATCGGCGTGCCCGTCCTGGCTGGCGCGCAGTGGGCGGCGCGCGCGCAGCAGATGGATCGGGTGGAGATCGCGCGCCTCAACACCGCCGACGTCCGGCGGCAGATTGCGCTCTCGGCGGCCAGCGCGTACCTGATGGTGATCAGCCAGAAGCGCCTGGTGGACGTGCAGGAGCGCGCGCTGGAAACCTCGCGAGCGCAGCAGGACTACAACCAGAAGCGCCTCGAGGGCGGCATCGGCTCGCGCCTCAACGCGCTCCGGGCGGCGCAGATCGTGTCGAGCGAGCAGTCGCAGCTCGAGGTGGCGCAGCTCAACGTGCGCCGCGCCCAGGAGGCCCTCGGCGTCCTGCTCAACGCGCCGGGGCCCGTGGACGCGGCCGGCGAGCCCGCCTTCGAGGTCCCGGTCGTCGGTGACGACGAGACGTGGCTCGGCTCGCGGGCCGACTATCGGCTGTTCAGCGCCCAGCGCGCGCTGTCGTCCCGCATCGTCGCCGACAGCGCACGCGACTGGTGGCCGCGGGCCACGGTCTCGTTCGACCCGCAGTACATCGCCCCGGCCGGCCTCTTCCAGCCGTCCGGCACGTGGCGCCTGAGCGTGACCATCAACCAGCCCGTGTTCGACGGCGGCCAGCGCCGCGGCCTGCGCCGGCAGCGCGAGGCGGACCTCCGCGAGAGCGAGCTGGCCGTCGAGCAGCTGGCCCTGCAGGCGCGTGCCGAGGTGCGCACCGCCCAGGCCGCCGTGGCCTTCCAGGAACGCGCGCTGGCGAGCGCCCGGGAGGCGGCTGCGCACGCCAACGAGGTCCTGCAGATCACCATCGTGGCGTTCGATGCCGGCGCCTCCACGAATATCGAGGTCATCGACGCGCAGCGTTCGGCGCGCGATCTCGAGACCGCCGTCGCCCAGGCCGAGGATCGCGTGCGGCAGGCGCGGCTCGATCTGCTCGTCGCGCTCGGACGGTTCCCCGCCGTCCCGTAGGCCGCCGGGCGGCCGGAACCCGGCCGGGGTACCATCCACCGATGCGTACCCCGTTCGTGCTGGGCGTCGACCTCGATGGCACCTGTGCCGACTTCTACAACGGCCTGCGGCCGATCGCGGCGGAGTGGCTCGGTGTCCCGCCCGAGTCCCTGCCGTCGGAGGTGAGCTGGGACCTCCCCGAGTGGGGCGTTGCGCAGGCGCCAGGCGGCTACCCCAAGCTCCATCACTTCGCGGTCACGCAGCGCGACCTCTTCCGCGTCCTCCAGCCCATGCCGGGCGCCCCGCAGGTGCTCCGCCGCCTGTCGGACATGGGCGTGCGCATTCGCATCATCACCCACCGCCTGCTCATCAAGAACTTCCACCGCGTGGCGGTCCAGCAGACCGTCGAGTGGCTCGATGGCCACGACATCCCGTACTGGGACCTCTGCTTCCTGGCAGACAAGGCCGCCGTGGGCGCGAATCTCTACGTGGAGGACTCGCCGCGCAACGTCGAGCAGCTCCGGGCGGAGGGCCATCCGACCATCGTCTTCACGAGCTCCACCAACCGCCACCTGCCGGGGCCGCGCGCGGACACGTGGGACGATGTCCTGCGCCTCGTCCTCCAGCACATGCGCGCGCCGCGCCCCGCGCGTCGTCAGGCGCGCCCGGTGCGGCGCTCGACCCGCTCGACGCGTCCGCGCAGCTGACACGCCAGCGCCTTCACCAGCATCAGGTCCTCGTCCTGCTTGGCGCGCAGCTCGGCCAGCCGCTGCTCGAGGCGGCGGTCGAGGCGGTCCAGCCGCGCGCCGAGATCGGCGAGCTCCGCGCCGATGCGCTGCAGCGCGGCGGACAGTGAGGATGTGTCGGTGTGCTCGGGGCGGTCGGTGCTCATCGGCGCTCCTGGATGCGGACGTCGGGTCCGTAGGCTGCACGGCACGTGCCGCCGGAACCGACGCAGACGCACGGCGCTTCCGTGGGAATCATCGCGCGGACACGTCCTGGCGATGGCAGGAGCTGCCACCGGAGGCCGGCCGCAGGGGCGCAGCTTCTGCGGGGACGTTCCGCTCGCCGTGCGGGCTACAATCCGCCCATGAGACGCATGCGTCCGGTGCCGGCCGTGTTCCTCGCCCTCCTGCTCGCGTGTGCAGCCGTGGACGGCGCGCGAGCCTCCAGCGCGGCGCCGGACCTGCTGGCGTCGGCGCGCCAGATGCTCCTCGTGGTGACCTCTGGGTGGGATGAGGTCCGCGGCCAATTGCGGCGCTTCGAGCGGGACGGGGCGGCCGGTCCCTGGCGGCTGGTGGGCGATACGGGTGCGATCGTGGTCGGGCGCAACGGCCTGGCCTGGGATCCGCTGACCGTGCCGGTGGTGCCCGGTCCTGCGAAGCGGGAGGGTGACGGGCGTTCGCCCGCCGGGGTCTTCGCCATCGGCCGGGCGTTCGGCTTCGCGCCGCCGGCTGAGGCCGCCTGGACGAAGCTCCCATACCTGCCGCTGGCCGAAGGCATCGAGTGCGTGGACGATCCCGCGTCCACCGTCTACAACCAGCTCGTCGATCGCCGCACGGTTCGGCAGCCGGACTGGAACAGCGCGGAGCGGATGCGCGAGGTCGGTGAGGCCTACCGGTGGGGGGTGGTCGTGGACTACAACACGCCCGCGGTCTCGGGGCGTGGGTCGTGCATCTTCCTGCACATCGGAGACCCGGACGGGACGGGCACCGCCGGGTGCACGGCCATGCCGGTCGACGATCTGCGGGAGGTCATGGCGTGGCTCGACCCGTCGCGCGCGCCGGTCGTGGTGCAGCTTCCGCGCGCGGCCTACGACGCGCTGCGGTCGGAGTGGGCGCTGCCCTGAGAGGCGGCGCTGGCTAGGTGGCGGCGGCGCCCTCCCGGCGCTTCCGCATCTGCAGCTCGCGGCCGCCGTCGGCGAAGTCCACGCGGTCCATCAGCTGGTTGATCAGGAAGACACCGCGCCCGCTCGGCTTGAGGACGTTCTCCCCCTCGAGCGGGTTGGGGACCGCCGCGGCATCGAAGCCGGGACCGGGATCCCGTACCACGATGACGACCTCGCCCCGCGCGTCGCTGGTGACGATGCACTGCACCTGCTTGGAGGGGTCGTTCTTGCAGCCGTGGCGGATCGCATTCGCGAGGGCCTCGTCCAGCGACAGCTCCACCGGCATCAGCTCGTCGTCGGTCCAGCCCTTGCCCTGGAGCAGCTGTCGCACGCCTTCGCTCACGGTGGGGATGGACGAGGGCTCGGCCGGGATGACGATGTTGAACTCGCAGGTGGAGCAGTAGGGCATGAGCGCAGACAGCTTGTCGACGCGCTCCAGCGACGTCCGCAGCTCGGTGATGAGCGCCGCCTGCTCCGCCTCCGCCCGGTCGCGCTCGGCCAGTGCCTGTTCGAGCTCGGCGAGGTTGCGGCGCAGCTCGAGCTGGGCCTCGGCCTGCCGGCGAAGGGCATCGAGCGCCTGCAGCTGGTCGGCGGTGAGCTGCCGCACCTGCGTGTCCACGACGCACAGCGTGCCGAGCGCATGACCGTCGGGGGTGACCAGCGGCGCTCCGGCGTAGAAGCGGATGCGCGGGTCGCCCGTCACGAGAGGATTGTCGCGGAACCGCCGGTCCTCGCGGGCGTCGGGCACGAGCATGATGCCGGGCTCCTCGATGGCGTGCGCGCAGAAGGCAACGCTGCGGTCGGTCTGGGCGACGTCGATGCCCACGCGCGACTTGAACCACTGGCGGTCCTCGTCAACGAGCGTGATCAGGGACATGGGCGTCCCGCAGATCTGCGAGGCCAGCAGGGTGAGATCGTCGAAGGCCTGCTCGGGATCCGTGTCGAGGATCCGGTAACGGCGGAGCGCGGTGAGCCGGGCCTGTTCGTCGATGGCCATGGACCTGCTACTGGAAGGATACGCCGTCGGGCGGGCGCCGGTTCGGCCTATCGACAGAGATAGACGCCGGGCTGGAGGGTTTCGCCGCCCTCGCACGGCGACTCGGACACGGTGGGCGCGTTCTCCCGGGTCGCGTCCTCCTGGTAACTCAGAATCCGGCTGAAATCCTGGGCCGCAATGCGCACGTGCTCGCGCGACAGGAACGTGACGTGGTAGGCGGTGCGGAAGGCGGACCAGGCCAGCGTGACGCCGCGGGCCTCCAGCTGCGACGCCAGCAGCGCGCGGCGATCCGGGCGCGGTTTCACGACGCGCTCACGGGTGAGCGCCGCGACGTCCGACGCATTGAAGGCGCACCAGAACACCACGGCCGTGGCCAGCGCCGCGCGCGCCGTGGGCGCCCGCCACGTCTGCAGCGCCATCACGAGCGCGCCGACGGGGACCATCACGCCCAGCAGGTCGTAGCGCATCGTCGCCACGCGGATGTCGCTGCAGGTGGCGAAGCCGTACACGAGGATCGAGATCGTGCCGACCAGGACGAGGTATCCGCCGACGTGGCTCGCCGGCGGGTCGCGCCGGACGGCGCCGGACGCGCTTGACGCGAACCAGTGCCACGCGCCGGCCGCCAGGCCCGCCAGCGTCAGCGCGCCGACCCAGGAGCCAGGCCATCGAACCCCAGTACGCCGGTCAGCACGCCGTAGTCCTGCATGGGCCCCGGTGTGCCGCCGATCAGCCGCGGAAGGTGATCGCCGACGAGCGCGTGCAGGCGCGAGGGCCATCGTGCAGGGTCCACGCACGCGCCCGCCGATGAGGCTGACCGATGCGGCCATCAATCCCGGATCGTCACCGCGTGAGCCGGGGCCGAGGCCGTTGGCAAGGGCTGCAGCGTCGCCGCGAGCGTGCGCACGGCGATGACCACGAGCGCGGTCACCGTCCACCGGCGTGCCGCGTCGTGCACGGCGGCCCGTCGATCCGGCGCAGCCAGCGCCGCTGCGGCGTCCATGAGCAGCAGGGCGGCCGCGCCGTAGGCGGTGAACTCGCGGTGAAGCACGCCGACGCCGAGGAGCACCCCCAACATCCACGGGCGCCGTCGCAGGACCCACGCGAGCAGCACGTACAGCCACGGCTCGACGTTGCCGCCGTTGGCCTCGGTCACCCGCGCCGCGACCCCCGCGGCGGGCATCGCCAGGGGCAGCACGGCAATCGCCGCCACCCCCGAGTGGAGCCGCGCCTCGTGCACGAGGACGCGCAACAGGAGCACGACGACCGCGAGGTTGACGGCCACGAGGGGCGTCTTGAGCGCCGTCACGGTTGGACCTGCCACGAGCATGACGGGCGCCGCCAGGTACGCCTCGACGGCAAGCATGTAGTTCTGGCCGTAGTAGTAGAGGGGAAACGCCCGTCCCTCGCTGATGTGCTTGGCCATGAGGCCCACGATGGCCTGATCGGAGTCGAAGTGCGTGGCCGCCCACCAGACGAACGGAAAGGCACGCACGAGGACGACCGCCATCAGCAGGAGGGCGGCGGACCAGAATGCGGTGCGGGAGGACATCGTGGCGCGGGCGCGCGCCTCGCGGCGCAGAGGCCGTAGAATACGCCAACCATGGCGCTTCCGTCCGGGAGCGGATCCTTCGGGCGCGCCGCACTGGTCGCCCTTGCCGCGCTCGCCGCCTGGTGGCTCGTCGCCCCGCGCGACGCGATGCCCCCGTTTCCGGCCGATGGCGAACGGCCGGCGTACTCGACGTCGGTCTACGCGCAGCTGCCCATCATCGAGCCGGTCCTGCACGCGCCGTGGCTGGCGGGCGCGTCGGTTGCCGGCGTCGCCACGGCTGTTCTCGTCATCAGCGCCGGCGCCGGTCTCACGGTCGTCACCTCGTCGGGCCTGCTCGCCGCCGTCCTCGCGCTGCTCGCCCTCGTCCTCGACCGCTCGTTCGGCGCGGCGCTCGCGCACCAGGCCGGCCTCGCCATCGCGGTCGGCCTGATCTGGCTGGCGGCAGGCGGCGTGTTCAGCGAGCCCACGCATCCGGGGCCGGCGCCCTGGGTTCGTTCGCTCGCGGCCGTCCTGTTGTGGGCGCTGGCCGTGTGGTGGCACTGGCTGGCCCTCGCCGCGTGGCCCGTTGTCTTCGCCGGCCTCAGGCGGCGTCCCAACCGGCCGGCGCGCGGCGTGTGGACCGTGGCGTCGCTGGCCCTCGGCGCCGCCGCTGTCGTGGCGCACTTCTCGTGGATGGCGGCGGCGGCCGCACGCACCGCGTACGCCGGCACGGGCGCGGACCTGTCGTGGGCCGACGCGATGTCCGTGGCCTTCGAAGCGCGGCCCAGCCTGCCCATCGGCAGCTTCGCCGCGCCCGACCTGACGACGCGCCCGTCGCTGGTGGCCACCGCGCTGTGCGGCGCCGGCCTCGCCTTCGGCGCACTGGCGGCGTGGTGGCGGCGCGCCGTGATCTCGACGGCCGTGCTCATCGTGAGCGCCGGCGTGGTGTGGCCGGCGTGGCAGGCCGAGGCGCTCAGGTTCGGGTTGTGGCTCATGATGCCGCTCGCGGCAGTCGGGCTCTCGTGGGCCGCGCGTCAGGCCACCGGCCATCGCCGGGCGGCCGTGCTCTTCCTGGGCGCGGTGATGGTGGCCGACACGGTGGTGACCGGCGTCAGGCCGCTCGAGGACGTCCGACCGTTCCGGGACCGCTTCGAGGAAGAGCTCGACAGGCAGGCGGGGAGGTGAGCTCCTCCTCGTGGCCGAGGACACGCGCGTGGACACGGCCGTCACTTTGGATGGGGGCCCATCCCGCGGTTCGGCGCGTGCGCCGCGACGGTGCCCTCGTGGCCGATGCGCTCGCAGGCGGCGCGCGCGTGCTGGCCGGTGCGGACGCCGCTCGCGAGTTGGTCCTGCAGGGGGTGCGCGTGGGCCCGGGCGACAGGGCGACCCCGGTCATGCGGGAGGTCGAGGGCACGTTCCGCTGCGTGGCCGTGCGTGCGGATCGGCTGGATGCTGCCGGGCTGGAGTACCGGCCGCACGGGCGTCGAGGTCCCTGCCGGCGGCGGCAGTTGAAGCTGATCGTCGGCGACAGCCTGCCTCCCGTGGTGCGCGTGGACACGCCAGGACGGCCGGATGGTCCCGACGCTCGTGGACGCCCTGTCGAGCGGGCCGGCAGCGAAGCCCCGCCGGCCGATTACTGGATCGAGAGTGGCAGGCCCGGAAGTCCAGGCCCCGCACCTGGTGAGCCGGCTGCACCTCGAATCCCATCCGGTGCGCACCGCCTCGTGTCGGTACGGCTCGGCCGCCGCGCCCGCGTGATTGCGCGGCTCTCCGGCTTCCGGGGACGCAGCTCGCGGCCGCGTGTGCGGCGCCGGTGGGCGACCGCGTCTGGTGTTCGCCGGCGGCGAGACGACGACACCCGTGCCGATCGACGACTACGGCGTTTTCGGCCGCGGCTGGTGCGGCGTCGAGGACACCGGCGGGCGGCATTGCGCGGTGGACGGACACCGATGCGATGGTGCTGGTGCGATCCGCCGCGGCGGCAGGCGTGGCCGTCGCCGTAGACGCGGCTGCAGAACCGGCTGAATTCCAGAGATTCGGAGTTCCAGAATTCAGAAACGTTCCGGCCCTCGTGACGTTGCGGGTAAACGGTGCGGACGCCGGGACGCGCGCGCTCGGGGAGGGTGGGAGCGGTTGGCTGGCAGGTGCCGCCGGGCGCGTGGCTGAACGGGACCAACGAGCTGTGGTTCCACGTGACGCCGGGCGTGCTGCGGCCGGCCGACACCGGCGGTCGCGATACGCGTGCTCGGCATGCGCGTGTCCGCGATGACGCTCACGCGTCCTGCAATTCTGAATTCCTGAATTCCGGGGAATTCCAGAATTCAGGGATTACGGCACGAGACGAGCTCGATCTCGAAGAGCAGCGTGGCATTCCGCGGGATGAGTCGTGCCGCTGCCGGCCGCGCCATGCCCAATTCGGGCGGGACGACGATGCGGCGGACGCCGCCGACCTGCATGCCGGAATACCGGAGTTCCAGCCCTGGATGAGCGTGCCAGCCTGAACTGGACGCCGTTGCCCGTGTCGAACTGCGTGCCCTTGTTCTCGGCTTCGGTGTTGCTGTGGAGCCACCCCGTGTAGTTGACCGTGACGTTCTTGCCCGCGACGGCGGCGTCGCCGCTGCCGACGACCAGGTCGGTCACGCTGTAGAGGCGCGGTGCCGGTCACCACGCTGGGGGTCGGGAAGAGGGGTTGTCCGTCGAGCAGGCCGCGAGCGGCCAGGGCACAGGCGAGGGAGAATCAGCAGCCGTCTGGTCATTGGCGCGGGAGGCGCTCGTCCGATCATAAACGAAGCCCGCCGGCGCGTTCCAACGCGCGCGGCGAACTCGAGCGGCTCCAGGCAGGACGCCTACTTGACGAACAGCATCTCCCGGTAGGTGGGCAGCGGGTAGAGGTCGTGCGGCAGCACCACCTCCAGCTGGTCGCCGATCTCACGCAGTGCCGTCATGGCGGGCACCACGGTGTCCCGCATGTAGGCCGCGTGCTTCTCGGCGGTGGTGCTGGTGTGGTCGAGGACGCCGGCCAGCTTGTCGGTGCGGGCGCGGAACTTGTCCACCAGGCCCACGAGCATCGCCAGGTGCTTGGTGCCTTCCCTGGTCGGCGCGCCTGCCGCCTTCACGGCGGCCACGCTTTCACCCACCTGCTTCTGGTAGGCGAGGGCGGCCGGCAGGAGGAAGCGGTTGGCCATCAGCACCATGAGCTGGGCCTCGACGTTGATCGTCTTGCCGTAGTTCTCGAGGTTCACCTCGTAGCGCGCGTGCAGCTCGCGCCCGTTGAGCACCTTGAGCTTCTCGAACGTCTTGACCACGGCCGGCTTGATCAGCTCGGGCAGGGCGTCCACGGTGTTCTTCAGGTTGAGCAGGCCCCGCTTGGCCGCTTCCTTCTGCCACTCGTCGGAGTAGCCGTTGCCGTTGAAGATGATGCGCTTGTGCTGCTTCACCGTCTTCTTCAGCAGCGAGGCGACGGCTTCGTTGAACGCCTCCTTCTTGCTGCCCTTGCCCTTGGCGGCGGCCAGCCCCTTCTCGAGCTCCGTGGCCATGGTCTCGAGCGTCGCGGCCACGGCCACGTTGAGGCAGGTGGCCGGGAAAGCGACGTTCTGCGTCGAGCCGACGGCGCGGAACTCGAACTTGTTGCCGGTGAAGGCGAACGGCGACGTGCGGTTGCGGTCGCCGGCGTCGCGGGGCAGCTGCGGCAGCCCGGGCACGCCGATGTCGAGCAGCCCGCCGTGCTTGGTGCTGCGGGCGCCGGCCTTCTCGATCTGCTCGAAGATGTCGGTGAGCATGTCGCCGAGGAAGACCGACAGGATGGCGGGCGGCGCCTCGTTGGCGCCGAGCCGGTGGTCGTTGCCGGCGTGCGCGATGCTCATCCGCAGCAGTCCCTGGAAGTCGTCCACGGCGCGAATCCGCCGTGCAGAAGGGCAAGACTGCATGTTGTCGTGCAGCGTGTCGCCGGGGTTCAGCAGGTTGTTGCCCAGGTCGTCGCCGATGCTCCAGTTGAGGTGCTTGCCCGACCGCGTTGACGCCGGCGAACGGCTTTCTCGTGGATCAGGCACGCCAGCCCGTAGCGCGGCGCCACGCGCTTGACGTCTCCATCGTCATCATCTGATGGGTCGGTGGCGACGTTGGCGCTCTCGAAGATGGGCGCCACCTCATGCTGCGAGGGCGCGACCTCGTTGTGGCGCGTCTTGATCGGCACGCCGACCTTGTAGAGCTCGGCCTCGACCTCGGCCATGCACGCGAGCACGCGCTCGGGGATCGAGAGCCGAAATGCTGATCCTCCAGCTCGGCCTTCGGCGGCCGCGCGCCCGAAGAGCGTGCGGCCGGCGTTGATGAGGTCCGGACGCGCGAAGTAGAAGTTGCGGTCGATCGGGAATGCTTCCTGCTCGGGGCCGCAGGTCGCGGTCACGCGGGTGGCCGACGAACAGCTTGAGCACGCGGACGGCGGCCGCCGAGAGCGCCTCCATCGAGCGCAGCAACGGCGTCTTCTTGTCGAGCGCCTCACCCGTCCAGCTGACGAACGCCGTCGAGACGACGAGACGGCCGGTGCCGTTCATGAGCAGCCACGGCGGGCTGGTGGGGTCCCACGCGGTGTAGCCGCGCGCCTCGAAGGTGCTGCGCATGCCCCCGACGAGCTCGACGCGTCGGGCTCGCCCATGACGAGCTCCCTTGCCACCGAACTCCGCGATGCTCCAGGCCGTCGCCGGTCGGGTTGTAGAAGCTGTCGTGCTTCTCGGCCGTGATCCCGGTCATGGGCTGGAACCAGTGCGTGAAGTGGGAGGCGCCGTGCTCGACCGCCCAGTCCACTGAGCGCCGTGGCTACCCGCGTCGGCCGTCGACACGTCGAGCGGCTTGCCACGCAGGATCGTGTCGCGCAGCGGACGGTGCTGGGCTTGGGCAGTCGCGCCTGCTGGACCTTGTCGTTGAACGAGAGCTGGCCGAAGACCTCTCCCACGTTGACGGGCTTGTTGAGCTGGCGGCCCCCGTTCCGGGCCGGGCGTCGATGCCCTTGACGGCTTCACGCATTGCGGCGGATCCCATGATGCGTCTGTCTCCCTGATGCACCGGCGAATGACGGTCCACCGTGCGCGCGGGTGCGGCGCGACGAAGCGGAATTCGTGCTGGACTGTCGCCAGAGTATGCACGAAAAAGATATCAATTTGCGAGATGAAAGGGTGGTTTATTTACTTATGGACCATGAAACTGCAAAGTGACATCAGATTCTTGCACGAACCGCACGATTTCGTGGTCGCTTGGGCGGATGCCCGGACCGCGGACACCTCCGGCGCACCCGAACGACCACCGGGTTGGCGCGCTGTCAGGGCGGTGGGCGATGCGGCTCAGTAGACGGGCAGGGCGTGCGGGTGGCGCAAGCGAACTGGGGGCGCGAGGCTGCCGGTCGAGAAGGCCGGGATGGTAGAAGATCGACCGCTGAGCGCGTACCCCGCTGTCGCTCGGGTGGAAGCCGTCGGACGGCTTCCCCGGCTGCACGACGCGCGCGTCGCATCATGTCTTCGACCACCAGGACGCCGCGGCCGGTCTGGGCGTTGACACGGTCGGCCAGCGGTGGCGATGCGCTGCATGATGCTGCTCCTGGGTGGACCGGCCGGACTTTATGTGCAGGGCGGCGGCCAGGTTGGGCAGAGTTGTAGGCGACGATGCGGGCGCCGGGTGCCTGTGCGCGGATACAGGACGGGAAGTCGACGAAATCGTTACCCCACTGCCGCACCTGTCCGTCGATGTAGCCGCGGATGTCGCCGCCTCCGGCGCCGGCGGGTCACGGCCGATCCGATGATGTTGGCGTCGTTGCCGCCCGCGAAGGTGGTGATGTGCGTGGTGCCGGCGGGGATGAACGGCGGGTAGCGGTCGATGAAGGCGCGGAACCGGTCGGCCCAGCTGGATCGCGAGGTCGGCAATCGTCCGCGACAGGACCGCGCCGGGGACCGACTGGGTTGCGATAGGTGACCGCGCGGCCGGCCGACTCGAAGCGGCGCCGCAGCGTCTGCGCGTAGCCGGTGCCGTTCTCGCAGCCCAGGTCGAAGGGCGCGCACGGAATGCTGCTGCCGTAGCCGATTCCGTCGCTGGCCCCGAGCACGGTGTAGGTGACCGGCCCGGAATCGGGTCCCCCGCCGGGCGTCGGTGACGTCGGCGTCTCGGCACCGCCGCTGCAGGCGGCCGCGAAGAGGAGACCGCTCAGCGCCGCAGCCAGGGTCAGACGATGGGGGTACATTCGGCGCAACCTCTGCAAGAACCAGACCCGGCGCGGCATCAGGATATTCTCCCTCGAACGGCCGGGCCGCGCCTGCCGGTCACTGGCCGTTTTCGCTTTCCGTTTCTTACACTCCGCCTGTAATTTGTCCCCGTGTCGCCCCACCGGCCGTGGACCGCCTTCTACCATCCCGAGACGGCGCAGGATCTGCCGCCGATCCCCCATCCGCACCTCCCGGCGCTCATTCGCGAGTCGGCCGCCCGCTACGGCCACAAGCCGGCGTTCACCCTGGCGCTCCCCAACGGCTCGCAGGGAGACCTGAGCTTCGCCGAGGTCGATCGGCTCTCCGACGCCTTCGCCGTCTACCTGCGCGAGGTGGCGGGTTTCCAGCCGGGCGACCGGCTGGCCATCCTGATGCCCAACTGCCTGCCGTACCCGGTGGTGGTGTTCGGCGCGCTCAAGGCCGGCCTCGTGATGGTCAACACCAATCCGCTCTACACGGTGCCCGAAGTGGTGCACCAGTGCGCGGACAGCGGCGCGGTCGGGCTGGTGACGATCGACGTGTTCGGCGACAAGGTGGCCGAGGCGTTGCCGAAGACCGACATCCGCCGGGTGATCGTGGTCTCGGTGGCCGACCTCCTGCCCGGGCTCAAGCGATTCGTCATCCGCGCGGTGCAGAAGTACGTCCGGCGGATGCTGCCGCCGATCACGTTCGCCCACGAGACGTTCACCCGCGCCATCGCGGCCGGCACCGCGCGCGTGGCAGCCGGGGCTGATGCCCACGTGTACGAGCGCGCGCTCACGTGGGACACGCTTGCGGCGCTGCAGTACACCGGCGGTACGACCGGCGTGGCCAAGGGGGCGATGCTCACGCACGGCAACCTGCTCGCCAACATCGAGCAGTGCCTGCAGGCGTGGCGGCCCTGGCTGCGCGAGGGCGAGGAAGTCATCCTCACGGCGCTGCCGCTGTACCACATCTTCGCGTTCACGGCGAACCTCATGCTCTTCTTCGTCACCGGCGGACGCGACGTCCTCGTGCCCAGTCCGCGCCCGCTGTCCAACCTGAAGACGGTCCTGGAGGCCGAGCCCATCACGTGGTTCACCGGCGTGAATACGCTTTTCGCCGGGTTGATGCACGAGCCGTGGTTCGCCGCGCGCTCGTCGTGGACGTTCCGTGGCTCGGTCGCTGGCGGCATGGCGCTCGTCCCCGCGGTGGGCGAGCGCTGGGAGCAGATGACGGGCACGCCGATCTACCAGGGCTACGGGC
>JAWKHU010000087.1:0-24045 GCA_041394685.1 Vicinamibacterales bacterium
TTCTTGTCGATCCCGAAGAGCTGCGCCTGCCCATCGGCCGTCTGGCCCGTGGCGAGCAGCAGCGTGGCCGTGGCCGCCATCGCGGCGTGTCCGCGGCGTCCCCAGTTGGTGTCAACCGTCATGCCCTTCAGCAGGGGGTTGTTGCGGAAGGCGTCCTGCTGCTTCGCGTCCATGTCGCCGTGCGGAATCATCCACAGGTGCTCGCCGGTGTTCATGTCGATGGCCGTGATGCGGCCGAGCGGGCCCTTGAAGAGATCCGGGATGCCAGCGAGCGGGTCGTTGGGCACCGGCTGCGGGCGTGGCGGTGCGCTGCCGCGCGCCGTGGCCCACTGCGCCACCGTCTTGCCCGTCATCCGGTCGTTGTCGCGCTCGATGGCTGGCGCGAGGATGGTGGGCGAGCAGCCGCTCGTGGACGTGATGAAGATGACGCCCGTGGACGGATCGGCCGCCGGCGGGCCCGTGATGTTGGCGCCGCCGCCGCCCCCGGGACAGACGTTCACGTGGCCCTTCCCCTGCTCGTTGCCGCGGTGGCGCGGCGGGGCGAACAGCGGCGCCAGCAGGTCGTACTGCCGCGCGCGCTCGAGCGCCAGCTTCTTGATCTCCGGCGTGTAGTCCACGACCTGGTCCTCGGTGCGCCCCTGCAGGTCGTAGGGCGCCGGCCGCGTGACGAAGGGCTGCGTCGCGGCGAGCTTCTCGCCCGGGACCTCGGACTGCGGTACGGACCGCATCTCCAGGGGCCAGATCGGCTCGCCGTTCGCGCGGTTGTACGAGTAGACCCACGACTGCTTCGTGATCTGGAAGAGGCCGGGGATGCGGTTGCCGTTGACGGTGACGTCGAGCAGGATGGGCGCCGTCGGCGTGTCGTAGTTCCAGATGTCGTGCTTGACCAGCTGCTGGTGCCACACGCGCCGGCCGGTCTTGACGTCGAGCGCGATGATGCTCGTGCTGAACAGGTTGTCGCCCGGCCTGAACCCGCCGAAATAGTCCATCGTCGGGCCGTTGGTGGGCACGTAGACGAGGCCGCGCCCGGGATCCGCCGACATCGGCGCCCACGACGAGACGTCGCCCGTCCACTCCCACGCGTCGTTCTCCCACGTGTCGTGCCCGAACTCGCCCGGCCGCGGAATCACGTGGAACTTCCACAGGAACTTGCCGGTCTTCATGTCGTAGGCGAGGATGTCGCCCGGCACGTTCTCGATGCGCGTCTGGTTGTAGCCCTGCTCGGCGGAGTTGCCGACGACTAGGACGTCGTTGACCACGATGGGCGGCGACGAGTTGGTGATGTAGCCGAGCTCCAGCGGCAGGCCCTTGGCGGCGTCGTAGGTCTGCTTCGACGAGGTCCACGGCTCCCAGTCCGCGATGAGGTCCTCCAGCAGGTCCACCGACCCCGTCTTCGGGAAGCCGGCCACTGGGACCCCGCTGCCCCAGCCCTCGACCGGCTGGCCGGTCTTGGCGTCGAGGACGTGCACGAAGAACGCGGGCGTCACGATCACGATGACGCCCCTGCCGTTGAGGCGGTAGTAGGTGACGCCCTTGCCGTGGTTCGACCGCATCGAGTAGTCGTGACGCGGCGTGGACGGCTCCTGGAAAGCCCAGACGGTCTTGCCCGTGGCGGGATCCATCGCGACAACGGTGCGGCTCGGCCCCGACGTCGTGTACAGCATCCCGTCCACGTAGATGGGCAGGCCACGGCCGTTGATCTCGCCGACCTCGACGCCGGGCACCTCGCCCTTCCACTCCCAGGCCGTCTTCAGCGTGCCGAAGTTGGAGGCGTTGATCTGATCGAGCGCGGAATAGCGGGTGGAGTCGTCCCCGCCGGTAATGCCCGGCCACTCCCCCCGCTGCTGCGCGGCGCCAGGCAGGGAGACGATCGCAAGCGCGGTGGCAACGGCCAACCCGCCCACGAGGGCGGGAGCCATCCACCGATGGAGCAGTCCGGTACTCATGGGCACCTCGGCTGTAGGGTGGCGCGAGCGCTCTGAACCAGAAACGGCGGCCGTCAGGATGCTGCGGCGCACACGTGGTTGTCAACCACCATCGGCGTCCCTTCAGCATCTGCGTCACCTGCGGCCCGCCCTCTGTGCGTATCTGCGCCATCTGCGGCTGCTCTGCGGCCGGCTTCTCTGGGCTCATCTGCGTCATCTGCGGCTCCTCTGCGGCCTCTCTGCGGCTACACTCCAGCCTGTGCCCATCTCCCGCGACGTCCGCCCGCGCCGCTCGTTCATCTTCGCGCCGGGCACCCGCCCCGACATGTTCCCGAAGGCCCTCGCCAGCGGCGCCGACATCGTCTGCGTCGACCTGGAGGATGCCGTGGCGCCTGTGGACAAGGCCGCGGCCCGCGAGGCCGCGTTCGCCCACCTGCCGACCGCGGCGGGTCCCGCCCGCGTCGAGCGCGTCATCCGGATCAACTGCCTCCGCACGCTCGACGGCATGGCCGACGTGCAGGCGCTGGTGCGGAGCGAGGGCGCCGTCGATGCCGTGCTGCTGCCCAAGGTGCGCGGCCGGAAGAGTGCGCGCGCTGTCGGACCTGCTGGACGACTATCGCCGCGAGACCCGGCTGCACGTCATCGTCGAGACCAACGAGGCGCTCGAGGCCGCGCACGCCATCGCCCGGTCCAGCCCGAGGATCGAGGCGCTCTTCTTCGGCGGCGTTGACATGGCGGCCGATCTCCGCTGCCGGGGCACCTGGATGGCCCTCCAGCATGCCCGCTCGCGCGTCGTGCACGCCGCGGCCGCGGCGGGCCTGGATGCCGTGGACGTGCCCTTCCTGGACCTCGAGGACGAGGACGGCATGATCCGGGAGGCCACCCTGGCCGCCGAGCTCGGGTTCACGGGCAAGGGCGCCATCCACTCGGCAGATTGCGGCGCTCAACCGCGTGTTCACGCCGGATGAGGCCAGCGTGGCGCACGCCCGGCGGGTGATGGCGGCGTTCGAGGCGGCGGACACGGGCCTGCTCGTCGTGGACGGCAAGCTGATCGAGCGGCCCGTGCTGCGCACCTACGCGCGATGGCTCGCCGTGCACGAGCGTGCGCGCCAGCAGGACGCCAGCGGCTCGTGATGCGAAACGCCCGATCCCGACACTAACCCTGCGCACACGGAGGAGGAGGCACCGATGGCGCTCTACGCATTCGACGGCACCGGCAACCAGGACGAAGACGACGCCGCACGCGACACCAACGTCGTGGATTTCTTCTCCGCGTACGATGACCCCGACAAGAACACCGACCCGGACGAGGACCATGGCAGCCTGTACATGAAGGGCATCGGCCGCCGCGCCCAGACCGGGCTGGGCCTGAAGGTGGCCGAGGCCTTCGGGCTGGGGGGGCATCGCCGCGTGGAGCAGGCGCTCGCCCGGCTCAAGCGCAACCGCAAACGCGGTGACGACGTGGTGGACGTGGTGGGGTTCAGCCGGGGCGCGGCGCTGGCCATGTCGTTTGCCAACCAGGTGGCCGCGGAACTGCCGGGACAGCGGATCCGCTTCATCGGCGTCTTCGGACATCGTCGGGCAGTTCGGCCTGCCCGGTCGGTTCGTCAATGCCGGCCACGTGCTGAGCCTCCCCGACAACGTGGACACCTGCCGTCATGCGATGGCGATGGACGAGAGCCGTGCCTTCTTTCCGCTGACGCGGCTCTGCGACCACGACGGCCACCCGGCCAAAGCCTGGTGGAGCTGTGGTTCCGCGGCGTGCACTCGACGTCGGCGGCGGCAACGGCAACCGCGGGCTCAACTGGATCGCGCTCAACTGGCCGTTCGAACACGCCCGGCACGCCGGCGTGCCGCTGCTGCAGGCCGAGGTCGATCGCAACCTGCAGGACAAGGCACTGGCCCGCGCCATCGACGATCACAAGCTGGACTCGAACTGCGGCGCACCTACTTCGCGAGCGACTTGCTCCACGACACCGTGGTGCTGGAGGCCGGCGTGGCCGGACGTCCGCACAACAACCCGACGTTCGTGCTGCGGCGGGTGAACGACGCGGGCCAGTTCGTCTGAGCGGCGACGCCCCGGGGTGTCGTCCCCTGGCCTGGAGGGGAGGCCCGTTCCCCGGTCATCGCCCGCTTCTCGTGGACTTCCGGTACACTCGGCGCGCGCAGGTCGCGCACCACTGGAGGCTTCCATGAAGCAGTTCGTCCTGGTCCTGACCACGGCCGCCGCGCTGACGGCCGGCGCGCTGGCAACACGTGCCCAGTCGCCGGCGCCCGCACCGGCCCCGCAGGGGCAGACGCCGGCGCCCACGCCGGCCTCGCAGGGGCAGACGCCGGCGCCCACGGCGGATCCCTATGCCAACAACGCGGCGCCCGACGCCGCGAAGTTTCCGCTGGCCGCCCCGGCTGGCGTTGACAGCCGTGCTCGCGAAACCGCGCCGGCCGGCGCGGCGAACACCGGTCCGTTCGATCCGGCGACGTGGAAGTACGGCGGCGCCTTCAGCCCGCAGGCAGGCGCAACCGTCTGGAACCCCGTCAAGGTGAAGATGCAGCAGGGGGGCACGGTCACGGGCGGCACGCTGTTCGCCGCGACCGATCCCAGCACCTACTGCGCCATGGCCAACGCCGGGTACGACTTCATCTGGACCGAGATGCAGCACGACCAGCGCGACTGGGAGTCGGTGTCGCGCATGTGGCGGACGTGCCCCCATGCCAGGGCAGTGCCCGGCGTGCGCGTGGCGTACACGGACGAGCGCGAGATCCAGCATGCACTCGACGCGGGTGCCCTGGTCCTCGTCGTGCCGACGGTGGACACGGTGGAGGAAGCGCGCGAGGTCGTGGAGTGGACGTACTTCCCGCCGCTCGGCCGCCGCAGCAACGGCGGCGGGCAGGCGTTCGACGGCGCGATGTGGGGCGGGGTGCCGGGCGGCTACCGGGCCACGGCCAACGACAACATCGTGCTGGTGCTGATGATCGAGACGCTGGAGGGCCTGAAGAACGCGGCCGACATCGCGCGCGTGCCCGGCGTGAGCGCGCTCTTCGCCGCCAGCGGCGACCTGGGCAACTTCACGGGCTACCGGCAGGGCCAGCCCGACTCCGAGCGGGCGATCAACATCGTGCACGACGCCGCCATCGGCGCGGGCGTCCGGCTGTGCGGCCCCTTCTCGTGGCGGGACCGCCCGGACTTCACCTGCTTCCAGACCGGCAGTGAGACGGCAGCCAGTGCCCGCGGTGTCGCCGCGCCGAGCTGGGGCCGCTTGCCAACACGCAGGGCAAGGTGGCCGCTGGCCCGTTTGCCGGACGGTAGCCGGCAGTCGATCCGGGGAGGACCGCACCGACGCATGGGCAAGAGTCGTCTGGAAGCCTTCAGCGATGGCGTCCTCGCCATCGTCATCGATCATGGTGCTGGAGTTGAAGGTGCCGCACGGGATTGAGCTGGAGGCGCTCGGGCCGCTGGTGCCCGTGTTCCTCAGCTACGTCATGAGCTTCGTCTACATCGCCATCTACTGGAACAACCACCATCACATGCTGCACGCCTGCCATCAGGTCTCCGGCAGCATCCTGTGGGCCAACATGCACCTGCTGTTCTGGCTCTCGCTCGTCCCGTTCGTCACCGGCTGGATGGGGAGAATCATTTCGCGGCCGCACCATCCGCCCTGTATGGGGTGGTCCTGCTCATGGCGGCGATCGCCTACTACCTGCTGCAGCTGCGGATCATCGCGGCGCAGGGGCCGGACTCGACGCTGGCACGCGCGGTCGGCAGCGACTGGAAGGGCAAGCTCTCGCCCCTCGCCTACATCATCGCCATCCCCTCCGCGTTCGTGGCCTCCTGGATATCGTTGACGCTCTACGTCCTGGTGGCCTTGATCTGGCTCATCCCCGACCGCCGCATCGAGCACGCGCTGCCGGATGGACGCCGATGACGCCTCCGGCAACCGGGGAGTCGCCCTATTCGCACGTCGCCCTGCTGCGTGCGGTCAACCTCGGCCCGCACAACAAGGTGGCGATGGCCGATCTCGTCCGCGTGTTCACCGCGGCCGGCTTCGCGGAGGCGAGGACGCTGCTGCAGACCGGCAACATCCTGTTCCGGCAGAACCGGGGCGGCGACCTCGAGGCACGCATCGAGGCCGCCCAGCAGCCGACCTGTCGCTGAGAACCGAGGTCTTCGTGCGGACGGCCGCAGAATGGCGGTCCATCGTCCGGGCCAACCCGTTCCCGCAGGCGGCGGCCGACGACCCGGTCATCTCGTGCTCTTCTGCCTCAAGTCCACGCCCGCCCGCGGGGCCGCCGCCGCCCTGGGCGCGGCCATCGCGGGACGGAGGACTCGCGAGGTGCACGGACGGGAGGCGTATCTCACCTATCCGGACGGGATTGGCAACTCGAAGCTCACCATCACCCGCATCGAGCGGGCGCTCGATGCCACTGGGACCGGACGCAACTGGAACACGGTGCGCAAGATCGACGCCCTGTTGAACGGCTGACGCGGCACGCTCACCACGGCCGACCCCAGAGCCGGCGCCACCACGAGGCGTCGGCGCCGGGGTCCGCCACCGGCGGGCGCGCCAGCCCCATGTGCCTGCGGACCTCCTCGATGGACCATCCGGTCAGCGACACCCGGGGCCTGCGCCTCGCGCTCGCCCGCTCCGGCAGCGTGCGGACGTAGGTCTCGGCCTCCGCGCACCGCATCGGGCCCGTCCACTTGTGGCGCAGCACGTAGCGGCCCTGGAAGTTGGTGCGGTCGCCCGTTTCCACGGAACACGGGTCCTCCGGGAAGCGTGCGGCGTCGTAGCGCACGTGCAGGCGCGTCACGAAGACGTCCCGCGGCAGCGCGAAGCCGGACCGCCCGGCGTCATCGGCATGCGGGCGTCGCCGCTCCAGAATACGCCCAGCTCGCGCAACTCGTCCGGCGTGAGCGGATCGGCGGCGCACGGGTCGCACCAGGCCATGTCCCACGCGTATCACGGAAGACCGCCCGCATCTGCTCCTGCGCCACGTGATGGTCGAACATCGCCCGGGCATATCCGGCCGAACTCGGCGGGGTCCTTCAGATAGGTGGGAATCTCCACGTCGGTCCGCAGCTTCACCGTGCGGTAGTTCGCGGCTTCGACGCGGCCCTGCGCGTCAGCGTGTAGACGAACAGCTCCTGGGGGCCGTCCGCGTTCACCATGCCGAGCCGGAGCGGCAGCATGAACTAGGGCGACTCGCAGCCACCTGGATCGGGCGCAGCATCGTAAACCCGAGCCTGGCCTGCTCGGTCAGGTTCACGCGCGCCACGAAGAAGCGCATCTGCTGCCGGATGTAGCTGCCGAGGACGTCGGAAGCGCCCGGCGGAATGCGGTAGCCGCTCTCGCGCAGCCACCGCTCGAGACCGGTGCTCTGCGTGGCCGACAGGATGAGGATGTCGTACTCGCCGACGGTGTATTGCGCCTCGATGGTGACGCCGAGGCCCCGCGCCGCGGCCGACTGCCGGGCCATCTCGGGATTTGCCGAGGCCATCGGCATGGCCAGGTCGAACCGGCGGCGCTCGAACCGCGCGCACGGGTCGGCGTCGAAGTACTCCACCGGCGCGGCGCCGTGAACGCATCCAGGTGATCGAGCAGCGCGGTGTCCGCCACGTGGATCTGGTCCCGCGTGATGGAGGTCGGCACCGGGATCACCATGGCGAACTCCCGGGGGCTGCCCTGGAAGTCGTTGGCCATCGTGATCACGGTGCGGTCGCCGTCGCGGGCGAGCACCACCCGCGACGCCTTGTTGAACAGGAGAGCGTCGGCGCGTGCGACATAGAAGCCGCAGAAGGCCTCGGCCCGTCCGGAGCCGAGGCACGCCCGACAGGGCCATGGCCACGAGTGCTGCACGTCGAATCATCTGAACCCTCCACGGTGAGCGGCCGGCGGCCGGAGCGGCGCCGGGCCAGTGATAGCGGACGGCCGGCAGGAGCCGGTCGATCGCGGGCACCAGCGGCGAGGCCGCCACGAGCGCCCACAGGAAGCCATTGGTCCTGAACAACCCGAAGTGCCAGGCCGCGCCGAGGCGACGAGGACGGCGAAGAGGAGCGTCCCGCGCGCGAGTCGGGCGTGGTCTTCGGGTCGGAGATCATGAAGGCGAACAGCAGGAACGCCCCGCTCTCCAGGCGATGGAGCGGGATGGTCGTAGGTTCGCCGAGCCAACCGACCGGGCCACGAGGCCGGCGTACGCGGCCAGGAAGGCCACGGTCACGTCGCTGCGCGTGGCGCGGTGCACGACCGCCAAGCCGGCGCAGGCCATGCCGAACGCGAAGATGGCGTGCGTGCCCCACTGCCCGGGCGACACCCACGCGGCATCGGTGACGAGCAGCATGAGGACGAGCGCGACGTTGGTCGGATTGAACACGTGCTTGCCGCCGACGCGAATCAGGCTCTTGGAGCCGACAGCGCGGCCGCCGCTGCCGCGGCGAGCAGCAGCGAATCGGTGCGGAGCAGCAGGCAGCGAGGCGACGAGATGAGCGCGCTCCTGGCGCCGGAGGCGGGCGGACGGTCAGCCCACCAGTCCGCCAGGCGCTGGACGGCGATGGCGGTGGCCACGGTGACGAGGACCTGCGCGGCGGTGACGTCGAAGGCGAGCCACCCCAGGCCGTAAGCCAGCAGCAGCGCGAGGGTGGTGATCTGCCCGTGCCTCGGATCGGCGCGGAGCCAGTGCCAGGGGCCGGATGCGGCCATACGCATGTCCTCCACGCCCTTGAACGGCGGGACGGGATTTCCTTGCAGGGGCCGGCGTCGGCAGAATGGAGACATGCGCGCGCTGGTGGTGCTCCTGGCGGTGTGCGGCTGGCTGGGGAGCCTGGCGCCCGCCGCCGCGCAGCCCGCGCCGGTCCTTCGTATCGAGGCCCCTGACGCCCTGGCCGCCGCCCGCGCACGCGTATGGGCGCCTTCGACCCCGCAGCCCTCGCGGACATCGTCCGACTGGCCGGCCTCGATGGGCCGGGCGCCCCGATCCGTGTCGTGCTGGCGGCCGATGGCAGCGAGTGGTCGCGGCGGGTGCCGCCGTGGGTGGCCGGCTACGCGATTGGCGAAGAGGACCTCGTCGTCCTGTTCCCTGGCCGATCCCTGGCGTACCCCCACGACACGCTGGAGGACGTGCTGCGCCACGAGGTGGCGCACGTGCTCGTCGTGCGGGCGTCGCGCGGACGGCCGGTCGCGCGATGGTTCCACGAGGGCTTCGCCATGGCCGTGGAACGGCCCCGCAGCTTCGAGGACCGCACCCGTCTGGCGACGACGCTGCTGTTCGGCCCGCGCGTGGGCCTCGGCGACGTGGACCGGCTGTTCCTGGGGAGCGAGTCGGAACAGACGCGGGGCTACACCCTCGCGTCTGCCCTGATGCGCGACCTCATGGCCGAGTACGGGGCCGGGGCGCCGGCAGCCACGCTGCGCGGCGTCGCGGCCGGACAACCCTTCGACGAGGCGCTGGGCCTCGCCATCCAGCGGACGCCGCGCGTGTTCGAGGCCGAGTTCTGGTCGCGGCAGCGGACGTGGACTATGTGGGTACCGCTCCTGGCGTCGTCAACGGTGTTGTGGCTCGGCATCGTGGGCACGGGTGCGCTGGCCGTGCGCCGCCGAGCCCGGCGCGCCGCCGAGATCCGGGAGAAGTGGGACAGGGAAGAAGAGCGGGAAAAAGGAGGAAGGAAAAAGGAGAGAAGAAGGAGAAAAGAAGGAGGAATAGGACCGCCTTCGGCGGGAGGAAAGAGGACCGGCTACGCCGGGAGGACCGCCTTCGGCGGGAGGATCAGGAGTGCGACCGCGCCATGGCGAGCGCAGCGGCCCGTCTCTCCCCCGCGAGCGGAGCGACGCGGTCCTTCCTCCCCGCGAGCGATAGCGACGGTCCTTCTTCCTCCCGACGCCCGAAGGAGCGGCGGTCCCTCCGTCCTTACTGTCCGCTGGGCCACACGGTGCCCTGGTGGAGCGTTGTCACCTGCGCGAGGCCCTTGTTCACGAACTTCTGGATCCGCTTTCCCTCCCACGTCTCGGTCGTGTAGAGGTTGCCCTGCGAGTCGATGGCGATGCTGTGCACGCCATAGAACTGTCCGGGCTGCCGGCCGCCGTCGCCGAAGCTGGTGAGCAGCTCCAGCGTGTCGCGCTGCAGGATGGCGCGGTCGTTGATGCCGTCGGCGACGAAGAGGTAGCTGCTGCGCGTCCTTCGAGAAGGCGACGTCCACACCGATCCGGACAGCTTCGGCCGTTCTTCGCGAGGAGGCCTCCTTCACGAACGTGCCGTCCTGGCGGAACACCTGCAGGCGGTCGTTCAGGCGATCGTACACGTAGACCAGCCCGTCCACCGACACGTCGGCGCAGTGCACGGGATTGCGGAACTGCTGGGCGGGCGGCGCGTCCGGATCGTACGGCCCCAGGGGACGGAGTCGTCGGGCTTGTTGCCGTAGGCGCCCAGAACCGCTTCATTTTCCCGGACGCGGCGTCGAGGACGGCCACGCGGCGGTTGAAGTAGCCGTCGGCCACGTAGGCTTCGTTGGCCGTCGGTTCGACGAAGACCTTGGCCACGCGGCCGAAGTTGTCGGGGTCCGTGCTCCCGCGCTCGAACACGGGATTGCCCTGCGCCGTCCGTCCGCTCACGCGGGCGTTGGGCTTGCCGAACTGCGCGACGAACCGGCCTTCGCGCGTGAACCGAGGATGTGCGAGTCACCGGGGCCGTTGCCCCCGATCCAGACGTTGCCCGTGTGATCCACGAAGATGCCGTGATTGGACGCGGGCCAGTCGTAGCCGTTGCCGGGCCCGCCCCACGACTGCACGAGGTTCCCCTGCGCGTCGAACTCCAGGACGGGCGGCGCACCGGCGCAGCACGCCTCGGCCGCCTTCAACTCCAGGCCCTTCTCGTTGTTGTCGAGCGTGTCGGAGCCGCGGTGGATGATCCAGACGTGGTCGCGCTCGTCCACCCACGCCGACGGCGTTGCCGAGCACCCAGTGATTGGGCAGAGGTTTGGGCCAGAAGGGATCGACCTCGAAGCGGGGCGCCTGCACGCCCGGCCGGCTCTGCGCGGCCACCCGCCGTTCCTCGAGCGCCGCCCTGGCCACCCCCAGGCCCGCCACCCCACGAGACACAGGACGCCGACCAGCCATCGCCGCATGACCGCCTCCTCTCGTTGCGTGACCCACGAACCCGCCCCCGCAGCCCGGCCATACGGAGCGGACGATCGCCACACTGTCTCATAGTCGTGGGGGGCAGAGAGGGGCGGGGCTTGGGCGGGCTTGAGGGCGCGGGCGAGGGCTTGAAGGCCGAAGGCTTGAGGCTTGAAGGCCTGAAGGCTTGAGGGCTTGAACGTCCGACCTTTCGGAGCCCAGGTCCGCAACCCCCAAGCCCCAAGCCCCAAGTCCTCAAGTCCGCAAGCCCGCAAGCCCGCAAGCCCCACGCCCCCGCCCCAGGCCCCGCCCCCGCGCTACTATCCCCCCAATGTCTCCGGTCTCCACGATCCATTCCCGCGTGGTCTACGACGCGCTCACGGCATGCGGCATCCGCCTGCTGTCCGCGCTGCCCGAGACCTGGCTGGTCCACCTCATCCGCCTGGCCGAGGAGGATCCCGACATGATCGTGCGCACCGCCCGGAGGAAGAGGGCGTGGGCATCTCCGCCGGCGCGCACCTGGCCGGGATGCGGTCGGCGATGCTGATGCAGAACCACGGCTTCCTCGCCTCGATCAACGGCATCGTGTCCGGCGCGCAGCTCTACCGCATCCCGCTCCTCATGCTGATCAGCGATCGCGGCACGATGGGTGAGCGCGATCCCGGCAGACCGAAGGCGGCGCCGTCACCGAGGCCGTGCTCCAGACGCTCCGCATCCCGTTCGCGCGGCTCGAACAACCCGGGCACGTCGCCACGCGCGTGGCCAGGCCCAGACGCTGGCCTACGCCGCCAACAAGCCGGCCGCGCTGCTCCTCTGCCGCGACCTGATGTGGGAGGAGCCCGCATGAGCCCCGCACTCACGCGTCTCGACGCGCTGGGCGCCGTCTACGACCGACTGGCCGACCTCACCGTCGTCACCATCATGGGCGCCGTCGCGGCGGAGCTGCAGTCGCTCGGCCACCGCGAGAACTTCTTCTACCTGCAGCACGCCATGGGCCTGGCCTCGTCGATGGGGCTGGGCATCGCGCTCGCACAGCCGCACCGGGGGCGTGGTCGTGCTGGACGGCGACGGGTCGCTCCTGATGAACCTCGGCGGCCTCACGACGCTGGCCCGCTATCGGCCGGGCAACCTGCTGCACGTCGTATTCGACAACGAGAGCCTGCTGTCCGTGGGCGGTTTCCCCACGGCGACGTCCACCGGCACGGACCTGGCGGCGCTGGCGGCCGCGGCCGGCATCCCGCGCACCTGCACCGTGCGCACGCGCGACGGGTTCGTCGCCGCGTTCGACGAGGCCCGCGCCAGCTGCTGTGCTGACGACGATGGTGGTGAAGGTGGCGGCCAGCGGACCGTCCACCTTCGTCACCGGGTTGAACCTGCTCGAGAATCGCTTCCAGTTCCAGCGATACCTCGCGCGTGTCGCGGGAACGGCGGGAGCCTGACCATGCGCGTCGCGGCGCTGTACGACATCCACGGCAACCTGCCGGCACTCGAGGCCGTGCTCGACGACGTACGCGAGGCCGGTGTGGACGAGGTCGTCATCGGGGGAGACGTGCTGCCGGGCCCGATGCCGGTGGCGTGCCTCGAACGGCTGCAGAGGCTCGACGTGCCGGTGCGCGCGCTCCGCGGCAACGGTGAGCGCGAGGTCCTCGCCTCGATCGACGGCCAGCCGCTCGCAACCGTGCCGGCGGCGTATCAGCCGGCCATTCACTGGGTCGCGGCGCAGTTGACCGCGGAGCTGGTCGCGTGGGTGCGCTCGTGGCCCGAGACCATCTCCGGCGAGATCCCGGCAGGCCGGACCCTCTATTGCCATGCGACGCCAGTGAGCGACGTTGACATCTTCACCATCCGCACACCAGATTCCCGCATCGGGCCCGCCTTCGCGGGGGTGGACGCGGACCTCGTCGTGTGCGGGCACACGCACATGGCGTTCGATCGCCATGTCGGCGGCCTCCGGGTGGTGAATGCCGGCAGCGTGGGCATGCCCTTCGCGGATCCCGGCGCGTATGCTGGCTGCTGCTGGACGGGAAGGGTGCACTTCCGCCACAGCCTTCGACCTCGCTGCCGCCGCCGCACGGATTCGGGCAACGGCGTATCCGGGCGCCGACGCGTTCGCCACGCAGCACGTCCTGGCGCCGCCGTCCGAGGCGCAGATGCTGGCGCTCTTCGAGCCGGCGCCGAAGCAGGCGCCGTAGGAGGCCATGCAGAACGAACGCCGGGGCGCACCCCGGCGTTCGTGTTCGATGGCAGGCGAGCAGGCGCGTTACTGCGCGAGCTTCTTGAACTCGGCCTGCAGCCGCGCCAGCTCCTGCTGGAGGTCGCCGAAGCGGTCGTACGCGTCCTTGCCCACCTTCTGATCGGCCTGGCCGATCATCCGCTGGATGTTGTTGAGCTGCGTTACCAGCATGCCCTGCGTGTAAATCCCGGGCGTATCGGCCACCTGCGCCCACAGCTTCTGCAGGGGATGGTCGTAGGTCTTGGAGGTGACACTCTCGCCGGGCAGTGCCGCCGCGACCGGCTTGACGCCCTGGGCCTTCATCGCCTGCTCGATGCCCTGCTGCAGCTTGCGTGCGTCGCTCATCGCGTCGCGGATGTCGAGCTGCAGCTTCACCTGCTCGGCGAGGTCGCCGTCGCTCACCCCGTCGGCCGCCAGTCGCGGGTCCGACTTCACCTCGAGCGTCCGCGTGGTCGTCTGGCCGTTCGCCGTCAGCGTGATCGTGTACTTGCCGGGCGGCACGAGCGGGCCGCCGGGGCCGCCGTCGGGCGCGTTGGGCGCCCAGGGGCCGGGATAGCGCAGGTCCCAGATGATGCGCTGCATGCCGGCTTCGGCCTTGATGCCGGGGGAGCTGGGCGTGCCGCGCCGGAAGCCGCCGCGGGTCTCGGGCGCCGAGGCGTTCCCGGCCAGCACCTTCCGTCTTCAGGGCCTGGCCGCGCGCGTCGGCGATGGCGAGCGTGGTGTCGCTGCCCGGCGCGTTCTGGAAGAAGAGATCGATCCGCGCTCATGCCCGGATACTCCGGCTCCTCGGTCGAGGCGGGCGCGCTGCTGTTGCGCATGCGGATGGCCTCGCGCGGCGCGAAGACGATCATCGGCGGCAGTTGTCCGCAGCCGCCTGCACGGTGCCGTCGGCATGCGGTCCCGAGCCTGCGTCCGCGGCGTCGTCGGCCCCCGCGCGTGAACCGCCTGCGACGATGGAGGCGAGCTGCTGGAGGGGGGTGATGTTGTCCATGATCCACGCCGAGCGGCCCATGGTCGAGATGACCAGGTCGTTGCGGTGGACGCGGATGTCGGTGACGGGCGTGACCGGCAGGTTCATCTGCAGCGACTGCCAGTTCTTGCCGGCGTTGAAGGACACGAACGCGCCGAACTCGGTGCCGGCGTAGAGCAGGCCCGGCTGCCGCGGGTCCTCGCGCACGACGCGCGTGGGGAAGTCGCCGGGGATGCCGTTGGTGCCGTCGGTGAGGAGCGTCCAGGTGGCGCCGTAGTCGTCGGTCCGGTAGAGGTAGGGCTTGAGGTCGTGCTCGCGCATGTAGCGGTACGCGGCAATGTAGGCGCGCCCGCGCGCGTGCGGCGAGTCCTCGATGTTCTGGATGCGGGCGCCGACCAGGCCCGGCGGCGTGACGTCCTTCCACGTCTTGCCGTTGTCGCGCGACACGTGCACCGGTCCGTCGTTGGCGCCGACCCAGAGCACGCCGCGCTCGTTGCGCGCCTCGGTCAGTGCGTAGATGGTGGAGTAGACCTCTTCACCCGTGACGTCGCGCGTGATGGGGCTGCCCGACACGATCTGGTACTCGGCCTCGTGCGCGGTCAGGTCGGGGCTGATGATCTCCCAGAAGATGCCCTCGTCGGTCGAGCGGTGCAGGACGTGGGAGGCCTGGTAGATGACGCGCGAGTCGTGGGGCGACACGTAGACGACCGTCTGCCGCGGGAAGCGGAACTTGATGTCGTCGGGGTCGGTCCCGTAGCGGTTCTGCGGGTAGACCCAGTAGTGCTTCTCCTGGCCCGTCTCCACGTTGTAGCGGCCCACCTCGCCCTTGCAGGCGCCCCAGATCACCTTGCCGTCGGGCTTCGGCCAGATGGCGCCGGTCTCGCAGCCCGACGCCTGGCCCCACGCCTGTGCCGGGTGCTCGTAGCCCCACGACATCGGCGGCACGCTCGGGATCACGAGGGTCGAGTTGTCCTGCTGGGGCATGTAGAGCCGGTAGGGATACTGCTCGTCCACGGCCACCATGTAGTACTCGGCCGTCGGCTGGTTGAGGATGGACGACCAGCTCTTGCCGCCGTTGAGGCTGACGTTGGCGCCGCCGTCGTTGACCTCGAGCAGAATCTGGGGCTGATCGGGGTTGATCCAGACGCCGTGGTTGTCGCCGTGCGGCGTGGGAATGGTGGTGAACGTCTTGCCGCCGTCAACGGACTTGTGGAAGCCGAGCTCGCTGACGTAGACCTCGTTCTCGTTCTTCGGGTTCACTGAGACGTAGTTGAAGTAGAAGGGCCGCGCGCGCAGGCGCTGGCTGTTGTTCACCAGCGTCCACGACTCGCCCGCATCGTCCGAGCGGTAGAGCCCGCCCTGTGCGCCCAGCGCCTCGACCATGGCGTACAGCACCTTCGGGTTGCTGCGGGAGATGTCGATGTCGATCTTGCCGATGAGGTCGGTGGGGAGGCCCGCGGTCTTGTGCGTCCACGTCTCGCCGCCGTCGGTGGACTTGTAGATGCCGCCTTCCGACGCGGGACCGCCGCTGATGATGTCCCAGCCCTTGCGGAAGCCCTTGTACATCGCCGCGTAGAGGACGTCGGGGTTCTGCCAGTCCACTTCGATGTCGCGGCCACCGGTCTCGTTGTTGACGAAGAGCGTCTTCCGCCAGGTCCTGCCGCCGTCGCTGGTCTTGAAGATGCCACGCTCGTCGTTGGGACCGAACGGCGACCCCAGGGCGGCCAGCCACACGGTGTTGGTGTCGGTGGGGTGAATCTTGAGCCCGCCGATCTGGCCCGACTCCTTCAGGCCCATGAACTCCCACGTGCCGCCCGCGTCAACGGACTTGTAGACGCCGCGGCCGATGATGACGTTGGAGCGGATGGCGGCGCTGCCGGTGCCCACCCACACGTGATCGGGATTGGACGGCGCCACGTCGATCGAGCCGATGGAGCCGGTGTTCATCTGGCCGTCGCTGATCGGTTCCCACGTGATCCCGGCGTCCTCCGTCTTCCAGACCCCGCCGCCGGTCGCGCCCATGTAGAAGGTGTGCGGCTGCTGGCGGACGCCGGAGTAGGCGGTCACGCGGCCGCCGCGCGTCGCGCCCACGAGGCGCCACTTGAGATCGTCGAAGGCCGCGGGCGGCACGACGACATTGGGATCGCCCTGCGCGCGGAGGAGCGGCGAGAACGCGGGCGCGCCGGAGACGGCGAGCCCGACGGCCAGCGCCAGCAGGGACACCGCACGCGACACCTGTGACCGGGACAACATAGGCGTGAACCTCATCGGAAAGACAATCCGGCCCGATGAGGCCGGATCAACGGCAAAGTATAGTCCGACCGACCGGAACGGCTAGCGCCCGGCGCCCGCGGCGTCCAGTGCCTCGACGGCCCGGCACTGCCGGGCGGCGCCCCGGGGATCGCGCGCGCACTGCGCGCGCGCGTCGGTCTCCGCCTGTGACGGATCGCGCAGGCGCGCGATGCCGACCAGCGTGTACCACGCGACGTCAGCCCGCACGTCCTCCCGCGGGCTCTGCTCGGCCTGCCGCAGCACCTCGAGCGCCGCCTGCGGCTCATCCGCATAGAGGCGCGCCACGCCGAGGTAGAGCGCCGCCCGATATCGTCCGGGTGGTCGAGGAGCACGGTCTCGAGCTCCACCGCCGCCCTGGCGTAGTCCCCGCTGCGATAGGGAACCAGCGCGCGATCGAGCGCTGCCGCCGCCTCGCGTCCCTCCGATGCCGGGGCCTGCAGGTCGTCGGCCGAGACATGCACCTCGGAAGGCGTCAACGGAAACGCGGCCGCCCAGGTCTCGGGTGGTCGCGTCGCGGATCCCGGCGAGGTTGACGCGCCGGAGGATGGGCCGTTGGCCAGCGGACGAGGCGCCGGCTCCGCCGGCGTGAACAGGGTCAGGCCGGCAGCCACGACACCGGCGACGACCGCGCCGCCAGCGAGGCGCGTGAGGGGACTGCCGGATTGCGGTGTCGTCTGCGCCATGCGATCTCACGCCGTCCGATGCGCCGCCCGCGATCGACGACGCGCGGGCAGTATACTTCGCGCCCATGAAGCTCTCTGCGACCGCTCTGTCGCTGCTCCTGCTCGTGTCGGTGCCTGCCCGTCTCTCCCCTCTCTGCCCTTTCTGCGCCATCTGCGGCCTCCGCGCCATCTGCGCCATCTGTGGCCCCTGCGCCATCTGCGTCATCTGCGGCCTCCACGCAATCCGCGCCATCTGCGGCCGTGCTCATCCCGCAATCGGTGTTCGACGGCGAGCAGCTCCACGCCAACTGGTCCGTCGTGGTCGAAGGCGCCCGCATCACCGCCGCCGGCCCCTCGTCCTCCATCACCGTCCCGGCTGGCGCGCGCACCGTGCGGCTGCCGGGCCTGACGCTGATGCCCGGGCTCATCGAGGGCCACTCGCACCTTCTCCTCCATCCCTACAACGAGACGACGTGGAACGACCAGGTGCTCAAGGAGTCGGTGGCCTATCGCGTGGCGCGCGGCGTCGTGCACGCGGAGCGGACGCTGCAGGCGGGCGTGACGACGGTGCGAGACCTGGGGAGTGAGGGGGCCGGATACGCGGACGTCGGCCTGCGCGACGCCATTCGCGACGGGATCGTGCCGGGGCCGCGCATGCTGGTGGCGGGCCCGGCCATGGTGGCCACCGGCAGCTACGGCCCGAAGGGCTTCGCGGCCGAGTGGCGGGTGCCGCAGGGGGCGGAGGAGGCCGACGGCCTCGAGGGCGTGACCCGCGTAGCGCGCAACCAGATCGGCCACGGCGTGGACCTCATCAAGATCTACGCCGACTATCGGTGGGGGCCCAACGGCGAGTCGCGTCCGACCTTCTCACTCGAGGAGATCACCCGCATCGTCGAGACGGCGCGGAGCAGCGGCCGGCCGGTCGTCGCACACGCGGGCACTGCCGAGGGCATGCGGCGGGCCATCCTTGGCGGCGTGGAGACGATCGAGCACGGCGACGACGGCACTCCTGAGATCTGGAAGCTGATGGTGGACAAGGGCGTGGCCTACTGCCCGACGCTGGCCGCACCCGACGCGACGGCGCAGTACGCGGGCTGGAAGACGGGCAGCGAGCCCGAGCCGGAACGCATCCGCCGGAAGCGCGACACCTTCAAGGCCGCCCTCGCCGCGGGCGTGAAGATGTGCTTCGGCGGTGACGTCGGCGTCTACGCGCACGGCGACAACGTGCGCGAACTCGAACTGATGGTGGACTGGGGCATGACGCCGCTGGCGGCCACGACGGCGGCCACCTCCGGCAACGCCGCGGCCTTCCGCCTCGACACCCGCGTCGGCCGCATCCGGCAGGGCCTGCTGGCCGACCTGATCGCCGTGGAGGGCGACCCCACCGCGGACATCGCCGCCCTTCGCCACGTGATGTTCGTGATGAAGGAAGGAAAGGTGGTCAAGGGGACTTTCTGAATTCAGAATTTTGAATTCAGAATTCAGAAGGATCTTCGTGCCCTCCGTGTCCTTCGTGCCCTTCGTGGTTCAGACCACGTTGAGCTCGCCGGAGCGGGTGGCGGTGGTGAAGCGATCGTGCGCGAAGGGCGTGAGGTCGAACCGCGGGTCGTGGCCGGTGATGAGATCGGCGAGGATGCGGCCGGCGGCGGGGAGTGCTGGAAGCCGTGGCCGCTGAAGCCGGCGATGGTGTAGAAGCCCGGCACGTCGCCGGAGGGCCCGATGATGGGATTGTGGTCCGGCGTCATCTCGTAGAGGCCCGCCCACGCGTGTGAGACGGAGGCATCCGCCATCGCGGGCAGCCGGCATCGGCCACTTCGGTCACGCGCGGCAGGAAATCCCAGCGCACCGTCAGGTCGAACCCCGGCGTCTCGTCCGGGTCGCCCATCCCGAACAGCAGCCCGGAGCCCTCCCGGTGGAAGTAGAAGGTGCTCTCGAAGTCGATCACCAGCACGCGCGAGCGGGGCATGCGCCCGTCCCACTCGGCCGCGTCCCACGAGGCGCCGCGTTCCGGCGTGGCGATGAAGATGTGGCGGCGCTCGGGCGTCACCGGCACGTCCACGCCGCAGTAGCGGCCAATGGCCTTGGCCCAGGGCCCCGCCGCGTTCACCACGAGCGGCGTGGCGATGGTCCCTCGTGAGGTCTGCACCCCGGCCACCCGGCCGTGCTCCAGGCGAATGCCCGTCACTTCCGTGTCGCGCACGATCTCGACGCCCCGCGCCTGCGCCCCCTTTGCAAAGCCCATGGTCACGCCGTTGGGGTCCGCGACGCCGTCCGCCGCGCACCAGGCTGCCCCGCGCAGCCCCGTCGTGTCGATGCCGGGAGCGTGTGAGGCGGCTTCGGCCGGGTCCAGCCACTGCACGTCCACGCCCATCTGCTGCTGCAGGGCGATGTTCTGCTGGAAGGCGGCGACATTGGCGGCGCGCGAGACCAGGAAGAGATACCCGTCCTGGTGGAAGTCGATGGGCGGGCCCACCCGCGCCTCGAAGTCGCGCATCATCGCGATCGACTCGATCGAGAGCGCGATGTTGGCCGGGTGGGAGAACTGGTGGCGCACGCCGCCCGCGTTCCTGCCGGTGGATCCGGTGGCGAGCTGCGCCTCGCGCTCGATCAGCACGACGTCGGTGAGGCCGCGCGCCGCCAGGTGCCATGCCACGCTGCAGCCCATGCAGCCGCCGCCCACGATCACCACCTCGGCCGCCGTTCGCATGGTCCCCATTGTACCGGGACGTTGCGCGCGAATCGGTCCGCGGCGATTGACGCCGCGAAGGGCGGGCGGTAATCTGCGGGCACCGGCCCGCCGGCGTCTCCGCATGCGTGCTCAGGCCCGGACATCCGCCCCTCGTCGGCCGCTCGGCACTCCGCGCCACCGGCGCGACGCCATTGCCGCCGTCATCGGCGCCTACGACGACCGCATCGTCCGGGCCTACTCGCGGGTTCGATTCCAGATCCTGCGGCAACGCTTTCTCGAGGAGGTCGGCCAGTATCTCCCGGCGGAGGGGCGCGTGCTGGACATCGGGTGCGGCTTCGGCCTGTTCGCCCTCTACTACCAGCTCACGCGTCCCGGCCTCAGCATCCACGGGCTCGACCTCAACCCCCGCCGCATCGAGATGGCGCGCCGCGCCGCCGACCGCCTCGGCGTCGCCCAGGCGCGCTTCGACGTCGCTGACGCACGCCAGCCGCTCGTCCTGCCGGTCGTTGACGCCGTGTACATGCTCGACCTCATTCATCACGTGCCCCGCGGCGCCGCGCGAGACCTGGTAGCGGCCATCGCGGCCCGCCTCCCGCGGGGCGCCCGCCTCATCATCAAGGACATCGAGACCGCGCCCGCCTACAAGCGCTGGTTCACCTTCGCGCTCGACAAGCTGATGGACTGGCGCACACCGGTGGACTACTGGTCGCAGGCCGAGGTGCTCGACCTGCTGCACGAGGCGGGGTTCGAGGCATACCGCCACAGCATGGTGGACTACCTGCCGTACCCGCACGTCATCTACGTGGCCACGCGGCTGTGACGACGACATCCACGCGACTCATGGGGGCCGTCGTCGGCCTGGTGTCGGCTGCCGCGCTCCTCACGCTGGCGTCATTACTCGCGGTGGCAGGCGGCGCGGCCCTGCTCGTCCTGCACGCAGTGCCGGGCGTCGTCGCGGTCCGGCGCGTCACCGACGCTCCAGGCGCGTGGCTGCCGGCGCTGACCCTGGGCCCCCTGCTGGGGCACGCGGTTACGGCGCTGGTGCTCCTGCTCTTCTGGTCGCTCGGTGCGCGCGGCGCGTGGCTGCTGCTGGCGTCGCCCGCCGTCGCCTGCGCGATCGCCTGGCCTGCCGCGTGCCTGCGCGGGCGGTGGCGGCTGCCGGACGCCCGCCCGGCAGACCGCGCAGCGCTCCTTGCCGTGCTCCTCCTGGCGTCGATCGTCCTGGCGCCGCCGCTCGCACGCGTCGGCGCCGCCCTGCCGGACGGCCGCGCGTACCACGCCTACTTCACCGCCGACTACGTGTGGCAGCGTGCGGTCGTCACCGAGCTGGCCAAGGGCGATTTCCTGCCGCAGAACCCCTATTTCGTCGGCGACGTGCTGCACTACTACTGGCTGCCCCACCTGCCGAGTGCGGTGGAGTTCCGCGCGGCCGACGGCGTGGTGGACCTGGATGCGCTCCTCCGCGTGCAGCACGCCCTGGTGGGCGCTGCATTCCTCGCGTTCCTGTACGGGTTCGTCCGCGCCTTCGCCGCGGGGCCCTGGGCCAGCGCCGCGGCGGTCTGGTGGGTGGTGTGCTGCAGCAGCTTCGAGGGCCTGGTCGCGCTCTGGCGCTACGCACGCGGGGCGGTCTCGTGGAACGAGCTCCACTCGCTCAACGTTGACGGCCTCACGAGATGGTGGTTCGGCGGGCTGCCCGTTGACGGCCTGCAGCGCACGCTCTGGTATCACCCGCACCACGAGCTCGCGATGGCGGTGGCGCTGCTGGGGTTCATCGCCATCACGCACCGGCGGCACGAGCGCGATCCGGCCGCGGTCGCCGTCGGGACCGCCTGCATCGGGATCGGCGTCATCGTCAGCTCGTTCACCGGCCTGATCGTGGCGGTGGCGGCCGCGGCGTACGAGCTGGTGCGCCTCGCGCGGCGCGGCGGGTGGGGGGCCATCGTTCCCCACGCGCTGGCTGGCGCGGCGCCGCTGGCGCTTGCCGCGCTGCTGGTGCTCGCACTCGGCTACGTGGATCGCGCGCCCGGAGACGCCGGCACCTTCATCTTCGGCCTGAACCCGCTGGCGCAGATCGCGACCGGTACCGTCCTTGCGCTGAGCTTCGGCCCCGTCGTCCTGCCGGCGCTGGCCGGGGTGGCGGCCGGGTGGCGGCGCGGGCAGCTCGGGTCGTGGGTCCCGCTTGGCGTGCTGCTGGCGGTGTGCGCGGGTCTCTACTTCTTCGTCGACGTCCGGGACATCCAGGGCGTCTACGTGGCCTTCCGCGTTGGCCCGTACATCTTCATCCTGCTGGCGCCGATCATTGCCACGGCCCTCTCGGAAGTGGCCGCGTCGGCGCGGTGGCGCGTGGCGGGGATTGCGGTGCTGGGCATCGTGGCGCTGGCGGGCCTGCCGACCGCGGCGCTCGACTGGCTCAACACGCGGGACGTGTCCAACCGCGATGGGCCCTGGCTTCCGCTGGACCTTCGTGCTGTCACCCGACGAGCTCGCGGGCCTGGACTGGCTGCGGCACGAGACACCGCCGGAGGCCCGCGTCCAGGTGGATCCAATTGCCCGCGGCACCGATGCCTGGGCGTACGTGCCCGCCTTCGCCGCGCGGCGGATGGCCGTCGGCCTCCCCATCTCGATGACGCCGCTGACGAAGTACGAGGAAGCCTCGCGACGAGTACAGCGCCTCTTCGACGACGATGTGGACGAGGCGTACCGGCTGGCGGAGCGCGTGGGGATCGACTACGTGCTGGTCGGCGGGCCGGAGCGGGAGCGCCACCCCGGCGTTGACGATCGATACCACGCGGCGCCCGACCGCTTCGCCGAGGTGTTCCACAACGGGGCGATGACCATCTATCAGGTCGTGCACACCGCCGCCGACGCCGCGCCTCAGGGCGTCGGGCCGCGATAGACCCGCCCGCCGCGCATCACGAAGCGGACGTGCGACAGCGCGTCTGCGTCCTGCAGCGGGTTGCCGTCCACGGCCACGAGGTCCGCCGTGAACCCCGGCGCGATGTTGCCGATCTCCGAACCCAGCCCCAGGGACTCGGCCGACACCGAGGTGAGCGAGCGGATGACCTCGGGCAGCGGCTGGCCCGACCTGGCGCGCTCCAGGGCCTCGCGGATGTTCTGCCCGTGGGCGCCTGCCACGGCGTCAGTGCCCATCACGATCTTGAGGCCCGGCGTCTTCAGCGCCGCCGGGAACATCTGGTCCTTCAGGGCCAGGCCCTTCTCCATGGCCGCGAAGCCCTCCTCGGTGTAGTTGCCGATGCCGAGGAACTTCGCCTTGTTCTCGAGGTAGTTCTGCGTGACGAGCCCGATGTTGGGATCGAAGTAGACGCCGCGGTCGGCCAGCATCGTCAACGCCTCCGGCGTGGCGAGCGAGCCGTGCTCGACCTGGGTGCAGCCGGCGCGGGCGGCGCGCATCATCGACTCAGGGCTGTGGGCGTGGACGAGCGTGCGCAGGCCCTGCGCCTTCGCCTCGCCGCATGCCGCGTCCAGCTGATCCTGCGTCAGGGTCGGCGTGCCCCCGTCGCGGATGCTGGCCGACGCGAAGATCTTCACCAGGTCGGCCCCATCGGCCTTGCGCTGCCGGACGATGGCGCGGAGTTCGTCGGGCGTGGCCTTCGGGTTGCTGATCTGGCCGAGCGAGGTGAGCAGCCGCGGGCCGGGCAGGACGCCGCGGGCGATGGCGTCGCGCACCGGCTTGTCGCGCGGTGAGCCGACGCTCTGGATGGTCGTGAAGCCGGCCATCAGCGTGCGGTAGGCGTTCTCGGCCGCGTACAGCGCGTTCTGTTCGGGCGGCTCGGGCCCGGTGTGATACCGGCCCTCGGCGTTGAAGTGCCAGTCGATGTGGACGTGGGTGTCGATGAAGCCGGGCAGGAGCGTGGCGTCGCCGAGATCGATCGTCGCGGGTGCCGTCGACGTGCCGATGCCGCTGATCTTGCCGTCCTGCACGGTGACGGTGTTCCCCGATACGACCCGTCCGTCGCCGCCGATGATGGTGCGGGCGCGGATGGTGACGGCGGGTGCCTGCGCCAGGGCCGCGGAGGGGGCGAGGCCGTAGATGGCGCAGAGGCCGCAGATGGCGCCGATGGCGCAGATGGAACGGATGAGGCTGAGGACCATAGGAGCCGCAGATTACACGGATTCGGGCGCGCCGACACGAATCAGCGACGCTGGCAT
>JAWKHU010000088.1:0-23066 GCA_041394685.1 Vicinamibacterales bacterium
GACCTCGATGGCTTCGCGATCGCACACGGCATCGCCGGTGCGCTCTTCGTCACGGTGCTCGGGAACCTGATTGACGCGGGGCGGCTGATTCGAACGATTGCGGACGACAGTTGGTCGAGCACGCCGTTCTTCGAATGGTTCTGGACGGCAACCCGCGCGATACCGCACCTCGCGAGCGAGGCTGCCCCAATCAGCGAGTTTCCGTTCTTCACGTTCCTCTATGGGGATCTCCACGCGCACGCGATGAGCCTGCCATTCACGGTGCTGGTGCTGGCCCTCGTCCTCAGCGCGCTGCTGCCGGCCTCCCCGCCGGGCCCACCCGCGTCCGCATCCGTGCGGCTCGGCATGCTGGCACTCGCGCTCGGAGCGCTCTTCCCCCTCAACGCGTGGGACTACCCCACCTACTCCGCGATCGTGGTGGCCGGCCTGCTCTTCGGCGGCTGGCTCCGCCGAGGTCAGGGCGAGTCGCTCCTGAGAGTTGGCGCGATGGCGGCGATGCAAGCTGTCACGGTCGTTGCCGCAAGCCGGCTCCTGTTCTGGCCCTTCTTCGAGCGCTACGGTCAGGCCTACGGGTCGTTCCGCCTCTGGCACGGCTCACACACCAGCGTGGCGGCATACCTGGCCATCCATGGCCTCTTCCTGTTTCTCATCTCCAGCACGGTGGCCTGGGTCGCAGCCGCGCGAGCCACCGCCGTCAGGCGCGACCACCGGGGCGTGGCCGCCCTGGGCTTCGCCGGGCTCCTCGCGGCGACGGGCCTGCTGCTGACCGTGCTGGTCGAGTTCGTCGTGCTGGCTGGTGACATCGGACGCATGAACACGGTGTTCAAGTTCTACCTGCAGGCGTGGGTGCTGCTGTCGATGGGCGCCGCGACGGGGACCGCCGTCATCCTGGACGGCTGGCGCCTGCTATGCGCCCGGCCGGCGTGGATGGACGCAGCCGGCGCCGTGTGGGTGGGTCTCGCGTGCGCGCTCGTGGCGGCCGCCGCCTCCTATCCGGTGCTGGCGACCCGGGCCCGGTGGCACGATCGGTTTCCGTCCGACGCGGGCTTCACCCTGGACGGGGAGGCCTTCATGCGAACAGCCACGCATACCGAAGCGGGAACGACCTTCGCGCTCGCGCCCGACCTGGATGCGATCCGGTGGCTACGTTCGACGGTCAGCGGTACGCCCGTCATCGCCGAGGCGCTGCTGCCCGAGTACCGCTGGGGGGCTCGCATCAGCAGCCATACGGGGCTGCCAACGATCCTGGGATGGCGCGTCCACGAAACGCAGCAGCGTGCGCTGCTTCCGCAGGAGGTCATTTCGAGGCGGGCCGACGACGTGGCCGCGCTCTACGGTACGACGGATATCGAGACCGCCCGCGCCGTTCTCGCGCGATATCACGTGGAGCTCGTGTACGTCGGCCCGCTGGAGCGGCTGCTGTATCCCGCAGACGGCCTGGCCAAGTTCCAGCGCCATCCGTCGGTGTGGCAGCCCGTCTACGACCGCAACGGCGTCGTCATCTACCGCGTCACGTCCTGAAGCGGCGCACGCCCCCGGCCGCCGAGCCCGTCCAAGCCGCCATCCGACACTGCCACGTCGCGACGCACGTAGATGTCGAACTCGCGGTTGCCGGGCCAGGTGCGCGGATCCACATCGAACTCACGGTCGATGAAAATCCGCAACAGGTACTGGCGCTGCGCCGGACTGACCAGCATGCTCCGGAGATCACGGAGTGTGAGCGCGTTGTAGCGCTGCAGCGGCCACCACAGGAGGATGGCGCGGTGCCGCGCATACCCCTGGCCGGCGAGCGGCCAAGCCGCCGAGTTCCGGAGGCCTGCGAGCACGACTGGTGCCGACGCGGCGCGGGACGGGTCGTCGCGCCACCACACCGTGTTCGGATAGTCGCGCAGGTACCAGCGCATCGGGAAGAGGGTCTCGTCGTCCAGGGCGATTGCGATGCGATGCGCGCCGCCCGAGTGCCGATCGATGGACGCGATGTCCGCGAGCACTTTCGGCACGTCCGGGCTGGTCTGCGCATACGACAGGGGCTCCACAGGGAGATCGATGGTGACGAAGCAGGCCCGGATGGAGGCCCGGACCGTCACCACGACGGCGAGAAGCATGACCCCGGCGCCAATGAGACGTCGCCGGTCAGGGCCCGAAACGACGGGAAACGCCCTCGCCGCGATGGCAAGAAGGCTCGCCTGCAACGCCACCAGTGCCAGCCATCGTCCTGTGGTGGCGGTGGCCATCATGCCGTGTTCGTCGAACGGACCGGGACCGACCACGACGGCCACCGTCACGGCCACCAGCGCCGCGCCTCCAGTCATCAGCCATGCTGCCGGCGTGCCGGGCACGCGCTGAAGCGGGGCCACCAGACGCCCCGCTCCCCAGCCCGCGAGCAGACACAACGGCAGGACCTGGTGCACCAGCAGCCAGGGCATCCGTTCGCCCGCCCAGGCGTACGCCAGCCAGCTCCCCACACTCCACCAGATCAGCAATGCCAGCCAGGTTCGCCTGGTTGCGTGGGTCGATCCACCAGCAGGCGAGGGTTGATCGCCGTCGTGCACCGGGTCCCACGACGGATCCGTCAGACGCCACAGCGCCCCGGCCGCCGCGACGGCGCCGAGCAGCATGGGCAGGAACTCGTACAGCCCTCCAACGAGACCGTAGTAGAACCACGGCTGTGAGCCGCGGGCGACCGCGTGCTGCGTCAGCCAGTACCCGAGGCTGCCAACGATTCCGCTGGCGAGACCAGCGCGCGTGTTGGAGAAGAACGTGGTGAAGAACAACACCTGCAGGATCCAGAAGCCACCGAAGAGGAAAGTCCAGCGCCGCCAGCCAAACCGCCAGGCGCCCCCACCGCCGGCAGCGGCGAACAGGAGCAGCACGACCCACGCTCCGGGACCAGACACCCACGCCTCCGCGGCAGGCCCGGCCGCATCCCGTCGCACGGCGAAGAACGCGGCGCCCGATGCGAAGGGCAGCACGAGCAGCAGCATGAGCACCGCGAGATCCACGGCGGCCACCCGTCGTCGCGCCGCCTCTGTATCACGCACGGGCACCAGGGCGGTCCCCACCACGAACGATCCAAGGATGGCGCCAGTGATGAAGCTCACCTCCTTGGTGACGACCGCCAACGCCATGCTGGCGGTCACGACGGACAACCATCGTGCGCGCCGCTGCTCCAGGTAGCGCACGGCGCCGTACGCCCAGAGCAGCGTGAAAACAGCGATGTACACGTCGTTGCGCAGGTGCCGGCTGTAGAACGACAGCGTCGGACTGATCGTGACCAGCGCGGCCGCCAGCAGCGCGCCACGACGACCCAGGAAGCCGCGCAGCAGCCCCAGGGCAGCCACGAGCAGGATGCCCGCGACGGCGGGAGCCAGGCGCGCGCTCGCATCAGAGACACCGAGGACCGAGAACACCAGCGCGTCCACGTAGTACAGCAGCGGACCGTGGTAGACGGGCTCGTGGCGGTACACGCCCTCGCTGAACAACCGGAAGGAGAAGTAGGCGTGCAGGCTCTCGTCGTGCGTCATCACGCGCGCGCCGAGATGCCACAGGCGCGTGGTTGCCGCCACGCTGACGACAAGGGCCCAGGCCGCCCACTCGCACGACGCCGTGTCCTGCCACGGGCGCGGATGCGTGGTCATGGACGACGCTCGTAGAGCCGTAAGGCGCCGCTCTCGAACGCCAGGCGCAGCACCTGCCCCAGCAGCGCTTCGTCGCGCGTCGTCATCCCGTAGAGCTGTCGCTCGGCCGGGCCAACCTGAACCAGGTCGACGCGCCATGCGCCGAGGGTGTCGCGGAGCGCTTCGGCAGACGCCGGCTTGTAGATGTCGGCGAGCGCGCTCCAGACGGCCGGCCGTCATCTCGGCATAGCGGGCGCCACGCCACTGGCGCTCATGGCCCTGCCATCCGGAGCGTCGGCCGACCGGTCGCGGTGCTGAGCAGGCTCTCGTCCAGGCGATAGCTCGTGCCGGGCGCGAGCGCGATGACGGCGTCGGGTGGCGTGTGGCCACGCACCCATTCGATGGCCGCCCATGTGTCTGGCCGCTCCTGACGGATGCTGACCAGTGCGTCGAGGCTTCGCGACGTGCCGGACGCACCGGAGATGACGGTCCCGATGGCGGCGACCGGGTACACGAGACCGCAGGCCGAGATTCCGAGCACCGCAAGCGCAGCGCTCCGCGTCGCATCTCCCCGCTGCCAGGCCATCACCACCGCCAGCGCTCCCGCGACGGCGAAGTAGAGCCACGCCTGATAGTAGAACTTGAAGACCGTGTTCATCCGGGTGGCGAAGACGTCGTGCACGTACGCAAGCTCTGGCACGAGGACCAGGCCAAGGCCGACTCCGGCGAGGAGCAGGCCAAAGCTCAGTCCAACGGCCGCGCCCGAGCCACGTGCAAGACGCGCACGCAGCAGCGACCCGATCGCCGCCGCCCCGGCCACGCCGAGCACGAGCACGGGCCACCCGCGCACCCAGCGTGCGAGCACGATGGCGAGCGGGCGCTCGATGCCGGGCGCAACCGCAGCCATCCACGCGCGTCCGGCATCCGTGAAGGCGGACCACACCGCAGATGCCATCAGGAACGAGAGTGCGGCCAGGACGAGGGCCCCGGCGGCTCGAGCCGTCTGACCGAGCGGCAGCGGATCCTCGAGCCAGGCCAGCCACACGAGCAGGGCGACGCCAGGCAGGAGGGCGCCGAACATCGTGAGGAACTCGCCGAGGGGCGTGGGGTACCACAGGTTTGGCCGCACGCCCTGCACCGGCGACTGCACGCTGGCCAGATACGGGGCGAAGACGACACCGGTCACGGCCAAGGCGACCATCGCCAGAACGGCCGTGCGCTCCACCAGCCGACGCGGCGCGCCAACACCACACGCCGGCCAGGCCGCCGCAACGACGACGACCGCCATGGCCGCTGGCAGGTCCCAGGTATTGATCGCGAGCAGCGACGCGGCGACCAGCACTCCCAGCGCGACGCTGCCCCACCGCAGCGGCAACCCGTCGCCCCAGATCCGTCGCGAGGCCTGAGGATTGCCGTCAGGGCATGTGGCGCCAGGCATCAGCGCGAACGCGCTCGTCAATGACGCCACGACGATGGGCATCGACAGCAGGTGCGGATGGTCGTCGCCCACCAGGTAGCTGAAGAGCGGAAACTCCGTGATGATCTCGATCGGCAGGCCCGTCGGCGCGACGTCCTCAGCACGCGGCCGCTCTGCCACCACCACCAGGGAGTCCCCGCCACTGGTGAGTGGGCGCCGGAGGCCGCTACTCCCAGCCACCCGGTGATCAGGTGCAGGTTGGCGCTGCCGGCCACGGCCAGGGCCGCCAGTGCCCCGGCCGCCGTCGGAAGCCAGCGCCGCGCTCCACCGCCGCTGGCCGACGACGCGAGGTTGAATCCCAGGCCGAAGCAGCCCAACACCAACATCCCGAACCAGCACGCCTGACCGACGTTGTAGGACACCTCGGGCGCTTGCGCCGTGACGAACCCGATGGCGGCGATCAACCAGTACCCGAGGTAGTAGTAGCCGATGGAATGTCCCGCCAGCCAGGCATCGGCGGGCGGAAACGCCGGGCTCGTCGAGACCGCGGTGAGCAGCATGAGATCCATGGGCTGCTCGGTATGCGCCACCGCCGGCGCCACGGACCGCAGCAGGCTCCATCCGCCAAAGGCGGCGGCGAAGACCAGTTCGGACGTGACGACGATGCGCGTGCCTGGCCATGACCTGCTGCGGACGGTGAGGCACGCACCGGCAATGAGGAGGCCCGTGACGACCCACGCGCCACGCGGATCGTTGCGCACGAGCCCGAGTGCTGTCGCCAGCCACAGCAGCAGTCCGAAGCTCAGGACACCCAGCGTCTTCGACACCGCATAGCCAGCGTCCGGTAGCCGCCGCAGACACGGGGAGATCAGGGCGTAGGCGGCGGCGCCCAGTACCTGCACGACGGCGTACCACGAGAGGAACGCGGTCACGTCCGGAATCGCGATGTGGAACGCATCATCGTGTCGTTCACGATCGCAACGCCTCCACGGGATGGACGCTGGCCGCCCGGTGGCATGGCCCCCAGGTGGCCAGGAGGCCAATCACCAGCATAGCCACGGTGGCGACGACGAGGGGCCACGCCTGCTCCACCGGCAGGCCTGGCACGAACTGGCTGGCCAGGCGGCGTCCCAGCACGGCGAGGGGCACGCCGACGATGGCCCCCGCGCAGAGCAACCCTGCGGCGCCGCCGATGACCAGGCGCGCGATGTCGCCACGGGTGGCGCCCAGGGACATCCGAATGCCGATCTCGTTCGTGCGTCGCGCCACCATGTAAGCCAACAGCCCGTACAGGCCGAGGGCGGCCAGCAGCGCGCCCAGGCCTCCGAACGCGCTCGACAACCCGGCCACCATCCGCTCCGGCACGATCGACGCCTCCACGATCGCATCCATGGTCGTCACCTCGGCAATCGGTATCGTCGGAAGCTCCTCGCGCACGATCCGCCGGACCTCGCTCGCGACGGCACCGGGACGGCCGGCCGTACGGAGCGCGAACCGGTGGGCCGACATGCGCGGCACCTGAAAGGCATTGAGGTAGATGGTCGGCGGTGGCGGATCGCGGAGGTCCAGGTAGCGGGCGTCTGCCACGACGCCAACGACCTCGTACACACGGTCGGCCGGCGCGCCGGCGACGCCGCTGTTCGACGGGCCCACCAGTTGGACGCGTCCGCCGATCGGGCTGCGATCTGGAAAATAGTGCCGCGCCATCGCCTGGTTGACGATGGCCACTGGCGGCCCGGCGGCGTCGGCCGGGCTGAACTCGCGGCCGCTGGTCAGCGGCGTGCCGAAGGTCTCGAAATAACGCGGGCCGACCCAGTTGAGCGGCACGAACCGGCGCTCGGCCTCGGGCTCCTCGAAGCCCTCGACTCGAACGAACCTCGAGGCGCCGGCTCCCGTCAGGGGCGTGATCGCACTGACGCTGGCAGAGCGGACCTCCGGGATTGCCTCGAGCCGCTCGAGCAGGTTCCTGTAGGGGGCGAACAATGCGTCACCCGACAGCCCGCTGCGCGACGGGTCGAGCCGAACCAGCAGCACCGGGCCGCGTTCCAGCCCGACATCCTCGCTTCGCAGCAGGGACAGGTGACGAACGAACAGCGTTGCGGTTCCAAGCAGCACGATGGACAGCGCCACCTGGATTACGACGAGCGCCTGGCCGAAACGCCGCCGCGTGCGGTCCACACCCGACGGCGTGTGGACGCGCAGGGCGGACACGGGTGCCGCCGACGCCGCACGCCATGCCGGCGCCGCGCCGAAGACGAGCGCCGTCAGGGCGGTGATGGCCGCCGTGAACGCGAGGATTGCCGCATCGGGCTGTGCGGGGATGTTGACGTGCTGGGCGAAGCGGGCGAACTCCCGGCCGGACGTCATGACGCGGACCAGCAGCCCGGCGCCCGCCCACGCGAGCGCCGTGCCGATCACGCCGGCCACGCCTGCCAGCAGGAGCGCCTCCATCATCACGTGACGCACCAGCCGCATGCGGCCCGCTCCGAGCGAGACGCGCAAGGCGAGCTCGTGCTGCCGTGCCGCCGCCCGCGCAAGCAGCAGGCTCGCCACGTTCGTGCAGGCAATCAGCAGGAGCAGCGCCACCACGACCATCAGCACGAGGAGAGGGCTCCCCACGCGGTCGCGCAACGCAGAGAAACCGGCGGCCGCGGGCTCGAGCTCAATGCTGAAGTCGCGCGCGAACGCCTGAGAGCGCGTCCTGGCGAAGTCGTCGATCCGAAAGCGGTCGAGCACACGCATCTCGGCCAGTGCCCGATCGATCGTCACGCCTGGTGCGAGACGCGCCAGCATGCCGACCCCCAACGTGCCGTCCGTTCGTCTGCTCGGCTTCTTGAAGCGAGGGTTCGAGCGCCGATGGCACCCAGACCGCAGGCGTGACACCGACCTGCAGCCCCACGAACGAGCGCGGGGTCACGCCGATGACGGTCACGGGCACGCCGTTGACGCGAAGGCTCCGCCCGACCACGCCGGGATCGGCATGGAAGCGGCTCGTCCAGCATGACCAGCTGACAACGACGCTGGCCGCGGTCGCCGAGTTCAAGCCGTCGTCCTGGGTCGTCAACGAGACGGCCGAGAAGGGGTGACAGTCTCAGCGTGTCGAACAGGTTGCCCGACACGTACTCGCCGTCCACGATCTCCGCGTCGAGCCCGTCCCCCCCCACCTGCAGGCGATCCCGCGAGACCGCGGCGAGGTCCGAGAACGATTGACTGTGGTCGCGGTAGTACTCGTAGTGGCGCCATGAGAAGGTGCTGAGCCGAGGCTCGCCCGGATACCGGCTCAGCACCTCGACGAGCTCCTCCGGGTGGCTCACCGGCAACGCCCGGAGCATGAGCGCGTGGACGATGGTGAAGATGGCCGTGGTGGCGCCGATGCCCAGGGCCAGCGTCAGCACGGCAACGGTGGTGAACCCCGGCGAGCGCCGCAGCGACCGCGCCGCGTGCCGCGCGTCCTCCCAGGTGGTCTCCAGGGCATGTTCCCAGCCGACCTCGAGCACCGCGTCCCTGACCGCCGTCTCGCTGCCCAGCTCCATCCGCGCGGCGCGTTCCGCCGCCTCGCGGCTCATCCCCGCGCGCACCTTGTCGTCGATGGAGCGCTCGAGGAAGTCCCGGAGTTCCGCATCAAGTTGCTGGTCGTGTCGTGCCCGACCGGTCAGTGCCCGAAGCCCCGCCAGCAGTCGCGCGATGCGGGTCATCAGAGCTCTCCCGTGGATGCCGCGAGGATCCGCGCGATCGCGGCGGTCTGCTGTTCCCACTCACGGGTTTCCCGCTTGAGCATCGCGCGGCCACGCGGTGTGAGGGCGTAGTACTTGCCGCGCCGGTTGTTCTCGGTGGGCCGCCAGTCACCGGCGATGAGCCCGTCGCGCTCCAGCCGCCGCAACGCCGGAATCAGCGAGCCTGCGTTGACGCGAAACACGCCCCGGCTGATCTGCTCGAGGCGGACGCCGATGCCATAGCCGTGCATCGGCTCCAGGGCCAGCGTCTTCAGGATCAGCATGTGCAGGGTGCCCTGCACCAGGCTGCTGGACTTTTCGTCGGCGGCCATCACACTCCTCTAGCTTGTCTAGATGAACGCAGGATACGCCGGTTCTCTAGATTGTCAAGGGGAGGGGCTTGAGGCTTGGGGCTTGGGGGCTTGGGGGCTTGGGGGCTTGGGGGCTTGGGGGCGGCACTGACGCGCGGGTCCGATGCGATATCATCGCGCCAGGTTCCCTCGGCGCGGCGCGCTCCCTGAGAGCGGCGCGGGCCGGGCAGGCCGCGCGCACCTACCAGTGGCATCCACCCAACCCGTTGACACGGCAGCCGCAGCGGCGAATCGCCCCGCGTCCCTGGTCTTCCTGCGCCACGCCGAGTCCGACCGCAACCGGGCCAAGAAGGGCAACCGCTTCTTCCTGGACGACGAGGCACGGCGGACGGTGCAGGGTGTGCCCGACCATCAGACGGCGCTGACCGCACGCGGCCGTCGGCAGGCGCTCGAGACGGGCGCCGGCATCCGCCGCGACTTCGGGAGTTTTCACTACGCGTACCATTCAGGCTACCGGCGGACGCGCGAGACGCTCGAGCATCTGCTCAGCGCGTATCCACAGGACGAGCGCGCGCTCATCGAAATCCGCCACCACCTCTTCCTGCGCGAACGCGACACGGGCTACACCTTCGACATGACCACGGCCGAGGCCGAGGCGGCGTTTCCCTGGCTCCAGGGGTACTGGAACACATACGGCCCCATCCTCGGGCGCCCACCGGGCGGCGAGAGCCTCGCCGATGTCGCACAGCGCGCATACATGTTCCTGAGCATGCTCTTCCGGGAGCGCGCAGGCCAGCGGGTGCTCGTGGTCACCCACGGCGGCACGCTGTGGATGTTCCGCATGCTGCTGGAGCGATGGACGTGGGACGAGGCCGCCGAACACTTCAGAACCGGCTCGGTCCCGCAGTGCAGCGTCACACACTATGAATTCGACCCTGTCGCCGGCCGCCTCGTCGAACGGGTCCTCACTCGCGTATTGGGGATTCGGCCGAGCAGTGAGTTGGAGCGTGGGCGGGCTTGGGGCTTGGGGCTTGGGACTGAAGGCTTGAAGGCTTGAAGGCTTGAAGACTTGCGGCCTGCGGGCCTGCGGGCTTGGGCACCCCGTGGCGTGTCAGTGATCTACCGCCATCCCGTCCTTCTGCGGCCCTCTACGTGATCTGCGGCCTCTGCGGCCTTCTGCGCTATCTGCGGCCTCTTTGCCTGCCTGCGGCTTTCTGCGCTATCTGCGGCCCCCATCTGCGGCCCCGGCATCGACGTTCCAGCCGGGCATCCTCGCCTCGTCCAGCCCCGCCACGTCGAACACCGCCGTCCGCGTGCCGCCCGCCTTCACCGGGAACGCGATCGAGAGTCGCGTCGCCCGGCGCGTGAGGTTCCACAGCGCCTGCCAGTCGTTGACGAACATCGCGATCGCCTCCTCCGTCGGTGGCCGCCGGCCCGCCATCGGCATCGGCGCCTCGTCATCCACCGTCACCTGCACCGTGCACTTGCCGTAGCAGTCGAAGTCGCCTCCTGCAGCACCAGATAGCTGCTGCGCCCCCACGAGTCGTGGTCGCGGAAGATCAGCCGCACGGGCTTCGCGCCCGTGCCGTCCACGTCCACGTCGTTGGCCGACGAGACCGCGGCCGTGACCTGGTGCATCGTGCCGGGCGCGGTTTCCTGGTAGCTCCACAGGGCGGCCAGTCGATCGGCTTCGCGGCGTGCGGCCACCTCCTCCCGGGCGCGCGCCTCCTCGGCCGCGGCGGCCGCGCGTTGCGCTTCGGCCTCCGCGCGGCGGGCCTCGCGCCCGCACCCGGCCATGAGCGCGGCCACGACGACGATGGTTGCGAGATGAAGGATGGATGGACGCACGGCGACAACTCCTGATCGCGATCGTAGTGGAAGGGCGCCGCCACGCCGCACACTTCTTCACAGTCCAGCCCCGACTTCCGCGTCCGGGTGGCCGCCTCCGCGGTTCGCCACGGAGTTCGGCGCTATGCTGTCTGCACCCTCCCGAGGCGCCCGGACCATGGTCCTTCCACGACACCTGCTGGCTCTGCGATTCGCGTTCGTCCTCACGGCCAGTCTCCTCGCCGCTCAGGCCTCCGCGCAGGACCGTATCTGGACGGCGCCCGAGATGGTGTCGCCCGCCGGGCAGTCCGCCTCGATGCCGGCCACGGCCATCGACGGTTCGGGCAACGTCGTCGTGACCTGGACGGCCGAGCAGGGCGGGCTCCGTCAGGCGCAGGCCGCGCGCCTGAACGCCAGCGGCGCCTGGCTGCCCGCCACGAATCTCTACACGCCTCCTTCTTCCGGATCGGCGCCTCTGGACACCACGGCCGTCGCGCTGACGAGCGCGGGCCGCGGCGCCGCCGCATGGGTGCGGTCGATCGGCACGGGTCCGGCCACGCTGGTCGTGCAGGCCGCGATCTACACGGGTACGGCCTGGCGCGCTCCCGTCACGCTGACACCTACACCGGCCTCCAGCGTCGGCAGCCCGCAGGTCGGCGTGGACACAAACGGCAACGTCATCGCCGCGTGGGTGCAGATCCTCAGCGGCATCAGCGTCGTGCGCACGTCGCGCTACGACCGGGACACCAACACCTGGAGCGCGCCCGCCAGCATTTCCGCCGCGACCGAAAGCGTGGACGGCGGCGTGGTCGTGACCGCTGACGACGGGGGCAATGCCGTGGCGGTCTGGACCGGCACCTCCGGCGGCGTGCGTTCGCTCCGCACCGCCCGCTACGATGCCCAGGCGGCGGCCTGGAGCCTGGCGGCCAGCATCGCCCCGGCCGGACGTTCGCCCTCGATCGTCAAGCTGGCGACCAACGGCGCCGGCACGCTTGCCGTGCTGGCGTACCGCGGGTTCGACGGCGCCCGCGACGTCCTGCGCGCGGCGCGGCTGAATCCCTCCACCGGAACCTGGAGCGCGCCCGAGGATCTCTCGGCGCCCGGCGTCACCGTCGTCGAGTTGGACGTTGCCGTTGACGACGACGGGCGCGCGCTCGCGGTGTGGAACGAGGCCGACGGATCCGTGAAGTCGTCGCGCTACACGACCGCGTGGAGCAGTCCGGGCGAACGCAGCCCCGCCGCACCGACCCGCGATGTCTCCGTTACGGTGGACGGGGCGGCAGCGCCGTGGCCGTCTGGGCGCGGCTCGACGGAACGCGGTACCGCGTGCAGGCATCCGTCTACACGGAGGCGACCGATTCCTCGGCACCGGCCGAGCACGTGTCGGCCGCGGGCGCGGACGCGGTGTCGCCCGTGGCTCGCCTCCATACCGATGGCACGGCGGTGCTGGTCTGGCAGACCGACGGCACGACGCCGGCGGTGGAGGCCAGCCGATTCGTCCTTGCCTCGCTGCCGCAGCTTCGTCCCGCCGTCATCAGCGGACGGACGATCACGCTGTCGTGGGCGCCGGGCGCCGGCACCCCGCCGAGCGGCTACACCATCGTGGCAAGCCGGGCCTCCGGCGGCGCGCCCTTCGTCCAGTTCTCGGTGGGGCAATCGTCTTCCACCAGCGTGACGGCGCAGGACGGCGTGTACTACGTGCGGGTGCTCGCCACGGTGGCGGGCATCCCCGTGGCATCCAACGAGATCCTGGTGATCGTCGGCGCCGGCGGCGCCCCGACGGAGCCGCAGGAACTGGAGGCCACCGTCGCCGGCAACGTGGTGACACTGACGTGGGCCCCACCCATCAACGAAGCCATCGTGCAGGTGCGTTCCTACTACGTGGCGGCCGGCAGCGCGCCCGGCATCTCGAACCTGGCGTTCTTCCCGACGGGTTCTGCGGTGACCACCTACGTCACCGGCGCCGTCCCGAACGGCAGCTACTGGGTCCGCATCTACGCGGAGAGTACAGGCGGGCTGAGCCCGCCGTCCGCCGAGGTGCGGGTCGTGGTGGGGCCGCCGCCGCCACAGGCGCCCGTGCTCAGCGGGGGTTCAACAGGACCCGGCAGCGTCCTGCTGCAATGGACCGCGGCACCGGCGCCAGGCGCGCCGGTCACCGGCTATCAGCTCCAGGCCGGGTATCAGCCCGGGCAGAGCAACGCCGCCGTGATCGCGCTGCCGGCGGCGCCACTCAGTTACGCTGCTGCCGGCATCCCGCCGGGCACCTACTACGTGCGCGTCGTTCCGCTCAGCAGCGCGGGTCCGGGCACCGCGTCCAACGAGGTCGTCGTCACGGTGCCGTAGACGGCGCCAGCGACCAGCGCCTCACCCGCCAATCGCCCCGGCCTCGGCCAGGTGCGGACCGCCGCCGACCTGACGCGACGCGTCGACCCGCAGCCAGAGCAACGCTCCCACGAACAGCACGGTGGCCATGGGCACGAACGGCGCGTCGTAACTGCCGGTCCAGTCCACGATGTAGCCGAACGCCACCGACCCGACCAGCCCGCCGAGCTGGGAGGACGTGTTCATCAGGCCCACCATCGCACCGGCATAGGCGCCTCCGATATCGAGACAGACCCCGAACACGCCGGACTGCTGGAACGTGATGGCACCGTAGGTGAGGGACAGGAAGATCACGGTGAGCAACTGATGGTCGGTCAGCATGGCTGCGACGGTGAAGGCGCCGGCGGTGGCCAGCGCGCCCGCGCCGATGAACCGGCGGCCGTTGCGCCGGCCCAGGCGCCGCACCAGGTGATCGCTGGCCGCCCCACCCGCAATGTTCGCGACGGCGGCCACGACGTACGGCAGCGCCGAGAGCAGCAGGCTGCCCTCACTGAACCCACGCCCGCGCACCAGGAAGGTGTGAAACCAGGTCTGGAAGAAGTTGTAGACGTAGATGTAGCAGAAGGCCAGGCCGAGGAAGGCCCACACGGAGCCCGATCGCGAGGCGGCGTGCCAGGGAAACCCGGCCCCGTGCGACGGCGCTGCCGCGAGGTCCTCGCCGCTGTCGGCCGGCGCGGGCTCTCCCCGGCTCGCCGCCATCTCGGCGGGTGAGTCCCGGAACCAGGCGTACCAGGCGACGGCCCAGATGACGCCCACGGCACCGAACACGTAAAAGGACATCCGCCAGCCGTAGCGCATCTGGATGGGGACGACGAGGAGCGGCGCGATGGCGCCACCCACCGGGCTGGCCATGAGGATGACGCCGGAGATGGTCGCGCGCCGGCGCGCGGGGAACCAGCGCGCCACGACGATGGACGCGTTCGGGAAGGCTCCCGCCTCACCGGCGCCGAACAGGAAGCGCGTCACGAGCAGCCAGGAGTATCCGGTGACGGCCCCCGTCAGGGCCGTGAAGGCCGACCACCAGACCACGATGCGGGTCAGCACGCGGCGCGCGCCGAGCCGGTCGCCCATCGTGCCGGTCGGGATCTCGAACAGGCAGTAGGCGAGCGTGAACATGCCGGTGACCCAGCCCCACCCGACAGCGTCGATGCCGAGGTCCTCCTGCATGCGGGGGCCGGCCACCGAGATGCAGACGCGATCCAGATAGGTGATGGCGAAGAGCAGGATGAGCAGCCCGAGCACACCCCGCCGGTCGTTCGACGTTCGCGACATGCCGCCGGATTGTGTCACGTCCGGCCCGCGGCGACGGAGGCGACCGTCTTGTCCACGAGCCGCTGGAACGCGTCGATGGTGACCTCGAGGTCCGCGTCCGGCGTGTCCTCCTCCTTGCAGTGCGACAGGCCGTTGGGCGACCGGGCGAACATCATCACCGATGGCATGACGCGAGCCATCTCCACGGCGTCGTGCAGGGGCCCCGACGCCAGACGCGGCGCGTCTCCCGTGATCTCCTGCACGGCCTCGGCGCACAGCTCGACGAGACCCGGATCGAAGCGGCAGGGATCGATGCGCCACACGTGACGCCATTCGACGCTCACGCGGTTCGACTCGGCCGCGCGCGCCGCCGCCTCGCGCGCCTCCGCCAGCGCCTGCTGCAGCGTCTGGCGGTCGAATGCCCGCTGGTCGAGCGAGATCTCACAGACGCCGGGCACGGCGGTCACGATGGCGGGCTCGACGGACACGGTCCCGACGGGCACACACCATGCCCATCCTCGGCGTCGAGTAACGGGTGGCGATGTCCCGGCAGGCCAGCGCGGTCTCGGCCGCCGCGAGGAATGCATCGCGGCGCATGGGGATGGGCGTGGACCCGGAGTGGGCGGCCTGCCCGACGAAGCGCAGCACGCCGCTCGACGCCGCGCCCAGCACGACGCCGGTGGGCCGCCCCTCGGGCCTGAGCACGGGCCCTGCTCGATGTGCAGCTCCAGTACGCACAGGGGTGCCGGCGGTCGAGGGCGTGCCGTGCCTCAGGCATCCGGTCGAGGTCCACGCCGTTCTCCGCGAGCGCGTCGGCAAGCCTGACGCCCTGACGGTCCACGAGGCCGCGGGCGGACTCCGGCGCTGAGGCTGCCGCTCGCCCCGAGGATCCGGAGCAGGCTCCTCGAGAAGCGCGCGCCCTCCTCGTCATGAAGTCAACGACGGCGATGGTCACCGGCGGCGTCGCAGCGCGGTAGCGCGTGAGCGCATGTCCTGTGCCGGCAAGCAACCCCAGTGGCCCGTCGAGCCATCCACCATTGGGCACCGAATCCAGGTGTCCACCGATGATCACCGTGTCCGGCGTCGCGCCCGGCAGCGTGATCCAGCGGTTCCCCGCCGCATCGTCTTCCGCCTCGAGGCCTTCGGCGGTCAGCCGTTCGTCGAGCCAGCGGCGCGCCTCGCGCCACACCGGCCCCCAGGCGACCCGCTGGGCGCCGTGGGCGTCGCTGGTCCGCGCGGCCAGCGACCGCAGGTTCGCAATCACATCGCGTGCACTCACCGTCTCTCCTTCCGGCGGACATGATAGTGGTTCGGGGTCGGCCCGGCCGCGGCTTAGAATCGGCGCATGTCCGAAGCACGCTGGCCAGCCCTTCCCTACGACGCCTGGAAGGACACGTGTACGACGCTCCACATGTGGTCGCAGGTCGTCGGCAAGATCGCCCCTGCCCAGCGCGGCGCCCGTCAACCACAGCTGGGCCATTGCCCTGCACCTCACGCCGCGCGGCCTGACGACGCAGATGCTGCCGCACGGCGAGCGGTCGTTCCGCATCGTTCGACTTCGTCGATCACCAGCTGGTGATCGAGGCCTGGACGGCGACCGCCGGACGCTGCGCCGCTGGCGCCGCAGACGGTGGCGGATTTACCGGACCGTCATGTCCACGCTCGAAGCCATGGCGCTGCCGGTTCACATCTGGCCGATGCCGGTGGAGATCCCGGATCCCATCCGCTTCGACGAGGACACGTGCACGGCGCCTACGACGCCGTATTCGCGCAGCGCTTCTGGCGGCTGCTCGTGCAGATCGGCCACGTCTTCACCGAGCGCGCGCCGCGGGTTCGTGGGCAAGTGCAGCCCCGCCCACTTCTTCTGGGGCAGCTTCGACCTGGCCATCACGCGCTTCTCCGGACGGCCGGCCCCGCCCCGCGAGGGCCCGGCGTTCATGCGGGAGGCCTACTCGCACGAGGTCATCAGCCATGGGTTCTGCCGGGCAGCGGCGCCGCTGGAACCCGCGTTCTACGCCTATGCCGTGCCCGAACCCGACGGGCTGCGATCGGTGGCCGTGGGTCCGGCGGGAACCGACACCGCGCGGACATGGGGCTGTTCCTCCTGCCGCAGCGCAACGCGTCCGCACCGCGGCCTCGCTCGAGCAGGCCATCGTGGAGTTCGTCGAGACGACCTACACGCAGGCGGCCACGCTGGGCGGGTGGGATCGGGCGGCGCTGGAGCGGGAGTAGAAGGGGGCGTGGGACCTGGGACCTGGGGCGTGGGGCGTGGGGCTTGGGGCGTGGGGCTCGGGGGCCTGAAAGACGAACGCCGGCCACCGGGGAATCCCGGCAGCCGGCTCGTCGGCGTGTCGCTGGTTCCGGTGACTACTTCTTCGCGCGGCGAGGTAGGTCACGTGGGCTACGCCCGTGATCTTCCCGTCCTTTGTCCATGCGGATTTTACTCGTTAAGCTGATCTTGCTGTTGTCGTCGGACAACGTGTTGATCACCACCTGGGCATACACCACGCCGTTGCGCTTGTTGAGGATCCGGGTGCTCTTCTCGTTGATGACTTCGACGGCCGTCTCCGAGTTCTGGCTGGCCGCTGACGGGGCGGAACTTCCCACGAAGAAGGTCACGTAGCTCCAGTCCGACTTGGGGTCGCTGGGATTGCTGACCGTGATCTTCATGCCCTTCTGCTCGTGGGGCTCGCATTGTCATCACGTTGTTCTTGTTCTCGGAGTTGTCCCAGATCCCGAACCGGGTCGCACCGATTCTGCTGGGCCCAACCTGGCGGCAATACGACGAGCACGGCCGCAACGGTCGCCGCGCAGATGGAAAGCATTCGTACACGCATCGATTCACACCCTTCTGGCCCTACAGGCGCAGCCAGCATAGCGGAGCCCGGCCTGCGCCGCAATGCGGAGATTTGGCACGGCCGGTCCGGGGCGGCCAGCCCGCCGATCCAGAATCGACGGATGACGCGGCCCCGTCGCGGCGGCATCACGTGGACCATCATGGGCGAGCGGGTGGCCCTGCTGGCCTGGCCCCGCGCGATCCTGCTGCAGATCGCCCACCCGCTGGTGGCCGCCGGCGTCCACGCCCACAGCGGGTTCCGCGACTCGGCGCTGGCGCCGTTCTCCCGGCTGCGCGCCACGACCCGGGCCATGCGGCACCTCACTTTCGGCGACGACGAGGCCGCGATGCGAGCGGTCGAGCGCATCACGGGCGTCCACGACCGCGTCCACGGAGCTCTGGCTGGGCGCCGGCTGGCCGCCTATCCCACCGGCACGCCGTACTCGGCGCACGATCCCGACTCAAGCTGCTGTGGGTCCACGCCACGCCTCGACTCGCACGTGATCCTGGAGCGGGTGCTCCGCCCGTTCACCGACGCCGAGCGCGATGCCTACTGCCAGGAAGCGGTTGCATTCGCGGTGTGCAGGTGCTCGGCGCACGGCCTGACGCGGTCCCCACCGACGTGGGCGCGTCTCCAGCGTACATGGCTGCCGAGACGGCAGCGGACGCGTGCGGGTCGGCGACGAGGCACGCGCGCTCGCCCTCGCCGTGCTCCGCCCCACGCTCTGGCAGGTTCGTGTATTGCCCGTCCGGCGGCGGAGACGGTATCCACGTATTCGCTGCCCGCGAGCATCCGCGCCGGGGCACGGATTCGACTGAGCCGCGGACGCGCGCCGGATGGAGCGCGCTGTGCTGGCCGCGCCGCACGCGCGCGCACCCGACCGCCTGGCGCGCTGGCCCGAAGCGCGGAAGACCTGACCCCTCGCGCATGAGGATTCGAGGCCGTGCTAGCGTGATCGACGAGGTGTGCATGGGCGACGGCCGCGCCCTCTACCGGAACTGGATCCTGGCCAACGGCGCCTCGGAGGCCGCGGGCCTCGGCACGACGTTCGTGCTGGGAACTGGGGCCTCGCCCCTGCGCTGGCGACGGCGAGCGGGGCCGCCGCCGTGCTGGGCGGCGCCGTGCTCGCCATCGTGCTCGGCGTCATCCTCGAAGGGGTCATCGTCGGAATGGCGCAGGGCCGCGTGCTCGCGCGCCACACCGATCGGCGTCGCGGCGTGGGTCGTCGCGCAATGCCCATCATCTGGCGGGCATGACCTGGTCCCGTGGGAGGGCCCGGCGGTCTGGAAGGGCGCGGCGATCTATCTCGTCTGCGCGGTCCTGGAGCGCCGGGCGCCGTCCACGGCCGGGTGCTGGTCGGGCTGCTGAAGACGGACCGGCCCGGTGGCCGGCCTCGTTCCCCGGTGATCAGGCCGCAGGTCGAACCGGTCCGCGTTCATGACCTTGTCCCACGCCGCCACGAAGTCGTGCACGAACTTCCCCGCGTCGTCGGTGGCGCACACCTCGGCCAGGGCCCGCAGTTCGGAGTTCGATCCGAACACCAGGTCCACGCGGCTGGCGGTCCACTTGCGGTCGCCCTTCTGCCGGCAGCAGCCTTCGAACGCGTCGGCGGCCTCGGAGACGGGCTTCCACTCCGTGCCCATGTCGAGCAGGTTCACGAAGAAGTCGTTGGTCAGCGTGCCGCGGCGCGTCGTGAGGATGCCGTGCGTGGTCGCCGGGCCGGTGACGTCCAGCGCGCGCAGCCCTCCGATGAGCACCGTCATCTCGGGCGCGCTCAGCGTGAGCCGGAACGCCCGCTCGATCAGCAGGTGCTCGGCCGGCACGTCGTGGCCCTCGCCGATGTAGTTGCGGAAGCCGTCGGCGTCCGGCTCGAGGACGACGAACGACTCGGCGTCGGTCTGATCAGCCGTCGCGTCGGTGCGGCCCGGCGTGAAGGGCACCGACACCTCCGCGCCCGCGTCCTTCGCGGCCTTCTCGACGGCCGCGCACCCGCCCAGCACGATCAGGTCGGCCAGCGAGACGCGCTTCGCGCCGGCGCCCGTGTTGAACTCCTGCTGGATACCTTCCAGCACGCCCAGCACCTTCTGCAGCTCGGGCGGGTTGTTCACGTCCCAGTCCTTCTGCGGCGCGAGGCGGATGCGCGCACCGTTGGCTCCCCCGCGCTTGTCGGTGCCGCGGAAGGTCGAGGCCGAGGCCCACGCCGTGGTCACGAGCTGGGACACGGACAGGCCGGACGCGAGGATCCGGGCCTTGAGCGCCGCGATGTCCTTTGCGTCGATGAGCGCGTGGTCCACCTCCGGCACCGGGTCCTGCCAGAGCTGCGGTTCGGCGGGCACCAGCGGCCCCAGGTATCGCGCTCGCGGACCCATGTCGCGATGCGTGAGCTTGAACCACGCGCGTGAGAAGGCGTCGGCGAACTGGTCCGGGTTGTCGTAGAAGCGGCGCGAGATCTTCTCGTACTCGGGATCGAAGCGCAGCGACAGGTCTGTCGTGAGCATGTTCGGCGCGATCTTCTTCGACGGGTCGTGCGCATGCGGGACCGTCCCCTCGCCCGCGCCGTTCTTCGGCTTCCACTGCTTGGCGCCGGCCGGGCTCGTCGTCAGCTCCCACTCGTACTCGAACAGGTGCCTGAAGAAGTCGTTGCCCCACTTCGTGGGCGTGGTGGTCCACGTCACCTCGAGCCCGCTCGTAATCGCATCGGCGCCCACGCCGGTGCCGTAGCTGCCCTTCCAGCCGAAGCCCTGCTCCTCGATGTTGCCGCCCTCCGGCTCGCGGCCCACGTGGCCGTCGGCGGGCGCGGCGCCGTGCGTCTTGCCGAACGTGTGGCCACCGGCGATGAGCGCCACGGTCTCCTCGTCGTTCATCGCCATGCGGCGGAACGTCTCGCGGATGTCGCGTGCCGCGGCCACCGGATCGGGCGTGCCGTTGGGGCCCTCGGGGTTCACGTAGATCAGGCCCATCTGCACGGCGCCGAAGGGATTGGCCAGCTGCCGCTCGCCGCTGTAGCGCTCGTCGCCCAGCCAGGTGGCCTCGGACCCCCAGTTGACCTGCTCGGGCTCCCACCGATCCTCACGCCCACCCGCGAAGCCGAACGTCTTGAAGCCCATCGACTCCAGCGCGACGTTGCCGGTGAACACCATCAGGTCGGCCCACGAGATCTTGCGCCCGTACTTCTGCTTGACCGGCCACAGGAGGCGGCGGGCCTTGTCGAGGTTCGCGTTGTCGGGCCAGCTGCCGAGCGGCGCAAAGCGCAGCATGCCCGAGCCGGCGCCGCCGCGGCCGTCGTGGATGCGGTACGTGCCGGCGCTGTGCCACGCCATGCGGATGAACAGCGGGCCGTAGTGGCCGAAGTCGGCCGGCCACCACGCCCGCGACGTGGTCATCACCTGCTCGATGTCCTTCTTCAGGGCCGCCAGGTCGAGCGACTTGAACTCTTCCGCGTAGTCGAACCCGGCGCCCATCGGATCACCGGCGGGATGGTTCGTGTGGAGGGCCTTCAGGTTCAACTGGCCCGGCCACCAGTCCTGGTTCGTCTGGCCCGCGTGGGCCGGTCGAAAACGGGTACTTGGATTCGCTGCTCATGTCGTCCTTCACCTCTGCTCTGGATGGTCAGACCCGCACGGGTCAGGCTGAATGGGGCACCTTCGGGCCGCGCCGGTTTGCCCCGGCGCCGGCGAGACGCGGCGGGGGCGCGGACACATCGGACGACGCCGCGGCCCGCGCCTGGCACTCGGGACACCGGCCCCAGTACGCGACCTCGGCCTCGTCGATCTCGTAGCCCTGATCGTCGTCCACCGTGAGGCACGGCACGGCGCCAACGGCGCAGTCCACGTCCACCACGCGGCCGCAGACGCGGCAGATCAGGTGATGGTGGTTGTCGCCGACGCGGTCCTCGAAACGGCGGGAGAACCGGAGGGCTGGATGCGGCGCAACAGGCCCTCGCCCACCAGCAGGCCCAGCGCGTCGTAGACGGACTGCAGCGAGATCGTCCCGATCTCGGCGCGCACCGCCTCGGCGACGGCGTCCGCGGTGATGTGCGGCTGGGCGGCCACCGCCCGCAGCACCGCGAGGCGCTGGGCCGTGACCTGGATGCCGTGCTGGCGCAGGAGCTCTGCCGGATCTGCAGGCATGAACTCCAAGGGTAGATCAGGTTCTGGAATGATTCAAAGGCTGGAGTCGAGCGTCAGACCTGATCCAGCGTCAGCTTGAAGCCCACGTGCGTGGCCGAGAACCCGAGCCGCTCGTAGAAGCGCCGCGCATCGGCGCGCGAGGCGTTCGAGGTGAGCTGCACGAGCCGGCAGCCCGCCGACCGCGCACGCTCGACGGCATCGCGGAGCAGCCGCTCGCCGATCCCGCTGCCGCGCACTGACGAGGCAATGCGAACCCTCGATCTGGGCGCGGCTCATGCCCCTGTGGCTGAGCCTGTGGATGATGGTCAGCTGCAGGCAGCCCACGACGTGTCCGTCGCGCTCGGCGACGAGCGGGTGGCTGTCCGGCTGTGCGGCCATGGCGTCGAACGCCACCAGGTAGGCGGCGTCCACGGGATCGCTCACGACCTCGCGCGTGGCGCCCAGGACGTCGTCGGCGAGCAGGTGGACGATGGCGGCCACATCGTCGCGGCGCGCGGGGCGGATGCTGACGTCGGTGCCGGTGCCGAGGGCCATCGACTAGCTCGGGCCCCAGCCGCCCGTTGTCTCGTACCACTCCAGGTGCGGCGACCACGCCTCGCACGACAGGCACTGCGTGTCGTGCCAGACGCGCGCGCACGCGGGACAGATGCCGCCAGTGTCGAAGGTGTGCCACTCGTGCAGGCAGCCGCAGCGCCAGCGCGCATCGCGTCCGGGTGTCCACTCACAGCGGGGGCAGCGGACGCGCCGGGTGCCGGAATGGCCCGTGGGCTCGTCACGCGTCACGGGCGTGACCGCGGTATCGGGCCGGCCCTTCCGCAGGGCACCGAGTGGGGACGGCGCGCGTGGCGCGCGCGCTGGGTCAGTACGCTTCTTCGTCATGGCTCCCCGACGACCTCCAGCCGTCATCGTAGCGCGCGAGGAACGCGAACGGCACACCAACGGGGGAGGTGGTTCGGGAAGCGGGCTGGGAGAGCGGGGAGCCGGCGTCAGTCGCGGGCGTGGGATCGCAGACGACGCGCCTGCTTGGCATCGAAGCGGCGGCGGGCTTCCTCCACGGAGTGCGACTGTGCGACGCCGTGATCGTTCTTGGTGAGCGCCGCGAGCTCGCCGTAGTAGCGGTGCAGCACGTCCAGGTCCGCTTCGTCGAGATCCTCGACATCGATCAGGCGGTTGCTGGCCTCGTTGACGGCCGCAATCAGCTCGTTCAACTTGAGCTGCAACGCCAGGTTGTCCTTGTTCTGCGAACGCTGGATGAGGAACACCATCAGGAAGGTGACGATGGTGGTGCCGGTATTGATGACGAGCTGCCAGGTGTCGGAGTAGTTGAAGAGCGGCCCGGTGAGGCCCCAGACGGCGACGACACCGAGCGCCGCGCCGAAGGCGGTGCTGCCCCCCGTCCACCGGGCCACGGCGGAGGAGAAGGCCTCGAGGCCTCCTCCCTGCCGTCGTCCGGTCCGGCGTCGAGCCATACCGCCTCCAGCGTCGATCGACTAGCGCTTGTCGGCCGTGACCTTGACCTCGGACGACACGCGAGCCACGCCCGGCACGTCGTGCGCGATCTCGAGCGCCTTCACGTGCGCG
>JAWKHU010000089.1:0-22701 GCA_041394685.1 Vicinamibacterales bacterium
CGAAGGTGCGCGAGGTGCTTGCCGCGGATCCCGATGTCATCGAGGCCTACACGATGCTGGGCAACATGCACAGCAAGGCGGGAAGACCGGGCGAAGCGATTGCGGCGTACCAGCGGGCGCTTGCCGTCGATCCCGAGCACGAGGGCGCCGCCTGGAGCCTCGCGCTCGCCTATCGGGACGCGGGACAGGAACGCGAAGCCGAAGCGGGATTCGAACGCGTCCTGCAGCTCGACCCCCGAGGTGCGAAGCCGCTCTATCAACTGGCCGACCTGGCGATGCGCCGTGGGGAGTTCCCGAAGGCCGTCGAGCTCCTCGAACGTGGCCTGACGCTCGATGGCGATCGCGCCGCCTTCCTCGTGAAGCTCGGCGAGGCCCGTCTGGAGCTGCAGGAGCCCGACGCCGCCGAGCGAGCGCTGCGCGAGGCCATCGAGCTGAAGCCCGACCAGCCGCTCGCACACTTCACGCTGGGCCTGGCGCTCGAGGCGCGTGGCGACGTCCAGGGCGCGGCAGCGGCCTACGAGGCCGAGATTGCGGCGTCGCCGTCCTTGTACCAACCTCACTTCAACCTGGCGCGGCTGCTGGCGAAGGCCGGACGGGCGGGCGAGGCCCTGCCGCACTACCGGGCGGCGGTGGACGCCCGCCCGGAGTTCGGCACCGGCTGGTTGTACCTGGCGAAGGCCCTCCTCGACGCCGGCGAGATGGACGGCGCACGGGAGGCGGCGACCCGAGGCCTGGCGTCGAACCCCGATCCCTCGATGGCGCCGCTCGGCCACTACGTGCTGGCCGACGTGTACGCGCGGCTGGGACGCGAGGCGGACGCCGCGCGCGAAGTGGCCCTGGGCCGGCAGGCGGAGCGTGCGGCCGGAGGGACGCGCCCGTGAGGCGGTTCCGCCTCCTGCTGGTCGTCGCGGTGGTCGTGTCCGGGTCAGCGTGCCGGGGGGCGTCCACGCCGCCCGTCGCTGCCGGCGCACGGCACCTCGTGCTGGTGACCATCGACACGCTGCGGGCCGACCGCCTCGGGGCGTACGGCAACCGCACCGTCTCCACGCCCCACCTCGATCGCCTGGCCGCGGAAGGCGCGCTGGCGGAGCACGCCTCGGCGCACGTGCCGCTGACGCGACCCTCGCACATCTCGATCCTTACGGGCTTGTACCCGGCCGAACACGGCGTGCGCGACAACGTCTCGCCGCCGCTGGCCGACGGCGTGCCGGTGCTCGCCGACCTCCTGAAGCAGCAGGGATTTCACACGGCCGCGTTCGTGTCGTCGGTCGTCCTGTCGCGGCAGTCGGGTCTCGCGCGGGGCTTCGACGAGCACGGATCGTTTCGACGTCGGCGAGGACGATGCGCGATTCCTCAACACGATCCAGAAGCGCGGTGACGGCGTGGTGGCCGAGGCCGTGGGCTGGCTCGGCGCCCGTGGGACCGACCGCCGCTTTGCCTGGTGCACGTACGACCCGCACGATCCGTACGAACCGCCGGAGCCCTACGCCTCACGCTATGCGGACCGTCCCTACGACGGCGAGGTGGCATGGTCGGACGAGCTCGTCGGCCGGCTCGATCGGCCCTCGCTGATGCCGGCCTCCGCGACGACACGCTGCTCGTCGTGACGTCGATCACGGCGAAGGCCTCGGCGAACACGGCGAGGCGGTTCACGGCTTCTTCGTGTACGAGTCCACCTTGCACGTACCGCTGCTGGTGCGCGGTCCCGGCGTCCGGCCCGGCACACGGGTCGGCGGCGTCGTCCGCAGCGTGGACCTTCTGCCGACGATGCTGGACCTGCTCGGCCTGGCGGCGCAGACGCCGCGCGTGTCCGGCCGATCGATTGCGGCGGCCTCGCCGGCGGCGCACTGGAAGACGAGGCGAGCTTCGCCGAGTCGCTCGTGCCGCTCGTCCACTACGGCTGGAGCGATCTGCGGACGATCCGCGATGGCCGCTGGAAATACATCCTGGCGCCCGTGCCGGAGCTCTACGATCTCGACGCCGACCCGGGAGCAGACCAACCTGATCGACCGTGAGCCGCAGCGCGCGCGCGCCTACCGCAACGGCGTGGAGCAATGGCTGCGGCGCGAGCAGGCGGCGCTGCGGGATGCCGACGCCACGCGTGCCTCGGTGCCGCCCGACCTGCTCGAGAAACTGGGCGCCCTCGGCTACGTCAGTTCCGCCGCGCCGTCCGACGTACGGGCGTCGGGGGCCGATCCGAAGGACAAGATCGACGAGTACCAGACGCTCAACACGCTGATGCGCGAAGGGCTGGTGTCGCTGCGCGAAGGTCGGTTCGCCGACAGCCTCCAGCGGTTCGACGACCTGTTCGCGCGGGGTATCGACAGCTTCGAGGCGCACTACTACGCCGCGCGGGCGCTGACGGGACTGAAACGGTGGGACGCGGCCGCGCGGAAGCATGAGGGGGCGATCGGCCGGCTGCCCAGCTACACTGCGGCCTACATCGGGCTGGCCGACGCCAGAATGGAAGCCCGCCGCCTGCCCGAGGCGCTCGATGCGGTGGACCGGGGGCTGGCGGCCTCGCCCGGCGACCCACGCCTGCTCGAGAAGAAGGGCGACATTGCCCGCATGCAGGGGCGGGTGGCCGACGCGGTGGCCACCTACGAAGGCGTGGTGCGCCGTGCGCCGCGCGACGCATTGATTCGCGTCAAGCTCGGCGAGCTCTTTCGCGATCTCGACGGACCGCCGACGCCACGCGCCTGCTCCGGAAGCGGTGGCGCTCGAGCCGTCTGAGGGGTCGGACTGGAACTCGCTGGGCATGGTCCTGGCGGGCAACGGGGATCTCCCGGCGGGGAAGAGGCGTTCCGCGAGGCTGCCGCGCGACGCGACCAACGCCCAGTATGCGCATAACCTGGGTCTCGCCCTGCTGCGCCAGTGACCGGCGTGCCGACGCGAGGGGCAGCCTTCCAGCGGGCGCTGGAGCTGAACGCCGCATTCACGCCGGCGCGAGAACGGCTGGCGGAACTCCGCTAGCATCTTGATGCTCTCGCGCGCCATGGACCGATGGCGACCTCACGCAACCTCCCGATGCGCGTCCTCCTCAGCGCTGGAGTCGCGACCACCCTCGTCGTTTTCGCCAGCGTCACGGGCTTCGGCCTGCTCAACTGGGACGACCGGCCGTGATCTCGACAACCTGTCGCTGACGGCGCCGGGCGTCGGCATCTGGGCGTTCACGACGACCTACATGGAGCACTACCAGCCCGTGGCGTGGCTGCTCTGGGCGGCCGTGAGCAACGCGGGTGGCAGTGCGACGGCACTCCACGTCGTCAACCTCGTCGCGCATGCGGCGGCAGCGGTCCTCGTCTTCTCGTGTCCGGGCGGCTTTTCGCGATGGCTGCACCCGAGCGCCTGGCGCCGCCGGTGTCGGATCTGGCGGCGCTGAGCGGCCCCGTCGGTCGGACTGCACCCCTGCGCGTCGAGGTCGTGGCGTGGGTGAGTCGATGTCGTACGCGGTTTCCCTTGCGCTGGCCCCGCAGCGGCTGTCTGGCTCAAGGCGGCGGACGGCGCGGACTGGACGCCGCCGCGCTCGGCTTGTATGCGGTCTCACTGCTGGTGAAGGCCCGCGGCGCTCGGGCTGCCTGTCGTGCTCGTCCTCGTGGACCGGTTCATGCTCGGACGGAGTTCGTTCAAGCAGCCGCCGGGCGGCCCTTCGCCCTGCTGGCGATCCCTCGCGGCGGTGGCAGAGTCTGTAGCCCGCCAATCGGGGCTGGCCGACGTGCCGTGGTTGTTCCGCCCGCAACTGGCGGCGATGGCCCCGTTCGTGTACCTCGCGCACTCCTCCTGCCGGTGGGCCTGACGCCGCTGGACTGCTGCCTTCCTCGCACCAACCGCCGACATGCGGGTGGCCGCGGCGGCCTCCTCGCGCTGGCGCTGGTGACGATCGGTGCGTGGCGCGTGGGGGCGCTGGCCGGCGGCGTGGGTGACCTCGGGCAGCGATTTCGCCCTGCTGGCGCCTGCCTCCGGGCTGATGCCCATGGGCTGCAGGCCACGGCCGACCGCTACGCGCATGCGCCCGGTGTCGTGCTGTCGATGTCGGCGGCGGCGCTGGTCGGCGCCCTCGGCGCGCGGCGCGCGCCTCGTGGTGTCCGTCGCGGCAACGGTGGTCGTCGTGTTGTTGGCGGTGGGCGCCCGCTCGCTGCTGCCGCGTGGCGAGACCCATCTCGCTCTGACGCGCGTCACCGAGCTGACCGGGCAACGACGTCGCGCAGCACAACCTCGGGACGGCGCTGGCGGGCAGCAGGGAGAGCGATCGCGGCGCGTGCTCGCTATCAGCGGGCGGTGGACCTGAATCCGTCGAACACCAGCGCGCGTCGCAACCTCGACCTGCTCGAGGCCGTGCGTGCCGAGCGCGAGGGTGGCGAGCGGGCGGCGGCGGGCGACCTCACGGGGAGCCGTCGGCGCGTACCGACGCGCCGTCTCCTCGACCCGGCCCGGACGCAGGCGCAGGCCGGCCTCGGCATGGCCCTGACGGCGCTGGGCCGATACGACGAGGCGCGCGAGCACCTGGAGGCCGCCCGTCGGCTCGGCAACACGGAAGCCGAAGTCGCCAGTGCGCTCGGCGTCATCCTCGCGCAGGCGGCGACCTGGCGCGGCGCGCGCCGTCCTCGAGGCGGCCTCTCGTGCACCGCACGGACGTGGGATTGGCGCTCAACCTCGCGCAGGTGCTGCTGACGAGCCCTGCCGCCGAGGGCGGCGATCCCGCTTTGGCCCTGCGTCTTGCGGAGGCCGCAGTCACGGCGACCGGCGGCACCGACCCGCGGGTGGTCGAGACGCGCGCGGCCGCCTTGGCCGCGAACGGGCGGCTGGACGAGGCCCGGTCAGAGAACGCCGCGCGCGGCGGCCCTGCGCGTGATCGGGGGCAGGAGGATCTGGCCGCAGATCACTGCCCGGGGCCGCGCGTATCGCCGCCCCGGGCAGTAGGTGTCGATCCCGCCGGTCAGGCGCGGATCAGAAGCGGAACTTGGCGCCCACCATCAGGCGCCGCGGCAGGATGAACCGCGACGGCACCAGGTAGTTGACGTTGCCGGGACGCCGATCGAGCACGCTCGTTCGCGTCGCTGTTGAACAGGTTGAGGAAGTCGCCGAAGGCGGCGAGTTCGGCGCCCCCGCCCTGTGCTGAAGGCCTTCTCGACGCGCGCATCGAGCGTCTGCCAGAACTTGTCCTGAGCGACCTGTCGACGATGTTGGCGACGGCGCGGTTGGTGCCCGGGATGCCGGTGAGGCCGCCTCGGAATGCGGACCTCCTCGATCACGGGCTTGCCGCTCTGGCCCTGGTAGTTGAACGACGTCGTGACGTTGCCCGGCCACTGGTAGATCGAACTGCGTCTTCACCACCACCGGGCGGTCGCCCACCAGTCGGCCGTCGCTGTTGATGAAGTCGCTCGGGTTCTGGGCCGAAGATGCCGGCCGTACTGTCTGGGACGAGCGGCGTGGACCTGGCAGAACTGGGAGCCCTCGCGCCCCGGTGGACTTCGAGAGCGTGATGCCGAAGTTCGCCTGCCACCGGTTCGACATGCGCTTCTTGATTTCGAACGCCACGCCCTTGTAGCGGAGAACATGCGGTCGTCGTTCCGCAGCTGGAAGATGCGATCTCGGATCGTTCTGCAGCTGGTAGACCTGCGTGACGTTGACCCCGACGGCGCGGAGAATGGCACGAGGTCGTAGATGCCGGCGATGTCAGGGAAGGCCGTTCGCTGCTCGCTGCGCTTGTAGACGAAGTTGACCGAGAGGCCGAGATCGGGGCCCGCCTCGTTCCCACGCGAAGATGTACTGGTCCGTACGGGTTCTTCAGGTCGGGATCGACCGTGAGCTGGAGTTGTCGGACACGAGCGCGAGGTCCTCGGGATTGCCGGCCGCGTCGTAGGTGCCCGCGAAGAGGTATCGGGGCGTCACCGACGGCGTCGTGTTGTCGAACTCGCCGGTGACGATGCCGCGATAGTAGCGGCCGTAGTGGGCCTTGACGATGGAGGAGCCGCTCTCGGTCAGCTTGAAGGTGAGACCGAGCCGGGGCGACACCACACGCCACCGGAAGACTTCGTCCACGGCCGCCGACTGCTGCCCAGTCGGGTTGCCTCGGGCGTCGAGGATGTCCTGCGCGGCGAAGTAGGCCTTGCTGTCGTCGTAGCGCACGCCGAGGTTCAGCGTGGCGCGCCCGACCTGCCACGTGTCGTCCGCGAAAATGCCGAGCGCCTTCATGCGGCCGCCCTGTGTCCAGGGCAGCTGCGTGTAGCCGTAGGCCGGGACGTCGCCGTAGGTGTAGATGCAGTCGCTGGACCGTAGGTGTATTCGCCGAGCCCCGAGCGTACTCGACGCCGACCTTGAAGTCGTGGCTGCCGCCCATGAAGTCGTCGGCGCATTTGGTGACCTTGCCCGAGAACGCCGTCTTCTGGCTCTCGCCGTCGTACCAGGAGTAGATGCCCCCGGTGACCTGGCTGGTATCGAGGTCGAAGTAGCGGCGGCGACGCGGAGCCCCTGTTCAGCGGATCGCCGTGGTCCACGCCGTAGAAGCCGGATACTGCGCTTTCCGTGACCGTCGTCTGGCTGAGGACCGACGACCAGAGGAAGCCGGGCGAGGGGTTGTGGCCGTTCTCGACCGAGATCGGCTCGGCGCGGTGGTTGCCGACGCCCGGCCCGGGATGCGGTAGAAGTCGTCGTGCTGCTGGGTACTGGAACCGGTTGTTCTGGTTCAGTTGGTAGTTGACCTTGAAGAAATACCGCTTCGCCGAGGACACCGCCGGAAACCTGGCGGGGTGCCGGGCTGGAGTCGGCGTCCTTCTGGCATTGATACGAACCGAAGAACCAGAGCTTGTCGCGCACGACCGGCCCGCCCAGCTGGACGGTCGAATCCCTGAACTCGTCACGGTTGTAGGGCAGCCCGTCGTCCTGGTCGTCCGTGGTGTTGCGGCCCGTCAGGTCCGGCTCTGGAAGTAGAAGTTGGCGTCCTCGTGGAACGTATTACGTGCCCTGGCGCGTCACGACGTTGAACACCGCGCCGGCGAGGTTCCCGTAGTCCGCGGGCGCACCGAGGGAGAGCACCTGCACCTCCTCGATGGCGTCGGTGTTGGGCCACGGCCACGCCGCGCCGGTGAGCGGCGCGGTGAAGTCGGTGCCGTCCAGCAGGCATGTTCTCGTTGGTCGCCGAGCTGAACGACTGCGAGCGCGAGCTCGTCGAGGTGGAGGGGCTCACGCCGGGTGCGGCGTTCACGAGGTCGAAGAACGTGAACCGGCGAACCGGCGCGTTCTCCACCCACTCGCGGGAGTAGTTGGTGGCCACCTGCGTGGAGCTCGAGTCCACGACGGGCGCCGCAGCCGTGACCGTGATGGTCTCCGACTGGGTGCTGAGCTTCATCTGGATGTCGATCTCGGCCGACCCGCCGAGCGCCACCGGCACGTTGCGCTGGGCGCTGGTGGCGAAGCCTGACAGCTCCGCCGTCACCCTCGTAGCCGCTCGGCGGCAGGTCCGGGAACCGGGCATGTGCCGGTCTCGTTGCTCACGCTGCGCGCGCGCCGGGAATGGCGGCGCCGCGCAGGGTGACGGTGACGCCTGGCAGGACGGCGCCGGATTCGTCGGTGATGACCCCGCGGATGTCACCGGTTGTTCGTTGAGCCGACGCCGCGAGGGGCACGGCGAGGAGTGCCACGGTCGGCACAACCACAGCAGACAACGTCGCATTCGATCCTCCAAGGCCCCGCCTCCATGACAGGCGCAAGCCGCAACGCAAAAATGGGAAGCTACCGCAGCCGCATAGCGCGCATTATCGAGCCGCGTTTACAGGACTGTCAACGGCCATTTCCTGTTGGCTGGCATGCAGTTACGGCATCCCACGCAGGGCCGGACCGAGGGACGAACGCCGATGGCGGGACGTCCGGCACCCAGCCCCCGAGCCCGCAATGCTGCAATGCCCCAATCCCAAGCCCCCAGTGCCCCAGCCCGCAGGCCCACCCCACGCCCCACGCCCCACGCCCCAGGCCCCAGCCCCGAGCCCCAAGCCCCCGAAGCCCCCGAAGCGCTTCTACCCCCGACACCTCCCGCGCCGCCCGATGGCCGTGGTCGATGGCGGCATCGGTGTAGGTACGCGGCGGAGTCGGAGCTGGCGATGGCAATCCGGCCAAAGGGCCGGCGGGCCACCTCACAGGGCGTCTCCTCGCCGTTCAGCCAGAACGGATCCGACAGCGAGTTGTATCTGGTACGCATAACCGTGCGGCCAGCGGTTCACGGTGATGCCGAGGATGTCCCGGGCGGCATCGAACCCGCCGCCCTCGAGGGCGCGGCCCAGCGAATCGCGGATGCTGCGCTCGATGTCGGCAAACGGGGTCACGAGGAGCTCGCGACGTCCGGCCCGGTGCTGCTCGCGTGTCGGCAGGCCCGGCTTGCACGCCGCCTTCGACAGGTGCAGGACGATCGGCTCGGCGGGATTGGTCTGGTGGTGGTAGGCGCCGACGCTTACTGGGAAGTCCAGGCCGACGGAGGTGTGCCACATGCCCGGCATCGACACGCGCTGCACACCCAGCTTCTGGAACGCCGTCCACTGCCGGATGAAGACGTTGGTGTAGACCAGCGGCACCTTGATGGCGTAGTCCATCGCCTGCTTCGCGGCGCCGGCAGGTCGGGGCAGATGGCGGGGATGACCGTATGCCAGCACGCGAGGACCACGGCGCGTCCGGTGACCCGCTGGAGCGACCACCGCGGTCGTAGACGACTTCGACCCGGCGGTTCTCGCCCGACCCGACATGGGCCACCTTCAGCACGGGGCTGCTCAGGCGGATGCGCGCCGGCGCGCCGGCCACGTCGAGCTTTGCGTAGTCCGCTCGTGCGGTCACGACGTCGGCGGCCGTCGAGCCGGGGAGAGCGGCCGGGACGAGTGCGCGGACCAGCAGCCGGGCGACCGAGGCGTTGCCGTCGGGGAAGTGGAAGTAGTAGCCCTCGGCGGCCTCGTGGTGGATCGAGTCGTAGTTCTGGCCGGGCCCGGCCGCCTCGTCCGTGCCCATGCCCGCGAATCCGGGCAAGCCGAGCGCCGCTGCGTCCTCGGCGGGCACGGCGTCCACGCCGACGCCGAAGAGGCCGTGCGTTCGTGTCTGGGCAGCCAGAGCACGCCGGGATCGAGCCCGAGCTCCGGGTCACGAACTCCGGGCGCACGTCATCCGCGCGAGGCGGGCCTTCTTGTCGGCCATCGACATACCGGCCATGGGGTCGGTCCGCTCGGTCAGCAGGCGCGTGAGATCGCGTTTGACCGTCGTAGAGCGGGGCTTCCGCCGGAACGCCGGGTCCCGGGGATCGCCCGCGACGAGCCGGTCATGGCCGAACGTCTCCTTGTCGAAGAACACGGCAGGCCGGAGGCCCAGCGACTTGTACAGTCCGGCGTCGAGCGCGGTGGCGTAGCTGGAGACGTCGATCCCGAGGTCGCGGATGAGCCCGCTGGCAACGGCGCTGTAAGGCGCCGGGCTGTCGATGGACTGCGTCCCGCCATAGCCGATGAAGGTGCGGCCCTGGTGCGTGAACTCGTTGCGCTTGGCGTGGCTGCCGAAGTCGTCGTGGTTGTCCAGCACCAGAATGCGGGCGTCGGGTCGCGCGTCGATGGAAGAGGTGCGCCGCCGCCAGACCGCTGATGCCGGCACCGACGACGACGAGATCGCATTCCTCGCGTGTGTCCACGGGCGTTCCGGCGGTCGTCCAGAACGCGCCGTCACGCAACCGGTGCAGCACCTCGAAGGATCCGGCGTGCGAGCCGCGGAGGCCTGTGAGCGCCGGCGGATAGCCTGCGGCATCCTGCGCGAGGAACGCTGACGGTGCCGGGTGCGAACCCGGCGGCCATCGCGCCGCCGACTCCAACGGCCACCCCGTTCAGGAAGTCCCGCCGCGAGATCCGCGAGTCCATGCCGAGACGCCGGTCGTGTGGAGTCATGATGGGCGCATTGTAGTCCCGCGGCCGGCCACGTGGCGGGCACCCGCGAGGGGGCTATGATCGGCATGCGTGCGCTGTGGAGCGGGCCCTGCTGGCCATGTCGATGACGGCCCTGACGGCCGCGGGCGGCGCCGACAGGCGCCGCCAGCCGCCGTCCTTCACCTGCCCTCGACCTCGCTCTGCCCGAGCGCGTCGAGCGGATTACCAGTGCCGTGTCGCCGAGGGTCGAGGCCGATCGTGCGATGCGGCTGGTCCAGCGGATGGCGCCACTCTGGCGGCTGGCGGGCAACCCGCAGTTCGACCAGTCGCTCGAGTGGATTGCGGCTGAACTCGCCGGCGCCGGTATCGCCACCCGCTACGAGACGATCCCGACGAGCGGCCAGGGATGGAGATGCGCGACGCCGTCCTGCGGCTCGATGGTCCCGCCGGCGAGGTCGTGCCTCACGGGACCGTGGACCGGCGCACCGCTGGCGATCAACTCGGTCTCCACACCCCGGGCGGCGCCCTGCTCGCCCTCGTTGACGTCGGTCGCGGAACCGACGCCGGCGACTACGAGGGCCGTCCGGTCGCGGGCGCCGTGGTCTCGCCGGTGGCCCGATCGGCAGTGTGTGGAATCTGGCGGTCAGGACGCACGGCGCGGCCGGGGTGATCTCGACGCAACTGGCGCTCCACACGCGACCGGAGGAGACGCCCGACGTCCTGCAGTGGGGCAGCATCCCGTACGACGCGTCGCGCCGCTCGTTCGGGTTCAAGGCCACGCCGCGCGCGACCCGCCGGATGCGCGAGCGCCTGGCGGCCGGTCCCACGCGCGTGCACGTGGCCGTGGACACGGTGTTCCACCGGCAGCCGGCCCGGTCGCTGATCGCGGAGTTCCCGGGCAGGCGCTGGCCCGACGACCGCGTCGTGCTCGTCGCGCACGTGCAGGAGCCCGGCGCGAACGACAACGCGAGCGCTGTACCCCGCTGGCCGTCGCGGTCGCGCTGCAGGCGCGATTGCCGACGGCACCCTTCCTGCGCCCGCGCGCACGCTCACCCTGATCTGGGGCGACGAGATTCGCGCGAGCGATGCCTGGATTGCGGCGGACCCCGCGCGCGTCGCGCGCGTCCTCGCCATGATGTCGCTCGACATGACGGGCGAGGACACGGCCCGACCGGCGGGACGTTCCTGATCGAGAAGGCGCCCGACCCCAGCGCCGTCTGGGAGCGTCCTCCGACCCGCACTCGGGCGAGCAGTGGACTGCGCGCTGGTGCGCGGCACGTTCCTGAATGACCTGCACCGCGTCGCGCTCCGTCGCGCGCGCGAGACCGGAGTCGTGCGCACCAACCCCTACGAAGGCGGCAGCGATCACACATCGCCTCCGCGCGGGTGTGCCGGCGCTGCTCAATTGGCACTTCACCGACCGCTACTACCACACCAACCTCGACACCATCGACAAGGTCAGCGCCGCCGAAATGGGCCACGTCGCCGCGATCGTGTCCACGACCGCGGCACCTGGCGACGGCGGAGGGGCGGACGTCGAACCGGTGCGCGCACCGCTGCGGCAGGTCGAGAGGCGGCGCGCGACTCGACACCGAGTGGCGCAACGCCGCGTCCGGTGAGGTGCTCGAGGCGTGGCAGGCCTGGCATGCCGAGCTCGCGAGAGCGCCGGGCGCCTCGGTCGCGGCGCGGCAGCGGCCGCCGACATCCTGGATGCCCCACGATCCGGCCGAACAGCCAGCGCACCCGGTGGCGCCGGCCGCGTGTGGATCGCCAGCGTCATTTCGGCGGGATCGCTGGCGCTGGCCTGGGGCCTCGTGGTCTGGGCCACCGGTGGCGTGTTCGGATGTGGCGGGCGTGCGCATCCGTCCCGGGACGCGCTGCGTCCGTCGGTGATCGGCGCGCTGCTGGCCGTGGCCGCGTGGCTGGCGCCCGCCGGCGAATGGCGGCGGCAGGTGGTGTGGGCTACAGCCGCGATCGACCGACATGCCGCGGGCGGCGCCATTGCGGCGGCGCTCACCCTGCTGGTGGTCGCACTGGGACTCGGCGTCCACGTGGCCGGCGGCGCCGATGGCTACGGATACGTGAGCCAGTCGGCGCTCTGGCAGGCGGGCGCCTCGCGGCCCGTCGAAACGGCGATGGCCCGAGTGGCCGGCGAGCGGATCGAGGTCGCGCCGCTCGGCTACGGGCCCTCCGTCGTGCCTGGCCGCCCGCTACACGTACTCGCCGGGCCTGCCATGGCTCATGGCACTGGCGCGCGTGCCGTTCGGAGAGGCGGGGCCATTCCTTGTCACGCCGGTGCTTGGCGCGCTCACCGTGTGGCTCTGTTTCAGTACGTCCGGCAGCGCGCGGGACCGACGGCCGGCGTGGCGGCTGCGTGGCTGCTCGCGGCGAGCCCGCCGTTCGCCTTCCAGACGCCGTAGCCATGAGCGACGTGCCGGTGGCGGCGGCGTGGATGGCAGTCCTGGTGCGGTTACCTGCCCGCGACGCGCGCCATGCGAGCGTGACCGGCGCACTGATGGCGGCGGCGTTGCTCATTCGTCCGAATCTGGTGCTGGTGGCGGTCGCGGTCTGGCTGATCGCGGCGGTGAGCGCGGAGGTGAGCCGGCCTCCGGGGTGGATGGACGGCTGGCGGCGCTGGCCGCTCCCGTCGCCGTCGCCGGCCTCGTCATCGCCGCGCTCAACTGGGCATTGGTGGGGCTCGCCGTTGCGCTCAGGCTACGGCTCTCTGGACGATCTCTTCGGCCTGGTCGTTCGTGGGCGCAACATCCGCCGGCAGGCATGGTGGCTCGTGGAGTCGGATTGCTGGCCGGTGGCAGCCGGGATGGTGGCGTTGCCAGTGCTGCTCCTGCGGCGAGAGACGCGGGGGGCCTGGATGGCGGGCGCCACCCTCGTCGGTGCCGTCTGGCTGTCGTACGTCGGGTACGGCGACTTCGAGGAGTGGTGGTACCTGCGCTTCCAGTTGCCCGGATGGGCGGTGCTCACCGGCGCGTCGTGCGCGCTCGCGGCGCGGGTGGGCGGGCAGCGGCCGCTGGCGCGCCTCGGGCTCGCCGCGTTCGCGCTGTGCCTCACCGCCGTGGCCGTGCGGGACACACGAATGGGGCCGGCCCCTGGGCTCTGGCGCAGCGAGCAGCGATACGTGACCGCCGCACGGTGGGTGCGCGACCACACGCCCCCGGAGGCGGTGGTGATGGCGATGCAGCACAGCGGCTCGGTCACGTACTACGGTCATCGCGACATCCTCCGGTACGACTTCGTCGATGGCGCCCGGTTGGACGACGTCGTGACCTCGCTTCGCGAGGGCGGGCGGCCGGCGTATCTGCTGGTGGACGCCTGGGAGGAAGGGGAGTTCCGCCGACGGTTCTCCGGCCACAGCGAATTCGGATCGCTCGACTGGCCGCCGCTGGCCGAGATCGCCGCCGGGGTGCGCGTCCGGCTCTACGAGCTGCCCGGCCGACCGGACACCCGCACGCAGCAGGTGCCGTTCTCTCCCGACGGCCCCTGGCGGCGGCTCCTGCCGGCCGGCAGCGGCTGGCTCGCGCCCGCCGCCGATCCCGTGCGGTAGCGTAGGATACGCGTCGGCCCTCATGACGCACGTCATTCACCGCCATCTCCACGTCACGCCGCCCGTCGCCGTCTCCGGTTCCGGGGTGTTCCTCAGAGACGCCGATGGCCGTGAGTACCTCGACGCGTGCGGGGGCGCGGCGGTCTCGTGTCTCGGGCACGGGCACCCCGCGGTCACGGCTGCGATTCACGCGCAGGTGGACCGGCTGGCCTATGCACACACGAGCTTCTTCACCTCGCAGCCCGCCGAAGCGCTCGCCGACACGCTCGTGCGAGGCGCGCCGGATGGCCTCGCCCACGTCTACTTCGTCAGCGGCGGATCCGAAGCAATCGAGACCGCCCTCAAGATGGCGCGGCAGTACTTCGTCGAGATTGGCCAGGGCGGCCGCCGCCGCTTCATCTCGCGCCGCCACAGCTATCACGGCAACACACTGGGCGCGCTCGCGGTCGGCGGAAACGAACATCGTCGCCGACTGTACGAACCGTTGCTGATGGACGTGCGCCAGGTGTCGGCCTGTTCGATGTACCGGGGCATGCGGTCCGGTGAGACGCCGGACGCGTACGGGCAGCGGCTGGTGGCGGAACTCGACGAAGCGATCGTGGCCGCCGGGCCAGAGTCGGTGCTGGCCTTCGTCGCCGAGACCGTCGGCGGCGCCACGACCGGTGCGACGACGGCGCCGCCAGGCTACTTCGCCGGCGTGCGGGAGGTCTGCAACCGGCACGGCGTGCTGCTCATCCTCGACGAGGTGATGTGCGGCATGGGCCGGACGGGAACGCTGCACGCCTGCGAGCAGGAAGGCGTCATCCCCGATCTCATGGCCATCGCCAAGGGGCTGGGCGGCGGCTACCAGCCCATTGGCGCCGTGCTCGCGCACCGGCGGATCGTGGAGGCGATGTCGTCAGGCAGCGGTTTCTTCCAGCATGGCCACACCTATCTGGGCCATCCCATCGCGTGCGCGGCGGCGCTGGCCGTGCAGGAGGTGATCGAACGCGACGGCCTCCTGGCGAACGTCCGGGAGCGTGGCGCGTCGTTCGCCGCCCGGATGGCCGCGCGGTTCGGCGCCCATCCCCACGTGGGCGACGTGCGGGGCCGCGGGCTCTTCTGGGCGGTGGAACTGGTTCGCGACCGCGCGACGGCGCAGCCGTTTCCCGCGGCCGCCCGACTCCCGGAGCGCCTGAAGCGTGAGTGCCTCGCCCGTGGCCTGATGACCTATCCGATGCCGGGCTGCGACGACCGCTCAGGCGATCACATCCTGCTGGCTCCTCCGTTCATCATCGAGGAAGCCCACCTCGAGCTCTCATCGTCGATCGGCTCGCGGGTGCGATCGACGCGGCAACCGTTTTCTGAATTCAGAGTTCTGAAGTCAGAATTCAGAAGTGGTTTCCTACCCTGAGACGATCAGGATGATGGCGACGACCGCGCCGGCGACGCCCACCTGCTGCCACGGGCCGAGTCGTTCGTGCAGCGCGAGGCGCGCGAGGAGAACGGTGCTCGCCGGATACAGCGACACCAGCGTGGCCACGACACCGAGCGAACCCTGACGCACGGCGATCAGGTACAGCGCGTTGGCGGCCATGTCGAGGACCCCGCAGACCAGAGCTGGCGCGAGCGCCGCGCGCGGCACGCCGGCAGGCCGGCCGGTCGCCAGGGCGACGCTCGTGAAGACGATCGTGGACAGCAGCCGAGATGCCGAGCGGCCAGAGGCCCGCCGACGGCCCGGTCTGGCCGAGCGCCGCCAGGAAGATCCCGATCGACACGCCGGAGGCAAGCGCCACGCGCACGCCGCGTCCCAGTCGTGAGGGCGTGGCCCGTGCCGTGGTCTCCGGTGCGACAGGCGCAGGGGCCTGGCTCAGAAGGCCAATCGCCACCACCGCGAGTCCGACGCCGACGATGACGAGGGCGGCGGGACGCTCGCCGAGCACCAGCCCGACGACCACGGGCACCATGACGGAGCAGACCGCGGTGACCGGCGCGACGACGCTCATCGGGCCGATGGCGAGACCGAGGTACGAGTGCGACGCCGACGCAGCCGGCAAGACCGGCAACAGCCGCCCACGCCAGGTCCGGGGTCGTGGGCTGGGCGGCGGGAAAGAAGGGCAGCGCAGCCGCGAAGCACGCCAGGCCGGCAGCCTGCGTCACGACCACGGCGCCGACGACGGTGGCACGGCGCGTCGCCACGCCGCCGAGGAAGTCGGCCGCACCGTAGAGTGCCGCGGCCATGAGCGCGAGCAGGGAGGTCATCGGCTCAGGCGGGCCCGAGGCGTCGCGTGGCGACGAGCGCCGCCGGGCACTGCGCCCGATCTCTGCGACCAGCGCATCGCCGGCAGCGTGCAGCGCGTCGAGGACATGGGGGCCAGGCGCTCCAGCAGGAACAGCGCGTCCACCGTGTCGGGTTCGAGGCGCGTGCGAATCCCCCGGCGCCAGTTCCATCGCCGGCACGTCACGCCGAGGTCGTCGGCCCAGACGACCTCGCGCGGATCCGGATGTTCCACCACACGCTCCCCGCCCTTGACGGTGTCGAAGGGCTCGTCGCCGCGGGCGCGCACGAGGCGCAGCGGCCCCACGAACGCTCCGAGGTTCTCGCCGCCAACGGGCAGCGCAGCGGTGACGCTGATGGCGTTGTAGACGTCGACGAGCCAGTGGAGGCGTGGCAGTCCCGGACCGGCGGCCCGGCGCCAGAGCGCGTCAACCGAGGGCGGTGTCCGCTGCGGCTTCTGTCCGAACGCGCGGTATGCGTCGTGCCAGGCGGCGATGTGCGGGTGTGGCCCTGGCGGCGTCTCCCGCACCGTACGCTCGGCCTCGGCCAGCAGCAACTCCGAGCGGGCGTTCGACATGCCTCCGGTCAGCCCCCTCGCGGTGATGGCGAGCACGGCGAAGTCGGGTCGTAGGTCCGACACCTCGGGGGAGACCACGATGTCATCGAGCGTCATCGCGCGGATTCTACCAAATCGGACTTTCGGTTCACTATAATGACCGCATGAACGATCCGCGCCGCATCGAGGTGGCCCTGGCCCGCAATCTTCGCGAGTGGCGTGGCCGGCGGGGATGGACGCTGGCGGAACTGGCGCGCCGGGCGGGTCTCAGCAAGGGCATGCTCGTGCAGATCGAGCAGTGCCAGACGAATCCCTCGATTGCGACCCTGTGCAAGCTGGCGAACGCACTCGGCATCGCGCTGCCGCGGCTCGTGGAATCGTCGGCGGAGCCCGAGGTGCGCCGCGTGGCTGCCGACGAGGTCGCCTGGCTGTGGCAGGGCCGGGCGCGCGGGAGTCGAGCCGGTCTGCTGGCGGGCATCGATGGGCCGATCCCCGTGGAGCTGTGGGACTGGCGTGTCGGTGCGCGCGATGGCTACGACGCCGTTGCACATCCTCCGGGAACGCGCGAGGTCCTGCACGTCCTGGACGGGGCGCTGACGGTGAGCGTCGAGGGCGTCGAGGTCACGCTCGGGACCGGCGAGAGCGCGGTGTTCCGGGCCGATCGCCCACATCGGTACGCAGCGTCGGGTCGCGGCGGCACCCGGTTCCTGATGGTCGTCGTCGAGCCGATTCCCGTGCCGTCCGCCGACTCGCCAGCCGCGGCAGGTCAGCGCGCCAGGCGCGCGCCCCGGAGGCGCGATGTGGGCCCGGCGCGCGCTCAGCGGGACTGACGGCACTGGTCCGCCAGCCGTCGCGCGCGCCGCAGCTGGACGTCGCTGTTCGGGCCAAGGGCGCCGGACCGGGCGTCGGCAAACGCCACGGCGCGCCTGGCCAGCTCGCAGCCTTCGGCGGATGCACGATCCGCGGGCAGGACGCCGCTCAGGTCAACCATGGCGAAGAAGTACTCCCGGGCGGCCGACGCGTTCTGCTGGTCTGCGTCCCAGACGCGCTCGAGGATGGCCAGTGCCTCGCGTCCCGGCTCGATGGCCTTCTGCGGCAGGCCGGCCTGGACCATCGCGAGAGCCAGACGATCGAGCGCCGACCCCACGCGGAGTGCGGCGAGGTTGCTGCGCGGCTGTGCCGCCGCTACCTCGCGGCGCAGCGCAACGACTCGTTCCAGCAGCACCGGCACTTCGTCGCGCCTCTTCATCCGGGCGAGCACCTGGGAGAGCTGCAGGAGGTCGTCGGCCACGTCGGCACGGGCCGACTCCGGTTCGCGGGCGTATCGTCGTTCGTCGAGGCGGAGCGCCTCGCGTAGTCGAGCCTCCGCCGCTCGGTAGTCGCCGGATTCACCCAGGGCCACGCCCAGGAAGTGCGTCGCCGCCGACAGCCCGAGCTGTCTGGCGGGGTCGTCTGGCGCGTCGCGGAACAGGGCCTGCTCGAGGTCGGCGGCGCGATGGAAGAGGGACAACCCGCGCGACTGGGACGGTCCGTAGAACACCGCCACCGCCGTCTTGCGCGTGGCTGAGGCCAGACTGGCGGCGTAGGCGGAATCCGCTGGGAACTCCGCTCGGAGAGCGCCGGCGATCTGCATCGCCTCCTCGCCGGCCGCGATCGCCGCCGCGCTGTCGCCGCGCAGGTCGTGCGCCTCGGCGGCAGCCTCGAGCGCGTCCGACAGGGCCTGGCGCGCGGCTGGGCTCCGCGGCCGCGCCGCCACGGCACCACGCGCGACGCCGACGGCCTGCAGCGTGCGCGCGAGCGCCTCGCCGGTCTGGCCCAGGCCGCTGTTCCCCAGGTCGCCGCCGAGAATGGATGCCAGTCGCAGGTACCCGCGTGACACGTCCAGTTGAATGTCCTCGCCCGCCCGGGCATCGGCCGCCAGCGCGTCGAGATAGGTCAGGCTGCGATCGACAATCAGGCGTCGCGCGTCGAGCGAATCCGGCAGCGGTGCCACCGCGTCATGGAGCTCGAACATCAGCGATCGGGCGAGGTCGCGCACCTGCTCGAAACGCATGGTGGCCACCTGCGCCTGACGCACGGCGATTGCCGAGGTGGCGACGAGCGCCAGCACCGCCACAGCCGTCGCGGCCACGGCCAGCCGGTTGCGGGCCACGAACTTCCGGACGCGATAGCCGACGCTCTCGGCGCGAGCCACGATGGGCCGGCCGGCCAGATACCGGTCGATCTCGTCGGACAGCGCGGTGACGCTCGCGTAGCGCCGCGCGGGCTCGAGCGCCGTGGCGGTGACCACAATCGTGTCGAGGTCGCCTCGCAGGATTCGAGCCAGACGCGCACGCTCCGCGGACGTCGGCGAGGGACCGTCACGTCCCAGCACCGCGGTCGACGGACGCGGAGTGGCGCCCTCGAGCCTCGCCTGTGCCGCGTCGATGGGGCTCGAGCCGGGACGCAAGGCGGAGGTACCGGTCAACAGCTCGAAGAGCACGAGCCCGAGCGAGTACACATCGGAGGCGGTCGTCGTGGGCTCGCCGCGCAGCTGCTCCGGGCTCGCGTAGGCCGGCGTCATCCAGCCGCGCGCGGTCACCGTCGCCGGCCCCCGCCTCCTCGCCTTCGGTTGACAGCACTTTCGCGATGCCGAAGTCGAGCAGCTTCGGCGTGCCGTCAGCGGCCACGAGGATGTTGCCGGGCTTGATGTCGCGATGGACCACCAGACGCCGGTGGGCGAACGCGACCGCGTCGCCGATGCGTCGAAAGAGCGCCAGGCGCGCACGCACGTCGAGCGTGTGGGTGGCCGCGTAGTCGGTCACCGGCACGCCATCCACGTACTCGAGCGCAAAATACGGCAGTCCGTCGTCGGTGGTGCCGCCGTCGAGGAGGCGGGCAATGCCGGGATGGTCGAGCGAGGCCAGGATGCGGCGCTCCGCACGGAAGCGTCGAGCGACGTCGCTGCTGTCGGCGACGCCGGCGACCACCTTGACGGCCGCGCGCAGGACCACGTCGTCTGCCTGGCGTTCGCACCGGTAGACGACGCCCATCCCGCCGCGACCGAGCGTATCGAGCACGCGCCATGGGCCGATGCGTTGGCGCGGCGGAGCCGCATCGCCGATGGAGGCGACGGGCCCGATGCGCTCCCCGTCCAGCGCGGGCATCGCCCGATCGAGCGCCGCGAGCAGGGAGGCGACCTCGGCGCCGATGTCGGCGCCCATGTCCGCCAGGGCCGCGGGGCGCGCGTCGGCGGGAAGCGCCCGCACGCGTGCGAACTCGGCCTTCACGATGGCCCAGCGCGCGGGATCCATCAGGGCAGCCCGGCTGGCGCGCCCGGGCCTCCGTCTTCGCCCAGGCGGCGCGACAGCCACGCGCGCGCCACCGTCCAGTCGCGGCTGATCGTTTGGGGCGACACCTGCATCACGTTGGCGGTTTCGTCGAGCGTGAGCCCGGCGAAGTAGCGCAACTCCACGAGCCGGGAGAGCTCGTGATCGAAGTCGGCAAGTGCCGAGAGGGCCTCGTGCACGGCGAGCACGTCGAGGTTCGGCTCGACCGAGAGCGTGACGGCGACGTCGATGTCCTCGTGGATGGCGCCGGCCCCCCGCTTGTCGGCAAGCCGGCGACGTGCCTGATCCACGAGGATGCGCCGCATGGCCGTGGCGGCAGCCCCGAAGAAGTGTGCGCGCCCGCTCCACGACATGCGTGTCTGGTCCACGAGCCGGAGGTAGGCCTCGTGGACGAGGGCGCCGGTGTCGAGGAGATGACCAGGCCGCTCATTGCGCAGGAGCCGCGCCGCCAGGGCGCGCAGCTCGTCGTAGACACGGGGTACGAGCTCGTCGAACGCGTCCGCATTGCCGTCCTGCCACCGCTGGAGGAGGTCGGTGATGTCGGCCATCTGGCTGGCCGATTCTAGCGCGGAGTGGCCTGCGGGGGTGGCGCGCAGGGCTGGCGGCCCCGATGCGCCCCAGTCGCCAGCGACGGGCCGACGGAGGTTTCGCGCCACTTCAAATGAAGGGTGGTGCCATGACGCGTCGATGGACAGGATGGTTCGTGTGGGGAGGGGCCGTGGTCGCCTTGGTGGCGGTGAGTGGTCTCATGGGCCGCGCCCAGGCACCCGCGGGGGCGGTGACCCTGCACCTGTCGGTCAATCAGGCGTTCGTCGGATCGGGTACGACGCTGACAGCGAGTCCGGGTCTGACCTACGCGGGACCTCCCGTCGCCGTCGATGTGCTCTTCGGCGCCATCCTGCCGGACGGCGACAGCATCGTGGGCTTCGGACCCGGCATGCGCGCGACGTCCGCGCGGCTGGGCCGGGTGTCGACGATTCCGGCGCTGTATCGGGGCATTGTCCTGGTGCCCGGAGTGGACGTGGTCGTGCCGGATCTGCTTCGGTACACCTGGTCCGGCGCCGAGCCCTGGGGCACCTATCGTCTGTTCCTGGCGGTGGTGCGGGCTGGCGCGCTGAACGACGATCGGATCGATGCCGGCGACCTCGTCGGCGTGCGGTTCGCCGAGGTGGTGCATGCGCCCCCGGCGTCGATCAGCGTGGATGCCGGGCGTGCGAGCGCGGTCGTCGTCGGACCGCATGGCGGTTCGGTCGCGGTGACCTCGGCCGAAGGGACGGTGTTCACGCTGGACATCCCGGCAGGCGCCCTCAGCCGGCCCACCGATATCACGCTCACACCGGTTATCTCGATCACGGGCGCTCCGGGCGGCCTGCAGCATGTCCTGGCGGTGCAGGCGACGCCGGACGGGCTGCAGTTCGCGGTACCGGCCACACTCACGGTGACGCCGGCAGGCACCGTCCCTGCCGTCGGCTGGTTCGGCATCGGCATGACGAGCTCCGGCGTGGGCCTCGATCTGACGCCGGCGGGGGCGGCCCAAGGCACGGTGGTCGCCGGGGTCATCCGGCACTTCAGCGTACTCGGCGTCGCCATTCCGACGCGTCGGACGCTGCCGACGGGGCAGCCGACCGTCGAATACGACGCACGCCTCACGGCGGCATCCTCGCCGGCCGAACTCGAGGCGATCCTGCAGGAGTGGTACGCCACCCACGTGGACCCGGCGGCCCGAAGTGCCGTGGCGGATCCGCAAGCACTGTTCCTCGCGATGTACCGACTGTACGAGTGGGACTTCGCACGCCTGGTGTGGGCGCGCACGGACACGGTGGCGCGCGCGGAATCGGCCCGGGGCAAGACGCTCATCGCCGACGGATTGCGCGCGGCCCTGGCGACGCTGCAAGGGGGATGCCTGGCAGCACCGAGCCTCGAGACGGCCGAGGAGGTCCTCCGCCTGCAGGACCTGGCGTGGGACTACTTCCAACTGTTGCAGCACGCCAACCTGGTACCCGTGCTCGTGATTCCCGCGCCGATCCCACTGCACTCGGGCCTGCACGACCTCGATCTTCCGTCGGTGTTGTCGCTGCTCTGCGTCAGGGCCGAGATCGCGTCCACGACGTTCCCGGGCACGGTGCAGGTCGGCACGCCGGCAGCCATGTCGGTTGTCGCCGGCCTGCGCTTCACGAACGGTCAGGCCACGACGACGCCGTCGCTGCAGGTGGCGGTCGACGCCACCGGGGCGTCCCCCGCGCAGCGGGTGGGCCTGACCGATGCGAGTGGCACGTTTACGACGACCTTCACGCCGAACACCGGCAATCTCGTCTTCGACGTGACGGCCGCGTTCGTGGACGGGCGGTACCCCTTCCTCAGCCTGGCGCCGCTCGCGGCGACCGCGCGGATCACGCGCACGACGGGCGGTGTCGTCGTGACGCCGTCGCAGACGACCATCGCACCAGGCTCGAGCCGGCAGTTCACGGCCAACCAGAGCGTGACGTGGACGGTGAGCGGCGGCGGCGCGATCACGGCGGCCGGCGTCTTCACGTCCGACGGGACGTTCGGCACGTTCTTCGTCACCGCGACGAGCGTCGTGAACCCGAGCGAGGTCGGCATCGCCCAGGTGACGGTGGCCGTGCCGACGCTCGGCGACTTCTTTCTCTCGACGTCGACGCTCGAACCCGCGCTCGTCCGCGGCACCGCCACACTCGCCGGCGTCACCCGCGACTTCGTCAGGCCCATTGCCGAGGCGCAACTGCTCGCCGACGAGATGAAGCAGTTCCTGGCCCCGGCCGCCGCGCTGACGGGCGCCGGCGTCTCCACGGTGCTCCCGATCAGCGTGGACATCGACCTCGGGGGGTACCACATCGTGAGCAACGCGAGTGTCGCCACGGGAACGTCGACGTGCAATGCCGCTGACCCCAAGTCGAACGTGCGTCTCCGCGTGGGGGATGTGGATGGCTCCGTCAATGTGGCAGGATGCGGCGGCATCGTCGAGGTGACCGCCGGTGCCGTGGACCAGAGCATCGGGGTGTCCTTCATCGGCCTTGGCGATGCGACGATCGTGACTGCCACGAGCGCGCCCCAGGTCCTGGTCTCCAATAACACGGGCGGCACCGTGGCCTTGCGCG
>JAWKHU010000090.1:0-19882 GCA_041394685.1 Vicinamibacterales bacterium
CGCGAAGCTCCGGTCCACGTTCGCCACGATTGGCGCCAACGTCCTCGGCGCGGTGCGGTTCACGGGCGGCGAGCTGCGAGGCGCGCTGCCGAAGGACCGGCGGCGGATGCAGGCGTGGCGCTTCAGCGACGCCTACGATCAGGTCATCACGAACCGCTTCGAGTTCCACTGCACCCTGCCGGGCGTCGAGATCTCGGCGGTGGGCAAGGCCGGCGGCCGGCCGAGCGTGATTCGGCTGTCGGGCACCGCCGGGAAGGTCGTCCGGCTCGCGGTGGTGCACGAAGCCACGCCTGCCGATTCCGCGCTCCATGCCCGGGCGCTCGGCGTCACCAAGCAGGCGGCCACGGATGCCCTGCCGCATTACATGGCGTTCTACGACGCCATCCAGGGCAAGGCGGTCCAGGTCCTTCAGCCTCCGACACGGAGTGCGGGGCGCTCGCGAGGGCGCATCTCGGTCATCGACACGCCGGATTGCCCGCCCGCCACGTTCCCGCAGCCCTAGTGCACCGTTATCACCGTCGATTCGGCGGGACCGGCACGATAGTCACCCTTGGTGACGGTCGTGCCATCACCGCCGCACATTGCATCGCCTTGGTGGACGGGCGGCCCGGAACGGCGATCGACGCCGTGGGCCGGCGATTCCTCGTCGTCCGCCGGTGGTCGCCCTCCGGGCTCGATCTCGCGTTGCTTCGTGCGCGGAGCGGGCGGGGCCGAGGCGCCGTCGCGTCACGGACGATCCTCCGGCCCGGTGTCGTCGTGACCTTCTGGGGCCACACCGGCCGGCGGTTCCAGCGGCGGCTCGCGACGATCACGGCCGTGAGCGCGACGACGGCCACGGCGCTGGTCCATCACCCGCGCGGCGTCTGCGCGAACGACAGCGGCGGTCCGGTGTTCGTCGGCGCCGCGCTCGTGGCGGTGGCCGTCGCGCGGACCGGGCCGCCCGTCGCTGCCCGGTGTTCCAGGCACCTCGTGATGGTCCGGCTGGACGCGGTGCGCATGCGCCGGCGAATCGCCGCGGCGTACGCGCGGGCGGAATCGGGCGGTTGACGGCCGGACCGTCCCTGCGCCACCCTTCGACCGGTCGTCTCGCGGGGGCTTTCATGGACACGCTGCTGCACGATCTCCGCCTCGCTCTCCGCGCCCTGCTGCGGGCGCCGGTGGCCGCCGGCCTGGCCGTGGCCTGCCTGTCGCTCGGGATCGGCGTGAACGCGACAATCTTCAGCATCGTGCAGGGCACGGTGCTCCAGCCGCTGCCCTTCAAGGACGCGGAGCGGCTCGTCACGGTCTGGTCCACGCAGCCCGAGGGGCGTACGAGGCGCGGGGCGGTGTCGTACCAGGACTTCGTGGACTTCCGGGCCGGCAGCCGCGCGCTCGACGCCATGGCCGGCCTCCACCTGCGCAGCCTCACCTTCTCGGACACGGACGAACCGGAGCGGGTCGGCGGCGCCGCCGTGAGCTGGCCGCTCTTCTCCATGCTGGGGGTGACGCCGGCGCTCGGGCGCGACTTCACGGCCGCCGACGACCGGCCGGGCGCGGCGCCCGTGCTGATCCTGAGCGACGAGCTCTGGCGCCGCCGCTACAACGCCGACACCGGCATCGTCGGACGGCAGGTGACGGTGAACGCCGCGCCCTACACCGTCATCGGCGTCCTGCCGCCCCGCGTGAAGTTTCCGTTCCAGCAGGTGGCCTGGGTGCCACTCGCGCCGCTCGTCTCGACGGCCCCCCGGCAGGACCGCGACCTGCTGGTCGTGGCCCACGTGGCCCCGGGCCGCTCGGTGGCCGACGCCCGGGAGGAACTGGCCGCCATGGCCGCGCGCCTCGCCGAGACCCACGAGCAGAACGCGGGCTGGAGCACGCTCCTGCGGCCCTTGTCGGAGTACTTCATCCCCGGCGAAGTGCGGCTCGTGACCTTCACGGCGATGGGCGCGGTCACGCTCGTGCTGCTCATCGCGTGCGCCAACGTCGCCAACCTGCTGCTGGCGCGCGCCACGGCCCGGGCGCGGGAGATGTCGGTGCGGGCGGCGCTGGGCGCGGGCCAGGGACGGATCGTCCGGCAGCTGCTGACGGAGAGCGTGCTCCTCGGCGTCCTGAGCGCGCCGGCGGGAATCGCGCTGACGTATGCGGGCGTCGGCGCACTTGTGGCGGGCATGCGGATGGACGACGTGCCCTACCTCATCGCCTTCGGCGTGAGCCCGGCGACCCTCGTCTATGCCGTGATCGTGGCCGCCGCGACCGGCATCGTCTTCGGCCTGGCGCCAGCCGTCCACGCGGCCCGCGGGGATCTGGCCGGGGTGCTGCGCGAGGGCGGCCGGACGGGCGACAGCGGCGCCCGCAACCGGGCGCGCAACATGCTCGTGGTGGCGGAAGTGGCCGTGTCGATCGTGCTGCTCGTCGGCGCGGCCCTCTTCGTGCGGAGCTTCCTGAACCTGCAGCGCGCCGATGCCGGCTTCGACGTGGACCCCCTCACCACGGTGAGGTTCTTCATGCCCGGCGAGCCCTACGCCGCCGACGGCGCCAAGGCGCGGCGCGTGGCCGACATCGTCGAGCGCATCGAGTCGGTGCCCGGTGTGCAGGCGGCGGGCGCGTCGAACCTCATCCCGCTCGACGGCGGCGGCGGCGTGAGCCGCGTGGCGATCCCGGGACGTCCGGTGGAGCGCGGGCGCGAGCCATCCCTCTTCTACGCGGGCGTGACCGCGCACTACCTCGACGTGCTGGGCCTGGCGCCCCTCCGCGGGCGGCTCTTCACGGCGCAGGAGGCCGCCACCCGGTCGAGAGTGGCCGTCGTGAACGTCCGCATGGCGCGCACGCTGCTGGCGACGGCCGAGGAGTCCTCCCGGCTCAGTCGCCTGTCGCCGATCCGGCTGGCCGCCGCGCGTGAGCTCGAGGGGCTGGACCCGATCGGGCGGCAGTTCACGCCCGACGATCCGGGAGGCGAGACGTTCACCGTGATCGGCGTGGTGGCCGACGTGCTCGTGGACGAAGTGGGCCGCGACGAGGTGGCGCCCGCGGCCTTCGTCCCGTATCCCTACCAGGAGACGCCGAACACCGGCGTCATCGTGCGGGCGTCGGGCGACCCGACGGCCGTCACCGCCGGCCTGCGCGCGGCCATCCGCGCGTCGGACCCGTCGCTGCCGGTGTTCTCGGCGAGCTCCATGGACGAGATCCGCCGCGGCGGGTTCTGGCAGTTCCAGCTGTTCGGGAACATGTTCGGCGCCTTCGGCGCGATGGCGCTGGTCCTGGCGCTGGTGGGCGTCTACGGCGTCCTGTCCTACAGCGTCTCGCAGCGCACGCAGGAGTTCGGCGTCCGGATGGCCCTGGGGGCCGAGCCGTCCGACGTGCGCCGGATGCTGATCCGGCAAGGGTTGACGCTGGCGGGCTGGGGCATCGCCCTGGGCGTCGTCGGCGCCTTTGGCATCACGCGGGTCATCGGCAGCCTGCTCTACGACGTCACCGCGACCGACCCGCTCAGCTTCGGCGGCGTCGTGCTGCTGATGCTCGCCGTGGCCGCGCTGGCGGCGTATTTCCCGGCCAGGAAGGCGACACGGGTGGACCCGTCGGTGGCCCTCAGGGCGGAGTAGCGCGAGCGGCTCCGCGCCGTGGATTGGCCGGCGACTGCCAGTCCTTGAAGAGCCGGGCCACGACGATCGTCAGGTAGGCCTGACGCTGCATGGCGCTCTCGAAGACCGTCGGGTGCGTGAGGGCGGGTGCGATCATCCGCGAGCGCACCATCCCGACGAACGCGTGCGTGTCGTCCGTGCCCAGGCCCTTCACCCGGGCCACGGCTCCCGCGACCCGCTCGACCAGACGCGCGTCCTCGACCGGGTCCGTCATCCGGCGCTCCGACTCTGTCGATAGTGCTCCAGACCTGTCCCTGTCTGGATTAACGCTCCGGTCCGGTGATTCGTACACCCCCACCGCGGTCAGCTCCAGCGGTGCCATCATCACCCCGCGGCCACCACCTCGCCCACGCCTTCGGCCTCGAGCCGCGCCCGTAACTGCCTCCTGAGCCGCTCGAGACGGCGGTAGAGACCCTTGGCGTCCTCGTTGGTCCGACGGGCGAGTTCGGCGATGGTGGCGCCACCTCCGGCGCGGGCGAAGAGCAGCCGGATTTCCTGCGGCGGCAGGTCCGCCACCGCCCTGACCAGGGCCGCGCGGCGCGCCGCCTCCCCGCGTTCGCGCTCGCGCGAGACGACGGGATCCGCGAACGGGACGCCGGGGTCCGGGACGGCGTCGAGGGAGACCCGTTGCCGTGCGGCGCGGCGCGGCACGAGGTCCACGGCGGCGCGGATGACCGACTCGGGGGCCTGCATCCGGCTGGCCAGGATCTGGACGACCTCGTCGGACGACAGCCCGTCGCGGTTCCGCAGCCGATCGATCTCCTCGCCGACCGTCCCTAGGCGCCGGGCCGCCGCGCACGGACGCCACTTGCCGTATTCGTGGTTGCGCCAGTCCTTGAGCAGCCGCGCAATCACGACCGTCAGGTAGGTCCGGAGCGACGAGCGCCCCTCGAACCTGGCGAGCACGTCGTACCCGCGTTCGGCGAGCCGGAGATGGACGCTCTGGGTGAAGTCGTCGGCCTCGCGCGGGTGCAGGCCCCCCGCGCGTGCCACGCTGCGGGCGACGCGTTCGATGAGGGCGAGATCGGCCGGGGACGGGTCGGGTCGGCTGTCCGGGTGCATTGGGGGCCTCCAGGGTGTTGGCAGCACTTCCCAAAACGAAGCGCCCGGGAAAACCGAACACCGGGGTCGTCCACGTGCCCCGCGCCCATGCGGCTCCGGCTCCAGCGGGGCTGCCGGCGCTCGCGGGCGTCAGGCCCTCCAGGGGGAGGGCCCCACCGGCAAGACGCCAGCGCGTCGTCGTACCGGCCGTTGTCCGTCACCGGCAGCACCCTCATGCCCACCCTGCACCTCGCCGCCAACGACCTCGACCGGGCCGTGCGCGCGGTCACGCGCCACGGCGCCCGGACGAACATCGCGCCCGCGGAAGCTTGCACCTCGCCGCGACGCTCAGCCTGAACCTCCTCGCCGCCGCCAGGCAGTGCGAACAGAGCAGGTGGCCGTGGACGCCATCAGGGAGGTGGGGGCCACCCGCGAAGTCTACGCCCAGTCGCCCTTCCTCCGGCGCCTCTCAGGAATGGCCGCGGGCCTCAGGGGATTCCGAGACCGTCGATCATCCTCGAGCAGCGTAACCGGGCCACGCCGGCACGTTCGGCTTCTACATCGAGCGATGCGCCAGCGATTGCCCCATCGCCCAGCAACACCGGAACAAGGTGGCGCTGCAGGCTTAGGCGATTCTCGACGCCGTGGCCGATGCGGAAGACGACGGCCAGTTGGCGCGAGATCCTCGTGCTCGCCTGCGGCAGCGGCGCCGACGTGGCCCTGGTGCAGCGGCCGCTGGTGCGGCGCGACGTCCAGATCGTGCTGCTGGATCAGGACCACGACGCGCTGGCGTTCGCGATGGCGCGGCCGAGGCCTTGCGCGACCGCGTGGCGCCCGTCGGCCGGAACGTGCTGAAGGGGCTCCGGCTCGGTGCGCGACCGGGGCCATGCGACCTCGTCCTGGCGGGCGGTCTCTTCGACTACCTGCCGGATGCCGTCGCCGTGAGCCTGCTGCGCTACGCGCACGACCGGCTGCTGGCGCCGTCCGGCGCCTGGTCTTCACCAACATCGCCGAGGACGACCCGTACCGGCTGTGGATCGAGTGCCTGGGGAACTGGAGCCTCATCCACCATCCCGTCGCGGATGTCGGCCGGCTGGCGGCAGGCGGGTTCGCGGAGGCCTCGACGGACGTGAGCCGCGATCGCACGGGCCTCGCCCTGATCGCGTCCTGCCGGCGCGCCGTGGACATGGGCGCGTCGGTCGGCATGGACGCGGACGAGGCCCCGGCCGGTACGGCGCAGGCGGCCTCCGCGTAGCGGGGCGGCGGTTGGGGAGGCCCACAGGGCCCTCGCCGCCCGTACACACGAACGCGCAGGGCCGAGGAGGAACGACCCTGCGCGTCGTGTGACACGGGGCCGCGCGCATCCCGCGCGGGCCGTGCTTGCCTGCCTGCCGCCTAGCGCCGATCGGCGTCGTCGCGCCGCCGCGTCACCTGATCCCACACCGTCGCGGCGCCGCCGCCGACGATGCCGCCGATCACCGCGCCCTTCTTGCCCTTGGTCAGGCCGCCCAGCGTCGCGCCGACGACGGTGGAGCTGCCGATGATGACGGCGCTGCGCTCCCACGTCCGGGAGGGCTTCGCCACCTCGTCACGGGTGGGCGAGGACACCGGCACCGATCGGGGGCGATACACCTGCATGGGCTCGGTGATCACGGCCGGCCGGGCCTGAGGGGCGGGCATCGTGTCGGCCACCGGCAGGACCCGCGGGGCCATTGCCGGCGCCGCACTGACGCGCGCCGTCGCGACCGCGGGCGCGTCGCTCACGCACGCCACGCCGGCCGCGGCGCCCGTGGCCGCCGTTCGCACCACCGCGCGCTGGCCGGGCTCGCACTCCACGCTCACGCCATCCGCCGCCGGCGGCATCTGCGTGCTCATGGCCTGAGCGGCCACGGTCTCGTCGCCCGCCGAGGTGGCGTGCACCAAGCCGCCCGCGTAGAACGCGCCCACCAGCGCGCTCACGCCAAGTGCTCCAACGACCCATCCCGGTAGGTTCCGCATGTCCATGTCCTCCTGCGGACCACTGCATCAAGGATCGTGCCGCCGCGCTCACGCACGCGATCGAGCCGTACATCCGCGCAATCCCCGCGCGATCGCGCCGGTCGCTGTCACGGTCGAGCCGCGCGAGCCCGCGTGCGAGCTCATCCGGTGTCCTGAGCGGAGTACATCCCGCCCCTATAATCCGAAGATGACAGCGATGCGCCTCGCGACGATTCTGGTCCTCGCGCTCTCGACGTCGGCGTTCGGCCGAGCTGACGGCTGGACGGTGCTGGTGCGCGACGGGCTCGTGCAGCCGGGCGATGTCGTGGACGCGGCCGTCACGCCGCCGGACGGGGTCACGGCCGTGACCGGCCGCTGGAACGACCGGCCGGTGGCGTTCGAGCGCGGCGCCGACGGGCGGTGGCATGCCCTGCTCGGGATCGACATCGCGGCGACGCCCGGACCGATGACGCTCGCGCTCACCGGAAAGGGCGCTTCCGCGCCCCAGACCCATACCCATGCGATCGAGGTGGCCGCCAAGGCGTTCCGCACCCGCCGCATCACGGTCGATCCGAAGTTCGTCAACCCGCCCGCCAGCGCCCTGCCGCGGATCCGCCGCGACACCGCCCTGCTCAACAAGGTCTTCGGGTCCCCGCTCGGCGAGCGGCTGTGGGGCGCCGGCGCGGTGCGGCCGGTGGCCGGCGTGTCGGTGAGCGGCTTCGGCGTGCGGAGTGTCCTGAACGGCCAGCCGCGCGGCCCGCACACGGGCCAGGATCTGCGCGCCACGACGGGCACGCCCGTCCACAATCCCACGCCCGGCGTGGTCGTGGTGGCGCAGGATCTCTACTACTCCGGCAACACCGTCGTCGTGGACCACGGCCAGGGCCTGTTCTCGACGATGGCGCACCTGTCGGTCATCGACGTGACGGAAGGCCAGCGCGTGGACACGGGGTCGTGCTCGGCAAGGTCGGGGCGACCGGCCGGGTGACCGGGCCCCACCTGCACTGGGCCGTGCGCCTGCACGGCGCCCGCGTCGATCCGCCTCGCTGCTCGACGTGCTGGCTACGGCGCCCCGTCCAGCCCCTTGAGGGTGGCGGCCGAAGGACCGCGCTGCCGCCTGAGATCGGCGGACACACGCTCGGCCTGCCGCCAGGCGCGGAGGACGTTCAGGCCGATCACCTTCTTGATGTCGTCGTCCGAGTAGCCCCGCTTGAGGAGCTCCGCCGTGAGCGCCGGGTAGGTGGAGACGTCCTCCAGGCCCTGCACCACCTCGGTGATGCCGTCGAAGTCGCCGCCGAGCCCGATGTGATCGATGCCCGCGACCTTGCGGATGTGATCGACGTGGTCGGCCACCTGGGCCACCGTCGCCCGCGGCGTCGGGTGGGCCTTCCGCCAGGCGTCCATCGCGCGATTCACGCCGGCCTCGTCGCTCGGCATGGCCGCGCGGAGCCGGTGCGCGCTCGGCCGTCGCGGCGCGGTCGTGCGCGACGACCTCGGGTGACGTGAAGCCGGGCACGAAGCTCACCATCACGACGCCGCCGTTCTTCGGCAGCTGCCGCAGGATGGCATCCGGAACGTTCCGGGGCACGTCGGCGACCGCCCGGGCGGAGGAATGAGAGAAGATGACGGGCGCCGCCGCCACCCGGAGGGCGTCTTCCATCGTGTCGGGCGACACGTGGCTCAGGTCCACGAGCATGCCCAGCCAGTTCATCTCGCGGACCATCTCCTCGCCGAACTTCGTGAGGCCGCCGTGCGCCGGGCTGTCCGCGGCCGCGTCCGCCCACGGCGTGTTGTTGTTGTGGGTGAGCGTCATGTAGCGCGCGCCCAGCGCGTACATCATGCGGAGGGTCGCCAGGGAGCTGTCCACCGAATGGCCGCCCTCCATGCCGATCATCGAGGCGATGCGGCCGCGCTTGAAGGCGCGCTCCACGTCGTCCGCAGTGAGGGCCAGCTCGAAGGTCTCGGGCCACCGCTTGACCATCCGATGCACGACGTCGATCTGTTCGAGCGTGGCCACCACGGCTTCCGGCGGAGGCATCGTCGACGGCACGTAGACGGACCAGAACTGGCCGCCCAGGCCGCCCTCCCGCAGCCGCGGGATGTCGGTCATCAGGGCCGGCACGCTCGTGGTGATGTCGGCCTTCGCGAGATCCCGACCGGGATCGAGGCCGCGGAGGGCCCAGGGGTAGTCGTTGTGTCCGTCGATGAGGGGCACTTGCGCGTGCAGGGCCTTGGCACGGGCCAGCAGGTCCTGCCGGGCGTCGAGAGGTGTGGGCGGCATCGCGAGGACGGCGGCAGCCGCCGCGCAGAGCATGACGAAGGCGGAGCGCATGGGGCCGATTCTACGGGATTCGCGCGCCGGACGGCGTCGGACCTCGCCCGAGACGGCGTCGCTCCGCCAGCGGACGAGGCACGGACCGCGGGACGGTCGAGCTCGTCGGCCGACGGCCGGATGTCTCTCGCTGTAACGTCCACGCCCGGCGCGCCGGTGCCATAATCCGCGAGAACTCCGGGCGTGTCGTGCCTCGCGTGTCCGGCGTGGCGCCCGATGATGGAGGAGTGGAATGAACCGCACAGCAGTTCTCTCGGTGGCGGCCACGGGGCTCGCGGTGGTCATCGCGGCAGCCGTCCCCGCGGCCGGTCAACGTCAGGCCCCGGCAGCGCGACCCGCCGCGGCCAAGCCCGCCGCCGCGCCCGCCGATCCCCGCGTGGAGAAGCTGAAGGACCAGGTCCTGGCCGACGTGTCGTCACAGGCCATGTTCGACCTGGGACAGGTGATGACCGACACTGTCTTCAGCTACGGCGAACTCGGCTTCCAGGAGTTCGAGACGCAGAAGTACCTGACGGGCGTCCTGAAGGACAACGGCTTCAGCATCGAGACGGGCGTGGCCGGCATTCCCAGCGCGTGGGTGGCGAAGTGGGGCAGCGGCCGGCCGATCATCGCGCTCGGCTCCGACGTGGACTGCATCCCGCAGGCGTCGCAGAAGCCGGGCGTCGCCTACCGTGACCAGATCGTCGAAGGCGCGCCCGGCCACGGCGAAGGGCACAACTCCGGCACGCCGCTCAACATCGTGGCCGCGCTGGCCGTGAAGCGCGTCATGGAGCGCGAGAAGCTGCCCGGCACGATCATGATCTGGCCCGGCATCGCCGAGGAGCAGCTGGGGACCAAGGCCTACTACGTGCGCGCGGGCCTGTTCAAGGACGTGGACCTGGTCATGTACAACCACGTCGGCTCGAATCTCGGTACGAGCTGGGGCGACAGCGCCGGCAACGGGCTCGTGTCGGTTGAGTACCTGTTCGAGGGCGAGACCGCGCACAGCGCCGGCGCGCCCTGGCGCGGCCGGTCGGCCGCGGACGCGGTCGAGCTGATGAGCGTGGGCTGGAACTACCGGCGGGAGCACCTGCGCCTGCAGCAGCGCTCGCACTCCGTGATCACGAACGGCGGCGACCAGCCGAACGTGGTGCCGCGCAACGCGGGCATCTGGTACTACTTCCGCGAGACGACCTACGAGAACATCAAGAACCTGTGGGACATCGCCGACAAGATGGCCCAGGGCGCCTCGCTCATGACGAACACCACGTGGACGTCGCGCGTGCTGGGGTCGGCCTGGCCGTCGCACATGAACAAGACGATGGCCGAGACGCTCCACGCCAACATCGTGAAGGTCGGCCTGCCGACGTGGAGCGCGGAGGACATCGCCCTCGCCGAGGCCACGCAGCGCGAGCTGAAGGTGCCGGTCATCGGGCTGTCGAAGGAGATCCGCGACCTGCGCGGCCGCGAGGAGATTCCCGACGACGACAAGCGGGGCGGCGGCTCCGACGACATCGGCGACATCTCGTGGAACGTGCCGACGGTGTCGCTGTCGTTCCCGGCCAACTTCCAGGCCGGGCCCGGCCACAACTGGGCCAACGCCATCCCGATGGCGACGCCGATCGCCCACAAGGGCGTGAACTACGGCGCGCGCGCCCAGGCGATGACGCTCATCGAGTTCATGACGCGGCCCGAACTGGTCCAGTCGGCCAAGGACTACTTCCAGAACGTCCAGTTGAAGCAGCGGACCTACACGCCGCTCATCCGGCCGGGCGACCAGCCCGCCATCCACCTCAACAAGGCCATCATGGACCGCTACCGGCCCGAGATGCGGAAGTACTACTTCGACCACACGAAGTACAAGACCTACCTGGATCAGATGAAGGCGGAATTCGGCTACTCCTACCCGACCGTGCGCCAGGGCACGGCGTCGCAGCCGCCGCGGTAAGCGCCGCCGGTCGCGCAGCATGCCGGGGAGTCGAGGTGCACCTCGACTCCCCGTTCGTTTTTCGTCCGCCGTACAATTGACGCCCGCATGGCCCGATCGGCACCCGTCCTCGGTCCCCCGAGCGTCACCGCGCGCTTCGGGGCGTTTGTCGCGGAACAGCATCCCGCGCTGGTCCGCCTCGTCCTCGACGTGTTCGAGGCCACCGGCGGCGGCCGGCTGAAGCCTCGCGACAAGGCCGGCCTCGACGCCTTGCGCCCGGTCTTCCGCCGCGAACTGGCCGGCAAGCTCTATCACCACCTGACGGGCGGAGAGGCGCTGGACGAGACCACGCCCGGCGTCACCGCGATCCGGCGCCTCGAGCAGGCCCGGGCGCAGGTGGTGGAGGCGTGCGACGGGTGGCTGCAGCGCGAGGCGATCGCCGCCTCGCTGACCAACGAGGAGCGCAAGGAGATCCTCCGCGGGATGTGCCTCACCCGGGCCGTGGACAACCGCCTGAAGCAGTTCTTCGCTGGTGGCGAGGTGCGTTGGGGCACCAAGGCGTTCCAGGGCAAGGGCTTCCGATCGCTGGGACAGGAGGCCATCTACGCCGGAGGCATCCGGCTGCGGCGCGGGCCGAAGTACCGCACCGCGGACGGACGCTGGAACGGCGACGTCGTGGCCCCCGTGATCCGCGACCTGGGCATCGCGCTGGCGATGCGCGGCGACGAAGACGCCGTCGCGCAGGTGCTCAGGGCGCAGATGGGGAAGGCCGGTCCGCCCATGCACGGCAAGGATCTCCACACTGGCGACTTCGACTGGGGAGTGCTGCCGGCCGCGGCGCCGCTCGCCGTCGGCTCGCTGACCGTGGCGGGGATGGCGATGGCGTTCGGCCGGGACGCGTCGGGCCGCGTGGCCTTCTCCTTCATCGGCGAAGGCGGCAGCTCGCTGGGCGAGTGGCACGAAGCCATCAATCTCTGCGCAGCGCGCAAGCTGCCGGCGGTGTTCTGCATCGAGAACAACCAGACGGCGCTGTCCACGCCCGTGCACGACACGTCGGCGGTGCGGGTCTTCGCCGACAAGGCGATCGGCTACGGTGTGCCCGGCATCACGGTGGACGGCACCGACGCCGATGCCGTGGCGGCCGCCTTCACCTGGGCCGCCGATCGGGCGCGATCCGGCGCGGGCCCGGCGCTCATCGAACTCGTGGCCATGCGGATGTGCGGCCACGCCCACCACGACGACATGCTCTACCTGGGCAAGGACCCGCATCCGTCGTGGGAATACGCGCCCCTGCAGGAGGGTGGGTACGCGAATCCGGTGCTCTACGACTTCTGGGCGGCGCGCGATCCCATCGCCCGCTATGCGGCCCGGCTGGAGGCCGAGCGCGTCATCAATGGCGGCGAACTGGGCCGCCAGCGCGCGTGGGCCGACGCGCTCGTCGAGGCGCAGGCCCGGCGCGTGATCGAGGAGTCGTGGCCGGAACCGTCGTCGGCGAGCGTCGGCGTATTCAAGGACGAGCCGCCGCGCGTGCGCGTGGAGGTGCTGGAGCCCGGGCGCCGCGCGACGGGCCTGGACGCTCCGCCCCTGCCGCCGCTCGAGCCCTCTTCGTCCTTCGACAAGAAGGGCCGGACGTTCCTGGACGCGGTCATGCTGGGCGTCGGCGACGCGCTGGCCGCCGATCCCCGCGTGTTCGTCTACGGCGAGGACGTGGGTGGCGTCTACGGCAATGCGTTCCTGCTCCTCCGTCCCCTGCTCGAGGCGTACGGCGACCGCATCCTGAACTCGCCGCTCGCCGAGGGTGCCGTGCTCGGCGTGTGCGTGGGCGCGGCGCTCGCGGGACAGCGGCCGATCGGCGAGATGCAGTTCAACGACTTCGTGGCGACGGGCTTCAACCAGCTCGTGAACAACGCCGCCAAGATCCGATACCGGTGGGGCGGCGAGGTGCCGATGGTCGTCCGGATGCCGTGGGGCGGCCTTCGGCATGCGGGCCCGTACCACAGCCAGAACACCGAGCCGTGGTTCTACCGCACACCCGGGCTGAAGATCGTCGTGCCGTCCACGCCCGAGGACGCCCGGGGCCTCATGGCCGCCGCCGTCGCCGATCCCGACCCCGTGCTCTACTACGAGCACATCACGCTCTACCGGGACCCTCGCATCAAGCAGGCGCTGGCCGACGCCGCGCCCGCACCCACGCCGATCGGCAAGGCCGCGCTCAGGCGCGCGGGCCGCCACCTTTCATTCGTGTCATACGGCGCGTACGTTCACGAATGCCTGCGGGTAGCCGATTCGCTCGCGAAGGACGGCATCGAAGCGTCCGTCCTCGACCTGCGCACGTTGGCGCCGCTCGATCGGAATGCGGTCCTGGCCGTCGCGAAGCACACGGGACGCGTGCTCGTCGTCCACGAAGATTCCCGGACCGGCGGGATCGGGGAAAGCGTCGCCGCCATCATCCAGGAAGAGGCCTTCGAGTGGCTCGACGCGCCCGTGCGCATCCTGGGCGCGCTGGACACGCCCGTGCCGTATGCCCCGCCCCTCGAGGAGTACTTCCTGGTGAGCGAGGCCGAGATCGAACGCGCGGCCCGGCTGCTCGCCGCCTACTGACGCGGACTCGTCCCGCATCCCTGCCCGTTGGAGCGGACGAATTCCGGTGACCGCGGCCGTCGATCGCACGCCGAGCGCCGATTCGCTCCGGCACGCCTGTTGCTGACGAGGCAATCGCGGGCGACAGAGCGTCCGCTTTCGGGGGCAACAGGCGTGAGTCGTCTCGGCGTGGTCGTGAGTGTGGCGTTGGTGATGGCGGCGGCGGGATGCGGGGACGGCCCCGGCGGCAATCTGACGGGTCCCACCGTGGTCCTCGGGGGGGCTGAAACGAACCCAGGCGGCGGCGCGACGATCGGGTACGTCCAGGACATCAAGCCGGTCCTCGACGCCGATTGCGTCGAGTGTCACGGCCCGCGGCGCCGGGAACACAACGTCGACCTCTCCACCTACCAGAACGTCCTCCGCAACCTCACCCCCGGGAACGCCAACTCAAATCTCATCCGGCAATCCGGTCGCAACGGCGCCATGTATCGCTACTGGCGCGGGGACGCCGCAGCGAAGGCGGACCTCGTGCGCCGCTGGGTCGTCGAGTTCCAGGCCCGGGAAAACCGGTAGCCCGCATCGAGGAATCCGCATGTCACGTACCGCCAGTCCCTGGGTCCTGGCCGCCGTCGCCTGGCTGGCGGCCGCGCCGGCCGGTGCCGCCACCTCCGATCTCGCGCCCCTCACCGTCGTCATCGCGACCGACACGGCCGCCACGCCCGTCGCCGCGGCCGACCCGGACGTCTGGCGCGTGGACTTCGGCGCCGGCCCGGCCGACGCCGGCACCGAGGCGCCGGCGCTTCCCTCCATCGCCGTCGACCTCAGCGCCGCCAGCCTTGCCTCGGCGGTCGCGCAGGCGCCGGTCCGGCGCCCCGTCGCCTACACCTACAGCGACGGCTACGAGCTGCGCGCCAAGATCCATCGCTACGCCAGCTTCCTCACCCTGCCGCTCTTCGGCGCGCAGTACCTCCTGGGCAACAGGCTCGACGAAGGCCGGGCGCCGGAATCGGTGCGGGCCTCGCACGCCGCGATCGCCACGACGATGGTCGGGCTCTTCGGCGTCAACACGGTCACGGGCGTCTGGAACCTGTGGGAGGGCCGGAACGATCCCGCGCATCGAAAGCTCCGCTTCGCGCACGGCCTCCTGATGCTGGCGTCCGACGCGGGCTTCGTCGCCACGGGCATGCTCGCGCCCACCAACGACGGCGGCGGCAACCAGTCGCTGCACAAGTCGGTGGCGATCACGTCCATGGGGGTGGCCACGGCCGGCTACCTGCTCATGCTGTTCGGGCAGTGACCATGGCCGTGCCCGCCGTGCTCGAACCGCTCATCTCGTCCTGGTCCAGCTACTACAGCGACCACCAGCTCGCCTCGGTCGCCGTGCGCTACGTGCACATTGCCTCCACCATGGTGGGCGGAGGCTCGGCGATCGCCCTGGACCGCAAGGTCCTGGGCGCCGGCGGCGCCGGCCGCGACGTCCGCAGCGCGCTGCTGCGGGAACTTCGCGGCTCGCACACGGTCGTCGTCCCCGCCCTCGCCCTCATGGTGCTGAGCGGCGTGGCGATGACAGCTGCCGATCTCGACACGTTCCTCTCCTCGAATCTCTTCTGGCTGAAGATCGGGCTCGTGGGCCTGTTGCTCGGCAACGGCGTCCTGCTCCTGTCCGCCGAGGCGGCGCTCGAGCGCTCGGTGGGCGGATCCTGGACGCGCTTGGCCATTCCGGCCGCAGCGAGTGCCGCGCTGTGGCTGGCCATCGTCTTCGTCGGCATCTGGTTGACGGCAGCAGCATGAAGGCAACGGACCCCTCCTCGAACTGCGCGGGCTGCACGCTCGGCTCGCGTCGATCCTTCTTCGGCCGCCTCTCGGGCCTCGTCGCGGCACTGGCCGTCAGCGAAGACTGGGCGCACGCGCTCGGCACCGGCGTCGTCGGCGAGGCGGCCGGCGAACGGATCGGACAGACGACGCTCAGCTATCCGGTGCCGGCGGCCGACGGCGTCTCGATCGACAAGAAGGAGCAGATCATCCTGGTGCGGTTCCACCAGAAGGTCTACGCGTTCCCGCTGGCGTGTCCGCACGAGAACACGGCGCTCCGCTGGCGCCAGGGCGATCAGCGCTTCCAGTGCGCGCGCCATGGATCGCGCTACACGCCCGACGGCACCTTCATCTCGGGCCGGGCGACCCGCAACATGGACCGCTACGCCGTCAGCCGCAACGGAGGCTCGGTCGTGGTGGATCTCACCAAGCTGTTCCAGTCGGACACCCACGCGTCCGAGTGGGGCTCCGCCGGACTCGGCGTCTGACCGCTCGCCCCATGTCCTGGCGACACGTTCCCGCCCGTCGTCTCGCCCTGCGCCGGCTGGCCGGCGCCCTGGCCGGCGCTCCCCTGGGCGCCGCTCTGGGTTGCTCGTCGGGGCCGTCCACGCCCACGTCGGCCACCACCATCAGCGCCTCAGGTGGAGGCGGCACCGCGCAGTGCGCCGAGGCGGCGACGGAAACGCGCGGGCCCTACCCGGACATCACGGGCATGGCCGGCAATCAGGCGTTCTTCCGGCAGGACATCCGGGAGGGCCGGCCGGGCACGCCGTTGGTGGTGGCCGTCACGGTGGTGAACGTCAGGGCCGGGTGCGCGCCCGTTGCCAACGCCGCGGTCGAGATCTGGCAGTGCGACGCCGACGGTCACTACTCCGAGTACGCCCAGGGCAGCTTCGATGGCCGGGGCCAGACGTTCCTTCGGGGCCTGCAGGTCACGAACACCTCCGGCCAGTGCTCGTTCACCACGATCTACCCGGGCTGGTACCAGGGCCGGGCCACGCACATTCACATCGACGTCATCGTGGGCGGCCAGCGGGTGAAGTCCACGCAGATGGCCTTCCCCGAGAACGTCACGGCGGAGGTCTACGGCCAGGGCGCCTACGCCGCACGCGGACAGAACGCCACCACGAACGCGCGCGACAACGTGTTCTCGGACGGCACGGCCACGGAACTCGCCGCCGTGAGCGGCACCCCAGCGACGGGCTATACCGCCAGCCTGCAGATCGGGATCGCGGTCTAGACGAGGCGCCGACGGGGCCGGGCGCGTCAGCGCTCGGTGCGCTTCCCGGTGAAGGGCGCGACGCCGGATCCGAAGTCGAACTCGCCCTTCATCTCGTTCCCGCTCACGGTGGCGGTGGCCCGGATGGTCATCGCCCCCTGCGGACCGGACATGTCGAAGGTGAACACGACCGTGCCGGCCTTGACGGTGCCGGTGAAGGTGGTTTCGCCCATCTCGCTCGCGATCGATCCCTTGACGGCTTCGCCGTCGACGGCCAGCACGAGACCCGCCTTCATGGTTCCCTGCGGGCTGTCAACATCGAGGTCCCAGGAGCCGGTCGCCGCGTCCTGCCTCGCCGCGACGCCCGCGACGAGGAGCGACGCGAGGAGGGCAGCGGCCAGCCACGAACGCCGGAAGAACGCCATCTCAGCCATGGCCGGGAGCGTAGCACAGCCGTCGACCGGCGGACGGCGCCGGGCCGGACTCCTCTCAGCCGATCAGCCGGACTTCGACCTGCCCGTCCACGACGCGGACGTCGTGCCGCGTGACGCCGACCCGTGGGTCCTGGACGAGCCGCCCGCTGCGGATCTCGTAGCTCCAGCCGTGCCACGGACACGTCACCTCGTCGTTGGCGTCGATGGCGCCCTCGCAGAGCGGCCCCGCGTGGTGCAGGCAGAGGTTGTCGAGGGCGTGGAAGCCGTCGGTGAGCCGGAAGAGGGCGATGTGGCGGCCTTCCACCTTCACGAAGTGCCCGCCCTGGGGGAAGCCCTCGGCCGGGCCGACGGCGACGAACTGGCCGGACAGCGGCGGGAGCGGCATCGCTACTTGCGGGCCGCCGGCGTGAGCGTCGTCTCGCGGCGCTCGCCGCCGCGCGTGTAGACGAGGCGCACCGGCTGTCCGATCTTCAGGACCTCGAGCGCGTAGGTGTAGTCGTAGATGTTGGCGATGGTCTGCTCGCCGATCTGGACGATGACGTCGCCCTTCTGCAGTCCCGCCTGCTCCGCCGGGCCGCCCCCGATGACGCCGCTCAGCAAGAGCCCCTTCACGTCGGTGGCGTAGTCGGGAATCGTCCCGGTGAAAATCCGGACGCCGGCCCGTCCCCCGCCGCCCTGCATCGCCTGCTCGACCTTCGCGAAGGCCAGCGTCTCCGGCTGATCGCCGACGCGGCTGGCGAGCGTCACCGCGAAATCCACCACGCGGTCGAGGTCCTCGTAGTTGATCTTGTCGGCCGTGTCACTCGGCTTGTGGTAGTCCACGTGCGTGCCGGTGAAGAAGGCCAGGCTCGGCACGCCGGCCTGGTTGAAGCTGGCCACGTCGGTGGGCTGATACGGGTCGTCCTGCAGCACCAGTTCGAAGCCGGCCGCCACGTTGGCGCGCTCGATGAGGGGCTTCCAACCCGGGCTCGTGCCCACGGCCTGCACGGTGAGCTTGTTGTCCTGCATGCGGCCGACCATGTCGAAGTTGAAGTAGGCCGCGATCTGATCGTTGGGGACCGGAGGGCCCGTGACGAACGCGTTGGAGCCGATGAGCCCGATCTCCTCGGCGGACCAGAAGGCGAGCATCACATGACGCGCGCGAGCCTTCCTCGCCGCCAGCTCCCGGCCCGCGGCCAGGACGGCGGCCGTGCCCGACGCGTTGTCGTCGGCGCCGTGGTGGATCTTGCCGGCGTCCTCCTTCGCGGCGAGCGAGTTGCCGTGGCTGCCGCGGCCCAGGTGGTCGTAGTGCGCGCCGAGCGTCACCCACGGCTTCGGCACGGCGATGCGCGCGGTGGCGGGCAGGTAGCCGACCACGTTGAAGCCGTCCTGCTTCTCCCTGATGACGGCCGTCTTCACCGTGACCTGCACGCCGGGCAGCGCGTAGCCCGCCACGTGCGGGTTGCCGGAGTCGAAGGCCTGCTGCACCTGTTCGAGTGTCTTGTCCGTCACGCCCGAGAAGAGCCGCTCGGCGACCACGCCGGAGACGCTGGCGGCCACGATGCCCGATCCGGCCAGCGCCGTGTCGAAGCTCATGGGAATCGTCTCACCGGCGTTGGGGGAGCGCGGACCGGTCACGACGAGCAGCGCCTTGGCGCCGCGCTGCCGCGCCTGCATGGCCTTGTAGCGGAGATCGGCGTACCGCGCCAGGATCTGCTTCGTCTGGGCGTCCGCGTCCTCCGGGAAGTAGCGGAGCACGACGACGATCTTGTCCTTCACGTCGAGCGTCGCGTAGCTGTCGTAGCCGAAGTTCTGCGAGTCCGGCACCACGAGCCCGTAGCCCGCGAACACCACCTCGCCGCTCACCTCGGCGTTGTCGGCGAACGACAGTGCCTGCACCTCGGACGGACGGCCGAAGGCGGTCCCGGCCACGGTCAGCGACGATCCGCCGTCCTTCACGCCGGCCGTGAAGCTGAACGGCAACCGGAAGTCCTTCTGGCCCGGCAGCGGCCGCGCGCCCATCTTCGTCAGCTCGGCCACCAGGTAGTCGGCCGCCAGGGCCGCGCCTTCGGAGCCCGCCTGCCGGCCGCCGAGGCGGTCCGAGGCGAGCGTCGTCACGTCGGCGCGGGTCTTCGAAGCGGGAACGGACTGCGCGAAGGCGGCAGGCGCCGCGGCCAGGACGACGGCGGCGGTGGCGAAGCGGAGCGTGTGACGGGTCATGGCGGGCCTGCTACTTCCTGGGCGGGGCGGCCTTGATGGCGGCCAGCGCCGCTTGATGGTTCCACTGGGCCAGGAAGATCTGGCCGGCGCCGCCCCCCGACCGCGAGGAGGTGAACGCGATCTGCGTCCCGTCGGGCGATGGCACGGGCAGGCCGTCGAAGCCGTCGGAGTAGGTGACGCGGACGGGCTCCTTGGCGCCCGCCGGGTCCACCATGAAGATCTCGAAGTTCTCGAAGCCCAGCTTGTTCGAGGCGAACAGGATGTACTCACCCGAGGGGTGCATGTAGGGGGCCCAGCTCATGGCCTTGAAGTCCGTGATCTGGGTGGCTCCCGAGCCGTCGGGGTTCATCATCCAGACGTTGGCGATGAGGCCGCTCTCGTCGAAGCGGCGCCAGAGGATGTGCGTGCCGTCGGACGTGAAGAACGGGCCGCCGTCGTAGCCGGGGACGTTCGTGAGCCGCCGCTGGTTCGATCCGTCGGCGTTCATGACGTAAATCTCGGCGAAGTACGACGGGTCGGTCTCAAGCTGCTTCTTCTCGGGGTCGGTGAGGGCGTGATCGTAGGCGCCGCGGGTGGACGAGAAGACGATCAGCCGGCCGTCCGGCGAGTAGCCGGCCTCGGCGTCGTAGCCGCGCGCGTTGGTGAGGCGCGTGAGCTGCTTCGTGCCTTCCTTGTAGGCGTAGATCTCCATCTCCGGGTCGTAGTCCCACGAGTACCGGCGTTCCTTGCCCGACGCGCGGAACGCCAGCTCTTCGTCCTGGT
>JAWKHU010000091.1:0-18696 GCA_041394685.1 Vicinamibacterales bacterium
CGTCGTTCGTCGGCGGCAGCATCTACCGCATCGCCGCCGACACGTCGAATCCCCCGGCGGCACCCCTCGGCTTCGCGACGCAGGTGAACGGTTCCACGGTCAACCTCGGCTGGCAGCCCAACCCGGGCGGCGGGGGCGTGCTCAACTACCAGCTCGAGGCCGGCTCGGCGCCGGGGCTCAGCGATCTCCTGGTAACGTCCGTGAACGGACTTGGACTCAGCGTGGGCGGCGTCCCGCCGGGGCGTTACTACGTGCGCGTGCGCGGCTACAACGCCGCGGGCTTCGGCCCGCCCTCCGGTGACCTGAGCGTGCGCGTCGGGTGCGGAGGCGCGCCACTCCTGCCGGCCAATCCCACGGCGAGCGTTGCCGGCGGCATCGTCACACTCGGGTGGCAGGGCACGGCAGAGGCCACCGGGTACATCGTTGACGTCGGGTCTGGACCGGGCCTCACCAACCTCGCCCAGTTCGTGACCGGCGGGCCCTCGCTCGTCGGGCCTGCGCCGTCGGGCACCTACTACGTCCGCGTGCGTGCGATCACGGCCTGCGGCAACACGCCGCCGTCGGACGAGATCGTCGTCGTCGTGCCCTGACGGACCCGTGCGGCCTGCGGATCACGCGTGATGCAGACCGCCGATGCCAGGGATGTGCGGTCTGGAGGCCGGGGGCCGGGTCTGGTGCCTGTTGACCTGGCCACCGACTTGCGCCCTCACCTCCGCACCCGTGGCGGGGCCGTCCAGCCCTGTCCCCGTCCGGCCCGAACCCGCTGAAACGTTCCGGCCGCGCGATGCACTACCAGCCTGACCGGCCCGTTGGCCGGTCGCTGGAGGGTTCGCGTGCCAGTCTCCTCGTACGACCTCGCTCCCGCCCGTCCCGCCCGCTTCGCGCCCGCCATCGTCGCGCTCGATGCGTCCGCTGACGGGCTCGCGGCCTTCTCCTCCGAATCGCAGCGTCCGGTTCCCGCACCTGCGGCCGCCCTCTCGCCGGCCGCGCTCCGAACACCGCAGCCTGTCGAGCCGGACACGGCGCCTGCCGCGCGACGGCCCGAACTGGTGCGGCGCGTCGAGGCCCACCTGGACGCCGCCGATGCGGAACCCGGCTACCTGGCCCCGGTGCGTCGTTTCGCGCGTCGCGTCCCTGGCGGAATGGGGGCCGGCGCCGTCGCCCTGCTCGGTGGGTTGTTCGCCGGGATGGTCCTGGCGGCCGTGGTGAGCCCCATCGAGCGTCCCGCGCTCGGGGTTGGCAAGCTCGTCGTGACGTCGGATCCTGCCGGCGAGGTGGTGTCCATCGACGGTGCGCAACGGGGCGTCACGCCGCTGACGCTGGTGCTGGCGGTGGGCGCGCATCACGTCAGCGTCGGCGATGCCTCCGCAACCCCGCGCTTGATGCGGGTGACGTCCGGCGGCGAGGCCATGATGCACATCGACCGGCCGTCGTCGCAGGCGGCGCCGCTGGCGATCATGTCGGACGTGATGGTGGTGGCGCCAGCGCCGGTGCGCGAGGCGACGGCGCGCCCGGCCGCGCCGCCGGCCAGAACCACTCCGCGTCCGGCCACGGGCTGGCTGACGATCGACGCGCCCTTTCCCGTTCGCGTCCTCGTGGACGGCGCCGAGATTGGCACCTCGAGCGATCGTCGGCTGTCGATGCCCGCTGGAGGGGCGACGGTCGTCCTCGTGAACGACGCGCTCGAGTTCCGGGAGACGCGCGAGGTGACCGTGGCCGCCAACCGCGCGCAGGCGCTGGCCGTGACCGCGCCCGCCGGCGTCCTCAACGCCAACGCCCGTCCGTGGGCCGAGGTGTGGGTGGACGGCCGCCGGGCAGGGGACACCCCGCTCGGCAACTTCGCGCTCCCGATTGGCGAGCACGAGGTCGTCTTCAAGCACCCGCAGCTCGGTGAGGTCCGCCGCACCGTCACCGTCGGCGCCCGCACGCCCGCCCGGGTTTCCGTGGAGTTCCAGCCATGATGCGCCTGCCCCTTGCTCTCGCCGCCTGGCACCTGACCCTCGGCCTGGCCATCGCGCAGCCGGCCGTGGAGCCCGTGCGTGCGCTCTATCTGGCCGCCGACTACGAGGGGGCGCTCGCCGCGCTCGATGCCGTGCGGGCGGGCGACGACGGCGAGGCCCGACTGGCGGCCGACCGCCTGCGCGCGTTCTGTCTCCTCGCACTCGACCGTCCGGACGAGGCAGACACGGTCATCGCGCGCATCGTGACGACCCACCCGGCCTACGAACCGGGCACGGAGGTCTCACCCAGGATCCGGATGGCGTTTCGCGCGCAGCGGGATCGCCTGCTCCCGGCAATGGCCCGCCGGCTGTACGACGAGGGCCGTTCCGCGTTCGATCGCGGGTACTACGCCGACGCCGTGCGCCGCTTCGAGGGGGCCATGCCCGTGCTCGAGGCGCTGGCGCTCGAGGGACGCACCGGCATGGAGGACCTGCGTGTGCTCACCAAGGGCTTCCTGGAGCTGGGACGCGCGCGTGTGCCGCCCCCGCCGCCAGAGCCACTTGCCGCCGAGTCGTGGCCCGTGCCGGCGATGACTGCCGCGGCTGATGCCGCCACGGACCCTGCGCTGGAGGTTCCGCCGACGCAGCCGGTGGCGATCAAGCAGGACCTGCCACCCTGGAACGCATCGGTGACGCCCGGCATCGACGAGCTCACGGGCGCGGTGGAGGTGCGGATCGACGACACGGGACGCGTGACCGATGCGCGGATCGTCAGCTCCGTGAACCCCTTCTACGATCGCGAGCTCCTCCGCGCGGCGCGCGACTGGCGCTACGAGCCCGCGCGCCGGGCCGGCGCTCCGGTGTCCTCGCACAAGCGCGTGGAAGTGGTGCTGCGCCTCCGGTAGTCCGCGCGCGTGGGGTATGCTCGCCCCACATGCGCCGTCGTCACTTCCTCGCTGGCGGCGTCACCCTGGCGGTGGCGCCCTTCGTCAACCTCGGGCGCGTGCGTGCGTCGGCTGGCCGGCAGGCGGTCGAGTACTCCACACGCGCGGTGGATCTCGTCGGCAGCGCCACGGTCGTGGACATGCTGGGGCCGTTCAAGATCGGCGAGTCCACATGGTTCCGCCAGCCGGAGACCTTCACCGCGGCCGACCTCCAGCGCTTTCGTGACTCCGGCATCGACGTCTTCCACATCGCCACCGGCATCGGCGGCGTGGACGCCTACACCAACGTCCTGCGCTTCCTCGGACTCTGGAACGGGTTCCTGGCCCACCACCACGACTCGTTGATGCGCATCGACTCGGTGGCGGCGCTCGACGCGGTCAATACCAGCGGCAAGATCGGCGTGCTGCTCGGCGTCCAGAACTCGCAGCACTTCACCCGCCTGGACGACGTGAACTTCTTTCATTCGCTGGGGCAGCGCATCTCGCAGCTCACCTACAACGCGCGCAACATGATCGGCAACGGCTCCACGGAACGCCGCGACGAGGGGCTGTCGGACTACGGCGTGGCGGTGGTGGAGCGGATGAACGCGGTCGGCATGGCGGTGGACGTCTCGCATTGCGGCGATCGCACCACCCTCGACGCCTTCGAGGTGTCGAAGCAGCCCGTCCTCATCACGCACTCCAACTGCCGGGCCCTCGTGCCCGGTCACCCGCGCTGCAAGACCGACGAGGCGATTCGGGCCATGGCCAAGGCGGGCAGCGTGATGGGCATCACGGGCGTCCGGATGTTCGTGAAGGCCGACGAGCCGACGACCATCGAGCACATGCTCGATCACTACGACCACGTGCGGACGCTCGTCGGCGTGGAGCACCTGGGCCTGGGCAGCGACATGGACCTGGACGGGTACGACGACCTGCCGCCGAAGGAGAACGAGGCCCTGCGCGCCGGCTACAAGGGTAGCTACGGGTTCCGCGAACGCATCGACATCGAGGGCGTGGACCACCCGAAGCGCGTGTTCGACCTCACCGAGGGGCTCATCCGCCGCGGCTACAGCGATGCCGACATCCGGGGCGTGCTCGGCGGCAACTTCCGGCGTGTCATCGCTCGAATCTGGACGTAGCGCGGCACGAGTCGGCCTCCGCCTTCAGCGAGGGAATGGCCCGCGAATCACCGACAGCGCGGCCTTGTCCACCCACAGCCGGATGGCCCCATCCTCCGCGGCCGGGAAGAGCGTGTCGTCGATGTGCATGTCGTCGCCGTGATCGATGATCACCTGCGTCGCGTGGCGGGTATCGAGCGAGAGGGCGGGCGCCTGCCCCTCGATCCGCGCGCGCCAGTAGGCGCAGAGCTGCTCGCGCTCCGTTTCGCGAGCGAGCACGACGGTGAACTGCCCGTCCGAGAGCTCCGCGCAGTGCGCAATCGCGAAGTTGGGGCCGATGGACTGGATGTTCAGGACTTCCACCAGCAGGAAGTCGTCTTCCACGAGCGTGCCGTCCAGGCGCAGCGTCCACGGCCGCGCCTTCAGCGTGGACAGCTCGTCCAGATAGGCCCCGAGCGCCATCCGGATCCGCTCGTGCGTCGGCGTGTCGTCGGCGATGGGGGTGGCGTCCATGGTGGAGATGGCGCGAGCCACCAGGCCGCCGCCCACGCCCTCGACGAAGCGGCGGTCGCCCCAGGGCCCGGTGGCCACACCCAGGTCCGTCTTCACCGGCGCGACGCGCGCCCAGTGCGCCACGAGTGCGTCGAGCGGCCCGTTGCAGCCGAGGCTGATGGCGATGTTGTTGGCGGTGCCGAGCGGCAGCACGGCCAACGGTATGCTGCGCCCGGCGACGGCGCGGGCGACCGAGGCGACGGTGCCATCCCCGCCGGCGGCGACGACCACGTCGGCCGCCTGGTCGAAGATCCGCGGCAGGCCTTCGGACTTCTCCACGAGGTGGACGAGCTGGTGCCCGTTGTCCTCGATCAGCCGCCGGATGTCGTCGGCCGATACGCTGGACCCGGCGTCGTTGTTGTAGAACACGGCAATCTTCCAGGCGATTCTCCGCAGCTCGACTGGCCAGATCGGCTGCAAGAAGCGGACCCTGTCTCATCCGGTCATCGCGGGGAGTGGCGGGCGATTTGCTACCGCTTCCCCATGCGAATCCTCGTATCCAACGACGATGGATCTACAGCCCGGGCACCGCCGAGGTGGCCTCGAGTTCGGCAGCGTGCGCGTCGTCGCGCCGGACGTCGAGCGCTCGTCCATGGGCCACGCCATCACGGCGACGCGGCCGTTGTGGTATCGCGCCACGAGCATTCACGGCCTCGATGCGTACTCGCGTGAACGGCACGCCCGCAGACTGTGCGCGCTCGGCGCGCACCACTGGGACGAGGTGGACCTGGTGCTGTCCGGCCTCAACATCGGGCTGAACCTCGGCAACTCGATCTGGCACTCGGGCACGCTGGCCGCGGCCAAGCAGGCGGCGCTGCACGGGATTGTGCGGCGTCGCGCTGAGTTGCGCCTGCCGGCGCCGAGCCCGACTTCGACCTGCAAGCCGTGGATTCGCCGCGTGTTGCAGGTGCTGCTCGAGGAAGCGGATCCGCCGCTGGTCAACGTGAACTTCCCGCGCACGCCGAAGGGCATGGTGTGGACGCGCGCGTCCATCCGGCAGCCGACGGCCGCGTGGTTCCCACCACGGACCCGCTGGGACGGGAGTGCTACTGGTTCACCGTCACGCCGATCGTCGGCGCGGAGGAGGGCACGGATCGCTGGGCGGTGGAGCAGGGGTGGGTGTCGCTGACGCCGCTCCGGCTCGACCGGACGGATGGCAACTGCCTGCAGACGGTGCGAGCACGCACGCCGCTCGACGAACGCACGGCCACGGCCGTGTCGCCGCAGGCGTCGTCGCCGGAGGCGGCAGCGGCGGTGCACGAGACGAGGCGGGCCGCAGCCCGTGACGCACGAGCGCGCCGCGGAGGCGGAGCGGCGAGAGTAGGCAAGGCGATGCCCACGTGAGCAGTTCGCCGCTCACGGGCCGCAGATGGCGCAGGGCCGCAGATGACAGAGATGGGCGCAGAGACCCGGGCCGCAGATGGCGCAGATGACACAGACGGTTGTTCCTGCCTACGGAGGTCCTGTGGGCGGATTCGAGCCGCTCGTGGCGCTGCGGTTTATCGCGGCGTGATCTGGAAGATGGCCGGGAGCAGTCACCTTACGCAGTGCGTGGCGCGCCCTGCAACAATCAGGATTCGAGCCTGCCCTGCGGCGACGCCACCGGGGCATGACCTAGATGTGAATGCTACAGACGTTGTTCATCCGGGAGTCTCTGGAAACAATGGGGGTTACCAAGCCAACCCACGTCTCGAGGAGCTCCCGACGAACGTCCATCGTAACGCCAAGCCCCCCCGCATGCGCCAACTGATTGCGACCCGTGCCCGCCGAGGCTGGACGTATGCGCGGATCGCCGCGGCCCTGGCTCAGCGTGCGCACCGTCGCGAAGTGGGTGACGCGCGCCGTCACGCGGCGCTCGACGGTCTTTCCTGCCCGCAACCGTCAGCCGCGCCGGACGGCCCCGGCGCTCGAGCGCGCCATCGTCGCGCTGCGGCGCCGGCGCGGCTCACGGCGTGGCAGATCAGCACGGCGTTGCGGCAACCGCGCTCGACCGTCACGCGGGTGCTGGCCCGGGCGGGGCTGAATCGGATCGCGCTCCTGGACCCGGCCGCGCCGATCCAGCGCTACGAGTGGCCGCACGTCGGCGACCTGCTGCACGTCGAATCGACACGACTCGGCCGGGTCGTCGGCATCGGGCATCGTATCCATGGCGATCGCCGCTGCCGCGCCCGACGCGCGGGCTACGAGTATCCGCACGTCGTGATCGATGACGCGACTGACGTATGCCGAGGTGCTGGCGGCCGATGATGCGCCGAGCTGCGCCGCGTTCCTCCAGCGCGCGCTCGCCTGGTTTCGCCGCCGCGATCATGTGCGCCGCCTCCTGACGATAACGCCTCGCCTGCAAGGGCGTCCTGTCGCCGCCGGCGCTGGGCCGTGCGCCAGCGCTTCACCCGTCCCTACCGCCCCCAGACCAACGGAAGGCCGAGCGTCATCCAGACGCTGCTGCGGAGGTCATCGCACGGCCCATCGGAGCTCGGCACGGCGACCGACGCCCTGCGCTCGTATCTCCGCTTCTACAACCACCGACGTCCACATTGCGAGCCGGGTCGACGCGCGCCGTGGACTCGTTTCGGCGCCGCCTAAGATGAACAACCTCTTTGATATTCACACCTAGAAACGGCCGGACACCCCACGATGGGCGGCGCGCACGAGGAAGTGGCAGGATTGAGCCTGTCAGGCGGCGCCCGCGGCCGTCGCGGCGTGCCCTAGAAGCGGGGTGACACCAACGACGTTGGGTGGCGCGCCCAGGAAGAACCAGGACTCGAGCTCGCCGGTGGCGACGCCACCGGGCATGATAGAAACGGCCGGGGAGCAGTCACCCAAGCGACGTTGGGGCGCGCCCTGCAACAATCAGATTCGAGCCCGCTCGCGGCGGGCCCGCGGCCCGTCGCGGCGTGCCCTAGAAACGGCCGGGGGCAGACACTCAACGACGTTATGGCGCGCCCAGGAAGAACCGATTCGAAGCCCCCCGCAGGCGCCGGGGCATGACCCAGGAACGGCTGGGAGCAGTCACCCGCCGTTGGGTGGCGCGCCCCGCACCAGATTCGAGCCTGCCTCGCGGCGGGCCTGCGGCCCGTCGCGGCGTCCCTAGAAACGGCCGGGGCAGACACTCAACGAAGTTGGGTGGCGCGCCCAGGAAGAACGATTCGAGCTGCCCCGGTGGCGACGCCACCGGGCATGCCCTAGAAACGGCCGGGGCAGACACTCAACGGGTGGCGCGCCCGGCAGGATTAACCTGCGGCCTTTGCCCGAGGCCAACGCTCTATCCAGCTGAGCTACGGGCGCGTATGGAAGGGGAGCGGCGTTCGGTGTGCTGCTTCCACCCGGACGCGTCCACGCGCCGGGCGAAGAGATGAGTGTAGAACAGCCGAGCCCGCCTCGTCCACTCCGCCGGAGCAGTCGTCTGGAGGCGCCCGCCGCCTCACGCTTCGGCGGCCTATCCCTTGACCGCCGGGCGCGCCAGGTTGATCAACTGGTTCGTGGACCCGTCGTGCGGACGTCGCCGGCGGCCGCCAGCTCCGAGTCGATGGCCTTGGCCAGCCGCTTGCCCAGCTCCACCCCCACTGGTCGAACGAGTTGATGCCCCACAGCGCGCCCATCGTGAACACCTTGTGCTCGTAGAGCGCCACCAGCATGCCCAGCGTCCGTGCGTCGAGGCGACGGTAGACGATCGTCGTTGACGGCCGGTTGCCGGGGAAGGTCTTGTGGGGCACCAGCGCTTCGATCGCGCCCGCGTCCATGCCCTGCGCCTTCAGTTCCGCGCGCACCGTGTCTTCGTCCTTGCCGCGCATCAGCGCCTCGGTCTGCGCGAAGCAGTTGGCAAGGAGCAGGCGGTGGTGGATGCCGAGCGGATACGGCGACTCGAGGCCCACGAGGAAGTCGCACGACACCGCGCGCGTACCCTGGTGCAGGAGCTGATAGAACGCGTGCTGGCCGTTCGTACCCGGCTCGCCCCAGACGATGGGGCCCGTGCCCACGGGCACCGGGCGGCCTTCCCGGTCCACGCCCTTGCCGTTGCTCTCCATGTCGAGCTGCTGCAGGTAGGCGGGGAAGCGCAGCAGGAGCTGCTCGTAGGGCAGCACCGCGTGCGTGTCGAACCCCAGCACGCTGGCATACCAGGCCCCGACCAGACCGAGCACCATCGGGATGTTCTGCTCGATGGGCGCCGTGCGGAAGTGCTCGTCCATCCGGTGCGCGCCGTCCAGCATCTCCTCGAAGCGCTCGAACCCGACGGCCAACGCCACGGGCAGCCCGATCGAGGACCACACCGAGTAGCGCCCGCCGACCCAGTCCCAGAACACGAACATCTGCTCTGGCGCGATGCCGAAGGCCCGCACCTCCGTCTCGTTGGTCGAGACGGCAACGAAGTGCCGGGCCCCGTGCCGCTCGTCCTTCGCCGTGCCCAGGAACCACGCCCGCGCGGACCGCGCGTTGGCCATCGTCTCCTGCGTCGTGAACGTCTTCGACGCGACGATGAAGAGCGTGGTTTCCGGGTCGAGCAGGCGGACGGTCTGCGCGAGATGCGCGCCGTCCACGTTCGAGACGAAGTGCAGGCGCGGACCCTCGTGCGTGTAGGGCTCCAGCGCCGTCGTCGCCATGACGGGCCCGAGGTCAGAGCCGCCGATGCCGATGTTCACGACATCGGTGATGCGCCGGCCCGTGTAGCCCGTCCACGTGCCGTTCCGCACGTCGGCGGTGAAGGCGCGCACGTGCTCCAGCGCGTTGCGTACATCGGGCATGACGTCCTGCCCGTCCACGAGGATCGGACGCGTCGAGCGGTTCCGCAGGGCGACGTGCAGCACCGCGCGGTGCTCGGTCGAGTTGATCGCCTCGCCTGCGAACATGCGGTCGCGCAATGCCTCGACCCCGGTGCGCCGCGCAAGGTCCAGCAGCAGGTGCAGGGTCTCGTCGGTCACGTGGGTCTTGGAGTAGTCCACGACCAGGTCGTCGAGGCGGAGCGTGAAGCGGGAGGCGCGGCCCGGGTCGTCGGCAAAGAGGTGCGACAGCGTCAGCGACGGCGAGTCGTCGCCGCGCCGCGCCGCCGGATCGCGGCCGATGCTCCACGTGCGCGTGCGACTGCAGGGCGCGCATGCGGGCGGCGCCGGACGGCCATCGGCCCAGAGCCGGAACCCGCCCTCGAAGGCCTCGGTCGTTGTGCCCGCGGCGGATGTGATCGGGCAGCGAGTCGAACAGCCGGACGTTACCGCCCCCAAGGACGATGTACTCGGCCGCCACGGCCGCGCGCAGGCGCTCGCACGCGTCCAGGACGACGTCCTTCCACTGGGCTTCGCCAAGCGTCTGCAGCCCGCGCTGGCCGCAGTAGTCCTCGAACGTCTGGTCGCGGTACGGCAGGTGCGCCAGTTCCAGTGCCACCACCCGCCCATCGTCCACGAGCGCCGTGCCGAGGCCGGACCCCAGGCCGAGGAAGAGCATCCGGCCGCCCTCGTCGCTGCCCAGCGCCTGCATGGCGGCGTCGTTGACGATGCGGGTGGGGACGCCGAGGGCGTCCTCGAAATCGAAGTCCACCCAGCCGCGGCCGAGGTTCCAGGGCTCGGCCATGACGGCGCCCCGCAGCACGGGGCTGGGAATGCCAATCGACGCCACGTCGTAGGACCAGCCCTCCGTATTCGCGCGGATGCCGTCGACGAGCTGTTGCGGGGTGAAGCCGTCGCCCGAATCGAACTTGCGCGGCTCGCTCGCGTTGGAGGCCAGGAGCTTGACATGGGTGCCGCCGACATCGACCACGAGTACTCGCATGCAGGCAGCATACCCGATGGGATATTCTCGACAGGATGTCCCTGCTCGACTCGCTCAAGCGTCACACCGTCGTGGTTGCCGACACCGGCGACATCGACGCCATCCGGCAGCATCGCCCGCAGGATGCCACCACCAACCCCTCGCTGCTGCTCAAGTCCGCGCAGCAGGCGCAGTATCGCGGGCTCGTCGATGGCGCCCGCCGCGACGCCGACAAGCTCGGCCTGTCCGGCGCGGCGGCGACCTCCGCGTTCATGGACCGGCTGGCGGTGGCCTTCGGTCGGGAGATCCTGCAGATCATCCCCGGACGCGTCTCGACGGAAGTGGACGCGCGGCTCAGCTTCGACACGGCGGCAACCATCTCGAAGGCCAGAGACCTGATCGGCCTGTACGAGACCGCCGGTGTGTCCCGCGAGCGCATCCTGATCAAGATCGCGAGCACGTGGGAGGGCATCAAGGCGGCCGAGACGCTCGAGCGCGAGGGCATCCACTGCAACCTCACGCTGCTCTTCAGCTTTGCCCAGGCCGTGGCGTGCGCCGAAGCCGGCGTGACGCTCATCTCGCCCTTCGTCGGCCGCATCTACGACTACTACCGCAAGGAGCGCGGCGCCGAGATTCCGATCGACGAGGATCCGGGCGTCGCGTCCGTGACGCGCATCTACAACTACTTCAAGAAGCACGGCTACAAGACCGAGGTCATGGGCGCCAGCTTCCGCCGCGTGGAGCAGATCGTCCGTCTGTCGGGCTGCGACCTGCTGACCATCAGCCCGGACCTCCTCGAGACGCTCGCGTCCACGGACGGCGACATGGCGCCGGCGCTGACGGTCGAGCAGGCGCGTGCGAGCGACGAGGCGAAGATCTCGCTGGACGAGCCCGGGTTCCGCTGGCTGCACAACCAGGACCCGATGGCAGTGGAGAAGCTGTCGGAGGGCATCCGCAAGTTCGATGCGGACGCGCGCAAGCTCGAGAGCTGGGCGGCCTGAGCGGCGCACGCGGCCATGACCACCATCACGTTCCCGACCGGATCGCCGCTCGAGGCATGGACGCACGACCGCCTGACGCTCCTCGTCTTCCTCCGCCACTTCGGTTGAACGTTCTGTCGCGAGGCGCTGGCCGACATTGCCCACCACCGGCCGGCGATCGAGGCGACCGGGACGCAGGTTGCGTTCGTGCACGGCGTGAGTCCCGATGAGGCCGACCCGTGGTTCGCGCGGGCGGGACTGGACGACGTGCCTCGCATCAGCGATCCCGCGCTCGCCCACTACAAGGCGTTCCGCCTCTCCACCACCGGTACTGGTGCGCCGGGTGACCCGCGCGTGTGGGTCCGCGGCAGCGCATGTGCACTGGCGCACGGCTTCTGCGCACACCGGCGGATGATCCGGCAACTGCCCGGGGTGTTCGTGTTGCACGGAAATGTGGTCCTCGCCGAGTACCGGCACCGCAGTCCGGCCGATCGGCCGACTACCCGGGCTCATCAACGCGCGCGGCGCTACAATAGCCTGACGGTTGGGCGTTCCCCCCCCACAGGTCCGCTGGACTGCCTGACCCATTGGAGGCCTCATGAAGGCGCGTCGTCTCGTCACGGTCAGCTGTGCCTGGCCGGGCACGGGAACGGTTTTCGCTCAGGGGGCACGCCGCAGCCACCCGCCACACCCACCGGCCAGCAGCCGCCCGCACAGCCCGATCAGAAGCGGAGCAGCCGCCCGTCTACGTCGAGGCCGTGGTCGTCACGGCCTCCAAGGTGGAGCAGCAGATCGTCAACGCGCCCGCCACTGTGTCGGTGGTGAGCTCGGACACCATCCAGAGGAGCTCGCCCATCAACAACTACGCGGAGCTGCTGCGCGAGGTCCCGGGCAGAACATCACCCAGACTCCGGCGCGCGACTACAACATCACCATGCGTGGCGCGATGTCCACGCTGGCCACCTCGCAGCTCGCGCTGCTCGACGGCCGCAGCCTCTATTTGACTCCTTCGGGTTCATCGCCTGGGACCTGGTTCCGGTGAATGCCTTCGAACTCAAGCAGGTGGAGGTGATCCGGGGCCTGCGTCGCCATCAGCGCCAACGCCCTGAACGGCGTGATCAACTTTATCCCAAGACACCGCGTGAGCTGGACAGCAACAACCTGACGATCAGCGCCGGCGGCTTCAACCGCAGCCCGGCCAACGGCCAGGACTGGCGCCGGCGGCCTCTACTCGGTCAACGTCACGCACGCGCGCGCGCCGTGGAACGATCGATGGGCCTACAAGCTGTCGGCGGGATACTACTCGTCCGGAGCGCGTTCGCCCGGCCGAGGCCTCATTCCCAACAGCACCGGGACCGCGTATCCCGCGTTCTCGAACCAGGGCACCTCGCAGCCCAAGTTCCTCGGCCGCGCGGACTACGACGATCCGCAGGGCCGCTTCGGGTTGGTGTTCGAGGGTGGCTACTCGGGGACCGACGGCATCATCCACACCGGCATCGGACCGTTCGACATGACGGGCGTGAACCTGAGCTACGGGACGATGCGGTACTCGCGCGGACGTTCAAGTTCAACGTCTTCACCAACATCCTCGACGGCGACGCCAACTGCGCTGCTGGCGGTGGGGCCCACCGGCGAGCCCATTCCCTTCCAGTTCAAGACGCAGACCTACGACGTCGAGGCCGGCGACGTGGAAGACCATCGGCACCCGCCGTGGTGAGCTACGGCGGCACGTGCGGCGCAACAACTTCGACCTGTCGATTGCCCCGCGTGGCAACAGCCGGACCGAGGTCGGCGGCTACGTCCAGGACGAGATCTTCATCAACGATCGGTTCCGGTGGAACGTCGGCGCGCGCGTGGACAAGTTCGCCAACATCGACAACGCGGTTCTTTCGCCGGCGCAATCGCCCTCATCTTCAAGCCGCTGCCCGACCACGCGGTGCGGCTGTCGTTCAACCGCGCCTTCCGGGCGCCGTCGCTCATCAACAACTACCTGGACACCACGATCATCAACCAGCTCAACCTGGGCCTGGTGAATCCGCTCTTCGCCGGACGCGTCTACAACTTCCCGGTGGCGGCCGTCGGGAACGAAGACCTGGTGCAGGAGAGCACCACCGCGGTGGAGCCTGCCTACACGGGCGTGATCAACAACCGCGCGACGGTGTCGGCGGCCGTGTACTGGACGAAGAACACCGACGAGATCTTCTTCACGCAGAACGCCCGCTACCGGGCGTCTGCAACCCGCCGCCGGGCTGGGTGAGCGCGCTGGCCCCCCGCCGCCCGCAACCGCGCTGGGCGTTCTCGAGGTGCTGCTGCGGTCCTGCCTGTCGCTGCCGGCCGGCGCGCCCTGCACGTCGGGTGGCCTGCCGTCCTCGTTCACCTACCTGAACCTCGGCGAGGTCATCAACAGGGGGATCGAGCTCGGCATCGACGGCGCCGTCAACCAGGCGCTGAACGTCTTCGCCAACTACTCGTTCCAGGCGACGCCGGACCCCGACTTCGACATCGCCGAGGTCAACCTGCCGCCGAAGAATCGCGTGAACCTCGGCTTCAACTTCAGCCAGTCCCGCTTCACGGGCAACCTCTCCTACACGTGGGTGGACGATGCCTTCTGGCAGGACGTGCTGGACTCGCGCTATCACGGGCCGACCGAGGCCTACTCACAGGTCAACGGCGCCTTCGGCGTGAAGTGGATGGCCGACAAACTGATCACGACCGTGAAGGTAATCAACCTGTTCAACGAGGACATCCAGTCGCACGTGTTCGGCGACATCCTCAAGCGGCAGGTGATTGGCGAGATGCGCCTGACCTTCTAGCAACGCCGGACGGGCTGGCGCGATCGGGATGTGCGACGGGCGGCCTTCGGGGCCGCCCGTCGTGTGTCAGCGCCCGAGCGAGGTGATGCGCTCGTTGATCGGCGGCAGGTAGCCGCTGTTGAAGACCTCGAGAATGCCGGGGACGCGCGTGAGCTTCCGGACCTCGACGATCTGGACGATGTCGGTGGCGAGGCGCCCCGGGTCCACTTCGCCTATGCCGATGCGCTGCCCCTCGGGGTGCGCCATCTCGCCGTCGAGGGTGTTCTGCAGGCGCGCGCGCTCGATGGCCCGATCGATGCCCGGGTTGCGCGCGGCCACCGCCTCGATGGCGGCGTCGGGCTGGAGGATGGAGTCGCGCAGGCCACGCGTGATGGCGCGCAGCAGTCCGCGCACCGCCTCCGGGGCCTCGGCCGCGAACTGGCGGTTGACCATCACGGTGCTGCCGTAGAAGTCGTCCATCAGGTCTTCGTACTTGAAGATGCGCAGCTGGCTGTCGGCGTCGATCTTCTCCGTCGCCGCCGCGGCTCGAATCGTGGACACGTAGCCGAACACGCCGTCCACCTTGCCGGCCACCAGGTCCTTGAGCATGCTGCCCATGGAGGCCTCGGTGGTATCGACCGCGATCTCGTCCACCGTGATCCGCGCGTGGCCGGCGAACACGTCGAACGTCTTGAGCGCGACGTCGGTGGCGTGCCCGATGAGGCGATGGCCGGGCAGGTCGTAGGGCAGCTGGATCGGTCCGTCGGCCTTGACGACCAGGGCCGACGGGCGTGCTGTTGAAGACCATGTAGACGCCGACGGGCGACTTCTGCGGCTCCCGCGACACCAGCTCGATCAGCGCGTTGACGTCGCCGTAGCCGACGTCGAAGCCCTCGGCCATCATCCGCTCGGCGGTCGTGTAGGCGCCGTTTCCGGTGGTGAAGGTCACCTCGACGCCGGCGTCCTTCAGGTAGCCCTTGTCCTGGGCGAGCAGCAGGAAGGCGTTGGCGCCCGTGTAGCCGGAGTTGAGCAGCATCCGAACCGGACGCGCCTGGGCCGCCGTGCCGCGCCAGCCGGCCGCGGCCACGAGCGCCGCCGAGGTGCCGAGCCATTCCCGCCTGGTGAGCGTCGCCATGACGGGGAACGTTACCACGAGGCTCGTCCGTTCGGGCCCGGGATCCGGCGCCCGGACGGGTCAGCTCAGGCGGTCGATGGCGGCCAGCAGGTCCGCGCCCGGATCCCGGCGCAGCGGGGCCCAGAGGTCCCCGGCAGCGTCGATGCGCGCCGCCATGGTGTCGATGGTGAAGTCCTGCGGGGCCGGTGAGGCGTCCACCTCCTCCCACGTCAACGGCGCGGACACCCCGGCAAAGGCGCTCGCGCGGGCGCATGTAGGCGCACGCCAGCGTCTTCCCCTCGATGTTCTGCAGGTAGTCCACGTACTTTCGTCTTCTCCTTGCGCTTGTTCACCATCCGCTCGACGGTCGCCACCTTCGGGTGCTGCGAGGCGACGATGGTCGCCACGATCTGGCAGAAGAGCATCCCCGCGGCGTAGGGCGTATGCCCGGGCGGGAGCGGGATGAAGATGTGCAGGCCCTCGGAGCCGGAGGTCTTCGGGTAGCCCGCACGTTGACCCGGCCGCCAGCGTCACGCACCCAGCGGGCCACGTCCAGGATCTGGGCGAACGTGGCGCCGGGCTGCGGGTCGAGGTCGATGGCCACCTGGTCGGGCATGTCGAGCGCATCGACGGTGGAGAAGAACGGATCCATCGAGATCGACGCCAGCTGCGCCATGTACAGCAGCGTCTTGAACGATCCCCACCAGCCTCGCCGGCACATCGTCATCCGGCAGCGTCTCGATGCGCACGCCCGGGGGCACCGGCTCGGGCGCGCGATGCTGGTAGAAGGCCTCGCGGTCCACGCCGTTGGGCAGGCGCTTCATCACGAGCGGCCGGTTGTCCACCACGGGCAGGATCGGCGGCGCCGCCAGGCGTAGTAGCGCAGGAGGTCGCCCTTGGTGTGCTTCGGGGAAGGCCAGAACACCTTGTGGAGGTTGGTGACCTCCAGCGTGTCGCCATCGGGCAGCGTGATGCGGCCGTTCTTGCGCGCGCGTTCGAGCGCAGGCTGTTCGACGACGGCCGTGGTGTCCGTGGCACGGCCTGGCGCGGGCGTGGCTGCTGGCTTCGGTGGGAACCGGATGACCTTCGTGGCCGGCCCACGGGAACGAGGGCGGGCGGCCTTCCGCGCGGCGCCAAAGGTCTTGTCGTCGCGGATGCCGAGGTAGGCGGGATGACGCAGCCGGTTCTCGTCGGTCATCTCGGTATAGCGGACCTGCGCGACCAGCCTGGGGACCACCCACGACGCACGCCGGCCGAGCGACGGCGGCGCGTCCACGAACAGGTTCGCATCGGTCCGGAGCGGCTCGAGGAGCTGCCAGAGTCGATCGGAGCTCCTGCTGGCTGAACCCCGTGCCCACGTCTCCCACATAGTGCAGGCCCGCGTCCGGATCGTCCTCCGCCACCGGGCGGCCGAGCACGAGTGCGCCGAATCGCGTGCGCGTGCCCCCGGGCGTGGTACCCGCAGACGACGAAGTCGTCCACGTTCTGCCGTTTCAGCTTGCGCCACTCCGAGCTGCGCTTGCCGCTGCGAGTCGGCGCGCGCGCCGCCTTGACGAGCAGGCCACTCCAGCCTTCGCGTTCCGCCCGCCGTACAGTCCCCGCCCGTCGTCGGCCACCTGTTCGCTGAGCCGCAGCGTATCGGACGGGAACGGGTGACCCTCCAGCAGCGCCTCGAGCGCCCGGCGCCGGTCCGTCAACGCAAGGCCGCGCAGGTCGTGGGCGCCGAGCCTCAACAGGTCGAACACGATGAGCGCCGCGGGTTGCTCGGCGGGCGACAGGATGGCCTTCGACGACCGGTAGCCGGGGACGCTGACGTTGATGCGATGCTGCAGCCGCTGGAAGCCCTGCGGCGTGCCGGCGGCGTCGAGCGCGACGACCTCGCCATCGAACACCACCGTGTCCTCCATGGCCGCACCCCAGGTGTCGAGGGCGGCGACCAGGTCAGGAAACTGGGTCGTCTTCTCGTTGCCATTGCGCGACCACAGACGGCTCCGCGGCGCCGCTCCACCCACGACCTCCACGATCGCCCGGATGCCGTCGTTGTAGACTCGAAGAGCAGTCCATCGCCCTCGGCGGCGGCTCGAAGTCGCCCCCCACGGCCAGCATGGGCCTCAACAGTCGCGCGTCGAACACGGGGGGATTATGGTCGGAATGGCCGGTGAGGTGCAGGGTGCCTGGTGCCGGGTGCCGAGTGCAGGTGGGTGGGGGTGCGTAGCGGGTGCGGGGTGCTCAAGCGTGCTGAGTGCGCGTGCTCGGAGCGTGCGCGTGCGGTGGGCGGTCTGCGCGTCGAGCATCAGGGGGCTTCGACGCACCCATCACGCACCAGCACTCGCCTCCCGTACTCGCACCCAGCACTCGCACCGCACTCGCACCCCGCACTTGCACCCCGCACTGCACCCGCACTTGCACCCCGCACCCGCACCCCGCACCCTGCACCCGGCACCCGCACTCGGCACCCGGCACGAGGCACCCTGCACCAGGATTATGAATACCGATCCTCGAACCACGGCTCCGCCGAGTTCGAGTAGCCGCGCGTTTCCCAGAAGCCCGGTGCATCGTGCGCCAGGAAGTCGATGCGGCGGATCCATTTCGCGCCCTTCCAGGCGTACAGTTTCGGCGTGATCATCCGGACGGGTCCGCCGTGTTCGGCGGGGAGCGGGGCGCCCTCCCAGGTGTGGACCAGCAGCACGTCTTCCTCGACGGCGCGGGCCAGCGGCAGGTTCACCGTATACGGAATCCGCGTGCCCGGCATGCAGTCGTAGCCCGTGCACAGCACGAACGCCGCGTCGTCTGCCGGGACGGCCAGCTCCGCCAGGTCGCGGAACCGGACGCCCGCCCAGCGGTTGTCCATGCGGCTCCATGTGGTCACGCAGTGGAAGTCGCTCACGTCCTCCACCTGCGGCAACGCGAGGAACGCCGTCCAATCGAGCTCGACGGGATTGGCGCACAGGCCGCCGATCGCGAGCCTCCACTCCTCACGCGCGATGCTGGGCTGATCGCCGAGATCGAGCACGGGCCAGTTCGGGACCTGACGCTGTCCCACCGGCAGCTTCGGCATGCCGTGCCGGTTGGCTGGTCCGCTGCCGTCTGGCGTGGCGTGGGAGAAGGCCTCGGGCGTGCGTGCGCGCAACTCGCGCTGCCGGGCGATGTACCGCATCCGCTTGTCGACCAACGTGTCGGCCATCGTCACAGTCTACGCGCGATGCGTATGTCAGCGATCGGTGGTCCGCACGAGCACGCTGCGCGTGGCGGGAAATCGCGCGACGGGTGTCGCTCCGGCCGCCGCCGCCGAGCCGCCCCGTACGAAGAGGTAGTCGGAACCCGTCCAGGCGTCCTGATCGACGACGTGCACCGAGATGGGCACGCCAGCCCGATCGGCGTAGTAGCGCGCGACGGGATAGAACATCCAGTCCACCCCCAGGCGGGCCTCACGTTCCGTGTTCTGGCGAGCCTGCGCATCGTTGACCAGCGCCGCTATGGCCGCCGGCGTATCGCGGTCGTCGGGCCAGTCGAGCGTCTGGCGCACGTTGGCCGACCG
>JAWKHU010000092.1:0-18059 GCA_041394685.1 Vicinamibacterales bacterium
GGCCGAGGACGGGGTCGCCACGATCCCGACCGAGCGTGCACCCCACGGGCTCTCGGTGGTGAGCGGCGCCCCTCTCGGCACCCGTGCCTTCGACGAAGGCTGGTTCGTCGTGCAGGACGAGGCCTCGCAGCTCATTGCTCCGTTCGCCGGGGTGTCTCCCGGGGCGCGGGTGCTCGACCTCTGCGCGTCGCCAGGCGGCAAGACAGTGGCGCTGGCCGCCGACGCCGGCGAGGCGGGGCGCGTCGTGGCCTGCGACGTCCGCCCCCGCCGCGTGAGGCTCCTGCGCACGATGCTTCGGCGTACCGGTCTGGACCGCGTTCCCATTGTCCAGGTGCCGTCCACCGGTGCGCTGCCCTTTGGCGATGCCGTCTTCGACACGGTCCTGGTGGACGCGCCGTGCTCGGGGCTCGGCACCCTCCGGCGCGACCCCGACATCCGCTGGTCGCGGACGCCCGAGGACGTCGCCCGGATGGCCGTCCGCCAGCGGGAGCTGGTGCACGAGGCCGCCAGGCTCGTTCGTCCCGGCGGCTCGCTGGTCTACGCCACCTGCTCGAGCGAGCCGGACGAGAACGAGGACGTCGTCGGGGCGTTCGTGGCGGCCCACGCGGGATTCGTCCTCGTGCGCGAGCACCGGACCACCCCTCCCGAGGACGCGCTGGAGGCGTTCTACGGCGCGGTCATCGCCCGCAACGTGTAGTACCATCTGGTGTTACCCATGCCTATCTCGGCGCGAGTGTGGACGGCCGGCAAGCTCCTGCTGCTTGCGGGAGGCCTGGTGACCACCTTCGTCGTCTTTGCCGTGCTGGCCGCCCGCGTTGCCGTGCGCGCGCGGGACGTGACGGTCCCCGACCTGGTCGGCCATTCGATCGGCGAAGCCACGGCCATGGCCGGTGCGCTCGAGCTCGAGCTCAACGTCGAGGAGCAGCGCCGGCCGGACCGCGAAGTACCCAGCAGCCACGTGCTCGGACAGGAGCCGCCTGCCGGCTCCATGGCCCGGCGGCAGCGCAGCATCCGCGTCTGGTTGAGCGGCGGCCCGCGGATCGCGCGGGCCCCGGCGCTCGTGGGCGAGTCGCAGCGGGCGGCCGAGATCAGGCTGGTGCAGGAGGGGCTCCAGTCGGGAAGCGTCGCCGAGATCCGCTCCGACCTCTACCCGCCCGATGTCGTCGTCGCGCAGGACCCGGCGCCGGGCGTCGAGACCGCCGAGGTGCGGCTGCTGGTCAACCGCGGCGAGGACCGCGCGGCGTACGTGATGCCCGACCTCATCGGCGTCAGCGGCCAGCAGGCGGCCGAGGTGCTCCGCAGCCAGGGGTTCCGCGTGTCGATTACGGCGCAGGCCGAGGTGACCGGACTCCCCTCCGGCATCGTCACCCGCCAACTGCCGTCCGGGGGCTTCCAGGTGCATCCTGGCGACGCCATCTCGATCGAGGTCAGCCGGTGAGCGTCCGACTCGCGCCGTCGATCCTGTCCGCCGACTTCGCCAACCTCGCCCGCGACATCGCGGCGGTCGAGGCCGGCGGGGCGGACCTGATTCACGTGGACGTGATGGATGGCCACTTCGTCCCGAACATCACCATCGGTCCCCCGGTGGTCAAGGCGATTGCGCGCGTCGCCAGCCGGCCGCTCGACGTACACCTGATGATCGAGGATCCCGACCGCTACCTCGACGCCTTCGTCGAGGCCGGCGCCGCGATGCTCTCCGTGCACGTCGAGGTGCTGCCGCACCTGCACCGGACCATCGGCGCCATCAAGGCGCTTGGCGCTTCGGCCGGCGTGGTGCTGAATCCGTCCACGCCGGTGTCGGCCATCGAGGACGTGGCCGGGGACGTCGATCACGTGCTCGTGATGTCGGTCAATCCGGGCTTCGGCGGGCAGACGTTCATTCCGCACAGCCTCGACAAGATCCGGCGGGTGCGCGCACTGCTCGATGGCGCGGGCAACGCCGCGCCGGTGGAAGTGGACGGCGGTGTGGACCTGCGGACGATTCGCGGCGTCGTGCAGGCGGGCGCCTCGATTCTGGTCGCCGGCCACGCCGTGTTCGCCGGTGGCGATCCCGCCGGCGCGCTGCGGGCGCTGCGCGAGGCGGCCGGCTCGTGACCGACGCCGGAGGCCGGACGCGCACCGCGCGGCCGGTCGTGCGGGTGCGCTACGCCGAGACGGACCGCATGGGCGTCGTCTACTACGCCAACTACCTGGTCTGGTTCGAGGTGGGACGCACCGAGTGGCTGCGCGACACCGGCTGGACCTACCGCGCCATGGAGGAGGAGGGCCTGGCCCTGCCCGTCATCGAGGCGCACTGCGAGTACCGGATCGGCGCGCGGTACGACGACGAACTGGAGATCCGGACGACGGCGCGGCTCGTGTCGCCGGTGCGTCTGGCGTTCGATTACGAACTGGTGCGGCGCTCGGACGCCGCCATCGTCGCGACGGGATCCACCGTGCACGCGACGATCGATCGCGCCGGCAAGCCCGTGCGGCTGCCCGCGCGCGTGAAGGAGCTGCTGGCGTGAAGGCCCTGGTCACCGGAGGGGCGGGCTTCATCGGCTCGCACCTGAGCGAGCGCCTGCTCGACCACGGGGCGACGGTCGTCGCCCTCGACTGTTTCACCGACTACTATGCCCGCGACATCAAGGAACGGAACGTCGCCGGGCTGCGCGGGCGACCGGGATACCGGCTGGTCGAGTCCACCATCGCCGACGCGGACCTGCCGGACCTGCTGGACGGCGTCACCCACGTCTTCCACCTCGCCGCGCAGGCGGGCGTCCGCAAGAGCTGGGGCCGCGAGTTCCAGATCTACACGACGCTCAACGTGGACGCGACCCAGGTCCTGCTCGAGGCCTGCGTCGGACGGCCGATCGAGCGCGTCGTCTATGCGTCGAGCTCGTCGGTGTACGGCGACGAAGCGACCCTGCCCATGCGTGAGGACGTGCCCCTGCACCCCGTCTCTCCCTACGGGGTGACGAAGCTGGCAGCCGAGCAGCTCTGTTACCTGTACCACGTGAATCACGGGGTCCCGACGGTGTCGTTGCGCTACTTCACGGTGTACGGGCCACGTCAACGTCCTGACATGGGATTTCACCGTTTTTTGAGCGCCATTTTCGAGGAGCGCGCCGTTGCGCAGTACGGGGACGGACTGCAGACACGGGATTTCACATTTGTGGCGGACGCGGTGGCCGCGACACACGCCGCGGCCGTCCGGGGCGTGCCGGGTCGCGTCTACAATATTGGAGGTGGCTCGCGCGTCTCGCTCCGCGACGTGTTCGCGCTGCTGGGCACCGTGACGGGGCGTCCCGTCCGGATCGACCAGCAGCCGTCCCAGAAGGGCGACATGCGGGACACCTACGCGGATACGACCCTCGCGCGGGCGGACCTCGGTTTCGAGCCGGGTGTCACGCTCGAGGAGGGGCTTCGCGCGATGTATCGATGGATGGACTCGACCAGAGCATGACACGCCGCTTCCCGCTCCTGATGGGCGCCACCCTGGCGCTGGCCGCCGCGTTGTCGTGCGCGAAGGCGCCCACGTCGCTGCCGCCCGGCACGGCCGAGGCCGACAAGTTCCTGTACGACCGCGGCCAGGCCGCCGTCGCGGAGGAACACTGGGTGGACGCGCGCGAGTACTTCCGCAACCTCGTGGACAACTACCCGCAGAGCTCCTACCGGCCCGACGCCAAGCTCGCCCTCGGCGACACCTATCTCGCGCAGAAGGGCACGGAGAACCTGCTGCTCGCGGCCAATGAGTACCGCGAGTTCCAGACCTTCTATCCGACGCATCCCCGCGCCGACTACGCGCAGCTGCAGCTGGCGCGCACCTACGCCGCGCAGATGCTGGCGCCGGAGCGGGACCAGACGGCCACGCGCGACGCCATTCGCGAGGTCGACATCTTTCTCGAGCGCTATCCGAACAGCAAGCTCATGCCCGAGGCCCGCGAGCTCGAGCGGAACGCACGGGATCGGCTCAGCGAGGCCGGCTACCAGGTCGGCTTCTTCTACTACCGCGCGAGCCACTACGCCGGTGCCATCGATCGCTTCAAGGAGGTGCTCGCCAAGGATCCGCAGTTCTCGCACCGGGATGCGGTTACCATCCGCCGAGTCGTTGCTACCGAACCGAGAAGAACCAGAGGCGCTCCCTACTACGAACGGCTCCTCAAGGAATTCGAACAGAGTGAATACCTGGAAGACGCTCAGAAGCGCGTCGAGGAGCTCAAGAGCGGAAATCCCGCTGGAAAGTAGGTCGTCATGCGTTACGCGTTCGTAATGGGGGCCATCGTGGCCATGGCCGTGCCCGGGGCGGCGGCCGCTCAGGAATTGAGCCCGCGTACCCTGCTGCCGCTGCACGTCGTGTGCGCCGAGCAGGCGGTGCAGTCACTGCCGTCGGTCACGCTGACGGTGGCCGGGTCGCAGCGCGCCGATGGCCGCCGCGCGATGGCCGCCGGCGACGTGCTCGTCATCCACGCCGGCACCACGCAGGGCGTGGACGTCGGCCAGTCGTACTTCACGCGCCGCGTCCAGGGCGGCGATCGCCGCGGCACCTCGGAGCCGTTCCGTCTGGGCTGGGAAGGCCGTGCCGGCGTCCTCACCTCGGGCGTCGTGACCGTCATCGCAGCGGACGAGCGCTTCGCGCTGGCCCGAGTCGAGCGTGCCTGCCGCGACGTCCAGGTCGGCGACTTCCTCGAGCCGGTGGCCATGCCCGCCCTGCCGACGCCCGCCGACGGTGGTTATCCCTGACTTCGACGATCGCGCCCACGTGCTCTTCGGCGGGGACATGCGTCGGGAGTTCGGTGACGGGGACCTCGTATCCATCGACCGCGGCGCCAGCCAGGGCGTGGTGGCCGGCACCCGCTTCGCGCTCTATCGCGACCCGCGGAACGGCCTGCCGCTGAGCGAACTGGGCGAGGCGGTCGTCGTCGAGGTCGGGGAGACGGCCTCGCGTGCGGTGCTGGTGAAGGTGTCCGACGTGGTCTCGGCCGGCGACGTCGCCGTCCGGCGGCCGCAGCCTGACGCGCTGAGTTCGGGACGGCGGGCGCCGCCTACTTGGCGCCCGTCGCCGGCCCGTCGGTGCCGGTGGCGTAGGACGCGCCGGGCGGCGCGTGCTTCAGAGATGTCGGTGACTTTCGGCGACTTGGACAGCACGGCCTGGTGGAACCGGCGGTAGTAGTCGATGGCCGACACCAGTGGCCGTGGCCAGCACGACCCAGAGCGCCGCCTGGCCCAGCAGCAGCAGGAGCGGCACACGCTCCCACCCCAGGATCAACAGGAGGATCGCCACGACCTGGGACACCATCTTTCAGCTTGCCCAGGTTGGACGCCGGCATCGCGAGGCCGCGCGCGTAGGCGATGCTGCGAAGGCCCGTCACCGCGAACTCGCGGCCGATGATCACGGCCACCATCCACGCGGGGGCAAGGGCCCAGCTGCACCAGCGAGACGAGCGTGGCGGAGATGAGGAGCTTGTCGGCCAGCGGATCGAGAATCTGCCCCAGCCAGTGACCTGCTGGCGTCGGCGCGCGATGTACCCGTCGAGCCAGTCCGTGAGCGAGGCGATCCCGAAGAGGGCCGCCGCGACCAGCTCGACGGGCAGGCCCAGCACGAGACGCCCTTCGAACTTGGTGAGCAGCACCGACACCAGGAGCGGCACGAGAAAAATGCGCGCGAGGGTCAGGCTGTTCGGGAGATTCATCGCTCGCAGGCCATTCTAACGTCGCCTCGTGTAAGATCAAAGTTTGTCATGAAGGCCATTCTGCTCGCCGGGGCAAGGGCACGCGCTCCGCCCTGACCCTCCACACCCCCAAGCCCGTCGTGCCCATCTTCGATCGGGCGTTCCTGCACTATCAGATCGACCTGCTCACGCGCGTCCCGGAGATCGACGAGATCATCCTCAGCCTCAACTACCAGCCGCGGAAGATCGAAGAGGTGTTCGGCGCCGGTGAAGGCACAGGCGTGAAGCTCCGCTACGTCGTCGAGCCGTCGCCGCCTCGGCACCGGCGGCGCCATCCGCTACGCGGCGCAGGGCATCACCGACACGCTCGTCGTGTTCAACGGCGACGTGATGACGTCGGTGGACGTCAACGCCGTGCTGGCGCGCCACCGCTCCGCCGGCGCCCGGGCCACGATCGTCCTCACGCCCGTGGAGAACCCGTCGGCCTACGGCCTCGTCGAGACCAGCGCCGACGGCCGGTCACGCGCTTCCTCGAGAAGCCGGGGGCCGACGAGATCACGTGCGACACGATCAACGCCGGCATCTACGTCCTCGAGCCGGAGACCTTCGACCGCATCCCGAAGGACGTGGCGTACTCCATCGAGCGCGGCTACTTCCCGTCGCTCACCGAGCGGGGCGAGACCTTCGCCGCCTACGTGGACCGCGGGCATTGGATCGACATCGGCACGCCGGAGAAGCCTACATCCAGGTGCACCGCGACATGTTCGACGGCCGCTTCACGGCCGGTGTCTTCGCGGGCGCCACGCTCTCGGCGCCGGTGGTCTCGCCCGAGGCCCGCGTGGACGACGGCGCCACGCTCGTCGCGCCCTGCTTCGTCGATGCCGGCGCCCACGTGAAGGCCGGGGCGACCGTCGGACCCTACGCCGTCATCGGCCGCAGCGTCGTGGTCGAAGAGGACGCCACCGTGACCAACGCCATCGTGTGGCCCAACGCGCGCATCGGGCAGCACGCCGCCATCGACGGGCCCATCGTGGGCCGCAGCTGCCATATCGGTCGCAACGTGGTGCTCACCGGCACGGCCGTCCTCGGCGACAAGACCGTGCTCACCGACTACACCCACTCCTGAGGGGTCATGACAGCCGTCAACGCTTCCGTCTTCAAGGCCTACGACGTCCGGGGCCTCTACCCGTCCGAGATCACCGCGGACCTGTTCCACCAGCTCGGCCGCGCGTTCGTCGCCTACCTGGGGCCCGGCGCCATACGCCGTGTCCCGCGACATGCGGACCTCGTCGCCCGAACTGGCCGCGGCGTTCATCGACGGGGCGCGCCGCCAGGGCGGACACGTCGTGGACTACGGCCTGATGGGCACCGACATGATGCATTTCGCCGTGGTGGCCGACGGCCTCGACGGCGGCGCACAGGTCACGGCCTCGCACAACCCCGGGCATAACGGCTGCAAGATGGTCAAGGCGGAGGCGTTCCCGCTGAGCGGCGAGTCGGGCATCAAGGAGATGAAGGAGATGATCCTCGCCGGCACGATTCCGGCCGAGGCCGCGGTCCCGGGCTCCGTCGAGCAGCGCGACGTGCTCCAGCGCTACACGGACCACGTGATGGGCTTCATCGACGCCTCCATCATCAAGCCCTTCGACGTCGTGCTCGACGCCGGCAGCGGCATTGCGGGTATGGTCGCGCCGCCGCTGTTCGACCGGCTGCCCTGCAGGACGACGCGGCTCTGTTTCGAAGTGGATGGCACCTTTCCCAACCACGAGGCCAACCCGCTCCTGGAGGAGAACCGCCGCGACATCACCGAGGCGGTCGTGGCGCAGAAGGCCGACGTCGGGATTGCCTGGGACGGCGACGCCGACCGCTGCTTCTTCCTGGACGGCACGGGCGAGTTCATCGCCGGCGACTTCATCACGGCGCTCCTGGCCGAGTCGTTCCTGATGAAGCAGCCAGGGTCCACCATCATCTACGACGTGCGCGCCAGCTACGCCGTCAAGGACATCGTCGCGCAGTACGGCGGCCGTGCCCTCATGAACCGGGTCGGCCATGCCTTCATCAAGCGCCGCATGCGCGAGGAGGACGCCGTCTTCGGCGGCGAGGTCACCGGGCACTACTACTTCAAGGACAACTTCTACGCCGACAACGGCTTCATCCCGGCGCTCCTCATCCTGAGCTGATGTCGCGGAAGGGCCTGTCGCTGCGGGACCTGCTCCAGCCCCTGCGGGAGCGCTACTTCATCTCGGGCGAGATCAACACGAAGTCGCGTCCATGGACCTGGTCCCGGCCAGCTCGATGCCCTGGCGCGCGAGTTTACAGCCACGGGCACGTATCGCCCGACGGTATCTCGGTGGAGTTCGACGACTGGCACTTCAACGTCCGGGCGTCGAACACCGAACCGCTGTTGCGCCTCAATCTCGAAGGCCAGACCCCGAGATCATGGAGCGACGCCGGGACGAGGTGCTGGACATCATCCGCGGGTAGGTTGCTCGACCTGGGAGGGGCCGGCCTCACCGGCCTCCTCCGACGCCCTTCTGCTAAGATGGAGGCATCTCCACCGGGCGGGAGTAACTCAGTGGTAGAGTCACAGCTTCCCAGCTGTTGGTCGCGGGTTCGATCCCCGTCTCCCGCTCCATCTTCACAACCTGATCGCGCCCACGCCGGCCTCGCGTTATGATCCGCCCGTCTGCAAGAGGAGGATCCGCGAGTGAACTGTCGCGCCGTGCTTCGTACCAGCAGTCTGGCCGCCCCGGGCCTCGTCTCCGGCGCCTGCGCCGGCAGGTCCGCCGCGGTCGGCCACGTCCGGCCCGCCGTCCCCCGGTCGTTCTGCCGCGCGTGCGGATCTCTGGGACCGCGTCATCCGCACCACCGTGGCCCTGCGCCCGCATCGTCCCGGCGGCTTCGTCCTGAAGGCCGACACGCTGGATGACAAGACCCTGATTCACAACTACGGGCACGGCGGCGCCGGCATGTCGCTCTCGTGGGGCACGGCCAGCATGGCGGCCGACATGGCCGCCGACCACCAGACCGGCGCGCCGCCGTCATCGGTGGCGGCGTCGTGGGGCTCACGACGGCCCGCGAGCTCCAGCGCCGGGGGTTCGACGTCACGATCTACACCGCGGCCCTGGCGCCGGACGTGACGTCCAACTGGTCCCTCGCCGGCTTCACGCCCACCTCCGGCCTCTCGACTGCCGCCGCCCGCACGCCCGAGTGGACCGCGCAGTTCCAGCAGGCGGTGGACATCGCCTACCGGCGCCTGCAACTGCTCGCCGGGGCCGGCTACGGCATCACGTGGATCACCAACTACGCACCCACCGACGACGAGCGGATGGCGAGTGGGTCCAACAGCCTGCTGCCCGCACACATCCAGGGCGCGCAGGTCCTGCTGGGCCCCGGGGAGCACCCCTTCCCCACGACGTTCGCGATCGAGCGGCCCGAAATGCGAATCGAGCCGTCCATCTACCTGACGGCGCTCATGCGCGACGTCCGCCTGTACGGCGGCACCATCGTCGTGCGCCGCTTCGAGAACCCGCGCGAGATCGCGGCGCTGCCCGAGCGCCTCGTCTGCAACTGCACGGGGCTGGGGGCGCAGGCGCTCTTCGGCGATCCGGACCTGGTGCCGCTCAAGGGGCAGCTCACGTTGCTCGTGCCGCAGCCCGAGGTGCAGTACTCGACCAGCGGCGGCGCGCGCGTGCAGACGGCCGAGCCCGGGCTCGGGATTCACATGATGCCGAGGTCGGACGGCATCGCGCTGGGCGGCACGTCGGAACGGGGCGTCTGGGACCTGAACGTCAACGAGGCAGAGCGGACGCGCATCGTCGAGGGGCACATCGAGCTGTTCAACGCGATGAAGGGGCCGGCGTAGGCCGGCGTCCCGCGGCTACTGAATCGAGACGCCCACCGCGAGGTGGAAGAGCGAGGTCCGCAGCGCGGCAGCCGCGGTTGCCGTGGCGTCGCGGCTCGAGATCCGGTGCCAGCGTGCGTCGAAACCCACCCCGACGTGCTCGGTGAGGAACCACCGGGCGCCGCCGCCGAAGTTGAGGGTACCCACCCACCCGGAGCTGACGATCTCCGCCTCGGTATCCGTGGTGGCGTAGGCCTCGCTCTCGAAGCGGGTCCCGCCATAGCCGGCGCTCAGGTAGCTCCACCCCAGCCGCTGCCCGAAGTTGAACGAGAGTTGCGGCGCGAGCGTCGTGACGCGGCCGATGACGTCCGGCAGGCCCGACTCGGCAGGCAGGGCGGTGCCCCGCGCGAGGCCGAGCGCCCCGCCCACGCCGATCCGGGCGGCACCCAGGCGACCGACATAGACGTGCGCGCCTCCCTCCAGCCCGTAGCCTCGCGAGGGGACGACGGCACCCTCGGCCAGGTCCCCCGGTGTCCACCCCGCGGCGGTCGGCAACCCCGCCATCAGGCCCCGCACGTCAACGACGAACGGACCGATGGGGTCCGTGGCCTGCGCCCGTGCCGGGGCCGCCAGGACGACCAACGCCGCCATCCATACCCACACACGCGCGCGCATCAGTACCCGCTTGCCTTTCCGGGCGCAGCGGCCTCGCCACGCGACTCCCTGACGATGCGGACGCCCGCACTGGCGCCGATGCGCGTGGCGCCGGCCGCCACCATGGCCTGCACCTGCTGCAGGTCGCGCACGCCGCCCGATGCCTTCACGCCCATGGCGTCACCGACTACGCGCCGCATCAGCGCCACGTCCGCTGCGGTCGCGCCACCCGGCCCGAACCCGGTGGACGTCTTCACGAAGTCGGCGCCTGCCGCCCTGGCGAGCGTGCAGGCGGTGACCTTTTCTTCGTCGGTCAGGAGCGCGGTCTCGAGGATGACCTTGCTCACGACGCCGCACGGGGCGCACGCCGCCACGACGTCGCCGATGTCGTCGGCCACCAGCCGGACGTCGCCGGACCTGAGCGCGCCGACGTTGAGGACCATGTCGATCTCGCCGGCCCCGTCGAAGATGGCGCGGCGGGCCTCGAACTGCTTCACGTCCGGCGTGGTCGCCCCCAGCGGAAACCCGACCACCGAGCACACGCCGACCCCGAGGCCACGCAGCTGCCGGGCGGCCCGCGCCACCCATGTCGGGTTCACGCAGACCGTTGCGAAGCGCCACTCGGCCGCCTCCCGGCACAGCTGGTCGATCTCCGAGGCGGAGGCGTCGGCTTTGAGGAGCGTGTGGTCGATCATCGCGGCCACGCCCCCGTCGCCGCCCGAGCTCGCGTGCACGCCCAGCCGGCTGGCCCCGGCGTCCAGCACGCCGCGGACGCGGTCCGGACAGCACTCGTAGGTGAACCCGTGACACGCGCACCGCGCCGGCGCCACGGCCCCGGCCGCGACCAGCTCCTCGAGAATGAGTTCGACGACCCGTCGGATATCGGCCACGCCTGCGCGCTCCCTACGATGCCCCTTCGAGGCGCTGGATCTTTGCCAGCCGCCGCAGGTAGGGGGCTCGGTGATGGCGGTGGCCAGGAACGTATCGACGATGGCCATGGCTTCGTCGGCCGAGACGAGCGTGGAGCCGAGGGCGAGCACGTTGGCGCCGTTGTGCTCCCGGGCGTAGCGCGCCAGCGTCCGCGTCGGACACATCGCCGCCCGCACGCCGCGCACCTTGTTGGCCGCGATGGCGGACCCGGAGGCCCGCGCCATCGATGACGATCCCCGCGTCGGCCTCCCTCCGCGCCACCAGGCGTGCGACCTGGGCCGCGATGTCCGGGGTAGTCAACCGCGTCCGTGCCGTCGGTGCCGATGTCGTGGACGGCCAGCCCGCGCGCACGCAACGTGTCCCGCACGTGCTGCTTCAGCGTCACAGCCGTGTGGTCGCCGCCGATGACGACGCGCCTGACGTCGGCTGCCGGCGCGAGCGACGACAGGTCCGCATCGGGCACGGCGCCGACAACCTGCACCCGCCGTTCGCGCAGCGTATCCGCGGCGAGCGGCGTCACGTGCCCGCCTCGGGCCGTGGCCACCGTCTCGCCGCGTTCGAGCCGCGCGCGTCGGCCTCCGTGATGATCGTGAACGTCTTCATCGCCGCCAAGGCCCGCGAGGGCCTGTGCTACGCTCCCCCACCATGTCTGCCGCCGTCCTCATCGATTCCCGTCGCATCGCCGGCCGCATCGCGGAGCTCGCTGCCGAGATCCGGGCGGCCGTGCCAGACGATGATATCCATTTCGTGTGCGTCCTGAAGGGCGCGTTCCTGTTCCTCGCCGACCTGGTGCGCGCCATGGACGACCGTGTGACGCTCGACTTCATCGCCGTGTCGAGCTACGGCAGCGGCACCAGCTCCTCGGGCGAGGTCCGGCTCGTAAAGGACCTGGACACCGGCCTCGAAGGACGCCACGTCGTCATCGTGGAGGACATCGTGGACTCGGGCCTGACCCTGCACTACCTGCAGGACATCCTGCGGCGGCGGGGGCCGGCGTCCCTGCGCACGGCCTGTCTCCTCAGCAAGCCCGCACGCCGGCAGGTGGACGTCACCGTGGAGTTCGTCGGGTTCACCATCGAGGATCACTTCGTCGTCGGCTACGGGCTCGACTACGCGGAGCAGTATCGCAACCTGCCGTACGTCGGCATCCTGCAGTCCTGACGACAGGATCACTGCGGCCGGTACCGCCTGGCGCACGCGCTCGGCCGCCGCCCGCGCGGCGGCGATGACGCGGCCCTCGTCGAGCGTCCGGATGGCCCCCTCGCGGAACAGCACCCGCCCGTTGACGACCGTCAGCGACACGTCGTCGCCGTGCGCGACGTACACCAGGTGCGAGACCGGGTCGTAGAGCGGGACCTGGCGGGCCCGATCGGTGCGGACGGCGATGATGTCCGCGAGCTTCCCGGCTCGATCGACCCGAGCCGGTCGTCCATGCCCAGCGCGCGGGCTCCGCCGATGGTGGCCATGGCCATGGCCTCGCGGGCTGAGACAACCGTGGGGTCCCGTGCGATCAGCTTGTGCAGCAGCGCCGCCTCGCGCATGGCCTCGAACATGTCGAGGTCGTTGTTGCTGGCCGCGCCATCGGTCCCCAGCCCCAGGCGCGTACCGGCCTCGAGATACGCGGGCACCGGCGCCGTGCCGCTGGCGAGCTTCATGTTGCTCTCCGGGTTGTGGAAACGCCCACCCCGCGCTCCGTGAGCAGGCGGATCTCCTGCGGGTTCACCCAGACGCCGTGAGCCGCCACGGTGACCGGCGCCCAGAACTTGATCGAGTCGAGGAACCCGACCGGCCGGCGCCCGTAGCGCTCCCGCGCGATGCGCACCTCGTCCTGCGTCTCGGCGAGGTGGATCTGCAGGGGACGCCGTGCCGGACCGCAAGCGCGCTCGCGGCCCTGAGCGTGTCGGCGTCGAGCGTGTCGAATGCGGCGCCACCGACGGCACCACGAGGTCGTCGTTCGCGAACGCCTTGATGAAGGCCTCCGTGCGCTCGAGCCCTGCGGCGGGTGTGGGCGCATCGGGCACCGGAAACTGGATGATGGTCTGGCCCAGCACGCCGCGGATGCCCGCCTCCTTCACCGCGGCCGCGACCTCCTCCTCGAAGTAGTACATGTCGACGAACATCGTCGTGCCCGAGCGGATCATCTCGAGCGCGGCGAGCCGCGTGCCCACCCGGACGAAGTCGGGCGACACGGTCTTCGCCTCGGCCGGGAAGATGTACTTCTCGAGCCAGTCCATCAGCGCGAGATCGTCGGCCAGCCCCCGGTACAGCACCATTGGCGCATGCGTGTGGAGGTTGATGAGGCCGGGCAGGACGATCTGCCCCTTCATGTCGATGATTTCGTGCGAGGCGTAGCGGGCGGCGATGGCGTCCGCCGTGTCCACCGCCACGATGCGGTTGCCCTCGATGGCGATGCTGCCCGGCGCGATGACCCTGTTGTCGGCGTCCACCGTCACCACGGTGGCGTTGGCGATGACCAGGGACACCTGCGGCAGCTCGGGCGGGGCCGGTTGCGTGGCCTGGTCGGCCGGCGCCGTCCCTTCCGGCGGTGACGCCGAAGGGGGTGGAGCGGGGCTCCCGCACGCGGCCACGAACGCGAGCGCCGAGACGAAACCGACGATCGGGCGTGCGCGGCGCGGGATCATGTGCGCGTCATTCTACCGCGCCGCTCGCGGCCTCCGCCGGGCGCGCCGTCGCCGCGGGGCCATGGGCTATGCTTGCTGCCGTGCTGCGCCTCGTCCGCCATCCCGTCGTCCACGATTGCCTCGTCCAGTTGCGCGATGCCGCCACGCCGCCGGAGCGCTTCCGCGCCCTGACCGAGCGCATCAGCCTCGTGCTGGGAGCCGAGGCGCTGGCGGATCTGCCGCAGCGCGACGTCGAAGTGCAGACACCGCTCGGGCCCGCGCAGGGCCAGCGCATCGACGCCGATGTCGTGTTCGTCCCGGTCATGCGCGCGGGGCTGGCGATGCTGCCCGGTCTCCTGCAGCTCGTGCCGCAGGCGCGCGTGGGCTTCATCGGGCTGCGGCGCGACGAGCAGACGGCGATCGCGTCGCAGTACTTCGAGCGGCTGCCCGAGCACCTCGAACAGAGCCACGTCGTGCTGGTCGATCCCATGCTGGCCACCGGCGGCAGCGCCGTGGCGGCCCTGGACCTGCTGCGCACCGCCGGCGCGCAGCGCGTGAGCCTGGTGTGCATCGTCGCGGCGCCGGAGGGCGTGGCGCGCGTGGAGGCGCAGTATCCCGACGTGCCCGTGTTCGCCCCCGTCGTCGATCGGGAGCTGAACGCGCAGAAGTTCATCGTGCCGGGGCTCGGGGACTTCGGCGACCGGCTCTACGGTACGACCTGATCCGTGCTAAGATCCGGGTTTCCACCCGGGCGCGCTTGGCTCAGCGGTAGAGCATCGCCTTCACACGGCGGGGGTCCCAGGTTCGAATCCTGGAGCGCGCACCAGTCACTCACCCGCCCATCCCGAACGTCACCGTCGCATGTCCGGTTCGCGTCGCACACCGGGGTCGCGTGTGTGCAATCTCAAGCACCACCCTCGTGCTGCCGATCATCCGGGAAGCCGCCGCCCAGCCACATGGTCCGGTGGTCAGGGGCCGGGACGCGTCTCTCCAAACGCACCCGGCTCCGCGTTCGTACGGGCGTACGACGGACCGGAGAATGGTCAGCCGCTCGCCGACTCGCCCCGGGCACCAAGCGTCCCACGCACGCACTCGATGAGCGCGGACGGCGTATAGGGCTTGCCCAGGAAGCAGGACGCGGAGGGGCACGGGACGTCGGCCATGGCCTCCCCGGAGCCCGACGTCAGGACGACCGGCACGTCGGGGTGGAGGGCCTGCACCTCCGCGGCGAGCTCGCACCCGTCCATCCCGGGCAGGTGGACGTCCGCGAACACGAGGCCGATCTCCCCCGCCGCGTCCGAGTCGAGCGCGACCAGCGCATCGCGGCCCGTCGTCGCGCTGATGACGCCGAAACCGCTGGTGCGAAGAACCCTTGCCGCGAGCTGCAGCAGGAAGGGGTCGTCGTCCACGACGAGTATGGTGGAACCCCGGCGGATGGACGATCCGACGCGGGCGTGGGGGTTGGGGGGACTCTCTCGGCCACGATCCTCCGTGCCGGAGCCGCCATTTCCTTCCAACTCCGGTACTGGAATAGGACGGCCAGACGTCCTTGGCGTCTCACACGCGGACTGTATTTTTGAGCAGAAAAGCGGCTGATGCACGGGTATGCACGCCGCCAGGCCCAGGCCCCGGGCCCAAGCCCCAAGGCCTCCTCAGGCCTCGGCAGGTCTGGCCGGTGCCGCCGGGTCGTCGTCGAATTTCTCGAGCAGGCGGTACAGGAGCGCGCCTGCTGACGCCGAGCCGCCTCGCCGCCAGCGACTTGTTCCCGCCGGTCACCTCGAGGGCCTCGCGAACCTGTTGCTCGGTTGGCGGCGGCGGCGGGCTCCTCCGCGGAACTGCCCCGTGCGGTCAGGCGCGCGGCCGGTCCTGGAGCGCCCGCAGCACGTCGCGCTCGGTCAGGAGTGGGCCGTCCGACAGGAGGCAGGCGCGCTCGATCACGTTCTTCAGCTCGCGCACGTTGCCCGGCCACGACCACTGCTGGAGGCGCTCCTCGGCCTCTGGGACGAGGCCGGAGACGCCCTTGCCGAACTCCCGCGCGTAGCGGCGCACGAACGCCGCCGTCAGGATACGGGATGTCCTCGACCCGGTCCCGCAGCGGCGGGATGCCGATCTCGACCACGTTGAGGCGGTAGTAGAGGTCGCTGCGGAAGCGCCCGGCCGCCACCTCCTCCTCGATCGAGCGATTGGTGGCCGCGATGACGCGGACGTCCACGCGGCGCGGCTCCACGGCGCCCACGCGCTGCACCTCGCCGTTCTCGAGCGTGCGCAGCAGCTTGGCCTGCACCGGCGCCGATAACTCGCCTACCTCGTCCAGGAAGAGCGTGCCGCCGTGCGCAGCTTCGAAGAGCCCCGCCTTGTCCTGGGTCGCCCCGGTGAACGCGCCGCGGACGTGCCCGAACAGCTCGCTCTCGAAGAGCGTCTCCACGACCGCCGAGCAGTTGACGGTGGCGAATCGCTTGTCGCGGCGCGGCCCGAGATCGTGGAGCGCCCGCGAGACCAGTTCCTTGCCGGTCCCCGTCTCTCCCGTCACGAGCACCGTCCGGGCGTGAGGGGCCAGCCGGCGCACCAGCGAAAAGAGCTCCTGCATCACCGGGGAACGACCGATCATGCCGAAGCACTCGAGCCGCTCGGCGATGTCGGCGTCATGCGCCATGAGGGCGCGGCGGTTCTCGAACTCCACCCGCACGGCATCCATCAGCCGGCGCACCCGAGGCAGGTCCAGCGGCTTGGGCAGGAACTCCCCTGCCCCGAGCTTCACGGCCTCGACGGCGTTGTCGATGGAGCTGTGCCCGGTCATCAACGCGATCTGGGCCCCGCTGCGGGTGGCCCGCGCCTCGCGCAGCACGTCGAAGCCGCTGGCCTCTGGCATGTGGAGGTCCACCAGCATCAGGTCCACGTGACGCCGGCGCAGGCTGTCGATGGCTTCGCGGCCGTTGGCCGCCTCTCCGACCTCGAACCCGCTCCGGGAGCCGATCTCGCGCAGCAGGAAGCGAATCTCCGAGTCGTCATCGACCAGCAGGAGATAGGGACGGGGCGTGTCTACGGACGGGGTGGGCATGGCGGGCGCATCTCTACTGTAAACCCGCGCGCGGCCTGGGAGGGGCCGGGGGCCGGTCAGGGCCCCCGGGCATGCGCGCATCACGCCGGCGCGGCCGGCCGGTGCCAGGACTCAGCTGGCCTTCTTGAGCTGGGCGACCATGGCTTCGAGCACCTGGGCGTAGGCGGCATCGGACTCCATGTGCGCCTTGTCGTAGTCGTCCTCGGACATCTTGTCTTCACGCCAGCTGCCGTCGAAGACCATGCTCTTGCCGTTGAAGTCGTGGGAGTCCGACGGCTGGTTCTTCTCGCCCCGGTTCAGCCCGTCGGCGCCGAGGTCGGTGACCATGTGCCGGGTGGCCGGGTCGGATGCGCTGTTGAGGTCGATGTAGACCTCGCGGTACTGCTGGTTGATCAGGCGCTCGTTGAGGACCGCCGGCGCCGCGAACTTCGCCCAGACGACGATCATCTGTCCCGGGAACGAGAGGACGCCGGCGAACTCGTCGCCGCCTTCCTGCAGCCGGATGGCGTAACTGTCGAGCTTGCGCGCCGCCAGCAGCTCCGCGAGCTGCTTTGCCGGTCCGGCCGACTTGGGATCCTGCGCGAAGGTGGGGGCGGCCAGGCCGATGAGCATCACGGCGGCCAGGGACAGGGTGCTGAGGGCTCGCATCATGCCCTCCATCTACCACCCCGGACGAGCCGCCGTCAATTGTCTGGCGCCGATCAGCCGATGAAGAGGGACTCTTCGTCCTCGACGCGGGGGCGCATGTCGCGGCGGCGCCGCGAGGCCTCGCGCATGCCGTTGAAGGCCGACACGGCGGCCCGGACGCCGGCGACCACCGCCATGCCGTTGCGGGCCGGACCGTGGACGAAGTGCTGGACGACGCGGACGGTGTCGTCAACGCGGGTGGCGACGTCGCCGACCAGTTCGTCGAGGCGCTCGGCCTGTCGCGAGGCCATCGACGCCGTGCGCGACGCCTCCCCGGCCGCTGCCGTCAGGTTCGCGATGAGGGGCTTGATGTCCTGGTTGATCTGCTCCGACATCGCCTCGACGCGCCGGGCCAGGCGAAGCCCGGCCATGACGGCGCCCACCTGGATGGCCGCCATCACCAGCACCGAGAGCGCGATGACGCCGAGCAGGACCTCGGACCAGCCGCTCACGCCTGCTCCCCTCGCTCCCGGGCCTGCTGGTACGCCTCGCGGCCGCGCTCGATGGCCGTGCTCACCGAATCGCGCTGCCGCTGATAGAACTCGCGCCCCTGGTCAACGGCGTCCTTGGCGCGGTCGCGGCTCTCGCGCGCCTTCTGGCCCAGGTACTCGCGC
>JAWKHU010000093.1:0-15453 GCA_041394685.1 Vicinamibacterales bacterium
CAGCGTCCACACCGCCAGCGGCGTTCGGTATGCCCGCTGCCCGAGGGCCCAGAGGGCGCCGGCCAATGCCAGCACCGTGACGACATAGAGGATGGCGAACCAGGTTTCGATGGACCAGCCGGTGGCGCGAATGGCCTCGCCCACGATCTCGTCGACCAGGAAGACGCGCGCCTGCGGTGCGAGCAGCGCGCGATCGCGCGGGAAGAGCGACGGGTCGAGCTGCTGCAGGACCGCGGGGATGTAGAACGCCTGGTCCGAGGCGCCGTAGCGATAGCCGCCCGCGTTGAGCGTGGCGACGACGAGGAACGCGGCGGCCGCGGTCAGCCGCAGGGGAAGACCCGCGCTGGGCACCGGCACGCGGGCCCTACATCCTCTCGTCCGCGCTCGGTCCGTAAAAGGAGGGCAGGGGCACGTCGTGCATGCGGAGGTACACGCTCATCTGTCCGCGGTGGTGCACGATGTGGTTCATGACGAAGGATCGGACCACGGCCGCCTTCGGCATGGTGAAGATGGTCTGGCCCCCCTTGAGCAGCGTCCACGGGGCCATCAGCTCGGCGTCCGTGCGGCCGGCGAGCGCGGCGCGTGCGGCGGCGGCGTTGGCATCGAACATGGACAGCACCGCTGCGCGGGTGGCGGGCGACTGGTAGCCGTCCGGCCGTGGGCTCTCCATGTCGATGCTGTCCTGCAGGACCGTCGCGCCGAGCCACTGTGGCAGCTCGGCGAGGTGCTCGGCCAGGCGGCCAAGCGTCATGCTCTTCGGGTGCGGCCGCCACTCGAACTGCCCGTCGGGCACGCGCTCCAGCAGGCGGCGCGTCACGCCCATCTCACGATCGAACTCGGGCAGCAGGGCGTCGGCGATGCTCATGCCGCCTATTGTACGCCCGGGTGTGGGGCGTGCGGGGCCGGCGCCAGGGGCACCGGGGGCGCCGGTGGTGCGGGCGGCGCCAGCGGTGCGACGTGCGGCAGCGGGGCGTGAGGCACCTCGAGATCGAAGTGGTCGAACAGCGGCGCGGGCATCGGCACCGGCACGGGGGCCGGCATGGGCCAGGCCTCCCGCCCGCGCTCTACCAGGTTGTCCTTGCCCGGACGGCGCGCGCGGCGCTGGCGCCGCTCCTCGTCCGCCGAGACCACCTTGCCGCGGCCCACGTGGATGTCCCCATTGAACGACTGCAGCTCGATCCGGGCACTGCCGTTGCCGAGCGTGAAGTTGAACCGCTTGCTGCCGCTGTCGCGCGACTGACCCTCGGGCAGCTGGATGGGCAGGTCCGACGAGTATTCGCCCTGGAAGGTGCGCACGAACACGGTTGCGTTCAGCGCCGATCCGATGCCGATCCGCACGGCGCCGCTGTGCGTCGTCAACCGATAGGCGCCGCCGTCGCGGAGCGTGCCGTTGAACGTGATGTCGCCGTTGACCGTCGAGGCCTCCAGGCTGGAGGTCTGCGCGTTGTCGATCACGATGTCGCCGTTGGTGGTTTCGGCGGTCATGTCGCCGGTGACGTTGGTGAGGCGGATGCCTTCGTTCACCGAGGTTGCCTGCACGCGGCCGCTGGCCTTGTCCACGGTGATCTGCCCCATGACCGAGCGGACCGCCACCGTGCCCGACCCGCCGACCACACGCACGCCGCCGTGGACGGTCTCGACCGTGACCTCGGCGCTGGTCCCCTCGATGGCGGCCTCGAGGTAGCTGCCCGACAGGTTGACGGGCATCCACCGCGGCACGGTGAGCTGGTAGTCCACGAGCCCGCCGGGGCCGCGCTGCGTGCGGCTGCGGATGCGCAGCGTCTGGTCGGCGGTCTGGATGTCCACCGTGTCGCGCGCACCGTGCGCCGCCTCGATCTTCACGACGTCACGGTCCCACGATCGGACGACGGCCTCGCCGGCGTTGTTGGTCAGGACCAGCCGCGTGCCCTTCGACACCGGCACCTCCTGCGACGTGCGCGGCGTGCTCTCCGGCCCGCCCGGCCGCGCCTGGATGGTCGGCTGCTGCGCATCGTTCTGCGCATCCCGCCCCTGTGCCGCCACGCCCACCGGCACCAGCCCCGCCGCCAGCACCACCGCCCAGATTCCTGCCGTTCGCTGCATACCGGTCTCCCTGCCTTGCATGCCCTGCCTCACCCTGCCAGACACAAGGCCCAGTGCGCCAAGGCCCAATGCGCCAATGCCCCAATGCGCCAATGCGCCAATGCGCCATTCCCTCTGCGCCATCCCCGTAATCTGCGGCCTCAATTGCCGCCGCTCAGCTCCGCGGCCTGTCGCAGCAGTTCCAGCTTGCGCCGCCGTGCGTCCGCCAGGTGCGAGTTGAGATAGGTGTTGGCCGGATCCGCGTCCAGCGCCGCACGGGCCTGCTGGATGGCCTGGTCGATGGTGCGCAGGTTCCGCTCGATGACCATGACCGTCTGCGGGTCCAGGTGCTGGCCCTGTTCCGCCAGGATCCGCTCGAGGTCGGCCACGGCCGCGTCGTACTGGGCGTCGGCAAAGCTCGCCCGCGCCACGTCGGTCTGCACGGGCCCGGTCACCTCGGCCACCGCCCGAATCGGCGCCTCGGCCATCCTCCCGCCCGCGCGCGGCGACACCGCCAGCCACGACACGCCGGCCGATACCGCGATGAGGAGCGAGGCGGCCATGGCCAGCTGGGGCAGCGTCAGCGTCACCGACCACGAGCGGCGCGGCTGCAGCCGGGCCTCGATGCCGGGCCACAGGTTCCGTGGCGGCGGCGCCACGTCGTGCCGCCGCCGTACCAGGGCGAGCAGTACGTCGCCCTCGCCGAGCGCGTCGTCGTCCGCCGGTCCCGGCACGGGCCAGTCGTGGACACTGTTCACTCGCGGGTCAGCCGGGTCGTGATGGTGGTCGTGACTCATGTCTGCCTACACTTTCGCCGTCAGCTCGGCTCGGAGCAGCTGTCGCGCCCGATGGAGCTGCGACTTGGTCGTTCCGGTCGACACGCCGAGCATGGTCGCGATCTCGTCGTGCCGGAATCCCTCCACGTCGTGCAGCACGAACACCGTCCGTGCGCCGTGCGGGAGCTCGTCGATGGCGGCGTCGAGGTCCATGCCCAGATCGGGCCTGGACCGTGCCGGCGCATGCACGACCTCCAGCCGGGACTCGCCGTCGTCGAAGAAGCGGCGCCGTGCCGTCCCGAGGGTGCGGAACCGCTCGACGATGACGTTGACGGCCAGGCGGTGGAGCCAGGTGCCGAACGACGACTCGCCGCGGAAGGTCGCCAGCTTCTGCCAGACACGGACGAACACGTCCTGCGTCAGCTCATCGGCTGCTTCGGGCCCGGCCATCCGTCGTGCGAGCCCGTGCACACGTGGCACGTAGGCGTGATACACACGCTCGAATGCGGCCGTATCTCCGCTCGCTGCAAGGACGACGTCGTCCACCGGCATGAGGTTGGATGGGGTGCCGGGGAGAAGGGTTGGAACGGGCGGGCCGGGTGGCCCGCCCGCGGGAAGGCGGAACGCTAGGGCGAGGGCCTCGTGAAATCGACCTTGGGAACGGCCTTCGCGCCTTCGGGGCCTGGAACAGCGTGTATTCCTTGAACCCGAAGAGCCCGGCGGTGATGTTCGAGGGGAACGACCGCCGCTGGGTGTTGTCTCCTGCACGCGCTCGTTGTAGCGCTGCCGCTCGACGGCGAGCCGGTTCTCGGTGCCCGCCAGCTCGTCCATGAGGCGCGCGAAGGTCTGGTTCGACTTCAGGTCGGGGTAGTTCTCCACGACGACCAGCAGCCGGGCCAGCGCCGACGACTGCTCGTTGGCAGCAGCCATGCGCTGCTCGGGCGTGGTGGCGCCAGCCAGCTTGGCGCGCGAGTCGGCAATCGCGCCGAAGACGTCACGCTCCTGCTGCGCGAACTCCCTTCGCGGTCTCGACCAGGTTGGGAATCAGGTCGTTGCGCCGCTGCAGCTGGTTCTCCACCTGCGCCCACTGGGTCTTGATGGCCTCTTCCTGGCCGACGAACGTGTTGTACGAACAGCCGGACGCGGCCACGGCCGCCACGACCAGTGTCACGACTCCCGCGACACGTCTTAGCTTCTGCATAGGTGTCCTTTCTACCACGAGGCCCCGCCTCCGCCACCGCCCGAGCGGCCGCCGCCGAAGCCGCCGAATCCTCCCGACGAGCCACCCCAGCTGCCACCGCCGCCCCAGCCGCCGCCACCCCACCCGCCGCCGACGCCGAACGGCCCGACGCCGCTCGTCCACCGCGACCCGCGCCGCCGACGCCGCCCGAACAGTCGCGACAGCACGAACAGCACGATGAAGATCGTGACCGGGTTGAACCGGACGCTCGTTGACGAGGGCGGCCGGGGCTGGCCTGCGGCTGGATCGTGAGGTCGACGTCCCGGCCGGCCGCAATGCGCTCGGCGACGCGCGTCGCCCCGGCGAGCAGGCCCTGTCCGTACTCGCCGCGGCGGAAGTAGGGGACCATCACGTCGCGACTGGTCTCGCCGGCGAACCCGTCGGTGATGAACGGCTCGAGCCCGTAGCCGACTTCGATCCGCACCTGCCGGTCGTTGACGGCCAGCACGATCAGGGCGCCGGTGTCGCCGGTGCGGCCGCCGATGCCCTCGCCGTGGTTCTCGAACATCTTCACCGCGTAGCTGGGCAGGTCCCCGTACGGCTGGTAGGTGTCCACGGTAGCGACCACGATCGTGTCGCCCGTCGCCTCCTGGAGCTGCCGAATCAGGGCGTCGAGTTGCCGGGCGGACTCGCTGTCCACGACGCCGGCAAAGTCGTTGACCGGCTGGGTGAGGGCAGGGGGCAGCGGCTGCGCCCAGACCTGCGATGCCTGGACCAGCAGCGCCGCGAGGATCAGGGCTCGGGCCATTGATCGATCACGCGCAGCAGCTCGCGCATGGTGGCGAGGTAGCCGGGAAACAGGCGTGCGGCATCCACCGCGGGGGAGGCCTCGGTGGCGATGGCGAGCACGTCGCCGACGACGCGCGGGTCGAGTCCCGCCCTGGACGAGGCCCAGTGCGACAGCGCGGCCGTGGTGTCGATGGCGGCGCCGTCCAGGCCGCCATGCGCCGCAGCAGCGACGCGAAGCCGGGTGCGGAATCGTGGACCAGCGCCTCGATGGCGCCAGGCCGGCCGCCGTGCTCGATGTAGTTCTCCCGGAGGTGGACGAGGTGGCTGGCCGCCTGCGCCTCGACCGCGCGGCGCACGTCGCGCGTATCGATCAGGATGCCCGCGAAGGGATCGCTGCCGGCCAGGACCACGTGCGTGTCGATGATCTCGCCGTACTCGATGGGAAAGGCGTCGAGCGACTCGTCGAACTCGTCCGGGGCAGCACCAGCGGCGTGGCCGCGCCGGCCTGGTGCCACGCGGGCGCTGCCGCCGCGAGCGCGGTCAGGTCGTCGATGGCGAGCGAGGCCACGAGCGCCAGGCTGTGGGTCCACTCGTGCGAGGGCCTGCCGTAGGCGACGATGGCATCGAGACGGCCCGCGAAGATGCGCTGCAGATCGGCCACGACCTGGCCAAGCCGTGCGTGGAGGGCGGGTTCCATGCTCTTCAGTGTATGACGGCTGCCGCGCAGGGGAGTTCCGCCGCCTTGGTGCGCGCACCCGTGTGGCGTCCGCTAGAATGAACGGTCGATGCAGTTGCGGCAGCTTCGCGTGGGGTGCTTCGGGGGCGGCACGGGCCTGCCGGCGCTGCTGGGCGGTCTCAAGCGCAATCCCTGGCTCGAGGTGAACGCGGTCGTCACGATGTTCGACTCCGGCGGCAGCTCCGGCCAGCTCCGCGACGAGCTCGGCGTGCTGCCTCCCGGCGACGTCCTGCGCTGCGCGCTCGCCCTTGCGCGGAACGAAGGAGAGGCCCGCCGCGTCCTGCTGGCTCGCCTGCCCACCATGGAGCACGCCCGGCTGGGCGGGCACACCGGCGGCAACCTGCTGCTCTCGATGATGGAGCAGTGCAGCGGCAACTTCCTCGCCGCCGTGGACGGCCTGAGCGCGCCCTCGGGTGTCGCGGCCGCGTGTGGCCCGTGAGCGTCGAACGGGCCACCCTCTGCGCCGAGATGCCGACGGGGCGGTGACGCGCGGCGAGGTGGAAGTGGACGAAGGGCACGAGCGCGGCCATCGCGTCACCCGCGTGTGGCTCGAACCGTGCGCCCGCATCCATCCCGTGGTCAAGGAGGCCATTGGCGGCTTCGACGCCGCGGTCATCGGCCCGGGGAGCTTCTTCACCAGCCTGATGCCGACGCTCCTGGTCGAAGGCGTGGCCGAGGCCCTGGCGTCGGTCAAGGGGCCCATCATCCTCGTGTCGAACCTGCTGACCGAGGGACGCGGCATGGGCGGCTTCACCGCGCAGGATGCGGTGGAGTGGGTGGGGCACATGATTGGACGTCCGGTGGACGTGGTCATCGCCAACTCGGAACTGCCGCCGGAGGCGGTGCTGGCGGCTACCGCGACGAGCACAAGGAGCCGCTGGCCGTCGGGCAGCTCCCGTCGGCGTGCGAGCTGGTGAGCGGCGCGTTCTGGCAGTCGGAGATCGCGCGCCACAACCGGCGCCGGTTGTCGTACGCGGTGTGGGCCGTGCTCAGCCGGCACTTGCTGAGCTGAGTGGACAGGAGGCGGGTGATGATGCGCAGCGGATGGGTGGCCGTGGTCGTCTGTGCCGGCCTGGTGACGCCGGTGCACGGCCAGGATGCGGAACGCCAGGTGGTGCTCGCGTCCATCGACGCCGGGGCCGCGCGCTACGGCGAGGTCGCCCTGAAGATCTGGGGCTTCGCCGAGGTGGGGTATCAGGAGCAGCAGAGCAGCCAGCTGCTGCAGGAGCAGCTTCGGTCCGCGGGCTTCACGGTGAAGGCGGGAGTTGCCGAGATCCCGACCGCGTTCACGGCCGAGTGGGGCCACGGCGATCCCGTCATCGGGATCGTGGGGGAGTTCGACGCCTTGCCCGGCTTGTCCCAGGCGGCCGATCCCGAGCGCCACGCACTGGTGGAGGACGGCGCGGGCCACGGCTGCGGCCATCACCTGTTCGGGACCGCCTCCACGGCTGCCGCGATCGCGGTGAAGGACTGGCTCAGCTCGAGTGGCCGGAGCGGGACCCTGCGATTCTTCGGCACGCCGGCCGAGGAGGGCGGAGCAGGCAAGGTCTACATGCTGCGGGCCGGACTCTTCGCGGACGTGGACGCCGTCGTCACCATGCATCCCGGCGATCGCAACGCCGCCAGCGCGTCGAGTTCGCTGGCCAATGTCACCGGCAAGTTCCGTTTCCACGGGATCTCCGCGCACGCGTCGAGCGCGCCGGACCGGGGCCGCTCGGCGCTCGACGGCGTGGAGGCGATGAACGCCATGGTCAACCTGATGCGCGAGCACATCCCGTCCGATGCCCGCGTCCACTACGTCATCACCAACGGTGGCCGCGCTCCGAACGTCGTGCCGGACTTCGCCGAGGTGCTGCTACGCCCGTCACAACGACGCGCGCGTCCTCGACGGCATCTGGGAGCGCATCCTCAATGCGGCCCGCGGCGCCGCCCTCGGGACGGGCACCACCATGGAGCTGGAGCTCACGGGAGCGGTGTGGAACGTGCTCCCGAACACCTACCTGACCGGCATCATGCAGAAGAACCTGCAGTTCGTCGGGGGCTACGATACACGCCCGCCGAGCGGCAGTTCGCCGAGGTGCTTCGCAAGTCGCTCGACGGCACCCTGCCGCCCATCGACAGCGCCGCGAGCGTGTTCACGCCGGAACCCGGCATCGGCAGCGCATCGACGGACCTGGGCGACGTGAGCTGGAACGTGCCGACCGTGCAGCTGACGTCGGCGACCTGGGTCCTGCACGCCGGCACACAGCTGGCAGGCAGTGGCCGCGGGCGGGACGTCGATTGGGACCAAGGGGATGATCGTCGCGGCCAAGAGCATGGCGCTGACGGCCATGGACCTGTTCTCCGATCCGGCTCACCTGACCAAGGCGCGTGCCGAGTTCGATCGGCGGCGCGGTCCGGGCTTCACCTACACGACGAGGCTGGCCGACCGGAAGCCGGCGCTCGACTACAGGAAGTAGAGAAAGGCAGAAGGCAGAAGGCAGAAGGCAGAAGGCAAAAGGCAGAATTCAGAATTCAGAAGGGTGAGATGACGAGCATGGTTCCCCGAATCGATCGATGCGTCCGCGTGGTGGCGCTGGTGTGCATGGTGGTGGGTGCGCCCATCGGCGCAGCGGCGCAGGATGTGCGGCCGTTCGACGGCGCGGAATCGTTCGGGGTGCTGGCGGGCGTCTCGGTGACCGTGAGCGGCGCCCCCACACTGGCTGGAGACGTCGGCGTCGATGCCGGCGGCACGGTCACGGGCCTCACGCCGGCGATGCTGCCCGCAGGCAGCACCCTGCACGCCGGCGACGCCGTTGCGGCCCAGGCGCACCATGATGCGGAGCTCGTCCACGCGGACCTCGCATCCCGCAACTGCCCCCCGGCGAACGATCTGACCGGCCAGGATCTCGGTGGGCAGGTGCTCGCCGCTGGCGTGTACTGCTTCGACGGCGATGCCCCGCTCTCCAGCACGCTGACCCTCACCGGCCAGGGACCGTGGATCTTCCAGATCGGCGGCGGCCTGACCGTAGGTGCAGCCGCGACCGTGCTGGCTCCAGACGTCGCGGACGTCTGCACGGGCACGGACGTGTTCTGGCAGATCGGTGATGCCGATCCGGGGACCATCCTCGTGCCGACGACGATCGGCGCCGGGGCCGCGTTTGTCGGCAACATCGTGGCCCTGGGTGACGTGGAGCTCCTCGGCGGCGCCACCGTCGACGGCCGCGTGCTGTCGATCGGCCGGGCGACTGGCGCCTCCGTGGCCGATGGTGCGATTGCGCTCGCGTCGAGCACGGTCCGCGCCTGCAGCTTCGGGCACCTGCTGCCGACGGCAACGCCGTTCAAGGTGACGGGAGGCGGCAGCATCAACGTGCCGCAGGACCCGACGGTCACCGATCCGGACGCCACGGGCACCGGCTTCGCCAACTACGGCTTCAACGCCCAGCCTGGTGCGCCGGGTGCTCCGGCCACCGGTCAGTTCAACTACGTCAATCACGCGATCGCGCCGCACATCCATGCCAACGGCAGCGTGACGGACGTCGCTGTCGTGGGCCTGGACGCCGCCGGCGAGCCGCAGACCGTTCGCTTCTCCGGCACATGCACGCAGCTCCTGCCCGGATGCACCTTCAGCGTGCTCGTGCAGGACAACGGCGAGCCCGGCCGGAACGATCGGTTCGGGGTCACCATCGCGGCCAATGGCCAGGTCATCGAGGCGCGCACCATGCGCCAGGTGCGCAATGGCAACATCCAGTTCCACAACTCCACGCTGACGACCACCGTCGACGACGACACTCTGGTGCCGGGGCAGGTCCTGCGCCTGCGCGCGCACCTGCGGCGCGGCCGCGAGGCGGCGCCCGCCGACGCGTACGTGGTCCTGCGGATGCCGGGCGGCCAGCTGATGTCGTGGACCGGCAGTGCGCTGGTGCCCGGCCTCGTGCCGCTCGTGCGCAATTTCGCGCCAGCCGATTTCGACGGTCTCATCCTGCAGCTGCAGGTGCCGGCAGGCACCCCTCCCGGCGTCTACACGTGGATGTCGGCACTGGCGGAGCCCGGTTCGCTGACGCTGCTGACGGCGATCGCCGAGCAGGCGTTCACGATCGGCGCTCCCTGACGGCGGGCGGCGCTACCGCTTCTTTGCGGCCTTCTTCGCGGTCCGGGCCGGGGCAGACGCCCCCCCGGCCGCCGAGCGGGCCCCGGACGCCGTCTTCCTGGCCTTCGGTCTCGTGGCGCTCGAAGCGGCGGGCGCCTCCTTCATCTCGAGCGCCTGCCGGATGATGCGCTGGAACAGCTTGCCGGTGTCGCCCGTCTTCGCGGGCGGGTTCGACGTCCAGAGCGCCGGGGTGTCGGACGCCAGGATGTCGGCGAAATCCGCGTCGGGTGTCTTCACCGACAGCGGGGCGAAGGTGGCGATGTCGATGGGGCCCGCCCACTCGTCGCGGTGCTTGATGAGCAGCCAGCTCGGCTTGCTCCCGCCGCCGTAGCCGCGGGTTCGCACCAGCGCCCACGACCCCTTCAGCTTGTACCCCTCCAGCGTGAACTTGAGGTCGCCCTTCCGCAGCGCGGCGTCCACGTCCGGCGACTCGGGCGTCCAGGTGCCCCGGTCCCACAGCATCACGATGCCGGCGCCATAGCCGTCCGGGATGACGCCTTCGAAGGTGCCGTAGTCGAACGGGTGATCCTCGGTCTGCATCGCCAGCCGCTTGTCGGCCGGGTCGATGGACGGGCCCTTGGGCACCGCCCACGACAGCAGGACCCCGTTCCACTCGAGCCGGAGGTCGTAGTGCAGGTGCGAGGCGAGGTGCTTCTGCACGGAGAAGAACAGCCCCTCTCCGTCGGGCCGGGTGCGCGGCGTCGAACCGTCGGGCTCGGGGGTTCGGCTGAAGTCGCGCTTCTTGCGGTACTCGTCGAGGGCCATCGCCACAGATGATAAGCCGCAGATGGCGCAGATGACGCAGATGGCGCAGATGGGGCGGGGCTGGCCACCAAACCTCGAGCCGGCCGCATACAATACCCGCCAATGACGACCGCCACCCCTGAGGACCGCCGCTTCTTCGGCCACCCGCGTGGCCTGTCGACCCTCTTCTTCACCGAGATGTGGGAGCGCTTCAGCTACTACGGCATGCGTGCGCTCCTGCTGCTGTACATGACGGCCCCGCTGTCGGCGGGCGGGCTGGGTTTCGATGCGGCGCAGGGGGGAGCCATCTACGGCCTCTACACGTCGATGGTCTACATGACCGCCCTGCCTGGCGGGTGGGTGGCCGACCGCCTCATCGGCCAGCGGCGCGCCGTGCTCTACGGCGGCATCCTCATCGCCAGCGGCCATTTCAGCATGGCCATTCCCACCATTACGACCTTCTACTTCGGTCTCTTCCTCATCGTGATCGGCACGGGGCTCCTCAAGGGCAACGTCAGCGTCATCGTCGGACAGCTGTACGGGCCGGAGGACAAGCGGCGTGACGCCGGCTTCTCGATCTTCTACATGGGGATCAACCTGGGCGCCTTCATCGCGCCGCTCATCTGCGGGTACCTGGGGCAGCAGATCAACTGGCACCTGGGCTTCGGCGCGGCAGGCGTGGGGATGGCCATCGGCGTGGTCCATGCCCAGTTCGGCGGCGCCTCACTCGGGGACGCGGGAATCGAACCGGCGCCCGCCGAGTCGCCGGCGGCGTTTGCGGCGCTGCGCCAGTCGGCCATCCGGTGGACGGTGGTCAGCCTCGTCGCGCTCGGGGTGCTCGCCGCGGGGATGTACACCGGCATCCTGCCCATCACGGCCGGGCAGATTGCGGACGCCGGCGGCGTCCTCCTGCTCCTGTTGACCCGGGCGCCTTCGGCTGGCTCTTCTCGTCGAGCGGATGGACGGCAGACGAGAAGCGGCGCCTCTACGTCATCCTCGTCCTCTTCGTCGCCTCGACGCTCTTCTGGTCGGTCTTCGAGCAGGCGGGGTCCACGCTCAACCTCTTTGCCGACCGCAGCACGGACAACCGTGCGTTCGGCTATGCCTTCCCGAGCACCTGGTACCAGTCGCTGAACTCGCTCTACCTGATCACGTTCGCGCCGATCTTCGCGTGGGTGTGGGCGCGCCTGGCGGCGCGCGATCAGGACCCGTCCCGGCCGGCCAAGTTCGCCATGGGCCTCGTCTTCGTCGGGCTGGGCTTTGCGATTCTCGTCGGCCCGGCGGGTTCGGCCGAGCAGGGGGCGCTGGTGAGCCCGATGTGGCTCACCCTCACCTACCTGCTGCACACGATCGGCGAGCTCTCGCTGAGCCCCGTCGGGCTGAGTGCCATGACGACGCTGGCCCCGGCACGGCTGCAGGGGCTCATCATGGGGATCTGGTTCCTGTCGATCTCGGTGGGCAACTATCTGGGGGGGCGCGTCGCCTCGTTGTACGAGTCGATGGCCCTCCCCAGTCTGTTCGGCACCGTGGCCACGTTCGCCATCATTGCCGGCCTCATCCTCTTTGCCTGCGTGCCGGCCATGCGCCGGCTCACGCCCGCGTCCAGCAAGGCCTAGTCGGCACGAGCCGCTAGGACGGCAGGCCGTTCTTGATGATGCCGCGCATGGCGTCGACGAAGGTGTCGATCTCCTCGAGCGGCGTGTAGATGTTGGGCGTGATGCGCAGCGCGCGGTAGCTGAGGCTCGACTCGGCCGCATTCTGGTGGCCGATCGAGGCCACCACGATGCGGTGCTTGTCCCACAGATACGGCACCATCTTGTTGGTGTCCACCCCGTCGATCGACAGCACGGCCAGGCCCCAGGTCTGCCCCGGATCGAGGCTGGAGTGCACCGTGACGCGCGGTTCCTTCCTGAGCTCGTTGGCCCAGCGAAGCGTCAGGTAGCGCAGCCGGGCGGCCTTGCGCTCGAGGCCGATGGCCCGCTGGAAGGCCACCGCTTCGTTGATGGCAGCGCGGGGACCGGGCGGGTGGGTGCCGATCTCCTCGAACTTGCGGACGTCGTTGTCGCTGCGCGACGGGGCTGCCTGCAGCGGCCACGTGCTGGCAATGCGATCGCGGCGGACGTAGAGCATGCCGGTGCCCAGCGGCGCGAGGAGCCACTTGTGCAGGCTCACCCCGTAGTAGTCCATCTCCAGGTCGCGCAGCTGGAACGGGAAGTGCCCCAGCGCGTGGGCGCCGTCAACGATGGTGAGGATGCCGCGGGAGCGGGCGAGCCGGCTCAGCTCCTTCACCGGAAAGAGCTGGCCCGACTGGTTCGTGATGTGGCAGAAGTGCAGCACCTTGGTGCGCGGCGTGATGGCCCGCTCGAAGCGCTGCAGCAGGTCGGCCTGCGTGGTGGGGCACGGGAAGTCGATGCGCGTGACCTTCAGCTTGTCGCGCCGTGCGCGCTGGTCCCAGGTGGTCAGCATGCGGCCGTAATCCTGCTCGGTCGTCAGGATCTCGTCGCCCGGTTCGAGGTCGAGGCCCATCTGCGCGATCTGCAGCGACTCGCTCGCGTTCCGCGTGATGGCGATCTCCTCGGGGTCCGCACCGAACTCCTCGGCCAGGCGGCGGCGCGACATCTCGATGTTCCGGTCGATCATCGCGCGGTGGTAGGCCGGCGCCTGGTTGGACCAGTCCATGTAGCGCTTGCTGGCCTCGTGCACCACCGTGGGACTCGGGCACTGGTTGCCGTTGTTCAGGTTGATGATCGTGCGGTCGAGGGTGAACGCGAACTGGATCTCGCGCCAGTAGTCCTCATCGGCCGCAACCTGATCGGGCGTGCGGCCCGCCATCGACTGCGAGAGCGCCGCCACCTCGTCGATGCCGTACCGCCCCACCGCCAGCCCGGCCCCCGCCGCCGCGCCCGAGAGGCGCAGGAATGCACGTCGGCTCCACATGGTCGAGTCCTCCGCCGGGGAGTATATGGCGGGGACGGGGGACGGAAGGGAGGGAATGCAGAATTCAGAATTCAGAATGCAGAAATCAGAAGGTAGAAGGCAAAGGCAAAAGGCAGAAGGCAAAAGGCCCAAGGTCCGCCCCCAAGCCCTCAGGCCTTCAAGTCCTCAAGCCCTCAAGCCCCCAAGCCCTCGAGTCTGCAGGCCTCCAGGTCCGCCCCAAGCCCCAGGCCCCACGCCCCAAGCCCCAAGCCCCTCTACTTTCCCTCCGGCACGTAGCCGGGCGGCAGCGCGGCGCCTTCGCCGAAGAAGAACTGCTCGAGGTGTGTCCGGATGAGCTCCTGGCCTTCCTTCTGCCAGGGCATGATGCGGTATTCGTTGAGGATCATCTTCTGGCGCTCTTCCCAGAGCGTCCAGGCCTGGGCCGAGACGTGCTCGAAGATGCGCTGGCCGAGCTCTCCCGGCCACGGCGGTGTCTCCAGGCCTGGCATGTCGCGCTGGAACTTCACACAGAACACCGTCCGGCCGCTCGGGTTCCCGGGCGCGGCCGCGGAATTCCACTTCCACTCATGTCACGCATCCTCCAGCCCCATTATGATCGGCGAGAGGCCGCTGTGGAACCGGAAGACCGTCATCGCCTGTGCTGGTACGGCCGCCGCACGCCGTCACTCCCCGCACACCTCGGCATCCAGACCATCGTGGACGGGCAGCTGCTGTACTGCGCCCACCGATGTTCTTTCCCGTGCTCGGTTACGAGTTCGATATCCGCAACTGCGATGGCTGCGACGTCTTCAAGCCCCGGCGCCAGCCGCCCGGCGGGGCGTATTGAATCGAGCCGCCTCAGCTGCACAATTGTATGGTTTCCATACGGCCGGGTTTGGAGCCCATCCGGTTCCTCCCTCGCAAGCCGTGTTATTGCAGCGGTTTACGGCGGGGCCGGCGGTGGCAGGGCTGGCAAGCATCTCGCTTTATAGAACGGCTGAAGGAGGTGCTCACCGTGCTCGAAGTTGTTCGTAAAGCTCGCCGAGGTTTTGCCTCGATGTCCCCGGAGAAGCAGCGTGAGATCGCCAGCAAGGGCGGTCGGGCTGCACATGCCAAAGGCACGGCGCACGAGTGGTCGGCCGAGGAAGCGCGCGAGGCGGGCCGCAAGGGCGGCCAGATGTCTCGTGGCGGCCGCGGCAAGCTGCCGACAGGCGTCTAGTCAGCGGTCCAGTGGCGCCCGTCGGGCGTCAGGCCGGCACGACGCCGGTCCATGGGCCGATTGGCCACCCTGAAGCACTGAGGGGTTTCGCCACTCCAAGGTCTCGGGGCGTCAGCCACCGTTCCCGCGCTCCCCGGGACGGTGGCTGTCGCACGTTCAGGCGCGCTTTTCCACGTTCACGCGCGCGTCGTTGAAGCACGCGCCGCCGCCCAGGTCCGACAGCGTGTCCGGCGTCAACGCGTTGGACGTCCAGCCGTTCGAGGTGTGGCGTCGCCACACGCCCTTGGGCATCGACACGGTGCCCGCCCGCACCAGCGGCGTCACCCGCACCCTGAGGTGCACCTCTCCCATCTCGTTGAACACCCGCACGTTGTCATCGTCTTCGATCGCCCGGGCCTCCGCGTCCGACGGGTGCATCTCGAGCCGTACATCGGGACGGTTGATCTCGCCGAGGGTGGAGCTGATGGTGCGATCGCTCGCCGGGGAGATCAGCGCGAGGGGGAAGCGCTCGGTGGCCGGATCGGCCTGGAACGCGTAGAGCCCCTGGGGGGCCTCCTGGTCCAGTGCCGCAGGACACAGGTGCACCTTGCGGTCCGGGGTATTGGGAAACACGTCCACGAACTGGATCGGCCGCCCCTCGTGCGGCGGCGTCGCCCGCCAGTTCTCACGCAACTCGCCGCCGATCGGTTCCGGCAGTCCACCCAGCGTGGCCAGCATGGCGTCGAGGTCGTCGTCCGGGTCCCCGTCGCGTCCGAGATCGAGGCGGCGTACCAGATCCATGAAGACTTCGGTGTTCGAGCGCGACTCGCCGACCGGCTCGATGACGGGGCGTGCGAGCTGCAGTGACAGGGGCCCGTAGGCCTTGGCGTAGTCGTAGTGCTCGAGAAAGGTGGTGGCCGGCAG
>JAWKHU010000094.1:0-14159 GCA_041394685.1 Vicinamibacterales bacterium
CGCCGGTACTGCTCGTCGCCATGGCCATCGCCGGGCTGCTGTTCGGCCGGGAGGCGGTGCACGGCGAGGTCGTGGGCCAGATCCAGGGCCTGGTCGGTGAAGAGGGCGCACGGGCGGTGCAGGCGCTGCTGGCCGCGGCGGCCCGTCCGCGGGAAGGCATGATCGCGATCGTCACCGGTGGCGTCACGTTCGTCCTTGCGGCATGCGGTGCGTTCCTGGAACTGCAGACGGCGCTCAACACCATCTGGCGCGTCGAACCGCACCCGAACGGACACGTGCGTGCGTTCCTCACCGACCGCGCACGATCGTTCGGCCTCGTGATCGCCATCGGTTTCCTGCTGCTGGTGTCACTGGCGGTCAGCGCGGGCCTTGCGGCACTGGCCGGGTGGTTGAACCGTCAGATGCCCGGCCTGCCGACCCTGCTCGGTCTCCTCAATCTCCTCGTCGGCATCGGCGTCACGGCGGCGCTCTTCGCGCTGCTCTTCAAGTTCCTGCCCGACGTGGAACTGCGATGGGCCGACGTCGGCGCCGGCGCGCTGTTCACGGCCCTGCTCTTCGCCGCCGGCAAGCACGCGATCGGCCTCTACCTCGGGCAATCCACCACGTCGTCCAGCTACGGCGCCGCCGGGTCAGTCATCGTGCTGCTGCTGTGGGTCTACTACTCCTCACAGATCCTGCTGATCGGTGCGGAGTTCACCAGGCTCTACGCCAATCGCACGCGAGGCCTCGTACCGGCGTCCGACTTCGCGCGCCCGAGCGCCGGCTGAGCCTACGCGCCTCCCCCCTGTCAGGCGCCCAGGAACTCCGACACCGCCTCGAGGCCCTCGACACGGTCGCAGATGACCTTGGCCGTCATCAGGATGGGGACCGCGAGCAGCATGCCGGCCACGCCCCACACCCAACTCCAGAAGGCGATGGCGATGAAGAGCGCCACGAGGTTGAGCGAGGCGACGCGACTGAGCATGTGCGGCGTGACGAAGTTCCCCTCGATGGTCGTGATGGCCAGCGTGACGCCGGCCGCAACGAGGGCGGGGCCCAGCGTGCCGAACTGGAGGAACGCCACCGCCGCGATGACGACGGTGACGATGAGCGGGCCGAAGAACGGCACCAGGTTCATGATTCCGGCAAACGTGCCCCACGCCGCCGGCTGGTCCACGTCGAGCCACCAGAGCGCACCGAAGGTGACCGCAGCGACGCCTGCCGACGTGACGGCCTGCACCCAGATGAAGCGTTCGATCTGCGAGGCGACGTCGTTGAGGATCTGCACGGTCACGCGCTTGCTGCCGAGCGTCTCCATCCGCCGTACCAGCTTGCGCTTGAACGAATCGTCCTCGATGAGCAGGAAGATCGCGAGGAACAGCACGCTGACCGCCTGCCCCATCACGCCGATCATGGAGACGCCGCCCGACCACAGCACATCCGAGACCCGCCAGGGCTCGGTGACCTCGACCCGCAGGGTCCCGCGCGTCGTCACCGGCGGGGTGGCGCTCTCGGCCGCGGCCTGGTCGATGGCCGTCGCCGCGTCCTGCACCTTCTTCAGCGCCGTCGCCAGGCTCGTCCCCGACCGTGCGTCGCGAAGCGTGGCCCGGAGCTGCCGGGCCCCTTCGGGGATCCGCGTGACCACGGCCTCCACCTGCGGCCAGAGGGCCACGGCGCCGGTGAGGGCCCCGCCGAGTACGAGCACCACGACGGTCACGGCCCCGAGGGCCCGTGGTACCCGGAAGCGCTGGAGCCAGTCCACGATGGGGTCCAGGGCGTAGAAGAGGAACACCGCCAGCACGATCGGGATCAGCACCGGCCGACCCAGGTAGATGAACGCGATGACGACGGCCCCCGCGATGAGGCGCAGGGGCATGACCAGCGTCTGCACGGTGTGTCTCCTCCAGCCGCGTGCGCCCGGCGCAGGCCGCGGCACGCATTCCACGCATCCGAACCGTCGAGCTCCAATGCATCGTGTATGCCAGCCGCATACCCACCTGTGGTGGGGGCGTCCCGTCCCCACCTTCCCCGATGTGGCAGCGGACTGCCCTTTGTGGGACCAGGAGCCACCGTTTCCACGGATTCTCCCACCGGAATGCTTCTTGCGACATCCAGAGGCGAGGCTCGGAATATGCCGGCGCCACGGAAGAGAGAGAAGAGAGAGGGGACGCGACGATGAACATGACGATGATGCGTTCGGTGGCCGTGCTCGTGCCGGTCCTGATGGCCGCACCGGCCCTGGCGCAGGAGCAGGTCACGGTGGTGAAGCGCGACGGGGAGAAGATTTCCGGACGCTTCGAGGACTGGAACCGCCAGACCGACACCGTCTACGTGCGCGTGAGCCAGGACGACCAGCGCAAGTTCCCGATGCGTGATGTGCGCGTGATCGACATCGGGGGCTCGGCGGAATCGCTGCCCGCGTCGGAAACCGAGGCCGCGTCGGGCAACGACTACGTGCTGGTGACCCGCGGGGGCGAGACGCTCCGTGGGCGACTGGTCAACATCGAAGGCGGCGAGGGATCCGCCGAAGAGGGTGAGCCGCGCTCGGTGACGTTCGACGCGGGCGGCGAGCGGCGGTTCAAGTTCTCCGAGATCGCCCGCATCTACACCGGCCAGTACCCGCAGCAGACGTCGAGCTCGTCGTCATCGACCGCCGACGTTCCGGCGGGTGCGATTCGGGTGGCAGCCGACCAGCAGTGGACCCAGACGAACATCGTCGTCCGTGAGGGCGACCGTGTCCAGTTCACCACGACGGGCGAAGTGCAGCTGTCCACCGACGGCGCCGACAAGGCATCGTCGGCGGGTTCGCTCAAGGGCCGCCACGCCGAGGGCTCTCCCGCGCCGCAGTTCCTGGCGGGCGCGCTGATCGGCCGCATCGACAACGGCCAGCCGTTCGCCATCGGCAACCAGACGACGGCGCTGCCGATGCCGGCCGCAGGTCGGCTCTGGCTCGGGGTCAACGACGATCAGGTTGGTGACAACAGCGGCGCGTTCGTCGTGAACGCCAACGTCATCCGGAAGTAGGTTGGATGGGTGTCGGGCCGCGGCCACCGGGCCGCGGTCCGGACCCGCTGCGACTGCCCCGGAGCTCAGGCGGCCGAGTGCCGCCCCACGAGCACCGGCCCACCCGCAATCAGGGAACGCAGGGCGTCTGACTCCATCGGCCGTCCGCAGAAGTAGCCCTGCCCTTCCGTGCATCCGAGATCGCGCAGCGCCCGGAACTGCTGCGGCGTCTCGATGCCTTCCGCCGTCACCCCCATCCGCAGCGCACGCGCGAGGTCGACGATGGCCCTCACCACTGCCGACGACGCGCCGTCGTCGTCGAGGCTCCTGACGAAGGCGCCGTCGATCTTCAGGGCATCGAAGGGAAAGCGCTTCAGGTACGCGAGCGACGAGTAGCCAGTGCCGAAGTCGTCGAGCGCGACGCGCACGCCCATCGCGTGCAGGCGGTCGAGCGTGGCCACGGCTGCCTTTTGATCGTGAATGAGCAGCGACTCGGTGATCTCGAGCTCCAGCCGGTGAGGCGGCAGGCCCGATTCTTCCAGGACAACGCAGAGCTCGTCGGTGAAGGTCGGCGACGCGAACTGGATGGCCGAAAGGTTGACGGCAACCCGCATGTGCGACGGCCATCCGCACGCGGTCTCGCAGGCGCGCTCGAGCACCCAGCGCCCGATCTCGACGATGAGGCCGCTCTCCTCGGCCAGCGGGATGAACTCCGCCGGGGGCACGTAGCCGCGCGTGGGATGGCGCCAGCGCAGCAGCGCCTCGGCCCCGGCCACCCGCGTGGAGCCGAAGTCCACCAGCGGCTGATACTGCAGCGAGAGCTGCCCGCCGGCCACCGCTGCGTGGAGATCCGCCATCAGGCCCATGCGGCGGCGCGCGGCATCCTCCATCTCCGGTTCGAACACCCGGTACGTGTTACGGCCCTGTGCCTTGGCGGCAAAGAGCGCCATGTCGGCCAGCCGCATCAGTTCGTGCGTGTCGCGTTCGCGCCCGCGTGACGACACGATCCCCACACAGGTGCCGACGGTCAGGCTGAGATCCGCCACCCGCACCGGCTGCGCCAGGCTCTCGATCAACCGGCGGGCCACCTGCTCGGCCGCCGTGGGGCTCTGCGGGTTGTGCACGAGCACGGCGAACTCGTCCCCGCCCAGGCGGGCCAGCAGGTCGCCGTCGCCCACGGCCGACGCGAACCGCCGCGCCACGACCTGCAGGACCTCGTCGCCCACGTGGTGGCCGTGGAGGTCGTTGATCACCTTGAAGTCGTCCAGGTCCAGGTAGAGCAGCTTGAAGAGGGGCGCCTTCGACAGGCGCATCTGTTCCTGGAAACGATGCCGGTTCGCCAGTCCGGTGAGGCTGTCGAAGTTGGCGAGGGTGGCCAGATCGGCCGCCTGCTGCTTCGCCCGGGTCACGTCGGTCCCGATGCCCCGCCAACCGGCGTGGCCGCCTCGCGCATCGAACAGGCGACGGCCCGTCAGCGACCACCAGCGACGCTCGCCGCCGACCACGACCGGCACCTGGAGATCGCGGAACGCGTGTGCGTCCTGCAGCGCCCGCTGGAGCATGTCGAGCGCGTCGTGGCCGTCACCGGACGGTTCGGGCAGCGTCCCTCGCACGCACTCGACGAACGGCGTGGCGCACAGCTCGATGGCCGGCCGGCCGAAGGCGTCGGCGATCCGGGCGGACGGCGCCCGCAGGCAGCCCTCCGGGGACAGCTCCCAGAGCCAGTCGCGGGCGCTCTCCTGGAACTCCTCGAGCAACAGGTCCACGAGCCGCTTCGCCGTATGGTTTCGGCCTCGGCCACCAGGCGTCCGCCCATCTGCCGGCCGCTGGCCACGACCGTGGCCAGCACGATGCCCGAGCACAGCGGCACCAGCAGGAGCGGCAGCACGTGCTCGGCCGCTCCATCGGCGATGTATCCCCAGCCGAGACCCACCGACAGCGCCGCCACGTACCCGAAGGCCGCCGGGGGCATCGGCGCAAGTGCGAATCCGCCGGCGCAAATCATGCCGACCGTGAGACCCACCAGCAGCGTGCGCTGCGACGCGCCCGCCGCATCGAAGCCCAACGCCATCGGCATGGCCCAGAGCGTCGCGAGCAGCGTCGCGTGCCACGCCGCGCGCCGGAGCGTTCGTGTGGAGTTGTGGGTGGGCCATCGTCCCGCGCGCCACGCCCGCCAGGCGCCCACGCCCATCGACGAGGCCAGCAGCGTGCCCACGGTCCACGAGCCCAGGGCGAAGCCATTGGCCGTGTGGCGGAACGTCCAGGCCACGACAGCGACGTTGGCCCAGTTGGCCAGCAGGACCAGGGGTGAGCGCCAGGGTCGATTGGACCTGAACGGATCGGAACTGCGCGGCTTCAGGGTGTTCGGGATCGTAGGGAACGGTCCAGCTTCGCCATCGATTCGCCGCCCGCTCGCATAACGCCGCCGGGCGAGCGGTCCACCTGCCTCCGCCCGTGTCCATCCAGAGTGGTATCGGCAGATCCGTGCCCGGCTTCAGTCGGGGCCAGCGTGGCTCGGTGACGGCTCAAGATCCGGACGCGTCGAACCGATCCTGCTTGAGATGATCGACGCGGCCCCGGCCCCGCTCGGCCCCGGCGCCCAGGAGGCGTGCGAGGCGGAGCTGTCCCGCGCGTGGACGCGCCGGCTGGCCATCGCCGTGCCGGCCTGCGGGCTGGTCTTCGCCCTTGCGGTCAGCGTGGACTTCGCCGAACGATTCGAGGCCTTTGCCGCCCGCCACGAGCGCTGGGAGCTCGACGAGCTGCTGGCGCTCTTCATGATCCTGACCGTCGGCCTCGGCGTCGTCGCCTGGCGCCAGTTCAAGGAGCTCACCCGCGAGATCTGCACGCGCGCGGCCGCCCAGCGCATCGTCCGGCGGTCGGAGCAGACGCTCAATGCCATCTTCGAGCACTCGCCGGCCGCCATTGTCGTCATCGACCCGTCCTCGGGCCGGATCCTGCGCGCCAACCAGGCGTTCGCGACGGAGATCGACGGCGACCTGGACCACCTGGTCGGCCGGCGCCTGGATGCGCTCGGGCTGTTCAGTGCCGACTTCCGTGCGGCCCTGCTCGGTGACGGACCGCTCACCGTGAAGGGCGCCGAGGAGCGAATCGGATCGGGGACGGCGAGGAGAAGACGGTCATCTGCGCCGCCGAGCGCGTGGTCATCGACGACCGGCCCGCCGTGCTCCTCACGCTCGACGACGTGACGGAGCGCCTGGCGCTCGAGGCACAGCTGGCCCACCGCGCGCTCCACGACGCGCTGACCGGCCTGCCCAACCGCGCGCTGTTCACCGATCGCCTCGAGCATGCGCTCACGCGCGGCGAGCGGGACACGGGCACGGCCGCGCTCCTCTACATCGACCTCGACGGCTTCAAGCGCGTCAACGATCGGTTCGGGCACAGCGTGGGCGACCGGCTCCTCTGCGCCGTCGCGGACCGCCTGCGCGACTGCCTGCGCGCTTCCGACACCTGCGCGCGTCTCGGCGGCGACGAGTTCGCGGTGCTCGCGGAGCAGGCGGACACCGCGAGCGCGCACCGGCTGAGCGATCGCATCCTGCAGGCGATGCGGGAGCCCGTGCAGGTGGGCGCGGTGCAGATTCCGGTGGCCGTCAGCATCGGCATCGCGCTGGCGCAGCCGGGACAGTCGCCGGCCGAACTGGTGCGCAATGCCGACCTCGCGCTCTACATCGCGAAGGGCAAGGGAAGGGACGCGCCGCCACCTTCGAGCCGGCGCTCCATGCGGCGGCGCTGCGCCGGCGCGAGCTCGAGGGCGATCTCATGCGCGGGCTCGAGTGCGGCGACTTCAGCATCGACTACCAGGCCATCGCCCGCATTCGACGCCGCCCTGACGGGCGTCGAGGCACTGGTCCGCTGGCACCACCCGCGCCTGGGCCGCATCGAGCCGCGCGAGTTCGTGCCGATCGCCGAGGTGACCGGCGCCATCATCCCGCTGGGTCGCTGGATCCTGCGCGAGGCGTGCACGCAGTTCGCGGCTGGCGCCGCGAGTGGGGCGAGCAGGCGCCGGCGAGGCTGGCGGTCAACGTCTCCGGCCGGCAGATTGCCGATCCCGCCTTCCCCGACGACGTGGCCGCGGCACTGGCGGACGCCGGCCTCACCGCCGACCGGCTGGTCCTCGAGATCGCGGAGAGCGTGCTCGTCGGCAACGACGACGACGAGGTGCGCACGTTGTGGCAGCTCAAGGAGCTGGGCGTGTCGCTGGCCATCGACGACTTCGGCACCGGCTACTCGTCGCTCGCCTACCTGCAGCGGTTCCCCGTGGACATCCTGAAGATCGACCGCTCGTTCACCGCGCGGATCGGCGAGGGCCGGCAGGAGTCGCCCATTTCGCTCGCGGTGCTCGCACTCGGCCGGACGCTCGCGGTCGAGACGATTGCCGAGGGCATCGAGACCGCCGACCAGTGGCAGCGGCTCCAGGACCTGGGCTGCGAGCTCGGCCAGGGTTTCCTCGTCGCGCGGCCCATGCCCCCCGACCGCTTCGCCGCCCTGCTGGCCGACCCGCCGGCGCACCTCCCGGCCCCGGCCCGCCGGTCCTGAGCCGCGTGCGGCGGCCTTCGGGTAATATTCCGCCTCATGGCACGCACCTCGTCCGCCCTGCTCCTCGCCCTGCTCGTCGCCGCGGCGCCGACCGCCGTGGCCGCACACTTCAAGCTGCTCGAGCCCGCATCCTGGGTGGTCGAGAACGAGCGCGGCAACCCGCAGAAGGCGGCGCCGTGCGGCGCCGAGCCGAAGGCGGAGATGACCGGCGCGGTCACGAAGGTGACCGGGGCTCGCTGCTGCACCTCAAGGTGCTCGAGACCATCTACCATCCCGGCCACTACCGGGTCGCGCTCGCCGTCAACGCGCAGACGGAGCTGCCGCCCGACCCGATGACGTTCGAAAAGACGACGGAGAAGGGACCGCGCTCGGTGTGGGCCGTCATCCAGAGCCCGCCGCAGCTGCCGGTGCTCGCCGATGGCCTCTTCCCCCACTACACGAGGCCCGCGAGCCCGCAGACCTTCGAGGCCGACGTGCAGCTCCCGAACATCACCTGCCCGAAGTGCACGCTGCAGGTCATCCAGTTCATGGCCGACCACGGAGTACAACCAGCCGGGCGGCTACTCGTATCACCACTGCGCCGAGCTGCAGATCACGGCCGACCCGGCCAAGCCGCTCGACGCCGCCTGGCCGGCGCCGACCACCAACCGCTGACGCCGCTACTGGGCGTCGTGCAGCACGATGCCCAGCGTGTGCCGGCGCCCCGAGCGCACGCGGCTCACCCCGTGCCGCATCGTCACGCGGTAGACGCCCCGGCTCCCGCGCACCGGCCGATGGTGCACGGCGAAGACCACGGCATCGCCCCGACGGAGTGGCACCACCTCCGCCCGTGACTGCATCCGCGGGCGTTGTTCGGTCAGCACGAACTCGCCGCCCGTGAAGTCCTCGCCCGGCTCGGCCAGCAGCACCGCGACCTGCAGCGGGAAGACGTGCGCGCCGCACAGGTCCTGGTGCAGCGCGTTGAAGTCCCCCGGGCCGTAGCGCAGGAGCAGCGGCGTCGGGCGGCACTGGCCGGCAGCGTGGCAGCGGTCCAGGAAGTCCTGGTGCGTGGCGGGGAACCGTTCGTGTGCCCCAGCGCCTCGGCCCAGCGGTTGGCGATCGGCGCCAGCCGTGCGTAGAGCGTCTCGCGCAGCGCGGCCACCAGCGGCGGCAGCGGGGCGGCGAAATACTTGCTCGCCGAGACCGAAGCCGTGCCGGGCCATGATCACCCGGCTGCGAAACCGGCTGTCGTCGTCGTAGAGCGCCGCCACCGCGTCGCAGTCCGGCTGCGACAGCAGCGCCCGTCGCAGGCTCCATCCCTGGGCGTCGAGCTCGTCGGCCAGCTGCGGCCAGGCGTCCCCATCCGGCGGAAGGGCCGTGTCCATGGACGGAGCGCACGGGGCTGCCGTCAGGCGCGCACTCCGGAACGTGCGGTGCAATCGGATTGAGCCAGGCGTCGCGCGTTCAATCGCACGAAGAATTTCGCATATCGTCCCTACTGCGGTAGCATGCCCTACACAACGAAGCTCTTCGTAGGTTTTCACCCATGCCTCCACTGCCCAAGCCCACCGACGCCGAGCTCGCCATCCTGCGGGTCATCTGGACCGAGGGTCCCTCCACCGTCCGCCAGATCCGCGACGTGCTCCAGCGGAGCCGGCCCGTGCTCTACACGACGGTGCTGAAGCTGCTCCAGATCATGACCACCAAGGGCCTCGTGCGCCGCGAGACGCGTGGCCGCGGGCACGTCTATGCGGCCGCGGTGTCGGCGCAGCGGACGAAGCGACAGCTCGTGCGCGACCTGCTCGACCGCGCCTTCGGCGGCTCCGCGTCCGAACTGGGCATCCGTGCACTGGCCACGACGCGCGCCTCGGCCGAGGAACTGGCCGAGATCGAACGGCTCCTCGCCCGGCACCGGAAGGACGACGGCCGTGAGCGGTGAGGGCGATGCCGGCCGTCGGCGCGGCGCTCGCGCACACGGCGTGGGTGGGCGCGGTCGTGGCCGGCTGGGCGGCGCTGTCGCTGGCGTGGCTCACAGGTGCCCCGCCCCGCGTCCGCGAGGCGTGGCGTGGCTGGGGCTCGTGCTCCTCGCCGTCACGCTGCCGCTCGCGGCAACCGCCGGTAACTCCCCTCTCCCGACAGGGGTGACCGCGGCCTGGCTCGCAGGCCTCGCGCTGGCGGTGATCCGCCTTGCGCGAAGCCTCCGCGGCGTCCGGGCGCTCGTCCAGCACGCCCGTCCGGCGCCCGCGCCCTGGCAGCAGGAGGTCGAATTGCTGGCCCGCCAGCTCGGTGTCCGCGGGCGGGTGCGGCTCCTGGTGTCGGCGCAGGTGGACGTGCCCTGCTCCCTTGGCCTGCGCGCGGGCGCGATCGTGCTGCCGGCCACGCTGTGCGAGCGGCTCACCCGCGACGCGTGCCGCGCCGTCGCCGCACACGAGCTCGGCCACGTGCAGCGCCGCGACTACGCCTGGAACCTCGCGCTCCGCACCATCGGCGCCGTGCTCTGGTTCCATCCCGCAGCCTGGTGGCTCGCGTCGGTGATCCGAGCGGAGCGCGAGCGCGCCTGCGACGCCGTGGCGGCCTCGGTGTGCCCGCCCATCGACGTCGCGCGGGGGCTCGCCCACGCCGAGCGCTGCCGCGAGTCCGGCGCGCCGCAGACTCCCCGCTCGACCCACATGCCCCTGCTGGACCGCGTACGCGTGCTGCTGCAGGAGCCCCGACGCGTGACGGCCGGCGCGGAGCGCCCGCTTGCCGGGCTCCTCTCCGGCGCTGGCGTTCTGGTCACTGTGGGCGCGCTCGCGCTGGTGCACTCCGGAACCGGCGCCGCGTGGGCGGGCTCGTGGCTGACGGCTGGCGCACTCGGGCTGGTGATCGGCGTACGGCACGCCCTCGAGCCCGATCACCTGATGGCGGTGGCGACCATGGTGTCGCGCGAGCGCCAGTCGGGCGGCTGGGCACTGCTCGGCGCGGCGTGGGGCGTCGGGCACATGCTCACGCTGATCGCCGTCGGCTCGCTGCTCGTCCTCGCACACGCCGCCATGCCCGCACGCGTCGAGGCCGCGCTGGAGGTGGCGGCGGCCGTGATGGTCACCGCATTGGGCGCGCGCGCGGTGCTCGCGGCCTGGCGCGAGGGCGGCACCGGTCCTTCCCGCGTCCATGCGCATGGCGCCTGCGTGCACGCGCACCCGGCCGGCGGCGACCACGTGCACGTCGGACCGTGGACGTTCGCGCGGCGTCCGCTCCTCGTCGGCGTGGTGCACGGGCTCGCGGGCAGCGGCGCCCTCACGGCACTGGCGGCTGCCAGCCTGCCGACACTGCCGGGCCAGCTCGGATTCCTCGTGGTCTTCGGTTTCGCCTCGGCCCTGTCGATGGCCGCCATCGCGGGAGCGGCGGGCCGGCCGCTCGTACGACTCGCCCACTCCGCCCGCGGGCAGGCCGCACTCTCGGCCGCCACCGGCCTCGCCGCCGTCGCCTTCGGCATGGCGTGGGGCCTCCCGATGGTCGTGCGGCTCGTCTCGTAGGTGTAGGCATGTCACAACTTCGTCGTAGTGTGGCCGTCCTGTTGCTGGCGCTGACGCTCGCCGCTCCCCTGCCCGCGCGCGCACAGGCGCTCGGGTCGGTCGCGGGCGTGGTGCAGGACGAGAGCGGCACGCCGCTCCCCGGTGTCCTCGTCACCCTGCGGGACGCCGCCGGCGCCGCGCGCGAGACGCAGACCGATGCGGCGGGCCGCTACCGGCTGGACGGCCTGCCGGCGGGGGAGGGCCAGCTGTCCTTCTCGCTGATCCAGTTCGCGTGGGCGCGACGGTCGATCACGGTCGCCGCGGGGGATGACGCGCGTGTGGACGTGGTGCTCCAGCTCTCGCTGACCGCCGACGTCGTCGTCTCGGGCAAGTCCACGTTCGTCAACCTTGCGGATGTCGAAGACCCGACGGCCAGCCTCGTCGGCATCGCGCAGTCGGCAAGCCAGGGTGCGATCACCGCCCACCAGCTCGACGCGCGGCCCATCATGCGGACCGGCGAGGTGCTCGAGACGGTGCCCGGGGTCGTCATCAGCCAGCACAGCGGCGAGGGCAAGGCCAACCAGTACTACCTGCGAGGGTTCAACCTGGATCACGGCACCGACTTCGCCACGACGGTGGCGGGGCTGCCCGTGAACATGCCGACGCACGGGCACGGGCACGGCTATTCGGATCTCAACTTCCTGATCCCGGAGCTGGTGAGCGGCGTGCAGTTCTCCAAGGGCCCCTACTTCGCGGACCAGGGCGACTTCGCCACGGCCGGCGCCGCGGCCATCCAGTACGCGAACCGGCTGGCGCGCCCCATCGTGCGGGTGACGGGCGGCGGCCAGGGGTTCGGGCGCGTCGTCGCCGCAGCGTCTCCGGAGGTGGGCACGGGCACCCTCCTCGCCGCCATCGACGTGCAGGCCAACGACGGCCCGTGGGAGACGCCCGACGACTTCAGGAAGGTGAGCGGACTCATCCGCTTCAGCCGCGGCACTGCGCTCGATGGCTTCGCGGTCACGGCGATGGGATACCGGGGCACGTGGACCTCCACCGACCAGGTGCCGGCGCGCGCCATCGGCAGCGGGCGCATCGGCCGCTTCGGCACGCTCGATCCCACCGACGGCGGCAACTCCTACCGGTACAGCGGGTCGTTCGAGTGGCAGCGCACGCGGGAGAACGCCACCACCCGCGTCACGGCGTACGGCCTGGCCTACGACCTGGCGCTCTTCTCGAACTTCACCTACTTCCTCGAGGATCCGGACAACGGCGACCAGTTCGAGCAGGCGGACCACCGCTTCGTCACCGGCGCCCTCGTCAGCCATCGGCGTCTCGGCCGCCTGGCCGGGCGCCCCACGCAGCACACGATCGGCCTGCAGCTGCGCAACGACGACATCGGCACCGTCGGCCTCTATCACACGGTCGGCCGCCGCCGCCTGGACACGGTGCGCGAGGACACCGTGCTCCAGACCAGCGTGTCGGGCTACGCGCAGAACGAGACGGCGTGGACACCGTGGCTGCGGACGCTCGCGGGCGTCCGTCTCGATACCTATCGCTTCGACGTGACCGCCGATATCGCGGCCAACAGCGGGACCACGTCGAGCGCCCTCGCCAGCCCCAAGGCCAGCGCCACCTTCGGCCCGTGGGCAGGCACGGAGGTGTACCTGAACGGGGGCTTCGGCTTCCATAGCAACGATGCGCGGGGGGCCACCATCACCGTGGACCCCGCCACCGGCGAGCCGGCCGACCGCGTGACGCCGCTGGCCCGCGCCCGGGGCGCGGAGGCGGGCGTGCGGAGCGTGCGGATCCCGCACCTGCAGAGCAGCCTCTCGGTCTGGACGCTGCACCTCGATTCGGAGCTCGTCTTCGTCGGCGATGCCGGGACGACGGAGGCCGGACGGCCGAGCCGCCGGGTCGGCGTGGAATGGGCCAACTACTACCGGCCGCGGCCGTGGCTCACCCTCGACGCGGACCTGAGCCTGTCGCGCGCGCGCTTCAGCGATGCCGATCCCGCCGGTACCCGCATCCCCGGTGCGGTCGCCACCGTGGTCTCCGCAGGCGCGACGGTGACGAACCTGTCTCGCGTGTTCGGCAGCGTGCGGTGGCGCTACTTCGGCCCGCGGGCGCTCATCGAGGACGACAGCGTTCGCTCGCGCGCCACGAGCCTGGTGAACCTGGACGCCGGCGTGGCGCTCGCGCCCGGCGTACGGCTCGCCGTGGACGTCTTCAACCTCTTCGATGCGCGGCACAGCGACATCGACTACTTCTACGCCTCGCGCCTGCCGGGCGAGCCCGCGGGCGGTGTGGACGACATCCACCTCCACCCGGTCCTGCCCCGCAGTGCGCGGGTGAGCCTGCTCATCGGCTTCTGACACCGCCGCGCGGCGCGCGGGCGGCGCAGTGTATCCTGTCGCTCGCCATGACGGCTCCCTCGGGACGTCGCCGCCGGCCGCCGCCGGACGTGGCTCCCCCGGACGCCGGGGCCGCGGCGGGCCCGGACCACCTCGCGAAGTGGATGCCGCTCGCGGCCACGCTCGTCCTCCTGCTCGTCTCCACGACCGGGCGGGTCCAGCGGGACGCGATGCTCATGCGCGCCGTGTGGAGCGCGGCGCTCGTCCTGCTGGTCTGGCACACCGTCCTGCTCGCGCGCCCGGCCGCGGCCGCTCCCCTGCGCGTGCAGTCCAGGCCGAGGCCGCAGCACTACATCCAGGCCCTCTGCCAGCTCACCGTCTACGCCTACTGGGGCTTCTACTGGCGGCCCGTCTACGACTACGCCTGGCTGCTCGCCGCGCAACTGGCGTTCGTCTACGGGCTGGACATGCTGCTGTCGTGGTCGCGGCGCGGCAGCTACGTGCTCGGCTTCGGCCCGGTCCCGATCGTGCTCAGCACGAACCTGTTCCTGTGGTTTCGCGACGACTGGTACTACCTGCAGTTCGTGATGCTGACCGTCGGGGTCCTGGGCAAGGAGTTCGTCCGCTGGGAACGCGACGGCCGATGGACGCACGTCTTCAACCCGTCCGCTTTCTCGCTGGGGCTGTTCTCCCTCGTGCTCCTGGCGACGGGAACGACCGACCTGACATGGGGACCGGAGATCGCCTCGACGCTCACGCTCGCCCCGCACATCTACCTGGTGCTCTTCCTCGTCGGCCT
>JAWKHU010000095.1:0-12435 GCA_041394685.1 Vicinamibacterales bacterium
TGATGCGATCCCGATCCCGCTGGAACGCCGGCCTGACCGGATCCTCGGGCTCGGCCCGCAGCCGGCCCCGGCTCTCCGCGCTCCGCGCGGCCTGCGGCGCCAGCACTTCGCCCTCGCGCCCTTCCAGCTGCTCCCGAATCGTCACGCCAGTTCTCCAAGAAAGCTCGTCCCGCTGTCCAGCGGCCCCACACCGAACACGTCCGCCAGCGTCTGCCCGACATCGGCGAACGTCGCTCGGACGCCCAGCGACACCCCCGCCCGCACGCGCGGGCCCGCCACGAGCAGCGGCACGTACTCACGCGAGTGATCGGTGCTCGGCGTGGCAGGGTCGTTCCCGTGATCGGCCGTGATCACGAGCAGGTCGTCCTGACCTAGGCGCGGCAGCAGGTCGGCCAGCCGGCGGTCGAACGCCTCCAGGTTGCGCGCATAGCCCGGCACGTCGTTGCGGTGGCCGAACCGGGTGTCGAAGTCCACCAGATTGACGAACAGCAGGCCGTCGGCGTGCGTGTCGAGACAGCCGACCAGAACGTCCATGCCATGGTCGTCGCTGCGGGTTGCATGCGACTCGGTCACGCCGCGGCCGGCGAAGAGGTCGCTCACCTTCCCGATGGCGACGACCGGGTGGCCGGCGGCCGACAGGTGGTCCAGCAGCGTGTTGCGGATCGGGGGCATCGCGTAGTCGTGCCGGTTGGCCGTGCGAACGAACGCACCGGGCGTGCCGACGAACGGTCGCGCGATGACGCGGCCGAGCCCGGCGCCCTCGACCGCCAGCTCGTAGGCGACGCGGCACCAGGCGTAGAGCATGTCCACGGGCACGACGGCCTCGTGTGCCGCGATCTGGAAGACGCTGTCGGCCGACGTGTAGACGATGGGCTCGCCGGACGCCATGTGCGCCGCGCCGAGCTCGTCGATGATGGCCGTGCCCGAGGCCACGACGTTGCCCAGCACCCGCCGGCCGATGCGGCGCTCGAAGGCCTCGATCATCCCGGGCGGAAATCCGTCCGGGAACGTCGGGAACGCCGTGTCCAGCACGAGCCCCGCGATCTCCCAGTGCCCGGTCACCGAATCCTTGCCCTTGGAGCGTTCAGCCATGCGGCCGTAGGCCGCGCGCGGCGCTGCCGGGCACGGCACGCCGGTGAGTTCGACGGCGCAGCCCAGTCCCAGCGCGGCCAGGGTGGGCACGTCCAGCCCGGCGAGGGCGGCGACGTGGCCCAGCGTGTGGCTGCCCGTGTCGCCGCTAGTTCCGCGTCGGGCAGTTCGCCCGCGCCGACGCTGTCCAGGACAATGACGACGGCCCGACGGAACACGCCGGTCAGGGGTGATGGGAGGAGAAGTAGTTCGGCACGCTGCGCGGCGTCCGGATCGTCGCGATCGCGTGCTTGAAGACCAGGTGGTCCATCCCGCCGTGCTCGACGATCAGGGCGAAGCGATCGAAGTTCTTGATGCGGGCCTCGAACTCCCGTCCGTCGAGCAGGTGAAGGACGACGGCCAGCTTCTCTCGACGGGCGTAGTTGAGGAACACGTCCTGGATGTTCGGTGCGCCGGTCTTGGTCTCAGGCATCGCGGAGAAGCTCCTGCTCGTCAACGGACCCGCTCGGCCAGCCACTCCACCACCAGGGCCTGCACATCCGGAGACTCTCCGGGGCCATTGAACCAGATAAGGTTAGGCTCTTTGCGGAACCAGATCAACTGGCGGCGCGCGTACCGGCGATTCTCCTGCGCAATGAGTGCACGCGTGGCCACCTCGTCGCGCTGGCCGGCGAGATGTTCCAGCGCCTGCCGGTAGACCAGCCCGCCGAACGGCCGGGCGGTGGCCGGCACCCCGGCCGCGAGATTCGCCCGAATCTCGTCCAGGAGGCCCAGCTCGAACTGGCGGTCCACCCGGTGGCTCAGCCGGGCGGCCAGCGCGTCGGCCGGCAGCCGCAGGCCGATCGCAATCACCTCCACGTCCGGGCCCAGCGGTGACACCGTGTCGGCGAAGTGCGCCGTGAGCGGCTTGCCCGTCTGGAAATACACCTCCAGCGCCCGGACGATGCGCTTCCGGTCGCGTGGCAGGATGCGGGCCGCCGACGGCGGATCGATGCGGCCCAGCAGGCGGTGCAGGCGCTCGACGCCGTAGCGTTCGGCCAGGCGGTCGAGCCGTTCGCGAAGCGGGCCGTCCTTGCCGGCGCCCGGAAAGAGCCCCGCGTCAGGGCGCGGTAGTAGAACCCCGTGCCGCCCACCAGCACGGGAAGCCGCCTCCGGGCGTGGATCTCGCGAACCGCGCGCGCCGCGTCGCGGCCGAAATCGGCGGCGTTGTAGTCGGCGGTCGGCGGCACCAGGTCGATGAGGTGGTGGGGAATGCCGGCTCGCTCCGACTCGGGGACCTTGTCGGTGCCGATGTCGAAGCGCTGGAAGACGGCAGTCGAGTCGCAATTGATGATCTCGCCACCGTACCGCGTGGCGACTGCGAGGCCCAAGGCGCTCTTCCCCGTGGCGGTGGGTCCGAGGATCGCCACCAGCACCCGCCGGTCGGCCGTGCTCATGGGCGGCGGGCACCCACCGCCCACGTGCAGACGGGGTACCCCGGCGCGACGGTTCCGACTCGCGGCTGGCGGACGCGCACGAACGAGCCGGGCGGGCTAGCGCTCCTGCGGCGTGCGGCCGTCGGGAGACTCGTTGTAGAAGAACGTGACGGTGAAGAAGGCCTTGTCGTCCGGATACTCGGGCGGCAGCGGCTCGGTGGGATTGGACGCGAGCAGCGCGTTGCGCGCCGCAAGGTTGAAGGACTCCACCGAGGAGGGCGAGATGACGGTCACGTCGGTGAGCGACCCGTCGCGGTGCACGTTGAACGTGATGACGACACGCCCGCGCAGCGACATGGCCGCATACGGGACGAACCAGTTGCGCTTCACCTGCGCCACGAAGCGGCGGATCCACGGCCCGAACTCGACGCCCTTGGTGTCGAACTGGATCGCGGGCCCGAACTCCTGCGTGTTGCCGCGCGGATTCTCGAACGATTCCTGATCGACGTACCGCTGCAGGTTCTTGAGCGCCTCGCCCAGCCGGCCGCCCGGCGTCGGGGCCGGGGGTTCTGGCTTGCGCATGGCCAGCCGGCCCTCCGGCGTCACCTCGGCGGTCCGATCGGGCACCTCGACAGCCGGCGGCGCCTCCGGTGCCGGAGTCTCCGAGGGCCCCTTCCCGCGCGCGAGTTCGTCGTCGCGCGCCTCGACGCGCTCGGTGGAGTTGCCGCGCGAGTACGGGAGCGGGTTGTCGATCACCGGCGCACGCTCGGTGGCACGGGCCTGCCGATCGATGTCGGACATCTCGGCCCGCTCGGGCGGCTTCGGTGCGGGGGTGTCGAGGCGCGGCTGCACGAAGACGAAGCGCGGCGCTTGCGTCTCCTCCGGCATCTCGAGCTTCACGATCTCGGACTCCGGCGTCGCCGCACGCTCTGGCAGCAGGGCCGGTGCGATGAGCAGGACCGCAATGACCCCGGCGTGGACGAGCAACGACACGACGACGCCATCGCGCCGGTTGATGGCACGGCCAACCGGCTCGACGTCAGTGTAACGGCCGTCGAAGTCGAAGTACATCAGCCACTTACGAGAGTATCACAGGCCCGTAGGGGCGTCCGGCTTCTTCGCACTGTACAAGTAGACGATCCCGAAGCTGAGTGGCCGGGCGTCAACCTGTGAAAATCCGGTGGCGGTGAGCATTCGGGCAAATGCCTCCCCGAAGGGAAAGCTCCCCACCGACTGCGGCAGGTAGTCGTATGCCACCTGGTGTCCGGAGACGGCGCGTCCGATGCGCGGCAGGATGTGCCGGAAGTACCAGAGGTAGAGGGGGCGGACGGCCGGCACGACCGGCAGGCCGAACTCCAGGATCGCCAGCCTGCCTCCGGGCCGCAGCACCCGCAGCAGCTCCTCGCACGCCGCCTCCGGGCGCTGCACGTTGCGGATCCCGAATGCGATCGTCACGGCGTCCACCGACGCGTCGGCGATCGGCAGCCCCATCGCGTCGCCACGCACCAACGCCACCCGGGCACCCAGCCCCGCATCGCGCACCTTGCCGAGACCGTGGGCGAGCATGGCGCCCACGAAGTCCACCCCGACGACGCGCGCGGCGCCGGCCCGGGCGCGCGCGCCGGCCATGGCCACGTCCGCGGTGCCCGTGCACACGTCGAGCAGGCGCTCGCGGCCCGACAGCGCCAGCGAGGCGATGGCCCGCCGGCGCCAGTACCGATCGAGGCCGCCGGACAGGACGGCGTTCAGCAGGTCGTAGCGCCCTGCGATCGCGTCGAACATGCCCGCGATGCGCGCGGGATGCTTGTCAATCGACATACAGCGCCACGGCCGTGACCACGAAGTAGATGATGCCCACGTACCCGTTCATGTCGAACGCGCGCTTCACCTGCGACAGGTCCGTCTCGCTCACGAGCGACTGCTCGAACACGAGGAGCGCGGCGACCACGGCGACGCCGGCGAGATAGGTGGCGCCGAGCGGCACGATCCACGCGAGCGCCGCCATGCAGGCGATTGTGCCCACGTGCATGGCGCGCGAGATCAGCAGCGACCGCGGCACGCCGAACCGGACGGGAATCGACCGCAGGCCGTGCGCGCGGTCGAAGTCCAGGTCCTGGCACGCATACAGCACGTCGAACCCACCTACCCACAGTCCGATGGCGAGCCCGAGGAGCCACGGCTCCCAGCCGCCCCGCCCGCCTGCCGCCAGCCACCCCCCGACGGGGGCCACGGCCATCGCCAGCCCGAGGAACACCTGCGTGTACGAGGTGAAGCGCTTGGCGAGGGAGTACCAGAACACGATGGCCAGCGCGAGCGGAGACAGCGCCCCGCACAGCCAGCTGATTCGGAACGACACCCAGACGAAGAGCGCCGATGCCACGACGACGAAAAGCGTGGCTTCGCGGGCCGACATCGCGCCGCGCGGCAGCTCGCGCATGGCCGTGCGCGGGTTCAGCGCGTCGTACCGCGCGTCCACCAGGCGATTGAACCCCATCGCGGCGCTGCGCGCCGCCACCATGGCCAGCACGATCCACCCGATCTGTCCCCAGGACATCGGCGCGTGGCGCGTCGCCAGGAGTGCACCGGTGAGCGCGAACGGCAGGGCGAACACCGTGTGGCTGAACCGGACGAACGACAGGTAGGTGGTGAGGGACATGGGCGCGGAGCGTCCGGGATCGGCTGACGGCGTGCGCGGGCGGTCTCGACGACGCGTGCGCGTGTGTTTCGATCTTACCCGGTGACCGATGGCCAGGTCATCAGTTTCGGCGACACACCGGATACGAGAAAGCGCTCGACGTCGGTGGCCTCATCCGGCAGCGCCACGGCCAGCACCGCCGCCCGCTTGCCTGGCGTCAGCGAGCCGAGATCCGTATCGAGGCCCAGCGCTCGCGCACCGGTCAGCGTGGCGCTCTCGATCAGGGTGGCCGGCGGGATCTCTGGGGCCATCCAGTGCATGGCCTGCAGCTCGGCGAACAGGTTCAGATCCGCGACGCTCGCCAGGCTGTCGGTCCCGATCGCGACCGGCACACCGGACCGGTAGAACCGCGCGAGCGGCGGCACGCCGACGCCCACCCACTGGTTGCTCCGCGGACAGGTCACGAGCGTGCAGCCCCGATCGCGCAGCACGCGGAGCGCGGCATCTTCCAGCTGCACGCCGTGGACGACGAGCGTGCGCTGGTCCAGCACGCCGAGCGCATCGAGATACTCGACCGGGCCGGTTCCCGGCACCTGCCAGTCGTCGCGCCACGCCCCGATCCACCGCAGCAGCTTTGCCCACTCCCCGGTCCCCGACGCCAGCAGTTCCATCTCCTCGGGCGACTCGGCCACGTGAATGCTGGTCCAGGGCACGTCGCTCGCCGACACCGCGGCCCGAATCGCCCGGAAGAGCTCCGGCGACACCGAGTACGGCGCGTGGGGCGCCATCGACACCCGCACCCGTCCCCCGCGCGCCGCGGCAGCCTGTCTCGCGCCCGCCGTGTGCGCGATCGGACCGTCCGCCGTCTCGCGAAATCCAAGCAGCTCGTGGAAGACGATGCCGTCGAGGCCGGACGCTTCCAGCACGTCTACGGACGCCAGCGAGTTGCTGATGTCGCCGATGGCGGCCGTGCCGCAGTCGCGGGCCTCGCGCACCGCCTCGCGGGCGGCCTCGATCACGCGCGGGTCGTCCGGACGCTCGACGGAGGTCCCGCGCGCCGCGAAGAGCTGCTTGATCCAGCTGGTGAACTGGTTGGCGGGCGGGACGCGGTCTCGCAGCCACGACAGCTCGAGGTGGGTATGCGCGTTGACCAGGCCGGGCATGAGGGCCACGCGTCCCAGGTCGCGGGCGGCGCCGGGTCCCGCTGTGTCGGGCCCGCCGAGGGCGACGATGCGGCCGTCGGCGATGTCGAGCCATCCGCCCGCGATCGGTGGCTGGTCGACCGGGACGACCCAGTCCGCGCGCAGGCGCGTCATGCCACGGGCGAGCGCGGCTGGGTGCGCTGCCGCTTGCCGGCGGCGCTTCTGGCCGGATAGTTGGCCAGTTCGGCCGGCACCGACGTGTCCCCTCGGCCCGCGCGGTCGCGAGCGCGAGCTGGCGCGGGAGATCGCGCTCGCGGAACATCGGCTCTCCGAGAATCTCGTAGTGCATGGAGCGGCGCCTGGCCACGAAGCCCGCGTCCTCGGCGTTGCGCACGATCTCGGTTTCGTCCATGCAGTACGCGGCGCCCGCCGCGCGCACGACGTTCTCCTCGATCATCACGCTGCCCATGTCGTTGGCGCCGAAGGCGAGGCTCAACTGCCCCACCTTGCCGCCCTGCGTCACCCACGAGGCCTGCAGGTTATCGAAGTTGTCGAGCACCAGCCGCGCGAGCGCGAGCGTGCGCAGGTATTCGATACCGGTCGCTTCGGCCCCGCCGCGTTCGGTGTGTTCCGGCTGGTAGCTCCAGGCGATGAAGGCCGTGAAGCCGCCGGTCTCGTCCTGCAGCGCGCGCAGGCGCAGCATGTGCTCGAGCCGCTCCTCGTCGGTTTCCACCGTGCCGTACATCATCGTCGCAGTGGTGCGCAGGCCGGCCAGGTGCGCGTGGCGCATCACGTCGAGCCACTCGTCGGCCGACGCCTTGCCATAGCAGTTGAGCAGCTTCCGCACCCGGTCCACCAGGATCTCGGCGCCACCGCCCGGGATGCTGTCGAGGCCGGCAGCGACCAGGCGGGAAATGACCTCGGCCACGGGGAGCTTCGACATCCGCGACAGGTGCACGACCTCGGGCGGCGACAGCGCGTGGAGCTTGAAGGCCGGGTAGCGGCCTTTGACCGCGCGGAACAGGTCCTCGTACCAGGCGAGCGGCAGGTCCGGATTGTGGCCGCCCTGCAGCAGGAGCTGGACACCGCCGACGGCGATCGTCTCGTCGATCTTCCGGAAGATCTCGTCGAAGGACAGGACGTAGCCTTCGCCGTGGCCGACGGGCCGGTAGAACGCGCAGAAGTTGCAGCGCGCCACGCAGACGTTCGTGTAGTTGACGTTGCGATCGATGATGTAGGTGACCACCCCGTCGGGGTGCTTGCGCTGTCGGACCCGGTCGGCCATGCGGCCCAGCCACCAGGTCGGAGCGTGGCGGTACAGGTCCAGCGCTTCGCCCGCAGTCAGGCGCCCTCCGCGATCGATGCGGGTCTCGAGCTCCGGAAGCATGTCACTCATGGGAAGAACCGGAGAGGCCGCAGCGGCCCGGGCGCGAACCCGAGTTCGGCGGCCAGTGCGTGGAACCGCTCGAGCCCTGCCGCCTCGCGGTCGCCCAATCCGTATTTGAGAGTATCACGCAGGTAGCCGAGCGCCCGCGCCTCGGCCCGCGCGTCGCCGGCCCCGACCTCGCGCGCGATGTCGGCGGCAGCCGCCACGCCTCGCGCGCGGGCGGCGGCAAGCTCCCCCACCTGATCCGCGTCCACGGCCTGCGGCCGGCCGGTCCACGCGGCGTACACGAAGGGCAGGCCGGTGAGCGACTGCCACGCTTCGCCGAGATCGGTCTTCACGAGACCGGACGCCGCCGCGTCGGCCTCGAGCGCGCGGTCGCCGATGACGAGCGCGGCGTCGGCGCCGTCGAGCATCGCCGAGAGGTCCGGCGCCGCCGACGTGAACGTGGGCGCGATGTCCCACAGGCGCGCGCACAGGATTCGGGTGAGCGCCACCGAGGTGCGTGAACTGGTGTCGAGCGCGATCGATCGCACCTGTTCGATCGGCACCCGGGAGAACACGGCCACCGATCGCACCGGTCCATCGGACCCGATCGCCACCCCGGGAACCAGCGCGTAGTCGCCGCGCAGGTACTCGATGGCCGGGATGAGCCCCAGGTCGACCTCGCCGTCATGGAGGAGCGTTGCGCAGATCGACGGCACGTCGAACCGGACCGTGAAGAGGTCCGGGCGCCGTTCCAGGCCGCGCACCAGCGGCTTCGTGTTGAGGTACGACACCGCGCCCAGGCGCGCGGGTCTCATGCGGGAGCGCCGGCCGCGGCCGGCACGAACCCGGCGGCGGCGATGTTGCGCCGCACCTCTTCGACACTCGCCCGCCGGCTCCCGAGCGCCGGGTCGTCAACTGGCGACACGTTGTCGAGGTGACTGGCGCCGAAGGTGAGCGCCACCTGCGCCAGCTTCGGTCCGTACTGCTGCCAGTCGATCTGGACGGCGCCCACACCGGGCAGCGCGAGCCTGGCGAGCGCCACCATCCGCACGTCGTGATACCCCGTCGTCGGCGCGGCCACCGACTGCTCGCGCGACAGCGGCGCCACCGCCGCAATCCAGGGACGCCCCTCGAGGAGCCGCCGCGCGGCCATCACCGGGATCACCCGGTCGGCGGGCATTCGTTGCACCGACAGCGCGACCAGGCCAAGGCCCGCCTCCGCGATCGCGTCGAGGTCGTCACCGCCGACCACGTCGATCGGGGCCTCGACGATGGCGTCGAGCCCTGCCGCGCGCAGCGCGTCCAGGACGGACCTGAGCGGGCCCCAGCCACGCGAGGCCACATCCGCCAGCGAGAACCCGGTGACGCGGGACCGATTCCCGACCGCACGCCGGACGAGCGCCACGGCCGCGACCGTCTCGTCGAGAGTGGCGCCGGGACGCAGGAGGCGCGCCTCGACGTCGTCCTGCTCCAGTGAAGACAACCCGTCCGCCGTCGCGCCGTCGGCGACGGCGACGCGCGTGTAGGTGACCGTCGCGCCGACGCGCCGGCGCCGGACCTCGTCGGCCAGCATGCCGAGCGACAGCACGTCCACGGCATCCAGTTCGACCAGCTCGGCCTCGGTGAGCGTCTCCCCCGCCCGCGCGCGGTCCACGATGGCGCCGTTGATTGCGAGTTCCATGTCGTCAGTCCACCTGCGTCGGTGCCGCGCTTTCCGCCATGCGCGACACGATGTCGTTGGCCAGCACCAGCGCGGCGCGGCCCTGCGCCCCGCCGACGCCCGGCGCGCGGCGATCCCGCACCGCCGTCACGAAGTCCTCGAGCTCCCGCCTGAGGGGCTCATCCCGTTGGACGTCCAGTTTGCCGCCCTCGATTCGAGGGGCGGAGCCCGGCTGCGGGGCCAGCCGCCAGGCCTCGACCTCCTGCGCCTTGTAGTCGATCGACAGGTAGGTGCTGCGCTGGAAGAAGCGGATCTTCCGTACCTGGTCGCGCGAAATGCGGCTGGCGGTGAGGTTCGCGATGCAGCCGTTGGCGAACCTGAGGCGCGCGTTGGCGATGTCGACCCGCGGGGTCAGCACGGGGACGCCCACCGCCTCGATGCCGGTCACGGGGCTGTCCACGAGCTCGAGCACCAGGCCCAGATCGTGAATCATCAGGTCGAACACCACGTCGATGTCGAGGCTGCGCTCCGGAAACGTACCCAGCCGGTGCACCTCGATGAAGCGCGGCTGCTGGATGTGCGGGCGGGCGAGCTGCACGGCGGGGTTGAAGTGCTCGATGTGTCCGACCGCCAGGACCACCCCCGCCGACGCGGCGGCCTGAATCAGCTGGTCGGCTTCCGCGAGGGATCGGGTCAGCGGCTTCTCGACCAGCACGTGCACGCCGGCCGCGATCAGGGGCAGCGCCACCGCGGCGTGCGACTCGGTCGGCACCGCGACGCTGACCGCGTCCACGCGCCCGACGAGCGCTCCCGCATCGGTCAGGGCCTCGGTCTGGTGGGCGGCCGCGATTTCGGCCGCGCGCGCCGGGTCGGCGTCCACCACCGCGACCAGCTCGACTCCCGGCAGGCCGGCGAGCACACGGGCGTGATGCCGCCCGAGGTGCCCCACCCCGACAACGGCGACGCGGAGCCGTCCGCTCACGACGCGGCTCCCGGGGCACGCCCCACGATCGCGATGCCGGCGTCGTCGGCCGCTGCCAGCATGGCCTCGCGGTCGAACATCAGGGCCTTGCCGGCGTCGAGCGACAGGACGGCCGCGCCCGCCTGCCGCATGGCCGCAATCGTCGGCAACCCGACCACGGGCACGTCGAAGCGCATGTCCTGCCCCGGCTTGGCAACCTTCACGACGCTGACACCGGGACCGGCCAGTTCTCCCGCCCGGGCGATGGTGGCATCGGTCCCCTCCATGGCCTCGACCGCCACGACGGCCTGATGCTTGACCGCAATCGTCTGGCCGATGTCGAGGCCCGCAATGGCGTCGGCCATCCGGTAGCCGAACTCCAGATCGCGTGTCTCGTCGGCAGACGGCGACCGCCGGGTCATGGTCCCGGCACTGGCCAGCAGCGGCTGCAGGAGCGCCGTCGAGTCCACCAGTTCCACGCCGTGGTCGCGCATCACGTCGGCGACCGCCGCGATGATGGCATCGGTGTTCCGGGACCGGAGACGCGTCAGCACCGACAGCGCCGTCAGGTCCGGGACGATGCCGCCGAAGATCTTCGTGTGCTTGACCTGCCCTGCCATCACCGCCTGGGTGACGCCGGCCTCCCGGAAGATCTTCAGCCAGCCGCCGAGGGAGCCGAGCGAGATCCAGTGCACGTGCGCCGGAGGCGAGCCCGCGCGGGCGGCCTCCTCGAGCTCCGGCGATGCCTCTTCCTTGATGGCGACGACGGTCACGTCGTGGCCCATGGCGCGAGCGGCATCCAGTACGAGAAACGGGAACCGGCCGTTACCGGCAATCAAGCCGAGCTGCATGCCCTCAGTCGTCGGGCGACTCGTCCGCCCGCCGTCCGCCCCGCCGCAGAATCACGCCGCGGGTGGCCGTGCGAATGAAGCCCACCAGGTAGGACACCTCGTCACACGCGATCTCGGGGTGCGCCTCGATCTGGGCCAGCGCATCGCTGGTGTTCAGCTTCGACTGGAGCAGATAGCGGTAGGCGCGGCGCAGCCGTGCGAGCGTATCGTCCGAGAAGCCGCGCCGCCGCAGCCCGATGACGTTGAGGCCGTAGACGCGCGCCGGGCGTCCACCGACCGTCCTGGCAAAGGGCAGCGCGTCCTTGGTGACGACCGAGTAGCCGCCGATGAACGCGTGCCGGCCCACCCGGCAGAACTGGTGCACACCGGAGCCCGCGCTGACGCTGGCGAAGTCCTCCACCGACACGTGCCCGCCCAGCGTGGCGCTGTTGCCGAAGATGATGCGGCTGCCGATGTGGCAGTCGTGGGCCACGTGCACGTAGGCCATGAACAGGTTGTGATCCCCGATCGTGGTCGCGCCGCCGCCCCCCGCCGTCCCGCGGTGAATCGTCACGAACTCGCGGAAGGTGTTGTGGTCGCCGATGGTGAGGCCCGTGTCCTCGCCGCGGTACTTCATGTCCTGCGGCTCGAGCCCGATCGACGCGAACGGGAAGATCCGGTTGTCGTCGCCAATCGTCGTTCGTCCGTCGAGCACGGCGGATGCGCCGATGGTGCAGCGGCGGCCGACGACGACGCGGGGACCAATCACGGCATAGGGGCCGACGGTGGTGCCCTCTCCGAGGCGCGCCGCCGGATGGACGCGCGCGGTGGGATCGATCCGGGGAGCGGTGTCGCAGACCGCCAGCAGCAACTCGGCTTCGGCCACCGTCTGCCCGTCCACCGACGCCACACCGGACACGAGCACGAGCGGCCCCCGCTCGCTGCCGAGGGTGACCTCGAGACGCAGACGGTCCCCCGGCACGACCTGCCGGCGGAACTTGGCGCGATTGACACCGCGCAGGGCCAGCGCCGCCGCCTCGTGCCCCTCGCGCTCGCCGACCAGGACGGTGGCCGCCTGGGCGAGAGCCTCGATGGTCAGGACGGCGGGCAGCAGCGGCGTGCCGGGATAGTGCCCCTGAAAGAACTCCTCGTTGACGGTGACGTTCTTGACCGCGACGATGCGACGCCCCGGCTCGTGCTCGTCGACACGGTCGACGAGCAGAGCGGGATACCGATCGCGAAGCCGATCCAGGACGTTCGGAAGGCCGGCGCTCACTGCACCGGCGGCTTGTTGCCAGCAGCCGGCTTGGCGGCGTCGAGCTTCTTGATCA
>JAWKHU010000096.1:0-12065 GCA_041394685.1 Vicinamibacterales bacterium
CATCAGCGACACGGCGCCGCTGATCGGATCGTCGGCGCCGTTCACCCATGCATCGTGGTGGTTGCCGTAGATGAGCCACTCATCGGGCCGCGTGGCGCCGGGAATGCGCACAATCACGTTGTAGAGCGGCCGCGACTTCCACTCGTGCTGGAGGCGCAGGTGCACGGTGGCCGGGCCCGCGCCCACGTGATACGTGACCGGCAGGGCGCCGCGCCAGGCGGCGGGCGCCACCGGCCCGCGCATCGACTGGAAGATGGGCAGGGCGTCGCCCCAGGCGATGGGCATCACCGGGATCTTGAGGATCGTCTTCGCCTCGTCCACCGGCAGCTTGCGGCCGCCCGACGTGGAGCCCCATCCGGGGGTAAGGGGGTCGCCGGTGTGGATGGGCATGTCCATGACGCTGCCGCGCTGCACCCCGAACTCCGGGCGATAGGGGCCGTCCGGATAGACCTCGCCCTGGAAGAAGCCGTCGTCCCTCGGGTCCGAGTAGATCAGGCAGCCGATGGCGCCGTGCTCGTAGGCCACCTTCGGCTTGATGCCCCGCCAGCTGCCGCCGTACCGTGCCAGCACGATCTTGCCCTTCACACTCACGCCGAGCTTCTCGAGCTCCTCGTAGTCGGCGGGCACGCCGTAGTTCACGTAGACGACTTCGCCGGTCACGTCGCCGTCGCCTGAATAGGCGTTGAAGGTCGGCGTCTGGTCGGCATCGGTCGAATCCGGATCGCCCGGAACCGGCGGCTCCTGGATCAGCATCGCCCGTCCCACCGGTGCCACCATCTCGAGCCGGCGCTCGACCGGCCAGGGCATGTAGGCCTCATACTCCTCGATGGTCGCGTCGAGGCCGAAGGACTTGAACTGCTGTAGCGCGTACTCGGCGACCTTCCGCGAACCCGGACGGCCGGCCACGTGCGGCTCGGCCGCCATGACCCGCATGTGCTCGCGCATGCGGGCGGGATCGGGGACGGCGCGGAAGCGCTCCTCGAGCGCCCGCTGCGCCTCGACGCTGCCGGACGGGAAGCCGCGGAGCGCCGGCGCCTGGCCGGCCGCCGGCAACTGCAGAAGGGCGACGACGACGAGCACGGCGGACGGGATGGCGAGGCGACGCATCCCCGGAGCGTAGTCGTGTCGCCAGTGCGCGCGCAAGAGCGCGCGTTGAGCGGCGGCGCCGCACCTGCGCCGCCGCACGGGCGCCCGCCCCCAGGCCGCCGGCGGAGGTCAGCGGCGGTCGATGAAGGGCTCGCGGCGTTCGTACAGCGACAGGCGCCGGCCGATGTCGGCGACCAGATCCGCCGGGGCCTGTCGCTGCGCTTCCCGCGCCACGGCGGCCGCCTCGTCGAACCGTCCGGCGGCGGCGTAGGCGGCAGCCAGCACGTCGAGGGCCACGGCGTCGCGTCGCGCCGTCATCGCCGCCGCACGCTCGGCCAGCGGTACGGCATCGCGAGGCGAGCGGGCCGTGCCGTCGGGCGAGGTGGCCAGCACCCAGGCGGCCGTGGTCAGGGCCGTCACCCAGTCGGGCTTGAGGCTGGCCGCCTGCCGGAAGTGCCCGGCCGCGTCGGCCAAACGCTTGTCGCGCAACGCGGTGTGGCCGAGGTTGAAATAAGCCTCGGCGTAGCCCGGCCGCAGCCGCAGGGCTTCGTTCAGTTCGCGCTCGGCCCGCATCAGGTTGCCCTGGCGCCACAGCGCGGCCCCCAGGTTGTTGTGGGTCTCGGGGACCCGTGGATCGGCGGCGATGGCCGCTTCGTAGCGTTTGATGGCCTCGTCGCGCCGCCCCTGGATGGCCAGCGTGTCGGCCAGGCTGGCCAGGGCGCGGGCGTACTTCGGTCGAAGCTGCACCGCGCGCTCGTAGCTCGCGACGGCGTCGTCGAAGAGCCCGGCCTGGGTCAGGGCGGTGCCGAGGTTGTAGTGGGCGGCGGCGTCCCGCGGCCGCCGTTCCGCCGATGCCTGGAAGTGGGAAACGGCGACTGATGGCCGCCCGAGCGACAGCGCGAGCACGCCGGCATCGTCGTGGAGCTCGGTGTCGTCGGGCGACGAGAGCAGCATCGTCTCGAGGCCGACGAGGTCCTCGCCCGTCATCTTGTCCTGCACCTCGCGGACGAGCGTCTCGCGGTCGGCCTCGGAGTCGGTCGCCAGCTGGAACCACAGGTCGCCCATCTCGTCGAACGACCGCTGCCCCCACCGGACGCGCACCGGCGGCAGCTGCGGATTGCGCGGGTTCCCGGCCGAGTTGTCGTAGACGTACCGCATCGACAGCGTCGTGCCCTTCGGCAGGCGGATCGGTTCGGTGTAGCGGAAGACGTGCTGCCAGCGGAAGTCCCAGCGGCGAATCTGCACGACGGTGCGGGTCGTGCCGTCGGGGAACCGCGCGGTGCCGCTGACGTCGGCGGCCCGGTAGTGGGCGTGCGGCTGCACGGCGAGCAGCGTGGCATCGACGGGCAGGGTGTAGCGGTCCTGCACGACATAGGCGCCGTCGCCAGGCGGGATGTCGATCCCCTGCGAGCCGAGCCGCAGGATGGAGGGCGTGCGGGTGGGCGGACGGTCGCTGAAGTAGAACCCGATGACGGGCTGCACCGGTTCCGGCTTGCCGCTCGGCTGCATGTGCAGCTGCACCACGAGGTCGGTTCCTGGATCGAGGCGCCAGGCGAGGTCGCCATCGACGAGGGGCGCAATCTGGCCCGGCGTCCAGCCGAGGAAGTGGCCGTCGGGATAGACGGCGGAGCGCGCCATCAGCCCGTCGTAGCCGGGCGCCGGATCGGCCTCGTCGAGCTTCCGCGATCCGTCGGTGCGATCGATCCGTATGTTGGCGTGGTGCACGACGCGCGGGTTGCCGGGATGGAACTCGATACCGCGCACGTACTTCGTACGATCGACCTTCAGCGGCACGGCGAAGATGCGAAAGACGTCGTTCAGATCGCCGGGCAGGGTGTAGCCGGACGGAAGCGTGACCACGAGGTCTGGCGGGCCGAGATACCAGTCGTCGCTCCAGGTCGGCGGCGTGGGGGCGCGGCCGGGCCCTTCGATCGGCGCCTTGGCCCAGCGGGCGAAGAGCTCCACTTCGTCGGCGGTCAGCCGCGGTTGGGCGACGAACTCGTCCCTGTGCCCCTCGGCCTTCCATGGCGGCATGAAGCCGCTGGCCGTGACGGTGGCGAGCTGGCGCGCGCGGCGGCTGGCGTCCGGGAAGGTCAGCAGGCTGAACGGCCTGGCGCCGCCTGGCCGATGGCACTGGGCGCAGGCACGGTGCAGGACGGGCGCGAGGTGCTGGCTGAAGGTCACCTCGCCGGGCTGGTCGTCGCCGGGCCCACCGGATCCGAGTCGAGCGCCGGCAGCACGCCCACCAGCGGCGGATGCGGGCGCCGCGAGCGCCAGGCACGCCAGCACGGTACAGGTGAGGAGGTCCGTCCGGGGACGCACACGGGCCGTCATGGCTGCTGCCGGACGATTGCGCAGCCGACGGCAGGCACGGTCGGGGTCGCCACGTCGCGGCCGGCCAGCACCGCCGAGAGGGCGTCGTCGAGTTCGTGGGTGGTGGGGGTCAGGCGATCCACCCCGAAGTCCAGGTAGCGATCGTCGATGCGACCGCGGTAGCGGAGCGTCCCCGTCGCATCGAAGACGGCGGCTTCGGGCGTGACGGCCGCTCCGGCCAGATCGGCGAGCCTCGCCCGGGTGTCGAGGGCCACCGGAAGCCCGTAGCCGAAGGCGTCGGCGTGCGCGCGGGCCGCGTCCGGACGCTCACCGGCATTGGCGTAGACGATCCAGAAGCGGACGCCCTGTGCCGCATAGCGGCCGGCCAGGCGGCGCACCTCCGGGGCGTAGCGATCCGAGATCGGGCAGTCGACCGCCGTGAACACGAGCACGGTCGCGGGCGCTCCGGTGTCGAGGGGCCGTACGGGCCGGCCAGCGGGGTCGGTGACCTGCGCCCGCGAGGTCGCGGGCAGGGCGAGGACGAGCGCGAGCAGGCTCGCGGTCCCAAGCGCGCACGACGGCGACAACGGGCCCGGCATGGCAGGTTCGCTTTCGAGTATAGCGCTGGGGCCGTCGCCACCGTCGGCGGTCCCTGCGGCCGCACCCGACGACGAGCTCGTTGGTGGCGCCAGCGCCGAAGGAACCACGATTGGCGTAGTTCCGGTCAAAAAAGAAGGGGGGCGAACCGTCAGGTCGCCCCCCTTCTCGATCTTACTGCTCAGTCTTGCCGGACCGGAGCCGCGGGGCCCCTGGGCCCGTGACCTGCCGGCTGGCTACCAGCTCGACTCGATGGCGAACCGAATCAGGCGAGCCCGGAGGATGGTCGATGGCCGCAGGTAGGCCGCGGCACCGAATTGCGCCGTCGTCACGCTCGACCACCGGTCGGAGTTGGTCACGTTGAAGACGTCGACCTTGGGCAGCACGCGCACGCCGCGAACGGTGAACGTCTTGCTCAAGGAGAGATCGAGCTGGTTGATACGCGGCATGTACTCCGTCTCAGGCGCCCGCAGGGGCACGTTGAGGGTGGCCGTGGTCAACCCGGGAATCACGAGTTCGCCCGGACGGCACGGGGCCGCGCAGTTCGCCGCGTAGCGGGTCGTGCGCGTCACCTGCCAGAAGGTGCCCTGCCCCTGCGGCTGCGTCAATCCCGTGCCGAACGTGAAGACGCCGTAGGGGATCGCGGCCGTGCCGATGGTGTAGCCGTAAAGGCTGCGGAACGATCCGCTCGCGGTGATGCCCCAGAAGGGCAGCGGGTAGACGGCCGACAGCTTGAACTGCGTCTGCCACGGAATGCCGCTGTCCCACTGGTTGCAGTTGACGGTGAAGTTCGGGTCGGTGCCGGCGCTGCACGTATCGGCCAGCGTCCGCTCGAGGTTGAACCCGCCGAACACCCGGGCGCCGCGCGGCAACCGGGCGTTGAAGCCGAGTTCGAAGCCGTTGTAGACGCGCTTGATGTCCGGGTCGTGCACGTCGACGTTCTGAACGGCCGAGAGGAACTCCGGCTTCACGTTGTAGGCGGGGATGACCCTGCCGTCGAGCGGACTCACCACGTCGACGCGGGTGTAGCTGTCGGCGTTGCGCAGCACGTTGTTGCGTTCGGTGATGTCGAAGAAGCGGTTGTGGTACCACTCACCGGTCAGCGTGATGCGGTTGAAGAGCTCCTGCGTGACGCCGATGTTGAAGGCGTGCTGGCCGGGCCGCTGGATGTCCGGATCGGGGGTCGCGAGCGCGCGAATGCCGAAGTTGGCCGGCAGCTGCGCGAGGTTGATCTCGCAGCCGGGCGTCAGGTAGACACAGCCGCGTTCGCCCTGGGCGATGTCGTCGCCGTTCAGGTCCTGCCAGGCGGCGGTCGCCGTGGTCAGGGCCGTGGGACTGTAGAGCTGGGACAAACCGACGGTCGCCGCGGTCATGAAGCGGTTGTAGCCGGCCCGCAACGCGGTCTTGCCGTTGCCGAAGATGTCCCACACGACCGACGTGCGCGGGGAGATGTCGGTCCACGTCGGTATCTTGATGTCGTCGTAAGCTGGCGAGTTGGCGAAACGGCCGACCTGGGCATCCTGACCGGCGATGCTCTGAGCGACGCGGTCGTAGCGGATGCCGTAGTTGATGGTGACGTTGTTCAGGCGCCAGGAGTCCTGCACGTAGACGGCGAACTGGCCGTCCATGTTCTCCTGAACCTGGAGCGGAGTGTTGAGCACCGTCACCTGCAGCGGCACGCCGTTGTTGTAGGTCTGGTAGAGGTCGGCGTTGGCGTTGTTGTAGCGGCGGAAGATACCCCACCCGTACAACACGCCGAGCTTGGCCGTGTGCGAACCGGTGACGCGCGAAATAGCCGTGGAGACCGTGTAGCGATCGGGATAGTTGCCAAGCTGGGCGCCCGAGGCATTCCACAGGAAGCCGGTGCTGACGTCGTTCTTGCGAACGTTGCGGTACCACTCGGGCGTGTTGCGTTCCGCGAAGATTCCCGGCTGGTAGAGATTGTCGTAACGCTCGCGGTTGAACGAGAACCCGGTCTCGAGCAGCAGGCTCGACGACAGCGTCGACGTCCACTTGGCGGAACCGGTCGCGAAGATCGGCGTGTTCCAGACCACCGAGGCCGTGCGCGGGTCGGTGTTCGCGCCCATCGCTGCCGCACGCAGGCGCAGCGCACGGTCGTAGTAGACGGCGAACTTGTTCTTCTGCGACATCTGCCACGTGAGTCGGAGGATGGGATTGTCCATCTTCTCCGGCGACACGCCCTGCTCGCAGCTGCCGAGATTGGCGCGGCACTGGGCGAAGCCCTGGGGCGCCGGAAGATTCGCCGGCAACTCGAAGGTGTCGGCGATGGGCTTGTCGTACCGGGCCTTGCGATAGGCCCCGAAGAACCACAACTTGTCTCGCAGGATCGGCCCGCCCAGCTCGATATTGGCTTCGTAGAAGTTGTCGACCTTGTCGACGGCGCGAACGCCGCGATCGAGCAGGTTCTGGGTGAGGTTGTCGCCCTGCAACGAGGCCGGGCTCTTGGCGTGCTTGAAGCCACCGGAGAAGCGGTTGCCACCGTCCTTCGGCACCAGGTTGAGCGTGACGCCGCCAGTCATGGTCTCGGCGCTGCCGCCCGAGGTCATGTACACGGCTTCTTGCGTCATCGCCTCGTTGTGGTAGGCGTTGACGGCGCCGTCGCCCATGAGACCGTTGGTCATCAGACCGTCGACGAGCACGACCGTCTGCGCCGAGCCGGTGCCTCGGACGAAGAAGTAGACCTGCTGCATGGCGCGCGAGCCGCCCACGTCAGGCTGGTTGAACGTCACACCTGGAATCAACTGGCCCAGGCCCTGGATGGTGCGGGCGGTCGGCACCGCGTCCAGTACGTCGCGCGACAGCACCTGCTGCTTGACGTTGCTCTGCACGTCGACGAGCGGGGATGCGCCCGAGACCGTGACCGATTCCTGCAGCGTGCCGACGGCGAGTTCGGCGTTGATGGTGGCGACGAAGTTCGACGGGAGGTCCAGTTCGCGCTTGATGACGTTGAACCCCTGCAGGGTGAACGTCAGCAGGTACTTGCCCGGACGGAGGTCGACCATGCGGTAGGCCCCGTTCTCGTCGGTGACGGCCGTGCGGACTTTCTCGATCAGCACGTCACTGGCAGCTTCCACCGACACACCGGGCATGACGGCCCCGGTTTCGTCCTTCACGACCCCGCTGATGGCACTCTGCGCGAAAGCGGCCGGGGACCAGATCCCCGCGCCGACCATCGCCGCGCAGAACATCAGCGCCAGCCTGGTTCTCCTCGACATGCGTTCAACCCTCCAGGTGCAGACTTCCGAGGCGCCATCGGGCGCAGCCGCGCAGAAAAGCAATGTCTGCGCCGGCGGCAAGGCTACAGGCCGTCAATGACGGGAGTCAACGCAAACATTGGCGAAAAATGGCTGATTTCATCGGAGTTCCATACAGACATCTACTGAGGGTCATTCCGGTCGAAGATGAACAATCGGAGACAATTCGCCGAATTGGACGTACCTTCCGGTACAAAAACAAAAAGCCGGTTGGCGTCGCGCCAACCGGCTTCATGCCTGAGCTGTCCGGGCAGGTGACTGCCCGGTCGAGTCCGTCTACTTGACCGTGACTTTCACGTAGGCGTTGGTCCAGCAGCACTGGAACCCGCCGCCGCCTTCCCCCGAATTGTCGTTGGCCTGGGCCCGCAGCAGGTATTCGCCGGGCAGCGAGAAGGTCGCCGTCGTCGACGACCGGCCATCGTCGCCAATCTTGGGCCGGGCTTCGGCGATCTTCACCTCGCCGCCAGCGGGACCGCGGTGAAGGTGCCACGACTGCACCAGGCGGGGAGTCCGCGCAGCGGCAGCGGCAGACTGGCCTTCCTCGACGTGCAGGTCGTCGGTGGTCGTGACTTCGAGGGTCACCGGCTGGCCCACCGCGCCCGCCAGCTGCTGCGCGATCTCGAGCGGGGGCCCCGTGAAGGTCTTGCCCGTCGGCGAAAAGCGCAGCACGGGAGGCGTGTTGCCTTCCGCCGCGTCCTTGTAGGGCTCGACCTGATAGTCCTTGATCAGGCCCACCGGCACCGACGCGGTCTTGCCGTTGGCCACGATCGTCCACGTGTAGCGCTTCTCGCTGCCGAAGTCCTTGGGCACGCGGATGGCGAACACGCCCCAGCCGCGGCGCGGCGTGAAGTGGGTGGGCTGGCCCATGTCCGGCCCGCCGGGCTCGACCTTGTTGTTCGGGCCGACCGGGATGTCCAGCGTCTGCTTCTGGTTCCGGTTGTAGTAGCCGAGCAGCAGGCTGTAACTGCCATCCGCGTTCTGGAACCAGCCCTCGAACGCCGGGTAGATGGCCTCGCCGCTGTCCTTCAGCGCGGGCAGCGGCAGCTGGCGGCCTTCGAGCCCGGCCAGCGTCACCACGAGACCGGCAGCCACGGCGGCGGCCGGTGCGATTCTGCGAAGCGAAACGAAACGAGTCATCCCCTGGATCTCCATCCGGACACGACACGGGGGTGCCGCCTCACGACAGCACCCCCGCAGACTGATGAACTACACGGCCGTCGAGCGGCGCTACTGCTGCTGGCGCTCGGACGTACTGCCGGCGAGCCTGGCCTTCCGCTTCTCGACCTCGACCTTGAAGTCGGCGTCGTCCATGTAGGTGATGTTGACCCACGCGTGCGCCATCTCGTCAACCGTGCGGTCGCCCCAGCCCACCCACTGATTGGGGTCGGGGTTGTTCTTGTTGGCGGCGGTGTTGTCGTGCCACGAGGTGATGCGCAGGATGGTCCCCTTGGGCAGCAGCGGCGCGGCGTCGTCGGCGTAGACGTAGTTGGTGTGCCAGTTGAAGTTGTAGTCGCTCACCTGGCTCAGCATCTGCGTCCGGCCGTCGGGCAGGATGGCCTCCATCGACATGGCCTTGCCGCGCAGGTGCATGTGGGGCTGGAAGTTCTCGACGCGGCCCGCCTTCTTCATCACGTGGAAGTTCTGCGTGACGCTCAGCGAGTTGGGCGCGATGTCGAGCGCGCGGTTGCCGCCCGTGATGCCGCTGAAGAGCGCCAGCGTCTGGCGGAACTTCGGCTCCTGGCCCTTCGGGTAGAAGTAGATGCCGAGCTCGACCGTATCGGTGATGTCCTCACCCACCGCGTGGTAGTGGATGTCCCACACGATCTTCGAGCCGGGCTTCATCAGCTTGCCCGAGTTCTCGCGCATGATCTCGCCCTGCTTGCCCACCGCCCATTCCATGAACAGGCCCGGGCCGGGGTCGTCGCCGTTGGCGGCCGAGTTGCCGGTGTCGCCGTCGTCCTGCTGCAGGCGCGCCAGCGCGTGATGCGTGATCTTGCGGCCCTGGACCGTGCCGGGACGGATCTCGATGGCCCGCACCCAGCGCTCTTCGGTGAGGCCCGTCGGCACGACCGGCTTGTACCAGGCGTCCATCGCGTTGGCCTTCTGCGTGTACTTCGGCGAGCTGATGACGAGGTCGGGCTTGCCGTACAGCTTCTCGAAGTTCCAGCCGTCGTTGGACGGCCACTCGACCGGCTTCGGCATGTCTTTCGGATCGCCCTTGGGGGCGCCGGCCGCCACCCACTTCACGATCGTGTCGATCTCCTGGTCGGAGAGCGAGCGATCGTTCTCGAACTCCTGGATACCCAGGGTCTTGTCGATGTGCCAGGGCGGCATCTGCCGCGTCTGCACACGATCACGGATCGACCGCGCCCAGGGCCGCGACTGCTCGTAGGTGACGAGGGACATCGGCGCGATGGAGTCGGGCCGGTGGCACGACTCGCACTTCGCCTGGAAGATCGGCGCCACGTCCTTGGTGAACGTGGGGGCGCTCGCCGCGGACTGGGCGAACGAGGGCACTGCCATCATGGCTGTCAACGCGAACGCGCCGGCAATCGGGGCGCGGAACTGACCGTAGGGCATCGCTCGGTCCTCCGAAATCCTGAGTCGGTCCAATCTGGACCGCGGGATATTACCCAAGTATCGGCGAAAAATTCCACAGCGATCAGCCCTTCTGCACATACAAAGAAGGGATGCGTTCCAGCGACGGGAAAGATGAGCCACCTGGACATTAGAAGAACCGTCAGGCGAATTCATTCCATTTTTCGCAGAATCAGGCACTTCAGATAGTAGGTCTCCGGCACCCCGAGCAGCACCGGATGGTCGCGGCCCTGAGTCCGCCGCTCGACGACGGACACGGTCGTCTCCTGGCGTCGACGCAGGCGGCGTGCCACTCCGGCGAAGGTGCTCGTCCACGTGGTGCGAGCAGGAGCAGGTCACGAGCACGCCGCCCGGCACGAGCAGACGCAGGGCCCGCAGGTTGATGTCCTTGTAGCCGGCCAGCGCCTTCGGCACCGCCCCGCGGTGCTTGGCGAACGCCGGGGGGTCCAGCACGATGGTCTCGTAGCGGGTCCCCGCCTTCTCGAGGCGCCGCAGTTCGTCGAACGCGTTGGCCTCGCGCGCCTGCACGTGCGGCAGGCGGTTGCGGGCCGCGTTGGCGGCAATCTGCGACACGGCGTCGGCCGACACGTCGAGCGCCTCGACGCTCGTGCATGCCGGGGCCATCGCCAGGGCGAAGCCGCCGTGGTAGCTGAAGGCATCGAGCAGCCGGCCGCGGGCGTATCCCGCCGCCGCGGCGTGGTTCTCGCGCTGGTCGAGGAACAGCCCGGTCTTCTGCCCATGCCGCACGTCCACGTCGTACTCGACGGCGCCGACTCGCACCGGCACGCGGTCGGGCACCTCACCGTGGACGACCGAGACCCGGGACTCGAGCCCCTCGAGCTGTCGCACGCGCGGGTCGTTGCGCTCGACGACGCCGCTGGCGCCGGTCAGCTCGACCAGCAGCCGGGTCAGCAGCGGCAGCAGGCGGTCGGCGCCCTGCGACAGGGTCTGCACCACCAGCACGCCGGCATAGCGGTCGACGATCACCGACGGCAGCAGGTCTCCCTCGCCGTGCACGAGCCGGTAGGCCGATGCGTCGATCCCCAGCGAGGTCCGGAAGCGGATCGCCGCCTCCAGGCGCTCACGCCAGAACGCCTCGTCGATCGGACGCTCGCCGCGCGTCAGCATGCGGACCGCGATCTGTGAGCGGTCGCTGAAGAACGCCTGGCCGAGGACGCGGCCACGGGCGCCGCGCACCGTCACCACCTCGCCGCCGGCGGCGGCGCCGGCGTCGACGTCCGAGCGATAGATCCACGGATGGCCGTGGCGCAGACGGGCTTCCCCACGCGGCGAGATCGAAACGTCGGCCATCCGCGTAGTGTACAATCCCGCCATGTTGGTCGCGCTCGGCGCCGATCATGCGGGCTTCGAGTTGAAGGAAGCGCTGAAGCGCGTGCTCGAGGCGCGCGGGGTGGAGTGGCGCGACGTCGGCACCACCGGCACGGCCTCCGTCGACTACCCCGACTTCGCGGCGCAGGCGGCCGAGGCGGTCGCCGCCGGACGGGCCGATCGCGCCATCCTGGTCTGCGGCAGCGGGGTCGGCATGGCGATCGCCGCCAACAAGGTCCGGGGCATTCGCGCCGCGCCGATTGTCGACGTCGAAGGGGCGGTGCTGGCGCGCGAGCACAACAACCTGAACGTGCTCACGCTCGGCGCCAGACGAACCAGCGTCGGCCAGGCCGCGTCGATCGTCGCGGCCTTCCTCGACACGCCGTTCGCCGGCGGACGACACGAGCAGCGCGTGCGCAAGCTGGCGCTGCTCGACCAGTACGACCACCCGGCGGCGGCCTCCTAGGGCTGCGCCTTCCCGAGCGTCCGAATCCCATGAGCGACCCCGGTCTCTTCCACCGCACGCTGGCCAGTGCCGACCCCGAGGTCGCGGCCGCCATCAGCCGCGAGGAACAGCGGCAGGAGTCCGGGCTGGAGCTGATCGCCTCGGAGAACTTCGTCAGCGTCGCAGTGCTCGAGGCCGCGGGCTCGGTGCTCACCAACAAGTACGCCGAGGGCTACCCCGGCAAGCGCTACTACGGCGGGTGCGAGCACGTCGACGTGATCGAGGCGCTCGCCATCGATCGCGCCAAGGCCCTGTTCGGCGCCGAACACGCCAACGTGCAGCCGCACTCCGGAGCCCAGGCCAACATGGCGGTGCTGCTGGCCGCGCTCAGGCCGGGCGACACGATGCTCGGCATGAACCTG
>JAWKHU010000097.1:0-10951 GCA_041394685.1 Vicinamibacterales bacterium
TCATGGAGCGCCAGGTGCCCCTCAACTACCCGATGTTCAAGCTCGCGCTGGCCTCGAAGGTGAAGATGCCCATGGGCACCGACGCGGTCGCCGGGGCGCACGGGCAGAACGCGCGCGAGATCATCACCCGCGTGCGCGACGGCGGGCAGGCGCCGATGGACGCCATCGTCGGCGCCACGTCCCTCGCCGCCGAATCGCTGAACATGGGGAACGAGATCGGCACGCTGGCCGTCGGGCGGCAGGCCGACATCATCGCGGTGGCCGGCAATCCCGTGGCCCGCATCGAGGATCTCCGGTCCGTGCAGTTCGTCATGCGGGCGGGCCGTGTCTACAAGTCGATGCCCGCGGCGGGCGTCACGCCGTAGGAGCGCCGCGATGCTCCGACCGCTGTTGTGGGCCAGCCTCCTCGCCGGGCTGGCGACCGCCTTCGTCGCCGCGCGCCAGCCGGCCATGCAGGAATGGCCGGTGTACGGCGGCGACCCCGGCGGCACCAAGGCCTCGCCGCTCGCGGACGTCAACCGCGACAACGTGAGCGGCCTGGCGATCGCCTGGGAATGGCGGCCGGGGGATGCGCCGCTCGAGGACTTCGGCACCCGGCCGGGGAACTTCCAGAACACCCCGCTCATGATCGACAACGTGCTCTACGTGAGTACGCCGTACAACCGCGTCGTCGCGCTGGACGCCGAGACCGGCACGGAGAAGTGGTCGTACGATCCCAGGGCCTACGCCGACGGCCAGCCGCCGAACGGGACCGGGTTCGTCCACCGGGGGCTGGCGGCGTGGCGCGACGACGGCAAGCTTCGCCTGTTCCTGAACTCGCGGTATCGCCTCATCTGCCTCGACGCCGAGACGGGCCGGCCCGTGGACGCGTTCGGCGATCACGGCGTCGTGGATCTCAGTCAGAACCTCGTCTGGCCCATCGAGAAGCGGCATTACACGCAGACCTCGCCGCCCGTCGTCTACAAGGACATCGTCATCCTGGGCAACGGCGTCGGGGATCGGCTGGCCTATCGTCGAGATCCGCCAGGAGACATCCGCGGATTCGACGCACGGACCGGCCGTCAGCTCTGGAGCTTTCACACGATTCCACAGCGGGGCGAGTTCGGCCACGAGACGTGGCAGGAGGGCTCCACCGCGTACACGGGCCACACGAACGCGTGGGCGCCGATGACCCTGGACGAGACGCGGGGGCTGCTCTACGTGCCGGTCGGCACGCCGTCGAACGATCTGTACGGCGGCAACCGGATTGGCGAAGGCCTCTTCGGCGAATCACTCGTCTGTCTCGACGCGGCGACCGGACGGCGCGTCTGGCACTTCCAGCTCGTGCATCACGGCATCTGGGACTACGACCCGCCGTCTCCACCCAACCTGGGTGACCATCACGCCGAACGGCAAGCCCGTGGACGCCGTCGTGCAGCTGACCAAGCAGGGCTTCGCCTTCGTGTTCGATCGCGCGACCGGCACGCCCGTGTGGCCGATCGAGGAGCGGGCCGTGCCACCGAGCGACGTTCCCGGCGAGATCGCCTGCCTACCCAGCCTGTGTACCTCCGTGCCGCCGGCGTTCACCGAGCAGGGCGTGTCGCTCGACGATGCGTTCGACTCACGCCGGCGCTGCGGGAGCAGGCGCAACAGGCGATGCGGCAGTATCGGCTCGGTCCGCTGTTCACGCCGCCGTCACTCGAGGGCAATGATCATGCGACCTGGCAGCATCGGCGGCGCCAACTGGGGCGGCGGCGCCTTCGATGCCGAGCGGCTACCCTTCGTGAAGACCACCAACCAGCCGACGATCGCGAGGGTGCGGAAGCCGGACCTGTCGGCGTCGAACCCGCGGGCCGATGAGGTGGACGCCAACCCCGGTGGGCGACTTCTCCGGCTCCACGACGTTCGTGCCCGTCGTCGACGGGAAGCCGCAACCTCCCTTGCCGCTCCTGAAGCCGTCGCACAGGCACGTCGTGGCCATCGACCTGAACGGGGGCCGCATCGCCTGGCGGGTGCCGCTCGGCGACAACCCGCAGCTGCGGCAGCATCCCGCCCTGAAGGGGGTCGCCTTGCCGGAGGCGCTGGGAACACCGGGCACCCGGCATGCTCCGACGCGCGGCGGGCTGCTCTTCGTCGGCGGTTCCGACGTCGCGTTCCACGCGCTCGACACGCGGATCGGTGGAGGAGATCTGGCGGATGGCGCTGCCGCGTCGCGTCACCGGCACCCTGATGACCTATCGCTCGCGGCAGGGCCGGCAGTTCGTGGTCGTCGCCACCAGCAGCGGTGCCGACGCGTCGCTCGTCGCGTTCGGCCTGCTCTCGCCGGGCCGCTGACGCTCAGTGCGACTCGGGCCGCGTCGTCAGCCAGCGCGTGACGAGGGCGATGGCGTCGAATTGTCTCGTGACGGCTTGATGAAGTGAAACGTCATCGTGCATGGCAGTAATCGCTGCAGCACCGGCACGGTATTCAGCGCAGCATAGTAGACAGTCTCGAGAGGCGCCCTTAGACAGAGTAGGGGTATAGCGACACTCACACTCCAAGCCGTGGCCAGCAGCCATTGCGCGCACTGCGCTCGGAACGAGCATTTCTCCTGCACCTCCGGCCGCTTGCGGTTCACCCGCCAGGTTGCCAGAGGACGCCACACTCGGACATGACGGCTCGAAGAAGAAGAAGCAGTGGCCTCCTGGCTTGAGCAGTCGTCGCACCTCGCCAGCGTGCCGGACAGCTCTCTGAAGTGATGGGCCGCTGCGAAACAGAACACGCAGTCAGCCGATTCGTCTCTGAGCGGCAACTTCGTGGCTGGCCGCAGAACACCGCGTCAACGTTCACACCGAACACGTGCTCCCAGATCGACACGTTGGTGAGCGCGACGGAGCTGATATCGCTGACCGAGACGGCCGCCCTGGGCACAGTCGCTTGACCATGCACCCTGGCCCAGCCCTGGCCGGCACCGATTTCCAGCACCGACTTCGCCTGGCGAAAGCGCTCGAGAAACGGCAACAGGCTGACCAGGAATACGCCCGAGTCCCCGAGCTTGTTGGGTTGGAGAAGTTCGTGAGCGCATCCACGGAGCCCCGATCCCGGAGCCTGCGGAGCCGACTCGCCAGTGCTCGATCTCCAGTCGCTCGAGTCGCGTTCGCTCTGCGGCCGATCCGTGTGCAAGTAATCAAGGTTCTTTCGAAGCACGATGGGTCGGATGTTCTCACAGAGTAACGTTGCCCCGCTGCCGGATCCGGATGGTCGAGTGCGGAGGGGCTGGTGAGGAACGACGTCGGCGAGTGCGGGGACGCGCAGGCAGGTGCGCCAACGCATCACTCTAAGAACTCACGCTGGCCCCAAGCCCGCTGACGCTCAGTGCGACTCGGGCCGCGTCAGTCAGCCAGCGCGTGACGAGGGCGATGGCGTCCTGGTCGCGGACGACGGTGCCGAGCGGCGGCATCTGCGTCGCCGGTGCGCGCGAGCGCATCCGCCGCAGCAGCGCTCTGCTCGGGATGGTCGATGTCCACCAGCCGCGTTTCGCCGTCCGGCACACCGGGGACCCGCCACTTCGTCCGGTGCGCGTGACGCCATGGCCTCGGCGGTGTCCACGCCGTGTCCGATGAGTTCCGCGGGCCGCCAGTGCAGCCCGAGTGGCGCCAGGTCGCCGGCGCGGTTGTGGCACGCACCAGTTGCCGGCCAGGCCGAGCATCGCTCGCTCGTCCGGGTTCCGAGCGTCGATGCGCGGCGGATGCGCCACTGGGTCCGGTGACGACGGCGCGAGCAGGCCGTCGGTCTCGAGGGTGGCCAGCGTCACCATCCCCGGTTCCAGCGGTTCGGCGTGAATGGCGAGCGGCCGCGGTCGGTGGAGAGCTTATGACGTTGAAGCTCAGCACCTCGGTGCGCCGCGCCACGTGGCACGCACGGCACTGGTCGATCGACGGTCGTGGAACGCGCCTGGCGCCACCGGCGGCGCCCGGCAGGCCATCCTGCGGCGCGAGCGTGGCGTCCGTGCCTGCGGCGTTCCACGCGTAGCTGGCGAACACCCACTGGTCGGCACCAGCCTTCCAGAGCATCCGCGTCTCGGCGCGGCGCCCGCCGGCAAACTCCTTCCACAGCTTCGTCCCGACCGGGAAGTCCCACTTCGTCCATCCGCGTCACGTCGATGGACGCGCCCGGCGGCAGGAAGATCCAGCGGCGCTTCACCGCGCCGTCGGTCCACAGCGGGGCATTGGGGAGAGAACGCGCGGTTGCGAGGGTCCACGACGCCTGGCTGCCTGTCCACGCATAGGTCCCGTCTCCATGAGCGAGCGCGGCGCGACGACGGAGCCGGCGTCGCGAGCGGTGTGCACGCCCACCCCCGGCCCGAACCGGCCAGGGTGGTGAGCGTCAGGAGCAGCGTCACGACGCGACGAAGGGCAATCATCGCAATCCTTCGGAATTCAGAATTCTGAATTCAGAATTCAGAAGAGCTTCTCTTCCGGGTCCACGGGCGCGGGGACGCGGTTGTGCACCGCGGGCAGGGACTGGAGGTAGGCGAACAAGTCCTTGATGTCGGGGTCGGTGAGCGCGCCCAGCATGAAGTAGGGCATCGGCGGCAGCACCTTGCGACCCTTGCCCTGGTGCAGGCCCGTCCGCATCGTCTTGATGAACATCTCCTCGGTCCAGTCGCCCAGGCCCGTCTCCTTGTCGGGCGTGAGGTTGGCGGCGAAGCTGACGCCCCAGGGCCCGGCGAACGCGGTGTTGGTGGCAGACGACGACGAGATCCAGGGGCCCTGCGGCGGGGGTGGCGGCGGGAGCGTCACATCCGCGGGGTGGCCCGTCAGCGCGCGCGTCATGTCGGGTTCGGGTCCCTTCGGCCCCATCTTGAGCGGCGTGTGGCAATCGTTGCAGCCCATCGTGCGAACCAGGTACGCGCCGTGCTCGATGCTCGGGGTGGACGCGGTCGTGAAGTCGGACGAGGCGGTCACGCGGACCGCGGCAGGCGCCAGCGCCAGGCCGAACGCGAGGATCGAAGCGCCGAGAACAGTGTGCGTGGAACGGAACGTCATGCGATGTCTCCCTCTCTCGCATGACTAAACGAATGGCGGCACGCCGCGGTTCGAGCCGGCACGCTAAAGGATTCCTACGAGAATCCTAAGAGTTTCCTAAGCCGGGCTATACTCGCCTAACCGTATGGTGGGCAGAGAGTTGGCGGCCTTCCTGATCGAGGGTCACTCCTCGCACATCGCATCCAGGAACGAACGGCTCGAGCCCAATGCCGCACGCGTCACGGCGCTCACGGTGGACGACGATGGCCATCACGTCGTGGCGTACGTCCCGTCGGTCTCGGCAGACCCGGTCCTCGCCGACCTGCGCGCGAACGGCCAGGCGGCGATTGTCGTCACCCGCCCGACCGACGATCGCGGCTGCCAGGTGAAGGGCGTGTTCGTGGACGCGCGTGCCGCCGGACCCGAGGATCAGTCGCTCGTCCGCGCGCAGTGGGATCACTTCCTCGACGTCCTCGAGATGGTCGGCCTGCCGCGCGCCGCCACCGAATCGTGGATCGTCTGGCCGTGCATCGCCATCCGCATCCGCGTGCAGGCGCTCTTCGATCAGACGCCCGGACCTGGCGCCGGCGCTCCCCTGTCATGACGCCGACGCTCGAGTCGCTCGCTCCCTGCTGGCAGGGGCTGATCCCGGCGACGCTCTACACCTGCTCGCGGGACGGCGTCCCCAACGCCGCGTACCTCAGTCACGTCGAGTACGTGGACGAGCGCCACGTCGCCCTGTCCTTCCAGTTCTTCAACAAGAGCCGGCGCAACGTGGCGGAGAACCCACAGGCGCTGGTCCGCGTGATCGATCCGGACAGCTCGCAGTGCTGGGCCCTCCGCCTCAGTCTCGTGCGATCGGAGACGTCCGGGCCGGTGTTCGAGCGCATGGACCTGCGCATCGAGGCCATCGCGTCGTACACGGGCGTCAAGGGGATCTTCAAGCTGCTCGCCGCCGACATCTACGAGGTACAGGCAATCGAACCCGTGGCCGACGATGTGGGCGGCGTGTTCGAGGCCGGGGGCGAGGCTCGCCCCGGCGCGGCCGATGCACGGTTCACCATGCGGGCGCTGCAGGACATGACCGAGCGGGTGAACGGGGCCGCCTGCCTCGATGTCCTGCTCGACTCCATCCTGGCCGGCCTCGAGGAGATCTTCGGCTTCCGGCACGCGATGCTGCTGGTGCCGGCGGAGGAGCCGGGCGTGCTGGTGACAATCGCCAGCCGCGGGTACGGGGACACGGGTGTCGGCGCAGAAGCCCGCCTCGGCGAGGGCATCGTCGGCCTGGTGGCCGAGGCCCGGAAGCCCATTCGCATCTCGGGGCTGCTCCGCGCCATGCTCTACGCGCACGCGGTGGCCACGCGGGCGCAGCAGAGCGGCATGGCCCCGCCGCCGCGGATTCCGCTGCCCGGCCTGGCCAGCCCCGCGAGCCAGTTGGGCGTGCCCCTGATGGTGCGCGGCGAGCTGGTCGGCGTGCTGTGCATCGAAAGCGAGGAGCCGTACCGCTTCCACGAGGAAGACAAGGCGTCGATCGAGCTCCTCGGCAGCTACCTCGCGATTGCGATCCAGAACATGCAGCTGCAGGAGCGCGCCGAGGCCGACGTGCCGGTGGCCGCCGTGGGACCGGCCGCGCCAGCGGCCCCGCCTTCTCCGGTCACGGCGCGTCCGCGGGAGATCGTCTACTACGAGGGCGACGAGCTGGTGATGGTGGACGGCGAGTATCTGATCCGCAGCCTTCCGGCGCGCATCCTGTGGAAGCTGCTGGCGATTCGCACGCGAGACGGCCGCGCCGAGTTCACCAACCGCGAGCTGCGCCTCGACAAGTCGCTCAACCTGCCGGAGCTGAAGGACAACCTCGAGAGCCGGCTCCTGCTCCTCCGCCGGCGCCTCGAGCAGAAGACACCCGACATTCGGCTCGTCCCGCGCGCCCGCGGCCGCTTCGCGCTCGACCTGGGGTGCGAGGTCAGGTTGCGCACACTCCCCTGATACACGGAGGGCACGGAGGGCACGAAGGGTGCCTCACTGCGAAGCTGATACGTAGCCGGACCTGGCATGCACGCGGGCGCCGCGGCGGTTGACGCGGACGTCCAGGCGGTGCCAGCCGCCGCGAGCCACGCCGGTGGGGGTGAAGGTGACCAGATAGCGGCGGCGGACCTCCTCGAGGATGTCGCGAAAGGCCGCGCCCGGGTCGCCGGCGCGCTCCAGTTCCACGAGCCGTCCGCCCGTGCCGGCTGCCAGGGCGCGCAGGAACCCCGTGTCGTCCACACCCGGCGCAGCCACCCCGTACACGAGGACACGCGACCGCTCGGCGGTCTGCACCACCCGGTCGGCGGGCATGAAGCTGGCCGTGTCCGTCCCGTCGCTGAAGATCACCACGACGTTCCGCCCGCCGTCGCGGTCGGCGACGAGCACGGCCCCGAGCGCGGCGTCCACGAGCGCCGTATCGCCACTCGCCGTGGTCTCGTCGAGCGCGCGCGCCACGTCGGCGAACGCGCTGGTGAACGGTGCGCGCAGGGCGACGGCCAGGTCGAAGGTGAGGAGCGACGCACGGTCGTCGGCCCGCAAGCCGTCGAGGAGGAGGCGGCCCGCCGCCCGGAGATTGCGCAACTGCTCCCCGTTCACGCTGCGGCTGGCGTCGAGGGCGAGCATGACGCCCAGGGGCACATCCCCCAGGCTGACGAGGTCGATCGTCTGCAGGACGCCGTTGTCGCGGACCTCGAAGTCGGCCGGCCCCAGGCCCGGCACGGGACGGCCGCCATCGGTGACGAGCACGTCGATGCGCACGCCCTCGACACGAGCCGAGAAGGTCGCCTGCCGGGCCGATGGCCCGGCGGTGGCAAGGCCCGCCATGAGAACGGCGCCGGCCAGGCGCGCGATCACGGTGGTCCCCCGCCTTGCACGACACGCAGACGCAGGGCGTCGAGCTGCGCCGCGGCGCCCCGCGCCTGGGTATGCCGATAGGCCCACCACGGCTCCACCGGCTGCCCCTCGACGGGCGGACGCGCCAGCGCGCGCTCCAGGCTCGCCTCGGCGGCCCGATCGTCGCCCAGTTCGCGCGCGAGGCGGGCCAGCGCGAGATGCGGGATGCGGGCATCGGCTGTCGCGCGGGCCGCTCGCTCGTACCAGGAGCGGGCAACGGCGAGCCGCCCGAGGGCCTCGTGTGCGTCGCCGAGGAAGAGCGCCGCGAAGTATTGCAGCAGCGCGTCACGGGTGTCCGTGTATGCCGCTTCGAGTTCGGCCGCTCCCTCCTGGTGTCGGCCGCGCAGTGAGAGGACGCGGCCCAGGTGCAGGCGTGCTTCCGTGTGCGCCGGGTCGGCGGCCAGCGCTCGCCGAAACTCACGCTCGGCAGCCGCCAGCTCGCGGCTGGAGGAATCGATGTCGGGCCGCAGCCCGGAATGGCGATAGGACCGCGCGAACGCCTGGAACAGCGGTCCGGCCAGCGCTTCGTGCTGACACCCGCTCATGAACCGGATGCCGGGATCATCCGGAAAGGCCTGGAGCGCCGCGCGCAGGTGCGGCGAGTCGAACGACTCGAACTGCTGCTGGAACGCCAGCGTGGCGCGATACCAGTCCCGCCCGAACGCCGTGGCGTCCGGGCCATCGTCGAGCCGCGTCAGCACGGCGCGCGCCCTCTCCCCGTGCAGGCTGACCGACTCGGCGCCGTCCATCTGCCCGTCGCCCACGCGCATGCGGATCGGATCCGACGCGTACGACGTGCCGTAGGCCGCGGCCGCGACGTCCGGGGCGAGGACGACCACGTCGGTGTGGGCGACGATTGCCCGCTGCAGGAACAGCGGGATGCCGCGCCGGCGCACCCGCTCCACGAGGGACTGCAGCCGCCGCTGCTGGTCGGGTGTGAACACGATGATCGTGTCGCGGCGGAACCGCGGGTCGGCGCGCGTCGCCCGCGGCACGCGGAAGCGGGTGACCCAGGGGTTGTCGGCCACCTGCAGCAGAATCTGGATGCTGGTCCAGAGCGCGCGCAGCTCGTCGCCGGGCAGCCGCGCCAGGCCGATGAGCGGACCGTCCACCGGCCCGGCGCATGGGCCTCCGCAGATTCCACCCACTGCGCCAGCGCCGACTCGCTCCACAGCGGCGGGTCCACCTGCGCCGCCGCGCCGGGTACGGCCACGAGCACGGCCAGGCAGGCGCCCGCCACCGCGCACGCGACCCGACCCGGCCCCGGAAGCCGCATCGGCCGAGCATACCGCCAACGAGGCCGCCGCGCCCCCGTGTCCTCCGTGTCCTCCGTGCCCTTCGTGCCCTTCGTGCCTGCCCTCCGTGCCCTTCGTGCCTTGAAATCCGGCTGACGTCCTCGTATCGTTTCGCTGGCGCTACGCGGGACGTCCGGATCCGGCCGGCGGTCGCCGCAGGACGAAACGAGAGGGACCCATGGCGAGAGACCACCGCAGTCGTCGAGAGTTCATGCACCTCACCGGTGCCGGGCTGGCCGGGGTCGCCTCGGCCCCGTGGATCGGCGCGGAGGCGCGGGTGCAGGCCGCGGCCCTCGACGGCCAGGACCCCGACCTCATCGTCATCAACGCCGCCGTGCACACCGTGGACGATGCCATGCCGCGTGCGGAGGCGTTCGCGGTGACGGCCGGCCGCTTCACGGCCGTCGGCTCGACGGCCGACATCAAGGGCCTCGCCGGCAAGAGCACGCAGGTGTTCGACGCGAAGGGCATGACGGTGGTGCCGGGCTTCGTTGACTGCCACAACCACGCCAGCGGCGAGGTGCTGCTCTACGAGGTGCTGGTCGGCAATCCCTTCGAGGTGGAGTTCGTCAGCGTCGAGAGCATCATCGGCAAGCTGCGCGCGAAGGCCCAGCAGACCCCGCCAGGCACGTGGGTCGAGGGCTACTTCTTCGACGACACCAAGGTGAAGGACCAGCACATGCTGAACGCGGTGGACCTCGACCGCGTGTCGCTGGAGCACCCCGTGGTGGTCCGGCACCGCGGCGGCCACACCTCTTTCTACAACCACAAGGCGCTCGAGATGGCGGGGATCACGAAGGACACGCCCGCCCCGCCGGGTGGCACGTTCGATCGCGGTGACGACGGCGAGCTGAACGGGCGGGTGACGGACCGCGCGCGCGTGGTGTTCAACGACGTCGGGACGCGGCCCTCCTTCACTGACGCCCAGCGCGACGAGCGCGCACGCGACGGGCTGGCGCACATCTCCAAGCAGTTCGTCCGCTACGGGCTGACCAGCGTGCATCACGAAGGGGGCGATCTCGCCGCCCTGCAGCAGGTCCGCGCGCGCGGCGACCTGTCGCACCGCGTGAGCTACGAGACGAACGGCCGTGTGCTCGAGTCGCTGCTCGCCTCGGGCGTCATGACGGGGTTCGGCGACGAGTGGATCCGCTTCGGCGCCACGTCCGAGCACACGGTGGACGGCTCGTTCTCCGAACGCACGATGGCGCTCAGCACGCCGTATCCGGGCACGACCTATTCGGGCAACGTGACCGAGCCCCAGGACGAGCTCAACGCCTGGGTCGAGCGGGTTCACCGTGCCGGCATCCAGGTCAACTGCCACGCCAACGGCGACGTGGCCATCGACATGTACCTGACGGCCATCGAACGCGCGCAGAAGGTCTTTCCGCGCCCGGACGCCAGGCCCAAGATCACGCACTGCACGCTCGTCAACGACGACCTGGTGCGCCGCATCAAGGCCGCCGGCGCCGTGCCGGCGATGTTCACCACCTACGCCTACTACAACAGCGACAAGTTCTCGTTCTACGGCGAGGAGATGATGAAGCACTGCATGGCGTACCGCTCGCTGCTGGACGCGGGCGTGTGGGCCGTGGCCGGCTCGGACTTCAGCCCCGGCCCGTTCGCGCCGCTCATGGGCATGCAGGGCATGGTGACCCGCAAGGGCTGGAACGGCGAGACCTGGGGCGCCAACCAGCGCATCACGGTCGCCGAAGCGCTCAAGGTCAACACGCTCAACGGCGCCTATGCATCGT
>JAWKHU010000098.1:0-10642 GCA_041394685.1 Vicinamibacterales bacterium
GCGTCGATGGCGTTGCCGCCCTGGCGCAGGATGTCGAGGCCGGCCTGCGAGGCCAGCGGGTCGCTCGTGGCGAGGATGCCGTGCCGGGCCAGGACCTCCGAGCGGCCCTGGCTCTGCCAGCCCTGGGCCCGCGACCCCGGCACCGCCGCGATGTCCTTCGTCGGCTGCGGCGTCTCGGCCGTCGGGATGGCAAACGGCGTCTTCGACTGCGCGAGACCGGCCGCCGTCCAGGCGGCGACTGCCAGGGCGCCCAGGAGCGCGGCGAGGGCGGAACCGGAGAGGCGGCGGACGCGACGCGACTGAGGGGTCGGCATGGGACGCTCCTTCGAACGACGAGGCACCCGTCGGGAAACGCCGCGATTCTACGCGGCTTGCGGGCGTCGGACAACGCCCGCCTCCGGCGGCTGCCTCGTGGCGTCGCGGTGCGCCCCGCCGCCGACTCGTCCAAACCGCCCGGGCGCGAATCCGTCCGGCGTGGCTGGCACGTCTCAGGCGGCGTGCGGGCCGTGACTCAGAACTTCTCGTCCCCCGTGGGTTCCGCCAGGGCCGAGTGGGTGGCCGCGTAGCGCGCCTCGCGGCTGGCCAGGTAGGCCTCCCGTCGGACCATGTTGATGGGGCCGAGCGGCCGATGGTCCTGCTTGGCGTGCCACGGGCTGTAGGAGATGTGCTCGGCGAACCTGATCTGTCTGGCGGACAGGAACTTCTGAGGGTGGATCGTGAGCGTGGCGACCGTGGTCCACGGCTGCGTCCACTCGATCGTCGGGTCGTCCACCTCGCGGCCGTCGTGTCCCGGCCGCGTCTGGACGCGGAACTCGAAGGTGGCGCCGTGGTGGTCGAGATGCTCCGCCATCGCCTTCTGCAGGTACCGGGGATCGGCCCCGAAGCGCCGCTCGATCTCGGCTGGCGAGAGGTGCGGCCGCTCGGCGGGCTCGACGGGACGGACGGAATACTTCACCGCGAGCGCGTCGCCGAGGGCGTAGGCGGTCTGGCTGAAGTACACCGTCGCCAGCGGACTCTCGATGCTCGGGAACGACGGCAGCACCAGCGGAAAGTCGCGCGCCAGGACGGCGGGCGCCTTCGACGATTGCTGGAATCGCAGGTACTCCGCCAGGCTCGGGACGAAGAACGTGGGATGCGCGACCAGGATGAAGTCCTGCGTCCGCAGTTCGTCGCCCTCCAGCACGGGCGTCCCCTCGACCCCCATGAGCTTGATGGCCATGCCCCGGGCATCGGGGGCAGCGTCGTGCAGGCCGCCGGGCCGTCCGTTGGAGAAACGGACGTACGCCGGGAACGTGGCGCCCGGCCGGGCGAAGATGCCCTGCCGGAGCGTGGAGTCCAGCCCCGCGGCCACCGTGAACCTGGCTCGAACGATCCCGTGATGCCTCGGGTGGGCATCGCGGCTGCCCAGCGTCGCCGCGTTCTCCCGGACGTTGGCGACGATCCTGGCGGCGTCCTCCGACGGCCCGTGGGCGCGTGCCCCGGCAGTCCCGTCCGTGGACGACGTCCGGCTGGAACGGGACGAATCCGGACCCGGCTGCGCCAGGTGGCGGATCCCCGGGGCGCTCGGGAAGAACAGGTAGACGGCGCCGCGCGTCGTGACGAACTGCGACAGCCGGTGGGACACCGCGCCCCGGCCGTCCGGATAGGTGAAGGTGGCGCACGCGCCGTGGGGCCCCGCCAGCGGATCGGCCTCCTGCGGCGGCAGGCCGGGCGCGAACAGCCCCTCGTTGATCCAGTTCTTCAGCACGAACTCGAACTGGTGCTCGAGGTCCACGCACAGGAACAGCCCGAGGACGCCGCGCTTCGCGTCGGGTGCCTCGTCGAACGGCGGGCCGTAGGTCATGCCCCGCCGGATCAGGCGGGCCCGGCGGCCGGCGGCGCCGAGCGTCGGCGAGCTGCGCGGGTAGGCGCGCCGCGTGTGCGCGCCGATCGGGCAGAGCTGCCCGCCGGGATCGTTCACGTAGTCGAAGTCGTTCGACGCCGCGGCCGCGTGGGGATCGGCCAGCGGCTTCCCGTCGCGAAACCGCCCGACGACCTTCGCCGCCAGCAGCTCACGGCGGGTGTCCGTCTCGGCGTTCGCCGCGAGGAAGGCATCGAAGGCGGCGCGGTCCTGTTCCATGATCCGGAACGCGCCGAAGGTGCCGTCAGTGGCGAGGTCGAGGGGCTTCGGGACCGGACTGTGCGTGACGGCGGCGCCATCGGGCCGGGTATCGGGCCGTCCCAGGACGAACATCCCGAGCGGCACGGGATGCTCCCCCGGCTTGTGTTTGTGGAGTCCCTCGATCCGCGGCTGGCTGATGCCATCCACGAAGCCGAAGTGCTCGCGGCGCTTCGTCGCTCCTCCGCGCCCGGAGCGGGAAGCACCCGGCCGTCGCGCGCGTCGACCTGACGGCATCCACTGGCCTGCGCCGACTGAATGAGCGAGGTGGACGCGGTGTCGAGGCCTGCGGCGTCCCGGCGTAGAGCAGCACGCAGAGGTCGATGTCGTCGTGGGCGAGGTCCCAGTGCAGGGGCGAACTCGGGCCCCGGTCGCCCAGCATGAGCGCGCGCGCCTTGGCGCCATCGACGAACGCCTTCGGGAACGTGTCGAGCGACGTGCCGAGCACGTGCAGCCCGACGGCCGTGACGCCGAGATAGTGGGTCGTCTCGGTGGGGCCGGGCAGCTCCGGGCCGAGGTGCACGGCGAAGCGGCCGCCGTCCGTGAACTCCCGGACGAAGCGGCGCGCGAGCTTCGGGTCGTCGATCCTGAAGAAGTGGTACCGGAGCTGTTCCTGCTTCGGCGCATTCAGGACCAGGCTCTGGATGCCGGCCACTGGCCGGGTGGCCAGGGGCTCGACCGGCGGCGACGTGACGGGCACGGCGGGGGCCATCCCCAGCGCGCTCCGGACGTCGAAGACGCGGGCGCCCGGATACGCGCTGTAGCGGCCGAGACTGCGCGCGTCGTGCCTCCGCAGGAACTCCAGGAACTCCGCACTGCGCTCGCGGACGGGCGTCGTGCCGTTCCAGCCATCGACGTGCTGCAGGATCTTGTCGAAGATCGTCCCGATCGCCTCGACGAACGACAGGATGTAGTCGTCGAACGAGCTGTCGTAGGTCGTCAGGACCGCCAGGAACGCGGTTTTGTCGAACGTCTGCAGGACGAACTGCGCCCCGTGCACGTTGCCGAGCCTGGCGAGGGCGACGTGCACCGGATTGGGCTCGGCCGCGTCCAGTGCCATCAGGAGGTCGGCGACATCCGGCGCGTGGCCGTCCTTGAGCGGCAGAAACAGGTTGAGCGGCGTCTGAATCGGGCGCGGGGGCGTGGACATGACCTGCTCCTTGGGGGGCGGGGCGTGGACGACTCGGCGGATGGCGCGACGGTACGGCTACGGGAGCGATGCTCCTCGCTCGCGCAGCTCCCGCTTGAGGACCTTCCCGGCCGCATTGCGGGGAAGGCTGGGGACGACCGACACGCGCGAGGGCACCTTGTATCGCGCGAGGTACTGACGGGCGAAGGCCCGGAGCTCCTCGGCATCGGGAGACGCACCGGGCGCGGGCACCACCGCGCAGGCCACGGCCTCTCCCCACTGCGGATCGGGGAGGCCGAACACGGCGACGTCCGCGACGGCCGCGTGCCGCGCGAGCACCTGCTCCACTTCCGCCGGATAGACCTTTTCGCCGCCGGTGATGATCATGTCCTTCAACCGATCGCGGACGTAGACGTAGCCGGCGGCGTCCACCACGCCGACGTCGCCGGTCCGGAGCCAGTCGCCGTGGAAGATCGACGTCCGGTCGTCCGTGGCCGGCCAGTACCCGCGCATGATTTGACGGCCCCGCACGACGATTTCCCCCGGCGTCCCCACCGGAACATCGTTCCCGGCCTCGTCGACGACGCGCAGCTCGACTCCCGGCAGCGGCCGCCCGCACGAGTCGAGCAGGGCGTCGTCGTCGCGGAGATGATCCGCCGGCGTCAGGTAGCAGACGGCACCGGCCGTCTCCGTCAAGCCGTACAGCTGGGCGAACTGGCAGCCGAACGCCCGCACGGCCTCCCGGAGCAGCGCCGGCGCGATGGGAGAGCCCCCGTAGACGATCAGGTCGAGGGTGGAGCAGTCATGGCCGGCCTTCTGCTCCACGAGGCGCTGGAGGAGGGCCGGCACCAGGAACACCTTGGTGACGCGATGGGCCTGGATGGCCGCAAGGATGTCGACGACGCCCGTCGGCCGCAGGATCACGGTGGGCATCCCCGCGTAGAGGCTCGACACGCCCCAGAGGCCGCCGCTGACATGGGACACGGGCAGGCAGACGAGCGCCACGTCGTCCGCTCGACAGCCGTACTCACGCAGGAGGATCGCGGGCGCGACGAGCAGGTTCGCCTGTGTGAGCGTGGCGCCCTTGGGCTGGCCGGTCGTGCCGCTCGAGTACACGAGCATCACGGGCGTCGATGCCGGACCGTCCTCGTGGGGATCCGGGGGCGGCGGACCGTCGAGCCAGTCGTCGTAGGTTCCGGATCCCTCGGGCGCCCCGATGACGACGATCCGCGTGAGGGCCGGACAGGCGGCGCGCAGGTGGTCACGCCTGTCGGCGAACGCGGCCCCGAGCACGAGCAGCACCGTGCCGGACGCGTTGAGGATGTCGACGATCTCGGGCTCGGCCAGGCGGAAGCCGAGGGGCACCAGCACCCGGCTGCAGCGTGCCACGCCGAACAGCAGCTCGTAGAACGCGTCGGAGTTCGAGTCCAGCAGGGCCACGCGGTCGCCGACGGCCGTCGCCGCCATCAGCGCGTGCGCCACCCGGTTCGCGCGGTCGTCGAGGTCCCTGAACGACAGGACCCGCCCCTCGCACACGGTCGCGACCTTGTCCGGTGTCTCCCGCGCGCGGCGGCGGAGGACGTCCGCCAGCGACCGCGGCGGGGGATCCGCCCACGACGCGCCGGATTCGGGGCCGCTCACAAAGCCAGGCGCATCTGCCGCAGGCGATCGCGCTGGCCGGGCTCCAACGCGAACAACCCGCGGATGTTGGGAGTGAGGTAATTGAAGGGCGAGGCGCCGTCCTCGTACGCCCGCTCCTGGTGCGCCAGCGCTTCCTCGGGGCGGCCGAGCCCGGCCAGCGTGTACACGTAGCAGTGCGGCGGCACGTACTGCGCCGCCGCTTCCATCGCCTGGAACTGCTGGAGCAGCTGCTCCGCGTCCGCGTGCCGTCGGCCCACGCCGTAGCAGTGCCCCAGGAGCGCCAGGTAGAACGGCGTCCTCCCGGTCAGCATCGCCGCCCGCTCCATGTCGTGCGCCGCACCGTCGAAGTCGCCGAGCATCTGGCGGCACTGGCCGCGCAGGTGGACGGCGAACACATAGGCGTCATCGCGGTCCAGGCAGGCGTCACAGACCGCGACGGCGTCGTGGTACCGCCGGGCCAGGTACAGCGTCTGCGCCAGGCCGCTCGCGGTCAGCCGGGACTGGGGCGCCAGCGACAGCCCGGCTTCCGCCTCGGAGATGGCGACCTCGTCGCGGCCGAGCAGCACCAGGAGCCATGCGTAGTAGGTGTGCGCGAGGGCGTGGTCCGGCGCGAGCGTGAGCGCCTGCCGGAAGGACTCCTCGGCCTCGTCCCACGCCCAGTCGCCTCCGGAGCGTCGCCAGCGCGGCATTCGAGATGCGCGGGAGCCGAGCGATCGTCCACCTCCAGCGCGCGCAGGCTGGCCTGCCGTGCCACCTGGAAGGCCAGCTTGGGCCGCATGACGCAGTAATAGCCGAGAAAGTTGTAGACGGCCGCTTCGGCGACGTGCGCCTCGACGAACTCCGGTTCGTGCTCGATCGCGAGCTTGTACTGCTGGAGCGCCTGCTCCCACCCGCCCGAGAAGCACTGCTTCCAGTGATAGAGCCCGCGCCTGTAGGCGTTCTCGGCTTCGATGCGCTCTGGCGGTCGCCTCGCGGCCGCTTTCAGGGGCGACGCGAACGCCCGGACGATCTCACCGGCCGCGTCGCGCTGCGACGCGAGCAGGTCGTCGGTCGCGCGGTCGAGGCGAACCGACGACACGACGGCGCCGGCGTCAGCGGCCCTGAAAAGGCTCGCGATGACCTGCATCTGTGCCGGGAGCTGCTGCACGGTGGCTTCGACGCCCAGGTCCACGTGCAGCGCCCGCAGGTCGGCGGCCGACGGCGCGTCGGACCGGTGCCGCGTCGTGGTTCCGGGCAGCACCTTGACGGAGCCGAGCGCGGCAAGGCCGTGGGCGACGTCCTCCGCCAGGCCCTGCCGGAACTGTTCGCTGGCGGGTGTTGGTGCCCCAAGCGTTCGAAACGGCAGGACGGCCAGGACGACGCGAGTGTTGTGGGCCTTGCCCTTCGCCTCGGCCTCCGCCGGCGGACCGCTTCGAAGGCTCTTCGAGGTCGGCGTGAAGGTTCCAGGCGCTCTGATAGCGCAGCGCGGGCGCCTGCTCGAGCAGGCGCTCGACGACGACGGCGAGCCCGGGCGACACGTGCGGCGCCAGTTGGCGAAGGGGAGTGGGCGCCTGCTCGCGGATCGCCGAGACGAGCTCGTTCCTCGTGGCGGCGTCGAAGGGACGCGACCCCGAAGCCGCCTGATAGAGCACGGCCCCGAGCGAATACAGATCGCACCGATGGTCGACCGTCGCATCGGTGTCGAACTGCTCGGGCGCCATGTAGTGCACGGTGCCAGGCGCCTCCCCGGTGCGCGTCACGTCGTCGGTCAGGAGCGTGTCGTCGTCGAGCGACCGGTACTGCTTGGCGAGACCGAAGTCGAGCACCTTGATCCGCCCATCGACCGTCATGAACACGTTGCCGGGCGTGACGTCACGGTGCATGATGCCGTGGTCGTGCGCGGTGCCGAGCGCAGCCGCGATCTGGACGCCGATGCCCAGGAGCTCTGCCTCGGCGAGCGGTCGCTGGCCGATCAGGGTCTTCAAGGTCCGTCCCTGCAGCAGTTCCATGACGATGAACGGCTGCGCCCCTTCGTCCTCCACCTCGAGGATGGTGCAGATGTTGGGGTGATTCAGCGATGCCGCGAGGCGGGCCTCGCGACGGAACCGCCGCATCGCGTCGGTGTCGCGGGCCAGCGCGGGCTTGAGCACCTTGATCGCCACGGACCGCGGGAGCCGGAGGTCCTGCGCCTCGCACACCACCCCCATACCGCCGCTGCCCAGGCTGCGCAGGACGTAGAAATGGGAGAGGCGACGGCCAATCACGGGCAGTATTCTTGATCGCCGCCTTCGCCGTCGGCAGAATTGAGTGACGATCCCCGTGGTGGAGGACCCCCCGCCCGATCGCCCACCGGAGGAGAGCCGAACGGCTGTCTCCGGGTCCACGTCGACGCTGTTCCGACAGGCAGCCGACGGAAGCCGGTCGGCAGCCAGATCCCTGGTCGCGCGCCTCGTGCCCGACCTGCGCCGATGGGGGCGGGGAAAGCTGCCGTCCTACGCCCGCGGATCCGCCGACACCGAGGACATCGCGCAAGGCGCCGCCCTTGGCACCCTCCGGCGGATCGGCTCCATCCAGCTGCGTTCGGCGCAGGCCCTGCCCGCGTACATGCGCCGGTCGTTTATGAACCTGCTGGTCGATGCCGTCCGCAAGGTCTCGACGCGGGGCGCCCCGGAAGCGCTGACGGACGACGTGGCCGCGCCCGACGCGTCGCCGCTCGAACAGGCGATACGCCGGGAGGAAGAGGAACGGGTCCGAATGGCGGCGATGCGACTCCACCCGACCGACCGCCAGATTCTGTTGCTGCGGCTGTACGACAATCGCTCGTTCGCGGACATCCGGACCATTCTGGGGAAGCGGTCGGACGACGCCGCGCGGATGGCGTTCAATCGCGCGTTGGAGCGCCTGGCCACGGAGCTCGGCATCCGCTAGCGACCCCCGATAGGACCACGCGTGTCCTCACCGCGCGGCGGTCACACGCGAGGCCGGTGACGCAGTTCGGCGGATGGCCTCGGGCCGCCCGCGGCCATCCGGTCGCTGGAGAGCAGGCGCAGCAGTCGCTTGGCCGTGGCGCGCATCTCGGCCATCAGCGCCGCAGCGGCGCCGGCCTGGTTGCCCTTCCACGCGTAGCTCGGCGCGGCCGGCGAGTCAATCAGCTGGTCGTAGGCAAGGTCGCCCGGCTGTGGGTTCGCGCACCCCTGTTCCGCCTTGATCAGCCACTCCTCGATGCTGGCCAGGCTCGACCGCAACCGAACCTGCCGGTGGTTCTCCCAGTTCAGGCTGGACCGGCCGTGATAGAAGCGGTCGACGAAGATTCGCCCGGCCTCACGGCCGTAGTCCGCCACGCGCGTGATCTGCTCCTTGTCCATCTGCAGGTTCAGGCCGCCGTCGGCGGGGTCCAGCGACACCTGCGCGATGCGGTCGCGAAAACCGGGCATGCGGCACTGCGCGTTGTCGCTCCAGTCCTTCGCCGTCAGGACGATGGTCGTCAGGAAGTCGGCGAGCGCGGCGCTTCCCGGTCGCTCCTTCAAATGGCGCCACTTGACCTGGACGGCCCCGACGTTGCTGTCAGGCACGTACACGCCGGCGCCGTAGTCCGGATGCGTGTCCACGAGATCGATGCCGAACGTGGGCCACCGTGGAAACGCCGCATCGAAGAAGTGGACGGGAAAGTTGCTGCTGATGCCGCCGTCCGAGAACCAGCAGCGCTCGACCCGTCGATTGGCGACCTCCTTGCGGCTGAAGTCGATCGCGTAGAGCGGCACGGCCGAGAGCAGCACCGGAAAGCTGATGCTCAGGCGAACGGCGACCACGACCGGCAGTTCGTCCGGCGGTGGCAGCGGGAAGAATCCGGGTGGGATGGGCGCTGAGCGGGACTGCTCACCGGACCCATTGGCCTCGATGGGCCGTGCGTGCTCGACCATCCAGTCGACGACCGACGCGGGAAACAGCTGCCGGAAGTCGCGCTCGCTGAAGAAGAACGGCTTGTTCTCGCGCACCTGGTCGTCGTCGCGGAACGGCAGCCGGTACGGACGGCCGTGCGTCAGGCACGTCGTGATCATCTCGAGGTTCACGGCCCGCTCCGAGCCATCTCCGCCATCCGCACGCCACAGGTCTCCGAAGGTCAGCGGTCGGCCCCGCACCGAAGCCCGGCGAGTTCGTTCAGGTAGTCCGTGAGCCACTCCGTGAGAGGCTGCGCGGCGCTCGGCGCGCCTCGCATTCCGGTCGTCAGGCCGAAGAAGTTCGACGGGACGTCGACGAGCAGCACGCGAAGGGCCGTCACCGAGACCGCGAGCATCGCGCCCACCGCCGCGACGACCACGCCGAGCAGGCCGGCCACCCACGCCAGGCCCGACGGGGGCGACATCACCGCCAGCGTCAGCGCCGCGATCCCCGGCAGACTGCCGGCGAGGAGGAAGGGCCAGAAGTTCCGGGCAGCCGCCAGGAGCCCCTTGCGCAACGCGCCATCGCTCGCGCCGAAGGCGGCCACCACGGTGTTGAAGAGCCGACGCGCGCCGGGCCGTGGCTGGAAGAAGTGCAGCAGTCGGGTGCCGGTCATCCCGGCTGGGGAGCCCCCGAGGAACGCGGGCAGGTCTTCCAGCGTGTCGAAGCCGGATCGATCACCGCCCGTGGCGCACCGCCGGTATTCCGCCGCAGCCGCCGCGGCCGCCGCGATTGCCGCCGCGCTGGTCCCGCCGATGTTCTTGAGACGGAAGACCTTCGAGAGCTCGGTGATGGCCAGGGGATAGACGATGCCGCTGGTGACGCCGCCCTTCATCACCAGATCGCAGTACCTCGACGGTGCTTCGGCTCTGTTCACGGTGCCCTCGCATGTCTCGACCAGTGTCGCCGCCCGCGATTGTGCCGTAGGATCGCTCTCCACGAGGACGGACGTGGCCGAACGATTCCTGTCGAGAGTGGTCCTGGTGACGGGCGCGACCGGCGGCCTCGGCCTCGGCATCGCGCGTGCCTTCTCGCGCGAGGGAGCGGCGGTCGTCCTCGCGGCGCGGCGCGCCGACGTGGGCGAACGGGCCGCGGAGGAGCTCCGGTCCTCCGGGGGCGAGGCCACCTTCGTGCAGGCGGACGTCTCCGCGCCAGACGACGCGCGCCGCCTGGTGGCCGCCGCGGTGTCCCGCTACGGCAGGCTCGACCTCGCCATCAACAACGCGGGCATCGGCGGTACGGGCAGGCGGACCGCGGACTACCCCATCGACACGTGGCGCGACGTTCTCTCGGTCAACCTGGACGGGCTCTTCTACTGCATGAAGTGGGAGATCCCCGAGCTCCTGAAGCAACCGCACGCGGCCATCGTGAACATGGCCTCGGTGTCCGGCTTCGTGGCGGCACCGGTGGGCTGTGCGTACACGGCCAGCAAGCACGGCGTCATCGGGCTGACCAGAGCCGCGGCCATGGAGTACGCGCCCAAGGGGCTCCGCGTCAACGCCGTCGCGCCCGCCGTCGTTCGAACGGCCATCAACGAGCAGACGTTCTTCGCGAACGCCGAGACGGAGGCTCGGATCGTGGCGCAGCATCCGCTCGGCAGGGTCGGGACCATCGACGAGGTGGCCGCCGCCGTCCTCTGGTTGTGCTCGGACGAGGCGTCCTTCGTGACGGGCTCGGTCCTGACGGTCGACGGCGGCTTCCTGGCCCAGTGAGCGCCCAGGCCGCGTTGGCGCATCCGAGCCACCTCGCCGATTGACAGGCTCACGCGGGCCCTCCGCCACGCGGTCTCGTGGCTG
>JAWKHU010000099.1:0-9899 GCA_041394685.1 Vicinamibacterales bacterium
TTGCATTCACTCCCCCTTCTCCAACCTCCACATCGCCCACGCGCCGGCCAGCGGGCCGGGGACGAGCAGCAGCGACGCGTATTGCCAGCCCGCGGCGGCCGCCACCCGGGGGAGCGCGTCGATCGTCACCATCGTCAGCAGGAAGCCGATCGAGGTCTGGAAAGTGAGCGCGGTGCCGACGAGCTCGAGCGGGGCGTGGTCGGTGACGAGCGCGGAGAACTGCGCCGAGTCCGCCACCACGGCGAAGCCCCAGACGATGCAGAGCGCGAAGGTCCAGATCGGTGCGCGGCCGTAGGCGGCGAGGGTGAGAACGGCGGCCGCGGCGCTGGCGAGGAGCGCCCATCGGGCCACGCGGGCCTTGCCCGCCGTGTCCGCGTAGTAGCCGGCCAGCCCGCATCCGGCGGCGCCGCTGCCGATCGCCAGGAACGCGGCGAGCGATCCGGCCCTGGCCGCGGCCGGACCGAGCCCGGCGGCCGTGAAGCTGGCCGTCGCGAAGACGCCCACCCACGTCCACATCGCGTAGAGCTCCCACATGTGCCCCAGGTAGCCCGCGATGGCGAGCCGCGCTCCTGGGATGCGGAGGATGCGGCGGATGGCGTGCGGGTCGAACCGTGCGGCGGGAGCCAGGTAGGGACCGTCGTGGGCGAAGCCGAGCACCAGGAGGCCGCCGACCACCGAGAGCGCCGACGCCAGGACCAGCGGGGCACGCCAGGCGTCGCCGAAGAGCGTCGTCACCAGGTAGGGCACCGCCTTGCCGAGCGTCAGCGCCGCGATGAGCAGGCCGAGCGCCAGGCCGCGCCGGGAGCGGAACCAGCCGGCCGCCATTTTCATGGCGGGCGGGTAGACGGCCGCGAGCGCCACGCCCGTGGCGAAGCGGCAGCCGATCGCCGCCCAGGGCGCCGGTGCCAGGAGCACGGCCGCGTTGAACGCGGCGCCGGCGAGCGCACCCGTGCACATCAGGGTGCGGGAGGCCACCAGGTCGGCGACGTTGACGAGCGCGCCGACCAGGGTGCCGGCGACGAACCCCGCCTGAACCGCCGTCGTCAGCCACGACACCTCGGCCGGTGACAGCCCCAGCTCACGCGACAGGGGACCGGTGACCGCCGTGGCCGAGAACCACAGTGTCATCCCGAACAACTCGGCCGTCGCGATGATGCACAGTTGCCACCAGGCGCCCGGTGGAGCGCTGTCGTCGTGCGATAGGATCAAGGGAGCGTGCAGATACCCTACACGAAGACGACCCTTGCCAACGGCCTCGACGTCATCGTCCACGAGGACCGTCAGCTGCCGATGGTGGCCGTGAACCTCTGGTACCACGTGGGCTCCAAGAACGAGCGCGTGGGACGGACCGGCTTCGCCCATCTCTTCGAGCACCTCATGTTCGAGGGCTCGGCCCACCACGACGCCGGTTACTTCGAGCCGCTGCAGCACGCGGGCGCGCTGCTGAACGGGTCCACCAACCCCGACCGCACCAATTACTGGGAGGTCGTGCCGACCGGTGCGCTCGAACTGGCCCTGTGGATGGAGTCGGATCGGATGGGCTACCTCCTGCCGGCGCTCACCGAGGCGAAGTTCAGCAATCAGCGGGATGTCGTCCTCAACGAGCGGCGGCAGAACTACGAGAACCGTCCCTACGGGCTGGCCGGCATTGCGCTGTCGGCCGCCCTCTTTCCGCCGGACCACCCCTATCACTGGATGACCATCGGCGACCCCGACGACCTGCGCGCGGCCCACCTCGACGACGTGAAGGCATTTTTCGAGGCGTACTACCACCCGGCCAACGCGTCGCTCACGATCGCGGGAGATGTGGACACCGCGGAGGCGCTGGCGCTGGTGGAGCGGTACTTCGGCGAGATCCCCGCCGGCCCGCCGGTGGCGCGCATCCATGCGCCCGCGCCGTCCATGGACACCCAGTCGATCGTCATCGAGGACCGCGTGGAACTGCCGCGCCTCTACATGGCCTGGCACAGTCCCGCCATGTTCGCGGCCGACGATGCCGAGCTGGATCTTGGCGGCGACGTGCTCGGACACGGCAAGACATCGCGGCTCTACCAGCGGCTGGTCTACGAACGGCGCGTTGCCGCCGACGTGTCCGCGTTCCAGCACTCGCGCGAGATGTCCGGCGTCTTCCAGGTCGTGGCGACGGCGGCGGCCGGGGTGTCGCTGTCGGAGCTGGCGCCCGCCGTGGACGAGGCGCTGGACTCGCTGGCGAACGATGGCCTCGACGCCGCGGAGCTCGAGCGCGCGCAGGCGCAGGCCGAATCGCAGTTCGTCTACCGGCTGCAGTCCATTGGCGGTTTCGGCGGCAAGGCCGACCAGCTGAACGCGTACAACATCTACCGGCGTCAGCCCGGCTTCTTCGATGAGGACCTGGATCGCTACCGTCGTGCCACCGGCCCCGCGGTGGCCGCCGCCGTGGGGCGCCACCTGGCCGGCCGGCCGCGCGCCGTCCTGAGCGTCGTCCCGCAGGGCCAGCGCGCGCTCGCCCTCGCCGACGCCGCCGAGGTCGCGGTCTCGTGAGCGTGGTCGATCGCACGAAGCTGCCCGTGCCGGGGCCCGCACTGGCGTTTGCGTTCCCGCACATCGCCCACCGGCGCCTGCCCAACGGCCTGCAGATCCGGGCCGTGGCGCACCGCGCCGTCCCGGTGGCGGCGATGGTGCTGCTCGTGCCCGGCGGCTCCTCGGCGGATGCGGCCAGCCAGACCGGCCTGTCGTCGATGACGGCCGACCTGCTCGACGAGGGCAGCCGCGGCCAGTCGGCACTGGACATCGCGGATCGCCTGGCCCGCATCGGTGGTGACTTCGACATCGACGTCACGAGCGACGCCACGGTGCTGAGCTTGGCGACGCTCGACCGGTTCTTCGACACCGGCCTGGATCTCCTGTACGACATGGTGGTTCACCCGAACCTGCACGAGGCCGACTTCGACCGCGTGCGCCAGTTGCGGCTCGAGCGCCTCCGGCAGCTGCGCAACCTGCCGGGCGCGATCGGCGACCGGGCGTTCGCGCAGGTGCTCTACCAGTCGCATCCCTACGCGCAGCCGGGCTTCGGGACGGTCGCCGCGCTCGGCGGCCTGACGGTGGACGACGTTCGCCGCTTTCACGGGGTGATGTTCCAGCCCGCAGGCACCACGCTCGTCGTGGTGGGGGACCGCGACGTCGAAGCGCTGCTCGATCTCGGGACGCGCGCGTTCGGCGGGTGGGATGCGGGCACCGCTCCGGCGGCCAGCCTGCGCGACCGCGGACGTGCGCCGACCCCGCCCGTGCCATCCGCCCGGTTGTCCGTGGTCGCCAGGCCCGGCGCCGCGCAGTCGGAGCTCCGCATCGGACGCGTGGCCGCGCCGCGCGACACGCCCGACTATCACAAGCTCGTGCTGCTCAACGCCGTGCTCGGAGGCCAGTTCGTCAGCCGCCTCAACATGAACCTGCGCGAGCAGAAGGGCTACACCTACGGGGTGAGGACGGGCTTCGATCTGCGCCGCGGTCCGGGCCCGTTCGTCGTGCAGACCAGCGTCGGCACCGACGTGACCGCACCAGCCCTCACCGAGGCCCTGCGCGAGCTGGGTGACATCCGCGACAGCCGGCCCGTCACCTCCGAGGAGATGGAGCTGGCGAGGTCGTCGGTCGCCCTCGGCTACCCGCGTGGCTTCGGTGGCGCAGCAGGTGGCGCGCGCGGTGTCGCGGCTCGCCCTGCGACCTGCCCGACAGCTACTTCGAGGACTTCATCCCGCGGCTGCGGGTGTCCACGATCGACTTGATGTCGAGGCCGCCGCCGCGCGGTCATCTCGATCCGGAGGGCATGGCCACCGTCGTGGCCGGGACTGGACGGTCTCGCCGTCTGCCGTGCCCTGCGGGCCGACCCGAACACGGCGCTCGTGCCCATCATCATGCTGACGGCGCGTGCCGAGGAGTCCGACCGCATCGTGGGCCTCGAGCTGGGTGCCGACGACTACATCACCAAGCCGTTCAGCCCGAACGAGGTGGTGGCCCGCGTGCGCGCGCTGCTGCGCCGCGCCCAGCGTGCCGCCGGGCCCAACAACCGCATCGTGTACGGGCCGCTGACGGTGGACATCGACCGGCACGTCGTGCGCACCGGGACCGACGAGGTGAAGCTGACCGCCAAGGAGTTCCTGCTGCTGCAGTACCTCATGGAACACCGCGGCCGCGTCCTCTCGCGCGATCTCCTGCTCTCGGACGTGTGGGGCTACTCGTACACGGGCGGGACGCGCACGGTCGACGTCCACGTGCGGCGTCTCCGCGAGAAGCTGCCGCTGCTGGCCGCGGCCATCGTCACGGTGAAGCAGTTCGGCTACAAGCTGGTCGATCCTGCCCCGTCGCCGGGCCCCTCGTGACCGACCTGCTGATCGCCTTTGCCGCCGGGGCGGCACTCGCCGCACTCGTGGCGCTCGTCGTCGGCCTGCGCCGCGGCGCCACGCGCCGCGCCCGCTCGGATGCCATCCAGGTGGTGGCACGCCGCTACGGCGTCGGCGATCTCAGCCGCCCGGCGCCCGACTACGGCGACGACGAGCTGGGCGGGGTGGCGCGGGCGATGGACTCCGCCGTCCACGGGCTGGGCCGCCGCGTCAACGACCTCACGCGCGATCGCGCGCGCATGGAAGCCATCCTGGCCAGCATGGTCGAGGGCGTGCTCGTCGTGGACGGCCACGGGCGGCTGCAACTGGTGAACGACGCCGCGCGCCGGATGCTGCGGCTCGACCGCGACGCCATCGACCGGCCCTACGTCGAAGCCATCCGCCACCCGGGCATCGTCGAGGAGATCGGCCGGGCGATGAGCGGCGGACCGACCGAGGCCCTCGAGCTCGCCCTGGCCGTCGATCGCAGCCGCACGCTGGTGGCGCGCGTGGCGCCGGTCGTCGCCGAAGGTCGCGGCGCCGTGCTCGTCCTCCACGACATCACCGACCTGCGCAACGCCGACCAGATGCGGCGGGACTTCGTTGCCAACGTCTCGCACGAGCTGCGGACGCCGCTCACGGCCATCAAGGGCTACGCCGAGGCCCTCATGGACGACCCGGGCGACGACGAGGCGCGGCAGCGGTTCCTCGACATCATCCACCGCCACGCGACACGCATGGAGCGGCTGGTGAAGGAACTGCTGCGCCTGGCGCGCCTCGACGCGGGCCAGGAAGCCGTGGAGTTCGCGCCGTGCGACGTGCACGCCATCGCCACCGGCGTGCGGACCGACTTCGAGCCGGCCCTGGCAGCCAAGCGCCAGCGGCTGCAGCTCGAGATCGCCCCGGACGCGCGCACGCTGGTCGCGGACCCGGCCAAGCTCCACGACATCCTCCGCAACCTCGTGGAGAACGCGGTGAACTACACCCCGGAGGACGGCCAGATCGACGTCCGGACCACGCGCGAGGGGGAGCAGTTCGTCCTGACGGTGTCGGACACGGGCCCCGGCCTCCCCGAGCAGGACATCACGCGCGTCTTCGAGCGCTTCTACCGCGTCGACAAGTCGCGCGCCCGCCCCGGTGGCACCGGCCTGGGCCTGGCGATCGTGAAGCACCTGAGCCAGGTGATGGGTGGGAGTGTCAGCGCCGCCAACCGCCCAGAGGGCGGCGCGCGGTTCACGGTGAGCTTGCCGTTCAGGGATTGAGGAGCGGGCGATTCAAAAGGCAGAAGTCACAAGGCACAAGGCAAAAAAGAGCAATGGTGCCCGGTGCCACTGTGCCTTTTGCCTTTTGCCTCTTTGCCTTCTGCCTTCTGCCTTCTGCCTTCTGCCTTGTGCCTTGTGCCTTGCGCCCCTTCCCTTCTCACAGATTCCGCGCAAGGAACCGCCCCAGATGAAACCCGTCGATGAACTTGAACGGCGCTTCGCCTGTCGTGTAGTGGCCGCACGGGAGGGAGGCGACTGTGAGTGACGGATCGCGGCGGCGCCATTCGTCCACGAGGAGCAGGGAGAGATCCACCGGGAAAGTCAGGTCGTACTTGGCGTAGACCAGGAGTGTGCGCCGGCCGTGGACGCGGTCGAGATAGGACCACGGGCTGATCGGGCGCCACAGGTCGCGCAGCGACTCGAGGCTCACGTGGCCGTCGAGACCGCGGCGGACGTGCTCGGTGGAGAGGCCTCGCCAGACGACGTCGCCGAAGTACGGCGAGACGTGATTGAGCGCCTGCGCGCGGACGAGCGGTTCGTGCACGCCGGTGAGCATGGCAAGGCACGATCCGAGGCTGGTGCCAAGCAGGCCGAGCCGGTCGTAGCCCTGGTCGCGCAGCCACCACAGGGCGAGCCGGACGTCCATCACCGCCTGCCGGCACACCTGCAGCGTGCGCACGATGTTGGACGAAACGATGTAGTCGGCTCGCGTGAGCTCCGGTGGCATGCGCTGATCGTGGTACGGCAGGCTGATGCGCAGCGACGCGATGCCCAGCTTCGCCAGCAGCTTGCACAGCCCCACGTGGCCGCCGGCATCCGAGTTCCACTGCGCGAGCACGACCACCGCACGGCGCGGGCCCGCCACGCCGGGTCGCGGCGCGCGCAGGGGATTGGCCGGAAAGAAGCGTGCGTGCACGGTGTTGTTCTCGGCGTGCGGCGTGCGGAACCCGCTCGGGAACGTCAGCGTCCCGGCTTCGCCGCCCGCCTGCAGCTCTGGCGTCGCGGGGGTGAAGACGTAGTCGTCGGTTGGCGTGGGCGTGAAGAAGGCGTCGGTGTCCGCCATCACCGACTCGACCCAGCGGCGGATGTCGGCATCCGCCGGTTCGGCCGGGCGCGCGGAGGCCGCCGCAGCGCTGACCGCGGCTTCGTGGACCGCGGCCGAGCCCGGCGGCGACATCCAGTCGAGGCCCCAGTCGAAGGGGCGAACCACGCGCTCGTGCCGGCTGACGTCGGCGAGCCGCTGTTCCCAGCGATGGAAGAACCCGGCAATCATCGAGCGAGCGCGGCCTCCACGCCCAGCGCCTGCGACAGCAGGCGCGTCGTGCCGCCCGCGTGTCCCACCAGCTGGAGCCCGACCGGCAGGCCATCGCGCGTGCGGCCGCAGGGCAGCGACATCGCCGGGTGGCCGGTCATGTTGAAGAGCTGCGTGCAGCGCAGCATGACGGCGCGCACCGGTTCCTCGCCACCGCGCACCGGCATCGAGACCGCCCCGATGGGCGGCGCGGGAATGGCGAGCGCGGGCAGTGCCAGGACGTCCACGTCCGCCAGCGCCTGGTTCACCTCGTGCAGCAGCCGCGCCCGCAGCCGCTGCGCGCGCACGTAGTCCTCGGCGAGGATGTAGCGTCCCATTTCGAACCGGAACCGGACGTTCGCCGTGTAGGCGTCGGGGACCGTGTCGAGCGTGGCCGCGTGATACTCCGCCCCGTCGCTCACCACGAGCGGCAGGTAGGCCAGGGGCGTGGCGGCGGCGTGCGGGATGTCAACCTCCACCACGCGTGCGCCCGCCGAGGCGAGCGTCTCGAGAGCCTCCGACACGCGCGCCTCGACGTCGGTGTCGAGCCGGTCCCAGAGATAGCCGCGCGGGACACCCACTCGAAGGCCGCGTGGCCCGCCCGCTGCGCCGCCCGTGCCCGCTGCGCGTCCACACATCACGTCGTACAGCAGCCAGGCGTCGCGTACCGAGCGGGCAAGCGGCCCGACGTGGTCGAGCTGCCGGCTGAGCGGAACGACACCCGCGGCGGGCACCTCGCCCCAACCGGGCTTGAGGCCCGTGACGCCGCACGCGGCGGACGGAATGCGGATGGACCCGCCGGTGTCCGTGCCGACGGAGGCCACGGACATGCCCGTGGCGACGGCAATGGCCGACCCGCCGCTCGACCCGCCGGGCGAACGCGACGGATCGAACGGATTGCGTGCCGCGCCGTAGCCGGAGTCGTCCGACGTGGTGCCGAAGGCGAACTCGTGGAGGTTGGCCTTGCCGACGAACACCGCGCCCGCCGCCCGCAGGCGCGCGGTGACCGGTGCATCGCCCGCCGCACGGTGCGCCATGCGGACGCGTGACCCGGCGGTGGTCGCCACGCCGGCCTGATCGATCAGGTCCTTGAGCGACATCGGAATGCCGTGCAGCGGCCCGAGCGGTCGCCCCGCCGCCATGGCCTGGTCCGCGGCTCGTGCCTCGGCCAGCGCCTCGTCGGCCGTGACGGTGATGAAGGCGTTCAGTTCCGGCTGCCGTGCGGCGATCGCGGCCAGGCATTCCTCGGCCAGCCGCTCGGCCTTGAGATCACCCCGCGTCAGCCGCGCCGTCAGCTCTTCGATGGACGGCAACGCGTGGCTCGCGGCGGGCCGATCCGTGGCGACGGGACCCGTGGGGGCGTCGGCGGACGGCGTGTCCGCTGGCGCCTCCGCGCCCGCCGCGTATCCATCGACGTCGAGGCCTTCGGCGGCCGCGCGCAGCGCCTGCAGCGAGCCCGCCAGCCCCTCGAGCAGCGGCTCCAGCGGCGGCAGGTTGCGGCGGCGGACGTCGGAGAGTGCCAGGTCGAGCCACTGTTGCACGGTCATCCCAGTGCCTCCACCTCGTCCAGCGTCGCCACCGCGCGCCGCAGGTGCGGAATCGTGATGGACCCGCCCACCACCAGCGCCACGTTGAACGCCTCGAAGAACTCCTCGCGCGTGACGCCTTCCTCCCGGCACCGCGCCACGTGATAGGTCACGCAGTCATCGCACCGGAGCACGAGTGAGGCGACCAGACCCATCAGCTCCTTGGTCTTGACCGGCAGCGCGCCGGGTTCGTATGCGCGGCTGTCGAGCGCGAAGAAGCGCTTGATGTCGAGGTTGCCGCTCTCGTGGATGCGCGCGTTCATCCGCTCGCGGAACTCGCGGAACTCCTGCAGTCGTTCGCTCATGCCTCTGATCCTGCCTCGTGGGGGACGCGGCCGGCGTCGCCGGCGTCGATTCGCGTCGAGATGGACACACCGTCGCCGATCGGCAGCCACACGGTCTCGAACCGTGGGTCCTCCGACAAACGCGTGTTGTAGGCCGCGATGGCCTCCGTGTCCGCGCGGGGCCTGTCGGCCTCCAGCGGAAAGCCGGGCACCACGGCGCCGCTCCAGAGCACGTTGTCGGTGACCAGGACCCCGCCGGGGGCGAGCAGCGCGTGCAGACGGTCGAGCATCGTCAGGTAGCCGGGCTTGTCGCCGTCCTGGAAGATGACATCGAAGGGGCCCGCGATCTTGTGGAGGAAGCGGCTGGCATCGCCGACCATGACGCTGGCCGCCGTGTCGAGTCCGGCGGCGCGCAGGTGCTCGCGCGCCCGGGCCGCGCGCTCCGGGTCGCGTTCCAGCGAGATCAGCAGCCCATCGGTCGGCAGCGCCGTGCCCATCCAGATCGTGGAGTACCCGATCGCGGTCCCGATCTCCAGCACCCGCCGCGCCCGGGTCATCCGCACCAGGGCGTGCAGCAGCGCACCGGTGTGCGGAGCGACGATCGGCAGTCCGTCGGCCCGGCCCTCCCGAGCGACGATGTCCAGCTGGGGATGGGGCAGGCGCGACAGCCGTCCGAGGTAGGCGCTGACGGCCGGGTGAACCAGGTCCATCAGCCGGGCCTCACGACGTGCGGCTGGCTGGCTGCGGGGGCGGCATTTCTCACGGGGGCGTGAACTCCGAGGGTAGATCCGAATTGTAGACTAACCATTCATCACCCTGGCGCAACGGCAGACCATCGTGAGGTGCACCTCGTGCGGCATACGAAGATCATTGCAACCCTCGGCCCGGCCTCGAGCGACGAGCGGACCATCGCCGCGCTCGTCGACGCGGGCGTGGACGTCTTCCGGCTCAACTTCTCGCACGGCACCCATGCCGAGCACGCGGCGCGGTTCGCGACCGTGCGGGACCTGGCCGCCCGGGCGGGCCGCCACATTGCCGTGCTCCAGGACCTGTCGGGCCCCAAGATCCGGACCGGCGTGCTCGCGGGCGGACAGCCGATCGAGCTGACCGCCGGGCAGCCGCTC
>JAWKHU010000100.1:0-8999 GCA_041394685.1 Vicinamibacterales bacterium
GGACCCGTTCGCGATCGTCCGGGCGTTCGGGACTGCCCGCGGCGTAGCTCACCTGCAGGTTGCCGCGGCGGAACTGGCGCTGCTTGAAGCTCCCGTCCCGGAAGCGATGGAGCGACGCCGGCGCGGGCTCGAACACGCGGGAGGCCACCAGCGCCTCGATCGCGTCGATGAGCGTGGCGCGAGCCGTGAAGTAGACGCGGTCGGGAAACACGTCGAACACGCGGACCTCGAAGTGCGGCGCCAGCAGGTGCCCGGCGCCGTCGGCCGTCGGGATGCTGCGGAGCCGCGAGGCGATGTTGAACAGCGCAAAGCGTTCGACGCCGGCCAGCTCCTCGTAGCGCGCGGCGGGAATGACGTCGGCCAGCAGGTCGAGGGCATCGGCGTGCGGGAACACGGGGACGCGCAGGCCGGCGAAGCGTCCGTCGATCTCGCGCGCGAGCTTCTCGGCCCGCTTCAGGACGCCGTGAAAGGGCTTGTAGGCGTCGGCGGCACGCGAGCGCGCGTGCCGCACCGCGGCCGGGAGCGCCGCGCGAGCCGAGCGGATGACCCCGCGCACCTGGGCAGCGTCGCCGGTGGTGGCCGTCGCCAGCTCGTTGAGGAGCGCGTTGACCCGCTCGAAGGCATCGGACACGGCGCGCGCGGTGTCGTCGACGCGGGCCAGCTGATCGGCCGTCAGCCGCGCCGGCCGCCGCGCCACCTCCTGGGCCAGCACGCGCCCGTAGTCGTGCCAGATCGGTCGGAACTGCCAGAGTGCGCGGTTGATGTCGCGCACGCCCTCGATGGCCGCCGGGAAGAGGGCGGCGGCCACCCGCGCGGCCGCCTCCTCGAGATCCTGGAGGGTGCCGCCCCACGCGGCGTCGGGCTCCTCCTGGAGGGCATCGCCGAGAGCGGCCAGGCCGGCGGCCAGGGCCGCGCCCTCGCCCTCCATCCGGACCTGCAGGTCCACGATGTCCAGCCCCGTGCGTGCGATCTGATCCAGCGAGTGCTCGAGGCGGCCGGCGGCGGCGCGCACCCGCGCGGCCGCGCGGGCCAGCCGCTCATCGAGCGCGCCGGCCACAGCGCCGGACGCGGCCAGCCGCTCGCGCGCGGCGTCGAAAGCGCCGAGCGCCTCCAGGAAGGCCGTCAGGGCCGCGGTCGCCCGCCTCAGATACGCCTCCATCGTTCCTCCCTCCGGCGCACCCGGGCCGGGCGCCGCTGCGAGCCGGAAAGCACGGAGGGTAGTGCGCGGCCTCGACCCTCGTCAACGCGAGGATGCGCGAATCCCTGAAACGGCACGGCGTGTCCCGGCGTAGGATCGGCGTGTCCCCGGCCCTCGAAGGCCGGCCCTCGAAGGAGCGCATCATGAAAGGTTTCGCCGCTATCGCGTTCGTCACCCTGGCTGCCGGCGCCACGGCGGTCGCCCAGGACCAGGCATCCATCGACCGGGCGCTGGCCGCCGCGCCGCGCCAGGCGCGCGAAGGCGCCGCCGTCATCAAGTGGAAGCCCGACTTCACCTACGACACCCTCAAGGAGGGGACCAACCGCATCGTGTGTTACGACCAGTCCGGCCAGCCCGGCGAGCAGCCCTTCTCGGTGCAGTGCACCAGCGTGGGCAACCTGCCCCGCGTGGCCCAGAACCGCAAGTTCGAGATGGAGCAGGACCGCAAGGTGCGGCAGGTGGCGCTCGACGCCGCCGAGAAGGACGGCAGCCGCGTGAAACCCGAGTACGGCTCGGTGTGGTACTCGATGAGCGGCAAGGACCAGTCGAGCGCACGCCTGCACGTGACGGTGGCGGTGCCGGGCGCGACGACCGCGACGACCGGCCTGCCGGAGGACAACAAGCAGGGCGGCGCCTGGCTGATGAACGCCGGCACGTCCACCGCGCACATCATGGTGCCCGGCAGCTAGTCGCCAGCGCCTATTTCACGAGGCGAAGCCGTACGTCAACGCGTACGACTTCGCCGCTCACTCGATCCGCGGCCGCGGTGTACTCGCGGCGGTCGCCGTCCTTCAGCAGCAGCACGTTCCGGGACCGGAACGAACGGAACACGGGCATGGTGCCGGGCACCGGCGCCGGCATCGCGGCCTGCTCGCTGGTGAAGATCGAGCTGTCGTCCACGTTCAGGCTCACCTCGAACACGCCGTCAGCGCCGCCGGTCGCGATGCACGTGATCGCCGTGCCGACGGAGCGATAGGACGTCGTCTGCACCGTGCGGGGCTCCGGCGCATCGGCCCCGTCCTTCGGCGCGGGGGACGGCGTCGTCGTGGTGGTGGGCACCGGGACGTCGGTGCCCATGTTCAACTGCGCCACGCTCCCCGCGTTGGCCGTCACGGCAAGCGTGTACGGCAGCCGGCTGATCAGCGTCTCGCCCCGGTAGCGGGCAATCACCACCTCCACCTCGATCGGAAGCTTCGGCGCGTCGGCGGCGGGCCTGGACGGCGCCCTCGGTGCGGGGGCAGGCACCGGTGCGGGTACCGGCGCGGGCGCGGCCTGCGGTTTCGGTGACGGTGCGGGGGCGCTCGCCAGCGAGGTGGCAAGCAAGGCGGCGGACAGTAGCGGGCTCGTCACTGGCGTTCTCCTGCAATTAGGCCGCTCACCTCGAGCGGCGCGACATCGAGTGGCGCAATGCTGACCGGCGGCATGCCGTCGTCCTCGCGCGTGTCCCCCGCTGCTCGGGCGAGCACCGCGGGCGCGGCCGCCGCCAGGGGCCCGGCCGCCAGCAGCGCGAGGAACGCCTCGCGCTCGCGCGGGTCGAAGACGGCGGCGGTCCGGACCGGATGATCATCACCACGCGAGGCGGGAACAGGTGGCTCGGCGGGCCGGCGGCGTCGGTTCGGGTCTGCAGGGGCGGCGGCCCCCACGGCCACCGCCGACGCGACCATCGGGAATGCGGCGGAGACGATGGGCGTCACGGCCGGCCACGCATCGGGACGTGGCTCCACCAGCACGCCGCCGACGAGGGCCGCGGCACACACGCCGGCGGCCGCCCACGCCCATCCGCGCCACGTCTGCCAGGACGATGCGGGCACCTGGTCCCGGATCGCCAGGCGCACGCGGGGCGCGAGTGACGGCGGCGGTTCGACGTCGAGCGCCCCCCGCAACACCCGATCGATACGCGCGTCGTCCCACGCTTCGGGACGGATGCTCATTGCAGCAACTCCTTCAGTCGCTGTCGCGCCTGGAAGAGGCGCGACTTGATGGTGCCCTCGGGTGCGCCGACCAGTGCGGCCACCTCCCGCACGTCGTGCCCCTCGATGGCCGCCAGGACGAGCGGCCAGCGCAGCCGCTCGGGCAGTTGGTCGATGGCGGCCCAGAGCCGCTGCGCGTCATCGGCGGCGGCGCCGGGCGCTGCGGTGATGCCGCTGGGAGCGGCATGGTATTCGCGCGCGGCGCGGCGGCGCGCGGCGCGGCGGCGCGCGGCGCGCTGGTGATCGAGCGCGAGACGCCAGCTCATACGCACCAGCCAGGCCTTGAACCTCGTGCGATCGCGCAGCTGATGACACCGGCGATAGGCCCGCACGAGGGCTTCCTGCGCCACGTCCTCCGCGTCCTCGCGCTGCCGCAGCACGCCGTACGCCACGCGGAAGGCCAGCCGCGACGACTCGGGCAGCCGCGACTCGAACTCCTCCAGCAGCGTGGGATCCACGGCTACCTGGGCTGACGGCAGGACATCGGCGTGTTGATGCATGGCGGCACGCATCTAGCAAGACGCCACCGGGGGGCCGGCGGTTGAGCACTTCGTTACCCCGTACGACCGCCGGGGCCGTCTCTGGCGTCCAACACGTGGGGGACAATAGGTACTCCACGGTTCTGTCCGCACGGCCGAGGTTGCGGTGGCCCGCCCGTTTTTGCCCAACACGGGAGCTGAATCCATGAGTTCTGTCCAGACCAGCCCGGAACGCCAGCCCGCGCGTCTCACCAACGCGGCCGCCGTGGACTGGTATCGCCGCAACCGGGTCCGCACCCGGCAGATCTTCGATCTGCTCACCGACGACGCCTATTACGTCCAGCCCATCGCCCTGCGGCACCCTATCGTGTTCTACGACGGCCACATTCCGGCCTTCAGCCTGAACACCCTCGTCAAGCGCGCGCACGGCCGCGCCGGCATCGACGACGGCCTCGAGCGGCTCTTCGCGCGCGGCATCGATCCCGACGACGCCAGTGCCGACTCGAGCCGGATTGCGAGCTGGCCCGACCGTGCCACGGTGAAGGCGTTCGTGGACGAGGCCGATGCCCTCGTGCTCGATACCCTCGCCCACGCACCGCTCGAGGTGCCCGGTCATCCCCTGCTCCACGGCGCGCAGGCGCCGTACACCATCCTCGAGCACGAGGCGATGCACCAGGAGACCCTGCTGTACATGCTCCATCGCCTGCCGTACGACCTCAAGCAGGCGCCACCGGGCTACACGCCGCGCGTGGATGGCGCTGCCGAGCCGAACACGCGCGTGTCGATTCCGCGTGGGCGGGTTCAGCTCGGGGCGGCGCCGGGCTCCCTCGCCTTCGGCTGGGACAACGAGTTCGGCGCGATCGAGCTGGACGTGCCGGCGTTCGCCATCGATCGGCGGGACGTCACCACCGCCGAGTTCCTGCGCTTCGTCGAGAGCGGCGGTTACACGGACCCGCAGTGGTGGACACCCGAGGACCTGGCGTGGCTCACCGAGCACGCCATCACGCATCCCGGCTTCTGGGCTCGGGAGGACGGCGCGTGGTCGTGGCGCGGCATGTTCCAGCAGTTGCCGCTGCCGCCCGACTGGCCGGTCTACGTCAGCCACGCCGAGGCGTGCGCCTACGCGCGGTGGAGCGGCGGACGGCTGCCGACCGAAGCGGATGCCCAGCGCGCCGCCTACGGCGCTCCCGACGGCGAGCCGCGCCGCTTCCCGTGGGGCGACGCCGAGCCCACGCCAGCCCATGGCGTCTTCGACTTCGGCAGCTGGGATCCGCAGCCCGTGGACACGCATCCGGCGGGCCGCTCCGCATGGGGCGTGGACGACCTGGTGGGCAACGGCTGGAAGTGGACGTCCACCACGTTCGCGCCGTTCCCCGGCTTCGTCGCCAGCGGGTCCTATCCCGAGTACTCGGCCGACTTCTTCGACGACGCGCACGTGGTGATGAAGGGAGCCTCGCCGGTAACGGCCCGCGAGCTGCTGCGGCCGACGTTCCGCAACTGGTTCCGGCCGCGCTATCCCTACGTCTATGCGACGTTCCGCTGTGTGGGAGGTGAGGCATGAGCGCCGTCTCGAAGTTGACGACTGCTGCCGCGCCGCCCTGGCTGGCGCCCGACGTGCACGAGTACCTGATGCGCAGGCCGCGTCAGCTGCCGTCGCACGCGCTGTACGACGCACTGGGCTCGGCGCTCTTCGACGCGATCTGCGCGCTGCCCTGGTACCGCGTCACCCGCGCCGAGCGCGGGCTCTTCGTCAACCGCGGGGCCGAGATCCTCCGCGCCGCCGGCGCGCTGACGCGCATCGTCGAGCTCGGCTGCGGCAGCGGCGAGAAGCTGGATCGCCTGCTCGAGGCCTCCGCGGCGGAACCGGCGTTCCAGTCGCTGACGCGCATCGACCTCGTGGACGTCTCGGCGTCGGCGTTGGCCGCGGCCACCCGGCTCCTCGACATGCGCTGGAGCGTGCAGGTGGTGCCGCACCGGCATCCGTACGAGCCCGGCCTGCATGAAGCCACGGCCGCACGGACGCGCGACGACCGGATCGGCGTGCTGTTCCTGGGCTCCAACGTCGGAAACTTCGACCCGCCCGGGATGCGCGCCTTCTTCACGGGCGTGCGCGAAGCCCTGAAGCCGGGGGACGCCCTGCTCATCAGCGCGGACCTCGTGAAGCCCGAGCGCGACCTGCTGCTCGCCTACGACGACCCGCTGGGCGTGACCGCGGCGTTCAACAAGAACCTGCTGGTCCGCCTCAATCGCGATCTGCGCGCCAACTTCGACCTGGCGCAGTTCGATCACCGGGCGGTGTGGAACGCCCGCGAGTCGCGCGTGGAGATGCACCTGGTCTCCCGACGCCGCCAGCGCATCGACGTCCCGGAAGCCGACGTGTCGCTGTGGCTCGACGAGGGCGAGGCCATCTGGACGGAGAGCTCGTACAAGTACACCGCGGACGCGTTCGAGGCCACGCTCGCCCGCGCGGGCTTCGCGCCCGAGCATCGGTGGCTCGACGAGGAGGCGCAGTTCGTGGTGGTGCTCGCGCGGGTGCGGTAGACGCCCCGCGCGTCAGCGCGACATCCCGGCCGAGGGGGCGCCGATCGGCCACGGCGCCCGCCCCGCCAGCGCCGTACGGAACGCCGTGACGCACAGGACGACGAGCCCGATGGCCACGAGCCACGATGCCGGGCCGTACCAGAGCGTGGGGTTCACGCCCAGGGTGACGCCCAGCGTCGCCAGCAGCAGCGCCTGACGCATGGCGATGTAGCTGAGCAGCCCCAGGTGGTGCAGGACCACGGCGGAGACGATGCCGGTCATTACCGACACGGGCAGCTCCACGACGGGATTCTCCGCGCCCAGCGTCAGCAGCGTGAGCAGCAGGCTGGACAGGGCCAGCGCGGCCCAGCGCGGCATTACCAGCCGGAGCAGGAGCAGCAGCGTGCCCTGGACGAGCCCGAGGATGAGCCCGCCGTCGAGGGCCTCGAGGATCGCGCCGGCCGGCATCAGACGGCTGACGCCTTCCGGTGCGCGCGCCACGTAGGTGAAGCCCGATACGGTCGTCTGGCCTTCCACCGGCACGACGGTGGGGAGGCCGTTGGCGGCGTGCGCGACCAGCGCCAGCAGCAGGCCGACCGCCACGCCGGTGAGCACGTCGGCCGCAACGCGAGGATCCCGCAGACGGCCTTCGACCAGGCGGGCCCACCCGACCAGCAGCCCGGGGAGGTGGCGACGCGCGTACGGCTCGAGGGCGATGTAGAGGACCCACGCCATCACTGCGGTGGAGGCGCCCGCGGACAGCGGCCGGAACGCCAGGTTGAGCAGCCCGAACCCGCCGGCCCCCGATGGCACGTGCGCGCTCACGACCTGGACGAGCGCGCTCAGCGTGCCGGCCACCACGGCCACGCGCAGCGCGCCGCGCCGATCGCCGCGCCCGCTGCGCAGGTTGACGCGGGCGAGGGTGGCGGTCAAGGTGAGCACCGCGATGAGCATCAGCGCCGTCACGAGGGCACGGATCCCGAAGGCCGCACTCGCTTCGAAGGGCGTCGGCTGGTTCATCCACGGCCCGTGCACCGACGCGTAGTGCAGCCTTCCTTCGAACCACGCGAGCGCCACGCGGACGGGTAGCTCCGGCATCGCCGGGTGCGAGGCCGTCCACTCGCGGAGGCGATCGTAGGGCACGGGCGGCACGACCGTGGGTTCGGTCTCGCGCAGCGCAGCGGGATCGAAGCCGGCCTCCGTGAAGACCACCTCTGGAGCCATGCCGTCCGCGGCGGCCCCGCGGACGGCCGGAGGCGCGGCCAGGAACTCGCGCAGGCGCCCCGCCCCGTCGACGACGACGCGGACGTCGCCGGACCCCGGTATCGCGGGTGCAGGTGTGGTGGCGGTGACGGAGCCGCTCACGTGGAGCACCTCGATCGCCTCGTCCGATCGCCGGTACGTCAGCAGCACCGGCGGACCGACGTTGGACAACCGCGCGCGCCAGTCGGTGGACACGAGGTGATCGGCCATCCAGCGCAGGAGGTCGTAGTCGCGATCCAGCCACCACGTGTCGTCCAGGTGCGCGTCGGGGTAGCCGAACGTCCGCACGATGCCTTCCGCGCGGTCCCGCAGCACGTCCGGGCTCCGCGTCATCGGCGCCAGCCCGAGATCGGCCGAGTAGGGTGCCACCGCGATCAACCCGGCCAGGCCGGCGAGGGCCGCACACAGGCGCCACCATGCCTGGCGCGGACCTAGCGCGCCTTCCCCACCGGCCGCCGCCACCATCTCCGGAGACGGCGTTTCACCCGCCGCGACAGCGGCCGCGAGCGGATCGCCGCCCGGCAGCGCGAGCGCGACCTGGGACGCCGAGCGCGGACGCGCTTCCGGGTCCTTCTCGAGGCAGCGCAGGATCACGCGTTCGACGCCGCCCTCCAGCTCGGGGAGCCGCGTGCTCGGCGGAACCGGCGGCGTGGACGTGTGCGCGTGCGTCCAGTCCGCCACGCTGGAGCCCGAGAACGGCCGCTCGCCCGTGAACATCTCGTACATCACGAGCCCGAGCGCGTACAGGTCGCTCTGTGTCGACGCGGGCTGGCCGGACAACTGCTCCGGCGCCATGTACGCCGGCGTCCCCGAGTAGTCCGCGCCGACCTGCCGGCCGATGACCGCGAGGCCGAAGTCGGTGATGCGCGCCCGGCCGTGGCCGTCGATCATCACGTTGCCGGGTTTGAGGTCGCGGTGGAGCACGCCCTGGTCGTGGGCCGCGGCGAGCCCCGCGCACAACTGGCGCGACAGCTCGAGGGCCTTGGGCGCGGGCAACCGTCCGATGCGATGGAGCAGCGACGCAAGGTCCTCGCCGCCCACGTACTCCATCGACAGGAAGTGGCGGCCGTCGACCTCCGCGATGTCGAAGACGCGGCACACGTGCGGGTGCGACACCTGCCGGGCGATGCGGACCTCGGCGTGGAAGCGCTCGAGCGCGTCGGGATCCGCCTCCACGTGCCGCGGCAGGAACTTCAGGGCGACCGGCGTGCCGAGCTTGAGGTCGTCGGCCCGGTAGACCTCGCCCATGCCGCCGCGCCCGAGCGGACCGACCATCCGGTATCGGCCCGCGAGGAGTTGTCCGGGTGTGAAACCGGCGGCGCGGCGGGCGCGACCGGGGCCCTCCGGCAGGATGGTGGCGTCGGCGTCGGTCATCAGCTCGGCATCGTCCGCACGCTCACAGAAGGTTCCTCCCCTCGGCGCCGGTCACTGTCACGCCCAGCTTCGCGGCCAGCGTCGGCGCGATGTCGCGCATGTCGATGCGCCCCAGCCTCGTGCCCGGGCGTACGCCGGGACCGACGACGAAGAACGACGCGTCCATGCCGGCGTTGGAGGGCAGGTAGCCGTGCG
>JAWKHU010000101.1:0-6214 GCA_041394685.1 Vicinamibacterales bacterium
TGCGGCGCCGCAGGCGCCAGCCGCGGCGCCGGCCAGCCCGGCTGCGAACTACGACCCCCTGCGTGCGGCCGTCGGCCAGACCGCCACCGAGGCGGGGATCCTGAAGAGCGCGCCGCTCGGGCCGCGCCTGGAGGCCCTGATGGGCGCCGACGCGTACCAGCAGATGCTGCAGGACTGGCAGACGGAGCGCCCCATCGAGGAGGAAGCCGGCATCCTCCACGCCGCCGGCTGCCAGGACAACAACTGCAGCGGCGTGGGCTACGACCTCTTCGTGGACCCGGCCGCCGACGCCGTCAACGTCTTCGCCATCCGGGACAAGCGGCTGACGCCCTACATCGACAAGGGCCGGATCGCGCTTCCCCAGGGCATGGCCGACGACTTCCGGGCGACCCAGGCGAACGCGGGCGTCAGCCCGTAGGAGGGCCGCCTTGCGCGGACTGCATTCTCTGACTACAGTCAACGAATGCAGCCGGCCGATATCCAGGCGGTACGCCGCTTCAACCGCACCGTGGCCGAGGGCATCGGCCTCATCGGGGACCGCTTCCTCGACCGGAGCCGGCCCATGGGCGAGTCGCGGATCCTCTGGGAGATCGGCCCAAACGGCATCGAGCTGCGCGCGCTCCGCGCCCGCCTGGGCCTCGACTCCGGCTACCTCACGCGCGTCGTCCAGTCGCTGGCCCGCCAGGGGCTCCTCCGCGTGCGGACTGCCGCGGGCGACCGTCGCGTGCGGACGGTCCTGCTCAGCGCGCGCGGCCTGCGCGAACGCGCGGAGCTCGATCGCCGGTCCGACGAGGTAGCGGCGCGGCTGCTGGCGCCGCTGACCGACGGGGAACGCGGCCGCCTCCTCCAGGCCATGGCCGAGACCGAGCGCTGGTTGCGCGCCGCGCTCGTGCGCTTCGACGTGGAGCCGCCCACGACACCCGACGCACGCTGGTGTCTCCGCCAGTACGTCGAGGAGCTCGGGCGCCGGTTCGAGGCGGGCTTCGACCCCGCGCGCAGCCTGCCGGCGGATCCCGCGGACCTCGCACTCCCGTCCGGGCTGCTGGTCATCGCGCGGCTGCGCGGCACACCCGTCGCCTGCGGCGCGCTCAAGCTGCACGGACGTGCTCCCGCGGAGCTCAAGCGGATGTGGGTCTCCCCCGACGTCCGCGGGCTGGGCCTGGGCCGCCGGCTGCTCGCCAGCCTCGAAGGGCACGCGGGGGCGCACGGCGCTGCCGCCGTCCGCCTGGAAACCAATCGTGCACTGACCGAGGCGGTGGCCCTCTATCGGGCATCCGGCTACCGCGAAGTCTCCCCTTTCAGCGACGAGCCGTACGCGCACCACTGGTTCGAGAAGCGGCTCGCGCCCGCGAGAGCCGGCCGCGCTCGAACCTCGCGGCACCCTGGACGGCGAGCCCGACGGTAGACTGGAGGGCCGTGCCCACCAGGTCCCGTACTCTTCGCGGCCGTTCCTCCGCGACCACGCGCGCGCTGCCGGGCGGCGCCCGCCGGTCGTCGGCCCTGCTGCTGGCGCCCGGAGAGGTGCTCACGAGCGTAGACACGGGCCGCCGTTATCGGGTGGGGCGTTTCGTGGGGGAGGGCGGCTTCGGCCAGGTGTACGCCGCGCGGGTCGAGGGCGCGGCCGGCGCCCTGCCCGGCGAGGTGTGCGTCAAGGTGAGCCGCCGCGTCGAGAGCTGGGTCCGCGAGGCCTACTTCGGACAGCTGCTGGAGGGCCATCGCCGCGCGATCCAGGTGTACGACCGGTTCCCGCTCTGGCGTGACGAGGGCGAGGTCTACTACTGCCTCGTCCTCGAGTTCGCCAGCCACGGAGACCTGAGCAGCCACCTCGCCCGCGCCGGGAGGCCCTGGACCGAGACACGGGTGCGACGCGAGATCGCGGGCGTGCTGGAGGTGCTGGGCAAGCTGCACCGCGGCCAGCTGCTGCACCGTGACCTCACGCCGATGAACGTCTTCGTCTGCGAGGGCCCGACGCTCAAGCTCGGGGACTTCGGCATCGTCCGCCAGCAGAGCGACCACCGCGGCATCACGGCGCGGACGATGAACGCGCTGACCGCGCCCAGCGACATCATCGACGGCCGCGTGCCGAAGTGGCAGGCGCGCGACGACGTACCAGGTGGGCCAGCTGCTGGCGATGCTCGTGCGCGGCGACGCGGATCGCGCATCCAGCCGGCGGGCGTCCGCACGCTCGACTGCTCGGATCACCTCAAGGAGATCATCTACCGGTGCATCGGCGAGCGCCGCAAGCGCTACGACAGCGCCAACGAGCTCATCGACGCCCTGCGCCGCCCGCCCGCCACGCTGGCGGTCGGCCGCGTCCGGACGCTCAAGGGCGTGCACCTGGCGTTCACCGGCGTCCTCATGCGGCCGCGCGCCGAGGCCGCCAAGGCCGCCGCGCGCGCCGGCGCGGTCGTGCACGGCGGCCCTTCGTCGCTCACCTCCGTCATCGTGCGCGGCGCTCCCAACTCGCGGCAGGCCGCCGGCAACGACGGCGGCCTCAAGCTGATGGAGATCAAGCGCCTGCGCGAGAAGGGCCACGCGGTGATCGTCCTCGACGAACGCCGCTTCTGGCAGCTGGTGGCCCGCCGCTAGGTACCGGCTGCCGGGCGACGCTCGGACTCCGTGTAGTCCACGAGGCGCGCGTACGGATCGAAGCCCACGATGCGGAGCGCGTCGGTGACGAAGTTCGACAGCGCGTTGATGTCGTAGTAATACCGCTGCCCGTCCCGGTCGTCGACGATGAACTCCACGCCGCCCACCTCGATGCCGGCCTCCCGCGTGATCCGTTCGACGTCGGCGATGGCCGCCGCGGGCGGGGTCGCTGCCTCGATGCGCAGCGCCCGGCGCGGCGCCTCGATGACGCAGCCGGCGAGCGCAATCTGCTCGTGGCCCGGCTGGCAGATATCGGCCGGACACAGGTTGAAGCTCTCGCCGGTGTTGTAGACGTCGATGGCGTAGAGGAAGCGGCCGCCGAGCACCTCCACCCGCGTGATGTGTCCGCCGCGTGCGGGAATGAACTCCTGCACGAGGGCGGTCTGGTCCGGCCCCAGTCCACGCGGTCCTCGGCGACCGCGCGCGCGAGGTCGGCCGGCGTGTCGTATCGCACGATGCCCGCCCCGCTGCCGCCGATGTTCGCCTTGACGACCACGGGAAACCGCAGGCCGTCGGCCGCAGCGGGGTCTGCGAGGCATGGTTGATGACGCGTGAGGCCGGGAACGGCAGGCCCAGCGACCTGAGCAGCGACAACTGCAGGGCTTTCGACGTCTCGAGCCGGAACGCCTCGAGCCCGTTCACCACGCGCACCCCGAGCCGATCGAGGTGCGCGAGGTAGTTGAGGGTGTAGAGCACGCCATGCCCGGCGCCGCGCAGGTGCGCGCTCGGGCTCATGCGGTTCAGGACCAGTCCGAAGTCCGCGCCCTCGTCACTGGACGGGTCGTAGGCATGACCCGTCGCGTCGAGACGCACGTAGGGCAGCCCGCGCCGGTCCAGCTCGGCGAACAGGGGCCGGAACCATTCCGGATGCTCGTAGTACACGCCAATCGGTCTGATGCTCATGCCACGGTCCTCGAGGGTCACGGCGTCGCGACCCGGATCTGCCAGCGGGCGGCCGCGCGCGCCGGCGGGAAACACACCTCGTCGGTACAGGCCTGGTAGCGCAGCACGCCCGGTAGGGCGATCGCACCGGCTGACGCGTCTGCGGAGACCGCGGCGCGGACCTCGATGCTGAATCGCGGCCCGAGCACCAGCAGCGGAGTGGCCCGGCCCGCCTGCGCCAGTTCCGAGGGCGCGGGGTACGCAATCGCCTCGATGGTGATCCCGGGCGGCGCCTCGATGCCGAGGACGGTCGGGATGAGCAGCGGATCCGCCGGCTCGTGCGCCTGCACGTGGACGGCATCGGGCAGGGTCACCGCCAGGCGGACCGTGACCGAGGCGCCGGGCGCCACCGGACCATCGGGTCCGAGCGCCTCGACGCTGGCCCGTGGCCGCGTGCCCTGCGCCAGCGCCGGAGCGGCCGCCACGGACATGACCGCCGCGGCCACGACCGCCACGCACACGATCGCCGCGGCCGATGCGCGCGTCATCGGGCCGATCCCTTCTCGGCCAGCAGGCGCTCCACCGTCTCGGTCACCTCGCGCTCGGCGCGCGCGTAGAACTCGCCGCTGCCCGGGCTCGGAAAGCCCGCGTGCACGGCCCGCACGCGCCCGTCCCGCCCGAGGATGAAGGTGGTGGGAAAGGCGTTCAGGTTCTCGGCCTGCGGCACCTTGTCGTTCAGCTCGTCGGGCTCACCGGGGAGCAGCACCGTGTACTCCAGCCCGTAGGTCGCGATGAAGGCCTTCAGCCGCGTCGGATTCGCGAGTTGATCGGCCTCCTCGAACGACAGCGTCACGATCTCGAAGCCGCGATCCTTGAAGCGGCGATGGAGCGCGGCGAGGAACGGCGCCTCGTCGTGGCAGTTGGGGCACCAGCTGCCGCTGATGTTGACCAGGACCACCTTGCCGCGGAAGCGCGCATCCGTGTTCGACACGAGACGGCCCTCGAGGTCCGGGAAGCTGAAGCGGAAGGGTTCGGACGGGTCCTTCATCCGCGTGTGCGCCGACGGGTCGGTGGGAGTACCGATGTCGCCCAGCGCCGCCGCGCTCTCGCGCGCGGCAGCCAGCTCGGTCTTCCCGTTCTGCCGCAGTACGAGCGTGCCGTCGGCGCGCGGCGTGACCTCGAGCAGCAGGGGGCGCGCGCCGGAGAAGTGGCTCAGGACGAACCGGCCGTCGCGCCACCGCCCGGTGAGCGTGCCGGTATCGCCATCCACGCGGAGGATCGTCGCGTCCACGCGGCTGCCCTGCTGCGCCACGATGAACCGCCAGGCCTGCTCGCCCTTGTTGCTCCGCGCGGTGACGATCCAGGTGCCGCCGATGTCCGGCGCGCCGGCGGCATCCGCGACCGGCTCGGACGCCCGCGACGCCGCGAACGGGTACGGCGCCCCACGCGCCCGCCGGTACTCGCCCGCGAGCCGCCCATCCTCGAGTCGCGCGGCCAGCGCGGACGCGTATTGACCGAAGTGGAAGACAACGGTGGCGCCGTCCACCTCCGCGCTCGTGGACGTGATGCGGCGCTCCCCATTGAAGAACGCTCCGGTGAGCCGCCCGCCGTCCTGCGCGATCTCGAAGGGGAACGGCACCGTGACGTCGTTGACCGTCACGGCGGCTTCCCAGCGGCCGGTGAGCGGGGCGCCCGTCTGGGTCGCGGCCGTGGGGGTCTCCGCCGCCGCACCGATCACCGCCGCGATCAGGAGCGGGGCCATGCGCGTGTGGGTCGATCGTGGGTTCATCGAAGTGCTCCTCGGGAATCGGATGGGACACGTACAAATGCAGAAAGGCCCGGAATGCGTGAACGCCTTCCGGGCCTCGAACTGCGAATCGGGATGCTCGTGCGGTGGGGGATGGATCAGGTCTGCACGGTCACCAGGTACACAGCGCGATTGTCGGAGGCCTTTTCTCCGATGCAACAACACGCGCAGGTCTGGACCGCGGACACGAGACCCCGATCTTCCACGGCGGCGCGCGCGGTGTCAAGCCTCGCCGGGCGGACGGGCGGGGTCCCTTCTGCTATCCTGCTGCCCGCGCCATGCCAGACCATCCGCACGCGCACGGCGACGCCTCCCGCTTCCTCAGCGCCATCGTGGCGACCAGCGACGATGCCATCGTCGGCAAGACGATCGACGGCGTCATCCAGAGCTGGAACCTGGCGGCGGAACGGCTCTTCGGCTATCGCGCCGAGGAGGCGATCGGACAGCACATCTCGCTCATCATTCCCAGGGACCGCCTGCACGAGGAGGCGGAGATCATCGCCCACCTCGTCTCGGGGCGTCGGGTGGATCACCTGCAGACGGTACGCGTGCGCAAGGACGGCAGCCTCATCGACGTCGAGCTGACGATCTCCCCCATTGCCGACGACACGGGCCGCGTCGTCGCCGTGTCGAAGATCGCGCGCGACATCACCTCCCGGCGCCAGTCCGAGTCGGCGCTGCGCGAGAGCGAGGAGCGCTTCCGCACGCTGGCCGACAACATCTCGCCGTTCGCGTGGATGGCCGACAGCCGCGGCTACATCTTCTGGTACAACCAGCGATGGTTCGACTACACGGGCACCACGCTGGAGGAGATGCAGGGGTGGGGCTGGCGCGCCGTGCACCATCCCGACCACGTGGACCGCGTCGTGACGCGCA
>JAWKHU010000102.1:0-5942 GCA_041394685.1 Vicinamibacterales bacterium
GTGCAGCACGAGCCCGGAGACCGTGTGCACCATCGACGTGAAGGCCGCAATCGGGATGACGTAGCGGGCCGTCTCGATCGCCTTCTTCTCGGCCTCCCGCTCCACGGCCTTGAGCCGGGCGGCGGAGTTGGTCGGCCGCACGTAGCGCAGCTCCTTCAGGATCGCCCAGGCATCGTCTTTCAGGAGCGCGGAGAGCTCGGCGTACGCGTCCCACGCCCGGAGCACCGCCTGCTCGTAGACCTCGTGCGCCTCGCCGGACAGGGGCGGCACGAAGGCGCGCGGTTCGTTGAGCTTGACGTAGCGCTGGCTGGACTGCTCCGAGTTGTAGAACGGGTAGGCGTGCAGGACGCTCCACACGAACTGGCGCGACACGTTCTCGAGACCGAACTCGAAGTGGGCGTGCTGGAAGACGGTGTGGTGGCCGCCTTCGAAGGTGAGGGGGCCGATCGAATCCCGCTGCTTGTCGGTGACCTCGTCCCGCGCGATCACCCGCGGCGAGTAGCACGTGCGCGCCGCGGCGATGGCGCCGTCGTACGGGGCCTGCGGCGTGGAGCGCAGCGTGACGCGGGGTGGGGCGGTCGAAAGCGCGACGGCAGGCATCCGTGTGCAGTATAAAGTTTCCGCGACCGGGCTTCGACAAAGACATAGACAGCCAACGGTCCTTCTCCCCCGGATGCCCTCACCCTCCCCCGTCCGTCAGATCGAAGCCCTGTCGCTGCTGGGCCGCTATCTCTGGCAGGATCCGCCGCTTGCCGACATCCTCGAAGAAGCGGCCCGGCTGGCCGCCATTGCCGCCGGCGCCGATGCCGCGGTCGTTCTGGAACGCCTGCCCGGCCGCGACAACCTCCTGGTCCGGGCGTCATACGGCTGGACGACGCCGCCGTCCTCCGGCGCATTCGCCGGGCAGCCGTCCGCCGCCACGCGGGCGATCGACTCCCCGGCCGGCCGCATCGTGATCCGGGACCTCGCCGAGGACCAGGGAGACCCCATCGCGCAGCACGACGGATTCACCGCCGCCTGCGCCGCAACCGTCGGCCCGACGCACCATCCCTTTGGCGCGCTCGTGGTCTACGGCCGGGCCGCCGGGACCTTCGACGAGGCCTGCGCGGCCTGCGTGGAGGGGCTGGCGTCCATGCTGGGCCTGGCCATCCGGCGCGAACGGCGCACGCAGGAACTGGACCGCGAACGCGACGAGCGGTTCCGCCTCGCCTCGCTGGTCGAGGGGTCCGAGGACGCCATCGTCAGCGCCACCCTCGACGGCACGATCCTCTCGTGGAACCCGGGCGCCGAGCGCCTGTACGGCTACGAGGCCAGCGAGATCATCGGCCAGGACGTCTCGGTGCTCGTGCCCGACGAACACCAGGCGGACCGCCACCATCTGCTCGCCCGGGTCCGCGAGGGAGAGCGCATTCCGGCCTTCGACGCCGACCACCGCCACAAGGACGGCTCGCGGGTCACGGTGTCGCTGAGCCTCTCCCCGGTGCGCGACCGGCACGGCCAGATCGTGGCGTTTGCCGGCATCGCCCACGACGTCACCGAAACGCGGCGGTTCGAGTCGGAGCTGCGGCAGCTGGCCAAGACCGAGGCGGTGGGCCGGCTTGCCGGCGGCCTCGCCCACGACTTCAACAACATGCTGACCGTGATCGACGGCTACAGCGAGCTGCTGTTGATGAAGCTGCCGTCGGACAGCCCGGACCGTCCGCTCATTACCGAGATTCACCGGGCGGGCGAGCGCGCCGCCGAGCTGGCCATGCAGTTGATGGTCTTCAGCCGCAAGTCCATGGTCGAGCCGCAGGTGCTGGACCTGAGCGAGGTCGTCGGCGCGGACATCGAAATGCTCACGCGCGTCATCGGCGACGACGTGACCATCGAGACGCAGCTGGCGCCCGGGCTCGGCAACGTGATGGCCGATCGCCCGCAGCTGGAACAGGTGCTGGTGAACCTCGTCCTGAACGCCCGGGACGCGATGCCGGACGGTGGCCGGATCACGATCGGCACCACGGCGGTCACGGTGGACGCGTCGCACGCCGCCGGACCGCAGGGACTGGCGCCCGGCGAGTACGTCGTGCTGTCGGTGGCCGACACCGGCCACGGCATGGACAAGGCGACGCTCGCCCGCATCTTCGAACCGTTCTTCACCACCAAGGGCAGCGGACGCGGCACCGGTCTCGGCCTCGCCATGCTGCAGACCTTCGTGATGCAGAGCGGCGGGCACGTGGACGTCGCGTCCGAGCCCGGGCAGGGGTCCACCTTCCGGGTGTTCCTGCCCACCGTGGCCCTGCCCGTGGCCGCGCCGCAAGGCCAGCCGCCGGGCGATGCCATCCCCGGCACCGAGTCCATCCTCGTCGTGGAGGACGACGACGCGGTGCGCATCTACACGGAGGCGGTGCTGAAGGCCGCCGGCTACGACGTCGTCACGGCCGCCAACGGCGCCGATGCGCTCGCCGTGGCGCGGGACGCCAACCGCCCGCTCGACCTCCTCATCTCCGACGTCGTCATGCCCGGCATCGGCGGGCATGCGCTGGCCGAGCAGTTCCGCGGCCTGCAGCCCGAGGCGAAGGTGCTCTTCACCTCCGGCTACACGCCCGAAGCCGTGAGCCGGCGTGGGCTGACCATTCCGCCCTCCCAGTTCCTGCAGAAGCCGTACTCGCCGGCGGCGCTCTGCGGGAAGATCCGGACGCTGATCGAGGGGCCGCAGACGGGCCACAGATAGGGGCCGCAGACAGGGGCCGCAGATACGGCCGCAGATGTGCGGACACGGGCCGCAGATGCGCAGATATGGCTGGCAGAGCACGGGCCGCAGATACCTGCCGCAGATGCGCGGATACGGGCCGAGAGACCGGCCGCAGATGTCGCAGATATGGCTGGCAGAGTACGGGCCACAGATGCCGCAGATGCGCAGAAAGCGGGCTGCGGATGTGCGGACGAGAGCCGTAGATGCGCAGACAGGACCGCGGCGGTGGCGTCAGCCCGGTAGTCCCTGATGGCTTCGCGCGTGCTGAGGAACGCCAGGTCGTCCCACGGGATGGCGGAGGGTGCGAACCAGCGGGCCTCGAGGCCCTCGTCGTCCACCTCCAGTTCACCGCCCGTCGGTGTCGCCGCGTACGATGATGATCGGCGTACGGCCGGCGTACGAGTAGATGCCGATCAGCCGGTCGATGCGGACGTCCAGGCCCGCTTCCTCGCGCGCCTCGCGGATGGCGGCCAGCGTGACCTCCTCGCCCCGGTCGACGTAGCCTCCCGGGAACACCCACTGCCGTACCCCGGCTCAATGGCCCGGCGCACCAGCACGATGCGGCCGTCGGGCCCGGCGATGATCGTCCCGACCGCCACCTTCGGGTCGAGGTAGAAGACAAAGCCGCAGGTCCCGCTCGTGCAGACGAGCCGGGACGGCTCGCCCATCCGCAGCACGCGCGGCTCGAGCGGGGCGCCGCAGACGGGACAGAAGCGGAATGGGGCGTTCGACATGGCGCGGTGGGACGCCCGGGCTGGGCGAGGCCCCAGTATAGAATTCCTCATGTCGATTCTGAAGGTGGCCCGCATGGGTCATCCGGTGCTGCGGCAGCGGGCGCGCGTCGTGGACAAGCACGAGATCCGGACGCCCGAGTTCCAGAAGCTCATCGACGACATGATCGAGACCATGGAGGAGTATTCGGGCATCGGCCTGGCGGCGCCACAGGTGCACGAGACGCTGCGGCTCTTCGTGGCGGTCCTCGACCCCGAAGGCCGTGGCGAGGGCGACCCGACCGCCATCATCAATCCCGAGATCACCCCGCTCGCCGGCGACCTGGTGGAGGGCTGGGAAGGCTGCCTCAGCATTCCCGAGATTCGCGGCCGCGTGCCGCGGTCGCCCCACATCCGCGTGAGCGCCCTCAGTCGCGAGGGCAAACGCATCGAGATCGAAGCGCGCGACTTCCCCGCCCGCGTGATCCAGCACGAGACCGACCACCTGGACGGCATCCTGTTCTTCGATCGGATGCGGGCCTTCGACTCGCTCACCTACCGGAGGAATACTCCCGCTACCACGCCCGGCGCGGGAGGACGACGACGAGTCGGACTAGAAGCCGGTCGCTCGCCGCCCCCTGCAGATGGCGCGGCCCGAGTCAAAGGTCCCCACTCCAGAGAACCCGCCACCCCCGCGGAATCCAATGGCGCTCCAGCTTTGTGCCTTTTGCCTTCTGCCTTCTGCCTTCTGCCTTTTGCCTTCTGAATTCTGACTTCTGACTTCAGAATTCCCCCCCCACACCCCTCCAACGCCGCCCAGCGTTCCCGGGCCGCACGGTAGCGATCGGCCAGGTGCTGGGCCGCGTGCGCACCCACGGGCTGTCGCATGATCAGCGGTGCGGCGGCGAGCACGCCAGGCGTTGGCGGTAGCGGCGGGGCACAGCCGAAGACGATCGTGGCCTCGGCGTCGCGCAGCCGCTGCAGGGCCACCGCATCGTCGGCGTGGCCCGTTGCGCGCAGGGGGAGGTCGCCGATGGGGTGGGCATCGCCGCCGACCAGTCGCCAGACGGCGGTTGGTAGTTGCGGTCCCACGACCCACGGACCGGGGCGCCGTGCAGACAGGGCCACGACGGCCGCACGAACGGCCGAGACCGACGCCCGGCCCGCAGACACGCGGCCGCTGCAACCGTCCTCGTCGAAGACGGCGCCCGTATCGACGTCGTACGCGCGAGTCGTCCCGCACACCCCCGGCGCCACGGGCCCGGAGACGATGAGCCAACCCGTCACCGGGTCGGCCGCCGGCGGCTGCTGCGCGCCAGCGAGGCGGCAGGCGAACACGGCGAGGCCCAGCGTCAGCACGGCAACGCATGGTCCGCGCGCTCGACCGTCGTCACGTCGTGCCGCCGGGTGTGGCACGTGCCGGCCTACGCCCGCGACGCGATCGCCGCGTACGCCTCCCGCACGACCTCGGGCGAGTACAGCCGCTCGAGACGCCGCACGATGAAGTGGCCGCGCGCCATCTGCTGGAAGTGATCCATGAACAGGACGTTGACGGTGCCGCCACCCGCGGCGCCCACGATCGGCACCGCCTGCGCCGCGACCTTCTGGACGACCGTGCCGCCGAACCGTGCGGCCACCTGCGCGACGAAGCGGACCAGGACGGGGGCGCCTTCCTCGACGAGGCCTCGCTGGGCGATGTAGGCCGCCGCCTCGGATATCGACCGGGCGAGCGCCGCGCGCACCACGAAGTACGACGAGTCGCTCGCATCGTCGGCGCCGCTGCGTCCGCCGAGGGCGAACACCTCGAGGCACGCCATCTGCGACTCGGGCGTGGCCAGGTCCTCGCCCTCGCTCCGGGCGACGTCGGCGATCGACCGCAGCATGAGCGTCGTCGAGATCGGCAGCTCGACCGGGAGGCCGGCGAGTCCGAAGGCGCCGCCGCCGACGCCGGTGGCCGCCACCGCGAACTTGTGGCCGAGGTCGCGGGACCGGGACCGCGGCCGGCCATCGAGCGTGCCGAGCGCGACGCGCAGCGCGGTCTCGAGCGACTTACGCGTCGAGACGGCGACGGCCTCCGCCCAGCGTTCGGGCAGCATGTCCATGGCCTTCTCGATGGGCAGGCCGATGAGGCCCGTCAGCCGGGCGGCGAGGCCGGGGTGCTCCAGCAGGTCGTGCGCATACCGCAGCGCCTGGCGGTCCACCGCCGAGAGCAGGGTGACGGCGTCAATCGGCATCGCCGGACTCGGGCTCGTCGGGAGCCGGGCGCCAGAGCACGATCACCTTGCCAACGACCTGGACGACAGCGGCGTCGGTGCGGGCGCTCAGCGCCTCGCGGATCTCGGCGCGCGCCTCCCGGTCGGCGGCACCGGCGCGCACCTTGATCAGTTCGTGCGCCGACAGCGCCCGATCGACTTCGGCCACCACGGCGTCGGTGAGCCCGCCGTGGCCGATGGTGACGACCGGATCGAGATCGTGCGCGCGAGCCTTGAGGCGCGCGC
>JAWKHU010000103.1:0-5534 GCA_041394685.1 Vicinamibacterales bacterium
AGCCGCGCCAGGTAGAAGTCGCGAAGGAGGGACTGGAGTTCGGTGCTCACGCCTTCTGCTTTTCCTTGCAGGTGATGCACACCCGCGTCCAGGGGATGGCGTTGAGGCGCGCTTCGGCGATGGGCTCGCCGCAGTCGCGGCAGATGCCGAAGGTGCCCTTCTCGATACGGAGCAGGGCCTCGTCGATGGCCTGCAGGATCTTGGCGTCGGTCTGCTTCAGGCGCAGGTGGATGTGCACCTCGTTGTTGCCGGCGGCCTGGTCGGCCATGTCGCCCTGGCGGCCGTTGTTGTGCTCCATCTGGTGCTGCAGGGGACGGAGACCGGCGGCCTGGGTCAACTCCGCCCGCTTCCTGTGCAGGGCGTCCTTGTAGACCGAAACGTTCATCGACTTCCTACTCCCTGTGCCGCCGTCGACGGGGGCGACAACAGTTCATGTTACCACGTCGCCCGCAGCCGCCGCGCGCCGGCTACTCGGCGCGCAGGGTGGCCAGTGGCTTGCGCTGCAGCACGTCCCAGCTCGAGACGATGCCGACCACGGCCACGAGGACGGCGGTCGTGACGACGCCGGCGACGCTCAGTCCTGGCAGGAGGCGGAACGGAATCTCGAGGGCGAACCGGCTGATGCCCCACGTGAGCCCGGTGGCGCCCAGCGCGCCGATGAGGCCCGCCAGGCCGCCGAGCAGCCCGTACTCGAGCAACAGCACCGTGGTGATCACGCGCCGCGTGGCGCCGAGCGTCTTGAAGATCGCGGCCTCGTAGATCCGGCGGAACTTCGTCATGGCGACCGCGCCCACCAGGATCAGCAACCCGCTCAGGACGACGAGCGAGCCCACCACGGAGACCGCCAGCGTGACGTTGTCAACGACCGTGCGGATCGTCTGGAGAATCTCGCGGCCGTCGATGACCGAGACGTTGGGCGCCACGCCCACGAGCGCGGCCTGGAGCGTCCCGCGTGCCGAGGGATCGGCGGGACCGCGGAAGAAGGCAATGGACCCATGCGGCGCGCGATCGAAGACGCCCGGACGGAAGACGAACATGAAGCCGCCCGCGCGGCTGTCGGACCACTCGACGTGGCGCACGCTCGTCACGCGTGCGGCGATGGGCCGGCCGAGGACGTCGAAGCGCATGCGGTCGCCGACGTGGATGCCGAAGCGCTCGCTGATGCTCTCCTCGATCGAGACCTCGACGTCGGCATCCGGGTCACTGGACGCGCCGTTCCAGAACTGCCCTTCGGTCAGGCGCTCGTTGTCCTCGAGCGCGTCCCTGTAGGTGACCGTGTATTCGCGTGCGAGCGAGCCGCGGCCGCGGACGTCTTCGTAGTTCTCGAGCTGGACGTCGCGCCCCTCGACGCCCACCACCCGCGCCCGCAGCACGGGCAGGAGGCGGGGTGGCGGGGCCCCTGCGTCCTGGTGCGCCACGACGACCTCCCGCACCGGCTCGATCTGGTCCGCCTGGATGTCGAGGAGGAACATGTCCGGGGAGTCCGGCGACAGGTCCACGGCGAACTCCGAGATGAGGTTCTCCTGCAGCGAACACACCCCGAGGATGAAGAACGCGCCCAGCCCGACCGCCAGCAGCACGATGCGCACCTGGCTGCCGGGACGGCTCAACTGCAGGACGGCATGGCGCAGCGCGAAGGACCGGGCGCGTGCCAGCGGCCGGATCACCCGAATCAGCAGCAGGCCCGCCAGGTGCAGCACGAGGGCCGTGGCGGCAAAACCCACGACCACGACCAACCCGACGCGCCAGGAGCCCGCCTGCCAGACGGTCAAGGCGACAAGGCTGGCGCCCACGGCGCCGACCGATGCCAGCTGCAGCAGGTCGAGCCCACCCTGCGCCGCCTCGTCCCGGAGCAGGCGCGACGGTTTCACGCGGCGGACGTCGAGCAGGGGCACCACCGCGAAGAGCACCGACACGAGCAGGCCGATGCCCACCCCTTGAGCGACGGCCGGAAGCGTCAGCCCGTAGTGCACGTCGATGCCGGGCGTCGCCGCGGCCGCCAGCGTCGCCGGAATCGCCGCGATCGCACCGGCCGCCAGCAGCACGCCCAGCAGGCTGCCGGCCAGGCCCAGGGCGACCACCTGCGCCAGATAGATGGCGAGCAGCTGTGACGAGCGGGCGCCGACGCACTTGAGGATCGCGATGCTCTTGATCTTCTGCTGCACGAACACACGCGTCACGCTCGAAACGCCGATGCCGCCGAGGATCACGATGACGAGCCCGACGAGGCTCAGGTAGTCCTCGGCACGAGCGAAGTCCTCGCCGATGTCGTCCTCGGTCGCCGTGTAGGACCGCACCCGGACGAAGTCGTTGGCGAAGTCCGTGCGGAGTGAGCGGACGAGCGGATCCAGGGCGGGATCCGGAACCTTGACGAGCAGCTGGTACGACGCACGGCTGCCGAACGACAGCAGGCCCGTCTCACGCAGGTCCGCCAGGCTGACGAACACGCGCGGTCCCAGGCTGAACGCACCCAGGCGGCGGCCGGGCTCGCTTTCGAGGATGCCGCGCACCTCGAAGCGCCTGGTCCCGATCAGCAGGGTGCTGCCGACGCCCACGCCGAGCTGCGCCCGCAGCTCGGGCCGGATCAGGACCCCTCCGTCGCGCAACAGGTCATGCGAGAACGGCTGCCCGCCCTCCAGCACCATGCGGCCGTAGTAGGGAAACCCGGGCTCCACGGCGCGGAGTTCCACCATGCGCGTGAGGCCGTCCTCGCGGTCGGCGCCCCGGACCATGGTCGCGATCTCGACCGACTCGATGCGCGCCCCGCCTGACTCGGCCAGCCGCTCGTCCACCGTGGACCGCACCTCCGGGCTGAAGTCGCGGTTGCTGGTGATGATGGCGTCGGCGGTGATGAGCGCCCGGGCCTCGCCCGCAAACGTCTGCCGCACGCTCTGGATGACCGAGCGCAGCGCGACGATGGCGCCGACGCCCACCGCGATGCAGATGAAGAAGAACAGCAGGCGGCGCCACGAGGCCCGCATCTCGCGCCCGATCATCCGGACGACGAAGCTCATCGCCCGCCCGCGACCTCGTGGGGCTCGACGACCGGGCGGCCGTCGCGCAGCACCAGCCGCTCGTCGGCCACGGCCGCGACCGACAGGTCGTGCGTGACGAGCACGAGCGTGACCCGGCGCGAGTGACGAACCTTGAGCAGGAGATCGAGGATGTGGCGCCCGTTCGAGCTGTCGAGATTGCCCGTCGGCTCGTCGGCCAGGATGAGCGGCGGATCGTTGGCCAGTGCCCTCGCAATGGCCACGCGCTGCTGTTCGCCCCCCGACAGCTGCGACGGGTAGTGGTGGCCGCGGTCGTGCAGCCCCACCTCGTCGAGCAGCGCCTGCGCACGCTCCCGCGCGTCTCGCCGGCCCGCGATCTCCATCGGCACCTGGATGTTCTCGAGCGCCGTCAACGACGGCACCAGGTGGAAGAACTGGAAGACGAACCCGATCTTCTCGCCGCGCAGGCGCGCCAGCGCGTCCTCGTCGAGACGGGTGATGTCCACGCCGTCGATGAGAATCTGCCCTGAGGTCGGCGCGTCGAGGCCGGCGATCAGCCCCAGGAGCGTGGACTTGCCACTGCCGGACGGACCGATGATGGCGAGGCACTGCCCATCGGGCACGTCGAGGCTGAGGGGATGCAGGATGGTCAGCGGCGCACCGCCGCTCTCGACGGTCTTGCTCACCTCGCGCAGCGCGATCATCGGGAGGCCGCCGCCCGTTCGAGGACCGGGGCGAGCACGCGCCACACGGTGTCCGCCACCCGGCGCGCGCCTTCCACGTTCGGGTGGATGCCGTCGGCCTGGTTCAGTCCAGGGTCGCCCGCGACCCCCTCGAGCAGGAACGGGATGAGCGGCACGTCGAACTCCGCAGCCAGGGCGGGATACACGCCGCGGAACCGCGCCGTGTAGTCCGGACCGTTGTTGGGCGGCGCCTCCATGCCCGCCAGAATCACCGACGCGCCCGCGTCGCGCGCGCCCTCGATGATGGCAGCGAGGTTGCGCTGCAGGTCCTCCGGAGGCAGGCCCCTGAGGCCGTCGTTGCCACCAAGGGCCACCACCACGACGCGGGGACGGCCCTCGAGCGCCCACTCCAGCCGGCGCAACCCGCCGGCGGCGGTGTCTCCGGACACGCCCGCGTTGATCACCTGAAAGTGGAGGCCCGCCTCGTCCATGCGGTCCTGGAGCAGCGACGGAAAACTCTGGTCCGGGTTGAGGCCGAGCCCGGCCGTGAGGCTGTCGCCGAGGAACACGACCTCCGGACGGTCGTCCTCGGGGGCCCGGGTCGCGGCCGCAGCCGGCGCGGCGTCGTCCGCACGCGCAGCGGCCGCCGCGGGCCCGGAATCGGGCGCCGCGCACGAGCCGAGCAGGCACGCGGTCGACACGATGACAGCGAGGGCAATCCTGTGCACAGGGGTAACTCGATCGATTATACGAAGGACGCCGGCCCCTCGATGCGTGTCAGCCGGCGGCCACGACGAGCGCGGTCGCGTTGTCGGTGGTGTGCCGGGCAATCGCCTCGGCCACCAGACCTTCCGCCTGTCCCGCCACGTCGTCGGGCCGCGCCCGGAGCACCGCGGCAATGGCGGCGCCGTCGAGCCGGCCGTGAACACCGTCGCTGCAGAGCACGAAGCAGTCTCCCGGCTCGATGTCCTCCTCGCGCACCGTCGGCTGCAGGTCGTCCCGCGTGCCCACCACGCTGGTCAGCACGTGTTTCAGCGGGTGGTTCGCACCGCGCCCGTCGTCGGCCGTCAGCCCCATGACCGTCGAGAGCCAGGTGTCGTCGGTGGTCAACTGCTCCAGCACGCCGCTCCGCCAGCGGTAGATGCGGCTGTCACCCACGCTCACCATCGTGGCGCGCGTGCCCGACACCAGCACCGCCACCACGGTCGTGCCCATGCCCTCGAGCGCCGCGTGGGTGCAGCCCTGTTCGTAGATCCGGCGGTTTGCCAGGCGCACCGCCGTCAGCAGGCGGTTGGCCTCCACCGACAGCGTGGCCTGGTAGGGGAACGGCCAGGTCATGTCCAGGCCACGCGCCGATTCCGCCACGAAATCGCGGACGGCCTGTACGGCGAGATGCGAGGCGACCTCCCCGGCGTTGTGCCCGCCCATGCCGTCGGCGACGACGAAAAGGCCGAGGTCGAGGTCCCACTCGAGCCAGTCCTGGTTGAGGGCGCGCGGCCCGATGTCGGTACGCCCGGCGGCGGTTAAAGTCATCTCGTAAGCAGAACTTATGCGCGACTGGATACTTGGTATACTCATCCGGTGCTGAGCGCGCCGCTCCAACCGGTCATGGCCCGAGCCGCCGCGGCCATCGAACGGGGGCAGGCCTCCACGGCCATCGAGCAGCTCGCTCCCCTGCTGCGCAGCACCAGTTCCCTGACCCGGAACGACGAGCTTGCCATCCGCTCTGCGGTTGCCGAGGCATACCTGCTCCAGGGCGACCTCACGCAGGCCGCCTCCGTCGTCGGACGCTCGCCGGACAGCATTCGCGAACCCATTCCACCCGTCATTCTCTCAAATCTCTGGCGCGCGCACGGGC
>JAWKHU010000104.1:0-5478 GCA_041394685.1 Vicinamibacterales bacterium
GAGGGCTTCCTCGGCGGCGTGAATCTCGCGCTCTTCGGCCGTGGGCGTGTGCGGCGCGGCGTCCTTCAGGTGTCGGTCGCGGAACGTGACGAGGGCGCGGTCGGCGTGCTCCTCGACCTGCTGGCGGGCCCAGGTCTGGGCTTGCGTGCTGATCTGCTGCGTCTTCATGTTGCCTCCTGAACGGAAGCAACGGCGGGCGTGAGCCGCTACAATGCGGGCAACCTCGCCGTTGCTCATCTCAACGGTGATCGGCCAGGGACGTCGGCTGGCTCCAACCGGCCGGCGTCCCGCTTTCACGGCGAAGCCTACGCCAGCCCGCCCGCCTCGGTCAAATCCGGCTCCCGTTGCCACGGGCGATTCGCCGGCTTCCGCTCGGGATGGCACGCTTCGCAGTACCACCGATTCCGGGCGACCGGGTGCTGCGGTTTCGACGACCCGTAGACCGCTTCGGGACGGTGCGCCAGCAGTCGCCGACAGTGAATGCACAGGGGACCGATCTGAAGTGAGGCGAGACGCGTACTCATGGTTTGTCCAGTGAAGCACGCGGCTGGTCCCTGCACCTAGCCCTAGACGGCGCCGGCGGCGCCTCTCGGTGGCGGGCAAGCTCACGTGCGCCCCGCCACACGCCACGCCGTCCGCGCGGCCTGCTCCGCTGCCTCGATGCGGGCCTCGGCCTGGCGCGTCCGCTGCCGTTCTCGCACGAGGGCCCGCTCGAGCTCGCGGACCCGGGCCCGCAGCCGTGCGGACTCTTCGACGACCTGCATGGGTACCGTCGACGGGACGAAGGGCTCAGGCATCGTGGCCATCCTCGAGGCGCACATCCAACGCTCGCGGCGCTCGGCCGGCTGCCGGCGGTGTCGGCGCGGGGGTGAAGCTCACGCGGGTGCCCGGCGCCAATCGTGCGGCGTCCCGGGCGGTGATCATCGCGCGGTTGAAGCGGCTGAAGAAGTATCGCTGGCCCGTGCTGTCGACGAGGAATCCGAAGTCCTCCGCCAGCTTGTCAACCACGCCGGTGTGGCGGGCCGCCGCCGGGCCGCGCTGCTCGCGTCGCGCCTCGCGGCACCATGGGCAGCGCGAGGGCGCGTGCAGGCCGCGCTCGCGCCACCAGGCGCTCCGCACCCTGAAGGACACCTGACACTCACGGCACGTCGCCTGCTCGAGCTCGCCATCCATCAGAGCTCGTCCCTCCGACACCCCTTGCCGTAGGTGCGGGTGCAACCGCGGGCGCCGTCGCAGGTCACCGCGAGTCCGTGGCGCGCGCTGGCCAGGTGCTCGCCGACGATCGTGAAGCCAACGATCAGGCCGGTGCAGGCATCGCAGTAGCCGTGCCGGGCCACACAGCGGCGCGCGTGCATCCAGCGCTCGACGTGAATCGCGCTGAAGAGGTTCTGCTTGCCCCGGCCCGAGCCCCACTCCCAGATGCAGCCGGCGAGGCCATCGCCCATCAGGCGCGAGACGCTCGAGGGCGCGATGTTCAGCAACCGCGCGACGTCGGTCGTCGTTAGTGGCGCTTGTGTCCGTTTGCGTCCCATAAAACATCACCCCTTAGGGGCACTCGTAATCTAGCCAGTCGTTGCGCGCACGTGCACCCGACCGGATACATGGTCGGAAGGACCCTTGGCACCCGGGTCCCGATGAGCCCCGCGCGCTCGGTTCAGCAGGCCGAGTGCGTCGCCCTCCTGGCGAACGCCGGTTGACGAGGCCGGCGCGGGCCCATCGCTCACGACGGGACTGTCCACAACTCCCGCAGCATGATGCGGCCGGCCACGGCATGACACCGGGCCTCCTGTCGCTCCCGCGGCCACTCGTCATACGTGGGCTCGTGCAGGGCGTCGTAGGCGTGGCAGAGCTCATGCGGTAGGACGCGCGTCATCGCCGAGACCGGCAGGCCGGCCTGAACCCACCATGACCGGCGTGCCCCCCAATCGGCCTCCCCGTTCAACCCGTGCTCGCACAGGTTCGACGCGATGCGGATCTCCACCGCGCGAGGCGCAAAGCGCAGGCCATGCCGTCGCGCCATCTCGCAGGCGCGAGCGATCACGCGGTCCTCCGTCGGTGTGGGCGCGAGTGCTCGCCACCACGTTCGCCGCATCCGAGGATCCACCCCGGGCGAGCCGTGCGTGCCTCCAGCCGTCGCTGTTCGGCTTGCGCCACCTCGAAGGCGGCGAAGCGGTCCGCGTCGGTGGTCGTCGGCGTCATGGGCGTGGCGTCAGCAGCGCGCAGCGAGGCGGGCGCGCTCGTCGGTGAGTGCGGCGAGCTCCCGGTCGATGGCCAGCACTCGGAAACGAGCGGCGCGCACGGGCGCCGCAGGCTGCGGCGGCGAGGCGGTCCCAGGCATACGCCTTCGGAACCCGTCGACCATCTCGACGTCCCCACAGCGCGCCCGCAACTCGTCGTCGGTCGCGCCCGCAGCACGCCGTCGAGCAGGGCGTCGGCCACCTCCGCGGGGAAGCCGTGCAGCACGTGCCGAGGATCGCGCCGGAGCTCGGCGGCCAGGGCGGTGTGGCGCGGGGCGTCCGTTGTCACCGGCCGTCCTCGCGCTCGAGGAGCAACGCTCGATCCGGCCGAGCCGGGCCTCGAGGGTGTCTTCGCGCGCTGCATCGCGGGCGGCCTCGGCCAGCAGTGCGTCGCGCTCGCGGGCCTCGTCGGCCGTCTGTGCGACGACAGCCAGCCGAGCTGATCGTTCGGCGTCGGCGGCGTCACGCTCGGCCCGCCGGAACCCCGCGTCCTCGGCCTCGTTCAACTGCTCGGCGGCCTGGGCGAGGTAGCCGTGGAGCGCCGTCTCCAGCAGCCGCCGCAGGCCTGCAGCCGGCAGCAGGCACCGGCCACGACGACGCCCGCGTCCGGATACGCACCCGCCCGCTCGAGCTCGTCGACCTGCTCGGCGGACGCGCCGACGGCCCGTCAGGCTCGTGGCATCGGGTGACGGCCGGAGACGGGTGGAGGGCGTCGGCTCGCCGGCCGGCGTCGACGGCGCGATGATCGGGTGGACGCCTCCCCGATAGGCGCCCTCGCGCGGGTGGGAGCTCGTCACCGACTCTGGCGCGGCGGCCACCTCCGGCGCGTGCGGCGTCGGCGGCTTCGACCTGCGCGAGGAATCGAATCGAACTCGGCGCGGTCATCGTCGTTTCGGAAGTGCCCGTCGGGCATCAACGCCCCGGCGCGGGTCAGCAGCGCAGATGGCTCGGACTTGGTCATTCGTCTACCTCGCAGGCTCAGTGTGCGGCGCACCGCGATCGCCGTGCGCGCTAGATGTAGCGCTGGTCACTTCGCGACGCTCGACGGTCCAGAATCTCGAACGGCACGAGAAGCGCACTCGCGGCGCCGGCGAACTGCTTCTGTGTCGACGACCGGGACCGTGCGGATCACGGAAACATCGCCACCGCCGCAGGCCACGCAAACGAAAGCGCCGCTGTCGCTCACCGCAGACTCGATCCGTGAGCGGGCCGGAGGAGGCTCGACGTGGTCGCCAAACCAGCGCCCCTCTCGATCGAGCCGCGTACAGCCGCACGCGCTCCCCTCGCTTCAAGGTCCACGGCCGCCTGCAGGTTGGCGGACGGAACGAAGGTGTCCTTTGCTACGCCCTCGACGCGGACGAAGCCGTGCCCCACGGCCGGTCTCATTATGACACGACCGAACCCTCAAGTTCGTCGCCAACCTCGATCGTTCGCTTCTGATTCATGCCTCGCCCTCGACTGAAGACACGCCGCCTATCCCCCGATCTCTTCTCTGCGGCGGTGGTGCACGTCCACGCTGGATGTCGAGGCGCCCCCAAGACGAGTGCGGGATTCTCGCGCCGACCGCGCCCGCAGTACTCGTCGCTTCGCCTCGTGCGCTGCAGCACTGTGCGCCCATCGGCAGGGCGTCGGTTGGTCGCGGGTCGTCGCGGCGTTGACGTTGCCCGCTCGCACTGCAGCTACACCCAGGTTCCGGGCGATTGGTAGCTCGCCCGTGGCATGCGGCGCCGCGCAAGGTGCGTGCGGCCCGGCTCGCCTCCATCGACCCACGCCGGAGGTTGCGCCAGAGGACGCGACGTGCTAGAAAAGTAGCAGCCGCGCACTCTGCCCCAGGGGTCCGCGACTACTCGGTGCGCGCCACGGCCGGACCATCCTGCTGGCCGTGGCGTTCCTCTCTTATCTCCCGACGAATTGCCGCAACCAGAGCTCGCGCCAGCGCCTCGGCGAGGCGCGCGTCGATCTCGGGCCGCGAGGTTCCGGTAGGTGTCATCGACCGCGGGCCTCGGCTCGCTGCCGGCCGACGCGCTCGATCTCTTGGTCCGTGAAGAGTCGCTCGCCGTTGCTGGTGACAACCGCCGGGACGAGGATTCCCGTCCGCGCAAGCTGGCGCACCCGGTCGGTTGAGCAGTCCAACCGCTGGGCGACGTACGACGTGGTGCGGAGCGTGACTACCGGTGACTCCGTGAGCATGGAGTCATTCTTGGAAGGCCGCCCCGATTCGACGGAGGAATCAGGAATCTAGCGAAATTCGCGCCTAGTTTCGGGGAATCTCGATCAGCGCGCCGAAGGTCTTCAGGGCTTTGTTGACGGTGTCGCGGTTCAAGTCCGGCTCTGAGGCGAGCAGTTCACTCACCGATTCGCCGAGCACGTGCACGCGGACGAACCATCCTGCATGTCGGGCCAACTCGCGCCTGCGAGCCGGCGGCTTTTCGCCGAGCCACCATGCGGCGCGAAGATCCCAGGCGGCGCTCATTCGCTCGAGGAAGGCCGCCTTCGTCTCGACAGACGGATCCGGTGGCCTCTCGCCCCGCATCCAGTCGAAGATCGCCGTTGACGCAAGGCCGGTCTCGACCATCTGTTGCCGAATCGCGATCATGTCCGGCTCGGGACAGACGTTGAGGCCGAACACAACATCGTAGATGCGAACGCCTGCCGAGGCCTCCGCTGCCGCTTGCGTGGCGCCACGCGCCGCACGCGTTGCCCAGTCCCTCATCCACGGGACGTCCACCCTGTACGTCGTCAACCAGGCGTCAACGGCCGCTGGCGAACTAGCGCGCGTGAGTGCCTCCCACGGACAACCGTTGCCTGGGCGTTGAGCGCCAAGCGCCAAGATGAACTCGCCGCGTGCGAAGGACAAGTCGAAGAGTTCAACAAGCGTCCCGATCGGACGGTTGACGAACCCATGATCGTGAAGGGGCTTCACGATCGCGGCAACGATCATGTCGACGACGGGGTAGCCGCTGGGCACTGTCCTCCTGCAGACAGTCCTGATGGGATCGGCGGCAGCGCGTTCAGGAAGGCGCGCGTTCGGCTGGCCGGCCTAGCCGCCTGGGCGATTCTACGCCGGGGCGAGCTCCGCGAAACCCTGGACCTGGATCTCCGAGCGAGTCTGCCAACCTTCGGCGGTTCCCGTCGGGGACGCCACATCAACCATTCCTTCTGTACTCGACCCTGCGAGTAGCCATAGGGTTGCGATGGCGGGATCTCGTTGGCCCTTAGTGTAAAGCAATAGTTGACGCAG
>JAWKHU010000105.1:0-5337 GCA_041394685.1 Vicinamibacterales bacterium
ATGCGCCTAAGGATTACGGCGCGCACGTACTTCTGGCCTGTGCCCGAGCCACGGCGACAGGCGGGCCGACTGCGTATAACATGGCAGTGCTTTGCGCGCTTCGATTCGGACGCTGGTGGCCGTGGTCCTGGCCGTGGGCCTGGTGGCGTTCTTCCTTCGCAGCGCCGACCTGGGCCGCGTCTGGACCGCGGTGCGCTCGGCGCGGCTCGACTGGCTGGCCGCAGGCATCGCGCTCACGATGTTCACCTACGTGGTGCGTGCGGAGCGCTGGCAGTACCTCCTCGAACCGCTCGGCCCGACGCGGTTCCGGACGGCGTTCCGGGCCACCGTCATCGGGTTTGCGGCGTCCACGGTCCTGCCGGCGCGGGCAGGCGAGGTGCTGCGGCCGTACCTCCTCGCCCGCCGCGAGGGGCTGAGCGCGACCGCAACCTTCGCCACCATCGTCGTCGAGCGGATCCTGGACCTGGTCGGGATTCTCGTGCTGCTGGCGCTCTACCTGGTAGCGTTCGATCCCGGCATGGCGGCCCGGGATTCCCGGCTCTTTGCGGCCGTGCGCCTCGGTGGCCTGGTGATGGCGCCCGTCGCCGTGGCGTCGATGGGCTTGATGTACGCGCTGGCCGGGCACCCCGACTGGCTGCGCGCCTGGCTCGGCGTGGCGGAGCGATGGCTGCCGGCACGGGCGTCGGCCGCCCTGGCGCGCGCGGCCGGGTTCTTCTCGGAGGGCTTCGGCGTCCTCCGGCGGCCCGCGCGGCTCGCCGCGAGCCTGGCGTGGACGCTGGTGCTGTGGGTCATCATCTGCGCCGAGACGTGGGTGGTGGCGCGGGCATTCGGGCTGGCGATGCCATTCGCGGGGTCGTGGCTGATGCTGGCGCTCCTGGTCGTCGGGGTGGCGCTGCCCACGCCGGGTGGCGTCGGCGGGTTCCACGAGGCATTCCGTCTCGGGGCCACCGCGTTCTTCGGGGCTGACAACGACGCGGCCGTCGCGGCGGCCATCGTGCTGCACGCCACGTCCTACGTGCCGGTAACGCTCCTCGGGCTGTGGTACGCCGCACGCGAGGGGCTGGACATGCGGGGTGTGGAGCGGATGACCACGACCCCGGTCGAGGTGAAGGCATGAAGTGTCCGTACTGCGGCCACCTGGGTGACAAGGTGGTGGACTCGCGCGAGAGCCGCGAGGGCGACGTGATCCGGCGCCGGCGTCAGTGCCTGCATGAGGGCTGCCTGCGCCGCTTCACCAGCTACGAGCGGATCGACGAGATTCCGTACATGGTCATCAAGAAGGACGGCACCCGCGAGCGCTTCGAACGGCAGAAGTTCATCGCGGGGCTGCTCAAGGCCTGTGAGAAGCGGCCCGTGAGCGCGTCGGCCGTCGAGGACGTCGCCGACCGCGTCGAGGCCACGCTGCAGGAACGCGCCGAGAAGGAGATCTCGACCCGCGAGATCGGCGCGCTGGTGATGCAGGAACTGAAGAAGCTGGATCAGGTCGCCTACGTGCGGTTCGCCTCCGTCTACCGCGACTTCCGCGACGTGGACGACTTCGTCCAGGAGGCGCGGGCCCTGCGGGGCAAGGACTGAACGGAGGCGGAATCCAGGTGCCGAGCACACGGTCGTCGTCGCTCGTGCGACCCGCGCTGCCGGTGGACGAGCCGGCCGCCCGGCGTCCGTTCCGCGACAACCCGCGGCTCATCCTGGCGGGCATCATCCTGCTGGTGGCCGTCCTGGCCGGGTTGCTGGTCATCGAGGACCGCACGGCGCGCCTGGCGCCCGACTTCCTCGCCGAGGTGGTGCTGTACGCGCTGTCGGCCACCAACCTCACGATGCTCCTCGCGCTGGTGTTCCTGCTGGCGCGCAACGTCATCAAGTCGATCGTCGAGGGCCGGCGCGGGCTGCCGTTCACGCGCTTCCGCGCGAAGCTCGTGCTGACGATGCTGGCCATGACGGTCATTCCGGCGGTCCTCGTGCTCCTGGTCGGCAGCCGCGTGGTGCTGACCGCGATCGATCGCTGGTTTAACACGCCCGTCGACGAGATCCTCTCGTCGGCGAACTCGATTGCGGCCGACTACTACCAGGAACGGCAGCGCGTGGTCGCCGAGCAGGCTGCACGCGTCGCCCTTCGCCTCCAGTCCATGAACCTGGCGTCATCGGACCTGTCGGGCCTGCGGGCGGCGCTGGCGAGCGAGGTCAGTGGACCGCGGCCCGGTCTCGTGCAGGTCTATCGCGTGGTGCCCGACGTCGGCGGCACGCCGACGGCGATGCCGGTCGTGGACGTCGCCTCGCCCTCGATGCCGCAGGGCTGGGCGCGGGCGTCGGCAGACCGGCTCGCGGCGCAGGCCGTGACCGGCGCCGATCCCCAGCCCTGGACCCTCGAGCCGCTCGTGGAGGGCGGCGAGCTGCTGCGCGTCGCGCATCCCGTGGGCAACGGCGCCGCACCGAGCGGCGTGGTGGTGGTCTCCGACTACCTCGCGGGCAGCCTGGCGGAGCGTTCGCGGCGGATGACGCAGGCGTACGAGGACTACACGCAGATGCGCGTGCTCCGGCAGCCGCTGGCGGGCGTGTACCTCTCGTTCTTCGTCATGGTGACGCTCTTCATTCTCGTGGGCGCCACCTGGCTCGGGCTCTACCTCGCCAAGCGCATCACGAGACCCGTGCAGGCGTTGTCGGAGGCGGCAAAGGAGATCGGCGCCGGCCACTACGACCATCGGATCCAGCACGAGGCCGCGGACGAGTTCGGCGCGATGGTCGAGGCGTTCAGCACGATGGCCGCGGAAGTAGCGTCCAGCCGCCGGCGCCTCGAGCGCGCGAGCTCCGATCTCGAGCACCAAGCATCGCGAGGGCGAGCCGCCGCCGCTATATCGAAGCCGTCGTCGAACGGATTGCCACCGGCGTCGTGTCCATCGATCGCGAGGGCCGGATCGGCACCATCAACGCCGCGGCCGGCCGGCTGCTCGAACTCGACGGGACCGTGGTGGGGCGGGCGGCTGTGGACGTGTTCAGCCGCGCCGACCTCGCGCCGGTCAACCAGTTCCTGGACCAGTCCGCGCGCGCCCGCACCGACTCGCTGGCGCAGGAGCTGTCGCTCGCGCGTGACGGCCGCGAGCGTCACCTGGCCGCCGTGGCCACGCGCGTCCCGGGGCCCGAGGGCGGCTACGACGGCACGGTGCTCGTGGTCGATGACGTCACCCCGCTGATTCGGGCGCAGAAGGTGGCGGCCTGGCGCGAGGTGGCGCGGCGCCTGGCGCACGAGATCAAGAACCCGCTCACCCCCATCCAGTTGTCGGCCGAACGGCTCAAGCGCAAGCTGACCGACTTGCAGCCCGGCAGCCAGGAACTGCTGAACGAGTGCACGACGACGATCGTCGGCGAGGTCGAGTCGCTCAAGGCGCTCGTGGACGAGTTCTCCCAGTTTGCCCGGATGCCCGCTCCGCGCGCCGTGCCGACCGACCTGCGCGGGCTGCTGGACGAGACGCTCGCCCTCTATGACGGTCTGCTGGCCGGCGTACGATTCGAGCGGCGGTACGATCCGGGTGTCGCGGACGTGCGCCTGGATCCCGAGCAGATCAAGCGCGTGCTCGTGAACCTGATCGACAACGCCATCGAGGCGATGGAGCGCCGCGGGACGATCGCCATCGAGACAGCCCGCGATGCCACCAACGGCTTCGTCCGCGTGATCGTGGCCGACGACGGGCCGGGCATTCCTGCGGCCGAGCGCGAAAAGCTGTTCCTGCCGTACTACTCGACGAAGGGGCGGGGCAGCGGGCTCGGCCTCGCCATCGTCCGGCGCATCGTCGCCGAGCACGGCGGCTCGGTGGACGTCGCGGACAACCTGCCCCGCGGCACGCGGTTTACGATAGAGCTGCCTACCTGAGGCACGAAGGGCACGAAGAACACGAAGGGCACGAAGAACACGAAGGGCACGAAGAGCACGAGGGGCCGAGCGCAAGGCTCCTGCACGTGAGCGGGGGGCGGCGAGACGGTGACGGACACGACCAGCGGGGAACGTAGGGTGCGGCGCGCGGGGACGGGCGGCTGATGGCATCGATCCTGGTCGTCGACGACGAACCGGGTGTCCGGTCGTCGGTGACGGGCGTGCTGCGCGACGAGGGGTTCGATGTCGAGGCGGTCGGCAGCGGCGAAGCCGGTCTGGACCGCGCGGCCGAGCGGGCGTTCGACGTCATCGTGCTCGACATCTGGCTGCCGGGCATCGATGGGCTCACCACGCTGCAGCGGCTCAAGGAGCGGCAGGTCGACGCGCAGGTCGTCATCATCTCGGGGCACGGCAACATCGAGTCTGCGGTCCGGGCCATCAAGATGGGGGCCTTCGACTTCATCGAGAAGCCCCTCTCGCTCGAGAAGACGGTGCTCGTGGTCCGTAACGCCCTGCGGCAGCGGGACCTGGAGACCGAGAATCGCGCGCTGCGCGCGCAGGTGGGCCGCCAGCACACGATGGTGGGCGAGAGCCCCGTGATGCGCCACCTCCGGGAGCAGGTGGCCATGGCGGCGCCCACCAACGGGCGGGTGCTGATCCTGGGCGACAACGGTACCGGCAAGGAGCTCGTCGCCCGCACCATCCACCACCTGTCCCGTCGTCGCAGCGGACCGTTCGTGGAAGTGAACTGCGCCGCCATTCCCGAGGAGCTGATCGAGACCGAGCTCTTCGGCCACGTGCGCGGCGCGTTCACCGGTTCGGTCGCCGACAAGCCGGGCCGGTTCGAGCAGGCGAGCGGGGGGACGATCTTCCTCGACGAGATCGGGGACATGAGCCTGAAGACCCAGGCGAAGGTGCTGCGCGTGCTCCAGGAGCAGACGATGGAGCGCGTCGGCGGTACGCAGCGGATTCGGGTGGACGTGCGCGTGCTGGCGGCCACCAACAAGGAGCTCCTCGCCGAGATCCGCGAGGGCCGCTTCCGTGAGGATCTCTACTTCCGCCTGAACGTGATTCCGATCTTCGTGCCGCCGCTGCGTGACCGTCCGGAGGACATCCCGCTGCTCGCCGACCACTTCATGGCCACGATCGAGCCAGGGCGGCGCCCCAAGCGCCTGGCGCCAGAAGCCGTGGCGCGCCTCCAGCAGTACGCCTGGCCGGGCAACGTGCGGGAGCTGCGCAACATCATCGAACGGCTCCTGATCATGGTCGCCGGCGACACGATCACGGCGCAGGACCTGGCGTTCCTCGGCCGCGACGCCGGCGCCGCGCCCTACGAGCCGCCCACTCCCGCGACCGGACGCCTGGCCGAAGCGCGCGATCAATTCGAGAAGGACTACATCCTGCGCGCGCTGGCGTCAGCCCAGGGCAACATGTCCAGGACCGCCGAGCTCCTCGGCGTGGAGCGCTCGAAT
>JAWKHU010000106.1:0-5135 GCA_041394685.1 Vicinamibacterales bacterium
GCGGCACCGCCACCGCCGAACCCCGGATCCCGCCCCCGGCCGCACGGCGCGGGCCCTCCCGGGCCACCTGGCTCGTGCCGCTCGGCGCCGCGCTGGCCGCGGCCGCTGCGGCGGCCGCCTGGATGTTCAGTTAGCCGGGCTACAATGGGCAGTTGCAAGCCATGTCCGACGCGCGCCTGGAACTGAACGACGGGTTGGGCCGCCGGGTGATCCCGATCGACAAGCCCCAGTTGACGATCGGCCGGCGCACCGAGAACGACGTGCGCCTGACCGGCAGCGACGTCTCGCGCGACCACGCCGAGATCGTGTCGGTGAACGGCGACTTCCTGCTCCGCGACCGCGGCTCGCGCTACGGCACGTTCGTCAACGACCAGCAGGTCACCGAGCATCGCCTCGTGAGCGGCGACCGGCTCCAGTTCGGGCGGGCGGCGGGCACCGAGGTCGTGTTCATGACGGGGGACCTGGCCCCGTCCGGTGAGCGCAACCCGGCGACGGCCGTGAGCGACCTGCGGCAGCTGGCGGCGCTGCTCGAGGGGCTCCGGGCGCTCGGCTCGGGCCGCGTGCTCGACGAGGTGCTGGCGCTGGTCCTCGACACCGCGATCGAAGTGACGGGCGCCGAGCGCGGCTTCATCATGCTGTCGGGTGATGCCGGCCTCGAGATGAAGCTCGCGCGCTCGCGCGGCGGCATCACGCTGCCGGGCAACCGGTTCGCCACCAGCCGCAAGGTGCCCGAGGAGGTCTTCAGCACGGGCGAGGTGCGCATCGTCGCCGACCTGCTCGACGGCGACCTCGCGAGCGTGCACATGGGGACGGTGGCCCTGGGCATCCGGCACGTGGCGTGTGCCCCGCTGCGCCTCGTGCGGTATCTCGATCGGAAGGACATGCCGAGCGAGACCAAGTCGATCGGCGTGCTGTACCTGGATTCGCGCGAGAAGGGGAGCCTGCTGGCGCCCCACACGCGGGTCGCGCTCGATACGCTCGCCACCGAGGCCGGCGTCGCCATCGAGAACGCCCGCCTCTACCGCGAGACGCTGGAGAAGGCGCGCATCGAGCACGAGCTGCGCATCGCGGCCGAGATCCAGCGGGCGCTGCTGCCCGAGGGCACGCACAACGGGCCGTTCTTCGAGTCCAGCGGCACCTCGGTGCAGGCCCGCGCGATCGGCGGCGACTTCTACGACCTGATCGAGCTCAACGACGGGTGCTTCGCCTTCCTGGTCGGCGACGTCTCGGGCAAGGGGCCCGCCGCGGCGCTCCTCACCTCGAAGATCATGGGCATCTTCTCGGCGTTCGCGGTCAGTGGCAACGACCCGTCCGAGACCGTCACGCGGATGAACCAGGTCCTCACCCGGCGCGCCATCGGCGCCCGCTACGCCACGACCCTGTACGGGCAGCTGTCGCCGTCGGGCGAGCTCGTCTACTGCAGCGCGGGCCACAACCCCGGGCTCGTGTACGGCGCGGGCGGCCTGCGGCGGCTCGAGGCCGACGGCGTGCCCGTCGGGCTCTTCGACTTCGCCGCCTACACGTCCAGCCGCCTCGCGCTCGATCCGGGCGACACCGTCGTCCTCTACAGCGACGGCGTCACCGAGGCGCACAACGTGGAGGGCGAGGAGTTCGGGGAGGAGCGGCTCATCGACGTCATCACCAGCAACCAGGGACGCCCCGCCGCCGACGTGCTCCAGGAGATCGTCGATGCGGTCCAGGAGTTCGCGCACGGGGCCGAACAGTACGACGACGTGACGGTGCTCGTCGTCCGCTACCTGGGGGCCGCCCGTGCGTGAGGCGGGCCCGCCGGGGGAGACCGGCACCGCCATGGTGGACTCGCTCATCTTCGACTGGAACCGCATCGGGGCGCCGCCGCGGCCCGGCCTCGTGATGCTCGACGACGAGACGCTGCGCGACGGCCTGCAGTCGCCGTCGGTGCGCACGCCGACCATCGAGCAGAAGATCCAGATCCTGCACCTCATCGACTCGCTCGGCATCGACACCGCCGACATCGGCCTGCCGGGCGCCGGCGCGCACGTGGTGGCCGACGTCGAACGGCTGGCGCAGGAGATCGTGTCCGCCCGGCTGTCGGTGAAGGCGAACTGCGCCGCGCGCACCCACGAGAACGACATCCGGCCCGTCGTGGAGATCGCCCAGCGCACCGGCCTGCCGATCGAGTGCTGCGCGTTCATCGGGTCGTCGCCCATCCGGCAGTTCACCGAGGGCTGGACGCTCGAGTGGCTGCTCCGGACCACCGAGCAGGCGATTGCCTTCGCGGTGCGCGAGGGCCTCGACGTGATGTACGTGACCGAGGACACCACGCGCGCGAACCCGGAGACGCTGCGGGCGATCTACACGTGCGCCATCAATGCCGGCGCCACGCGCATCTGCGTGGCCGACACCGTGGGCCACGCCACGCCCGTCGGCGCGTCGGCGGTGGTCCGGTTCGCCGCGCAGGTCATCCGTGAGTCGGGCGCCCAGGTGGGCATCGACTGGCACGGCCATCGCGATCGTGACCTGGCCGTGATGAACAGCATTGCGGCGCTCGAAGCCGGGGCCACGCGCGTCCACGCGGCCGCCCTCGGCATCGGCGAGCGCGTCGGCAATACGCCGATGGACCTGCTGCTGGTGAACCTCGTGCTGATGGGCTACGTCGAGCGCGACCTGGCGCGTCTCGAGGAGTATTGCCACGTCGTCTCGGATGCGTGTGGGGTGGCGATTCCCGACAACTATCCGGTCGTCGGGCGCGACGCGTTCCGCACCGCGACGGGCGTTCACGCCGCTGCGGTCGTCAAGGCGTGGAAGAAGGGCGATCGCGACCTGATGGACGCCGTCTACTCGGCGGTCCCCGCCAGCCTCGTCGGCCGCGAGCAGGAGATCGAGATCGGCCCGATGTCGGGCAAGTCGAACATCACCTTCTGGCTCGAGAAGCGGGGCATCTCCGCATCGGACCAGGTCGTGGACCGCGTCTTCAAGCGCGCGAAGTCGTCACCCACGGTGTTGACCGAGGCCGAGATCCTGGAAGAGATCTACCGGTAACACGAAGGGCACGAAGGGCACGAAGGACACGAAGAGCACGAAGAGCACGGAGGGCACGGGACTAGCGACAGCTCGGCGGCAAGGCCGGAGCGACGCTGTGGCTCATGCCTTCTGGGTTCGTTCGCCACGTGCCCTGGGCCGGTGACTGTCCTGCCCGCTGGCGGGGACGCTCCGCGCGCGCCGTGTGCTGCACGCCCCTGTCTTTCTTCGTGCCCTTCGCGCCCTTCGTGCCCTTCGTGTTCTTCGTGGCTTACTTGGCGAGCCGCGCTTCGATCTCCGGCAGGGCCGCGAGCACGACGTCGCCCACCACCTGCAGGCTGCGGGCGCTGACCTGGTCGAGGGTGTCCTGGGCCGTGTGCCATGCGGCGTAGTCCAGGTCGATCAGGTCCACCGAGGGAACGCCTGCCTCGAGGAACGCCATGTGGTCGTCCTCGACGGGGAAGGGCTCGTCCAGGAAGTGGGCGGCGTGGCCGAGGCGCTTGGCCGTCGCCCAGACGATGTCGGTCAGCCAGCGCGTGGAGTTGGTGTCACGCCGCAGGTTGAGGCCGCGGTCGCCGATCATGTCGAGCAGGATGAGCGCCTTGATCGAGGCGAGCGTGCTGTCGGCCCTGGCGGCCGAGACGCAGTGGCGGCTGCCGTAGGTGTGGTTGGTGCCGGTCCACTCGCCCCAGGCTTCCTCGCCGTCGAAGAACAGGAACTCGATGGTGAAGCGCGGCCGCGGCTTCGACTTGAGCACCCGGGCGAGCTCGAGCAGGACGCCGGTGCTCGACCCGCCGTCGTTGGCGCCGACGAACCGGAACTCGTCGATGGGCTTGGTGTCGAAGTGGCTGGCCAGAATGATGCGTTCGGGCCGCTCGCCGGGCAGCGTCGCGACGATGTTGGCCATCTTGACGCGGCCGACGGGCGTGGAGGTCTCGAAGGCCTGTTCGACGGCCTTGTAGCCGGCGGCGGCCAGGACCTTGGTGATGTAGGCGCGCGTGCGGGCGTTGGCCGGCGTCCCGGCCGGCCTCGGGCCCAGGGCCACCTGCTCCCGCACGTGCGTGTAGGCGCGCGTGCTGTCGAAGGCGGCCGGCGCCTGGGCGGCGGCGAGGCCGGCGGCCAGGCACGCCATGGCCCCGGCCACCAGCGCAAGCGGACGAACGGCCAGCCGCATCCCTCGCGTGCTCCTCAGCGCTTCGCCATCGGCGTGTAGTCGCGCGGACCCTCGCCGGTGTAGATCTGGCGCGGACGGAAGATCTTCTGCTCGGAGTCGAGCAGCATCTCCTCCCACTGGGCCACCCAGCCCACCGTGCGCGCGATCGCGAAGAGCACCGCGAACATCTCGACCGGGAAGTTCATCGCCTGGTAGATGAGGCCCGAGTAGAAGTCCACGTTCGGGTACAGCTTGCGGGTGACGAAGTACTCGTCCTCGAGGGCGATGCGCTCGAGCTCGAGGGCGATGTCGAGCAGCGGGTTCTTGCCCGTGACGTCGAACACCTCGTACGCCGTCTGCTTGATGATCTTGGCGCGCGGGTCGTAGGACTTGTAGACGCGGTGGCCGAAGCCCATGAGCCGGCCTTCGCCCGCCTTGACCCGCTTGATGAAGGCGGGAATGTTGGCGACGGACCCGATCTCCTGCAGCATGCGGAGCACGGCCTCGTTGGCGCCGCCGTGCAGCGGGCCGTAGAGGGCGGCGGCGGCGCCGGCCAGCGCGGAGTACGGGTCGGCATGCGAGCTGCCGATGCCGCGCATCGTGCTGGTGGAGCAGTTCTGCTCGTGGTCGGCGTGCAGGATGAAGAGGACGTCCAGCGCGCGCTCGAGTGCCGGGTTCGGCTGGTACTTCAGCTCGGTCATCTTGAACAGCATGTTCAGGAAGTTGCCGGTGAAGCTCAGATCGTTGTCCGGGTAGACGTACGGACGGCCGATGCTGTGGCGGAACGCGTAGGCGGCGATGGTCGGGGTCTTGGCGATCAGGCGGAGGATCTGGAGCTTGCGGCGCTCGGTGTCGAAGATCAGCTTGCCGTCCGGATAGAACGTGGACATCGCCGCGACGGTGCTCACGAAGACGCCCATGGGATGGGCGTCGTAGGTGAAGCCCTCCATGAACTTCTTGATGTTCTCGTGCACCATCGTGT
>JAWKHU010000107.1:0-4992 GCA_041394685.1 Vicinamibacterales bacterium
TACCAGGATGGCCGCGACCGCCGCCACGACCAGCACGCTGGCCGCGACCGCGTAGCTCGGCACGTCGTTGGCCGTCACGCCGTAGAGGAACGCGCTCAGCCCGCGGCCCAGGGCCCAGCCGCCCACCAGGCCGGCGACCACGCCGGCGAGCACTGGCCTGACGCCCTCGCCGACCACCAGCGCCACCACGTCGCCCCGGCTGGCGCCGAGCGCCAGGCGGACGCCGATCTCGGGCGTGCGCTGCTGCACCACGTAGCTGACGACGCCGAAGACGCCGAGCACCGCCAGGCCTGCGGCGAGCAGGGCGAAGAGGGCCAGCAGGCTGGTCCGCAGTCGCGGCTGTGCCACGGCGCGGTCCAGTACCTGCTCGACCGTCCGCACGAGGTACAGGGGCACGCCCTGGTCCATCTGCGTGAGCTCGGCGCGCACCGATGCGGCCATCGCGGCCGCATCGATGGCGGTCCGCACCACCAGCGTCATCGTGTGGTACGAGGGCTGCTGGGCGTGCGGCGTGTAGAACATCGGCACCGCCCCCTCGTCGAGCCCCAGGTGGTGGACGTCGCCGACGATGCCGATCACTTCGCGCGAGCCCGGACCGCCGACGACCTGCTGCGCCGCGCGTGGGATGCCGCTGTTGAACGTGATCCGACGCCCCACCGGATCCTGCCCCGGCCAGTACTGGCGGGCCATCGACTCGCTGATGACGACCACCAGCGGGGAGGTGCCGGTGTCGCGCTGGTCGAACAGCCGGCCCCGGATGAGGGGCACGCCCATCGTGGCGAAGTAGCCAGGGGTCACGGACCGCGCCTGGGGCGAGGGGCCCTGGCCGTCGGGCAGCGGCCGGTCCTCGACCTGGATGCCGCGGCTGTCGTAGTCCATGCTGAGCGGCAGGATGTTGATCGCGCCGACCCGTTCCACGCCGGGAAGCGTCCGGACGCGCGCCTCGAGCCGCTCGTAGAAGGGGATCTGCTGGCCCTCCTCGTACACGGCCGTGGGCAGCGAGACGTTCATGGCCGTGACGCGGGCCTGCGAGAAGCCGGGCGGCACGTCCTCCAGCTTCCCGAGGCTCCGTCCCAGCAGGCTGGCGCCCACCAGGAGCACGAGGGCCAGGGCCACCTGCGCGGCCATGAACAGGTCGCGGGCGCGGCGCGGCACGCTGCCCGTCGGGGTACGGCCTCCCTCTTTCAGGGTTTCGTTCGGCGATGCCGATGCGAGATGCAGGGCAGGCGCCAGCCCGAAGAGGATCGCCGAGACGACCGCGGCGATCGCCGCGAAGGCGAGGACGGTGCCGTCCACTCGGACGTCGGTCGAGCGGGGAATCGAGGCGGCGGCGAGCAGCGACGCCGCGCGCGTGACCCAGGACGCGAGCCCGAGGCCGGCCGCAGCCCCGAGCGCGCTCAGCACCAGGCTTTCGACCAGCAACTGCTGCACCAGGCGGCGGCGGTCGGCGCCGAGCGACGTCCGGACGGCGAATTCCCGCTGACGGCCGGTGCCGGCGGCGAGCAGCAGGTTGGCGAGATTGGCACAGGCGATGAGCAGCACGAGGCCGACCGAGGCGGCCAGGACCAGGAGGCTGCGGCGCACGTCGGAGACCAGCGCGTCCAGTAGCGGCGCCACCTCGACGGACATGCCGTGGTTGCTCGTGGGGAAGTCGCGCTCGAGGCGCGCGGCGATGGCAACCAGCTCGGCCCGTGCCTGGTCAAGGGTCGCGCCCGGCGCCAGCCTCGCGACCGCCCGGATGAAATGACCTCCTCGATTCGCGTCGGCCGGATCGAAGTTCCACGCGAGGAAGACGTCCGCCGCGCGATCCGGGTCCTCCTCGATGTGGCGGTACTCGGACGGCAGGACGCCGATCACGGTGTACGGCTCTGCGTTCAGGCGGATCTCCTGGCCGACGACGTCACGGCGCCCGGCGAACCGGCGCTGCCAGAAGCCGTGGCCGAGGACGGCCACCCGCGGCGCGCCCGGCCGATCCTCGTCGGCCGTGAAGACGCGACCGAGCAGCGGACGGACGCCCAGCGCCGGGAAGAAGCCCTCGGTCACGCGGATCATCCCGATGCGCTCGGCGCCATCGTCGAGTCCGCTGATGGTGGCCGACGACACGCTGCCATGCGCCCCGACCCGTTGGAGCGATCGTGCGTCCCGCTGGAAGTCGAGGAAGTCGGCCGGCGACAGGTTGTCGGGGGCGTCGTCCTCCGCGTCCTGGCCCACGAGCCGGATCAGGCGATCGGGCTCGGGGAACGGCAGCGGCGCCAGCAGGACGGCCCGGACCACGCTGAACATGGCGGCGTTGGCGCCGATGCCGAGCGCGAGCGTCCCGATGGCGACGGCGGCGAAGCCGGGGCTGGCCGCCAGGCGGCGCAGCGCCAGCCGCAGGGATTGCGGCATGCGGCCATTGGACGTCCTGGCCGGCCTGAAAGGTTGGCGGTCGGCCGTCAGCGGCGGTCGAGCCGTGCCAGCAGCGTGGCGTTGAGGCGCGTGTACTCGGCCTTCAGCTCGTCCGCGGCCGTCGCGGCACCCGCGAGCGACTGCCGCGCCGCGGTCCTGGCACCGTCGAGGTCGCCCTTCTTCTCCAGGATGAGCGCCTGCCGGTAGAGCATGCCGACGTGGCCGGGCGATTCGGCCAGGGCCGCCGCGATCCACGCAGCCGCCTTGTCCAGATCCAGGCCGTTCTCGAAGTAGAACATCGCCGCCAGGAAGTACGGCTTCCGGTCGGTCCCGCGCATCGCCGCCTCGATCCGCGGCACGGCCAGCCCCACCACGTCCACGCCGATCGTGACGGGCACCCTCGTCCGCTCCCAGGTCACGTGGAGGACCGCCGCGCCCGCGGTCACGTCGTCGAACCCCATCGTCAGCGACTCCACCGGACGGTCCAGCCGCATCGGCGTCGCGCTCACGCGCAGCACCTCGTCGGCGTCGCGATGGGAATAGGAGCCCCACTGCGCGGCCGTCCGGTCGAGGATCACGGTCCAGGCCTCCGGGCCCGGAATCGTGAAGAGCGCGTAGGTGCCGGCGGCCACCGGCTGACCGTTGAGGGTGAAGGCCGTGTCCACCGTGATCGTCGTGGCCTCGTCCGAGCCGGTCCGCCAGACGCGGCCGTACGGCACGAGCGCCCCGAACACGGCGCGCCCCTTCACCGACGGCCTGTTGTACTTCACCGTGACGTCGGTGACGCCGATGCGCTGGGTGATCGTGGCCGAGGGGTTCGTCCGCGGGAAGACGACCGTGGGCCCCTCCTGGGCCAGCCCCGCCGGCGGGGCCGCCAGGAGCAGCGCCGTGCCGAGCCAAAGGGCCACGCCGCCGCGCGCGATCAGTAAATTCGCCATACGGCGAAATATTGATCCGGCGCCCCGGGCTGTCAAGACGGGCGGTTCGCATATGATGGGCCAGTGGCTGGGACGAAATCCATCGATCTGGACGAAGTGTTCTTCGCGCTGTCGGACCCGACGCGCCGCGCCATCATTCGTCAACTGGCAAATGGAGAGACCACGGTGGGCCGGCTCGGCCTGCCCGCGCCCCGGGCCGCCGCGACGCTCTCGAAGCACCTCCGCGTGCTGGAACGGGCGGGGCTCATCACGCAGGAACGCCAGGGGCGGTTCCTCAGGACGCGGCTGAATCCCGGCCCCCTCTGGGGCGGCATGTCGTGGCTGGAGGACCTGCGGGGCCTGTGGGACCATCAGCTCGACTCCCTGGAGCGCTACCTGAAGGCGCAGCGGAGCCAACGCTCGTGACGGACCCGACGGCCGGCCGGCCTCCATTCGCCAGTCAGGGCGTGACGCTGACCCGCCGGTTTCCCGACGAGCCGGCCACGCTCTTCCGCGCCTTCACCGATGCCGAGGCGCTGCGCCAGTGGTGGGGGCCCCGTGACTTCCGCATCGAGGCCATCGACTTCCCGGCCGTCGTCGGCGCCACCTACCGCGTGACGCTGCGGGCCCCGGACGGCAGCCGCTGGGCGCACGAGGGTCAGTTCCTCGAGGTGGACCCGCCGGGCCGCTTGGCCTACACCTGGCGGTGGGTCGAGGGGCCGCTCTCGCGCGTCGAGACGCTGGTGGAACTCGGCTTCGCGGCCGTTCCCGGGGGCACGCTCCTCACCGTGTCCCACTCGCGCTTCGAGTCCGACGCCGAGTGCGACGCGCACCTCGTGGGCTGGACCGACACGTTCGACCGTGTGGGCGCGTGGCTGCACCGTTGACCTCACGAGCCACTCTGGTCGACGGGGTGTTCGGTGGTGTGTGGCGGGGGATTACCTTCCGCCGCTCAGGCGTTGTCGCGCGCGAAGACGCGGTAGGCGACGACGCCCACCAGCAGGAACGCGAAGGCGAACACGATGCCATCGCGGGGGCCGGTGAAGAAGATGAAGAGCCACAGCGTGCCTGACAGCACGGCCGGCCAGGGATAGAGGGCCATCGTGAAGGGCTGCGGCACGTCGGGCCGGTAGCGGCGCAGCAGCACGACGGCCGCGCACTGCCAGACGAACTGCAACAGCACCTGCACCTGCACCAGCCAGCTCACGATCTGCCCGAGCGAGAAGAAGCAGAACGGGATGGCGACGAGGCCGATCGTCGCCAGCGACACGTCCGGGAAGTGCTTGGTCGGGTGCACGTGGCGGAAGACGGCGAAGAAGTTGCCGTCCTTGGCGGCGGCGTACGGGATACGCGAGTAGCCCAGGATGAGCGCGTAGAGCGACGAGGCCGACACGAACAGGATGAGCCCCGTCATCACGATGCCAGCCAGGCGGCCCGACTCCGGATCGGCGAAGGTCCGCTGGATGAAGAGCGACGCGATCGTCCGCGACTCCCGGACCTCGGTCCACGGGATCATCCCCACGATCACGGTGGTCATCACGATGTAGACGGCGGCGACCAGCAGCGTCGAGAGGACGATCGACCGGGGAATCGTGCGGCCCGGGTCCTTCACCTCGTCGCCGAGGTTGCAGACCTGGTTGTAGCCACCGTAGCTGTACATCGCCAGGATGGCGGCGGCGCCGATGCT
>JAWKHU010000108.1:0-4831 GCA_041394685.1 Vicinamibacterales bacterium
ACCAGCCGATCAGCGCCAGGTAGTTGACGAGCGCCTCAGGCAGATACCCGCGGCCGCGGAACTCGGCCACCGAGGTCGCGCCGTGCCGCTTCGACAGCGGCGCGTGGTCGGGCCCGAGCACCAGCGACAGGTGCGCGAACCGCGGCGGCGCCCATCCGAAGGCCTCGTAGACGAGGAGCTGCCGCGGCGTGTTGGAGATATGGTCCTCGCCGCGAATGACGTGCGTGATGCCCATCAGCTGGTCGTCGATGACGACGGCGTAGTTGTAGGCCGGGATGCCGTCGGATCGGACCAGCACGGGGTCGCCGATGATGTCGGTGTGCACGGTCACGGGGCCGCGCACCAGGTCGTCGAACGTCACCTCCCGCGAGCCCCGCACCCGCAGCCGCACGGCCGCGGCCTCCCCCGCCTCCCTGCGACGCGCGGCCTCGTCAGCCCCGAGTCCACGGCAGGTACCCGCGTACTTGGGCGGCTGCCCCGCCGCCAGCTGCGCCCGCCGCTCGGCCTCGAGGGTCTCGGGCGTGCAGAAACAGTAGTAGGCATGACCGGCGGCGAGGAGCTGCCTCGTGTGCGCCTCGTAGATGTCCAGCCGCTCGGACTGGCGGTATGGGCCCAGGTCGCCACCCGCCTCCACCCCTTCGTCCCACGAGAGCCCCATCCAGCGCAGGTCCTCGAGGATGCGCTGCTCGGACTCCCGCGTGGACCGCTCGCGGTCGGTGTCCTCGACACGGAGGACGAAGGTGCCCCCCTGGCCGCGGGCCAGGAGCCAGTTGAAGAGCGCCGTGCGGGCGTTGCCGACGTGGAGGTGGCCCGTCGGGGACGGGGCGAAGCGAAGTCTCATAGAGATGCGTTCATTGACGATTGATGATTGTCAATTGACGATTGAATGCCGCATTGTCCCACTGCGCCAATGCCGCAATCCACAATGCGCCAATGCACAATTTCCCCAATGCCCCATTCAATCGTCAATTGACAATCATCAATCGTCAATGTGCGCGCGTGCCACGAGGGCGACGGCGTGGCACGCCATCGACTCCCCCCGTCCCATGCTGTCGACCTGCTCGTTCGTCTTGCCCTTGATGCTCACGGCGGCGGTGTCCACGCCGAGCGCGTCGGCCAGGTTGCGGCACATCGCGTCGAGGTACGGGAGCAGCTTCGGCCGCTGGGCGATGACGGTCACGTCGACATTCGAGACACGGTAACCGGCGGCACCCAGATGGGCGACGGCGCCGCGGAGCAGCGCGAGGCTGTCGGCCCCCTTCCACCGGGGGTCGGTGTCCGGGAAGAGGCGGCCGATGTCGCCGGCGGCGGCCGCGCCGAGCACGGCGTCGGTCACGGCGTGGCAGACGATGTCGGCGTCGGAGTGGCCGTCCAGGCCCTTGTCGAACGGGATGAGCACGCCGCCGAGGAGGAGCGGGCGGCCGTCGACGAGGCGATGGAGGTCGTAGCCGGTGCCGACGCGGAACGGCAGGTCGGCGCTGCGTTCGACGCGCTGCCGTGCGGCCTCGAGGTCCTCGGCCGTGGTGATCTTCACGTTCCCCGGCTCGCCCGCAATGACGAAGACCGGCACGCCGGTCTGCTCGGCCAGCAGCGCCTCGTCGCTGGCGTCGACCCCCGTGGTCGCGGCCCCAGGCAGGGCGTGTGCCAGCACCTCGCGCGTGAACACCTGTGGCGTCTGGGCCAGGAAGATGTCGTCGCGTGGCAGCGTCGCCGCGATGGGCCGTGCCGCGGCAGCCGCGTGCCGCCCGCCTGCTTGACCGTGTCGTGGACAGGCAGCGCGGCGATGGCCGCGCCGTGCTCGCGGCCCGCAGCGACGACGGGCAATGAGGCCTGCCGACACGAACGGCCGCGCGGCGTCGTGAATGGCCAGCAGCGTCACCTCCGGGCGCGCCGCCTCGAACGCCCGCGCCACCGAGTCCTGCCGCCGGGCGCCGCCTGGCACGCACCGCCCTGCGGCCAGCCCCGCCGCTGGATGTCGTCCGCCACCGCGTCCACGCGGTCGGCCGGCAACGACACCACCACCTCCGACACGTCCGGGTGGGCGGCAGAACCGCTCGATGGTGCGCAGCAGGATGCTGCGGCCGCCGAGCCGAGGAACACTTCCGGTGTCTGAGCCCAGCCGCGTGCCCTGTCCGCCCGCCGCGATCAGCGCCGATGCGACTCCGGGCGTGACGCCGTCCGTCATGCCTGCCGCGACGACTCGCGGCCCGCCGCACACCTGCGTCAGGCGCGCGGCCGTCGCGTCCACTCGCGTCAACTGTGCCGGCAGCGTGGACACCGGGGCGTACGACGACGAGCGCGTCGGTCGTGGCCGTCGTCACCATCGTCCGCGCGGAGTCCGACGTCGGGTTCCCAGCGGCCCGGCCTCGTCGGCCAGGGCGATCCGTCCGGCCACGTGCACGACGTCCTTGCGAATGCCGGCGTAACCTCCCCGTCCCGTCCCGAGGCGCAGCGTCACCTCGCCCTGCACGTGGCGCCGATCGTACGACCATACGGCAGCTGGAACTCCACCGAGCACCAGTTGACGACGTCCACCATGCTGTTGATCCGCGGCAGGGGCTGCCCCTTGCGGACCCGCACCGGCAGCGCCTCGTTGGATGGCCGCGTTCGCGTGGGATCGAGTACCCGCTATGCATCGTCCGCACGGCCGCCGACTCCTCGAAAGGAGGCAGCGATCACCACCGCGCTCGGCATCCGCCAGCAGGCCGTCCAGCACGGTCGCCCGGTCCACGACAGTCGCCGCCTCCCACCACAACACCCCCGGCCGGACCCGCCAGTTCCGTCGCCACGATCACGGCCGGTATTATGCCGGGAATCGAAAAACGGCCAATTCAAACCGCAGAATCTAGAATTCAGAATGCAGAATGCAGAAATCAGAAAGGCATCCTCTGCGCCCTCTGCGCCATCTGCGCCCTCTGCGCCCTCTGCGTCCTCTGCGGCCCATCGGCGCCATCGGCGGCCCATCGGCGCCATCTGCGGCCCGTCTGCGGCCCGTCTGGCGGCCCGGGTTGCGATAATACTGCCCAGTCGATGCTCGATCTGCTGCTGCACGCCGACGACCAGCTCGCCATCTGGGCCCTCCAATGCGGCCTCATCCCACGGCATCCTGTTCGCCATCATCTTCGCGGAGACCGGCCTGGTCGTGACGCCCTTCCGCCAGGCGACTCCCTGCTTCGCGGCCGGCGCGCTGGCCGCAACCGGCGCCTTCCGGCTCGACCTGCTGCTCGCCGTCATGGCCGTCGCAGCCGTCGCCGGCAACGTCGTCAACTACGCCATCGGGCGACGTCGCGCACCGGTTCTTCGACGACGGGCACACACCGACGACCATCGATCGCTTCGTGAAGCGCGAGCACGTCGGAAGGCGCACGCCTTCTTCGTCACCACGGCTTGGCAAGGCCGTCGTCCTCCGCCGCTTCGTGCCCATCGTCCGGACGTTCCTGCCCTTTCGTGGCGGAGCGGCGCGCAGATGCCCTACCAGTCGTTCATGTTCTACAACGTGACCGGCTGCGTGCTCTGGGTCGGCATCTGCGTGGGCGCGGGCTATCTCTTCGGCAACATTCCCATCGTCAAGGAGAACTGGTCGTCGTCCTGGGCATCATCGGCGTGTCGGTGCTGCCCATCGTGTTGAGGATGGTCGGTCCTACAGGAAGCGGGAGGCTTTCTGCATGAGCAGATCGATCGGGGTCGTCCGGCCCGGCATGAAGCTGCACCAAGATTCTGCTGGGGCTGGCCATCGGCGCGGCCGCTGGCGTGGTGGCCAACCTCACGATCGGCCCGACGCACCCGTTCATCGCGGCGCTCAACGACTACGTCGCCTACCCGGTCGGCCAGATCTTCCTGCGCATGCTGTTCATGGTGGTCATGCCGCTGGTCTTCGCCTCCATCTCGCTGGGCGTGGCTGGCCTGGGAGACATCCGGAAGGTGGGCCGGGTGGGCGGGAAGGCCGTCGGCTACTTCATGGGGACGACGGTGCTGGCCGCGACCCTCGGGCTCATCGTCGTCAACACGATGCGGCCATGGGAGCGCGTCAGCGCCGAGACCCGCGAGGAGCTGATGACGCGCTTCGCCGGCGACGCGTCCGGACGCGTCGAAATGGCGGCCACCTCGGAGTTCGGCGTCCAGACGCTCGTCAACATCGTCCCGCGGAACCCGATTCAGGCGGCCGCCAACACGGACATGCTGGGGATCATCTTCTTCGGGCTGGTCTTCGGCGCCGCCCTCACGCTGATCCCCGCGCAGCGCGCCAAGCCGATGGTCGACGTCCTCGAGGCCCTCAACGACGTCGTCATCCAGATCATCCACTTCGCCATGCTGCTGGCGCCCTTCGGCGTCGCCGCGCTCATCTTCGGGGTGGCCTCGCGGTTCGGGTTCGACCTGCTCGTGGCCATCGCGGCGTTCGTCGCCACGGTGCTGCTGGCGCTGCTGCTGCACGTGGGCGTCACGCTCGCGGCCATCATCCGCCTCGTCATCGGGCTGTCGCCCGTGCGCTTCTTCTCGCGCATCCGCGCCGCCCTCATCACCGCCTTCTCGACCAGCTCCAGCAGCGCCACGCTGCCGACCGCCCTCGACGTGGCGGAGTCGCAGCTCGGCGTCCCGCGGACGGTGGCCGGATTCGTCCTGCCCATCGGCAGCACGATGTGCATGAACGGCACGGCAATCTTCGAGGGCATCACCGTGATTTTCGTGGCCGAGATCTTCAACGTCGACCTGACGATTCCCCAGATGGCCATCGTCATGGTGATGTCGGTCATCACCGCGATCGGCGCCGCCGGCGTACCCGGCGGATCGATCCCGCTGCTGGTCGGCATCATGACCATGTTCGGCGTCCCCG
>JAWKHU010000109.1:0-4637 GCA_041394685.1 Vicinamibacterales bacterium
ACTGGGCTATGCGTCGGTTCACCTGATGGTCGGGGATGGCCATGCGGGCTGGCCGGAGCACGCGCCGTATGCGGGCATCATCGTGACGGCCGCGCCCGAGGCGGTCCCGCCCGCCCTGCTGGACCAGCTGGCGGTCGGCGGCCGGCTGGTGATCCCGGTCGGCCCCCGCGACGGTCCGCAGCAGTTGCGCATCCTCACCCGGACGGACCGTGGCGTCACCGAGGGCCCCAGCCTCCCCGTCAGGTTCGTACCGATGCTGGCGGCATCCGAACGAGGTCCCGCATGAGCGACGGCGGCCAGGAGCCCGTGCTGGCCTGGCTGGCGACGCCTGATGCGTGTCCCGGCCAGGGGTCGGTCGAGCGCATCGATACACACAGCGCGAGCATCTTCCTCTGCGGCGCGCACGCGTACAAGGTGAAGCGTGCCGTGACGTACTCGTTCCTCGACTTCTCCACGGCGGAGCGCCGGCGCCGGTCGTGCGAGGCCGAGGTGCGCCTCAATCGCCGTACGGCACCGGGGCTGTACGAGCGCGTCGCGCCGGTGACGCGCGAGCCGGACGGGCGCTTCGCGATCGACGGCGGCGGCGAGCCCGTCGAGTGGCTCGTCGTCATGCACCGCTTCCCGCAGGAGGCGCTCTTCGATCGCCTGGCGCAGGCGGGCCCGATTGCGCCGGCCCTGCTCGACGCGCTGGCGGACGCCATCGCCACGTTTCACGGCTCAGCGGTCGCCACCCCGCACAGGGGCGGCCCGGCCAGCATGCGCGAGGTCATCGACGACAACGCCCGCGCCCTCACCGAATCGGCGCTGCCGCGCGAGGCCGTCGACGCGCTCAACCACGCCAGCGCATCCGCCCTCTCGGCCCTCGGCAGCCGCCTCGAGGCGCGGCGTGCGGACGGCTTCGTCCGCCAATGCCACGGCGACCTCCACCTGCGGAACATCGTCCTCCTCGACGAGGCGCCGGTGCTCTTCGACGCCATCGACTTCAACGACGACTTCGCGTGCATCGACGTGTGGTACGACACGGCGTTCCTGCTGATGGACCTGCTCGCCCGGGGCCGGCCCGCCGAGGCCAACCGTGTCTTCAACCAGTACGTGCTGCGCACGTGGGACATCGGCGGCCTTCCGCTCCTGCCGTTCTTCCTCGGATGCCGGGCGGCGATTCGGGCCAAGACCAGCCTGGCGGCGGCCGCGCTGGCCGGAGACCGTGCGCGCCGGGAGGACCTGCACCGCCGCGCCGGCGAGTACCTCGACCTGGCGGTCCGTGTGCTGCATCGGCCGGCGCCGCGGCTGATTGCCGTGGGCGGCCTCTCCGGCACCGGCAAGTCCACGATTGCGGCGCACACGGCGCCGGAAGTGGGCGCGGCGCCCGGAGCGGTCGTCCTCCGCAGCGACGTCCTGCGCAAGATGCTGCTGCACCGCGCGGCGGATGAGCGCCTCGGCCCCGAGGCGTACGCACCGGAGGTCACGGCAGAGGTCTACCGATCGGCGCTCGTGCGGGCGGCCGACCTCCTGGCTGCGGGATGGACCGTCATCGTCGACGCCACGTTCCTCGACGAGGGCTGGCGTGCGCGCGTGGAGTCGGTGGCCGCCGGGGCCGGAGCGCACTTCTCGGGCGTGTGGCTCGACGCGCCTGCGGACGTCCTGGCCGATCGCCTGGCGCACCGGCACGGTGACGCGTCGGACGCGGACGCGTCCGTGGTCCGGCGACAGCTCGCACGCGACACCGGACCGCTCGACTGGCCCCGCGTCGATGCGTCCGGCGAGGTGGACGCCGTCACCCGCAGGGTGCGCGATCACATCTCGACTGACGGTCCGATCGAGATGTGCATCACGCCGGACCGGGCGTCCGGTCTGGCGGCTACAGCGGGATGTTGCCGTGCTTCTTCGGAGGAATCGTGTCGCGCTTGGTCTCGAGCGTCGCGAGCGCCTGAATCAGCTTGCGGCGCGTCGTGCGCGGCAGGATCACCTCGTCCACGAAACCCTTTTCCGCGGCGACGTAAGGATTGGCGAACTTCTCCCGGAACTCGGCGACCTTCTGCTGGCGCATCGCGGCCGGGTCCGCCGCCTTCTCGATCTCGCGCTTGTAGAGGATGTTGATCGGCGCCGTCGGCGCCCATCACCGCGATCTCGGCCGAGGGCCACGCGTAGTTGAAGTCGGTCCGGATGTGCTTGGAGGCCATGACGCAAGCACGCCGCCGTAGGCCTTTCGCGTGATCACGGTCACCTTGGGCACCGTGGCCTCCGCGAAGGCATAGAGCAGCTTGGCGCCGTGGCGGATGATGCCCCCGTGCATTTATGCCGTGCCCGGCAGGAAGCCCGGCACATCCTCGAAGGTCACCAGGGGAATGTTGAACGCGTCGCAGAAGCGCACGAACCGGGCGCCCTTCACGGACGCGTCGATGTCCAGCGTGCCCGCCAGGTGCGCCGGCTGGTTCGCCACGATGCCCACCGGCCGGCCGCCCAGCCGCGCGAAGCCCACGACGATGTTCTTCGCGTAGTGCTGGTGCACCTCGAGGAAGTAGCCCTCGTCGGCCACCGCGTGGATGAGGTCCAGCATGTCGCACGGCTGGTTCGGCGATGACGGCACCAGATGGTCGAGCGCCTCGTCCTCGCGGTCGGCGGGGTCGTCTCCGCCTTGCGCGGCGCATCGTCGAGGTTGTTGCCCGGCATGAAGGAGAGGAGCTCGCGGATGAGCAGGATGCACTCCTGGTCGTCGCCGACGGCGAAGTGCGCAACGCCGCTCTTCTCGTTGTGGGTCATCGCGCCGCCGAGCGCTTCCTTGGTCACGTCCTCGTGCGTGACGGTCCGGATGACGTCGGGCCCGGTGACGAACATGTAGCTCGTCTCCTTGACCATGATGGTGAAGTCGGTGATGGCGGGCGAGTATACGGCGCCGCCCGCGCACGGGCCCATGATGGCCGAGATCTGCGGCACGACTCCGGACGCCAGCGTGTTGCGCAGGAAGATGTCGGCGTACCCGCCCAGCGACACCACACCCTCCTGGATGCGCGCGCCGCCGGAGTCGTTGAGCCCGACGATGGGGCAGCCCGCGCGGACGGCCATGTCCATGACCTTGCAGATCTTCGCGGCGTTGGTCTCCGACAGCGAGCCGCCGAACACCGTGAAGTCCTGGGCGAACGCGTAGACGACCCGGCCCGCCACGCGCCCGTGGCCGGTGACCACGCCGTCGCCCGGGATGGTCTGCTGGTCCATGCCGAAGTCGCGGCAGCGGTGCGTGACCAGCTTGTCCACTTCCTCGAACGTGCCGGGGTCGAACAGCAGCTCGATGCGCTCGCGGGCCGTGAGCTTGCCGGCGTCGTGCTGGCGCTTCAGGCGATCGGCGCCGCCGCCCAGTTCCGCGCGGCGATCGAGCTCGTGCAGCTTCTCGATGGGAGTCATGAAAGGGCGACGCAGGGATTGCCGAGGGTCCCGACGCCCTCCACCTTGACCATGACGCGATCGCCGGGCACGAGCGGGCCGACGCCGGACGGCGTACCGGTGGTGATGACGTCGCCGGGATGGAGGGTCATGAACCGGGTCACGTGCTCGACGAGAAACGGGACCGGGAAGATCAGCTGGTCGGTGTTGGACTGGTGGCGGCGCTCGCCGTTGACCCAGCCCTCGATGGCCAGGTTCGACGGATCGAGGCCCACGGCAATGCACGGGCCGATCGGCGCGAACGTGTCGAAGCCCTTGGCGCGGGAGTACTGGACGTCCTTGACCTGCAGCTCACGCGCGGTCACGTCGTTCAGGCAGGTCACGCCGAGCACGTACTGCATGGCATCGGCGGCACTCACCCGGGTGGCCGTCCTGCCGATGACGACCGCCATCTCGGCCTCGTGCTCGATGCGGCCGGCCCAGGACGGAATGCGGATCGGCTGCTCCGGGCCGGTCACGGCCGTTGCGGGCTTGAGGAACACCAGAGGCTCCTCGGGCAGCTTCTTGTTCATCTCCGCGGCGTGGTCCTTGTAGTTCAGGCCGATCGCCACGACGATGGCGGGCTGCACGGGCGCGAGCCACTGCAGCTTCTCGTCGGCGCCGATCTCGCGGCCCTCCCAGTAGTCGCCGAACGGGTCACCCCCGAGCCAGTAGAACGTGCCCTCCCGCTCGAGGACGTATCGCCCACCCATCCCCTGCCGTGCCCGATAGATCCGATCCATGCGTTGCCTTACCCTCTCCGATTCTGAATTCAGAATTCTGAATTCAGAACGGCGCCCGACTGGTCTCTTCCACGCGATTCGACTGGCCGCTCAGGTTCGGCGGCGTGGCGTTGTCGACCGCGACGACTGCATAGATATACCGCACGCCCGGCTCGACCGCCTGGTCGCGATAGGTGGTCTCGCGAATCGGGGCCGGCGTGATGGCCTGCAGCGTGTCGCCCGGCGCGGCGCCCCTGAGCACCAGGTACCCCGCCAGATCCGCTTCCGTGTTGGGCTCCCAGATCAGGTTGATGACGCCGATGCCCGCGATGGCCGCGAGCTGCCGCGGGGGCGCGGGCGGGAACGTGTCGGTGGGTGTGACGCATCCGGGTTCGGATGCCGCGCCCAGCACGGCCTGCCCCGCGATGGTGTCCACGGCGCGCACGACGAAGCAACGGCGCTCGCCGAATCGGACCGCCCCAGGGATCGCGAACGGCG
>JAWKHU010000110.1:0-4597 GCA_041394685.1 Vicinamibacterales bacterium
CGCTCGTCGGGGGCACGCTCCATGCGGTCGCCCAGGCCTTCGAGGGCCGCGTGGCGCTCACGCCGCTGGCGGCGCTGATCGGCGAACCCGCCTTCGGCCCGGTGACGCAGGCGGTCGTGGCCGCGTTCGAGGGAGGCGCCTTCGGCCTGGGCCTCGCCTGGGGCCTGACGCGGCCTCTCGACCGGTTCGACGCCAACGGCAGCAGCGCGCCCTCGGCCTGAGATCACGCCCGCTCAGCAAATCCTCACCTTCCGCTGAGGACTTCGGCGCCGTCGCCTGCGATGGTGGCCGGCGTCGGCCCGCCATCGCGGCTGGCCGTCTTCGCGGGAGGGACCGTGACGGTTCGACGTCTGTTCGCCATCGGCTTCATCTTCGTGTGCTCGGCCGCAGCGTGGTTCACGCTGGGCACGTCGCTCGTCTACCGGACGGGCCAGTTCGACGCACCGCTCCGCCAGGAGGTCGCCCTGCTGTGGGGCGAGCCGCAGGTGCAGTTCGCGCCCGAGGCCTGGGTCGGCCAGCCGTCCGAAACCGTCGAGGACGTGACCGAGAAGGACGCGGCGGGACAGACGGTGGTCCGCCAGGTCCGCCGGCCTTCGGTGGCGTGGGTGCCGGCCCCGCTGACGCAGACCGTCGCGGATGTCACGCTCGACCTCGAGCAGCGGCAGAAGGGCCTGCTCTGGTACGACACCTACACGGTCCGGTTCAGCGGCCGCTACGTGTTCACGAACCCGGATGCCGAGGACCGGCCCATCCGCGTCCGCTTCCGCTTTCCGGCGCAGCATGCCATCTACGACGATTTCACGCTGCTCGTGAACGGACAGCCCGCCCCCCGGGCCGGCGATCTGTCGGAGGAGGTCGAGGCCGCCAGTACGATCGGGGCCGGTGGCCAGCTCCGTCTCGAGGTGGGGTACCGCTCGCGCGGGCTCGACGACTGGCGCTATGCCTTCTCGAAGGAGGGCGTGGCCGAGGCGCGCGACTTCCAGCTGACGGCCCGGACCAACGTGCGCGCCGTGGACTTCCCGGCGGGCACGATGTCACCGACGGAGCGGGTCGAGGACGGCGGAGGCTGGCTGCTGACCTGGCGCTTCACGAACCTGGTGACCGGGCAGGCACTCGGCGTGGACCTGCCCGCCCGCCAGAACCCCGGGCCGCTGGCCGCGCGCATCACGTTCTTCGCCCCGGTCTCGCTGCTCTTCTTCCTCGCGGTGATGGTGGTGCTCGACGTGCTGTCGGCCGATTCGCTCCATCCGATGAACTACGTGTTCATCTCCGCGGCGTTCTTCGCCTTCCACCTCCTGATGGCCTATCTCGTGGATCACGTGTCGGTGCACGTGGCCTTCGCCACCGCGGCGGTGGTCAGCACCGCGCTGGTGGGCTCGTACCTGCGGGCCGTCGGGGGGCTGCGGGATCGATGGTGGCAGGCGGTCGCCGCGCAGCTCGTCTACCTGGTGGCGTTCGGCTATGCGTTCTTCTTCGAGGGCTTCACCGGCCTGGCGGTCACCATCGGGGCCATCCTCACGCTCTTCGTGCTCATGCAGATGACGGCCGGCGTGCGATGGGCCGAGGTGTTCGCACGCGGCCGCCTCACCACGTCGGCGGGAGGCTCCCATGCCCTCTGAGGCGGCCGCCACGACACTCGTACACTCCCTCGAGGTGGTCACCGACCGCCCGACCACGTTCGTCGATCTGACCGGCCGCCTCGAGGCCATCGTCGCGGGCACCGGCGTGCGGGACGGCATCCTGCACGTCCAGACCCAACACACGACCACGGGGCTCCTCATCAACGAGGCGGAGCCGCTCCTGCTCGAGGACCTGACGCGGTGCTTCGAGGCGTGGGCGCCCAGGCAGCGCGTGTACGCGCACGACGACTTCCGCACGCGCACGGTGAACATGACGCCGGGCGAGCGCCGGAACGGCTGGGCCCATTGCCGCGCGGCGCTGCTCCGCACGTCGGAGTCGATCGTGATCGGCGACGGCCGGTTGCGGCTGGGCCGCTGGCAGCGGGTGCTGTTCGCGGAGTTCGACGGCCCGCGGCGTCGCGAGCTGGCCGTGCTGGTGCAGCCCGTCGCGTGACGGGTGACGGGACGGATGGCCTTGCACGCCCCGCCGCCGTTGGCTAGCGTAGGGAGTCACGAACGCATGCCGACCATCCGGTTCACCCGCAACATCCAGCGGCACGTGGCGTGCCCGACCGAGGCGGTGCAGGGGGAGACGCTGCAGGCCGCGCTGTCGGACTACTTCGCGCGGCACGCGCCGGCGCGCGGCTACGTGCTCGACGATCGCGGCCGGCTGCGCGCGCACATGGCGGCGTTCGTGGACGGCCGGCAGATCGACGATCGGGACGGGCTCAGCGACCCCGTGGCGCCGGACGCCGTCATCGACATCATCCAGTCGCTGTCCGGAGGGTAGCCGAGTGGGAGAGGCACGGCGGTGTCAGGTGTCCACGCGCAAGGGGCTCTTCGCCGTCGAGCGGGGCATCGATGGCTGGCGCGTGAGCGCCGCGCATTTCCTGGGCGACAACGTCACGCTCTCGATGCACGATCCGCGCAGCGGACACCTCTTCGCCGCGCTCAACCACGGGCACTTCGGCGTCAAGCTGCACCGTTCGGAGGACGGGGGCGCCACCTGGCGCGAGATCGCCACGCCCGCCTACCCGGAGAAGCCCGCGGACTACACGCCGAAGGCGCCGCTCGAGGGCCGCCCGTCGGACTGGTCGCTGAAGCTCGTCTGGGCGCTCGCGCCGGGCGGAGCCGACCAGCCGGGCGTCGTCTGGTGCGGCACGCTCCCCGGAGGGCTGTTCCGGTCCGAGGACGGCGGTGAGTCATGGGCCCTGAACCGCCCGTTGTGGGACGATCCCCGCCGCGAGGAGTGGTTCGGCGGCGGCGCCGATCATCCGGGCATCCATTCGGTGCTCGTGGATCCCCGCGACTCGAATCACGTCACGGTTGGCGTCTCAGGCGGCGGCGTCTGGACGACTCCGACGGCGGCGCGAGCTAACCCGCCGCCACCGGCATGGCCGAGTTCATGCCGCCCGAGCGGCAAGTACGAGCCCAACGTGCAGGACCCGCACATGGTGGCGCAGTGCGCGGCCAACCCCGACGTGCTCTGGGTCCAGCACCACAACGGCATCTTCCGGTCGGTCGACGGCGCCCGCACGTGGACCGAGATCACGGGCGTGCAGCCGTCCACGTTCGGGTTTGCCGTGGCCGCGCACCCGCGCGAGGACGCCACGGCGTGGTTCGTTCCCGCCGTGAAGGACGAAACCCGCTAGCCCGCCGACGGGCGCGTGGTGGTGACGCGCACGCGGGACGGCGGCCGCTCGTTCGTGGCCCTCACGCAGGGCCTGCCGCAGTCGCACGCCTACGACCTCGTCTATCGCCATGCCCTCGACGTGGACGAGTCGGGTGAGTGCCTCATGTTCGGGTCCACCACCGGCTCTCTCTGGGTCAGCGAGGACGGCGGCGACACCTGGGAGACGGTCTCGTCGCACCTGCCGCCCGTGTACGCCGTCCAGTTCGAACGCGCCCGCTGACCGGGCCGGTTTCCGGCCGCCGGCCCCTCGCTTACCGAATTCTCACTCCTCGGTTACGAGTCCCTCAGGACTCGCCCGTCGTGTCTCGCTACGCTCACAGAGTCCACGCCCCCGGACGCGGATCAACCGAGAGAGACACGAGAGAGACAAGGGAGTTCGACGACATGCGCGTGACATTCAAGACGACGGTCCTGCTGGTGGGGACCCTGGCGATGACGGCGCCCGCACACGCGGGCCAGATCGTGCGCGAGGCCACCGGGGCGAGTGCCGCGGCCATCCAGGCCGCGGTGGACGCCTTCCGCGCGGACCTGGGCGACCCGAACAACGGCAACACCCCCGGGTCGCAGGCCGCGGGACGACGGGAGATCAACTGGGACGGCGGCGGCGACAGCGCCAACGTCACGCTGGATCCGAGCCCGATGACGCGGTTCGCCAATCGCGGCGCCGTGTTCACCACCCCCGGCACCGGCTTCGAGATCAGCGGGCAGCCCATGCCCGAGTTCGGCGAGATCAACGCCGGCTATCCCGGCATCTTCGCGCCGTTCAGCAGCCCACGGCTGTTCACGGCCCTCGATACCAACGTGCTGGACGTCTGGTTCTTCGTGCCCGGCAACCAGGCAGTGCCGGCGGCGGTGACCGGCTTCGGGGCCGTCTTCACGAACGTGGGCCTGGAAGGCAGCACGCGGCTGGAGTTCTACGCCCCGGATGGGGTGCTGCTCTACGAACGGGCCGTGCCCTACGCCGCAGGCGCCGAGTACCTGTCGTTCCTGGGCGTCTCGTTCGACGCCGGCGAGGTCGTGGGCCGCGTCCGCATCGTGAGCGGCAACACGGCGCCGGGCCCGGACGAGACGGGCGGCCGCGACCTCGTCGTGATGGACGACTTCATCTACGGGGAGCCGGTGGCCGTGGGCGGCCTGACGGTCACCCCGGAGTCGGGCCGGGTCTTCCGGACCGCGCTCATCGAGCTGACCCTGGGGGTGGAGGGCCTTCAGGGCGTGACGGTGACCGGCGGCCGCGTGTGGCTCGACGGCGCCGACGTGACGCAGAGCTTCCTGGCCTGCGTGG
>JAWKHU010000111.1:0-3939 GCA_041394685.1 Vicinamibacterales bacterium
GCTGGCGGCAGCTCGAGCGGGTGGCGGAATGCGCCCGTGCGCGTCGGCCGGTTGCGTCCATCGAGCACGGCCCACCCGAGCACGACGTCGTAGGCGCCCGGGCCGGCGGTGAGGGCGCGACGGAACACGGCCGGCTGCCCCTCCCGCGCGACCAGGCGCGCAGCCATGTCGAAGTCCTCGAAGGGCAGGAGGTCGGCGGCCGTTGCCCCCTGTCCTTCCAGTTCCGCGCGCCGGGCCTTCTCACGTGCCTCCTGCTCGCGCCTGGCGCGATCGCGCTGCCGGTCGAGGAGCGCCAGCACCGCGGAGTTCTGCCCGGAGCCGTCGCGCGAGAGCGTGGCTGATGGGCCGCCCACGGGCATCTCGCCCGTCGGGATCTGGACGACGCGCGCGGCCCGCATGGGCAGCGGATCGCTGCGCTCGCCGAGCAGCCATTCCTCCACGGCGGAGCGCGGCGGCGGCGCGGGCGTGGAGCCGGCGGCAGGACGGGGTTCGAGACGGACGTAGAGCGCGAGGTGGTCATCAGGTCCGAGATCGGACGGCGCCTCTGCCGAGAAGGCCACGTAGTGCGAGCCGTCCGACGCGCGGAGCAGGTGTGCCTGCCAGAGGTGCTCGGCGGGCTGGACAACCGCCGACTTGGCAGCCGTCACGGCCGCCAGCAGCGCCTCCTTCTGCTGCCGTGAGAGGTTCGGGGCCTTGGCCTGCCCGGCGGCCTGGGCGGGGAGCGAGAGCAGGGTGAGACCGAGCAGCACGCGGACGATGGGGTCGGCCATGGTGCGCCTCCGGACCCGGCGACGATATCACGCGGTCCCTCCCATCGTCAGATCCGAGCCGGCTCACCCAAGGGGGGCATTGCCACCTGAAGCGGTCTGGCTTAGACTGACGCCGCATTCGATTCAGGCATGCATAATCGACGCGAATCGTATGGATGGTGGCCGATCGTCGTGGCGTTCGGCCTGGTCGTGCTCACCCGCGCTCCCGGCTTCGCACAGGGCAACGGAACCGCCGCCGCGCCCCCCAGTCTCGAAGCGGGCCGCATCGAGTCCGCGGAGGACGCCCCGCGCATCGACGGCCGCGTGGACGACGCGGTCTGGCAGCGAGTGCCGCCGTACACGACGTTCACGCAGCAGGACCCGCGTCTCGGCGAACCGGCGACCGAGCGCACCGAGGTGCGGCTGCTGTTTGGCCCCGGCGCCGTCTACGTCAGCTTCGTCTGTTTCGACGAGGACCCGTCGACGATCATCGTGTCTCAGGCGCGGCGCGACGCGTCGCTGGCCGAGACCGACTCGGTCATCATGGTGCTCGACACGTTCAACGACAACCAGAACGCGTTCGTCTTCGGCACCAACCCCCTCGGCATCGAGTACGACGGCCAGGTCGCCCGCGAGGGGCAGACCGCGGGCCTCACCTTCGGCGGCGGTGCGGCCAGCACCCAGCGTGGGGGCATCAGCGCCTTCAACCCGAACTGGGACGGCGACTGGACGGTGCGCGCCCAGGTCACCGAGCGCGGGTGGGAAGCCGAGATGGCCATTCCCCTCAAGACGCTCCGGTACGAGACGGGGCAGGACCGCACGTGGGGCTTCAACGTGATGCGGAACATCCGCCACAAGAACGAGCAGGTCTACCTGTCGTTCATCCCGCGGGGCTTCGACATCTACCGCATCTCACTGGCCGCCAAGGTCAACGGCCTGAACCTGCCACCGCGCCGCGACATCAAGCTGATTCCCTACGTGCTGGGGTCCGCCAACAAGGATTTCACGCGCACCACGGACCTGGTGGATCGGACCGCCGACGTCGGCATCGACATCAAGTGGGGGGGGCGTCCCAACCTCACCCTCGACGGGACGCAACACGGACTTCGCCTGTGTGGAAGCCGATGCGAGCAGGTGAATCCGACGCGGTTCGACCTGTTCTTCCCGGAGTAGCGCCCGCTCTTTCTCGAGAACGCGCGTCCACCTTCAGTTCGGCCAGCCGCAGTCGGTGGACCTCTTCTCTCGCGGCGGATCGGGCTCTCTGGCGCCGCGAGCTCGCTGCAGCCCATCATCGACATCATCGGGGTGCGCGCCTCAGCGGAAAGGTGAAGTGCCTGGGAACGTCGGGTTTCTCAACATCCAGACCAATGACGCCCAGGACTGCACTGGCCAATCCATCGCGCTCGACACCAACTTCACGGCCATCCGCCGCAGCGGCAGGTGGGCCGGTCCACCTTCGGCGGCATTCGTCGGCAAGTGCATCTCACCGCATCCACCGGGGACACGGGGTTCACGAAGTGGAACCGCGGCGGGGTGGACGCCGACTGGCAGGTGACGACCAACCAGCGCCTCGACCTTCCTCGCCCGCCAGACACGCCTGGTGCGACCGGGAGCGATTACTCGGGACGTGGGTTCTACGACTTCCGCAACCAGCCTGGCAGGTGTCGGGCGGCTACACGCAGGTGGGGAGCTTCAATCCCGAGGTCGGCTTCCTGCCGCGGCGCGGCTACCGGCGTCCTGAGTACTTCCCCGCGTGTTCTTCCAACCGCAGCCGAAGAACATCCGGTGATCCGACGGATTTCGCCGCATTCGTCGGCGAATGCCTCTACGGCTTCGACGACCGGCTGCAATCCTCGTTCGTCCACCTGCACGCGGTGGAGATCCAGCCGATGCGCGGAGGCCGCTTCGGCTGGTTTGCCGGATCGGAACCAGGACAACCCGCGCGCGCCCTTCACGGTCTACAATCGGGACGGCACGCGTCGTCATCTCGCCAGGCGAAGCACACCTGGTGGCAGCAGCGTCTGGAGCATTTCCACGACCCGAGCGCCGCCATCACGGGCTCCATCCGCTACCGGCGCGGGCGCTACTACGACGGCGATTTCAACGCGGTCGAGATCGGCAGCGACTACCGCTTCACCGCGCGGTTCACCGCGAGCCTCGGGTGGACGCGGCAGGACATCACGCTGCCGGGCGGGTCCTTCGTCGCCAACCTGATCCCGTTCAAGGCCAGCTACTCGTTCACCAACCTCGCGAGCCTGTCGGCCCTGGTGCAGTACAACGGACAGAGCGGCCTGTATTCCTCCAACATCCGCCTGGCCCTGCTGAATCGTTCAGGCACGGGACTCTTCGTCGTCTACAACGATCGGCGGGACGTCCTGAACTCCACGTCCTACGACACCGTCGGCCGCTCCTTCGTCGTCAAGTACACGCGCCTGATCGACTTCTAGTCGTTGGCGGCTACGTCATCTCGTTGAAGAACGGCACGGCGTTGACGGCGAGCGCCAGGCCAATCAGCAGGACGCCCCCGATCGCGAACCAGTGGTACACCGGCTCGTTGGTCACGTGCGTCCGGCTCACGACCACCGACTTCTCGAGCGTGTCCAGTTCCGTGTACGCCCGGCGCAACTGCCGCACGGTGTCCGCTTCGTAGTAGCGTCCACCCTGCCGCCGGATGGCGCCGACGAGCGCCTGCACGGTGGGGCGGTCCTTGGTCTGCTCGTCGAGGTCCACGCCGACCAGGTGCACGCGGATACCGTGCACGTTGGCCTCGGCCAGCGACTCGATGGGATCCCGCCCGTAGTTGCGTTCGCCGTCGGTGAACAAGACGATCACCTTGCCCCGCTTCTCGCCGGGCGCCTGCTTGTTGAGCAGGAAGGCGGCCATGTCGATGCCGTCGCCGATGGCGGTCATCGCCTCGTTGCGCAGGATCTGTCCGTCCACGATATCGAGGTAATCCAGCAGGTACTGCCGGTCCAGCGTCAGCGGGCTGACGACGTAGGCGTAGTTGGAGAAGACGACCATGCCGACGCGGTCGCCGTGACGGCTGTTGATGAAGGCGCGCAGGGCCTCCTTCGTCCGATCCAGGCGCGTGGGGCCCTTGGGCGCATCGGGCCCCGTGGCGTTGCCCGCCATCTCCGTGTTCATGCTCGACGACAGGTCCAGCACGAGGACGATGTCGATGCCGAGGGAG
>JAWKHU010000112.1:0-3325 GCA_041394685.1 Vicinamibacterales bacterium
AATCCTTTCTTTATGTCAAAGAAACTAGACACAAGATACGGCATGGCTGGCATGGTGTCAAGCGTCTTTTACTTCCTTGGCCTTCCGCCAGGAGCCTTGGAAGTGGAGTAGGGGCCCAGGCCGGCCAGGGCGAACGTGAGGACGTGCTCGGTCGCCTGGTCCGGCGTCAACGCGATCTTCATCTGGCGGCCCAGCCGCTCGCTGAGCGGGTTGGGCCGGAAGAGGACGATGAGGCCGTGGATGCTCATCGCCGACATCACCACGCGCGGGTCGGAGGCCGGCCGGCCGATGAGCGCACCGACGACGGCGAAGAGGTACTCGAAGCGGGGGCGCAGGCGGCGGTCCATGACGGGTTCGAGGGCCGGCGTCGGCTCGTTCATCTCGCGCTGGAGCAGCGCGTGAAGGGCGTTCGGCGCGCGGAGGGCGAAGATCCGCTCGCAGTGCACCTTGATGTACGCGCGCAGCTGGTCTTCCGGCGACAGGCCCCGGCCGGCTTCCACCGCGAGGCGTGTCGTCTCCTGCAGCACCTCGAATGCCGCGTCGAGCACCGCGCGGTACAGGCCCAGCTTGTCGCCGAAGTGGTAGTTCACCGCGGCGACGTTGGCGTGCGCCTCGCGGCAGATCGCGCGCACGGTGACGCGCCGGAGGCCCTGCTCGGCGAACTGGCGGGTCGCGGCCTCGAGGAGCCGCGCGCGCGTCCGCTCGCCCGGCGCCCGGTCCGGCGTCGCGCCCTTCTCCCCGCGCCGGGGCGCCTGGTCCGGCGTCGTGCCCGTCCCCCGGCGCGTCACAGCGTCCTCCGGAACAGCCGCGTGGCGAGCGTCATCGCGATTGCCGAGAAGGCGGCGAGATACAGCAGGTCGAACGCGATGGCGCCGAACCCGGTGTTCTTCAGCAGCAGCGACTTGAACGCGTGCACCGAGTAGGTGAACGGATCGACCTGCGCGATCACGCGCATCCAGCCGGGAAAACCCTGCTGCGGGTAGACGGCGCCGCTCGGGAAGTAGAGCAGCGTGTTCAGCACGCCGAAGGTGGCGCGCGGGACCAGCGGGTCGGTGACGCGCACCATGAGCAGGAACATGAGGCTGATGAGCGCGAACGCGGTCATGACGATCACCACGAACAACCGGATCAGCCGCATCGGCGCGAACGGGTCCGGGATGCCCGCGATGAGCGACCCGATCGTCATCAGCACGGCGCCGGCGAGCACCGCCTTGATCGTGCCCGAGAGGTTGAACCCGGCGATGAGCTCGAGCTTGGAGATCGGCGTGACGAGGTAGCCCTCGTGCAGCCCGCGCGCCTTGTCGTCGATGAAGATGATGCCGCCGCCGATCATGACCATCATGAAGATGGACATGACGATCGATCCCGGCAGCAGGTACTGGATGTACGGCACGTAGGGGTACATCTCGACGACGTCGAGCGTCGGCTGGGCGGCCACGCGGCGCGTGCCCCCGTGGTCCGGGCCGAGCGAGCCGACCAGGCCGCCGACGGTGGACGCGAGCGTGGCGCTGACGAAGCTGTCGCTGTTGTCCTCGACGAGCGCCACGCGCGGCGCGTCGGCCGCCAGCACCCGTCGCGAGTAGTCGGGCGGGATCGTCAGGACGCCGTTGACCCGGCCGTTGCGCAGGTCCTCGAGCGCACGGCCCTCGTCGGCGTACAGCACGGTCTCGAACGTGCGGGCGTTGGCCGCCACGGCGTTCGCCAGTTCCCGGATTCTGATCGCCGGGACGCCGTGGTCCCGATCGACCACGGCCAGCGTCAGGTGCTTCACGTTGCCGCCGAACGCGTAGCCCAGCACGACGAGCTGGAGGATCGGGAAGACGAGCGACATGATGATGAGCGTCGGGCTGCGGCGGAAGCGGCGCAGCTCGCGCTCGATGATGGCCCAGGTGCGCGACACGTCAGCGCCTCATGAACGCGTAGTCGCGCGGCGCCGCGTCCTGCAGCGCGTCGCGGAGCGCCCGCCCCGTGTAGTGGACGAACACGTCGTCGAGCGTCGTGCTCTGCACCGAGAGCGACGTCACCGACACGCCGGCGGCCGACGCCGCGTCGAGCAGCGCCCGCGTCGTCGCCGGGCCGTTGGCCGAGGCGATCCGGAACACGGTGTCCTGGCGGTCCACCTGCCCGGCCGACGGCAGCGCGCGCAGCCGGTCCGGCCAGTCGTCGGGCACCGACGCGAAGCTCACCTCGAGCACGTTGCGGCCGGCAATCGAGGCCTTCAGGCGGAGCGGCGTGTTCAGCGCCTTGAGCTCCCCGTGGTCCACGATCGCGATGTGGTCGCAGAGCCGGTCGGCCTCGTCCATGTAGTGGGTCGTGATGAGCACGGTCAGGCTGCGCTGGTCCTTGATCCGGCGGAGCATGTCCCAGACCGCCACGCGCGAGACCGGGTCGAGGCCCGTGGTCGGCTCGTCGAGGAAGAAGATGCGCGGCTCGTGCACCAGGCCGCGCGCGATCTCGACACGCCGGCGCATGCCGCCCGAGAGGTTGCGGACCGGCTTGTCCGCCCACGCCGTCAGCTCGACCGCCGCGAGCAGGTCCGCGATGAGCCGGCCGCGCCGCGCGCGGGGCACGCCGTAGAGCTTGGCGTAGATGAGCAGGTTCTCCTCGACGCTCAGCTCCAGGTCGCTCGTCATCGCCTGCGGGATGACGCCGATGGCGCGGCGGACCGCGTTCGCGTCCGTCTGGATGTCGCAGCCGTTGACCAGCGCCGTGCCGGCCGTCGGCTGGAGCAGCGTCGTCAGCATCCGGATGAGCGTGGACTTGCCGGCGCCGTTCGGGCCGAGCAGGCCGAAGATCTCGCCCTCCTCGACGTCGAAGCTCACGCCCTTGACGGCGGTGAAGTCGCCGAACTGCTTGACGAGCCCGCGGACCGAGATTGCGGCGGCCACGTCAGTCCCCGATCGGCAGCCGCACCTGGGCCGTCATGCCCAGCGCGAGCCGCCGGTCCTGGTTGTCCACGCGCAGGCGCACCTCGAACGTCCGGATGTCGCGCTTCGTGCGGCTGACGTCGCGCTGGGTCGCGAAGCCCGCGTCGGCGCCGCGGTAAATCACGGTCCCGGGCCGTTCGACGCCCGACGGCAGCCGGACCGTGAACGTGTCGCCGAGCCGGATGCGGTCGATGTAGGTCTCCTCGACGTCCACCCGCACCCAGTAGTCGTCCGGATCGACCAGCGTCAGGATCGGCTGTCCCACGGACACGACCTCGCCCTCGCGCGCGGCGCGCACGTCCACCAGGCCGGCGCGCGGCGCGCGGATCTCGGTGTAGGCCAGCCGCACGTCGGCCTTGTCGCGCTGCGCGGCGGCCGCCGCCGACTCGAACCGGCTG
>JAWKHU010000113.1:0-3212 GCA_041394685.1 Vicinamibacterales bacterium
AGGTTCTCGCCCTTCAGCTCGAAGTAGTCGCCGGCGGCGTGGTTGCAGACCATGGGCCGCTCGGTGGCCACGACCTCCACTCTCAGGTCGTACAGCACGAACGAGTCGTCGCGGGGCGGTCGTCGCATCGAGTCTCCCGGTGTGGGCCGTCAGTGTACGCCGCTCGCCGGGGAGCGTCGAGGGCGCGGTGCCTCGCGGGCCTCCGGGCCCGATGCGGCAGGATGGGGCGTTTCGTGGCGGGTGGCCGTGGATGTCCCGCGGCCGCATGGCAGGGACTGCGACACGACAGGTCGGGCATTGGCGCGGGAATCGCGCGCTTCGCACGACGAGCCCCCGCTCGGCGGGTGATCCAGGCCTCCCGGCGACGGCACGCGACTGGCAGTCGTGGTGGCACAATGCCTTCATGTCCGGGAGCGACCCCGTGCGGCCACCCGCTTCAGACCTGCGCTTCACCTACGACGACTACGTGCAGTTCCCGGACGACGGCAAGCGTCACGAGCTGATCGACGGGGACCACTTCGTGACCGCGTCGCCCAACACGAAGCACCAGCGCGTCGTCCGGAACCTCACGGTGCTGATTGGGTCCCACCTTCGGACCCATCCTCTCGGCCAGGTGTTCGCGGCCCCGTTCGACGTCGTGTTCTCGGCTTTCGACGTCGTCGAGCCGGACCTGCTGTTCGTCTCGGCGGCCCGCCAGGCCGACATCCTCACGAGCGCGCACGTCCGCGGAGCGCCGGACCTGGTCGTCGAGGTCGGCTCGCCCTCTACGCGGCAGCGCGATGAGACCATCAAGCGGCGGCTCTACGAACGGTTCGGCGTGGCCGAGTACTGGGTGGTCGATCCCGAGATCGACGAGGTCAAGGTCTACCGGCTGGCCGACGGGCAGTTCGTGCGCGTGTCCCTGCTCGGCCTCGAGGCGGGGGACACCCTACGGTCGCCGCTCTTCCCAGGGCTGGACCTGTCCCTCTCGGAGATCTTCGCCGAGTAGTCGGCCCGGCTCTCCGACCGTCGTCCCGGCGCGCGGAGATTCCGCGCATCGCACGGATGGAGCGTCGCCGCAGGGTCGGGCACGTCGGACCGCCCCGGCACTTCGACGGATAATGCCGCTCGCGCCGGCGGCCTCGGCGCCCTGACGATGCCCTCACGCGTGCCCGAGTCCTCCCCACCGCTCGCCTTCCACGGCGGAACGCCCGGCGCGCTGGCGCCGTTCGGGCTGTTCCTCGCGGGCGTGGCGTGGCTGGCCCTGGCGGGCGCGCCCGATGAGCACGGCTTCTGGCCGATCCTCGTCGCGGCGCTCATCGCGGGAGCTCCTGCTGGCCCGCGATCGGACGGCCTACTGCAGTCGCCTGATCGCGGGCATGAGCCAGCCGATCGTGATGCTGATGATCATGGCCTGGCTGCTCGCCCGGGCGTGATCGGCACGGTGATGAGCGCGTCCGGCTTCGTGGACGCGCTGGTGTGGCTCGCGCGGCTGGCGGGACTACCTGGGGGCGGCTACGTGGCCGCCGCGTTCCTGGCCTGCTGCCTGGTGTCCACGTCCACGGGCACGAGCTTCCGGCACGATTCTCGTCTGCGCGCCTCTCCTGTACCCAGCGGGCGGCGCCGTCCTCGCCAGTCCGCGATGCTGGCTGGCGCGATCTGGCCGGCGCGACCTTCGGCGATTCGATCTCGCCCATCTCCGACACGACGATCGCCTCATCGGGCACGCAAGGGGCGGACATCGGCGGGACGGTGCGGAGCCGCCTGAAATACGTGCTGCCGGCGGCCTTCGTCGCACTGACCGTGTTCGTCGTGTTCGGTGGAGGCGCCGCGGCGAGCACACCCCCTCCCGACGCCGCGGGCGCCCGCGGCCTGCCGATGCTGATCGTGCCGGCGCTGGTCATCGCGTTGCTGTTGCGGGGACGGCACCTCGTCGAAGGCCTGCTCTTCGGCGTCCTGGCCGCCGTGGTCACGAGCGTGGCCTGGGACTCGTGCCCTGGTCACGCGTGATTGCCATCGACGCCGCCAACTTCACCGCGACGGGCCTGGTCATCGACGGCATCACGCGCAGGCTGGGCGTCTCGGTGTTCACCATCCTGCTGACGGGGCTCGTGGCGACGGTGAAGGCGGCCGGCGTGGTGGACCGGCTGGCCGGGGCCGAGTCCGGCGGGGCGACCTCGCCCCGTACGGCCGAGGTCCGGATCTTCAGCGCCGTCTCCGCCGCCGTGCTGCTCACGACCCACAGCGTGGTGGCGATCCTCACGGTGGGCGAACTGGCCAGCCGCGTCGGCACCGCGGCGGGCCTCACCGCGTACCGGCGGGCGAACGTGCTCGACGTGACGGTCTGCACCTACCCGTTCCTGCTGCCGTACTTCATTCCGCCGATCCTGGCGGGCGGCGCCACGCGCGCCGGCGAAGCCTTCGGCATGCCCCGCGTCTCGCCGTTCGAGGCCGGCCTCCACAACGCCTACTCGTGGGCGCTGCTCGTCATCGTGGTTGCGGCGATCGTCACGGGGTACGGGCGGACCGAGGGTACGGCGTCCACCGCACGTTGAGAAGGCGAGCAGAAGTCGGCCGAGTGCTAGGGCGGTGTGGCTAGAGGGCCACACTTCGTGTGGCTCTGAAACCACAAGTCGCCAGCGGATCCAAGCGCGTTGGCAGGAAGAGACTCGGCCGCTTGACGATGAGGCGGGGCATACCTCTTGCTCGGTCTCCGGCGGAGACCACCGTGCGCCACATTTCTGGCACCGCCATTCTTCTCCTCGGACTTGCCTGGCATCCGTGTAATTCGGACGCATCGCCACACTCACGGGGCATCGCGGCCCCGCGGCCACCGGAGACTCCGTCCGCGACGTTTGTCGGCGCTGGCGGCGGTGCGACGAGCAGCGACGCTCAGGGTCGGGTGACCGTGACACTCACCGACAACCGCACGCTCTGGACGCCTCGGCTCGAAGTCGGTCTCGCGGTGACGTCGAGGCTCGGCCTCGGCGCCGCATATGTGCCCTTCGCCGAGGTCGACGGCGACCACTTCATTGGCCGATTGCCTGTGACGGACCGCCAACGAGAACAGGCGTGGGTCGGAGAAATGCGGGTGCGCTTGGCAAGCGGCCGTCATGCGGCGTTCGACGCGGCTGCTGGCGCAGGTATCCTGCGGCAGCAACGACGGGGCGAATACGTCGTGGCTACGTGCGGGCCGACCTGCGTGAGTACCTTCACGCCGGACGCCGCGCGCA
>JAWKHU010000114.1:0-2844 GCA_041394685.1 Vicinamibacterales bacterium
CAGTGAGAAGGACAGTGCCGGCACGGCGTCGGCCCCGGCCGGCACCGCAGGTACAGGCTCGCTGGGGACCGGTGGGGCGCTCCGGGTGGTCCACTCGACCGGATCCGGCCCGGGCGCCTCGGCCTCGGCGGACTGCCGGGCGTTGACGATGACCGCGACCGCCGCGATTGCCGTCAGGCCCAGCAGCACCGCCAGTGCGGTTCGCCGCATGCTCAGAACCCGAGCGCCCAGGCCATCACCTTGTAGATGAAGGTGTTCTTGACCGTGCCGCGGACGACCTCGGAGCCGGGCCCGACCGCGTAGATGGCCACTTCCTCCGCCGAGTGCGTCTCCGAGCCCATGGGCACGGCCGACTCCTGGAAGTACGCCTGGTGCGAGGGGCCGTCCGGGACGACGCCGTTGCGGCCCGGGAACGGATCCGTGCGTGGGTCCACGCGCGCGGTGCCGCGGTAGCCGGGCCCGTTGCCGTAGACGAGCGCGGTGTAGGGCACGCCGTTGCCGTCGGGTGCGGGCTCGACGCGGTTGCCGTTGCCGCTGTTCACGTCGTAGACGAGATCCAGGATGCCGTGGCCGGCCAGCGACGCGTAGCCCGGGTCGTACGAGTGCACGGGGTACGGCATCTCCTCCAGCGGGCGCAGCGGGTAGCCGGCGATGTTGAACACGTGGCTGTGGTCGGCCGACACGATGATGAGCGTGTCGCGGAGGTCCACGGCGCGCGCGGCCGCGTTGATCGCGCGGTCGAACTCCTGCGCGTCGTGCAGGGCGCGGATGGCGTTACCCTCGTGATGGGCGTGGTCGATACGGCCCGACTCCACCATCAGGAAGTAGCCGTCGTCCTTGGGCCCGCGGCCGTACTTGCGCTTGCCCGAGCGGAGCAGCTCGATGGCCTTGACGGTCATCTCGGTGATGCTGGGCTCGCCGCCGGCGTCGCTCGCGCGGTCGTACTCGTACTCCATGGGGCTGCGCTCGAAGAGCCCGAGCACCGGCAGGCTGTCGCGCGTGAGGCCATTGAAGCCGGCGGTGTTCCACACGTAGCTGTAGCCCGCGCTCTGGAACGCGGCGCGCAGGTCGCGGCCGTCCGTGCGGCTGCCGCCGCCGCCCTCCTCGTCCAGGGTGCCCTGCGGCACGAAGAACTGGCGGCCGCCGCCGAAGAGCAGGTCCACGCCGTCGCCGAGCGCGGTGTTGTAGGTGGGATCGCCCGGCAGGGCCTGGGCCGCGATGCCGTTCTCGTCGTTGCGGTCGTTGGTGTGGGCGTAGGTCGCGGCCGGGGTCGCGTGCGTGATGCGGGCCGTGCTGATCACGCCCACCTTCATGCCGCGGCGCTTGGCGCGCTCGAGCAGGGTCGTCACGCGGGCGCCATCGCCGTCGCCGTTGAAGTCGTCGTACTCCGTCGTCTCGTCGAGGCCGATGACGCCGGCGTTGGTGTTCTGCCCCGTCATCATCGCCGTCATCGTCGGCGCGCTGTCAGGCGTGATCGAGTCCGATGAGTACGTGCGCGAGAGCGCGGTGTAGGGAAACTGGTCCACCGTCAGCGTGCCGGCGACGCCCACGGAGTAGACGCGCGTCGCGGTGACGGTGGAGACGCCCATCCCGTCCCCGATGAAGAGGATGACGTTCTTGGCGCGGCGGGGGCCGCCCTTGTCTCCGCCGTGGTCGGCGCTGGGCCGGTCGGCCATCACGGTGAGGGCCAGAGCGGCCGTGGCGGCGCTGCCGATCAGCAGCCGGATCAGGTTCGTTCGTCGCATGCGGTGTCCTCCCGGGCCGGCCGTCGGACGCTGACGCCAGACCCGGGGATCACCGTATGCAGGGCAGGTGACGGCGAGACGACCCTGATGCAACGACGCCGTAATTTCGGCGCCGACCTGCTACAGGCCCACCGCCTCGCGATAGGCCACCGGCGGGGCCGATGCGGCGTGCACCAGGCCGGCCGCCGGCGCGCCGAGCCCGCGGAACGCCTGGAAGGGTACCTGGCACTCGTGCTTCCTCAGGAAGCTGAGCACCCGCTTGTAGTCGTCGGCAGGCATGTTGAACAACTGGACGAGCATCCGGTAGTTGCCGGACGTGCGCTGGAGGCCGACGCGGATGATCGCGCGGAGCTGGGCCCGCGACAGGTCGCGGCTCATGAACGGGGCGTGGACGGCGTCCCAGAACGAGGCGCCCCCTTCGAGCAGCTCGCCCACAATCTGGCCGACGATGTGCTCATCGCGCGAGGGGACGGCCTGGAGCGTGGCGCGGGCGGGCGCAGGAGGTGGCACACCGACGGCCGCGCGTCCGGCCGCCGCGCCGCAGGCGCGCGAGAGGCGGGCGTCGAGGTCGAGGTCCTCCGCCCGGACCAGTCGGCCCGGGGCGCTCACGACCAGGCGCTCCACCAGGTTCTTCAGCTCGCGCACGTTGCCCGGCCACGACCACTGCTGGAGGCGCTCCTCGGCCTCGGGGACGAGGCCGGAGACGCCCTTGCCGAACTCCCGCGCGTAGCGGCGCACGAACGCCGCCGTCAGGTACGGGATGTCCTCGACCCGGTCCCGCAGCGGCGGGATGCCGATCTCGACCACGTTGAGGCGGTAGTAGAGGTCGCTGCGGAAGCGCCCGGCCGCCACCTCCTCCTCGATCGAGCGATTGGTGGCCGCGATGACGCGGACGTCCACGCGGCGCGGCTCCACGGCGCCCACGCGCTGCACCTCGCCGTTCTCGAGCGTGCGCAGCAGCTTGGCCTGCACCGGCGCCGATAACTCGCCTACCTCGTCCAGGAAGAGCGTGCCGCCGTGCGCAGCTTCGAAGAGCCCCGCCTTGTCCTGGGTTGCCCCGGTGAACGCGCCGCGGACGTGCCCGAACAGCTCGCTCTCG
>JAWKHU010000115.1:0-2813 GCA_041394685.1 Vicinamibacterales bacterium
ACCGGCGGAGCGGTGAACGGGACGGTCACCTTGTGGCCCCACCGCGTGGACGTGACGGGACGCGCCTGGGGTGGCAGCGCGGAGCTCCGTGGGCAGATGCCGTGGGGCCCAGGCGTCGCCGCGGAGATGGCGGTGCGTGTGCAGCGCTCGCCGACCGGGCGGCTCACCGGTGAGGTGGAGCTGCAGGTCGGCGACGGGCAGACGAGAAGCTATTCGCTTCTGAGCGTCGTGCCGTAGGAACTGACGGTGTAGGGACCGGGGACCGGGGACCAGGGACCGGGGCGGCGGATCAGCTCCCCGGTCGGTCGGCGGCGGGTGGAGGCCATCGCCGCCGACACCTGACCGCCATCACGGCCCGTTTCTCCTCGCCGGCTCGAACGTCCACGGCCGGACGGCCGCGAGCGCGGCTTCGTCGAGGCGCGCACCTCGTGTCCGTCCCCAGCGCCTCCGCCGGTTCCGGCGCTGGACTCCCGGGCGTGGCCTGGCGCGGCGCGGGGCTGTCCGGATCGTGACGCCGTCCTGCGATCTCCATGGTGGGGAGGCTCCACGGGGTCGGCTCGATACGCAGTCCACCTCTCTCAGGAACAGCCCCGACGATTCTCCGAGGCACCTCGATGACCAAGCGACTTGCGCTGTTGGCGCTGTTGGCCCTGCTGTATCCACGCGACATCCCCGCCCAGGTGCTCGGCGTCTTCCGCTGGCAGATGCAGCCGTACTGCAACCTCGTGACCTTCACGGTCATTCAGCAGGGGCCCGCCTACCAGTTGACCGGCAGCGACGACTTGTGCGGGGCGCCGCAGGTCGCGCCAGCCACGGGCACGGCCACGCTGAATCCGAATGGCACTATCTCACTGGGCTTCGACGTCGTCGTGCCCTCGGGCGCGGCCGCCCACGTGAGCGCCACCGTGCACCTGTCGAACGTGTCGGGCACGTGGAGCGACGCGGACGGGAACAGCGGCGGCTTCGCGTTCAACCCGCCTGGCGTGACGGGTTCACCGCGGCCGGCGCCGAGCCGGTCGGTGGCGATCACCAGCGCACAACTGGCGGCGTCGATCTTCGCGGGCAGCGGGTCGGCGGGCACGATCGCGCGGAGTGACCACGTCCACGACGACCGCTACTACACCCAGGCGCAGTCGGACGCGCTGGTCGCGGACGCCGTCGAGCTCATCGCCACGCCCGGCAGGTTCGTTCCGACGCTCGTCAACGAGTTCCCCTACACCAGCTCCACGTCCGAGACCATCACGTCGACGGTGGCCGGGCAGTGGCTCGTGTCCAAGACGACTCAGGCCCTCCTGAACTGCCCGTCGAACTCCCCGGTGTTCTTTCTGATGGTCGACGGCGTGCCGCTCGTCTCGAGCGCCATCGCGATCGCGAACAACACCTTCACCAGTCTGACGCTGGTCGGCGCCACCGCGGGCCCGCTCCCCGCCGGCGCGCACACCGTGTCGGTCGGCGCCGACTGCCTGGCCCAGACCCACATCAGCGGCGGCATCACGTTGTTCACGGCCGCGACCGTGACGATCGTGCGGTGAGCGCACGGGCGTCGTCGCCTCCAGCCGGAGCGCCCTGAGACACCGCGTGCGCTACGATCGCTCCAGCGCATGCACCCGCTCAACCGCTTCCGCGACGGCTACGACTTCGTGCGGCTCGTCGCCGCGTATCCGCCGCTCGCGCCCTTCGTCGTCGAGAGCCCCCGCGGCGAGGCCACCATCACCTTCGCGGATCCCGCGGCGGTGCTGGCCCTGAATCAGGCCCTGCTCAAGGACGCCTACGACCTGCAGTGGAGCCTGCCGGTCGGGGCGCTCTGTCCGCCCGTGCCCGGACGTCTCGACTACGTGCACCACCTCGCGGACCTGCTCGGGGGCGGCGATGCCGCCGGCGCGCCGCGCGGGCCCGACATCGCCATCCTCGACATCTGCGCCGGGGCCAGCTGCATCCTGCCGTTGCTGGGCGCCTCGGAGTACGGCTGGCGCTATGTGGCCAGCGAAGCGGACCAGGCCTCCCACCGGTGGGCCCGCCAGATCGTGCGGCTCAACGGTCAGGTGGCGGGGCGCATCGAGGGGCGGTATCAGCCCGACCCGCGCGCCTGCTTCGCGCACGTCACCACCCCGGGCGAGCGGTTCGCGGCCTGCACGTGCAATCCGCCGTTCCACGCCTCCCACGAGGACGCCGCGGCCGGATCGGCGCGGAAGCGTCGCAACCTGAAGCTCGGACGCGACGCCGCGCCATTGAACTTCGGCGGGACCTCGGCCGAGCTCGTGTGCGAGGGCGGGGAAGTGGGCTTCATCGAACGGATGATCGCGGAGAGCGCCACCCGTCCGCAGCTCTGCGTGTGGTTCACGACCATGGTGTCGAAGAGCGCGAACCTGCCGGCGCTGAAGCGCGCCCTGAAGAAGACCCCGGCCACGATCGTGCGGACCATCGACGTGGCGCACGGCCAGAAGAAGAGCCGCATCCTGGCCTGGACGTTCGTCCGCGCGTAGCCCCATCGGGCGCCGTCGGTGCCCGACGAGCCCTGGGGTGCCGGGGCGGCGCCGGCATGGACACGGCCCGGGCGGTCCCGGCCGCCAGGAGCGTCACGAGGACCGGGAGGAGTCTGGCCGTGTCCGCCGCTCGAGCGGCATCAGGCCCGTCTCCCAGGTCATCAGCGGGCGCGAGCCGTGGCCCCGGCCCCGGTCTTCACGGACGGCTGCGCGTTCTCCGCGCGATTCTCGCATAGGGCAGGTGAGGAACGGCGCTCGGGGCCGCCCTCGGGACGCGGCCGGGGCACCGGCGGCGGGGGAGGGGAGTGACGTGGACAAGTTCATCTCGAC
>JAWKHU010000116.1:0-2771 GCA_041394685.1 Vicinamibacterales bacterium
ATGGGATCACCATGGGGATCGACGGCCGGGCGCCCCAGCATCTCGTCGATGCGCTCGATCAGCCGGTCCGAGACGACGTGCTCGAGTTGCTCGGCCTCGTCGTGGACCTCGTCCCACCCCAGTCCCATGACCCGCACCAGGAACAGCTCGATGAGGCGGTGCCGGCGGAGGACCAGTGCCGCCAGCTTCTCGCCGGCCGGGCTGAGCCGCACGCCGTTGTATGGCTCGTAGTCCACCAGCCCCGACTCCGACAGCGCCTTGATCATGGTGGTTGCGGTGCCGGGCGCCACGCCGAGCGCGGCGGCCAGCTGCCCCATGGGCACGAGCCGCTGCCCTTCGGTGAGCTGCGCTTCGCCCAGGAAGATGGCCTTCAGGTAGTTCTCGACGGTGCTGGACGGAGGCATCGGTCGGGTCATCCTAGCAGGCGCGCCGGGATGCGCCCTTGACTTCGCCTTGGCAGTACCTTATTTTTGAGTAGTCAAAATTGTCAAGCGCTGGCCGAGACTGACCGTGGATCCGCTGCTGTCCCTCCTGTTCCTCGTGGGCGCCCTCGTGCTGGCGGTGGGTCTGTTCTGGCCCGCCACCGGCCTTGCCTGGCGTTGGCGCCGGGGGCTCGTCGCCTCCGACCGGGTGGACGTCGAAGACGCCTTGAAGCACCTCTGGGACGGGGAGTACCGGCAGCGGCCCGCGACGCTCGAAAGCCTCGCCGGCGCGCTCGGCCTGAGCGGTCGAAGCGCCGCCGATCTCGTGGATCGGCTGGGCCGCCTCGACCTCGTGGAGCACGACGAGGCCACGCTGCGCCTCACGCCCGAAGGCCGGCGCGAGGCCCTGCGCGTCATCCGCATCCATCGCTTGTGGGAACGCTACCTCGCGGACGAGACCGGACTCGACGCGCGCGAGTGGCACGCACACGCCGAGCGGCGCGAACACGGCACCACGCCGCAGCAGGCCGAGGCGCTCGCCGCGACGCTCGGCCACCCCCGGTACGACCCGCACGGGGACCCGATTCCGATGCCCAGTGGCGAGTTGCCCCCGCACCAGGGCCTGCTCCTCACCCAGCTGCGCACCGACCAGGTCGCCGAGATCGTGCACATCGAAGACGAGCCCGAAGCGGTCTTCGCCCAGATCGTGGCGCTCGGCCTCGTGCCCGGGATGCGGGTCCGGCTCCTCGACCGCAGTCCGAACCGGCTCCGCGTCCAGGCCGAGACCGAGGAGGTCGTGCTGGCCCCCGTCGTGGCTGCCAACATCACCGTCCTCGCCATCGAGACCGACGCCGAGCCCGAACACATGACGCGCCTGTCGTCGCTCGCGCCCGGAGAGACCGCGGCGGTCGTGGCCTTGGCGCCGTCGTGCCGCGGCGCCCAGCGGCGGCGGCTCCTGGATCTCGGCCTGGTTCCCGGCACGCGCGTGACCAGCGAGCTCACCGGGCCGTCCGGCGATCCGACCGCCTATCGCATCCGCGGCGCCCTCATCGCGCTGCGATCGGATCAGGCCGCGCAGATCTTCGTGCAGAAAGGAGCGCCGGCGTGAGCCATCCATCGCCCGAGGCCTGTGCCACCTGCCCGGCGCATCACCTCGCGAACCTGCAGAAGCTCGGCGTCGACATGGAGGGCCACGACTACGTCGTCGCGCTCGCGGGGAACCCCAACACGGGCAAGAGCACCGTGTTCAACGCGCTCACGGGGCTGCGCCAGCACACGGGCAACTGGCCCGGCAAGACCGTGACCCGGGCCGAGGGCGCCTTCGCCGCCGGCGACAAGCGCTTCAAGCTGGTCGACCTGCCCGGCACCTACTCGCTGCTCTCGTCGAGCCTCGACGAAGAGGTCGCGCGCGACTTCGTGCTCTTCGGCCAACCCGACGTGACCGTCGTGGTCGTCGACGCGACGTGCCTCGAACGCAACCTGAACATCGTGCTCCAGGTGCTGGAGATCACCAACCGCGTCGTCGTGTGCCTGAACCTGATGGACGAGGCCCGCCGCCGAGGCATCGAGGTGGACGCCCGGCGGCTCGCCCGCGATCTCGGCGTCCGCGTGGTGGCGACGGCCGCCCGCTACGGCGAGGGGCTCGAGGCCCTGATGCAGGCCATCGCCGAGGTCGCGCGGGGCGAGGTGGGCGGCGGGCCGCAACGGATCGGCGAGCGATCGCCCGCCCTGCAGCGGGCGGTCACGCGGCTCGCCGACGGCGTGCGCCACCTGGTGCCGGGGCTGCCGAACGGGTCGTGGGTGGCCCTGCGGCTCCTCGACGGCGACGAGCGGATCCAGGAGGCGCTGCGGCGCGGCGAACTCGGCGACCTCCACGTGTCGGCGGCCGACGGCACGCGGCCCCCGGTGGTGGCGCCCCCGGCGGAGGAGGTCGCGGCGCTGAGCCAGCTGGCCTCGGAGCTGCGCTGGCAGGTCGGCGCCGACTTCCACCAGTCGCTGATGGAAGCGATCTACACCGAGGCCGCCCGCATCGCCGACCGGGCCGTCTCGCACGGCGCCGCCGGCGGACGGATGGACCTGGACCGCACCATCGATCGCCTGGTGACGAGCCGCATCTGGGGCGTGCCGCTCATGGTCCTGATGCTCACGGGCGTCTTCTGGCTCACCATCGCCGGCGCGAACGTGCCGTCGGCGATGCTGGCGGCCGTGCTCATCGACTGGGCGCATCCGCTGCTCAAGGAGGGCGCCAGCGCCGTCCTGCCATGGTGGCTGAGCGGCCTGCTGGTGGACGGCATGTACCTGGCCACGGCGTGGGTGGTCAGCGTGATGCTGCCGCCGATGGCGATCTTC
>JAWKHU010000117.1:0-2582 GCA_041394685.1 Vicinamibacterales bacterium
TCGGTCTCGCGCGCCGACCCCCGGATGACGGCCGCTGCCTCGACGAGGGCGCGGCTGCCGGCCAGGTGGCCGTGGGCGTCGTTGACGGTCTTGAACCCGTCCAGGTCCAGGAAGAGCAGCGAGAGCGGCCGGCCCGAGCGCGATGCGCGCTTGGCTTCCCGTCGCAGGACGTGATTCAGATACCGTGAGTTGTAGAGCTGCGTGAGGTCGTCGGTCACCGACAGCGCCTCGGCCCTGCGCAGCATCAGCGCATTGTCGAGTGCCTGCGCCGGCCCTTCGAGGGCCAGCCCGAGCAGCTCGGCAAGCGCCGGCGTGATGCGGGGCGCCACGGAGGAAGCGGCGCGTTCGATCACGACGAGGGCTGCCACGGTGCGGGTCCGGCACCGGAGCGGCCATCCGATTGCGGCGCCCGCCGGAGCGGACAGCCGATTGTCGTGCCGCGCGTCGGCGGTGGTCAGTTCCCGCCCCCGCAGCAGCACCCAGCGGGAAATTTCCAGCGCGGCGGGCGACAGCGTCGTGCCCAGCCCGCGCGAGGCCAGCGCCACCACCTGGCCCTCCAGGTCGGCGGCGAACACCCCGCAGGCGGGTGATTTGAACCAGTCGAGCGCCAGCAGGACCACCTGCTCGCCGATGACGCCGGCGTCGAGCGATTCGTGAGCGGCACGCATCACGGCCAGCAATGTCTCCGGGCGGCCGAGCCGTCCCTTGAGCATGCGCTGGCTGCGACCGAGGCGCTGGGCCAGGTCAACGCGGCGCGGACCGCCGTAAGTCATTCAACCCGCAGAATATATCATGGTGCAACGGGGCCATGCTACGATGAACGTTTCGAGGAACCTGCGCACATGACCATGCTGGACCGGATGCGGCGGCACAAGGGCTGGCTCAAGTGGAGCCTGGCACTCGTCGTCCTCACCTTCGTCGTGTTCTACATCCCCGACTTCCTGGCGACCGGCACGGGTGCCGCACCCGGGCAGGTCCTGGCCCAGGTGCAGGGCACCCCGATCACCGTCGGCTCGTTCCAGCGCCGCTACGCCGCCCAGCTGAATGCCTATCGGCAGGCCTACGGCGGACAGATGAACGAGCAGCTGCTCCGGCAGCTCGGCATCGACCGCCAGATCCTCCAGCAGCTGGTCGACGAGGAAGCCATGGTGGCCGAGGCCCGGCGCCAGGGCATCTCGGTGCAGGACGTCGAGATCCGCGAGCGCATCCTGAACATGCCCGCCTTCCAGGAGAACGGCCAGTTCATCGGCGAGCAGCGCTACCGCCAGGTGCTGCAGTTCAACACCCCGCCCTTCACGACCACGGAATTCGAGGACAACCTGCGGCGCGCGCTGATGATCGAGAAGCTGCGCACGGCCATCGCCGGCTGGGTCACGGTCACCGACGACGAGGTCGCCGAGGAATACACGCGGCGCAACGAGAAGGTGAAGCTCGACGTCGTGCCCGTGCAGCCCGAGGCGTTCCGCGGCCAGGTCACGGTGACCGCCGCCGATCTGCAGGCCCACTTCGACCAGAACAAGGAGTCGTACCGCATCGGCGAGAAGCGCCGGATCAAGTACGCACTCGTGGACGTGGATCAGATCCGCGCCGGTATCACCGTGCCGGACGCCGAGATCGAGGCCTTCTACAAGGACAACCTCACCCAGTACACGACGCCCGCCCAGGTGCGCGCGAGCCACATCCTCTTCAAGACCGAGGGCAAGGACGACGCGACGGTCCGCAAGCAGGCCGAGGAGGTGCTGGCCAAGGCCAAGGCGCCCGGCGCCGACTTCGCCGCGCTGGCCCGCGAGTACTCGGAAGACGACTCCAACAAGGCCCAGGGCGGCGACCTGGACTACTTCGGCAAGGGCCGCATGGTGCCCGAGTTCGAGACGGCCGCCTTCGCGATGAAGAGCGGGGAGATCTCGGACCTCGTGAAGACGCAGTTCGGGTACCACATCATCAAGGTCGTGGACAGCCAGCCCGAAGTGGTGCGGCCGCTGGACCTGGTCCGCGAGGAGATCGTGGACCAGCTCCGCTGGCAGAAGGCGCAGCAGCAGGCCGAAGCCCTGGCGAAGGACATCGCGTCGAACGCCAAGACGCCCGCCGACCTCGAGCGCATTGCCGGCGAACGGAAGATCGCGTTCACGGAGTCCGGCCTCTTCCTGCAGGACGAGCCGATCGACAGCCTGGGCGGTCCGCAGCCGGAGCTGGCCTCGGCCGTCTTCGCGCTGCCCGAGGGCCAGGTGAGCGCGCCGCAGCGAATTGCGCGGGGCTGGGTCATCGCCACGGTCTCGGGCAAGCAGGACTCCTACCTGCCCGAGCTCACCGAGGTCCGCGACCGCGTCCGCGAGGACGTCGTCAACGACAAGGCGGCGGCCCTGGCCAAGGAACGCGCGACCGCCATCGCCACGGAGCTGAAGACGGCGAAGGACTTCGCCGCCACCGCGAAGAAGTACGGCCTCGAGGTGAAGTCGACCGAGCTCATCACGCGCGGCTCCCCGATTCCGGACCTGGGTGTCAGCGAGGACATCGACACCGCCGCCTTCGCCCTTCCGGTCGGCGGAGTCAGCGATGCCATCAGCACGCCGAGCGGAACCGCC
>JAWKHU010000118.1:0-2404 GCA_041394685.1 Vicinamibacterales bacterium
AGCGGGCGGTGACCCGCCCGGGCGCACCGATGGGCGGACATTCCGCGCCGGCGTGGAGTCCGGACGGCCGCTTCCTCGCCTTCTCGGTCTTCGAGGGCGGGCCCGACGACGGCGGCTGGCTCGTGGACGTGGCGAGCGGGGCCGTCTCGCGGCTCGGCGGCGGACGCGGCACCTACGAGGTCGCCTTCGCGCCCGATGGCTCGGCCGTCTACGCGGCGGGAGGCGGCCAGGCCATCGTGCACCGCATTCCGTTCGACGCCGGTCGAGGCCGGGCGACCGGCCCTCCCGAGATGATGGCCGTGGCGGGGGTACCCGGCGTGCGCGGGCTCTCCGTCTCGAGCGACGGCCGCACGCTGGCCTTCGCGGGGCTGTCGCTGAGCAGCCAGATCTGGGCACAGCCGCTGGGTCCGGCGGGCGCACCCGCGGGGCCGGCGCATGCCCTCACCGATGACACCAGCCGCCGGAACTCGATGGCCGTCATCGCGCCGGACGGCCGCAAGGTCTCCTACGTCTCGTCGCGGCGCGGCGAGGCGCCGAACATCTGGGTCATGGACATCGACGGCGGCCGCAAGCTGCAGCTCACCTCGGACCATTCGGCCGACAGCAAGGCCACGTGGTTCCCCGACGCACGGCGCATCGCCTTCTTCTCGAATCGCGGGGAGTCGATGGGCTTCTTCGCGGTCGACGTCGGCACGCGGCTCGAGACGCCGCTGGTGGACCTGCAGGGCGAGGGCCGGGAGCTCTTCGACGTGGGCTATCCCCGCGAGATGGAGCTGTCGCCGTCCCTGTCGCAGCTGGCACTGGCCGTGATCGCCCGGCCCGACGGGCGGCGGCGCATCTTCGTCACCCCGATGTCGAGCCTGGCGCCACGCCCGCTCACGGCCCCGGACGTCTGGGCCGGCTACCCGGCGTGGTCACCCGACGAACGCTGGCTCGCCGTGGAGGTGAAGCGCGGCGCCTCGACGCAGGCCGCGGTGGTGGAAGTTGCGACGGGCGCCCTGCGCGTTCTCACCGACGAGCCCGGCCAGACGTGGGTGCGCAGCTGGTCGCCGGACGGATCGCACATCGCGGTGGCGGTGCTGCGCGCGGGCCGGTGGAGCCTCCGCGCCATCGACGTCGCCTCCGGACGCCAGGCCGAGCTGCTCCCGCAGGCGCCGGCGAACGTGTACGTCCGCTATCCGGAGTGGTCGCCCCGCAACGACGTCATCGTGTTCGAGCGCGGCGAGCTGCGGGGCAACATCTGGACGCTGCCCGTGCGATGAGCGCGGCGCTCAGTGCGCGGCCGTTGGCCCCGCGCCCGACTGCGGGCGCCGCATCAGCAGGATGAGCGGCAGCAGGCAGATGAACATCACGCCGAGCAGGCGGAAGATGTCCACGAACGACAGCATGGCCGCCTGCTGCTGGATCATGCCGGCGACCAGCGCATAGGCGCGCTCGCTGGCCGTCACCGGGTCCGCGCCCTGGGCCACCATGGCGTTCTGCAGCGATTCGAGCATCTGCCGGCTCGCGGCCGAGAAGTTGTTGACGTGCTCGCCGAGGACACCGAAGTAGCCCTGCTGCTTGCGCGCGAGCAGCGAGCCAGTGACGGCAATGCCGATGCTGCCGCCGAGGTTGCGCATCAGGTTGAACAGGCTGGTGGCATTCCCCATGCGCTCGCGCGGCACCGGGTCCATGCTGATCGTCGTGAGCGGCACGAACAGCATCGACAGGCCGAGGCCCTGCACGAACTGTGGCCAGAACACGTCCCAGTAGCCGGCGTCGAGGCTGAGCTGCCCCAGCCAGAAGAGCGTGCCCGCGCCGACGATGAGCCCGCCGGCCACGAGCTTGCGCGGGTCCACGCGCCCGATCAGCAGGCCGACGGTGGGCATGCCGATGAGCGACCCCATGCCCCGCGGCGCCATCGCGATCCCCGCCTCGAACGAGGGATAGCCGAGCAGCGTCTGCAGCATGATGGGCAGCAGGACGAGGCTGCCGTAGAGCACGAAGCCCAGGCTCGTCATCAGGAACACGCCGGTGGCGTAGCTGCGCAGCTTGAACACGCGCAGGTCGATCACCGGCTCACCCGCCATCAGCTCGCGCACCAGGAAGGCGACCACGCCGCCGCCCGACAGCACGACGAGGGTGGTGATGAACGGCGACGAGAACCAGTCGCGCTGCTGGCCGAGGTCGAGCGCGAGCTGCAGCGAACCCACCCACAGCGCCAGCAACCCGATGCCCCAGTAGTCCACGCGGGTCCGCTCCTGCCGAAGGTAGGGCGGGTCGAACACGTAGAGGCGCGTCATGATGAGCGACACGATGCCCACGGGCAGGTTGATGTAGAACACCCAGCGCCAGCTGTAGGTGTCGGTGAGCCAGCCGCCGAGCACCGGGCCCAGAATCGGCGCCACCACGATGCCGAGGCCCC
>JAWKHU010000119.1:0-2197 GCA_041394685.1 Vicinamibacterales bacterium
CGCGCGTCCAGGCCAGGACCACGAGCCCGGCGAGCACGGCCATGCCCAGGCTGTGCGTCTCCATGCCGTGCCGGCCCCACAGGAAGTCGGCGTCCGGCGCGACGGCGGCGGAAATTGGCCAGATGAGCAGGCGGGGATCCGAGCGGGGCGGACCGGATTGCCGTCCGGCCAGGCCCACAATCAGGCCGCCGAGGGCGTGTCCGACCGGGCTGGGCATGCGGTCCCACCGTACGCAGAACGCGCGTGGGCGGTCAAACCTCCACCGTGCGGAATCTGAGGGCCGATTCGGGGTGGGCGAAAGTGCCTCGTGGCTGCAACCTGTTGATAACAGGCGATTAGGGCGTGGAACCTATACACATTTTCGCTTGACTTTCGCTTGGCCCGCTTCTAGGATCAGCGTTGCCTCGAAAGGAACCTCACCCACATGCCCATCGACGAACGACAGGAACGCATCAAGGCCCTCGACGTGGCCGTCGGCCAGATCGAAAAGCAGTTTGGCAAGGGCTCGATCATGCGGCTCGGCCAGCGCAACACGATCTCGCCCGTCGAGGCGATCTCGACCGGGGCCATCAGCATCGACTACGCGCTTGGCATTGGCGGCGTGCCGCGCGGCCGCGTGGTGGAGATCTTCGGGCCGGAGTCGTCCGGCAAAACCACGCTCGCGCTGCAGGTGATTGCCGAGGCGCAGAAGACGGGCGGGCTCGCGGCGTTCGTCGACGCCGAGCATGCCCTCGACGCCGAGTACGCGCGCAAGCTGGGGGTGGACATCGACAACCTGCTGGTGTCGCAGCCCGACAACGGTGAGCAGGCGCTCGAGATCGTCGAGGTCCTCGTCCGCTCCGGCAGCGTCGACGTCGTCGTCGTGGACTCGGTGGCGGCGCTCGTGCCCCGCGCCGAAATCGAGGGCGAAATGGGCGAGGCCCAGATGGGCCTGCAGGCGCGCCTCATGTCGCAGGCGCTGCGCAAGCTCACCGGCGCCATCTCCAAGTCCAAGACGGTGCTCATCTTCATCAACCAGCTGCGCGAGAAGATCGGCGTCATGTTCGGCAACCCGGAGACCACCACCGGCGGCCGCGCGCTCAAGTTCTACTCGTCGGTTCGCATCGACATCCGCCGCATCGGTGCCATCAAGGACGGCGACAGCGTCATCGGCGGACGCACGCGCGTGAAGGTCGTGAAGAACAAGATGGCCCCGCCCTTCCGCGATGCCGAGTTCGACATCGTCTATGGCGAGGGCGTCTCGCGCGAGGGCGACCTGCTCGACCTCGCGGTGGACAAGAAGATCGTCGAGAAGAGCGGCGCGTGGTTCGCCTACGGCGGCGAGCGCCTGGGCCAGGGCCGCGAGAACGTCAAGGCGTTCCTCAAGGAGCACCCCGAGATTCGCGCGTCCATCGAAGACAAGGTCCGCCGCGAGCTCGGCCTGGTCCGCGAAGTCGAGGCGGCCGCCGCCGTCTAGGCCACGCCGCGCCCCCGGGCGCCGACGCAGCATCCGAAGCCAGCCGCGGACTCCGTTCGCGCTGGCTTCGACGTTTTGGGGGCGTGGGGCGTGGGGCGTGGGGCGTGGGACTTGGGACTCGGGACCTGACCTCGAGGGCGATTTGTTCTCGTTTTGCCTTGTGCCTTCTGCCTTCTGCCTTTTGCCTTTCCTTCTGAATTCATCATTCTGACTTCTGAATTCCGCCTTCTTCCTCCCCTGTGGACTCCGCCCTCTTCACCCTCATCAACCAGTCCCACGCCCCGTGGCTCGACGACCTGATGGTCTTCGCGAGCGCGATTGGGCGTGCGAGCTTCCTGTGGCTGGCCACGGCGCTCATCGCGTCGGTGTTCCCGGCGCGGCGGATGGCGGCGTGGCGCGTGGGGCTGTCGGTGGGGCTGGCGTTCGTGCTGGTGGACGGCGTCATCAAGCCCGTCGTGGCACGCGAGCGGCCGTTCGAGGCCATGGCGGACGTCCGGCTGATCGATCAGCGGCCGATGACGGCGTCGTTCCCGTCGGGCCACGCCGCGGAAGCCTTCGCCGGTGCGCTCGCACTTGGCCGCCTCTTCCCCACCGTCCGTGTGGTGTGGTGGGCGGCGGCGGTACTCGTGGCCGCCTCACGCGTCTACGTCGGCGCGCACTACCCCACCGACGTCGTCTTCGGCGCGCTCATCGGGTTGGCAATCGGCTGGTTCGTGCTCGGCGGACGCGCGGTGCCCAGGG
>JAWKHU010000120.1:0-2065 GCA_041394685.1 Vicinamibacterales bacterium
GGAACGGCGCTCCCCGCCGGGGCCGCACCGGCCACTCCGCCGCCTGCCCGATGCGGAGGCCGCGGCGCTCACAGCGGCCCCCGCACTTTTGCCTGTTTGGGGGGACTTTGCTGACCAGCGGGCCTTCACCCATCGCGCCATCGACTTGTCACACACGTGCCACCCCGTTGCCTTCCGCCACATGTGACAGTTGAAAAGCGAGTGACGGTCCCGCGCGCCTGCCGGACCGGACGCCGCGAGGACGCCACATGTCAGCCCACTTCCGCCGCCGCTTGAACCGCCGCGAGGCGCTCGGCCTGCTCGGCGCCGCCAGCGCCGCCGTCTCCGCCGCCTGCAGCGGCGACACGCCCACCAGCCCCTCGGCCACGACGACGAGCACGACGACGACCACGACGACCACCACCGGAACGACGACGACCGCGGAGGCCTGTGCCGTGTCGCCGACCGAGACGCTCGGACCGTACCCCTCGCTCGGCGACTACGTCCGCAGCAACATCACCGACGGCAAGCCCGGCACCCCGCTCCGGCTGACGCTCACCGTCGTGAACGCCAGCAGCGGCTGCGCGCCCGTCTCGGGCGCCAACGTCGAGATCTGGCAGTGCGACCACGCCGGCGTCTACAGCGAGTACGGCACGGGCCGCGGGCAGACCTTCCTGCGCGGCCTGCAGGTGAGCGACGCGCAGGGGCAGGTGACCTTCGACACCATCTATCCCGGCTGGTACCAGGGCCGCGCCACGCACATCCACGTCGAGGTCAGCATGGGCGGCCGCTCGATCAAGGTCACCCAGATCGCCTTCCCCGAGGACATCAGCGCGCAGGTCTACAGCACCGGCGTCTACGCCAGCCACGGCCTCAACAGCACCAGCAACGCGCGCGACGGGATCTTCGCCGACAGCCTGTCGCAGGAGATGATCACGATCTCGGGCAGCCCGGCCAGCGGATACACCGGCACGTTCACGGTGGGGGTATCCTTCTGAATTCTGAATTCAGAATTCGGAATTCAGAAAGCCCACATCCCGCGGCGGGCGCGGCGGGCGTCGGCTTCGGCCGCCTGGAACTGCGGCTTGCGCACGTACTGGAAGCGCCGATAGACCTCGGCCCATCCCGCGCGGATGATGGCCTCGTTGGCGCACGTGCCGTCCTCGAGGAAGACGTACGCCAGCGTGCGCTTGTACTGGTCGAGGCGGTCGCCGTCGTACTCCAGCCGCACCAGCTTGCCGCCCACCAGCTCCCGCATGTACGCCGCGGCCCGATCGCCGAAGGGCTCCGACGCGCGATAGCCGCCCGTCTTCTCCGGTGCGTCAACACCGATCAGGCGCACGGTGCCCACACCCGACACCGTGATCGTGTCGCCGTCGATGACCTGGCGGACACGCGCAAAGTCCGCGCGCGCCTGCTCGGACGACGGCGGGGCAGTGGACGATGGGCGCGGCGTCGCGATGGGGACCGGGGCACGTGCCGGCGCCTGGGCCTCGCCCGTGCAGCCCGCAACCGCGAGGGCACCGGCCGCCCACGCCGCGACGAGCGATCGGTAGTGCGTGCGCATCCGGCGATTCTAGCGCGCGTCGTCGTGCCCTCGCGTACCGATGCCGCGCCGCCCGCGCCCGTTACGGTTGCTTGTAGGCCGCCGGCGCACGTCGCGCGTGGCTCGCCTGCTCGTAGTCGAAGCCGTACGCCAGCAGCCGGCCCTCTTCGTAGGGCCGCCCCATGAAGGACAGCGCCATCGGCAGCCCCTGGCTCCCGATGCCCATCGGCACCACAATCGCGGGAAAGCCCACCGACGAGTAGCCGGCGAAGATCGAGGGGTTCGGCCGGGACGAGGCCACGTACGTCGGGTCGGGCACTTCGCCCGTGGGGTTCGCAATCGGCGTCGCGAAGTTGGACTGGTAGGGGAAGACGAGCGCGTCCACCTGGTTCGCCTCGAAGAGGGCCAGCTTCAATCGCGTCGCCTCGGGCAGCACGCGCGCCACCAGGTCGCGATACGGCTCGTCCGCCGTAGAGGTGGTGAGCGATCGCTTCAGCAGGTTCATCACGCTGTCCTCGACCGGGAGCGCGGAAGCGTTGA
>JAWKHU010000121.1:0-2017 GCA_041394685.1 Vicinamibacterales bacterium
CCAGAGCGCGGCGCAGATGAAGAAGGTGTCGAGCACCGACTTCTGCAGGAGCCCGTCCAGGAAGATGGCCGGGGCATAGAGCGCCAGGCCGAACCCCGCCGCCAGGCCGACCCGGCGGGAGAAGAGCCGCTCGCCCGCCGCTGCCAGCAGGACCGCCGAGGCCGAGCCCACGACGGCCTGGACGAGTCGGGCCATCAGGAGGTCGTGCCCCGCGATCGCGTAGAGAACTCCGAGGAAATACGGGTAGAGCGGGGCCTGATAGAAGACGTCGGCGCCCAGCCAGTCGCCGCCGGCCAGTCGCTGGGCCCAGGCGTCGTAGGCGCGGGCGTCTCCGAGCAGGACGTCGAAGAGGGGGGTGTCGTGGATGGCCCGGATGTGCGCCAGCCGGGCGAGGAACGCCACCACGAACACGGCCGCGCGCCACATGTGCCTCTCATCGTAACCGTCCGAGACAGTTCGGTGCATCGATTCGCAACGTGCATGCCTGAATTCGCTGGCTCGCATATTGGTAACGCATGAGGTTAACGGCGTTTGACTCGGCTGGCGCTTCCTGCGTAGCCTGTGCGAGTTCAGCCAGTGTGCGGGGAGGCGCGTGGCGGCGCCTCCGTGTGTCCAAACACCGGCTTGTTGTTGCAGTTGGTTCGTATCAGGAGGCGCGAATGACAGTGAAACGCAGCATCCTTGCTGCGGCGTGTGCGTTGGCGTGTGTCGCCGCGCTGCCGTCCGCAGCTTGGGCCCAGAGTGCCTTTGCGGGTGTCGTCCGTGACACCTCCGGCGCCGTGATGCCGGGTGTGACCGTGGAGGCCGCCAGTCCGGTGCTGATCGAGCAGGTCCGGTCCACCGTGACCGACGAGAACGGTGCCTACCGCATCGTCGACCTCCGGCCCGGCACCTACAACCTCACCTTCTCCCTTCCCGGTTTCAACACGCAGGTCCGCGAGGGCATCGACCTCCCGGGCAACTTCGTCGCCACGATCAACGCCGAGTTGAGCGTCGGCACGCTGCAGGAGAGCGTCACCGTGTCCGGGTCGGTTCCGGTGGTGGACGTGCAGAGCAACGCCAAGCAGGTGCAGCTCACGCGCGACGTCATCTCCGCGGTGCCGACCGCCGGCACCATCCAGGGCCTGGGGCAGCTGGTGGTCGGCGTCACGCTGAACGTGCCCGACGTGGGTGGTTCGCGCGCGATGCAGCAGACCTACTTCGCCGTGCGCGGCCAGGGCGGCGCACAGACCGTCGTGCTGGTGGACGGCATGATGACCAACGGCCTCATGGGCGATGGCGCCGTGCAGGGGTACCACAACGAGGCGATGACGCAGGAAGCCGTGTACCAGACGGCCGGCGGCAACGCCGAGACCCTGACGGGCGGCGTCAACATGAACCTGATCCCGAAGGACGGCGGCAACACCTTCCGCGGCGGGTTCAAGGCCTTCAAGTCGCCCTCGAGCTGGCAGGGTGACAACCTCACCTCCGACCTCGAGGCGCTCGGCGTCACCGGCGTTGACCGGATCTCCAACTTCTACGAGTGGAACGTCGAGCTGGGCGGTCCCATCATCCGCAACAAGCTGTGGTTCTTCGGTGCGTACCGCAAGGCGCGCTACGACCGGCCGATTGCGAACACCTTCGTCATTCCGGCGGGCACGGCCAACATCCCGGCCGCCTTCGCCGCCTGCCGCGCCAACACCGGCTCCTGCGAGCAGGGCACGTCGGACGAGAAGATGGACAACCCGGTGGTTCGGCTCACGTGGCAGGTGTCCGAGCGCAACAAGCTCGCGATTCACACCGACCGCGCGCTGCGCCTGCGTGGACACGCGATGGGCGCGCTCACGGACCAGACGACGGCGTCGGTCGAGTGGAACACGCCGATCTTCGCCACCGGTTCGGTGAAGTGGACCTCGACGCTGTCGTCGAAGATGCTGATCGAGAACGGGTTCTCGTTCAACCGCGAGCGCTACGACAACCTCTACCAGCAGGGCACCCTCGCCGAGCGCGGCACCCAGGCCTGGTACCAGAACGTGCG
>JAWKHU010000122.1:0-1949 GCA_041394685.1 Vicinamibacterales bacterium
CCGCAGGACACCGTGTTCTGGGCTATTCTCGGCGGCTTCGTGGTCTACGGCGGACTGCGGGAGCTGAACGCCGCCCGCAAGCCGCGGCGAATCGCCGGCCAGCAGGGCTGGAATCGCAGTCGCGGCCTCCAGACGGCCATCACCTTCACGATGTTCTACACCCTGTGGTCGCTGTGGAGCACCGAGTCGATGAACCTGTGGCTGTGGATGCTCGGCGCCGCGGCCAACGTCGATCTCAAGGGCGTCGTGCTGTTCGGCGGCGCCTTCCTCACCATGATGGTCCTGGGCGGCATCGACTGGAAGGCGGCCGGGCCGCGCCAGGGCTGGCAGGGGATGGTCCTCAGTCCCGCCTCGCGCACGGTGGTGCCGCTGCTCGTGCTGTGCGCCCTGGCGCAGCCGGCGGTGCAGGCTTCGATCCCGCACGCCATGGCCGACGCCGTGCGTACCATGCAGGCCACCGGGCTCAACGCGCGCGACCTGACGCTCCAGCACCGCGGCTACTACGAGCAGCTCGACGTGCGCGCCCAGCTCGACACGCCGGTCACCGCCGACGGCCGCAAGCGGGACGCCTCCTGGCAGACGCTGGATCAGCTCGGCCTGCTCAATGAACGGCACGACCTGATGCTGCGCGACCTGAAGCCGTCGCGCCGCACGACCTGGAACGGCCAGCAGTTCACCACCAACCGCTGGGGCATGCGCGACCAGGACTACAGCCGGGACAAGGCGCCGGGAACCCTCCGCATCGCCATCCTCGGCCCGTCGCACGTCATGGGCAACAACGTCGCTGACGGCGACGTGTTCGAACAGCTGGTCGAACAGCGGCTGAACCGCGACGGCGGCGCCGCGTCCTACCCGCGGGTCGAGTTCCTCAACTTCGGTGTCGACGGCTACTCGCTGCCGCAGCAGCTGGCGCTGCTCGAGGATCGGGTGTTCGCGTTCTCGCCCGACATCGTCATCGCCACCCATTACAAGGACAACCGCGACATGACGGAGGGGTTCCTGCTCAAGGTGTCCGACCAGGGCATCCCGGTGCCGGTGCCCGAGATCGCGGCGATCATGTCGGGCGCCGGCCTGCTCGATCCCGGGCATGCCGGCGTGCCGCTGCCGTACGCCATGGTGCGTCGCGCCGCCGGGGCGCTCGGCGTGCCAAGCCGGATGCCCTATGGCGAAGCCCGGTCGCGGGCGCGACGGGTCGCCGATGACGTCCTGGCCGCGTCGTTTCGCCGCTTTGCGGCCATGACGCGGGCGCGCGGCGTCACGCCGGTGGTGCTGGCCCTCAACGTCGTGCTCGACGACGTGCCGGCCGAGGTGCCGCTCAGGTCGGTGATCGACGAGGCCAGCCTGCCGGTGTTCGACCTGTTCGATGTGTTCCCGGTCGACCAGCGGCCCGCCCTCCGGGTGGCCCCCTGGGACGACCACCCGAATGCCGCCGGTCATCGCCTGGTCGCGGAGGCGCTCTACCGGAAGCTGACGGCGTTTCTCTCGTCAGGCGCGCTGCCGCGCGGCCAGGCGCTTCCCTCCCCCAGACCCTGATTCCAGATCGGAGATCCAGTTCATGGACAACACGCGTGATGTGGTCAAGCAGTTCATCCTCGAGAACTTCCTGCCGGGCGAGGACCCCAAGAACCTCACCGATGACACCGAACTGAAGGAGAGCGGCATCCTCGACTCGCTGTCGACGCTGAAGCTGGTCACGTTCCTCGAGGAGCACTTCAAGATCGAGCTCGAGGCCAACGACCTCGACGCCGGCAACCTGGCGTCGGTGGCCAGCATCGCCAGCCTGATCGGCTCGAAGACCGCCGGGCGCTAGCGGAAGGACCAGCGATGAGCGCGACGACCCGCCTGACCGATCTCCTCGAACACTCGGCCCGTCGGTTCCCCGACAAGGTCGCGGTGTCGGTGCCTGGCGGTCCTGGCATCACCTACGGCGAGTTGTCGGCGCTCTCCGA
>JAWKHU010000123.1:0-1891 GCA_041394685.1 Vicinamibacterales bacterium
TGACGACGTCGGAAGCGCTGGCCGACGAGCTGAAGCAGCACGTCGCGCAGAAGATCGGCGCGATCGCCCGCCCCGACGACATCATCTTCGCCGCCGACCTGCCCAAGACGCGGTCCGGGAAGATCATGCGGCGCCTGCTGCGTGATATCGCCGAAGGCAAGGCCCTCGGCGATACCACCACGCTGGCCGATCCCGCCGTCGTCGCCCGGCTCAAGGAGCAGTACGCCGACGAGCAGGGTTAGGACCTACTTCTCGAGGATGAACGTCACCTTCATGGCCACGCGGTACTCGACCACCTTGCCCTTCTGAACGACCACCTTCTGGTCCTGGACCCAGGCGCCCTCGATGTTCTTGAGGGTCTTGGAGGCCCGCGCGATGCCCTGTTCGAGGGCGTCCTCGAAGCTCTTCTTCGAAGCCGCGATGATCTCGGTGACTCGTGCCACTGCCATGATGTTCGACTCCTTCGTGACGCGCGGCGCAGGGGGATGGCCGGTCACGGACGCGCCGGGTGCGGGACGCACACCGGGTCTGCCATCGTACGTGACCTGTGCAGTCCCGGCAATCCCGGGCCGACGGGCAGGAACCTCCCCTCCATTTCCGACGTCTGTGATGAAATGGAGGCGGCGGCGGGCGCCGCGGGAGATCGACCGTTCATGGCCCTGATCGAGACCAACGACCTCTGGAAGACCTACACGATGGGCGATGAGGAGATCCACGCGCTGCGCGGGGTCAGCATCCAGATCGACCAGGGTGAGTACGTGGCGATCATGGGCCCCTCGGGCTCGGGGAAGTCGACCCTGATGAACCTGATCGGCTGCCTCGACACGCCGTCGAAGGGCACCTATCTGCTCAACGACAAGCAGGTCAGCGCCATGAACGACAACGAGCTGGCCCGCATCCGCAACGAGGAGATCGGCTTCGTCTTCCAGACGTTCAACCTGCTGCCGCGCGCCTCGGCCCTCCACAACGTCGAGTTGCCGCTCGTCTACGCCGGGATTTCCTCGAAGGAGCGCCTCGAACGCGCGAGGGCGGCGCTCGAGAAGGTGGAGCTCGGCGCGCGCATGAACCACAAACCGAACGAGCTGTCGGGCGGACAGCGCCAGCGCGTGGCGATCGCGCGGGCACTCGTCAATAACCCGTCGATTCTGCTTGCCGATGAGCCGACCGGCAACCTCGACTCGAAGACCGGCGTCGAGATCATGGCCCTCTTCCAGCGCCTGCACGACGCCGGCAACACCATCGTGCTGGTCACCCACGAGGCCGACGTGGCGGCCCACGCCCACCGGCAGATCGTCATCCGCGACGGGCGCGTGGAGAAGGACTTCCGGCAGGCACCGGCCGCCCTCGAGGCGTCGCCCGCGCACTGACCGCGCGCCGACGGGCAGCGGCGGCGCCGTCCGCGACCGGCCGCGGGAACTCGCGGCCGCCCGGCAGGATCCGCCCGCTGGTGGTGAATCGCCGGTAGTTGGCGTAGGTGGCTTCGCCGTCTCCCTTGTTGCGGGGCGGGTCGAAGAACACCTCGTAGAGCTTCGACGGCAGCATCATCCCGAGCGCGGCGTCCCACCTGAACTCCACCCGCACCAGCGCCTCGAACGACACCCCCAGCTGCGCGTCCCGGGTTCGGACCTCGGCCCGGCACAGCCGACCGGTCGCGGGTTCCACCCACGCCGACAGGCGGCTCGGCATGTCGCCGCCCTCCGGCCGCTGGATCAGGGTCGGGCGGGCCGTCTCCTCCAGTTCGAGGCGCACCGCCTGGCAGCCGTCGGCGCGCTCCGTGTGGGTGCCCACAATCGTCAGCCGGTCCCGGTTGCGGACGTGCAGGAACTCGAGTGGCAGGCTCGGCAGGTTGATGGTCCGGGGAGCGCCCAGGTTGTGGCGGGCTCCCTCGAGC
>JAWKHU010000124.1:0-1875 GCA_041394685.1 Vicinamibacterales bacterium
CGATGTTGCGGCGCTGGATGTTGGAGTTCTGGTAGTCCGCGTAGACCTTGCCGTGATACTCGTTGCCCCCCGACTTGGCGACGAAGTTGGACCAGACGCCCGGCCAGGGCATCTCCGCCGTGTGGCCCTTGGTCTCGATGGCCACCTCGTCGATCGACCCGTAGTCGTAGTAGAACCCGGACCCGCCCGTGCCCTCGGTGTTGACGATGCCCTCCACCATGGGCCGGTGCTGGTCCTGCTTGGTGTCGTAGGCGGCGTACCCGGTCTGGGTGCCGGCGGCGCTGCCGCCGACGTCGATGCGCGTCAGCACCACGGCGGGCGCCGCGGCGAGCACCGTCCAGAAGTCGCGCGAGTTGGGCAGCGCCGACAGCTTCTCCTGGCCGAAGCTCGTGGCCGTGGTGGTCGCGGTGACGTCCACCACGGGCGACTCGCCGGTGACCGTCACCGTTTCCTCGAGCGTCGCGACGCGCAGCTCGGTATTCACCGTCGCGGTGAAGCCGAGGCCCACACGGACGGCTTCGCGGATGACGGTGCCGAATCCGGCGAGTTCGTACGTGATGCGGTACTCGCCAGGGGGGATGGCGGGGAAGCGATAGTCTCCTTGCGTGTCGGTCACCGCCGTCCGGGTGCCCTGCATCGAGGGACTGGCAATCGTCACGGTCACCCCTGGCAGGGTGCCCCCGGTCGCGTCCGACACCTTTCCGTTGATCGAGCCGGTCGTCGCGCTGACCTGCGCGGACGACGGTGTGGACAGGCCCGCGAGGAGCAGGCCGATCACGAACACGCCAAATCTACCCATCCCAACCTCCAGTCGCCACTGGGTGTACGGTGTGGGGTACCCGTCACTGCGCCGCGCCAACGGCCGCCGGCGCGTCGATTCCGCTCGACGCATCAGCGTGACGCATATCTGGCGCTTCAAGGGCCTGCAGTGTCAATACAGACTCGACCGGCGGCAACATACCGACTTCGGGTCGGCATGCGCGCGAGCGCCGCGGGGCCGCGGCGTCAGAGCTCGGTGAGGGCGGGGCCGGGACGCGCGAGGAACCAGTCCGCGGCCTGCGCATCGGGATAGGCCCGCAGGTAGGAGGCCTTCCAGCGGCGGACGAAGCGCGCCGCGTCCTCGCGATCGACGATGGCCCACACGCTGCCGCCGAAGCCGGCGCCGAAGCTGCTGGCGGCGAGCGCACCGTGCGCCCGCGCGAGCGCGGCCAGCGCGCGGGTTTCCGGCACCTGGTTGCCCAGCCACTCGTCGGCCTCGCGCTGCGACGCGTCGGCCAGCGAGCCGAGCGTCTCGGCGTCGGTCTCGGCGAAGGCACGGGCCGCGGCGGGCACGCGCAGGTTCTCGCCGACGAAGTGCGCAAGCCGGCGCGCGAGCTCGTCGCGGGGGAAGGTCGCGTGGCCGGCGGCGTCGATACGGGCGCGCAGGCAGGCGCGGGCATCGGGCGCCTCGAGCGCCGTGCCGAGCGAGAGCGCGGGGACGTCGGCCTCGCGGTTCCAGAGGTCGAGGAGCGCGCGGCCGGCGAGGGCGGCGCGATTGAATCGCGCCTTCACCGCTCCGGCCTTGTCGGCGTGCACGCCGCTCGAGCCCACGACGAAGGTCCATCCTTCGGGCATGGGCACGTCGCCCTCGTGGACGACGGGCATGAAGCGGTACTGGCTGACGCAGCCCGGCCGGGACGTGAGGATGGCCGTGTGGTCCTCGCTGCCGCCGTGCGTGCCCACGCCCGAGGTGCCGGCCAGCCCGCGGTAGCCGAGCCCGTTCTCGACACAGCCGAGATACCACGCCAGCTCGGCGGGACTGGAGATGTCGCGACGCCACTCCTCCCGCGCGTCGAGCGCCGCCCGGCGCGCGAGCACGGAAGCCACGGCCACGAC
>JAWKHU010000125.1:0-1745 GCA_041394685.1 Vicinamibacterales bacterium
GAAGATCGTTCCCGAGATCATGATCCCGCTGGTCGGGCTCGTCCGGGAGCTGCGCGACCAGAAGGTGGTCGTGGATCGCGTCGCGGCCGAGGTCATGCGCGAGCAGGGCGTGAAGATCAAGTACCTGGTCGGGACGATGATCGAGGTGCCGCGCGGGGCGGTCACGGCCGACCAGGTCGCGGCCGAAGCGCAGTTCTTCTCCTTCGGCACCAACGACCTCACGCAGATGACCTTCGGGTTCTCCCGCGATGACGTCGGCAAGTTCCTGCGGGTGTACCAGGACAAGAAGATCCTCGAGAAGGATCCCTTCGCGACCTTCGACGCCGAGGGCACCGGGCAGCTCGTGGCCATGGGCGTGCAGAAGGGACGCGCGACGCGGCCCGACCTGAAGCTGGGGATCTGCGGCGAGCACGGCGGCGATCCGGCCTCGGTGCACTTCTTCCACACCGTCGGCCTGGACTACGTGAGCGCCTCGCCCTACCGCGTGCCCGTGGCGCGGCTGGCGGCCGCCCAGGCCGCCCTGTCGGTCAAGGTCGGCGACTGACGCACGACGGCTTCTTCCTGCGGGAACCGGGTCCGGCCCCTGCCGGGCCCGGCGCCCCGCGGCGCCGATGATTCGCTACCTCGTACACCGCAACGGCGTCACCTCGCAGGAGGCCGCGATCGAGGCCGGCTGGCTGCAGCCGGGCAGCGGGGTGATGGTCTGGGCCGACCTCACCGAGCCCACGCCCGAGGACGGGCAGGTGCTCACCTCGCTCTTCGGCTTCCACGAGCTCGCCGTGGAGTCCGCGCTCGAGCGCGAGCCGCACCCCAAGATCGAGTCCTACGGCAGCTATCTCTACCTGGTGCTGCACGGGATCAACTTTCAGGGAGAGGCGCACGTCTTCGACACGCACGACACGGACTTCTTTCTCGGCCCCACCTACCTCGTGACCGTACACGACGGGCGCCGCCGCAGCATCGGCAAGGTCTCGGACCTGTGCCGGAAGTCGGGCCACATTCTCGACGAGGGGCCCGTCGGTCTGCTGCACCGCATCGTGGACACCATGGTGGACCACTACCGGCCCGAGGTCGACAAGCTCGAAGACCGGCTCGACGAGATCGAGAAGGCCGTGATCGAATCCGCAGGCGAGCAGCTGATGGGAGACATCCTGGCCGTCAAGCGAGACATCTCGGCCCTCCGCCGCATCGTCGTCCCGCAGCGTGACGCCGTGGGCCGGCTGGCGCGCCGGGAGTTCGAGGTGATCAACCAGGAGATGGCCTACCGGTTCCGCGACGTGTACGACCAGTTTGCGCGCATCGCCGAGGACGCCATCGTGTTCCAGGACCGCGTGACCGGCATTCTCGACGCGCACCTGGCGAGCGTGTCCAACCGGCTGGCCGACGTGTCACGGCTGCTGGCCGTCATCGCCACGCTCTTCGGCCCCCTCACCGTCGTCACGGGCCTCTTCGGCATGAACGTGCCGCTCCCGTCGCTGGTCGGCAGCGGCACGGCACAGTTCTGGGAGATCGTGACGATGATGGGACTGTCGTGCGGGGCGATGTACTGGTGGTTCAGGAGGTCCGGATGGCTGTGACCGGGAGGCGGCGCTAGACATGGGGCGCATCATCCGGCTGCCGGACGATCTGGCCAACCAGATCGCGGCGGGGGAAGTCGTGGAGCGGCCGGCGTCGGTCGTGAAGGAGCTGGTCGAGAACGCCATCGACGCGCAGGCCACCCGCCTGACGATCACCGTCGAGTACGG
>JAWKHU010000126.1:0-1716 GCA_041394685.1 Vicinamibacterales bacterium
GGAGTGCCTCGGCGTCGCCTTCGTCGAAGCGGGCATCGAGGCCGGCCTCCGCCGCACGGCGGCGCGCAATCTGGATGGAGTTGGTGGCGATGTCCACGCCGGTCACCCGGACGCCGCGCCGGGCGGCGAAGAGGCCGAGCTGGCCCGATCCGCACGCCACGTCGAGCAGGCGGGCGCCGGGGGTGATATCGAGCCGGTCCAGGAACTCGATGGCGCTCGATTCCAGGTAACGGGAGAACGTGTCGTAGTCCCCGTCCATCCAGGTGGCCTTCAGGCGCGCCTTCAGCGCGTCGATGTCAGTGGCGGTGGCGGTGGCAGTCATGAAATCTCCTTCGTGATGTGTCTTGGGTGGGTTCATGCGATCAATCGGATTCGTCTGCCCAATGCCGCCACCACGCTCGCGGTGCGGCATCCAGGCACGTTCACCGGCGTTCGTGCTCGAGGGCGTCGATCCGTGCGGTAAGAGATGCGAGTGCGGCACGCAGCGCTGCGTTCTCGTCGGCCAGGGCATCCCGTTCGACGCGTGTGCGCGACTCGAGCGCCTGGATCGCGCGCAGCGCGATGCCGTCCGCGTCGATGGTGCTGATCCGCAGCGCGTCCTCACCGAGCCCGAAGGCCGCGGCGAAGTCCTGGGCGGTGGGGCCGACGTGACGGATGGCCGGGTCCTGGGCCCGGTAGTTCCACTCGCGAATCGGCATCCGCGCCAGCCTGGCGAGCACCTCGTCGCCGTCGAGGTCGCGGAAGTGCTCCTTGCTGTGGACGTCCGAGAGCGTTGACCACGCGCTCGCGCCCGGCGCCAGCCGCACGCCCGTCGAGAGCGCGGCGTTGGAGTAGAAGGTCGTCCCGCCGGCGGCGCGGACCTTGAACTCGTTCGGGAGGAACGCCTGGACCGTGTTGGGGGTGGACGCATCCCCGAAGACGAACGATCCCACCGCGGCCCCTGTCGTCGCCGCGTTGGTCCCGAGCACCAGGCTGGCGGCGCCAGCGGCGCTCAGGAAGTTGCCGATCGCCACGGCCTGGTTCCCAGACGCCAGCGTCGAGCGGCCGATGGCCACGCTGTCCTGCGCCGCCGCGATGGCCAGGTGTCCGAACGCCAGGCTGTTGTCGCCGATGGCCTTCGGATCGAGCCCCATGGCGATGCTGGCGTGGCCGATCTCGGCTTCGTCCCACTGCGACCCGGTCACCTCGCCCACGCGAAACGCCGACTTGCCCGGGTACCACATCAACCGGCGGCCATGTCCCGTGATGGGCACGCCGATGTGAGGAAGGGCCGTCTGGTTGAGGACCAGGCCGTTCTCGTGCGAGAGGTCGGCGGCGCCGGAGGACGTTTCAGCGATTCCGGGGCGGCAGGTGATGCTGCCGTCCTCGTGCACCCGCTGGATCACGCCGCCGCTTGCGCAGCCGTTGACGATTCGCTGCTGGACCTGCGTGGGATCGATCGCTGCCGCCCCGAGCCCGCGCGACGGCCGCAGGCTCCCGTTCGTCCGAGCGCCCGAGAACAGCCTGAACTCTCCGGACTGGCCTCCATCGTCCTTCCACGTCCCGCCGAAGGTGGCGGGATGCAGCGGAACGGACAGGTGGGCGGCCGTGCCCACGGGAGAGGCGACGATGTCGAGCGCGAGCTGGATGGTGCCGTCCGGATTCGGGACCGCTGCGCCCGTGACGGGCGCCCGGGTCGCCGAGTCGCACTGGTCGTCGAAGCCGTCCAGCGTGTAG
>JAWKHU010000127.1:0-1670 GCA_041394685.1 Vicinamibacterales bacterium
GCCACCACAACATGACAAACGTGTCTGGTCCGCGCCGCCTGGCGGCCCTCGCTCTTCTTGTCGTTTCTGGCCTGGCCGTGGCTCCGGCCGCCGCCCAGTCGCCGTCGGGCGCGCAGCAGCCGCTGCCGCTGGGACCGGCGCGCGAACGTGGCACCAGCATCACGCCGGCGTTCGAGGGCTGGTACCAGAACGAGGACGGCACCTACAGCCTGCTCGTCGGCTACTTCAATCGCAACAAGGGCGAGGCCCTCGACATCCCTGTCGGGCCCAACAACAAGATCGAACCCGGACCGATCGACCAGGGACAGCCGACGCACTTCGCCACCGGGCGCGAGTGGGGCGTGTTCGTGATCAGGGTGCCGAAGGACTTCGGCAAGAAGACCCTCACCTGGACGGTCACGGCCAACGGGGAAACGCAGTCGGTGCCCCTGGGCATCACCAACGGCTACACCATCGAGCCGTTCCAGGAACGCGGCATGGGCAACAAGCCCCCCGAGTTCACCTTCGGCGGCACCAAGGTGTTCGGTCCCCCGTCGTCGGTCGCGGCCACGCTCACCGGCACGGTGAACCAGCCCGTGGCCATCTCGTTCGCCGTGAACGATCCGAAAGAAACCAAGAAGGGTTCGGCGCGTGCGATCGGCCGCGGCGGCGCCGGCTCGGTGGCGACGGTGTCGTTCCACAAGCACCGCGGACCGGGCGACGTGAAGGTCGACCCCGCCCGGATCAGCACGAAGACGCAGGACGAAACCGTCACGACGAACGCCACGTTCAGCCTGCCGGGCGAGTACCTGGTACGCGTCCAGGGCAACGACGAGTCGGGTGAAGGCGGCGGCGGCTTCCAGTGCTGCTGGACCAACACGTACGTGAAAGTCACCGTCAAGTAGACGACAGGAGCGCGATGATGCAGCGTGAAACGCGGATTCTCGTGGGTGGGGCGGTGGGCACGCTGGCCGTGACGGCGCTGCTCGGCAGCACGTCAGCGGCGTCGGCCCAGACGGCGCCGACGTTCACGAAGGACGTGGCGCCGATCTTCCAGAGCAAGTGCGAGAGCTGCCACCGGCCCGAGTCGATCGCGCCGATGTCGCTGCAGACCTGGCAGCAGGCGCGGCCGTGGGCGCGCTCGATCAAGGCGCGGGTCATGGAGCACTCCATGCCGCCGTTCCAGATCGACCGCACCGTCGGCATCACCAAGTTCAAGAACGACGACTCGCTCAGCCCGGCCGAGCTCGACACCATCGTCAAGTGGGTCGACGCCGGCGCGCCCCAGGGCGATCCGAAGGACATGCCCAAGGCCATCGAATGGCCGACCGAGGAGACCTGGCGCTTCGCCAAGATCCTGGGCAAGGAACCCGACGTGGTCGTGAAGTCCGAAGACTTCACGATGCCGGCCGTGTCGCAGGACGCGTGGGACAAGCGCGTCACGCCGCTCGACATCGACGAGCCGCGCTGGGTGCGCGCCATCGAGATCCGGCCCGGCAACCTCAAGGGCCGCAAGATCGTCCACCACGCCATCGCCTACCTCGAGCAGGACGAGCCCGGCGTGCCGCAGAATGGCCCGGCGCCCCTCTTCATGGAGTGGGCCGTGGGCAAGCAGGGCGAGATGATGCGCCCCGACACCGGCAAGCTGCTGATGCCGGGCGCCCGCTTCCGCTGGGACATCCACTACTCGC
>JAWKHU010000128.1:0-1480 GCA_041394685.1 Vicinamibacterales bacterium
CGGTGTGCTGGCCCGCCATGCCGCGCGAGCGTCCGGCGCCGTCCACCCACAGGACGAACGGCATGCTGGCCTGGCCGCCCGTCATCGAGCGGATCTTCCCGGCCTGGTTCTGTACGTACTCGATGGCGTAGATGGCCGCCATCGTCGGGATGCGTGCGATGGCCTTGGAGCCGGCCACCGCCGCGCCGATGGCGGCGCCGACGATCCACTGCTCGTCGATCGGCCATCCGCGGCCGGAGGTCCGGACGTCGCCGAACTCCCGGACCAGATCGAGCACCTCGCCGGTCGGCAGCGTGGCGGTCGGGACCTGGTACTCGTAGAAGTAGACCATGTCCGGGTTGGCCCGCATCTCCTGGGCCACGGCTTCGAGCTGCGCGTAGTTGTAGTTCTTGGTCGGCATGGCGTCTCTCCGCTAGGTCAGGCGCGAGGCAATCGCCGTGCGGTTGAAGAACTGGGTGGCCGGCGCGGTGCCACTCGCATAGGTGTGGCGCACGCCGTCTTCGGGCGCCGGGTCCGGGCTCGATCGCGCGAAGGCGATCGACGCCTCCACGGCCGCGTCGATCTCGCGGTCGATGGCGCCCAGCGCGGACTCGTCGGTCACGCCCCTGGCCAGCAGCCACGTGCGGTACCGCACGATGGGATCGCGCGAGATCCACGGGCGCACCTCGTCGTCGGTGCGGTATGGCAGGCCCATCGCGCCGTCCTGCCCGACGCGACCACCGGCAAAGCCGGAGTGGTCGTACCAGCGATACGTGATCGCCTCGATCACGCTCGGCCCCTTGCCCGCCCGCGCCCACGCCACCGCCTCGGTCGTGGCGTCGTACACCGCCGACAGGTCGTTGCCGTCCACGAGGTGATGCGGGATGTCCAGGCCCTTGGTGAGCTCGGACACGTACTTGGTCGGGACCGTGAGGGCCATCGGCACGCCCATGTACTGGAAGTTGTTCTCGTTGACGAAGAGCACCGGCACCTTGTGGTTGGCGGCGCTCCGGACGGCGCTGAAGTAGTAGGGCGAGGCGGCCGCGCCGTCGCCGTAGAAGGCCACGCCCACCTGCGACGAGCCGCGCACCTTGGCGCGCAGGGCGGCCCCGGCCGCCATGTAGTAGCTGGCGCCGACGATGCCGTTCATGCCCATGATGCCGCGGGACATGTCGGTGATGTGCATCGAGCCGCCGTAGCCCCTGTTGTAGCCGGTGGACTTGAAGAAGATCTCGGCGGACATCTTGTTGATGTCGCCGCCCTTGGCGATCAGGTGCCCGTGGCCGCGATGCGTGCTGGCGATGTAGTCGTCGTCGTTGAGGGCGGCGATGACGCCGACCGCCACGGCCTCTTCGCCCACGTAGGTGTGGAACGCGCCGTACAGGTTGTCCTCGCCGCTCACGAAGAGATCCTTCATCGCGGTTTCCCAGCGACGGCTGGTGCCCATCTGGCGGTAGAGCGTGAGCAGGCGTTCCTTCGACAGGCCTGCCAGCGTCTCGGC
>JAWKHU010000129.1:0-1463 GCA_041394685.1 Vicinamibacterales bacterium
ACCTCCGGCCGGTCGCCCGCAAACGCGCGCACGGCCTCCCACGACTCCCACTCCGTCAGGACGAGGAACTCGACGCCGTCCTCGATCGGGCGTTCGAGGAGGCTGGCCTCCCGGAACCCCGGAATGCGGGCGAGCGTGGTCCGGACGGCCGACTCGAAGTGCGCCCGGTAGGCGGGTGCGCCTGCGCCATCCGCGCGGCCACGCCAGAGGCGGACGATCACGACGCCGCGGACGCCGGACGCACCGGGGTGACGGCGGTGTCGCCCGCGACGGTCACCCACTCGCGCACGCGCCAGTTCGTGACCAGCCCGTTCAGGACGTAGGGGTCGGTGCGCGCGAAATCCTCGACCACTTGGGCCGAATCGGCCCGAAACAGGAGGATGGCGGTGTCGGCCGGATCCTTCAGCGCGCCGCCGAGCACGAGGTGACCGCCCTGGCTCGACGCCCACGCCTTTTCCCGGTGGGCGTCCCGGAACTCGGCCCGACGCTCGAGGTAGTCGTCGGCCACGTCATAGAAGAGGAGGAAATGTTTCATGGCGCGGTCATCATACGCCGCGCGAGGGAGGCGCGGCGCAGCGGCGGCGGGACTACAATCGGGCTGTGCGCGCACGGCCGGGCCCGTCGATCGACGAACGCTGGGGACAGCCCGTGAGCCGGCGCGAGCGCTGGCGCGCCGTCCTCTATCTCGGCACCGCGCTGCTCACGCTCACCCTGGTGCTGCTCGCCGTCGTCTTCGGACAGATTGCGGCCACGGGCGTCCTGCTCATCGGGTTCCTGTCGTTCGTCTTCGCCTACCTGGTTGGCCCGGCCGCCGAGCGGCTGCGGCACGCGCTGGCGCCGACGCGCGGCGGACGCCCGCTCTCGCGCGGCCTGGCGACGCTGGCCATCTACGGCGTGCTCGCCGCGGCGCTCGTGCCCGTCTGGACCTTCCAGGGCCCGCGGTTCATGGCGGCCACCTCGCGCATGCGGGTGCTGGTGCCGCAGCACACGGCGCGCTTCATCGCGCAGCTGCGGGCGGCGGAGGGCTGGCACGACGCGCTCGGGCTGCCCTTGTCGATCGACGACTCGCTGGGCGCCATCACCCGGCGCCTGACGCGGAGCGTCGAGGCCGAGGTACGCGAGCTCGAGACCGAGCTCGTCGGCGTGCGCAACCTGCTGCCCTGGCTGTCCCTCGTCCCGATCGTCACCTTCGTGCTGCTCACGCGGTGGCACCGCTTCCGGCGCTCGACGACGCGGGTGCTGCCGACGGCGCATCTGCAGTGGCGGGGCGACGAGTTCCTGAAGAACCTCAACAGCCTGCTCGCCGCCTACACGCGGGCGCAGGCGCTGTCGGCGCTGGCCGTCGGGACGCTGTGCTGGCTCGGGTTCGCGGCCCTGGGCCTGCCCTATCCCGGGACGCTTGGCCTGGCCGCCGGTCTGCTGGAGGTGGTGCCGCTCGCCGGTCCCATCATCGTGGCCATCGT
>JAWKHU010000130.1:0-1414 GCA_041394685.1 Vicinamibacterales bacterium
GCGCTCGTGGACGCGCTCGCGGGCGACCGGCTCGCCGGGGCCGTGCTCGACGTCTTCGAGGAGGAACCCCTGCCCCCGGATCACGTCCTGTGGCAGACGCGCGGCGTGCTCATCACGAGCCACACGGCGGCCCCGTCGTTCCCGGCCGACATCGTCGGCGTGTTCGCGGACAACTACCGCCGGTATGCGTCGGGCACGCCGCTGCGGTATCGCGTGGACTTCGAGCGCGGGTACTGAGCCGTCACGACGCGGTGGCGGCGGGTTCGCCGACGCGCCGCCGCAGGGCCTCCCGCAGCGCGGCGGTCCGCAGCGTCGCTTCCACGTAGAGCGCGGGCACGAGGAAGAGCGTCACCAGCGACGAGGCGACGAGCCCGCCGACGACCACGCGCGCCAGGGCCGCCTGCAGCCCGGCGCCGGCGCCCCATCCCAGCGCGAGCGGGATGAGCGCGAGCACGGTGGTGCTGGTCGTCATGAGGATGGGCCTCAGGCGCGATCGCGCCGCCTCCATGACCGCGTCCACCGGCGCGAGCCCGGCATCGCGGCGCTGCAGGTTGACGTAGTCCACGAGCACGATCGCGTTGTTCACGACAATGCCCACGAGCATCACCATGCCCATCACGCTCTGCACGTTCAGGGTCGTCCCGGTGACCAGGAGCGTCGGCGCCACGCCGATGACGGCCGCCGGAACGCTCGCCATGACCACCAGGGGGTCGACGAAGCGTTCGAACTGACCTGCCAGGACCATGTAGACGAGCAGCACAGCCATCACGATGGCGATCAGGAAATCGCGCTCGGCCTCCTCCTGCTCGCGCCACGCGCCTCCATAGACGATGGAGAAGCCGGGTGGCAGCGTCATGTCCGACAGCGCGGCCTGGATGCTCCGGACGGCGTCGCCCAGCGGCACCCCGTCCTCCAGGTTCGCCGTGATGAACTGCACGCGCTGCCCGTCGATGTGGCGGATGTTCGTGGGGCCGCGGTCCCGCTGGCGATCGACCAGAGAGGACACCGGGATCATCTGCCCTTCGGGCGTCTTGACCGCCACGCCCGAGAGATCCGAGGCCGTCTGGCGATCCTCGGGCCGGAGGCGCACGGTGATCGGGAACTGCTCGCCGTCCTGCCGGAAGTAGCCGGCGCGGCTGCCGCCCACGCTCGTCTGCACGGCCCGGCCGACCTGTTCGACTGACAGGCCCAGGTTGTAGATGCGGTCGCGGCGGAAGTGCAGGTTCTCCTCGAGCCGGCCCTCGCGCTCGGTCACGTCCACCTCGACCACGCCGGCCACGCGCTCCATGCGGCGGCGAATCTCCGACGCGAGCTGGACACCGCGATCGAGGTCGTAGCCGCGGAGCTCCACCTCCACTTCCTCGTCGCCTCCGCCGGACGAGAACAGCCGCCGCAGCATCCACAGGCCCGACTG
>JAWKHU010000131.1:0-1373 GCA_041394685.1 Vicinamibacterales bacterium
CGAGCCGATGCCGGTCTCCGTCGGCTTTCATCCGTATTTCCAGCTCACCGATTCGCCGCGCGACGAGTGGCGCCTCACGCTCGGCGCCCGCACGCGCTGGCTGCTCGACGGCCGGAAGCTCCCGACCGGCGCCACCGAGCCTGCCGCCGCTCTCCTCCCGCCGGCCTCGCGACTGGCGGACTACAACCTGGACGACGTGTTCGGCGATCTCGTCCGCGACGCCGACGGGCGGTCCACCACCACCGTCCGCGGCCGGACCCAGCAGCTCGACGTCGTGCTGGGGCCCAACTTCAAGTCCGTCGTGATCTGGGCGCCGAACCCCTCCGGCAAGGGCCGCGGCGGCCAGGGCGACTCCCCGCCGGCCGAGCGCAACTTCGTCTGCATCGAGCCCATGGCCGCCATCACCAACGCGTTGAACATGGCGCCGCGCGGGCAGTACGCGGAGTTGCAGTCGATTCCGCCCGGCGGCACCTGGCGGGAACGCTTCTGGATCAGGCCGAGCGGATTTCAGACGCCGCGCTGACGACGCGACGGGGCGACGTCGACACGGCGCGCATTCAGCGATCGCGCGCCCCGCGCCGCCACCGGGCGAGCTCGGCATCGAACGCCGGCATCAGGTCGCTCTGGCCCAGCGCAGCTTCGAGAAGCCGAAGCGTGGTCCGGATCTGCTCGACATCGAGTTCCGCGACCCGCTCCGACAATACGCCGCGGACATCTTCGATGTCCTTCTCCCGACCGGCGAGCAACTTCGTGACGATCAAGTCTTCGGGGCTGATGAACGGCACCATCGTGCCCGCCACCTCGACGGGCACGGCCCGTTCGAGGAACTCGTCCTCGAGGCCGGGCCCGGCGAGGACCACATCGAGGGCGAGACCCGACTGCCGGTGTTCGAGCGGCACGACTCGCGTTGACCGGATGAACGTCTTGGTGGCGTCGATCCGCAGGGAGAAGCCGCTCGCCTCCAGCGTCGCCACCAACTGCTCGGTCGAGGTCGGGCACTTGACGGTCACGTCAACGTCCGTCGTCAGGCGGGGGCGACCCCACACCAGCGCGGCCTGCGCGCCGAAGACGTACCAGCGGGCGCCGATCGCAGCCAACGCAGCCGCAAGGTCCGACAGCAGTTCAGCGGGGCCGGCAGGCGACGGCACGCAACGCCTCTCCCACACGCTGATGGATCAGGAGATCGTCGAGCCGTTCCTGGCGGCTGGGCCAATCCGGCCGGAGCCGCTGGGCGTGCTTGCGCAGTTGGTCCGCCACGGAGAGCACGTCGGCGGCGGACCGCCCGGACTTGAGCGCGCGCCAGCCACGGTCCTTCGATGCGGCGACGGCCGACCAGTCCCGGCTGACGAACTGCCGCACCGAGGAGCGATCCA
>JAWKHU010000132.1:0-1369 GCA_041394685.1 Vicinamibacterales bacterium
CCGCTGTCGCGCACGCGTTCAACCAGATGGCCGACGACCTGGCCGCGCGCCAGGAGCAGTTGTCCCAGGCCGACCGCGCGCGGCGGCAGCTCCTGGCGGACGTCTCGCACGAGCTGATGACGCCCCTCACCGCGATTCGGGGTTACGCCGAGACGCTCGCCCTGCCGCAGTTCGGACCGGGCTCCACCGACGGACAACGCTACGTCCACATCATCCAGGAGGAGGTCGAGCGCATCGACCGGCTCGTGGGCGATCTCCTGGACCTCGCCCGCTACGACGCATCCGGGCAGTCGCTCTCCCTCGAGGAGGTGCCGGTGTCGGAGCTCTTCGACCGGGTGGTCGAACGGCACGAGCAGGCCGCACACGCCAAGCAGGTGTCCATCGAGGTACGGCTGCCGGACGAGGAGATGACGGTTGTGGCCGACCCGCGCCGGCTGGAACAGGCGCTGCAGAACCTGGCGTCGAACGCCCTCCGCCACACGCCGGCCGGTGGCCGCGTGACGGTGTCCGCCGAGCAGCAGGACGGCACGACCTGGCTCCGCGTGGCCGACACCGGGTCCGGGATCCCCGCCGAACACCTGCCGTACGTGTTCGACCGGTTCTACAAGGCTGATCCCGCGCGCTCGGAATCGGGGTCCGGACTGGGGCTGTCGATTGTGAAGGCCATCGTGGAGCGGCACGGAGGCCGGGTCCGCGCCCGCAGTACGCCGGGGGTGGAGACGGTGTTCGAGGTGGAATTGCCGCGGCGGTAGGGGCCGCAGAGGGCCGCAGATGGCGCAGAGGGCCGCAGATGGCGCAGGGGCCGCAGATGGCGCAGATGGCGCAGATTGGGCTTATTGGCGCATTCGTCGCAGGATCTCGCCGAGCCGGGTGATTTCCTCCCCGTACTTCGCCCAGTCGCCTGCGCGCTGGGCGGCCAGGGCGGCGTCGTAGGCGCGGCGCGCCTCGTCGGAGAGCTGGGCCAGGGACGGCGCGGCTGGAGACGGGGCGGGGGCCGTGTCGCCGGGTCGGGCGGCAGCGGGTGCGGGCGAGGGGGTGTCGGGAGTGCCTTCGGCGGTGCCGAAGAGCTGTGCGATGGCCGCGTCGAGCGTGCGGTCCATCACGATCCGGTTCTGGTAGGCGACGATGACGCGGGTGAGTTCGGGGATGCGCCCGGATGAGGCGCGCAGGTAGAGGGGGCGGACGTAGATGAGCGATTCCTCGATCGGAATCACCATCAGCGTGCCGAGGATCACCTCGGACCCCTGCTGGCCCCACAGCGTGATCTGCGGCGAGATCACCTGGTCCTGGTTGATGCGGGCGACCACCTGTCGCGGGCCGAAGATGAGCTTCTGCTTCGGGAACTCGAACACGACCAGCTGGCCGTAGT
>JAWKHU010000133.1:0-1246 GCA_041394685.1 Vicinamibacterales bacterium
TTCCCGTCCGGCGCCGCCGACCAGGGCCAGCCCACGCACTTCCTGCCCCGCCGCAACCGGTTCATCTTCCGCGTGCCGGTGCCTCCGGGGTTCACCGAGAAGGACGAACTGGTGTGGTCGCTGACCACCAAGGGCAAGACCGAGATGGCGTACGCCAGCCTGCGCCTCGACTACAAGATCGACGACGTGGTCAAGGCCTCGGAAACCGGGGCGCTGGGCGCGGGCAGCAGCAGCCCGGAGATTCGCCAGAACACCCCGCCGGTGCTGGAGGTCCAGGGACCCCGGCGCCTGGAGGTCCGGGTCGGCGAGGCGGTGCCGCTGGTGGTGGCCGTGCGCGACGACGGGATCCCGAAGGCGCGCGCGGTCGGTGCCGGCGCCGCGGTGGAGAACACCGGGTCCACACTCGCCCGCTCGACCTCGGCGCCGCCCGAGGTCATTGCCGGGCTGCGGGCGCGCCGGCTGATGCAGCCGCCCGCGCGCGTGACGGTCGGCAAGAACGTCGGCCTGCACGTGGCGTGGCACGTCTACCGCGGCCCGGGTGCGGTGACCTTCGACAAGGACCAGATCGCCACCTGGGAAGACACCCGCACCGGCGGCAACTCGCCATGGGCCCCGCACTGGGTGGCGCCGGAGCTGCCCGCCGACGGCAAGCTGACGGTGAACGCCACGTTCTCCGCGCCGGGCGAGTACGTGTTGCGCGCCCGTGCCGACGATGGCGCGTTGACATCCGATCAGCAGATCGTCGTCGTCGTCAAGCCGTAGCACCACGCTCGACGTCGAGCCGTGGCACCACGCTAGACGTCAAGCAGTAGCCTCGTGCTTGACGTCAAGGCCCAGCCTCGTGCTTGACGTCAAGGCCCAGCATCGTGCTTGACCGGGGCGACCCGCGGCCCTAAGATCGTCCGTGTTCCTGCTGTGCTCGTGATGGATTACTGGAGGCTCGTCTGAGCCAATGTTCCTTCCAAGCGAGCTGCGTCCGCCGCGTGGTGTGCATGCCTCCGTCGTGAGGAAGCCTGAAGCGCGGTGTTTCAGCGGCTCCACCTGCTAACGCAGGTTCAGCGATCCTCCCCACACGGCACCGCGGGGCACCTTTTCATCGCCTCCCGTCACCACCGGTGACCGGGACCGAGGCCAGCTGTGACCGTCGGCGAACGCGGAGAACACGCCCTCATCGAGTGGCTTCGCCGGCACCTGCCGCCGCCGGGCCCGGACGTCGTCGTCGGCATCGGCGACGACGCCGCGGTGC
>JAWKHU010000134.1:0-1241 GCA_041394685.1 Vicinamibacterales bacterium
CGATCCCGTGGGTGCGCGTGACGCGCCCGGACGGCAGCGTGCAGGAGTTCAAGGCCGACGGCGCCGCCGACGATGAGATCGCGAGCGGCACCTCACGGACGATGGACTGCATCGACTGCCACAACGTGGCCGCGCATCGCATCGCCACCTCGGTGGAGGAAGCCGTGGATCGGGCCATCGCATCGGGGGCCGTGGCGGCGTCGCTGCCGTACGTCCGGCGCGAGGGCGTCCGGGTCCTCCAGGCGACCTACCCGACGAAGGAGGCTGCGCTCGCCGCGATTGACCAGGACCTGCGCGGGTTCTACAAGACGCAGTCCGGCGCCATCGACGCAGCCGCGCTGGAGCGCTCGGTCACCGCGCTGCAGGCCGTCTACGATCGCAACGTCTTCCCGGTGATGAACGTGACCTTCGGCACCTACCCGGACAACATCGGGCACACCTCGTCGCAGGGCTGCTTCCGCTGCCACGACGGCAGCCACAGCGCGCCGGACGGCAGCATCATCGCCTTCGACTGCGACACGTGCCACACGATGCTGGACGACGTCCCGTTCTGAATTCAGCATTCTGAATTCTGAATTCAGAATCACTCCCCCCTGATCGCCTCGACCGGGTTGATGCGCAGCGCGCGGAGGGCGGGAAAGAGGCTGCCGACGAGCGCCGTGATCACGCAGAGGACGGCGGCGGTCAGGTAGATTCGCGGATCCCAGGGGTCCACGCCGAAGAGCAGGGAGCGCAGGCCCTGGGCGACGGCCAGGGCTGCCAGGGTGCCGCCGGCGACTCCCGCGGCGGCGAGCACCGCGGAGCGTCCCAGTACCACCCGGAGCACCGAGGACCGCGAGGCGCCCAGCGCGATGCGGACGCCAATCTCCCGCGTGCGCGCCGTCACGCTGAACGCGAGCAGGCCGTGCAGGCCCGCCGCGGCCAGCAGGAGCGCCATTGCCGCAAAGCCGCCGAGCACCCGCACCTGCACGAGCCTCGCCGCGCTGAAGTCCGCGACGATCTCGTCGAGCGCGCGGACGTCCGAGATCGGCACCTGTGGATCCGCGTCGTGAATGGCGCGTCGGATCAACGGCATCAGGGTGTCCCGGCCGCCCGCCGTGCGCACGACCAGGTCCTTCGGCTCGTAGAAGAAGAGGTTCGGGCCTGCGACCTGCGAGGACGCGACGTACACCTGCGGCTCGGACGGCCGCTCGAGGCCGCGGTTGCGGACGTTACCGACCACGCCGACGACCGTGAACGTG
>JAWKHU010000135.1:0-1241 GCA_041394685.1 Vicinamibacterales bacterium
CGGTGATGAGTGCGCTCAAGCGTGGCCTCAACCCGCGCGCGCACGAGCTGGGTGTGTTCGTGTGCGGTGGCCGGGGCCGGCAGTCGCGCGAGACGCCGGCCGAGCTGCGGGCGGTGGCGGAGCGGAGTGGCCTGGACGGCGACGCGCTGGTGCGGACGAGCCGTCTGACGGCGCGCGTGGACAACAACGCCATTGCCGATGGCTTCCAGATCTACCTGCACGCGTTCGTCGTGGCCGTCGATGGCGAGTGGGCGGTGGTGCAGCAGGGTATGAACGAGGGCAGCCGCCTGGCACGCCGCTATCACTGGCACTCGGCGGCCGTGCGCGCGTTCACCGAGGAGCCGCACGCCGCCATCGTCGGCGGGCACGCCGGCCTCATCACCAACCTGGTGGATCGCCGGGCACGTCCGGCGCAGGACGCGATGCTGGCCATTGCGCGCACCGACCCCGGGCGGACGCTGGCCGAGGCGCGGCGGCTGGTGCTGCCCGCGCACCACGACGTGCGGGCGGCCGATGTCGATGCCACGCGACTGGGAGCGGTGCTGGCGCTGGCGTATGAACGCGAGCTCCGGGACTTCGCGTCGCTGCTGCTGGTGGAGCAGCTCGGGCCGCGGACGCTGCAGTCGCTGGCCCTCATCGCGGAGGTGGTGCACGGCGCCCCGTCGCGCTTCACGGACCCGGCGCGGTTCTCCTTCGCGCACGGCGGCAAGGACGGCCATCCGTTCCCCGTACCGCTTCGGACCTACGACGAGTCGATTGCGGTGCTGCGGCGCGCATTGGACGCAGCGAAACTCGGGCAGAGCGACAAGCTCGACGGGATGCGGCGGCTCGACGGGTTCGTCCGGGCCATCGAACGGGGCCTGGGGCCGGAGGCGGACGTGGAGCGGGCAATCGCGCACGAGCGGCGGATCTCGCCGGAGCTCGGGGGGCGGACGGTGTTCGACGATCGCCCGGCCCGCCCCCGTCGTCGGCCCTCGTCGCAGGGACGCCTCTTCTGACTTGACATTCGCCCTTTGTTCGCTAGAATCCGGATTGGATAGCAAACAAAAGGCGAAACATCATGACTGCGCTGCCCGCTTCCGCTCCCGATCGCCTGCAGACCGTCCAGACCCTGCTCAGTGCCCGCAAGCTCGATCGCACGCTGACATCGGTGGCCCCGCCGCGTCCGTCCGAGGCCGCGCCGTTCCTGGTGCCGGGGCTGTCCGAGGGCCTCAATGGCGGCATCCCGCGCGGGCAGGTGT
>JAWKHU010000136.1:0-1240 GCA_041394685.1 Vicinamibacterales bacterium
TCGAGGCGTGCCTGGATCCGCTCCAGTGTCCCGCCGAGAGCGTCCGCCGTCGTCCGGTGCTCATCCCGGCTCGTCTCGATCAGCAGGCGAAGCCGGCTCTCGGTGGAGCCAATCTCCGCGCGGAGCCGGTTCTCGACGCCGCGAATGTCAGCGGTCAACTCGTCAAATCGGGACGCCACCGTCACTTCCAGACGGGTGAGCCGCTCATCCAGCGCCATAGCATGATCGGCCATCCTACCATCGTCAAGAATCGGCAGTTGGCGCCGAGTAAGCGGTGCTGCTGACAGGCGCAGGGAAGCAGGCGCGTGGCGTTCTTGCTACGCTGTCTCCACCCATGCGCCTCGTCTCCGGCCGTCTCCTGATCGCGCCCACTGACCTCGCCACGTTCAACAGCTGCCGCCACAAGACCGGCCTGGACCTCGCCGTGGCGCACGGTGTGCTGGAGCGGCCCCACTACACGGATCCGTATGCCGCCATCCTGCAGCGCAAGGGCGAGGAGCACGAGGCGCGGTACGTGGAATCGCTGCAGGCGCGCGGACTGCGCGTCGTGCGAGTTGCGGCGGGGGAGGAGACGTCCTTCGACGCGCGAGTGGCGCGGCAGAGCGATGACACTCTTGCGGCCATGCAGGCCGGCGCGGACGTCATCGTGCAGGCACGGCTGTCCGCGAACGGGATGGCGGGGTACGCCGACATCCTGATGCGCGTGGAGCGCCCCAGCGCGCTCGGCGCGTGGTCCTACGAGGCGCACGACACCAAGCTCGCACGCGAGACCCGGGGCGGTGCCGTGCTGCAGCTCTGCGCCTACTCGGAGATGCTGAGCGAGTTGCAGGGCGGCCTGCCCGAGCACTTTCACGTGGTCACACCGGATCCGGAGCATCCGGTGCACAGCTTCCGGACGTCAGACTTCCTCGCCTACTACCGCATGGTGCGCGCAGCGGTGCGTGACGCCATCGCGCTCGGACACGAGGTGTTGCTCGAGCGGCACTATCCGGAGCCGGTGGAGCACTGCGCCGTCTGCGCATGGGAGGCGCGGTGCCTCGGCAGAAGACGACGGGATGATCACCTGTCGTTTGTGGCGGGCACGGCGCGGCTGCATCGGGTGGAACTGGTAGCGCAGGGACATCCGACGCTCACGGCCGTCGCGGGGATGCCGGTGCCCGTGACGTTCACGCCCGCCCGGGGTGCTCGCGACACGTACGGCCGCATCGGCCATCAGGCCCGCGTGCAGCATCAACAGCGC
>JAWKHU010000137.1:0-1239 GCA_041394685.1 Vicinamibacterales bacterium
CGTAGAAGTTGTCGGGCGGGAAGGTGATCGGGACCCGCAGGATCGTGCTCCAGATGCGGTGCTCCCCGAGAATCGTCCAGAAGGGCTTCGAGCGGCGGAGCAGCCGCAGCTCCGGCTTCTGGAGCGGGATGCGGTACCGCCCCAGCTTCAGGAAGCGCTCCACCTTGCCAATGCGCGTTGACGACAGCATCGGGAGGTAGGTGCGCCGGTCCCGGTCCAAAAAGTCGAAGATGTTGTGCCGCGCCGGGTGCGAGCCGGTGCTGAACGACGACCAGGCGACGGGGGAGACCGACGGAAACGTGGTCTTGAGGCGCCGATAGCAGCCCTCGTTCTTCAGCGCCGCGAAGTTGGGCAGGATGCCTTCCTCGAGGAATCGATCCGTCAGGACCGGGTCCTGCCCGTCGAGACCGACGACGATGAGGCGTCCGATGGAGGCCTTGGGCCGAGCCGGGGCGGTGATGGCGCGCCACGCGGCGCGGAAGGGCCAGGCGAGGAGCGTGAAGCCCACGACGAGGAAGGTCGTGAGGAGGACGAAGGCGGACGAGACCAGCGCGAAGCCGGCGCCGGGGCCGATGTATGCTAGGGCCGGTTCGGCGCTGCCGATCAGCAGCAGGGCCGACAACGCGGGCGCGAGCCAGGGAGAGGGGCGACGCAAGAGGTCAGGAACCTTCTGCGACCACTCTAGGCGGCGCGCCCCGGTTTGGCAACCCGCATGCCGCCCGGTTCCTTCCTCCGCCGCCTGCGCCGCGGACGTCCGATCATCGTCGTGTCCGGCCTGCCCCGTTCGGGCACCTCGCTCGCCATGCAGATGCTGCAGGCGGGCGGCGTGCCCGTGGCGAGCGATGGCGCGCGCGCGGCCGACGACAGCAACCCGCGCGGGTATCTGGAACTGGAGTCGGTGAAGGGCCTGGACCGGGTGGGCGATCATGCGTGGCTGGCGGCCTGTCGCGGGCGGGCGGTGAAGGTGGTCTCGCCACTCCTGACGCACCTGCCCGAGGACTACGACTACCAGGTCGTGTTCATGCGCCGCGATCTCGACGAGGTGCTGGCCTCACAGAACGCGATGCTCGAATCCCGGGGTGAGGCGCGCGGCGCCGCGGACGCGCGGATGCGTGCGGTGTACGAAGAGCACCTTGCGCAGGTGGAGCGCTTCGTCGCCCGACGTGACTGCTTCGCCACGCTCTGGCTGGACTACGCGCGGGTCGTCGCGTCGCCGGGCACGGAGGCGGACCGCATGGC
>JAWKHU010000138.1:0-1237 GCA_041394685.1 Vicinamibacterales bacterium
GGGTGCGATCGCAGTAGAGGTCGGCGAGCTGCACCAGCTTGGCCCGGAACGCTTCGATCGGCTCGTCGGTGTTGCCGCGCGCGAGTCCGGCCACGAAGTCGAGAGTGTAGGGCTCGACGGCGGCACGGAACTCCTCGGCGGTGATGAGCCAATGGTCATTGGCGTTCGCGCGCCGGTCGTGCATCACGCGTTCGCCTGCCTTCTGCGGGCGTCCCTGCGCAACGGCCTCTTCACGCGTCAGCGTGTGGACACGCTCGTTCGCGCGGGTGTCGCGCTCGGCGGGAAACATCGCTCGATCGTCGCCGCGCTGCCCATAGCCGATGTCGGTGTAGCCGGCCGCAAAAACACAGTGCTGGTCAACGAACGCCCGATCGACGGCGATCCGGACGAGCACCTCCCGAGCCAGGTAGTTCCAGATCGCGAGGTCCGCCTGCGGACGAATCACGATCTCGAGATCCGCCATCGCCGAGGTCGGCGTCGTGAACGTCGTCAGATGCGCGATGCGGTAGTTCGGGTCGGCCAGCCGCTTCGCGGTGACACGCGCCCACAGCATCGGGTGCATCTCGGCCATGTTGGCGCCCCACGTCACCACGGTGTCCGTGAGCTCGATGTCGTCGTAACAGCCGGCCGGCTCGTCGATGCCGAAGGTCTGCATGAAACCGGCGACCGCCGAGGCCATGCAGTGCCGCGCGTTCGGCTCGAGGTTGTTGCTGCGCCAGCCGGCCTTCACGAGCTTCGCCGCGGCGTAGCCCTCCTGAATCGTGTACTGACCCGACCCCATCACGGCGACGCCGGTGGGACCGAGTTCGGCGTGGGCGCGCGTGAACTGGCGCGCCATCTCGTCGAAGGCACGCTCCCACGACACGGGCGTGAGCGTGCCGCGGTTGTCGTAGGCACCGTCCGTGAGGCGCAACTGCGGTGTGGTCAGCCGGTCGGCGCCGTAGAGAATCTGCGCGTTGGCGTAGCCCTTCACGCAGAGCAGGCCGCGGTTCACCGGTGAATCCGGATCGCCCTTGACCGCGACGACACGGTCGTCGCGGGTGCCAACCTGGATGCCACAGCCGGTGCCGCAAAACCGGCACACGCCGCGATCCCAGCGCACCGCCGACGTCGCCTGGGCGGCCTTAGCCCGCAGGCGTGCTGGCACCGGCAGACCGGCAGCCACGGCGGTGGCCGCGGCGGCAGCGGCCCGCAGGAACTCGCGACGGCTGGCGCCGCTCATGCTGCTCCTCCTGCG
>JAWKHU010000139.1:0-1222 GCA_041394685.1 Vicinamibacterales bacterium
GCGGTCCAACGTGCGCCGCGTCGAGGGCGCGGTCACCGCCGACAGCGTCCTTCGCGCGGTCAGCCGCCCGCCCGGCTCTTGAGCGCCGCCGCGCCAACGGCTATCCTCGCTCACCTATGCATCGTGACTACCATCGCTGGTACTCGGGACGGGTCCAGCGCGAGATGGGTGTGGTCGTCTACGGCCACTACGGCATGCCCGTCCTCGCCTTTCCGACCAGCGGCGGCGACGAGTGGGAGCAGGAGGGCCAGGGCATGGTCCGCACCCTGTCGCCGTATCTCGAACAGGGCCGCATCCGGATATTCAGCGTCAACAGCGTGACGGGCGAGTCCTTCTACAACAAGGGCGCCCACCCCTTCCACCGGAGCTGGATGCAGGCGCAGTACGACAGCTACCTGTCCGAAGAGGTGTTTCCCTTCATCGACGCGCAGTGCCGCACGGCCAACATGCCGATCACGGCGTTCGGGGCGTCGCTGGGGGCCTTTCACGCCGCGAACACGCTCTTCAAGCATCCCGACCGCGTCAAGCGCTGCTACGCGCTGTCCGGCGTGTACGACCTGCGGTCGTTCATGGACGGGCTGTACGACGACAACTTCTACTTCAACAACCCCGTGGACTACATGGCCGGGATGAGCGACCCGTGGTACCTGCACCAGTACCGGTCGTGCGACATCCGCCTGGTGACCGGCTGCGGGCCGTGGGAGCACAGCGGCCCCACCTATCGCATGTCCGCCGTGCTGGCGGGCCGCGGCGTCGCCCACCACGTGGACGACTGGGGCCCGGAGGGCGGCCACGACTGGCCCTACTGGCACCACCAGATGTGGGAGTACATCGGGCAGCACTTCTGAGACGCCGCGCGTCCGCGCGGCGTCCGCGTCAGCTCACCGTCGGCGGATCCGCGCCGGCCCAGAGGTTCATGGTGCTCAGCTCCGAGCGCCCGCAGGCCTTGAGGTAGAGGAACAGCTGCGTGCGGTAGGCGGCGTGCCCGCACAGCACCACGTCCACCAGAAAGGCGCCGCGCGTCTGGCGCTGGCCGAACATCGAGATCTCCTCGCGAAACCACGACTCCGGCACGTCACCGAGCAGGGTGTGGTACGTGTCGGCCTGCTGGCCCAGCGCGGCGACCGTCTGGTCGAAGTCCTGCCCCTTCGAGGCCCCCTCGGCGACGGTCCACGACGCCGGGTCGAACGCCCCCACCTTCGCCGCCTTCACCAGCTCGGGC
>JAWKHU010000140.1:0-1164 GCA_041394685.1 Vicinamibacterales bacterium
GCCGAGCCGGTGATGCCCAACCTCGCCATTTCGCTGCACGCGACCTCCGAGGACCAGCGGGCCTCGCTCGTGCCGTCCACGCGCAAGTACTCGCTGCAGGACGTCCTCGACGCCTGCCGCCGCTTCCCGGTGGCCAGGCGCAGCCGCATTACCTTTGAATACGTCCTCCTCGACGGCGTCAACGACACCGCCGACGACGCCAGGCGCCTGGCCCGGCTGCTGGCCGGCATCAAGGCCAAGGTCAACCTGATCCCGCTCAACGCCGCGCCCGGCATTCCGTTCGACCGACCGCCGGACGCGCGCGTCGACCGGTTCGCCGCCATCCTCGCCGACCGCCAGGTGCTGGTGTCGGTGCGCAAGAGCCGCGGGCGCGACATCCGCGCCGCGTGCGGCCAGTTGATCGTCGAACACCAGCGCGGGCGCTCGCCCGCACAGCAGCTGGCGGAAGCGCTGTGACCGTGCGGGAGCCTCTGCGGTGGCTGGCCGTGGGCCTGTTGGCCATTGGCGCCTGGGGATGCGGCACGGGCGAGCCGCGCTCGTTCCGTGAGCTCGTCCGGACCGTCGAGCGCGTGGCCGAGGACGAGCGCGGCACCGCGATCGAGGCCTACATCCGCGCGCATGGCGGCACACCCCTCGTCGAGAACCAGTCGCGCGTCATCTTTCCCGTCCGCGACCGCGACGGCGTGACGCCCCGCATCGTCGGGGACTTCAACAACTGGGCAGCAGGCCCCGGCGGGCAGGGGCAGGACCCCGCGGCCGGCACCCCCACGCGGATCCCGGGTACCGACTGGTCCTACCTCGAGGCGTCGATCTACACGAACGCCCGGGCCGAATACGTCCTGCTCTTCCCGAACGAGACGGCCGTCGACCCGCTCAACCCCAGGACCGTCCAGTCCGCCGCCGGCCCGCGGTCCGAGGTGCTGATGCCGCAGTGGATCGCACAGCCGGAGCTCGACGCGGCCGGGGCGGTGCCCGCCGGCACGGTCGTGGAGGAGACCGTCACGTCCCGCGTCCTCGGCGGCACGCGGCGCGTCTGGTTCTACACGCCACCCGGCTACGACGCGACGGAGGACTGGTACCCGGTTCTCTACGTGCTGGACGGGGGCAACTACGTCGGCCGCATGGAGGTGCCGGCCGTCCTGGATCGGCTGATCGCGCGCAAGG
>JAWKHU010000141.1:0-1155 GCA_041394685.1 Vicinamibacterales bacterium
GTGCCCTCCGTGCCCTTCGTGCCCTTCGTGCCCTCCGTGTTTCCTCTGGCGCAGGAGCTCACCGGCCAGCCACGACACCGTCAGGATTGCGATCAGGACGAGCAGGCCGGCGATGAGGACACGGCCCATCAGCCAGCGGCGCCTTCGGCAGGGGCGCGGCCGCCCGTGAGGGCGCTGACGATCACGCCGACGATGAAGACCGCGGCGGCGCCGATGAGGTTGTGCCAGAGGAACGAGATGGACGTCGTGCTCGCCACGTAGGCCACCGACGCCATGCCGGCCAGCAGACCGGCGAACGCGCCCGTCCCGTTGGCGCGGGGCCAGCCGATGGCCAGCAGGAACACGCCCAGGATCGACCCGTAGAAGAACGAGCCGAAGCGGTTGACGACCTCGATCAGCGATCCCAGCTCCACCGCCCAGATGGCCACGATGGACGCAAACACCGCCCATCCGGCCGTGGCCAGCCGCGACACGAACAGCAGCTGGCGGTCCCCCGCCGTGCGGCCGGTGCCGAACCGGCGATAGAAGTCGATGACGGTGGCCGTGGACAGCGACGCCAGCTCGGCGGAGATGGTCGACATGGCCGCGGCGAAGATGGCCGCCATCAGCAGGCCCACGAGCCCGACCGGCAGGTGCGTCATCACGAAGGTGGGGAACACGTAGTTGACGTCGTTGTACGACCCGTCGCCCGAGACCTCGCGCACGAGCGCCACGGCCTCGGCCCGCACCTGCTTCACCTGCTCGTCGGCGCTCAGGAATGCCGCCTGAGACACCGCTCGCGTGACGGCGTCGCCGCGCTCCTGCATCGCCGACGCCTGCTCGGCCGCCTGGCGCCGTCGCTCCACCGAGTCCTCGAACCGCTGCTCGAGCGCGAGATACTCCGCCGACCGCGTGCTCTCCCGGATCTGCCGGTCGTGCACGGGGTTGAAGAGCATCGGCGGCGGCGTGAAGACGTAGTACACGAACATCAGCACGCCGACGATGAGCACGAGGGCCTGGAGCGGGATCTTCCAGTAGGCGCTCATCATCAGCGACGTGCGCGCCTCACCCACCGACCTGGCGGTGAGATACCGCTGCACCTGGCTCTGGTCCGTGCCGAAGTAGGAGAGGAACAGGAACAGCGCACCGATGGTCCCCGACCAGAAGGTGTAGGTG
>JAWKHU010000142.1:0-1142 GCA_041394685.1 Vicinamibacterales bacterium
CTTGTGACGTCGTTCGTGATCGCCATCGACGGCCCCTCCGGTGCGGGGAAGGGCACGCTCGCCCGGCGCCTGGCCGCACACCTCGGCTTCCGGCACGTGGACACGGGCGCGATGTACCGCGCCGTGGCCTGGAAGGCGCTGCAGGATCAGGTGCCGCTCGACGACGAGGCGGGCGTGGCGGACATCGCGTCCAGAGCCGTCATGCGGCAGGACGAGGGCCGCGTGGTGATCGACGGCCATGACGTCACGCGCGCCATCCGGACCCCCGACATGGACAAGGCCGCCGCACGCGTGGCGCGGCTGGCCGCCGTCCGCACGCTCCTGGTCGCGCAACAGCGCGAGTACGGCCGTTCGGGCGGGGTCGTGATGGAAGGCCGGGACATCGGCACGGTGGTGTTCCCCGACGCTGCGGTGAAGATCTACCTGGATGCGTCCGCGGCCGAACGCGCCCGGCGCCGCGCGCACGACGAGGCCCACACCGGCGGCCGGCAGGCGACTGTCGATCGCCTGCAGAGCGATATGGCGGCGCGCGACCAGAGCGACACGACGCGAACGGTGGCGCCGCTGCAGGCCGCCGCCGATGCCGACTACGTGGACACGACGGAGCTCGACGCCGAGCAGGTGTTTCAGAAGGTGCTGGGGTTGGTGGGCCGGAGGACGGCGTTCATTGACGATTGAAAATTGTCAATCGGGCGATTGATTGGCCCAATGCGGCAGTGTGGCATTGTCGCAATCACATTGCCGCACTGGGTCAATGAGCCACTGATGCAATGTGATTGGAGCAGTGCCGCAATCGCCCGATCGTCAATGAATCACCCGATTGACAATTTTCAATCGTCAATGGACGAGATCTATTAGCGGTCGTCGAAGTCGTCCGACGACCCCGGGTCCAACTCCCACCGGTGCCGATCGCGTTCGGCAATCTCGTCCCCGCCCTGCAACTCCTCGTCGTCCTCGTACTCGACGCCGAGCGCGCGGCCGATCTCCTCGACGACGTCCTGGTCGGGGGTGGGGTTGTCGCCGCCAGGCGCCTCGTCACCGGTCGAGTCGGCGGACGCCCAGGCGGCGTCCACGTCGCCCGCGGGGAGGGCCGGGCTGGTGCTCGTGTGGTGGTGGAGCCGTTCCTCCATCTCCGCGTGCCC
>JAWKHU010000143.1:0-1132 GCA_041394685.1 Vicinamibacterales bacterium
TTCGCGCCCGTCATGTCGACGCCGCGGCCGCGCAGGCCCGCTACCTCGTCTCCGTCCACCTGCTGGTCGGGCTGCTCTGCAGCATCGCGCTCTTCGCGTTCGGGCTCACCGTGGCACTCCGCCAATCGGCGGCGGCCAAGGACGACGCCATTGCCCGACTTGGCCGCCTGGCCGCATTTGTCGAGGCATCGGAGGACGCCGTCATCAGCCGGACCCTGGACGGCGTGATCGTCGGCTGGAACGCCGCGGCCGCGCGCATCTTCGGCTACTCGGCCGCCGAGGTCATCGGCCAGCCGGTGTCCATTCTCGTCCCGCCGGACCGGCGCGAGGAGGCCGCGCAGCTCACCGCGCGCTTCCTGCAGGGGCAGGCCATCAGCCACGTCGAGACCGAGCGTGTCGCCAGGAACGGCCGCCGCGTCGCCAGCTCCCTCAGCCTCGTACCGCTGCGGGGTGAGGGCCTGGAGTGGACGGGCGCCGCGGAGGTCATCCGGGACATCACGAGCCAGAAGCAGACCGAGGACCGGTTGCGCATGCTGCATCGCAACAACGAGGACCTGCGTTCGGCGCTCGACCAGCACGGCATCGTGGCGGTGGCGGACCGGCGCGGCCGCATCGTGCGGGCCAACGACAACTTCTGCGCGGTGTCGAAGTACTCGCGCGAGGAGCTCATCGGCCAGGACCACCGCATCGTGAACTCGGGGCATCATCCGCGCTCGTTCTGGCAGCAGGCGTGGAACACGATCGCGAGCGGGCGTGTGTGGTCGGGGGAGGTCCTGAACCGCGCGAAGGACGGCAGCGAGTACTGGGTTGACACGACCATCGTGCCGTTCCTCGACGAGCGTGGAAAGCCCTATCAGTACATCTCGATCCGCCACGACATCACGCGGCTCAAGCAGGCGGAGGCGTCGCTGCAGGCGGCGGCCGACAAGCTCCGGTCCCGGAACCTGGAGCTCGTTGACGCGAACCGGCGCGTGCTCAGCGCCAACCAGGCCAAGAGCGACTTCCTCGCCACGATGAGCCACGAGATCCGGACGCCGATGAACACCGTGCTCGGCATGGTGGAGATTCTCGAAGAGACGCCCTTGAGCGAGGAGCAGCACGGGTACCTGCGCCGGCTCTCGCGCGCGGGCGA
>JAWKHU010000144.1:0-1111 GCA_041394685.1 Vicinamibacterales bacterium
TGGAATCAGGGCACGTTCAACCACCGGTTCCCAATCACGTCGGGCCCGCATCGGCAAAGCTGCTCCACGTGTCACCAGACATCGACGCAGAGCTTTACGTGCCTGGTCTGCCACGAGCACTCGCAATCACGGATGGACAGCGAGCATCGCGGCCGCTCCGGCTACCGCTACGACTCGCTGGCCTGCTACAGCTGCCACCCGAACGGACGGAGCTGACATGAGGACCCACACGCCGCACGTCCGCCCATTCCTGGCCGTCACCTTCATCCTGGGCCTGGTCACGGCTGCGGCCGCCCAGTCGCCGGCGCCGAAGCCCCGCGTCGATGGCCGGATCGGCTTCATCATCAACACCGCCAGCCGCGACGTGGAGGGCCTGGACCCACGCCGCGATACCGAGCTTGCGACGACGGTGACGTTCCGGACGCCCGATATCGAGGCACCGGCCTTCGACGTGGGCCTCGACCTGCGGCACTCGCACTACACCACGGTCGATCGTCCCGATCGCGTGTCGGTCTACGACGGCTTTGCCGGGGCGCGTTTCGGAACCGAAGGGCAGTTCCGCATCCGGGCGGGCCACATGTGGTTACCCGACCTCGGCACGGCCGGTGCGCTGGCCGGCGGGCTGTTCGAGTATCGCCAGGCCGCGAGCACGCACCAGGGTATCCGGCTGGCGGCTGGCGCCTTCAGCGGCGTCGAGCCGCTGGTGTACGACACCGGCTACGCCTCTGGTGTCCGTAAGCACGGGGGCTACGTCGCGTTCCAGCGCGGCTTCATGCAACGCCACGTCGTGGGCTACGCACGCATCCAGCAGCAAGGGGTCACCGAGCGCGAGCTGCTCACCTTCACGAACTACCTGCCCGGCAAGTCGGGGTTCTTCCTCTATCAGGCTGCCGAGGTCGATCTGAAGGGACCTGCCAACGGAACCGCGTCAGGCGGACTCTCCTACTTCCTCGCCAACGGGCGCGTCTCCGCCGGGCCGCACCTGGAGCTGAACGGGACCTACAACCGCGGCCGCTCACTCGACGCACGCCGCCTCACCGACGACGTGCTCAACGGCCGGCCGCTGACGCCGGAGGCCGTTCAGGGGCTGGTGTACGAGAGCGCAGGCGGC
>JAWKHU010000145.1:0-1075 GCA_041394685.1 Vicinamibacterales bacterium
GCGGCGCTGGTCGAGCGCGGCTACACGGTGGGTGTCGCGCAGTGGATGACGACGAACCTGATGCGGGACGGAGACGCCTTTCGCTGGACCCTGGACTTCGATGTCATGGAACGCCTGCTCGACGACTTCTTCGAGACCCCGATCTGGGAACCCGTGGAGTCGCCCTCTCCCGTGCACGATCTGCACATCCTGAAGGCCAGCGAGTCGAGTGCCATTTCAGAGGCGGCCGAGCGGCGCATCGCGGCCGCCGCAGGGCCGCGCGTGCACCTGCACCACGCTGAGGGCGGCCACTGGATTCACGCCGAGCGGCCCGACGTCGTGACGGCGCTCCTGGCCGAGCACCTGCCACGGTAGGCGGCCGCCCGGGCCGGACCGCGCGACCCAGGCAGATCGCGCGGGTACAATGAGCTGTGCGGATTCGTCAGGCCCTTGCGTTCATGGTCGTCGTCCTGCTCGCCGCCTGCCGGCCGAGTGCGCCACTGCAGGTGTCCACCATCCAGCTCGGTCGTGCGCTCAGTCCCGACAACCGCATCGGCAGCCACACGACGGTGTTCCGGCCCGACGACACGATCTACGTCTCGGTCCTCACGACCGACACGGGCTCGGGCACTGTGGGTGTCCGCTGGATGTTCGGCGACCGCCTCATCAGCGAGCCGTCGAAGGAGGTCTCCTACAAGGGCGCGGCGGCCACCGAGTTCCACATCCAGAACTCAGGCGGATTCCCGGAGGGTCGCTACAGCGTGGAGGCGTTCCTGGACGGTCAGTCCGTGGGCCAGCGCAACTTCACGGTCGAAAAGGCGGAGTAGGGCCCGAAGCGTCACGCCCCACGCCCCACGCCCCAAGCCCCACGCCCCTACTCGTACCGCAACGCCAGAATCGGGTTGATGCGGCTGGCGCGCCTGGCCGGAATGAGGCCGGCGGCCGCGGAGACGATGGCGAGCAAGGCGACGGTCGTCGTGGCCATCCACGGGTCGTGGGGTTCGATGCCGTAGAGCTGCGAGCCCACGTACTGGCCCAGCGCGAGGCCTGCCGGTACGCCCACGGCGAGTCCGATCGCCAGCAGCACCAGCACCTC
>JAWKHU010000146.1:0-1038 GCA_041394685.1 Vicinamibacterales bacterium
GTCGTGGGCTCGTCGAGGAAGAAGATGCGCGGCTCGTGCACCAGCCCGCGCGCGATCTCCACCCGCCGGCGCATGCCGCCCGAGAGGTACATCACCTGCTTGTCGCGCCACTCGGTGAGCTCGACGGCGGCCAGGAGCTGGTCGATGAGCGTCCGCCGCTTGTCCCGCGGCACGCCGTAGAGCTTGGCGAAGATGATGAGGTTCTCCTCGACGCTCAACTCCGTGTCGCTCGTCATCGCCTGCGGGATGACGCCGATCGCGCGGCGTACGCCGTCGGCCTCGGCGACGATGTCGTGGCCGCCGACGAGTGCGGTGCCGCCGCTCGGCGGCAGCAGCGTGGTGAGCATGCGGATGAGCGTGGACTTGCCGGCGCCGTTGGGGCCGAGCAGGCCGAAGATCTCGCCCGGCTGCACCGCGAACGAGATGCCGTCAACCGCGGTGAAGGCGCCGAACTGCTTGCGGATGTCGCGGACGTCGATGGCGCTCACGCGGTCCCCTACTCCACCGGCAGGAGCACGTAGACGGTCATGCCGACGGCGAGCCGCCGGTCGGTATTGTCGACGCGCAGCCGCGTTTCGAAGGTCTTGATGTCGCGCTTGGTGCGGCTGACGTCGCGCTGCGTGGCGAAGCCCGCGTCAACGCGGCGGTAGAAGACCGTGCCCTGACGCTCCTCGCCGGAGGGCAGACGCACGGTGATGGTGTCGCCGTTCCTGATCCGGTCGATGTAGGTCTCCTCGACGTCGGCCCGCACCCAGAGATCGTCGGGATCCACCAGCGTCGCGACCGCCTGTCCCGCCATGAGGACCTCGCCCTGCCGCGCGGGGACGACGTCGATGGTGCCTGCGATGGGCGCCACGACCTGCGTGAACCCGAGTCGCACCGCCGCCTTCTGCTGCTGCGCGCCGACGGCGGCGAGCTGGGCCTGCGAGGCTTCCACCTGGCTGCGTCGCATGCGCACCTGTTCCGCACTGGCCTGCACCAGCTTGAGCGCGGCGCGCTGGGCGTCCACCTGCCGGGCCAGCGACTCCACGCGGGCGT
>JAWKHU010000147.1:0-1019 GCA_041394685.1 Vicinamibacterales bacterium
TTGTCGAAGGAGTCGCCGAGATACGGGCTGTACTCGCCGCTGTCGATGCGCACGGTCCAGTCCTCGTTCTCGCGCACGCCGCCGATGTAGACCTTGAAGGGCTGCCAGGGCCGCAGGCCCTCCTGGATCTGCTCCGGGTAGGCCGTGGGATCGCCGGCCATCTGGAACGCCAGCTGGGTCACGAGACCCGCCGTCTGGTGGTTGCCGTGGCCGTCGCGCTGGTTCCCCTGAAAGCGCGACAGCAGCACCCAGGGACGGCTGATCCGGATCACGCGGACGACGTCGCGCAGCACCGCGTCCCGGCCCCACTTCTCGAACGCCTCCTCGAGGCGCTTCGAGAAACCGTAGTCCACGACGGTGGTGAAGTACTGCTCGTCCAGCCCGTAGTAGCGGCCCGCCACGCGCAGTTCCTCGGTGCGGATGAGGCCGAGCCCGTCGAACAGCTGCGCCCCGATCGCGTTGTCGCCCGACTCGCCCCGGTTCAGCGTCATGAGCGCCAGCCGCGCCCCGTCCTTCCGGCTGAGCCGCGTGATGACGCCGCCGTGCTCGTCGTCCGGATGCGCGGTGGTGTGCATCACGCTCGCCGTCGTCCGCGCCTTCAGGATCTTCTGCCACGCACCGGCCGCGCCCGTATCCTGCGGCGGCATCGTCTGCCCTGCCGGCGACACCGCGAGCGCGGCCCCGGCGGCGAGTGCCCCGAGGGTCCCAACGCCCCACGGGAGCCTGCGTGTACGAGCCGAACGAACGGAAGCAGAGCTACGCATCGAGCGACCTCAATCCCTGATACTCACCGCGGCAACCCGACGGCGCGGCGGTGTGACATCGCGACAGCGCGATCCTACTAGCCGCCAGCCGCTAGCCCCTAGCCGCTGGTTCAGCCGCCCCCCGGGCGGCTAGAAGTAGAACTTGACGGCGAACTGCATCTCCCTGGGATCCCCGCGCGTGCTGGTGATCCGGCCGAAGGTGCCCTGGTTCGAGACGTTCGCGGCCGGGAAGCCGTAGTTCACCCAGTTGAAGAG
>JAWKHU010000148.1:0-1009 GCA_041394685.1 Vicinamibacterales bacterium
TCCGAACGCGCTCGCCCTGCCCGGCGGCGCCATCGTGCTGCTGGACGAGCTCGTGACGCTCTCCGCGAACGACGACGAGATCGTGGCCGTGCTCGCGCACGAAGTCGGCCACGTCGTCGAACGGCACACGATGCGGCAGCTGCTGCAGACGTCGGCGGCGGGCGTGCTCCTGGCGGCGCTCGTCGGGGACGTGGTGTCGGTGACGTCGTACGCGGCGGCGCTGCCGACCTTTCTGCTGAACGCCAGCTACTCCAGGGCGTTCGAGCGCGAGGCCGATCAGTTCGCCGTACGTGCGCTCGACCGGATGGGGATCGACCGGCGGCGATTCCTCGAGGCGCTCGAGCGCCTCGAGGCCCAGGCCGGCAGCGGCGCCGTACCGGGCTGGCTGTCGACGCACCCGGGCGCCGAGGAGCGGGCGCGGCTGATCGCGCCCTGACCCGGGCTCGTTGCCCCGCGATCCGCCGGCCGGCTACGAGGATGAGGCGCCGGCGTCCGCGGGTCCGAGCGCGGCCTCGATGAAATCCGCTTCAGGCAGGGCGCCGAGGATCTCGACCGCGTCGTCGACGATCGTCTTCGGCACGCCGGTGACGCGGTAGCGACGGGAGAGATCCATGAACTCCTGCGCGTCCACCGCGTCGGCGGTGATGAAGGGACTCGCGAACGCCATCTTGTGTGCCAGGACGACCGCCCTGGGGCAGTGCGGTCAAGTTGGCGTCGTGAACACCTGGATGCGCATCGGCTTCTGCACCGCGGCGAGCGCGGCAACGGATTCCGGCTCCAGTTCGACGTTGCCCGTGCCGGCCAGCAGCACGGCCTCGACGACGGTGACGAATTCGTAGCCCGTGTTCGCCCCGTAGAGTCGCATCCGCGTGTCGACGCCGCCCGACAGGACCACGACGGCCGGCGACTTGTCCACGCCGTACTTCTCCCGGTCCTCGGTGTCGAGCACGAAGTTCTTCTCGACCACCGTCACCTTGTCGTTCAGCGACGCCACCTCGTCGAGCACCTG
>JAWKHU010000149.1:0-1006 GCA_041394685.1 Vicinamibacterales bacterium
CGCCATGGTCAGGACCGTGTCGTAGAGCTCGTCCTCGGTGCGGCTGCTGGCGAAGAGCAGCGACTCCTGCAAGGCGTCCACGAACGTGTAGTGCTTGATGGCCGCGCGTCCGGCCTGCACCGTCGCCGTCACGATGACCAGGACCAGTGCAATCTTGAGAATCGTCTTCATCCCGCCCTCTCTCGGCATTTCGGCCATCGAGGGGCTGAGCTTTAACCGGCGGCCGCGGAACGGCCGCCAACGCCTAGGGGAGCGCGGCTTCCAGGCGGCTCCGGGCCTCGCCCGCACGGCCCAGGAGCTGGTCCACCTCGAGCCCGGCACCGGTCCGGAAATCGTCGTCGGCCAGGCTCTCCAGGTTGATGCGGACGTTGGCGGCCGCGCCCGCCGCCGCCGCGTCCAGGAGCCCGGCGGCCACCTTCACATCGCTCGCTGCCGCGGGGTTCCCGAGCCTGGCGACCGTCTCGCCCAGCTCCATGCCGTTGGCCACGAGACGCAGCGTCTCGAGCGGCGTCTCCGTGGCGGCACGGAAGGCGCGCTGGATGGCCGTCTTGCGCGCCGCCTTGTCCTCGTCGGTCGCCCGGGGCAGGCGGAAGGCGGCCATCACGGCATCGAAGGCCTCGGCGTCACGATCGGCCGCCTGCAGCAGCGCCGGCGCCAGCGGCGAGAGCGAGCCGCGTACGGCTGCCAGCGTTGCGTGCTCGGCGTCGGTGTTGGCGCGCGTCTTCGTGAGGCCCGCCACCATGACGAGCAGGCTGGTGCCCATGGCGCCTGCCACGGCCGAGGCCGTCCCGCCGCCGGGTGTGGGCTCCGGCCGGCTCAGCGCCTCGAGGAACTGGTCGAGCGTCTGCGTCGAAAAGGACATTGGGGGTCTCGTGGGGAGTCGGGAGTCGGGAGTCGGGAGTCGGGAGTCGGGAGTCGGGAGTCGGACCCCAGCGTACCACTCCCGTCCCTCGCCTAGACGACGACCCGCCCGTGCTTGATGACGGCACCGATCACGGGGGCACCA
>JAWKHU010000150.1:0-1259 GCA_041394685.1 Vicinamibacterales bacterium
CGCCCCCATCGCCTCCCCCTCCCCCCTGCGACACCGGCGGTGGGGGATCGTGTCACCCCGTCCCGCCGAGATCCATCCCGGGCGTTACATCGGCCCGACTGGAGGTGCCCGGATGCATGCGCTCGGGGAGGCGCTGCCGTTGTGGACCGTGTTGCCGTTCGCCGGGCTGCTGCTGTCCATCGCGATCGTCCCCCAGGTCGCCGAACACTTCTGGCACCACGTCCGCAACCAGCTGCTGGTCGCGCTCGGGTGGGCGGCGCCGGTCCTCGTCGGCCTGCTCGTGCTCGGCACGCGCCACGACGAGGTGGGGCACCAGGCGCTGCACGCCCTGCAGCACGCCGGGCTCGAGTACCTGTCGTTCATCGCGCTGCTGGGCTCGCTGTTCGTCATCTCGGGCGGCATCCACATCTCGGGCGACCTGCCCGGCCGGCCCTGGGTGAACACCTCGTTCCTGGCCGTCGGCGCCGTGCTGGCGAACCTCGTGGGCACCACCGGCGCGTCGATGCTGCTCATCCGCCCGGTGCTGCACACGAACCTCGAGCGCAAGAACACCTGGCACATCCCGCTGTTCTTCATCTTCGTGGTCTCGAACGTGGGCGGCGCGCTCACGCCGATCGGCGATCCGCCGCTGTTCCTCGGCTACCTGCGCGGGGTGCCGTTCCTGTGGACGCTCGAGCGCCTGTGGGCGCCGTGGACGTTCGCGATCGCCGTGCTGCTCGCCATCTTCTTCGCGTTCGACCGCTACATGTACCGGCGCGAGAGCCCGGAGCGCATCGCGCTCGACGACCGCGCCATCCGACCGCTGCAGGTCACGGGGCGGGTCAACTTCGCGCTGCTGCTGCTGGTCGTCGCCGCGGTGCTGCTCCTGTCGCCGGGCGACGACCCGGCCGATCCGCGCCGCTTCCACCTGCGCGAGCTCGCGATGCTCGGCCTGTCGTTGCTGTCGATGTGGATCACGCCGCAGTCGGTGCGCCAGGCCAACGCCTTCGCCTGGGCGCCGATCCTCGAGGTGGCGGCGCTGTTCGTGGGCATCTTCGTCGCGATGATCCCGGCCACCGCCCTGCTCGAGACCAAGGGCGCCGCGCTCGGCCTGTCGGCGCCGTGGCACTACTTCTGGGCCACGGGCCTGCTGTCGGCGTTCCTCGACAACGCTCCGACGTACGTCACCTTCGCCGCCACCGCCTGCGGCCGCTTCGAGGTGTGCACCACGGCCGACCAGCTCGGCACGCTGGCCGCCGACCCGTCCGCGAGCCACGTGC